>RXJD01000032.1 GCA_003987775.1 Mycobacterium sp.
TGCTCCGCTGGTACCAATGCCGCCAGCACCGCCATTACCAGCCGTGACGTTGCCGGTGCCATTGGTCGACGCGGAACCGCCCTTGCCGCCGTCGCCGCCAATACTCCCGCTGCCTCCAGCACCTGCGTCGCCGCCGATTGAAGCGCCGAAGCCAAAGTTGGTGTCCACCCCTCCACCGGCCCCGCCCGCGCCGCCCCCCGCGCCGCCACTGCCCCCTTCACCACCACGACCGCCGGTAGCTTTACCCGAAGCGGCCGCGTTGTAGACGTTGGCACCTCCGCCTTTGCCACCATTTCCCCCCGTACCGGAGCTACCACCGCTGGTGCCATCAGCTCCCGCCCCTCCGGTCGCGCCACCAGTGCCGTTGTTGACGGCCGCTCCACCGGCGCCACCGTCGCCACCGCCCGTGGGTCCGACGCCACCCAGCCCACCGTCCCCGCCGATCGCATCCCCAGTCCCAGCGTTGGTCGCAGCACCACCGGCGCCGCCGTTGCCGCCGCGGCCGATGCCGGAGTCGCCGCCCTTGCCGCCCGCGCCGGCGACGGCATTGCCGGGTCCTTCGTTCTGCCCCGCCCCACCGGCGCCGCCGTTACCGCCCGCGCCGGTGCCCAGGGCGTTTCCGCCGTCGCCGCCGGTCCCGCCCTTACCGGCGATCAGGCCGCTCTTTCCGCCGGCGCCACCCGCACCCCCGGCGCCGGCGCCCAGCGCGGAGTTCCCCCCAGCGCCGCCGGAACCGCCGTTGCCGTAACTGCCGCCGTTGCCACCCACCCCACCTTTGCCGCCGGGAGTGCCCGATACCGCGCTGGAGGCGTCGTAACCGTGACCGCCTGTACCACCGTTGCCGCCGTTGCCGGCAATGATGGAGCCCGCAATTCCGGTCGCACCGGAGCTGGCGCCAAGGCCGCCCGCGGCGCCGCCGCTGCCGCCGACGCCGAAGGTGCCCGGGTCGCCGCCGTTTCCGCCGTTGCCGCCGACCGTGCTGGCATTGCCGACGCCACCCGTGCCGCCGTTTCCGGGTGCCCCGGCATTCCCGCCGACCCCACCGGCCCCGCCATCGCCGAAAGCACCCGCGGCGCCGAATAGCGCCGATCCGCGCCCACCTGCGCCACCCATTCCGCCGTTGCCGGCGTCGCCGCCCGTGCCGCTGTTCCCGCCATTGCCGCCTGTGCCGCCTACCGTGGTGGCGTCAAATCCGGCACCACCAACTCCACCTACTCCACCGGCACCGCCGACACCGCCTTGCCCACCGGCTCCGCCTGAGCCGTACAGCAGGCCGCCGTTGCCGCCGGTCCCCCCCATGCCGGCATTGCCGCCGTCACCGCCCGCGCCGCCAGTACCGGCCGCGAGCAGTGGCGTGCCTGCCGAGCCCGCGCTGCCAACAGCGCCCGCCCCGCCGGACCCGCCGGTGCCACCGGCTCCACCGCTGCCGAACAGCAGCGCGCTGCCGCCCAGACCACCGGTGCCGCCACTGCCTCCGATGGCGCCGACGCCGCCGGATCCTCCGGCGCCGCCGTTGCCCCACAGCCAGCCGCCGGTGCCGCCCGCACCGCCGGATCCGCCGCCGACACCGCCCGCGCCACCGACTCCGCCATTGCCGAACAGGCCCGCGGCACCCCCAGCCCCGCCCGCCCCACCGGGCGCGCCGGAGCCGCCGGCCCCGCCGTTGCCCCACAGGATGCCGCCGCCACCGCCGTTTTGGCCCGTCCCTGGTGCGCCGTTGGTGCCGTCACCGATCAGCGGACGCCCCAACAGCAGATTTGTGGGCGCGTTGATCACGCCGAGCACGGCGTCTTCGATGAGTCCGAGGGGGGATGTGCTCGCGGCCTCCGCCGCGGAGTACGAAGTCCCGGCGTTGTTCAACGCCTGGACGAACTGCAATTGAAACGCGGTCGCGCGGGCGCTGAGCGCCTGATAGTCCGCACCGTGACGAGTGAAGAGTGCCGCGATCGCCGCCGACACTTCATCCCCGGCCGCAGCCAACACTCCGGTCGTCGATGCCGCCGCCGCGGCATTGGCCGCGGTCACCGAGGAACCGATTCCCGCCGCCTGCGATGCCGCTGCTGCCAATAATTCTGGTGCTGCAATCACAAACGACATCAGGGGACTCCCAACGGATACCTAGGGAAAGGAAGGTAGCCATTAGTATCACGCGTACAAGCCGAAAACGCGGTACATTCAGGTAAAGTTCGGCGGCGTCAGCGAGCAAGGCGACATCCCGGATACTGCGAAGTCTGAGCACGGGCGATTCGTCGTATCGCGGCGACCGGATGCAAGATCGACCGCATCGCGACAGTGTCTCAAAGCTGTTGTAGGACAGCGTATTTTCCGCGTCGGGTTCACATGATGCGCTGGGCCTGGGGCCCCGACGGCCGTATTCGAGAGGCGCATCGGAATCCGAGGCCGATTCAGAACCGTGTTCTAAAAGCCTAGGCTCCCGCCGAATCTTTGGTAACGCCGCTTAATTACCAAGCACCGGATGAATTCATTAATTCGTACACTCGGATTTCGGTGCTTTCGAGGTCAACGGGCCGATAAAGCATAATTTGTCCACACCTGATTCACATATACGCCAGCCGAACTGGAGAATGCAGAGTAGAAAATCTATTGCCGCAGGCAGAGCATGTGAGTCGTCATCAGCGCACGCAGGGGTGACGCCTGCCGCGCCGCCGGAGTTCGTCGTGGCAGCCAGCGGCCGTCGACCACGTCCGCGAGCTATGCGGTCGTCGGCGCGCCCATCGTCACGACGCCATCGACCATCAAAGTCAATTCAGCCGGGCTGCCCGGGCTGACCTGGACGGCCTGGTTCCCCGGGCTGACCGGGCTCCCCTGGCTGGCCAGGCTGCCCCGGCTGGCCGGGCTGACCGGGCTCACCACCGCGGCCGGGTTCACCGCCGGCGCCTCCGGCTCCACCGGGCCCGCCAGCGCCCCCGTCGCCACCGCGACCACCGTCACCGCCCCGGCCGCCGGCACCACCCCGACCGCCCGCACCACCGGCACCGCCGGCACCACCGCGGCCGCCCGCACCACCGGCACCGCCTAGACCGCCGTCGCCTCCGCGCGCGACATCTTCTGCCGGATCAGTCATGAGACTCGCACCAGCGTGTGTGCAGACGACCTGGACATCCTGCGGCCTCCTGAGGGTTGACCCAATGTGATCGGGTTCACGCTACGCCCACCGGCAACGGGCTGGGCATTCCGGGCTGGGGTGGCCATCAGAAGGAGGTGGGTCGCCACCCCGGCTTAGCCGTCGGAGAGGTACCGCTCGACGGATTGCACCTTCTGCGTCATCGCGTCGGTCACTCCGGAACGCATGTCCGCCTTGATCACGGTGCTGACCCGGGGCGCCCGCGCGGCCACCGCCTCCACCGCCCGTTGCACCACGGCCATCACTTCCGCCCAGCTGTCGCCTTCGATCACGGTGAACATCGAATCCGTCTTATTGGGTAAGCCCGACTCGCGGACCACCCGGACCGCCTCGGCGACGATCTCGCCGACGGCCTCCCCCACGCCCATCGGAGTGACCGAAAACGCAACCAGCACAGACACCTCACGAGCCTCGCACATGGACGGGCATGGCAGCATCAGGGCCCATGCGGGTTCTGGTGCAACGGGTCTCCTCGGCAGCGGTGGTGGTGGACGACCGGGTGGTCGGCGCCATCCGCCCGCCGGGCCAGGGTCTGCTGGCCTTCGTCGGCGTTACCCACGACGACGGGCCTGAACAGGCTCGGCGGTTGGCCGAAAAGCTCTGGACGCTAAGGATTCTCGACGACGAGAAGTCCGCCTCCGATGTCGGAGCCCCGATTCTGGTGGTCAGCCAGTTCACCCTGTACGCGAACACCGCCAAGGGCCGTCGCCCGTCCTGGAACGCGGCAGCGCCCGGCGCGGTCGCCGAACCGCTCGTCGCCGCGTTCGCCGACGCGCTCCGCACACTGGGCGCTCACGTCGAGACGGGAACCTTCGGCGCGCACATGCAGGTCGAGCTGACCAACGACGGGCCGGTGACCGTGTTGCTGGAACTCTGAGGGGTACGTTCGCTGTATGACGACACCGGAATTCGGATCCCTCCGTTCGGAGGACGACCAGTGGGACATTGTCAGCGGTGTCGGCTACACCGCCCTGCTCGTGGCGGGTTGGCGCGCGGTACATTCGTTGAGCGCCCGGCCGCTCGCGCGTGACGACTATGCACAGCACTTCATCACCGCGACCGGAGACGCTTACCTGAATGGGCTGCTCGAAAATCCCGGCACCTCGGAAGACGAGACCACCTTCCCGCGCCTGTACGGCGTGCAAACCCGATTCTTCGACGATTTCTTTGCCAATGCCGGTGAAACGGGCATCGAGCAGGCGGTGATCGTTGCAGCTGGCCTCGACACGCGGGCTTATCGCCTCGATTGGCCCACCGGGACAACGGTTTTCGAAGTCGATTTGCCAAAGGTCCTGGCATTCAAGTCACGGGTGCTCGACGCACTCGGTGCGCAGCGCAGGGCGCGCCGGGTCGAGGTCGCGGCGGATCTACGCACCGACTGGACCGCTGAACTCGTCAAAGCCGGCTTCGACCCCGGGGTCCCGACCGCCTGGTCGGTGGAGGGACTGCTGCCCTATCTGACTGGCGACGCCCAGGAGGCGCTGTTCGCCCGCATCCACGAACACAGCGCGTCCGACAGCCGGATTGCGACCGGTGCATTGGGCTCTCGCCTGGACCACGACCAGCTCGCGGAACTGGAACAGGCGCACCCCGGCGTCAACATGTCCGGCGACGTCGACTTCTCCGCGCTCACCTACGACAACCCAGCGGATCCGGCGCAGTGGCTCCGGGACCACGGGTGGTCTGTCGAGCCAGTTCGGAACACGCTGAACCTGCAGGCCGGATACGGGATGACCCCGCCCGCGGTGGATGTGAAGATCGACAGCTTCATGCGCTCGCAGTACGTGTCGGCCACCCGTTGAGCGGTTACGACGCGGCGACGTGATGTCGGTAGTAGCGGCGACCGTGCACCCGCTGGTAATGCCACACCACCGCCGGCAGCGCGCCCCGCGGGTGCAACCAGAACCGTTCAGGGACAACAGAACTCGGCGAAACTCGGCCTACCGACACGTCAGCCACGACGACGCCCTCACCCTCGTCCGCAGCTGCCAGCACCCTGCCGTCGGCAGCCATGATCATGGTGCCGCCCTCGAAGCGGCCCGAGTAACCCAACGGCAGCCACGGCATGCGGCACCGCACGGCTCCCACGTGCGCCGCATGCAGAACCGGAGCGCCCACGAAGCCCGCGAACGACGCCGCGGCCTCCCGCGCCGTCGCCGCATTGCGCCGCTCCATCCGGCGAAAGGCGGCGCGCGGCCACCAGTCGGGGATCGACCACCAGCCTGACCCGGTCATCGCCAGGTCAATCCGGCCCCGCAGGCGACGCACGGTCTGGGTACGCATCAATTCCCAGCACACCGCGGCGCCCACTGTCAGATCACCGACCTCGATGACCCCGTCGTCGTAACCGCCTACGTAGAAGGCGTTCTCCCACATGGTCGGAAGGTCCTTGTCATGCCGCCCGGCAACGCCCTGCGGGGTGACAATCAGATACGCATTTCGCACGTCTCCGTCAGTGTCCCGGATCAGCAATGAGCCGCCGATCATCACCTCGTGCCGGGCCGCCAGAGCCAGCAGCAGTTCAGTGGCTTTTCCGTCGGCCGGCAGCGCCGCATCCGCCAACTCGGGCCAGAACCCGACGCCGGTGGTGAAGAACTCCGGCAACGCGATGGTCTGCGCGCCGGCGTCGACGGCCTGCTCGACCAGACGTTCAACGGTGGCCAGATTGGCGTCGACGTCGGCCGGCACCGCCTCGAGTTGGATTGCGGCACAGCGCATAGACGCCATGCTGCCACACTAAGGCGTCAACAGGACCTTGACGTCGTCGCCGGAACGTGTCGCGGCGGTCGCGTAGCCCTTGGGGGCCTCATCGAGCGGCAGCGTCGTGGTGAAAATGCCGTCGACGGCTAACCGGCCGGACTGGAGCAGCGGGATCAGCTCCGGCCAGGTGCGCTGCACCGGTGCGGTGGTCCAGCGCACCGTGATGCTGCGGATCAGGCACGCTAGAGCCGGGAACGGAAAAGGCTGCAGATTATGCACACCGACCACCGAGACGGTGCCACCCGGCCGTACCGCGTAGAGGGCGTCGGTCAGGGACGCGTCCGTCGCGACGGCATCGATCACCGCGTCAGCACCCCGTCCGCCGGTGGCTGCCAGGATCGACTCCACTGTCGACGACGGCACCGGTGTGGCGCCCCAGTCAACCGCGCGCTGCAACCGTCCCTCGACCCGATCGACCGCGAAAACCGTTGCTGCCCCTTGAGCGAACGCACTGCGCAGCGCACAGAGACCGACCGCGCCAAGCCCGATCACCGCCACTGTGCCACCGAGTGGGATGTCGGCCCGCTGGGCCGCCGCCCAGCCGGTAGCCAGGTTATCGGTGAGCAGCAGTGCCTGTTCGGTACTGATGCCCTCGGGAATTCTGCGCACCTGGAAGTCGGCGGCGTGCACGGCGAGCAGATCGGCCTGAGCCCCGGGAAGCGCTCCGCCGCCGAAGATTTGCAGGCCTGAGTGGCACATCACCGGGTCGTTGGTGGCACACCCCGGGCACGCGCCGCACCCGGCCACCGAGGACACCATCACCTCGTCGCCGACCTTGACGGATCGCACGTCCGGGCCGGCCTCGACGACGGTGCCGATGGCTTCGTGCCCCAGGGGTACGGGTTCGGCCAGCGGGTAATCGCCCTCATAGAAGTGCAGGTCGGATCCGCAGATGCCGGCGGCGCGCACCGCGACGATCACGCCGTCCGGTCCGGTCAGTGCGGGATCGGGTCGGGTGTCCACCCGGATGGCGCCGGGTCCATCGATGACTACCGTGCGCATCGCCTCACTTCTCCTGTCGCAGAACGAAATCAGACCACTCCGGTTCGCGCACCGCGGACCAGTAATCGTTGAGCCGCCACGGGCTGACCGTGTGAATCTCGCCGTCGGCATTCTTGAAATACGAATGTTTGACGGCCGGGTGCGACCACACCATCTGCTTGATCTCGGCTTGGGTCCGCTGATGCCATTGCTCGGCGGCCTCGGCGGTAGGCTCCATCGCCACAATGTGTTCCTCAGCCATGTGCTGCAGACACAGGTTGACGTAACGCATCTGCAGTTCGGACTGGAAGATCAGGCTGCCGCCGTGTGCGAGGTGTGTGCCCGGTCCGTAGATCAGGAACAGGTTGGGGAATCCGGGCACGGTGATGCCCAGGTGCGCGAACGGCCGGCTCCCCCACAGCTCATGCAGGTCAATTCCGTTGCGGCCATTGATCTTCAGCGGCCATAGCACGTCGGTGTGCCGGAAACCGGTGGCGTAGACGATGATGTCGACGTCGTGGGTGACCCCGTCGTCGGTGACGATGCCGCCCGGCGTGATCCGCTCGATCGGTGTCCGCACCAACTCGACGTTGTCGCGCTGGAGGGTTTTCAGCCAACTACCGTTGTCCTGCAGCGTGCGCTTGCCGGTGGCCGGGTAGTCCGGCAGCACTTTGGTCAACAGTTCGGAGCCCTCGTCGACCTGGCTGGTGATCCACTGGCTGAACATCATTCGGGCGGCCGCGTTGATGTCACTCACCGCGTAGTCCTGGTCGGCGTAATTCGGGTCCCCGCGCGCGGCGTCCAAGCCTTTGTCCGCGCCTGGCCAGAGCAGCAGGAACCGGTACCAGCGGCCGTAGTACGGCAGATGCCGCATCGCCCAGCGCGCACCGTTACCCACTTCGTCGTGGTACATCGGGTTGGGAAACATCCATTGGGCGGTGCGCTGGAAAACCGTGAGGTGCTTGACGGATTCGGCGATGGCGGGGGCGATCTGGAATCCGCTGGCTCCGGCGCCCACGAGGGCGACCCGTTTGCCGGCCAGGTCCACCGAGTGATCCCAGGCGGCCGAGTGGAACGACGGCCCCGCAAAGGACTCGGCGCCCTCGAACTCGGGAACATACGGCCTGTTCAGTTGACCGACCGCCGTGATCACCGCTCGGGCCTGCACCGTGCTGACCGTGCCGTCCACTGCGCGTAATGCCACACTCCAGACGGCGGCCGCGTCGTCCCATTCGGCGCCGAGGACCTCGGTATTCCAGCGGACATTGCCGCCCAGATCGTGCTTGGCCATGACCTGGGTGAAGTAGCTCTGCAACTCGTGCTGCTCGGCGAAGAAATGCGTCCACTCGTTGTTGGGTTCGAAACTGTAGCAATAGAAGTGGTTCGCGACGTCCACCCGGGCACCGGGATAGCTGTTCTCCCACCAGGTTCCGCCGGGGCCCGCGTTCTTCTCGATGATGGTGAACGGAATGTTGGCCTGCTTGAGCCGGATTCCGGCCAGAATGCCGGATTCGCCACAGCCGATCACGACGACCGGGAAATCCGACACGCTGTCGACGGGCAGTGTCGACGGCCTGCGCGGGTCCACGCCCTCGAGGTCCATCTCCTCGCGCGCCAAGGGCAGATAATCGTCGGGAACGTGTTCGCACGCCGCCCAATCCATCATCTCGCGGATGAGGTCGTCGCTCAGCGGCGGCGGTTCCGGGCAGCCGCGGTCGCGGTACTCGCTGAGCACCGGCAGCGCCTCGGCCCGCGCCCGCGCCTTGTCCTCCTCGGACATGAATCCCTGTACCTCGTTGAGGAACAGGCCCATCTGCTTGAAGTCTCGGATGAACCGCGGATCGCCGGTGATATGTACCAGCGACAGCAGCAGCGTCGGGATGCTGACGTCCTCGAGCGCGGCCGCGATATCTGCGGTGGGCGTGGTAAAGGGTTCCCCGGCGTACCGGCTGCGCATCGCGAGCGATCCTTTCGACGGAATGCAATTACGCTACGCGTCGTTTCGTAATTGGCAGCCCTACGGTACCCGCGGTGTCGCGCCGCGGGCAAGGGCGTACCGGCCCTACTGAGCGCGGCGTGCGAGGATCTGCCGATGAACTGGCGCGACATGTCAACGGGTCAGCCACGCCGGCGCGGCGGCCGGCTCGGTGAGACGGTCGTCAAGGTGGCACTGCTCACCGGGATCTGCGTGGGCGGCGCGGCAGCGTTGACCTCAGTCGTTCCGGCCAGCGCGTTATGGACGAGCTCGTTTGTCTGCCGTCACGGCTATGAGCTGGCTTACGCCACCGCGCGGTACACCCAATCGTCCAAACGAACGAGCACCAGCGTGCACTTTCAATGCGTCGCCGCGGCGGACGGGTACGGCGCGAATGTCGTGCTGATCGGCGCGTTGCAGACGGTGTTGGTGGCGGTGGTGCTGGGCGCTGTGCTGTTCGTTTTGCGGGTGCGAGCACGGCGGCGGGACGCGACGATCGGAGAGGCGGACGTCTGATGGCACCGCTGCTGACGGCCGGTAGCGGTTTTCTGCTGGCCGTGCTGTGGATGGATCTCATCTTCGACGTTCAGACAATCGGGCACGCCGGGCCGGAACTGCCCGAGACCGTATTGGAGTCGGTCGCGAGCTACTATCGCCGCGCCACCACCACCTCCCAGCCGATGAGCCGGTTGATCGCCGTGGTGATGGTGATCTTGTTGGGCTCGCTGGTATTTCAGGCCGCCAACGGCCGCGATCCGGTATGGGTGTTGGTGATCTCGGGTGGCACCGCAGCCATTCCGGTGGCGCTGGCTCTGACGCGCATCGTCCCGAACGCGATCCGGTTGGGCAGTCGTGTCGACCCGCCGGACGAACAGACTCGCCTCGCCCGTGCGGTGTGCCGCGACCACCTCATCTGCTTCGCCTGCATGCTCGGCTTTTTGGCGCTGTGGGTGGCCCGCGGCCTGCTGATCTGAAGGGGCCTAGTCCGTACAAACGGGACCTGGCTGGTCTCGTCGGCGATATTCGTATTAAACTAGAACACGTTTCAATTTCTTGCATCGGTCTCGCGCCCCACAGGAGTAGGCATGCACACCGCCCTATGCGATCAACTCGGTATCGAGTTCCCGATCTTCGCGTTCACCCACTGCCGCGATGTCGTCGTCGCTGTCAGCAAAGCCGGCGGGTTTGGCGTGCTGGGCGCCGTCGGCTTCACCCCTGAGCAGCTTGAGATCGAATTGAACTGGATCGACGAAAACATCGGAGACCACCCCTACGGCGTGGACATCGTCATCCCCAATAAGTACGAAGGCATGGACGCCCACCTGTCAGCCGAGGAATTGGCCGACACCCTGCGCAAGATGGTGCCGCAGGAGCACCTGGACTTCGGCAAGAAAATCCTTGCCGACCACGGCGTTCCCGTCGAGGACAGCGACGGCGACAGTCTGCAGCTGCTGGGCTGGACGGAGGCTACCGCCACTCCCCAGGTCGAGGTCGCGCTCAAGCACCCGAAGGTGACGATGATCGCCAACGCGCTGGGCACTCCCCCGGCGGACATGATCAAGCACATTCACGCCGAAGGCCGCAAGGTGGCGGCGCTGTGCGGGTCGCCGTCGCAGGCCCGCAAGCACGCCGACGCGGGCGTCGACATCATCATCGCCCAGGGCGGTGAGGCCGGCGGGCACTGCGGCGAGGTCGGCTCAATTGTGTTGTGGCCCCAGGTTGTCAAGGAGGTCGCGCCGGTTCCGGTCCTGGCCGCCGGCGGCATCGGCAGCGGCCAGCAGATCGCCGCGGCGCTGGCGCTGGGCGCCCAAGGCGCCTGGACCGGTTCGCAGTGGTTGATGGTCGAGGAATCCTCCAACACGCCCGTGCAGCAAGCCGCGTACATCAAGGCAGGCAGCCGGGACACCGTGCGCAGCCGGTCGTTCACCGGCAAACCGGCCCGGATGCTGCGTAACGACTGGACCGAGGCGTGGGAGCAGCCGGACAACCCCAAGCCGCTGGGAATGCCGTTGCAGTACATGGTTTCCGGCATGGCCGTTCGCGCCACCAACCGGTACCCGAACGAGTCGGTCGACGTGGCGTTCAACCCGGTCGGGCAGGTCGTCGGTCAGTTCCAGAAGGTGGAGAAGACTGCGACGGTCATCGAACGCTGGGTGCAGGAATACCTCGAGGCCACCACTCGGCTCGACGAACTCAACGCCGCCGCCGCTATCTGAGCTCAGTCCAGGTCGTCGTCTTTACCGGTGAAGACCTCTTTGACCCGGTCGACGGCGTGCGTGCCGATCTCGATGGAGTTCTGGACGATGCCGCTGGCGCCGCCGGCGATGTCACCACGGATGATGTCGCTTGCGTGCTCGACGATGTCCGAAGCCTTCTCGACGGCGTTGGTGGCGATGTCGCGGACGGCGTCTACGGCATCTTTGGGGTCGAACGCCATGATGAATCTCCTCTTCGTGGGCTGCTCGTGGATATGACGGGTGGATACGACTGTAGGCGCTGGCGTCAGTAGTCGACGAGGGTGCGCCAGTAGTCTTCGGGGATCTCGCCGCCGGAGCGTAGTACCCGCGCCAGCCCGGCGGCCATCGCGATTCCCAGCAGACCGAGCCACAATCCTGCCAGGCCGATCACCCACCACAGCACAGTGGTCACCGTCGGCCACGGTGACAGCACCGCCAGTACGGGGGCGAAGAAGAACCCGGTGCCGATGTACCACGCCGAACCGGCGCGGTCAGACGCCAGCACGAACCGCAGCCATCGCGGAATCGGGGCGTCGGCCATCGGTTCGGCCCTGTCAGGGTTCGGGCGGGAAGAAGCCGGCTCCGGTGAACCAGCCCTCCTGCCAGCCCTGCGCTCCCAGGCACAGCATCGGCAGACCGGCCGGCGACTGGGCCGCCACCTTCGGGCCGGGGCACGGAGCGCCGATCTGCTGAACACCGCGAAGCGGGTACGAGATGACCCAGTATCCGGTGGTGGCGGCCGGGAACTGGTTGGGCGGCGGGAAGTGGCAGGCTTCGGCCTGTCCGCTGGGGCCGCGACCGAAGATGAAACGTTCGTAGTTGTCGCATGGCGCACCGAGCGATGCGTCGTAGTTCATCCCCGGAACGTCGCCCTCCCAGCGACCGTTATCGGCACTGGCGACCGGTGCTACCCCAATCATCGAACCCGTGATCGCAGCGGCGGCGAGTAATTCGCGAATCATGTCTTCGCTCGTCCTTTCCTGGCACCGGTGCCTCGTTCCTGAAGAGCATATCGTTTGCTGCAGTCGCCACAAGGCCGTATCGGCAGCCGGAATCCGTGCTCATCGGCATAGCCACATATGCCGCCCGCCGGAAGCGGCCGGCGGCCGCGGCTAAGTGAGAACCGGAGCCAGAACCGGGCAGGTGTTCACCGGCGGGATCAGATGCAGGATCGATCCGAGCGCACAGCTCAGCACGGACAGCCCGGTGACACTCGGCTGGCCAAAGCTCAACGACAGTCCGGGATTCAGCGACGGCACATAAGGATAGGTGTCCGGCAGATACGACGGCGGCAACAACCCGATGTCGACCAGGGCGGCCTGCGGTCCCTGCACCGCGCCCTTGGCCAGGTCGAAGGTGACGGTGAAGGGGTCGATCACCTGCCACAGCCTGGCCGGCGTGGGCACGTTCGGGTAGTCGGCGCCGATGCCGATGTTGCCGTAGCCGAGATCCACCAGCACCCGCAGGTCCGGTTGGATCAGGTCGGCGAGGGGCGGCCCCAGCAGCGGAATGTCGCGGATCGGCTGCACCAGCGGCAGATTCTGCGTCAGCAACATGTAGTACTGGCTGCTGCCGGTGTACCCCGGCGACGTCGGCAGCAGCACGGCGCCGGCGACCTGGGCTGCCGTCAGGTGCTGATAGGTGTCGTGCAGATAGAAGTAGCCCATGATGGCGTTGAGGTCGGACAAGATGTGCAGGGGGTATTGCGGGGCGTTGGCCACGCCTTCGTACTGAATCCCGTACATGGAGGTCGGGTAGGGGCTGTTCGGTGGGGTTGCCCCGGTGAACGGCACGTCGAGGAACGGGATATAGAAGCCGGGGAACCGCGCGAGTATGCCCCCGTCGGGAGTGTTGGGGTTGCTCGCCAGCACGAAGGACAACTGGCCCGCATACGGGTTGCCCATCGCCATCAGCGCGTTGATCTCGTTGGTGGCGATGGCGGCGCTCTGCGAGTAGCCGAACACGACGACGGAGTTGCCCAGCGTGCTGATCTGATGATTGATCTCGTTGTTGAGCAGCGTGACGCCCTGGGCGACGGACTGGCCGAAGGTCAGGTTTCCGGTGACCGGCCAGAATTGCTCGGGCGTGAACAACCCTTGTGGCAATGCCCCCGGAAAACGGGGCTGGATGTAGGCGTCGTTGATTGCCGCCACGTACTCGGGAAGGGGTAGCGGATTGTCGGTGCCGCCCATGATCAGTGCCGTCAGGGGATCCGCGGCCGCGATCGGCGCGAACCCCGCAACCAGGGATGCGTTCGCGGCCTCTGCGTCGGCATACCATCGCGCCGCCGCCGCAAGCGTCTCGCTGAACCGGGCGTGGAACGCCGCCGCCTGCTCGGCCACAGCTTGATATTGCTTGCCGTACAACGACATTGCGTTCGCGATGGCGGCTGAAACTTCGTCACCGGCCGCGGCGATCACGCCGGATATCGGTGCCGCCGCAGCGGCGTTGGCGCCGGCGACCGCCTCCCGAATCTCGGTGAGATCCGCGGCGGCGGTCGCCAATGTTTCGGGGGCGCTCAACACCAGCATGTCGGCCATCGGTTCAATGAAACGGCCGCCGTGACGCGCCTGCTAGTGCCGAAAGTCCCCGTCGGGGTGCCGGATCAGGGGTGCCGCCTGAACACGTTTCAGTTCGGCTTTGGCGTCTTTTGTTCCCAAGCTTCCCAACTGTGGTGTAGCAAGGAATTATTGGCACGGGACGCCCACGTGAACACGGTTACGAGGAGTAGGCAATTGTCAACGACGCCAGCCGAACCGCAAGCAAAGCCCAACCTGCCCCCCGGGTTCGATTTCACCGACCCGGACATCCACGCGGAGCGTCTGCCGGTGGAGGAACTCGCCGAGCTACGCCGAACCGCACCGATCTGGTGGAACGAGCAGCCCTATGGCGCCGGTGGTTTCGATGACGGCGGCTTCTGGGTGGTGACCAAGCACAACGACGTCAAGGAGATCTCCCGGCGTAGCGATGTGTTCTCCAGCCTGGCCAAGACCGCACTCCCCCGCTATAAGGATGGCACCGTCGGGGAGCAGATCGAGCGCGGCAAGTTCGTCCTGCTCAACCAGGACGCCCCGCAGCACACCCACCTGCGCAAGATCATCTCCCGCGGCTTCACCCCGCGCGCCGTCGAGCGGCTGCGCGACGACCTCGCCGAACGTGCCCGCCGCATCGTCGAGGTAGCGGCCTCGCAGGGCTCCGGCGACTTTGTCGAGCAGGTGTCCTGCGAGTTGCCGTTGCAGGCGATCGCAGGTCTGCTGGGGGTGCCGCAAGAGGACCGGATGAAACTGTTTCACTGGTCCAATCAGATGGTGGGTGACCAGGATCCCGAGTTCGCCAGCAACGATGCCATCACCGCCTCGGTGGAACTGATCATGTACGCGATGCAGATGGCCGCCGACCGGGCGCAGAACCCCGGCGAAGACATCGTGACCAAGCTGGTTCAGGCCGACGTCGACGGCCACAAACTCAGCGACGACGAATTCGGCTTCTTCGTCATCCTGCTCGCGGTGGCCGGCAACGAGACCACCCGCAACTCCATCACCCAGGGCATGATGGCTTTCACCGACTTCCCGGATCAGTGGGAGCTCTACAAGCGGGAACGTCCGGTCACCACGGCCGACGAGATCGTCCGCTGGGCCACGCCGGTGACCTCCTTCCAGCGCACCGCGCTGGAGGACTACGAGCTCTCCGGTGTCCAGATCAAGAAGGGCCAGCGGGTGGTGATGGTCTACCGCTCGGCCAATTTCGACGAAGACGTATTCGACGACCCGTTCACCTTCAACATCAAGCGCGATCCCAATCCGCATGTGGGCTTCGGGGGTACCGGCGCGCACTACTGCATCGGCGCCAATCTGGCCCGCATGACGATCGACCTGATGTTCAACGCGATCGCCGACGCGATGCCCGACCTGGAATCGGTCGGCACACCCGAGCGGCTGCGTTCGGGCTGGCTCAACGGCATCAAACATTGGCAGGTGGATTACCACACCGAGGGAACAGCTTCCGGTCAGCAATGTCCGGTAACCCACTGAGCGACAGAGAGACCCATGCCCACGCATAAGGCTGTACACGTTCAGTCCGCCGGTGCGCCGCTCGAGCTCACCGATGTCGAGACCTCGCCGCCGGGGCGCGGCGAGGTACGCATCGCGGTGACCGCCTGCGGCATCTGCGGCACCGACGCGCACTTCGTCAACGGCGGATTCCCGGATATGTCATGGCCACTGACGCCTGGCCACGAGATCGCCGGAACCATTGCCGAACTCGGCGACGGTGTCGAAGAATTCGCGGTCGGTGACCGCGTCGCGGTCGGCTGGTTCGGCGGCAACTGCAATCATTGCGACCCGTGCCGCAAAGGCATTCTGATCCACTGCGCCAATGGGAAGGTGCCGAGCTGGCAATACCCCGGCGGCTACGCGGAATCCGTGACGGTGCCCGCCACGGCGCTGGCGCGGATTCCCGAAGGGCTCAGCGACGTCGACGCCGCCCCGATGGGGTGTGCGGGCGTCACCACCTACAACGCGTTGCGCCACACCCGGGCGCTGCCCGGTGACCGGGTCGCCGTCCTCGGGGTCGGGGGTCTGGGGCACCTCGGTGTGCAGTGGGCCCGTGCCATGGGATTTGAAACGATCGCCATCGCGCGGGGCACCGGCAAAGCCGAAGACGCCAAGAAGCTGGGCGCTCACCACTACATCGACTCCACCGCGGTGAATGTCGCCGAAGCGCTGCGCACCCTGGGCGGCGTCGCGGTTGTCCTTGCTACAGCGGGCAATTCGAAGGCCATGGCCGACACCGTCGGCGGCTTATTGCCGCAGGGCGAGCTGGTCACCATCGGGGTGACGCCCGAGCCGCTTCCGATCAGTCCCGTGCAATTGATCACGCCCGGGCTCAGCATCATCGGCCATCCCTCGGGAACTGCGAAAGATATCGAGGAGACAATGCATTTCGCGCTGCTGTCAGGGGTGCGCGCGTGGATCGAGGAGCTGCCCCTGCCGCAGGCCGCCGAGGGGTACGCGGCCCTGGAGCAGGGCAAGGCCCACTACCGCACCGTCCTCACGGTCTGATTCGTGGCCACCGACGACAACGCCGCGTGGACGTTCGATGCGGCCGACGGCGAATTGACTTTGCACACCGGAGTTGCCGGCCGTGCTGCCAGGATGGGGCACCGGCTCACCATCGCGATGACGCGGTGGCAGGCGACCGTGAATTGGCATGACGGACAGCCTGATACGGCCAACGTGGTGGTCGAGGTGGATTCGTTCGACGTGTTGCGCGGCGAAGGTGGCGTCAAGGGCCTGTCCGGGCCGGAGAAGGCGCTGGTGCGTTCGAATGCACTGAAGTCGTTGTCCGCGAATCGGTTTCCGGAGATTCGCTTTGACACCGACTCGATCGAAAAGACCGACGACGGTTACCGGCTGAACGGGAAGCTGCAGATCCGCGGCAAGGAGCGCGACCACTCCGTAGACCTGCACACCGAGGAACTCGCGGACTCCTGGCGCCTGTCGCTGCAGTCCACGGTCCGGCAGTCGGATTTCGGCATCAAGCCCTACTCGTTGCTGATGGGATCGCTGCAGGTAGCCGACGACGTGACGGTGTCTTTCACCGCGACCCGGCCCAAAGCCTGACCGTTATTCGGGCGGATTATTCGGGCGGGCGCCCCGGTTCGGCGAACGTCCCCGGAATGTGTTCGAGCACCCGGCTGAGCCGCAGCGGCCCGCTGTTGGGGTCGGTGGAGTCGGGTTCCGGCGCCGCGACGGTCGGCTGACCGCCTGCCGTCGTTTCCTCGGCCTGCTCGCCCGCGGTGAGTCGCACCGGCTCCTGCTGCACCGGAGGAGCGACCGGAATCGCTTGCGCCGGAGGCGGAACGGGTGGCGCGACCGCCTCGGCCATCGGCGGCGTGGACTTGTGCGCGGGCTGGGACGGAGAAGGATCCTTCGGGGCGAGTTGCAGACCGACAGCCAGTGACACCGACGCCACGAAGGTCACCGCAGCGGCCGCCAGTGCGGTCGCCGCGCCGGCGTATTGGAGCGACCGCTTGGGTGCCGCGGCGACGGGAGCCGCCGCACCGGCCGCCACGAGTTCGGCGTCGGTGAATTCCGTGCTCTGTGCGGCCGCCAGGGCCGCTCCGCGCGCCACGGTCACTTGCGCCATGGTCTGGGAGAAGACGGGGACCGGCAGCGCATTCTCCAACTGCCACGAGAAATCGCCGACATCGTGTTGGGAGCCGACCACCACCACGCCGCCCGGGCGCCAGCTGCTGCGGTCGAACATCCCGGTGAGCCAGGACGCCAGGCCGTCGTAGCCACCGCGAACATGCTTGACGGCGGTCTGGGTCTCGCCGTCGTGGGTGTCCACCATGACGACGGTCGCCCACTCGCGCTCGAGGATGCACACGGCGGTCTGCTCGTAGCCGATCACCGGCGCGATGGCCCGCGCCAGTGTTTCGACGGCGTCGAGCTGGCGGACGGGCACGACGTTGTCGAAACCCGCGTCGGTCAGTGCCTCCAGCAGGAGTGCGGCCTGGGCCGAAGCCTCGTCGCTCCAGGTCACTCCGACGACGCGCAACCGGTGATCGTCGGCGTTGGCGACCTCGCTGGCCTGTATCGCTTCGGCGGTGAGCTGCTGTGCCGTGCTCACGGCGCGTACTCCGGGGCTGTGCTGCACGCCATCCTGCAACTGCACTTCACGGTGATCGAGAATGGCGCCGTCGGCGCCATGTCCTTCAGCAAGGACCCAACCAACGCTGGTCGGCGTCACCGATAGCCCAAGTACCGTATCCAAATCTCGCACCTCAATCATTCCCGCGGCCGGCCGCGCATTCTTGCGCGCGGTGCACCAAGGGGCGAGGTGCTGTAGCGCGGAAGTGCCGGAAATGCCCGGGATAGCTGTCTGCAGTCGGATTGCTCCGAGCGAGCCTACGCGTTCTGAGCAAGATCGTCTTGGTCGGTGTGGAACTTGCCGGGAAACCCGCAGGTGGCTCTCAACCACCCATGATCTGCGCAATCAACCGGTCGAAAAATGGCCCCGTCGGCGGCGGTAAATCATGCGAAGGTTGCTCGACGGGACCGTGGTCGCGGCGCCACGGGCACGGTGCACCCCCTTGCGTCGTTGTGACTCTGCCCGATGTCAACTGCGTAACGCCTGCATAACGCCGCGGCGTGTGTCGCGTTCGGGCGTGTCGGGCTCGGGCTATAACGAATGCGGCGATCCGGCGCGGGTCCCGGTAACACAGTTGCTGTATCCGCGGCGGTAACCGATATGGAACTGAAATGTGATTGCGTCCGAATCGACATTCTGCCCAGTCACGCGGTAAGTTCTGCCGGGAACAAAAGACATAAGGACAAGGGGCACAGGTATGACAGACGTGAGCGGGAAGATACGGGCCTGGGGTCGCCGACTCCTGGTCGGTGCGGCTGCGGCCGCGACCCTGCCGGGCCTGATCGGACTCGCCGGCGGTGCGCCGACCGCGGGAGCGTTCTCCCGGCCAGGTCTGCCAGTCGAGTACCTGCAGGTGCCGTCAGCGGCGATGGGACGCAGCATCAAGGTGCAGTTCCAGAGCGGCGGCGACAACTCTCCTGCGCTGTACCTGCTCGACGGCCTGCGCGCCCAGGACGACTACAACGGCTGGGACATCAACACCCCGGCGTTCGAGTGGTACTACCAGTCGGGCATCTCGGTGGTCATGCCGGTCGGTGGCCAGTCCAGCTTCTACAGCGACTGGTACAGCCCGGCCTGCGGCAAAGCTGGCTGCTCCACTTACAAGTGGGAGACCTTCCTCACCAGCGAGCTGCCGTCCTACCTGCAGAGCAACCGCAGCGTCAAGCCGACCGGAAGTGCCGCGGTGGGTCTGTCGATGGCCGGTTCGTCGGCAATGATTCTGGCCGCCTACCACCCCGCTCAGTTCATCTACGCCGGCTCGCTGTCGGCGCTGTTGGACCCGTCCCAGGGCATGGGACCGTCGCTGATCGGCCTGGCCATGGGTGACGCGGGCGGTTACAAGGCCGCCGACATGTGGGGTCCGTCCAGCGACCCGGCGTGGCAGCGCAACGACCCGACGATCCAGATCCCGACCCTGGTCGCCAACAACACCCGCCTGTGGGTCTACTGCGGCAACGGCAAGCCCAGCGAACTGGGTGGCGCGAACCTGCCCGCCGAGTTCCTGGAGAACTTCGTCCGCAGCAGCAACATCAAGTTCCAGGACCAGTACAACGCGGCCGGTGGCCACAACGCCGTCTTCAACTTCCAGAACGACGGCACGCACAGCTGGGAGTACTGGGGTGCTCAGCTGGTTGCCATGAAGGGTGACCTGCAGGGCGCGCTGGGCGCCCGGGGCTGACCCGCACGACAACTGCTACTACTGCGCTTGACGGCCGCATGCCGTCAAGCGCAGTAGTGCTTTCTGGGGTCAGCCGCCGATCTCGCCGGTGACATCGATCCATCCGGTGGCGTCGGTGCGGTGGTCGGTCGTGTTGCGGCATTCGCCGTATACCCGTGCCACTCCCACATTCGCGTTGTCGTCGTCGCGGTAGATCAGCGCGGTGACCGCGCCCTTGGACACCGACCTGCTGTACGGGTGCCCTCCGGGTGACATGCCCTCCACCCAGCCGTCGGCTGCCAGGGCCTTGACGACGCCCGGCAGATAGACGTCGGCCCGGATGTCGGTGGGAATCGTGAAGGAGAGGTACACCGCGCCCTGATACGGCGGGTTGTCCCGGTCCCGGCACGACATCAGCAGATAACCCGCCGTCGTCGTGTGCAGCTGCGCGGCCGAGACGACATCCTTGGCGGCATTCACCGCCTGGGCCCGGCTCTGCTGGTCGGATACCGGCGGGCCGGAATGGTTTAGCGCGTCCGCGGACGTGGTGTGCAGTTGGTCCACGGCCAGAAATGCCCCACCGAGCAGCAGCGACGTTCCGAGGGTGGCAGCGAGCAGGGACCGGGCCTGGGTCGATCTCAACCAGTCTGCACGCATGCCACCATTGTTCGTCAGTGCCTGATCAGTCGCCGAGGGAGGGCCGGGATGTTGCACGGCGCGTCTCGCGCGATTCTGGTCACGGTGGCCGCCGTGTTGGTGGGCACGTTGGGAGGGGCCGTTGCGCCGCCACAAGGCAAAGCCGAGGGCCCCGATTCGCTGGCGATGCTGGTGGATGCACTCGCCGAACGGCTCGCGGTCGCCGAACCGGTGGCTGCCTTCAAGTGGGGTGCCCACGCCCCGATCGAGGATCCGGCGCGTGTCGAGCAGGAGCTCGTGGCACTGCGCGCGGACGCGGCGTCGACTGACGTCGACCCCGACTTCGTCGCCCGCGTGTTCCGCGACCAGATCGACGCCACCGAAGCCATCGAGTACCAACGGTTCGCGGAGTGGAAGCTCGACCCCGCCACGGTGCCGCCCGCACCGGCCGATCTTGCGGCGTCACGGGCCGCCATCGACGCACTGAACACTAAGATTTTGTCTCACATAGCGCTTAATCGGAGTTTGCTGGGATCGCCGGCATGCACGGGCCTGCTGCAGCAGGCCCGCGCGCAAGTGACACGGCAGCGCGGCTTGGACAACCTGTATCAACGTGCGCTTTCGACGGCGACCGCCTCCTACTGCCAGCCGCAACCACCCACCTGAGACGGGCCTGAGAACGGCGTTTGCGCCAATCTCAATGCGGTAGACAACTGATCTCATAATTTTTTCTCTTGGGTAACGCTTTGAACACGCCCGGCGAAATGCCGGACATGACGCACATCACAAAGCCCCTCATCAAGTCCGCGATCACCGCGGGATTCATCGCCACGGGTATGTCGCTGTCCACCGGTGCCGCCGACGCCGACACGATGAACTGGGAAGCCGTCGCACAGTGCGAGTCCGGCGGAAACTGGGCCGCCAACACCGGCAACGGAGCGTACGGCGGTTTGCAGTTCAAGCAAGCTACGTGGGAGGAGTACGGCGGCGTCGGAAACCCGGCGAAAGCCTCCAAGCAGCAACAAATCGACGTCGCGAACCGGGTCCTGGCCGGTCAGGGACCGGGCGCCTGGCCGAAGTGTGCCAGCGCGGGCGGGACGGGGCCGGGGATCGCGCAGCTGCCCAAGCCCGGTCAGACGCTGACCCAGACCATCACCCAGATCATCGGGTTGTTCACGCCCAAACAATGATTATCGGTGGGGCGCCGCGTTTCGTTACACGCGGCGTGATTGGATCCTTCTATGGAGGGTTCAGCAACAGTTCATATGGCGGCGCCGGCAGACAAGATCTGGGATTTAATAGCCGATATTCGAAATACCGGACGCTTCTCACCGGAAACCTTCGAGGCCGAGTGGCTCGACGGAGCGACCGGTCCGGCACTCGGCGCCCGGTTCCGCGGGCACGTCCGGCGAAACGGGATCGGTCCGGTCTACTGGACTACGTGCGAGGTGACCGCATGCGAACCCGGTCGCGAATTCGGATTTGCTGCGATGCTCGGAGACAAGCCGGTCAACAACTGGCTGTACCGGCTGGCGCCGTCCGGCGACGGCACCGATGTCACGGAGTCGTTCCGGTTGACTCCGTCCGCGTTCTCCACCGTGTACTTCTGGTTGTTCGGGGGGTGGTTGCGACAGCGCAATAACATCCGAGACATGACGAAGACGCTGCATCGCATCAAAGATGTGGTCGAAGCAGGCTGAGGGGCTGGGCGGAGATCAGGTCGATGAAGACGATATTCATCACTGGTGCGGGCAGCGGGATGGGCCGGGAGGGCGTCAGGCTCTTCCACCGCAAAGGCTGGCGCGTCGGCGCCGTGGACCGCAACGACGAGGGCCTGGCCGCACTCAGTGTGGAGCTCGGCGCCGGGTTGTGGACCCGTGTGGTCGACGTGACCGACAAGGCCGCGTTGGACACGGCGCTGGCCGACTTCTGTGCCGGTAACGCCGGCGGCGGACTCGACATGATGTGGAACAACGCCGGCATCGGTGAAGGCGGCTGGTTCGAGGACGTGCCGTACGAGGCCGCGATGCGAGTCGTCGATGTCAACTTCAAGGCCGTGCTGACGGGCGCCTACGGGGCACTCCCCTACCTGAAGAAGGCGCCGGGCAGCCTGATGTTCTCGACGTCGTCGTCTTCGGGCACGTATGGCATGCCGCGCATCGCCGTCTACTCGGCGACCAAGCACGCCGTCAAGGGACTGACGGAGGCGCTGAGCGTCGAATGGCAGCGCCACGGCGTGCGGGTCGCCGACGTGCTGCCCGGCCTGATCGACACCGCCATCCTGACCTCGACGCCCCAGCACTCCGACGGACCGCGGACCCAGATGTCCCCGGCGGACTTGCGTGCCGCGGCGCCCAAAAGAGGGATGTTCCGTCTGATGCCGGCTTCCAGCGTGGCCGAGGTGGCGTGGCAGGCCTACCAGCATCCGACGCGGCTGCACTGGTACGTGCCCAGGAGCATCCGTTGGATCGACCGGCTCAAAGGCATCAGCCCGGAGTTCGTGCGAAATCGCATCGTGAAAGCTCTGCCCAGGCTGGACCCCAAGCGGCCATAATGTTCTGGTGCAGAACCGGATGGTCGCAGCGGCAGGAATAGCAATAGCTCTCACGGTGTCTGGTTGCGGGGGCGCCCAGATCATGCCCCGAAAGGCGGCGCACCTGACGATCGATGGCTCCGCCCACACCACGCGTCCGCCGGCGTGTAGCCAGATCCAGGCCTACCGGACCATCGACATCCGCGATCGCGACGGCCAGGTGCAGGCGGTGGTGATGATCAGCGGTGACCGGGTGATCCCGCAGTTCGTCAAGATCCGCAACATCGACGGTTTCACCGGCAGCTACTACGAGGGCGGGGTGGGCGACGCACACGTGGATGTCAACAAGAACGCCTACACCATCACCGGCAGCGCGTCCGGCATCAACAGCAGCAACCCGAATAAGGTTGTGACGACGGACTTCAAGATCAGCGCCGAGTGCTGACGTGAAGGAAAGACTGCACTGGTTTGCGATGCACGGTGTGGTCCGCGGGGTGGCCAAACTCGCGGTACGGCGCGGCGACCTGCAAGCCCGGTTGATCGCCGACCCGGCTGTCGCGGATGACCCGGTGCCCTTCTACGACGAGGTACGACGCCGCGGCGGGTTGGTGCGTAACCGGGCGAATCTGATGACGGTCGACCACCGCCTCGCTCACGATCTGCTGCGATCCGACGATTTCCACGTCGTCAACTTCGGGGATAGCTTGCCGAAACCGTTGCGCTGGTTGGAAATTCGCACCCGTGATAACCGGCTGCACCCGTTGCGGCCGCCGTCGCTACTGGCGGTGGAACCGCCCGATCACACGCGCTACCGCAAGACGGTCTCAGCCGTGTTCACCTCACGCGCGGTGGCCGCGCTGCGCGACCGGGTTCAGCAGACGGCCGACGAACTGCTCGATCAGCTGGTCGACCGGCCCGGCGGGGTAGACATCGTCGGCCGCTATTGCTCCCAGCTGCCCATCACTGTCATCAGCGAGATCCTCGGTGTGCCGGAATATGACCGCCGGCGCGTTTTGGAGTTCGGCGAACTGGCCGCCCCGAGTCTGGACATCGGGCTGCCCTGGCAGCAGTACGTCCGCGTGCGGCGGGGCGTCGCGGGCTTCAACGCATGGCTGGTTCAGCATCTGCGTGAACTGCAGCGCAACCCGGGTGACGACCTGATGAGCCAGCTGATCCAAACCGCCAAAAGTGGCAGCGAGGACAGCTATCTCGACGACAACGAGCTGCAGGCCGTAGCGGGTCTGGTGCTGGTCGCCGGTTTCGAGACCACAGTCAACCTGCTGGGCAACGGAATTCGGATGCTGCTGGACCATCCCGACCAACTGGAGAAGCTGCGGGAACGGCCGGAACTGTGGCCCAACGCCGTGGAGGAGATTCTGCGCCTCGACTCCCCCGTGCAGCTGACGGCGCGGGTGGCCGGCCGCGACGTCGAGGTCGCGGGGATGCCGATCTACCGCGACGAGGTCGTGGTGATCTACCTGGCCGCCGCTAACCGTGACCCGGCGGTGTTCGCCGACCCGCACCGATTCGATATCGAAAGGGCCAATGCGGGAAGGCATCTGGCGTTCTCCACGGGACGCCACTTCTGCCTGGGCGCTGCGCTGGCCCGGGCCGAGGGCGAGGTCGGACTGCGCACCTTCTTCGAGCGCTTCCCCGACGTGCAGGCCGCCGGCGCCGGAAGCCGGCGCAGCACGAGGGTGCTACGGGGCTGGTCGACGTTGCCGGTGCAGCTCGGTCCGGCCAGGTCGATGGCCGCGCGGTAGTCAGCGCAGGTAACGGCCGAACCAGTCCAGCATTCGCTGCCACGCGTCGGCGGCCGCGACGGCGTTGTACCGCGGACCGGTGTCGTTGAAGAACGCGTGATCGGCTTCCGGTTCGACGACGAACTCGTGCACCAGCCCGGCGCGGGTCAGTGCGGCTTCGGCGGCCGGCCGTGAACTCGTCACCCTATTGTCGAGCGCCCCGTAGATCCCGAGCACCGCGGCCTTGGCCCCGCCAAAATTCGGGTTCTCGGGCAGCGGCCCGTAGCAGGGCACCGCGGCGGACACGTCCGGCCCGCCGGCCGCCAGCAGCTGCCAGACCAGTCCCCCGCCGAAGCAGAACCCCACCACGCCGATCTTCTGGGTGGGGGCCCACTTTCGCAGTTGGCCGACGCCCGAATTGAGATCGCCGACGAACTGTTCGGGTGCGATGCCGGCCAGTGCGGCGGTGGCTTGCGCGGGATCGCCGAATGCGCCGGTGCCGCCCTTCTCCGACAGCAGGTCGATCGCCAGCGCCGAATAGCCGGCGCCGGCCAGCCTGGCCGCCACCGATCGCACCCAATCGGTCAATCCCTTGTTCTCGTGGATGACCAGCACCGCGCCCTTCGGGTCCGCCGCCGGCGCCCAGGCCCCTTGAAGCTGGCCCTGGGGCCCGGGCCAGGTCACCGGCGAGGTGGTCGGTGCGCCGACCGTGCCCGGGGGCTGCGAAGCGGTGGTGCCGGTCGGGGTGGACGGCGACTCCGTGGGTTTGGCATTCTCCGGGCGGGCGCACGCCGCGATCAGGGCCGCCGCCGCGGTGGCACTCAAGCCCAGCAAACCCAGCCGGCGCAGCGCTTCGCGTCTGGTGAGCAGACCGTCGAGATGGTCGGTGGCGATTTCCTCGGCGATGTAGCGCTGCAGTCCCCTCACGAGCCGAGTATGCGCCGCGAAGCTGTGGTTGACACCCGTGCGGCGGCCGAGTTAATTGACGGGTATGACAGAAGTGATCACCGCTGAGAACGTCGTGACCGGAATGTGGCAGGCGCTGTCGCGGCGGGACTGGGATGCCGTCAAGACATTCCTGTCCGACGACTGCCTCTACGTCGACATGCCGGTCCCGGCGGTCTCGGCCCGTGGTCCCGAGAACATCGTCGCACGGCTGAAGATCGGACTAGAGCAGTTGGCCGGTTACGAGAATCACGCCGGTGTATTGGTGTCCAACGGCTCCGACGTCATGTACGAGCACTCCGAGACGTGGACCTTCCAGACCGGCGAGCAGGGCGTGCTCAGGTTCGTCACGGTGCACAAGGTGGTGGACGGCAAAATCACGGTCTGGAAAGACTATTGGGACATGAACAGCCTGGTTGCGTTCGCGCCGCCGCAACACTTCGAGAACCTGGCCGGCGGCGACACTTCCTGGATCTTCGACGCCAGCGCCCTGGTCTAGAAACCGCCGCGGATGGCGCACGCCGCCTACGAGGCAACGCGCGCAGCCCATCTCGGGGCGGTGCAGGCCGCGCTGAAAGACCATGTCGCGCGCCTGGACTGGTCGCGCCCCCAGATCGAGCAGTACCAGCAGCGCCGACTCCGGGCACTGCTGTCGCACGCCAAGGAGTGGTCGCCGTTTCATGCGCAGCGATTAGCGGGGCTTGACCCGTCGCGCGCCACCGTCGCGGATCTGGCGTCGGTGCCCATGATGACCAAGTCTGAGGCTCAACAGAATTGGGATGCGATCTGTACCGCGCCCGGATTACGGAGGGCCGGCGCCGAAGGGTTCCTTGCCGGGCAGCAAGGGTTCTCGTATCACGACGACTACCAGATCTTCAGCTCCGGCGGATCGAGCGGGGTGCGCGGGATCTACGTCTGGGGCTGGGACTTCTATACCTCGGCGGCCTGTCTGGCATGGCGAGTGCAGGCCCGCGAAGAACAACGCACGCAGCTGGTTTCGTCGCGGTTGGCGGTCGTGACAGCGGGAGTTCCCCCGCATGCCAGCACCCCGTTGTTCGATGTACCGACCGCCCCGGGCATGCAGACCGTCGTGATCCCCGCGGGCGCCCCGTTCGCCGAGGTGCTGGCGGCGGTGGCCGCCGCGGGACCGACGCACCTGGTGGGCTACCCGACGGTCATCGGTCGCCTGGCCCGCGCCACCATCGCCGGGGATCTGGACATCGCGCCGGTGCGGGTGAGCACCAACTCAGAGCCGCTGCTCGACGAGGACCGCGAGGCGATCACCAGAGCCTGGCACGCGGTCGTGATCCATAACCTCTGGGGATCAACCGAAATCGGGGTACAGGCGGTCGGCTGCGGACGCGGTGCGGGGTTGCATGTCTGCGAGGACGAGGTGATTCTCGAGCGCGTGGACGCAGACGGTGTGCCGGTGGGCCCCGAGGAACCCGCGGTGCGCACGCTCGCCACCGGACTCGCCAACCGCACGTTCCCGTTCATCCGCTACGACCTCGGCGATCAGGTGGCACCGCTGCTCGGCGACTGCTCCTGTGGCAGCGCCTTCACCCGCGTCGCCGATATCGGCGGCCGCCGCGACGACGACTTCCGGTACGGCGAACTCACGGTGCCGCCGATCGTCTTTCGTCATGTCCTGGGAACGGACGCCCACATCTCGGAGTATCAGGTCGTCCAAACGGCCACCGGCGCCGACATCGTGGTCGTCGGGGCACCCGACACTGAAAAGCTCACTGCTGCAGTGGTTACGGCGCTGCGCCGCTACGGACTGGAGCAACCCGCCGTGCGGATCCGAGTGGCCGACAGCCTGGAACGTCACCGGGGCAGCGGGAAATTGCGCCGATTCATCCCGCTGGGGTGATCGGCCCGCGAGGATCGCCACTGGCCAGGCGGTAGATGCGTGCGGCGTTGTGGTGGGCGATCAGGTCGACTACCCGGATCGCGTCCTTCTCGCTCCAGTCGCCGGCTTCGACGAAGCCGTGCAGTACACGGTCGATTGCGTTGCGCCACAGGACGGCTCCGAGGTAATGCAGTTCGGCCGGCCCATAACCGTCGGACGAGTACAGGATCTTGCGGAACGGCGCGAGTTCCAGCAGGCGGGCGACGAATGCCGGCGCCCGCGCGCCGAGATGGTTCACGGCCAGTCCGCCGTCGAGGTAGACATTGTTGAAGGCCTGAGCCAGGTAACCGGCTTCGCGCTCGTAGGGATAGCAGTGCAGCAAGACAATCGGGGTGTCCCCGGAGTTGCGCAGAAATTCAAGCAGATGCAGCGGATTGGTCTGGTGCAGATCGCAGTCGCGGTCGCCGAAGCCCACATGGAACTGCAGCGGTTTGCCCAGCCGCAGCGCCTGGTACAACCCGAATCGCAGTAACACCCGATCGTGCAGTCGGACGCCACCTTCGTCGCGCCAGCGCTGCGCGGCGGCCCCGACCTCGGTCGCGGACGGCTCGCTCAGGTCTCCTTCGAACCCGCCGCGGTAGGCCAGGATCGACTTGGTGCCCACGGCGCCGGCGGCGCGGCGGTTCAGGACCTCTTCGAACGCCGCCGCGTAGTCGCCGCCTGCCTGCACCGCTTCCTCGGCCACCTGCTCCAGCCGCACCACTTCGTACGCACGGCGACCGGACAGCGCCGCGAATTCCGCGAGATCGGTTACCCCTGCGGCGAATCCGGTGTCGACCAGCCAGTTGCTCACTCCGGCGGCGGGCAGGAACCGCTGGGCCAGTTCGGACTCGCTGAACTGGCTCCGACGATCCCAATAGTCCTGGGGATCGGCGTGTCTGGGTAACCCGAGGACGGCCGCGCAGTGGTTGCGCACCGCGAAACCGAGCTGGGTATCGAAGCCGGAGTCGAAGTCGGCGAGTGGTTGCGTGTTGGCCTCGTTGAGCGCGTTCTCGAATCGTCGCCGGTCCCCGGTGGTCGACCAGCAGCCGTGCACGTGCTGGTCGATTAGCGCCACCTCGCGAACATGGTGGGACAGCGCGGAATCCGACCGAGTGGTCATACGCTCCAGGCCATCCGGAACTTGTCGGCGAGCGCTGCGGGTTCCAGGTCGGCGTAGCGGTCGTGCTCCATCCGCCGCACCGCGGTCACCACGTCGACTACCGGGTCGCCCAGCAATTTCCGCATCAGTGCCGAATCATCAAGCGCCGCAATCGCCTGCATCTGGTCGTCGGGCAGCAGCCTGGTTCCGGCGGCTACCCGGTCCGCTTCCGACAGGTGTGCCGGGTCCACCGTCGTCTCCGGCGGTAACGGCTCTGCACCGGTGATGCCGTCGAGCGCCAGCGCGAGAATCGCCGCCGACGCCAGATACGGGTTTGCCGAAGGATCGATGATCTTCACTTCGACGTTGGCGCCGTACGGATTTCCCGGTCCGCCCTCGATGAAGCGGACGGCGGCTTCCCGGTTCTCGATCCCCCAGCACACATAGGCGCCGGCCCAGTTGCCCGGTCGCATTCGCAGGCCGGACACAATCGAGCCGGACAGGATTCCCTGCGCCTGCGGCAGGCCGCGCAACACGCCGGCCACGGCGGCCTGTCCCGCCTCCGTCATGCCGCCGGGGCCGGAGCCACCGGAGAACAGCGGCCCCTGCGGCATCGTCAGCGAAAAGTGTTGATGTGCACCGGATCCCACACTGCCGGCGAACGGCACCGGCGACAGGCTGATCCGCATCCCGTGGCGGCGGGCGGCCCGGCCGATGATGATCCGCATCAGCACCAACTGGTCGGCCGCGGCCACCGGCGGTTGCGGCGCCAGCGAGAGCTCGAACTGATTGGGCCCGTACTCCGGATGGAACTGCTCGATGACCACCCCGGCCGACGTTGCGCTGGCGATGACGTCGCGGACGAATGCCTCGTGTTCGAGTACTCCGGCCAGGCCGTACTGTGCCCACATGGTGGCGGGCAGCCTTCCGCCTTCGGAATCCACCACCAGGAACTCGATTTCGTGTCCGACCGCGGCCTCGATGCCGGCGTCGGCGAGGGCGGACTCGATCCTGCCGAGGGTGCCCCGGCTGCAGGCCGGAACCGGGGTGCCGTCCTGTTCGAAGAATCCGGCCGGCGCCCATGCCAACCCGTCGCCGATGATGCGCAACGCGGACAGGTCGATGCGCAGGCGTTGGTCTCCGACCACACTGACGTCGTCGGTGAACGCGATGCCGGTCTGGTCGATCGCGAAGGCATGCCACGTCGGACTGGCACCCAGGCCCGGGTCGGCGAATGCGTTGGTACGGCGAAGCGGCACCGTTTTGGCCAGGGTGAGCCCCGCAGGGTTCACCACGGTGCCGATGACGGTGTCGACGCCCTCGGCCTCGAGTTGGGCGATCGCCGCAGTAGCGAGCGGAGTGGCGGTCATGGCAGCCATTCTGCGGTTTCGGTGGACTCCCGCTGTCAGGCCCGGCTCGGCAGGGTCAACTTGCACGCCTGGCCGATGTCCAGGGTGCGCAGCACCCGACCCATGCCGACCCACAGGGCGCAGGAGATGGCCAGGTCGGCGAGCAGCTCATCGGAGAAATGTTCGGCGGCCCGGTTCCAGAAGTCCTCGTCGTCGCGCAGCGCGGTGTGGTCGGTGGAGAAGCGGTGGGCGAACTCCGCCGCCAGCCGCTCCTGGTCGCTGTAACCCGGCCAGGTTCGCCACTCGGTCGCGTGATGGTAGAGGTCCTCGTCGACGCCGGCCGCCGGGCCGTCGGCATCGCGGGTGTTGGCACACACGATGCATTCGTTGTTGTTGGCGATCACGGCCCGTGCAATCTCACGGGTGCGCAGCGGCAGCCGGTTGCTGGTGTAGACCGCTCGGCTGAAATTGGCCATCGCGCCGCCGAGTTCAGGGGATTTCAGGACCCAGCCGGCGACATCGTCGTCCGCGAAACTTCCGATTCGGCTCATGGCGAGATGGTACGCCCGGCCGATCTGCCCTTGTACTGAACACCTACGACACGCTACCTTGGTGCAAATGAAAACCATGTTCAAAACATGCTGTTCTCATAGAATGCCTGGTGGGATGACGTCATGACGGGGTTTGGCGGGTGGATGGCTGCGCCTCCCGAGGTGCATTCGGCGCTGCTGAGCAGCGGCCCCGGGCCGGGTGCCCTGCTGGCCGCGGCATCCGCGTGGTCGGCCCTGAGCGCTGAATACGCCAGCGCGGCAGACGAACTCGTCGCGGTGCTGGCCGGCGTGCAGGGTGCAGCCTGGGCGGGCCCGAGCGCAGAGCAGTACACGACTGCCCACGTGCCGTACCTGGCCTGGCTGATGCGGTCCAGCCAGATCAGCGCGGATAACGCGGCGCGCGAAGAGGGTGTCGCCGCGGCCTACCTGTCGGCGCTGGCCACCATGCCCACGCTGGCCGAACTGGCCGCCAATCACGCCGTGCACGGTGCACTGGTGGCGACGAACTTCTTCGGCATCAACACGATTCCGATTGCGCTGAATGAGGCCGACTACGCCCGCATGTGGACTCAGGCAGCGACCACGATGAGCGGCTATGAGGCCGCGTCCGACTCGGCGCTGGCCGCGACACCTGCCGCTGAGCCGGCGCCGCAGATCACCAGATCCGACGCTGAAGCGAATCCCGCTTCGAGTACCAGCCCATGGCAGGACTTCCTGCAGCAGATCGAGCAGTTTCTGCAGAATCCGCTGCAGGCCTATCAGGACTTCATGAGCAATCCGCAGCTCAATCCGTTCACGCAATTCGAGAACCTGGTGAACAACCCGCAGCTCGATGCGATCCTGCAGCAGTTCGGCATTGGAAACGACACCATTGCCCACGACCCGTTGGTCGACAATGCGCTGGACGACTTCGTCGCCAACATCTTGCGAAACTTCGGCTACGACTGGAGTCCCGCCGACGGCACCCTCAACGGACTCGAGTACGACTACTACACCGATCCGACCGTCGCGGCGTTCTGGGTGGCTCGGACGCTGGAGTTGGGTGAGGACTTCCAGCAGTTCTTCGTCTACCTGCAGACCAACCCGGTGCTTGCCGTCCAGTATCTGGTCAGTCTCGAGTTGTTCGACTTCCCCACCCATCTCGCCGAGGTCTTCACTCTGACGAGTCAACCCCTCGCCTTGGCCGCGGCGTTCCCACTGGCTGCCGCCCCGCTGGCCTCGGTAGGCGGTCTCGCCGGACTGGCGGGGTTGGCCGCCCTGCCGCAACCCGTGATGGCTCCGGCGGTGGTCCCGATCGGGCCGCCGCCTCCCCTGCCGGTGGTTGGGCTGTCGTCGGTCACCGCGCCGGCGGCGGCTCCCGCTTCGGCACCCGCGCCGACACCCAATACCACCGCGGGCCCGCCACCGCCGTCCCCTTCGCCTCCGGCGCCGGCCGGCGCAGGCGGGGCCGGCTTCACACCTCCCTACGCCGCCGCCCCGCCCGGGATCGGATTCGGTTCCGGGCTCGGCGCAAAGGCCAGTTCGGGTGCGAAACGGCAGGCCTCAGAGCCTGACAGCGCTGCCCAAGCGGCCGCCGCGGCGGCCCGCGAGCAGGCGCGGGCGCGGCGCCGGCGCGCCGCCAAAGGTCGAGGGTTCGGTGATGAGTTCCTGGATATGAACGTCGACGTCGACCCGCAGTGGGACGCGCCGCCGTCGACGCAGGCCTCCGAGCGGGGGGCGCAGACCATGGGTTTCGCGGGTACCTTGGCCGACGGCCGCGTCGACAGTGCCGCCGGATTGGCCACGCTGGCGGCGGACGAGTACGGTGACGGGCCGACGATGCCGCTGTTGCCGGGCAGCTGGCGCCCCCTCAGCGACTCGCAATAGCCTCCGTTGCCGAATCATCGTTCCAATCTCGTTGTGCGATAACCCGATACGCGACCCGGCCGAGTGCGGCCTCGACTTGTGCGCGGTCAGGGCGGACGGCGAAACCGGGCGATCGGGACAGCTTGTCGATGATCCAGGCCAACAGCAGTGAATACACATACTGCACCTGCTCGACGCCCGCGGGCGTGAGCCACAGCCGGTCGCCGTCACGCATCACATAGCCGTTGGCGACCAGCCGGTTGAACGTGGGTTCGAGGACCTCGAACGGGATCTGCAGGTTCTCGCCGATATCGGTGAGGCGCGCGGAGCCGAAGAACTGCGTGTAGCGGTTGACTCGCAGCAGCGCCCACAGCGCCGCGACGTCGAGCCGGCAATCCGGCCGCATCGCGATGCTGCGCAGCCGCACCCCGGGTTCCCCGCGCAGCATGCGCGCAATCGCGTTCTCCAACAGGCGTTCCGGGGTATCGATGGTCGGCATGCCGAAGCCGTCACCGAGGTCGACGGCGCTGTTGTGGATATCGCGCAGCGGCACTTCGCGCAGGAACAGAGCCAGGACGAACCCGGCCGCCGCGACCGGGGCGGCCCACAGGAAAACCTGGGACAACGACTCGGAGTAGGCGTGCACGATCGGCGCGGCCACGGCCGCCGGTTGCCGGTGCAGCGCGGCCGGCGAACTCACCGCGTCCCGCGATGCCCCGGTCTCCGCCAGCGCCGCGGTCAGTCGCGAGCTGAGGAAGTTGACGAACAGCGAACCGAAGATGGCCGCCCCGAACGAACTGCCGATGGTGCGGAAGAAGCTCACCCCCGAGGTGGCCACACCCAGGTCTTCGAAGTTGGACGTGTTCTGCACGATGAGCACCAGGACCTGCATCGACAGACCGATACCGGCTCCCAGAATGAGCAGGTACACCGACTGCAGCAGCGCCGAGGTCGACCCGTCCATGGTGGACATCAACAGAAAAGCGAGCGTCATCAGCGCGGTGCCGACGACGGGGAAAATCTTGTAACGCCCGGTGCGGCCGACCACGCTGCCGCTACCGGTCGAGGTGATCAGCATGCCGACCACCATCGGCAGTGTCCGCAGACCCGAGGTGGTGGCCGACACACCGTTGACGTACTGCATGAAAGTCGGCAGGAACGTCATCGCGCCCAGCATCGCGAATCCGACAACGAACGAGAGCACACAGCAGACGGTGAACACCGGACTGCCGAACAACCGGATCGGCAGAATCGGTGCGGCCGCGCGGTTTTCCACCCAGACGAACACGCCCAGGGCAACCGCGGCACCGACGAAAAGCCCGATGATCGTCGGCGAACCCCAGGGATGCACGGTGCCACCCCAACTGGTGGCCAGGGTCAGGCCGGCCGCACCCAGGCCGATGAAGACGATCCCGGCGTAATCCACGACGGGTTTGGTCTCCGCCTTCAGGGCCGGAATCGCCGCGGCCGCCACGCAAATCACCACCAGCGAGACCGGCAGATTGATCCAGAAAGCCCAGCGCCAGGTCAGATAGTCGGTGAAATAGCCGCCCAGCAACGGGCCTACGACCGTGGTGACGCCGAAGACCGCACCCAGGATTCCCTGGTAGCGACCTCGTTCGCGCAGTGGCACCACCTCGCCGATCAATGCGCTCGCGGTGACGGTGATGGCGCCGCCGCCGATGCCCTGCAGCGCTCGCGCGCCGACCAGCATGGTCATGGAGTGCGCCAGCCCGCACAGCACCGATCCCAGCACGAAAAACAACACCGCAACCTCGAAAACCCTTTTGCGGCCGAAGATGTCGCCGAGTTTGCCGACCAGGGCTGTGACGATCGTCGAGGCCAGCAGGTAACTGGTGACCACCCAGGACTGGCGACCGGCGTCGCCCAGGTCAGCGACGATGGTCGGCAGTGCGGTGGCGACGATGGTCTGGTCGAGCGCCGCGAGCAGCATGCCGAGCGCGATCGCAGCGAAGATGAAGTTACGTCGCTGAGGAGTGATCAGCGCGCTGCCGGATCCCGTGTCGGCTGGTGCGGCAACTGTCGTGGTGCTCATTCCCGTCTTTCGGTCGGCGCGCAGGCTGAAGCGCACCCTCCCCACGCGACGGCGGACAGGGCGGCCAGCAGTGTGGATGCCCCAGATCGGCTCCGTTTAACCCGCCCGCGCACGCGGCTCAGCCAGGTCATCCAGGTCGTGGTACCAGTCACGTTGCACCAGCACTCCGTCGGTGATGCGTTGCAGCGCAGCCTCGAATTCGTCGTGACCCGGCTGGTCGGCGAAGTCGGCCGATACCGCCAGATGGTCGGTCAGCCACCGGCGGATCAGTGTTGACAGCGAGACGACCTGCTGCCGCCCGGCCGGGGTGAGCGACAGTGCGTCGCCGTCGCGCTGGGCGTACCCGCTCTCGAGCAGGCGGTCGAAGACCGGTTCCAGTACCTGAGGGGGCACGTGCAGATGACTGGCGATGTCACTGAGCTGCGCAGTTTCGAAGAACCGCTGGTATTGGTAAATCCTCAGCACGCCCCACAAACCGGCTACGTCGAGCTCACAGCCGGGTTGGTTGGCGATATCGTCCAGTCGCACCGTGGGCGCCTCGGCCAGCAAGTGCCCGACGGCGATCTCCAGAACGTCCTCGGGCGATTTGTTTCTCGGCACCGCGAAGCCGTCCCCCAGGCAGCCCGGGCTGTCGTGAATATCGGTCAGCGGAGCCTCCCGCAAAAACAGCGCGAAGATGAATCCGACCAGGGCGATAAACGCGGCGCAGAGAAATACCTGCGTCAAAGATCCGGCATAGGCCCGCACAATTGGGGCGGCGACTTCTTTCGGAAGCCGATGCAGCGCGCCCGGAGAATGCGCCGCGGGCGCCGGCACGCCGCCGGAAAGCGCTGCCGCGTCCATTCGCCGACTCAGGAAGTTCGCGAACAGCGCCCCGAATATCGCGGCGCCGAAGGACCCGCCGACCACACGGAAGAAGGTGACACCCGAGGTGGCCACGCCCAGATCCTCGAATGGCGTCGTGTTCTGCACGATGAGAATCAGCACCTGCATGGAAAAACCGATACCGGCTCCCAGGACGACCAGGTAGAACGCCTGCACCGGCCACGGCGTCGCCTCGTCCATCCGCGCCATCAGCAGGAACCCGACGGCCATCAGTGCGGTACCCGCCAATGGGAAGATTTTGTACCGGCCGGTCCGCCCGACCAGGATGCCGGCGGCCAACGACGTGGTCAGCAGGCCGAGCACCATGGGCAACGTGCGCAGACCCGAACTGGTCGCGGAGACGCCGTCGACGTAGCGCAGGTACATCGGCACGAAGGTCAGCGCGCCCAGCATCGCGAATCCGACCAGCAGCGACAGGACCGAGCACACCGCGAAAACGGGGCTGCGGAACAGCCGCGGCGGCAGGATTCCGGCCGTAGCGCGGGCCTCCACCCAGACGAAGACACCCAGCGTCACCACGGCCCCGATGAACAGCCCGATGATCGGTGCCGAGTTCCAGGCGTAGTTGGTTCCGCCCCAGCTCGTGGCCATGATCAGTGCGGTCATGGCCACGGCGATGAGCAGTATCCCGAGGTAGTCGATGGCGGGCTTGGGGCGGTGGGGCAACGCGGGGATGGCGGCCGCCGCGAGCACGAGTATCGCTATCGTGATCGGCGCATTGACCCAGAACGCCCATCGCCAGTTCAGGTAGTCGGTGAAGATGCCCCCGAACAACGGGCCGGCGACTGTGGTGACCCCGAACACCGCGCCCAGGATCCCCTGGTAACGGCCCCGGTCGCGAAGCGGGAACACCTCGCCGATGAGCGCGGCTGCGGTGACCGAAATCGCGCCAGCACCGATTCCCTGCAGGGCGCGCGAGATGGACAGCATCGCCATCGAGTCCGCGACGCCACACAGCATCGAGCTGACCAGGAAGATCGCGACCGAACTCTGCAGCACGCGTTTGCGACCCAACAAGTCACCGAGTTTGCCGGCTACCGGAATGACGACGATCCCACCGAGCAGATAGGCGGCAACGACCCAGGACTGGTGAACGGAGTCACCGAGGTCTTCGACGATCGTGGGCAGCGCGGGCACCACGATGGTCTGGTCGATGGCCGCCAACAGAACCGCGAACATCAGCGCCGCGAAGATGAGATTGCGGCGCAGCGGACTGATCGCAGCGCACGGAGAGACCGTGCCAGGGGTTGTCGGTGCGGTCGGGCTCGTCATCGTTGACTCCCGTCGATGCCGGAGCCCGCGCGCCGCGGCCCCGGTTTACTTGGGCGGCCGGGAGACGCACTGCGCCGAGTACAGCGCCTCTCCGAGTTTGTCCATCAATTCCAGCTGTGTCTGAAGATAGTCGAGATGCAGTTCTTCGTCGGCAACGATTTTTTCCAGTAGCTGCGCGCTGGTGCTGTCCTGCTTTTCCCGGCACATGATGATTCCCGGCTTGAGCCTATTCAGCACCTCTATTTCGATTGCCATATCGGCTTCGAATTGCTCACGCAGTGTCTGGCCGACCCGCAAAGAGCCGATCCGCTGGTAGTTGGGTAGGCCGTCGAGCAACAAAATGCGGTCGGTGATCTCCTCGGCGTGCCGCATTTCGTCGAACGACTCCGCGCGAGTGTGCTGCGCCAGTTCGGTGAACCCCCAGTTCTCCTGCATCTTCGCGTGCAGAAAGTACTGGTTGATGGCGGTCAGTTCGCTGGTCAACTGCTCGTTGAGAAGACGGAGAACGTCCGGATCGCCTTGCATGGTCACTCCTACGGTGTGAAGGCTGACAGTCGATCCGCAGGCGGACTGGGCTGTAGCGCGCCGTGCGGGTGGAGCGGCACCGTTGGTGCCGTTTTCAATCTAGTGCAGTAAAGGCGAGTGAGCCCACGCTTAACTGGGCCATCGGCGCGTCTCGCCGAGGCGTAATCGTGATCACCTGTTTTAAGTTAGGTTAGACTCCACTAACCGACTTAGGTTAGACTCCACTAATATGACCACACAGTACGCGCTCACCGCATGTGCGGGTGGTCTTCGCTGATGTACGTGTGCCTGTGCGTCGGAGCCACCAATCAAACGGTGTGTGACGCCGTGGCGCGGGGTGCATCCACCTCGAAAGAAGTGGCCGCATTGTGCGGTGCCGGTGGTGATTGCGGACGGTGCCGCCGCACGCTGCGGGCGATCATCTCCGCCGCTCGCGTGAACCAGGCCGAGCTGCAGCCCGCTTCCTCCGCCTAGCTTCGCCGTTTCCCGAAATCTGCCAGCGCCGCCGCGTTGGCCTGGGCGCCCATCAGTTCGGCGAAGTGCGCGTTCTCCCGCGCCGTCGCGGCCGCGATCTCCGGACGGATCGGTTCCACCATTGTGTGCTTGACCGCCATGAGGCTCGAGATCGGCCGCCCCGCAAGGATGTTGGCATGCCGGCGGGCCTCCGGCAGCAGTTCGTCGGGCTCGCAAACCCGCCACACCAGTCCCATGCGCAGCGCCTCTTGGGCGTCGATCCACTCCGAGGACATCAACAGCCACGCGGCGTTCTGCCGGCCGACCAGTTGCGGAAGCAGGTACGAGGACGCCGCTTCGGGCGCCACTCCCAGGCTGGTGAACGGGCATTTCAGCCGCGCGCTGGTCGACATGAAGGCCAGATCGGCGTATCCGAGGATGGTGGTCCCGATGCCCAGACCCAGTCCGTTAACGGCGCAGATCAGCGGCTTCGGGAAGGCGCTGAGCGCTTCAACCAGGCCGCGGAAGCCGTACTTGCCGGGCTTGAAGTCCGGGTCGCTGATCATGGCCTGCATGTCGGCCAGGTCGGTGCCGGCGCTGAAGGCGCGGCCCGCTCCGGTCAGCAGGACGACGGCGACCTCGGGATCCTCCGCCGCGTCCAGCAGCGCCTGGGCGGTGGCGTCGTAGAGCGCTTCGTTGAAGGCGTTGAGCGCCTCCGGCCTGTTCAGAGTGAGAGTGCGGACCCGGTTGTCGTCATCGACCAGCAGCGTCACGCTTGGCAGCCTATCTGTTGCTGTAGACGCGGGTCGGCGCGATCAGCACCACCGCACGGCGCTCGCTGGCCATCACCCGGTCGTACTCGTCCCAGTCGTCGTGGCTGCCCCCCGCCGCGCTGAAGACGTCGCGCAGCAGCAGCCGCAACTGGTCCGGGTCGGACAGCCACGGCTGGGTGTCGTCGGGACCGGCCAATTCCGCCCGGCCTTCGACGGTGGCCCATTGCCAGCCCTTGCGGAACGTCACTGCCAGCTGCGGCCGGGCCCGCAGGTTGGCGAGTTTGACTTTGCCGTAGGTGGTGAAGCCGAGCACGGGTTCTCCCCCGGCCGGGTGCGGCAACAGGCCGACGTTGACCAGCGATGCCTGCACAGTGCCGTCGGCGCGCACCGTGGAGATCACGGCCAGGCCGTTTTCGGGCGCTGCCAGCGCCACCGCATCCTCGAGTGTCGTCATTTGCTTGCTCACCTCTCCCGAAACGGTGTCCGGATGACGTAGCGGCTGGTGGGCACCGTGTCGATGTTCTGGTTTGCGCCGAAGGCCGACGTGCTGGCCACCATGCGGCCCACGCGGTCCTGCAGGTCGGCATCGTCGGCGGCACCGAAGAAAGCCTTGATGTCGGTGACCGCCTCCAGCGGGAACAACTCTTCGACGATGGCCGAGATTCCCGGAGCGTCCGGAGTGAGAGCACGGACCACCCAGTTCTGGGTGTAGCCGAACGTCGACTGGGTATCGATGGCCACCTGGGTGTGGTTGAGCTGCCAGCGGTCGAGCCAGGTGGCCTGATCGAGGTCTTGCGGCCGGCGCAGCAGCGCGATGTTCGCCAAACCCGCTGTGCGGGAACCTGGTTCGTCCTGCGGGCCGGGCATCGGGACGGATTCGGTCACCAGGTAGGCCGCGAGCAGTTCGCATTCGGCGCGCAGCACGCGCAGCGCCGCCGCCAGCTGCTCGCCGTAGCACTGCTGGGTCCACACACTCACGACCGCCGCGGCCGGTGGGTCCAGCGTCGTCAACGTCATCAGTGAGTCGCGCACCGCGCTGTCGCGGACGTTGACCGTCAGCCCCGGCAGGCCCGATTCCGAGAGCTCGGTCGCCACGGGGCCGCGTAACCGGGCGCACCAGTCGTCGTCGAACTCGGCCCGCCGCAACACTACGATCACTTTCTCCATCGGCCGAACCTAACGCGTGTCGGCGATCAGTTCGGAGAGGATCCCGGCCAGTCGCCGATAGGAGTCGTCGCGCGCCGGTGAGGAACGGAACACCAAACCTATTTCGCGATGCGGGCGCGGTGCGGCGAACCGGGCGAGACCCACACGACTGCGGGCGGTTTCGACGGCGACCGCCGTCTCGGGAATCAACGTCACGCCCAGTCCCCCGGCCACGCACTGCACCGCGGTCGCCAGGGAGGCCGCCCGGGTGTCGGCCGGCTCGGCGCGCACCCCGGCCTCCCGGCACGCGTCAAGCGCCTGATCGCGCAGACAATGCCCCTCATCGAGCAGCAACAGAGGCAGCTCCGCCAGCACCCCAGGCGAGACCCGCCGCTTTCCCACCAGCGGATGGCCGGGAGGCAGAGCGAGCACGAAATCCTCCTCGTACATCGCAACGGCGGTGAGGCCCGGGGAATCGGCGGGCAACGCGATCAGGGCCGCGTCCAGGGTGCCCTCGCGCAGCAGACCCAGCAGTCGCTCGGTCTTGTCCTCGACGACCCGCAACGTCAGGCCGGGCAGGTGGCGAGGCATCCCGGCCAGAATGGCCGGTAGTACATAGGGCGCCACGGTGGGGATCAATCCCAGCCGGACCGTGCCGGCCAGCGGGTCGCCCGTGCCGGCCGCAGCCCGGGTGAATGCCTCGGCCGCCTCGACCACCGCCCGGGCCAGCGGCAACAACTGCTCGCCCTCGGGCGTCATGCGAACCCGGCGGGTGGAACGCTCGACGAGGCTGGTGCCCAAACCCGTCTCCAGCGTGGCCAGCGCCTGCGATAGAGTCGACTGACTGACACCGAGAAACGTTGCGGCGCTTCCGAAATGCTGCGTCCGCGCGACGGCGGCGAAAGCCCGCAAACCGGCCAGGGTGGGCTGAAAACTCTTATCGGACATGCCTATCAGTCTAGTGCGACAAATCACCTTTACTTCACAACCGGTGCGAGGCAACATGGTGGCAGTCTGAACTAATCTTGAATGAGTCCAAATAAGGAGTGCGATGTCACTGTTGACGATTGGCCAGCAATTTCCGGCGTACCAGCTGACCGCGTTGATCGGCGGCGACCTGTCCAAGGTCGACGCGAAGCAACCGGGCGACTACTTCACCACCATTTCCAGCGACGACCATCCCGGAAAGTGGCGGGTGGTGTTCTTCTGGCCGAAGGACTTCACCTTCGTGTGCCCCACCGAGATCGCTGCCTTCGGAAAGCTGAACGACGAGTTCGCAGACCGCGACGCGCAGATCCTCGGTGTCTCCATCGACAGCGAGTTCGTCCACTTCCAGTGGCGGGCGCAGCACGAGGATCTCAAGAAGCTGCCCTTCCCCATGTTGTCGGACATCAAGCGGGAACTGTCTCAGGCCACCGGGGTGCTCAACGCCGAGGGCGTCGCCGACCGCGTCACCTTCATCGTCGACCCGAACAATGAAGTCCAATTCGTCTCTGCCACGGCCGGTTCCGTCGGGCGCAATGTCGACGAGGTGTTGCGGGTGCTCGACGCGCTGCAATCCGACGAGCTGTGCGCGTGCAACTGGCGCAAGGGTGACCCGACGATCGACGCGGGCGAGCTGCTGAAGGCCTCGGCGTAAGGAGGCCTGATGAGCGTCGAGAACCTCAAAGCCGCCCTGCCCGAGTACGCCAAGGACCTCAAACTGAACCTCGGCTCGATCACCCGCACCACGGCGTTGACCGAGGAGCAGTTGTGGGGCACCCTGCTGGCGTGCGCCGCGGCGACCCGCAACGCTCAGGTACTGGGCGAGATCGGCGCCGAAGCGGCTGACACCCTTTCGGAGCAGGCCTACAACGCCGCGCTCGGAGCCGCGTCGATCATGGGTATGAACAACGTGTTCTACCGCGGTCGCGGCTTCCTCGACGGCGCCTACGACGACCTGCGTGCCGGATTACGGATGAACATCATCGGCAATCCCGGAGTGGACAAAGCGAACTTCGAGCTCTGGAGCTTCGCCGTGTCCTCGATCAACGGCTGTGGTCACTGCGTGGTCGCTCACGAGCACACGCTGCGTGAATCGGGTGTGGGCCGGGAGGCCATCCTGGAGGCGCTCAAGGTGGCGGCTATCGTTTCTGGTGTGGCACAGGCAATCAGCGCCGCCCAGACGCTGGCGGCGGTCGGCTGAGTACGACCGGACCCTCCTGGATCGAACACGCGATCTGGTGGCAGGTGTATCCCCTGGGCTTCGTCGGGGCATTTCCTTCGGAAGCCCCGCCGGACCCGGGGGAACACCGATTGCGCCGGCTCGTCGACTGGTTCGACCACGCCATCGCCCTAGGTGCCTCCGGCGTCGCGTTGGGGCCGATCTTTCACTCCCGCACCCACGGGTACGACACCACCGATCACTTCCGGATCGACCCGCGCCTGGGTGACGACGCCGACTTCGACCATCTCATCGAGCAGGCGCGGCAACGGGGCCTGCGTGTGCTGTTGGACGGCGTCTTCAATCACGTGGGCGTGGATTTCGCGCGCTACGGCGACCCGGAATCGGCACACTGGTTCAGCGGTGGCACCTTCGAAGGCCATGCGGAGCTGATCACCCTCAACCACAAAGACCCGGCGGTCGCCGAGTACGTCACCGACGTGATGTCGCACTGGTTGGACCGGGGCGCCGACGGCTGGCGCCTCGATGCGGCTTATACGGTGCCGCAACGATTCTGGGCGGAGGTGCTGCCCAGGGTCCGTGACCGCCACCCTGATGCGTGGTTCGTGGGGGAATTGATCCACGGCGATTACGCCGCGGTCGTCGAAACGGCGCGGTTCGACTCGGCCACCCAGTACGAGCTGTGGAAGGCCATCTGGAGCAGCCTCAACGACGGCAATTTCTTCGAGCTGGACCACGCGCTGCAACGCCACAACGCATTTCTGGAAACCTTTGTGCCACAGACGTTCATCGGTAACCATGACGTCACCCGGATCGCCAGCCGCCTCGAGAACCCGGCCCATCCGGCCCACGCACTGGTGATCCTGCTGACCATCGGCGGTGTGCCCAGCATCTACGCCGGTGACGAGTTCGGCTTCCGCGGAGTCAAGGAAGAACGCTACGGCGGCGACGACGCGGTACGCCCCGAATTCCCCTCTCCCCCGCTGCCATTGGATGAATCCGGAGCCGACGTCTGGGCGCTGTACCAGCACCTCGTCGGTCTGCGTCGCCGCCATCCCTGGCTGCACACGGCGACGACCAGCGCGGTGCGGCTGGAGAACAAGTGCTATGTCTACGAGTCCCGCAATGGTCAGGACGCGATCGTGGTCGCGCTCAATATCGACGACGAGCCGCTGACGGTGTCGCTGCCGAAGCTCGGCACGCCGCGCGCCCGCCTGATCGCCGGCTCGACGGCGTCCCCTGAGGAGGTCGTCGACATGGTGGAAATCGAACCGCACGGCTGGCGAATTCTGCGTCCCTGATTCAGGGACCCTAACCCAGTCGCGACAGCGTCAGTGGATCCTGCTCGCCGCCGTAGTACTTGTCGAGCAACGCGAGGAAGTCCCGGTTGTTCTCAGTGGCCCGGGCGAACAGCGTCACCGATGAACGTAGCTTGAGGTTGTCGGGCCAACCGAAGATCTGCTCGGCCGAGCGGCCCTCGATCTCGTTGACCAACCGGACGCACTCGCGCAGTCGCGGCCCCAGCACAGCGTGGTCGAGGTAGGCCCGGGCCTCGGCCAGCGAGGCGATGCCGTAGTGGTCAGCAGTCGGACTACTGCCCAGTCCCCGCAGCTGTGGAAACACGAACCACATCCAGTGGCTGCGTTTACGGCCGGCCCGCAGTTCGTCGAGCACGGCGTCATAGACCCGGGCCTGCGCGTCCACGAAGCGCTGTAAGTCAGACATCCCTCCACGGTCGCACACTGGTTAGATGAAATGATGGCGGTGAAGCGGCAGGTGCCCAGAGTTCGGGATCTCGCCCCACTGCTGCAGTTCAAGAGGCCGCAGTGGGACCGCACCGCGCGGCGGTTGGATGCCGCGTTGACCATTGAGGATCTGCGGCGAATTGCCAAGCGGCGCACCCCGAAAGCGGCGTTCGATTACACCGACGGTGCCGCCGAGGACGAGTTGTCCATCGGGCGGGCGCGACAAGCGTTCCGCGACATCGAGTTTCACCCGACGATCTTGCGCGACGTGAGCACGGTGAACGCCGGCTGGGACGTTCTGGGCGCCCCGGTGGACCTGCCGTTCGGAATCGCGCCGACGGGCTTCACCCGGTTGATGCACACCGAGGGCGAGGTCGCCGGCGCGCGGGCGGCAGCTGCGGCCGGTATCCCGTTTTCGCTGTCCACGCTGGGCACGACCGCGATCGAAGACCTGGTGGCCGCTGCTCCACAGGGCCGCAAGTGGTTTCAGCTGTACATGTGGCGCGATCGTGAGCGGTCGATGGCGTTGATGCAGCGGGCCGCCGACGCGGGATTCGACACCATGCTGGTGACGGTCGACGTTCCGGTTGCCGGGGCCAGGCTGCGCGATGTGCGCAACGGGATGTCGATACCGCCGGCGCTGACGGTGCGCACCGTGCTGGACGCGGTCCCCCACCCGCACTGGTGGTTCGATCTGCTGACCACCGAACCGCTGTCCTTCGCATCTCTGGATCGCTGGTCGGGCACCGTCGGCGAGTATCTCAACACCATGTTCGACCCGAGCGTCACCTTCGACGACCTGGCCTGGATCAAGTCGAGGTGGCCGGGCAAGTTTGTTGTCAAAGGGATTCAGACGCTTGACGATGCCCGGGCTGTCGTCGATCGTGGCGTGGACGGGATTGTCCTGTCCAATCACGGTGGGCGCCAACTCGATCGGGCCCCGGTGCCGTTCCACCTGCTGCCGGTGGTGGCCCGCGAGCTGGGCAAGGACACTGAAATCCTGGTGGACACCGGCATCATGTCCGGCGCGGACATCGTCGCGGCGATCGCCCTGGGGGCGCGTTGCACGCTGGTCGGGCGCGCTTACCTGTACGGGCTGATGGCCGGTGGTGAGGCCGGTGTCCGGCGGGCGATCGCGATTCTGCAGAGCGGTGTCACGCGGACCATGGCGTTACTGGGTGTGACGTGTCTACAGGAACTTTCGCCCAGGCACGTCACTCAGCTGAGACGGCTTCCGGCGCGATGACGCGGTTGCGCACCAGGTCGTTGAACGCCTGACCGGGCCCGACGTATTCGAAGAGGCGCGGCGGATAGTGGGTGACGTACATGGTGCGCCGCCCGCCGGGTCCGGTCGGCTCCGGTGAGGCGTGCATCAGGTCCTGGACGTGCACGGTGACATCGCCCGGCTCGGTGTCGATGGCCACGACCGGTACCCGATCGAGTCGCTGCTCCCACCGGTAGTGGATGGCCTGGCCATGGCTGCCCGGTACGACCCGCAAGTTGCCGGTCGAGGAGTCCGATCCGGTGAGCTGGATGCCGACGCTGACTGCCGGGCACATGATGGCGTGGCCACCCATGCCGCAGTCCTGGTGCCAGGGAATGTTGGCCAACCCCTTCGTCTTTCCCGGCACCTTGAGCAGTACCGCGCTGCCCTCCATCCGGTCCGGTGCCACCCGCAGCGCGGGATCGAGCAGGGTGCCGAGCCTGCGCACCCGCGGATCGCTTTCCAAAGCAGCGAGTACCGGCGAGCGCAACGTGGCGTACACCAACCGGCACAGCGCATCCGCACCCTCTTCGGTGGTGACCCACCAGGACTCGTCGTCGCCCGGACGGGCCTGTGCCGCAAGCCGGTCGATTTCGCGGTTGGCCGTGCGCATCTCGTCGGCGCTGAAAACGGAGCGGATGTGCAGATAGCCCATGGTGCTCAGCTGGACGGCCAGTTCTGCGTCGTCGGTCTCCGGCGTGAAGGTGGCGGCCGGGTCGCGGCCGCGCAGGTCGGCGCGGGCCGGGTGGTACGGCGGGACGCCGGCATGCAGGTAGCGCAGGATCGGGTCCCAGTCGGCCAGCTGATCGAATCCTCCCCGCTCGAAGGCGAGTTCGTTGCTCAGCAGCAGGTTGATGGCAGTGCGTATTTGGCCCACCAGGTCGTCCCAGGCCGACCGGGACAGGCGCACCACGACAGCTGAGTCGGCGTGTCCGTCGTCCACGCGGATCGTTGCACCGTCGACGGCGTAGGTCACTGCGTCCTCGTCAACGAGGAAGGTGACCGAGGCCGTCGGACCGAGCTCCGCAGCCGCGGACCGCAGGATCTCCGGATCCAGCGCAGGTGGTGTGAGCGGCATTACCCGATTATGGCGCGGCCTACCGCCTCATTCGGAACAAATCGGCCCCCAGCTGGGTTTAGCGAAGCAGACTCAACTTTTGGAGGATTGATGGCTGAAGCCAAATCAGTTCCAGTGCTGTTCGTCACCGACACCATCGTGTTACCCGGGATGGTGGTGCCGATTGCACTGGATGACGCCGCACGAGCGGCGATCGACGCTGCGCGGGCAAGCGATTCAGGACAGTTGCTGATCGCGCCCCGGCTGGATGACCGGTATCCCTCGCATGGTGTGATCGCGAAGATCCTGCAGGTGGGACGGATGCCCGGGGGTGGCAGCGCCGCGGTGGTCCGGGGTGAGACCCGTGCACAGATCGGTGCAGGTGCCTCCGGCCCCGGTGCCGCGCTGTGGGTGGAGGTGACCGAGGTCCCCGAGGCCGAGGTGACCGACGAGGTCAAGGCGCTGGCAGCGGAATACAAGAAGGTGCTGCTGGCCATTCTGCAGCGGCGGGAGGCCTGGCAGATCGTCGACTACGTCAACAGCCTGACCGACCCGTCCGCGCTGGCGGACACGTCCGGATATGCCTCCTACCTCAGCGATGTGCAGAAGCGGCAGTTGCTGGAAACGGTGGATGTGGCCGAGCGGCTGCGCGTGCTGATCGAGTGGACCGGCGAGCACCTGGCCGAGACCGAGGTCAACGACAAGATCGCCGAGGACGTCCGCGAGGGCATGGAGAAGACGCAGAAGGAGTTCCTGCTGCGTCAGCAGCTGGCCGCGATCCGCAAGGAACTCGGCGAGGGTGAACCCGACGGATCCGACGATTACCGCGCGCGGGTCGAGGCGGCCGAGCTGCCCGAGACGGTGCGCGAAGCGGCACTGCGTGAGGTCGGCAAGCTCGAACGGGCCAGCGACCAGAGCCCGGAAAGCGGCTGGATTCGCACCTGGCTGGACACCGTGCTCGACCTGCCGTGGAATGTCCGGACCGAGGACTCCACCGATCTGACCGGCGCGCGGGCCATCCTGGACGCCGATCACCACGGGCTGGACGACGTCAAGGACCGCATCGTCGAATACCTGGCCGTGCGGACCCGCCGTGCGCAACGCGGTCTGCAGCTGGTGGGTGGCCGCGGCTCCGGCGCGGTGATGGTGCTGGCCGGTCCCCCCGGGGTCGGCAAGACCTCGCTGGGCGAGAGCGTGGCCCGTGCGCTGGGCCGCAAGTTCGTCCGCGTCGCCCTCGGTGGCGTGCGTGACGAGGCCGAGATCCGTGGCCACCGGCGCACCTATGTGGGCGCTCTGCCGGGCCGTATCGTGCGGGCCATCGGTGAAGCGGGTTCGATGAATCCTGTTGTGCTGCTGGACGAGATCGACAAGGTCGGCTCCGATTACCGGGGTGACCCGAGTGCGGCGCTGCTCGAGGTGCTCGACCCGGCGCAGAATCACACCTTCCGCGACCACTACCTGGACCTGGATCTGGACCTGTCCGACGTCGTGTTCCTGGCCACCGCCAACGTGATCGAGAACATTCCGTCGGCGCTGCTGGACCGCATGGAGCTGGTGCAGATCGACGGCTACACCGAGGACGACAAGGTCGCCATCGCCCGCGACTACCTGCTGCCCCGGCAGCGGGAACGGGCGGCGCTGACCGAGGACGAGGTCACGGTCACCGACGCCGCGCTGCGCAAGATCGCGGCGGACTACACCCGGGAACCCGGGGTGCGGCAGTTCGAGAGGCTATTGGCCAAGGCGTTGCGCAAGGTCACCACCAAGCTCGCGCAGGACAATTCATCGATCACGGTCGATGAACCCGACCTGGTCGGCTACCTGGGCCGTCCGCGCTTCACGCCGGAATCGGCCGAACGCACCGCGGTGCCGGGCGTGGCCACCGGCCTGGCCGTCACCGGTCTGGGTGGGGACGTGCTCTACATCGAAGCTGGAGGCACCGACGGGGAGCCGGGCTTGCAGCTGACCGGTCAGTTGGGTGACGTGATGAAGGAGTCGGCGCAGATCGCGCTGTCCTACGTGCGCTCGCACGCCGACGAGCTGGGTGTGGACCCGAAGCTGCTGGACCGTCGCATCCACGTGCACGTGCCGGCCGGTGCGGTGCCCAAGGACGGGCCGTCCGCCGGGGTGACTATGGTGACCGCGCTGGTCTCGATGGCCACCGGACGCCAGGTCCGCTCGGATGTCGGCATGACCGGTGAGGTCACGCTGAATGGCCGGGTGCTGCCGATCGGCGGTGTCAAGCAGAAGCTGCTCGCTGCTCAGCGGGCGGGACTGTCCACGGTCTTCATCCCGGCGCGCAACGAGCCCGATCTGGATGACGTGCCCGCCGAGGTCCTCGGCATGCTCGACGTGAGGCCGATGACAGATGTCGCGGACATCGTCGCGCAAGCCCTGGAACCAGCGGCGCAGACGGCAACCGTCGCCGCGTGAGACCCGCCGGGGCCTTTCCGCCACCTGGATCGCGCCAGGCACTGATGTCGCGCTTCCAGTCGTGTTCAACGCCCAGGTCGGAGCCTGGGGCGTTTGCACGAGCACTGGTTTCGTCGCCATCAACGCGTGGGACCTGCCACGAGACAGCCGCCCCCGGTGGGGGCGGCTGTTTTCGTCTGCAGAGATAAGTGCGCAATTTCCGCTATGCGGAGCTTTAAGGTCCACCCATGGCAGTGTTCATTCGCAGAATGTTCGGGATCGGCAAGATGCCCGCGGACCTGCGGGCCGACCTCGCGACCGAGAACGTCATCCATCTCGCCGAGTTCGTCCCCGTCACGTTCCGATTTAGTGGCTCGGTGCCCGGCAAGCTTGCCACCAGAGGAAACATCCGCAGCTACGTCGGTGCCCTGGCCATCACGTCACAGCGTGTGGTGGGCACGCTGTCGACGGTGCCCCGGCTCGCGGGGCGCGCCATCGACGTGCGCTGGGATGCGCCGAGCGAAGGCCCGGTCCACGCCGAACTTTCCGCTGACGGCCTCAAATTGGACGTCGATATCAGCGAGGTCGACTCAGAGTTCTCCGGCCGGTTGACACTCACCTACAAAACCGCGATTCCCGAAGCGGTCTTGACCACCATTCCGCGCCGGACGTTGTCCTACCACGTCCCGCGGGAATGGGTGCTGCGCGCTCTCGGTGTTCCGGTGGCAAAATCGTCCCTGTGAGCCTGAAACGGCAGATCGTGCACCGGGTACAGCGGCTGGTCGCCAATCCCCTCGGCCGCAAACTCCCGGTCACCATGTTGGAGACGACTGGGCGCAAGTCGGGCAAGCCCCGGCTCACCGCGGTAGGTGGCGCCGTAGTGGACAACCAGTTCTGGATGGTCTCCGAACATGGTGACCACTCCGATTACGTCTACAACATCAAGGCCAACCCACGGGTCCGGGTGCGCATCGGCGGCCAGTGGTACACCGGGGCCGCCCACCTGCTCCCCGAGGACGATCCGCGGCAGCGCCTGCGAAAGCTGCCGCGCTTCAACGGCGTTGGCGTTCGCACCATGGGTACCGACCTGCTCACTATCCGAGTGGATCTGGACTGACCGTCCATGGGCTACGACACCGATCTCGCCAACCGCATCCGGGAACTGCTGGCCGCCGAGCCGACGGACGAGATGCAGATGTTCGGGGGGCTGGCGTTTCTGATCGGCGGCAACATGGCGGTGGCCGTCAGCAGTCAGGGCGGACTGCTGGTACGCGTGCCGCGTGATGACACCGAGAAGCTGCTCCGGCATGCGCACGTCAGTCCCATGGTGATGGCCGGGAGAGAAACCCGCGGCTGGCTCCGCATTGCCCCCGACGGGGTGAAAACCCAACGCCAGCTTCGCACTTGGGTAACCCGCGGCGCTGACCATGCCCGCAGCTTGCCGCCTAAGTGACCGGGCGCGTTTGCCCGGTGCCGTTGCGGGTACGCCGCCGATATGGACGCTTCGGAGCAGCGGGTACGGCGGCTGCTCAAGGTGGCGGGTACCACCTACGCGGAAGAGGCGGGCATCCGGCTAGCCGACAAGCCGATGCCTTTGTTCCAGCTGGTGGTGCTGTGCATGCTCGCCAGCAAACCGATCGACGCGACGATCGCGACAGCCGCCGCGAAAGAACTCTTCGCCGCGGGCCTGCGCACACCGAAGGCAGTACTGGCGGCCGACAGGCGCCTCATGATCGAGGCCTTCGGCCGTGCCCACTACGTCCGCTACGACGAGAGCTCCGCCACGCGGCTCGCCGACATCGCTGAGCGCGTGCGCGACGAATTCGGCGGCGACTTGCGCGAAATCGCCGGACGCAGTGACCACGATCCGCAGCAGGCAGCCCGAATTCTCAAAACTTTCACCGGTATTGGCGACACCGGCGCCTCCATCTTCCTGCGTGAGGTGCAAGACGTCTGGACGTGGGTGCGCCCATATTTCGACGACCGGGCCACCGCCGCCGCCGAAGCGCTCGAACTTCCCGCCGAGCCGGCCAAGCTTTCACACCTTGCGCCGCGCACCAACGCACGACTGGCCGCGGCACTGGTGCGTGCCTCGCTGGACGACGGGGTGTGCCGGCAGGTAACGGGTTGACACGTCGATGACCGTGCGGATCGGCACTTCCGGGTGGTCCTATGACCACTGGACGGGCGTGCTCTACCCGGCCGGCCTGCCCGCAGCGCGGCGGTTGCACCGCTACGCCGAGGTGTTCGACACAGTCGAGTTGAATGCCAGCTTCTATCGCTGGCCCAAGGATTCGACGTTCGCGGGATGGCGGGATCAGCTGCCGGCCGGGTTCACCATGTCGGTGAAGGCTCACCGGGATCTGACTCACTACCGACGGCTTGCCACCGCCGGCCCGTGGATCGAACGCTTCGAGCGCTGCTGGCAGTCGCTGGGTGACCGGCACGGGGTGCTGCTGGTGCAACTGCATCCGGACCAGGAGCGTGACGACGCCCGCCTCGACGCGTTTCTGGCGCTGGTGCCGCCGTTCATCCGGACCGCCGTCGAGTTGCGGCACCCGTCCTGGAACGATCCTGCGGTGTTCGCGGTGCTGGAGCGCCATCGCGCCGCATACGTGGTGATGAGCGGCCCGGGACTGGCGTGTGTACCCCGCGCCACGACAGACCTGGTGTACATCCGCATGCACGGACCCGGCCAGGACAGCATGTACACCGGTTGCTATCCCGGTGATCAACTGCGTTGCTGGGCAGATCGCATCGCCGAGTGGACCGCGCAGGACCGCGACGTGTGGATGTATTTCAACAACGACCTGGGCGGGCACGCGGTGCGAAACGCGTTGTCTTTGCGGGAGATTCTCGACAACAGGTGAGGAGTGATCATGACCTCGACTACCTTCGTCATCGTCGGCGGTGGGCTGGCTGCGGCCAAAGCTGTAGAGGCGCTGCGCGACAGTGATTTCGACGGGCAGATCGTGCTGTTCGCCGACGAGGAATACCTGCCCTATGAGCGTCCGCCGTTGTCGAAAGACTATCTGGCAGGTGCGAAGTCGCTGCACGATTTCACCGTGCAGAACTCGGACTGGTATCTCGAACGCCGCGTCGACCTGAGGCTCAACACGCGGGTGGACTCCCTGGACATCGGCGAGCACACCGTCAGCTTCGGCGACGGTGCGACGCTGCGCTACGAGAAGCTGCTGCTGGCAACAGGATCAGCGGCACGGCGCCCTCCGATCCCCGGCCGTGATGCAGACCGGGTGCACTACCTGCGCACCTACCGGGATGCCGTCGCGCTGAATTCTGTTCTCGTGGAGGGAGCTTCGCTCGCCGTCGTGGGCGCTGGCTGGATCGGCCTGGAGGTGGCGGCCGCAGCACGTCAGCGCGGCGTGGACGTCACCGTGGTGGAGGCCGCGAAACAACCGTTATTGGGCGCACTGGGCGAGCAGGTCGGTGCGGTGTTCGCCGATCTGCACCGCGACCATGGGGTCCAGCTACGCCTGGAAACTCAGGTGGAACGAATCGCGGTTGAGGACGGCCGGGCCACCGGCCTGGAATTGGCCGACGGGTCCCGCGTCACCGCCGACGCGGTGCTGGTCGCGGCGGGCGCCACCCCCAACGTCGAGCTCGCAGAGCAGTCCGGTCTCGAGATGGCCGACGGCGGGGTGGGAGTCGATGCGTCGCTGCGCACCAGCGACCCCGATGTCTTCGCCGTCGGCGACATCGCCGCCGCCCAGCATCCACTCTTCGGCGTCCGCATCCGCACCGAGCACTGGGCCAATGCGCTCAAGCAGCCCGCGGTCGCGGTAGCCGGAATGCTCGGCAAGCCAGGCGAATACGGCGAACTTCCCTACTTCTTCACCGATCAGTATGACCTCGGCATGGAATATGCCGGCTACGCGTCCGGCTCCGACAAGGTGGTGTTCCGCGGCGACGTCGCGGGCCGCGAATTCGTCGCGTTCTGGCTCGACGACGATGACCGGGTGGTGGCCGGCATGAATGTGAACGTCTGGGACGTGCTCGACGACATCAAGGAGCTGATTCGGTCGCGGGCGCCGGTCGACGCCGGCCGTCTGGCCGATGCGGGTGCGCCGCTGCGCTGACGTTCAGGGATTCCAGGTGTGATCGATGATGTCGGGCGGGTGCTGGGCCTGCAGGCGCTCCCGCTCGGCGCGCCGGCGCTTGATCCTGAGCCGGGCGTCCACCGGCATGGCGACGTGCTCATCGCAGACCAGGTAGTACATGTCGTCCACGGTGTCGATCAGATCCGCCTTCACCCGGCGAGCGCCCAACTCCCGCAACGTCATTCGCAATTCGTGGGTGAACCGGATGGTGGTGTCGTGAGCCTGTTCGCGGGAATTGCGGGCGCTGTCGGCCAATCGCTGCGCCAGCGAAGCGGGAGCCGTCGGAGGTTCGGGTTGCGCGGCGGCTTCGGCGGCCAGCTCCAGCAGCAGTCCGGGGTCGTCCCCGAATGCCGGATTGGCCAGCTCGGCTTCACCGCGCCCACGGTGTCCGAGGGAGGCGACGGCGGCGTCGAGCGCGGAGGCGGCTGCCGGGGACAACGCGCGGATGCTGCCGACGTTGCCTTCGGCAGCCAGGGCGCACAACGGCGGGTCGGCACGCAGCAGCGCCGCCAGCGCCTTGATTTCAGCCGCGATGCGCTCGCTTTCCATGATCACGCCGACACCGGAGATGCCCGCTCCCGCCCGGGAGCGCTCCAGGGCCGCCGCGGTGATGCCGGAGTCGATCACCCACAGGCCGGTCAGCGTCCAGCCCTGGTGTATACGGTCGCGCAGGAGCCGGATGCGGACTTCCAGGGCGGCGTCAGGCAGCGCGGACAGCGCCTTGGGATCGAGATGCTCCCCGGTCGCGGCGGCGACGTATGCCTGCGTGTCGGCGCGCAGGTGACGCAGCAGGGCCAGCGACCGCGCGGTCACGACGGCCTTGGCGACCGATCCGCGCGGGCCATTGCTGAGTTCCGGTCGGCCGAACGGCAGCAACTCGTCGGCCTGCGGTTCGGCACCGAGGGTGCGCCGGGCCACGGCATGCTCGTCCCAACCGGGCAACTGGGCGGCCGCGACGATGTTGGCCGACACCCCGACGTAGGGCCGGTGGCCGAAGACCGCGATGGCCCGCTCCGCCCATTCCTGCGCGACCACCTCGCCCAGCGCCAGCACCCGTCCCATCGCCTGTCCGGCAGCGCGCAGGCCGCTGCACTGCACGTCCAGGGTGATGGGGGTCAGCGGCCCGGGCAGCGAGTCCGTGAGGCTGGCCGTGCTGAATACCGGGAAACGCGGGTCGACGCGGTCGTCGAACTCCCCCTCCAGCCCCTCGGGGGCCATGCTGCGCAGTGATTCGTCGACCGGGCGGGGAAGCGTTTCCACCGGCAGCGGAAACTGGCCCGGCGCGGTGATCGCGCCGCCGGGGTCAAGCTTGCGACCGGCCAGCCCGCGGCCGGTGTCCACCACCGCGTCCAGCGCCAGCCAACCGTAGTGGAAATTCCACTCTTCTTGCGCCGCAGCAATATCCAACTCCGGGACCAGGTTCTCCCAGCCGCGCACGCCGTGCAGGCGCAGTCTCGGGTCGACAGACCGCAGCACCCGCCAGGCGGTGATCAGGTTGGTGGTGTCCGGGGTGGCCAGATCGACGGCGCCGGAACGGTCGGTGGTCAGCGCGTGGACCAGGAACCGGGCCAGGTCCTCGATGTGCAACACCCTGATGGGGCGCGCGGACACCTTGGCGCGCATCAGCGTGGCCACCGTGCGGCAGGTCATCCAGTCGAGCTGGCGGCCGAGCGGCGGCGCGATGCGGATGACCAGACTCGGGGCCCACCCGGTGGATACCAGCGTCTCGGCCGGCCGGTACAGCTCGGCTCGGCCGGCAGCCTGGGATACGAACAGCAGCCTGGCCCCCGCCCGCGCGGCCGCGTTCGCGACATGCGCAACGCCGGTGAGGCCGGCGCCGCCCGGGGCGCTGGTGTCGACCGGAGCCAGGTGGATTACCGCGTCGGCGTCGGCGGCCAGCTGCAGCAATACCGGGTCGTCCAGCGGGGCGCAGACGAAGTCGACGGCGGGATCGAGGTGGTCGTGCGGGTAGGGGCCGATACCGCTGACCGTGTGCCCGGCCGCGATCAGCTGGCGTGCGGCCAGCCGCCCGACGGTGCCGGCGGCGTCGGTCAGCAACACGTGCACGTGGCGTCACCTCCCGGGGGTATGCCAACGACAATAGGCACGCAGGGCCATCTTGCGCATGTTTGAGTCTGTACCGTGACCCGGCCGGTCAGTGCAGTTTTGCGGTGCCGTCGGCCGCGACGACGACCTTGGCGCCGGCGATGTCATCGCGCACCGTGTCCGCCGCGGCGGCGGGATCGGTGATCACGGCCAGCACACGCGCGTCATCGGGGGTGCGGACGGCCAGGAACGCCTTCTCCGGCTGTCCGTCGCGGTCGAACGGCGTGGTCCACGACTCGACGGTGCCGGTGCCCTCCCAGTCCACCAGGCCGACGGTGGTGGGCTCGGAATCGACTTCCGCTTGAACGTCTTCCCAGCGGAACTCGCTGCTGCCGGGCTCGGTGCTGTAGACGCCGAAGCTGTGCTTGGTCAGGTAACCGCCGTTGGCGGTGATCAGGCCACGCCGACCCGGGTTGGCGGTGAGCAATTCGGCCATGGTGGCAATGGAGTGCGTGACGTAGTTGCTCCACGGCCCGCCGGCGAAGGTCAGGCCGCCGGTGACGGTGAGCGGACGGGCCGGGTCATCGGTGGCCAGGCCCAATTCGGCGGCCGCGACCTGGACGGCCGACGGAAAGCATGAGTACAGGTCGACGTAGTCGACGTCGTCGATGCCCAGCCCGGCCAGTTCGAGAGCCCTGCGTCCGCCGATCCGGATCGCCGGTGAGCGGTGCAGTTCGCCGCGCTCGGCGATCGCCGAGGTGTCGTGGGCGTCGGTGCCCGCCTGGGGGTACACCCAGCGTTCCGGGGGTACCTGCAACTTCCTCGCCTGCTCCACCGAGGTCAGGATCAGCGCGGCGCCCTGGTCGACCATGTTGTTGGAGTTCATCAGCTTGGTGTACGGCCAGCTGATCATCCGGTTCTGCGGGCCGGGTTGTCGGATTTCCTCGGCGGTATGGGGCCGGCGAATCCACGCGTGCGGATTGTCGGCGGCGACAGCGCTGAACCGCGCCCACAATTCGCTGACCCGCGTGCTGTGTTCAGCCACCGATTCCCCGTTGGCGATCCGCAGCGACTGTTCGAACAGCGGGTACACGAAGGAGGGCCGGTCCAGCTTGATCTTGATCTCGGCGTGACCGGCCATCGGCACGTCGTCGCCGGCGACCTCGGGCATCGGCACGGAGTTGTCCTGTTCGGTCCACACCAGGCGGCGGCCCTGCTTCTTCAGCGCGTTGCGGGTGCGCCACGTTTCGGCGGCCGAAATCAGCACGACGCCGGCGTGGCCCCGCTGGATGTCCAGGCAGGCCCGGTTGACCAGCGACTGAGGAGTGTTGCCGCCGACGCTGCTGTAGCTCGCGGTGAACTTCGTCAGGCCCAGGCGCTCACCGAGCAGCTGGCCGGGATTGCGGTAGTGCGCCGACAGCATATGCACCGCTCGGATGGAATCGACCGCCTCGATCACCCGGGCGTCCGCGGCCTGCCTGGTCGCGGTGACCATCAAATCGACCGGTTCGATGGACGGTTGGTCGGGGTCTGGTTCGTCGCGGTGGTTGACCTGGCCGTAGCCGATCAGCACCGGAGTCCTGGGGTCCACGGGCATGGCTCGAACCTATCGCGGCGGGGTTGGGCCCGCACCGCCGCCCGAGCGTGAAGGCAGCTTCACGTTTGGCGGTCGCGGTCAGGCGGGAGAGATCAGGCCGGGCCGGTCCGGTAGATCGACTTCAGCGTGCGGTAGGCCTCCAACCCTTCAGGGCCCAGCTCGCGGCCCATCCCGCTGGCCTTGACTCCGCCGAAGGGGGCGCGCACGTCCAGGGCGTAGTCGTTGACGCCGATGGTGCCGGTGTGCACGGCCCGCGCCACGGCGGTAGCACGGTCGACGTCGGTGGACCAGACAGTGCCGGCGAGGCCGAATTCGGTGTCGTTGGCCAGTGCGATCGCCTCGTCGTCGCTGTCGTAGGCGCTGATGGTGAGCACCGGGCCGAAGATCTCCTCGCGGGCCAGTCGGTCGGAGTTGTCGACGTCGGCGAACACCGTCGGTTCCACGAACCAGCCGCGCGGTTGATCCTTGGGAATCGACCCGCCGGCAATCAACCTGGCGCCGCTGTTCTTGCCGACGTCGATATAACCCAGCACCCGTTCTCGTTGCCGCGAGCTGACCATGGGACCGATTTCGGTGCCCGGATCCAGCGGGTCGCCTACCGCCATGCTCGCGGCCAGTGCTGCGACGGCGTCGACGATCTCGTCGTAGCGCGATTTCGGGGCCAGGATGCGTGAGCTGAGGTGGCAGGTCTGGCCGTTGTTGACGAAGGAGGCGTTGCGAAGTCCGCGCATCGTGGCGTCCAGGTCGGCGTCGTCGAGGATGATCGCCGCAGACTTGCCGCCCAGTTCGAGGGTCACCGGCCGCATCAGGCGCCCGCAGGTCTCGGCGACCAAGCGACCGGTGGCCGTCGAACCGGTGAACGCGACCTTGTCGACACCGGGGTGTGACACCAGCGCCGCGCCGACGGCCGGACCGCCCGACACGACATTGAGCACGCCGGGCGGCAGTCCGGCCTCCACCGCGGCTTCCGCGAATACCAATGCGTCCAAGGCGGTTTCGGGTGAGGCTTTGAGCACCACGGTGCAGCCCGCGGCGAGCGCGGGCGCCACCTTCATCGCGGCCAGGGCCTGCGGGTAGTTCCACGGCACGATCGCGCCCACCACCCCGACGGCCTCCCGCCGCACGATCGTGTGTCCGGTCATGCTCGGCCGCACTTCTTCGACGGGAACCTCGGTGACCAGCTGCGCGTAGTACCGCAGCAGCAGCCCCGGGAATGCACCGTTGGCGCCGCGCGACAGCCGGATGGGCATGCCGTTCTCGCGCGTCACCAGTTCACTGGTTGCCTTGGCCCGTGCCTTGAGCGCATCGGCCATCGCGTTGAGCAGGCCGGCGCGAAACTCGGGTGAGCTGGTTCGCCAATGCGGTAGCGCCCGGCGCGCGGCGGCGACGGCGGCGTCGATGTCGGATTCGCTGACGACGGCGCCGTCGCCGAGCGGTTCGCCGGTCGCGGCTTCCACCACGGTTTCGGTGTTGTCGGCGGTCTGGAACCGGCCATCCACAAAAAACTGCGCGAGCGAAGATGTCACGGGCGTGCCTCCTGTGGCTCCGACGGCTCCGTTGCCTCCGGTGCGAACAGTACGCCTTCGCCGATCAAGGCTTCGACATCATCGGAACTCATGCCGAGCAGCTGTTCGCAGATCGCCCGGGTGTCCTGGCCCGGCTGTGGCGCGGGACGTTGCGGTGCGGGCGGGATATGGCGAAACGGAGCCGGGCCGGTTTCGGCAGGCAGCACCCGTGCGATGAGCGGATGTGTCATGTCGCTGAACAGGTTTCGCTGCAGCAGCTGCGGATCCTCGAGGATGTCGGGTGGCCGGTTCATCGGCCCGGCGGCCATCCCCGCTTCCTGGAGTGACTGGGCCGCCTGCAGGGGTGTGCGGGTGCTGGTCCACCGCTTTAGCGCGGCGACCAACCCGGCGTGGTCGTCGGCCGCCTCACCCAAAAGCGATGTTAGACAATCCCATTCGTGGTCCGTGCCGATTGAGACGACGCACCATTCGTCGTCACCGGAGCACGGGCAGACGGCGTGCACGCTGGTGTCGGTGCGGATGTCGGGTAGGCCCGCGGCCAGCGCGCCTTCGGTGACGAACAAGGTGTCGAGTTGGTTCACCACGACCTCGGCCTGGGAAATATGGACGTGGGCACCTTCGCCGTCGCGGTCGCGGCGGATGAGCGCGGCCAGAGCCAGGACAGCGGCGATTCGGCCCACCACATGGTCGGGGAAGATCGTCGTCGCGTCGTAGAACGAGTGCCGGGCACCCTCGGACCGGGCGTCATCGGAGGTCCACACCCGGGTGGCGCCCGTCGTCGCGCGCACCAGTGGGCCGTAGCCCAGCCGGGTGCTCCATGGGCCGGTGTTGCCGAACGCGCTGCTGCCGGCAAGCACGATCCGCGGATTGAGCTTGGACAGTGTGTCGTAGTCAAAGCCAAGGGAGGCAAGGGTTCCCGGTTTGAAGTTGGCGAACACCGCGTCGGCCTCGTTGACCAGGCGCGCGAAGATCTCTCTGCCTTTCTCACTGCGCAGATCGATGCCCAGGGCGCGGTGATTGCGGTGGGTCCAGGCGAATGATTCGCTCATCGCGTCGCCGGCCCGTGCCTGGCGCAGACCGTCCGGATACTGCGCCGACTCCACCTTGATGACGTCGGCGCCGAGGTCGCCGAACAACCGGCCCAGTTCTCCGCCGGCGACGATGATGCCGAGATCGAGGATCCGCAGACCCGCGAGCGGATAGCCGCCGGTGGAGCCGGACGGTGGCGGCACCGGTGCGGGATCTGCCGGCCACTGCGGCTGGTCGTGCCCGACCGCTGGCGCCGGTGTCCGAAATCCGCAGTGCTCGCCGTCGACCACGAAGTAGCCGGTCGGCACCCGGGCGTGGACGCCGGGCACGAGTTCGGCATCGGTGATGGCCCCCACCTGCTGGAAGTGTTCGGACGCCAGGATCCGCGCGGGGGTGAGCACCGCGGCGATGGGCACCCCGTGCGCCTGCCCGGCGGACACCAACTCCTTCATCGTCTTGCCGGCGAACAACGCCTCCACCAGCAGACTGATCTGCGGCCACGCCGCGAACCGCGCGCCGATGGCTTCGTACTTGGGATCCTGGAAGTCCTCCGGCTCCCCCAGCCAACGTCGCAGCCCGCGCCATTGGCGCGGCGCCATCACGCAGAGCCGGACGTAACCGTCCTGGCACGGATAGATCGGATAGGCGTCCTGGTTCTTCGGGCGGCCGCGCCACCGGCTGCCGCTGCGCACGCCGGCGGCGGCCTGTCCGTGCGCTCCGAACGCCGGGTCCAGCGCCATGACCACCGCGTCGAAGCGCGAGAAGTCGATGAAATCACCTGTCCCACAACGCAATCGATTGTAGTAGGCGGCAAGTGCGGCCCAGGCGGCCTGTGCCGCCGCGGTCGCCGAGGCGATACCGGTCGGTGGCAGCACGGGCGTACCGACGGTGGGGCCGGTGCGGGACAGCGACCCTGACATGGCGTAGAGCACCGCGTCGGTGGCCCGCCAGGACGAACGCGGTCCCGTCGCGCCGAAATCGCTGATCGCCAGCACCACCAGCTGTGGATACCTGTCGGCCAGATCGGCGCCGGATGTCCCGTAGCCGGCGGCCAGGCCGGTGTCGACGAGGATGTCCGCCGTGGCGGCCAGGTCGTGTAGTCGCCGGCGATCGCCGTCGTCGTCGGGGTCCAGAACGGTGCTGCGTTTGTTCGCGTTGTGCACGGCGAAGGGGATGCTCGCCCCGGCCAGGGTCGGCAGCGTTGTGCGCGCCGGGCTGCCGCCTGGCGGCTCCACCTTGAGTACGTCTGCCCCTAGATCGGCCAGCAGGCGGGTGACCGTGTCGGCATCACCGGCCGACAAGTCCACGACACGGACCGCGTCGAGGAGCTTGGGCATGGCATCACCGTAGCCAACCCAGTGTGCGGCGATACCGCACCTCCTCCGCCGGCTGTCCGCCGTACACCCTGCTGCGCTCTGTCCCGTCGGGTTGCCAGCCGTCGCGTTCGTAGAACCGGCGTGCCCGGTCGTTGCCGCGCAGCACCCACAGGGCCGCGGCGGTAAACCCGCGGGCCGTCAACCGGTCCCGGGCAGCGTCGATGAGCAAACGGCCGATGCCGGTGTGGAGGTGGGCCGGATCGACGTAGAGCGCCATCAGTTCACCGAGATCCGCAAGTTCGTCGTCCCGGCACAGGCCGACACTGGCAAAGCCGCATATGGTGTCCTCGCGCACGGCCACCAGCGTGGACGGTATTCGCAGGCCCACCCGCCCGAAGTCGTACCGCGACGTCCATGCTTCGGGTGTCAGGCCGTCCAGATAGTCCTGGTCGATCAGGCCCCGGTATGCCGACCGCCAGGATCGCACGTGCACCCCGGCCACCTCGGGGGCATCGGTGGGGACGGCGTCGCGTACCTCGGTCACCGTTGCAGTATCCGGCGGCCTAACGTGTCTGGCATGACAGATTCGGGATCGGTCGGGTTGAAGGTGCGCGACAAAGTGGTGGTGGTCACCGGCGGAGCGCGGGGCATCGGGCTGGCGACGGCGACGGCGCTGCACAAGCTGGGTGCCAAAGTGGCAATCGGCGACATCGACGAAGCGACGGTCAAGGAATCCGGTGCTGACCTCGGCCTCGAGGTGTACGGCAAACTCGATGTGACAGACGCGAATTCGTTCGCAGATTTCCTGGATCAGGTTGAACGTCAGCTGGGGCCGATCGACGTGCTGGTCAACAATGCCGGCATCATGCCGGTGGGCCGGATTATCGACGAGCCCGACGCCGTCACCCGCCGCATCCTCGACATCAACGTCTACGGCGTGATCCTGGGCAGCAAGCTGGCCGCCCAGCGGATGGTCCCGCGCGGGCAGGGCCATGTCATCAACATCGCCTCACTCGCCGGCGAGATGCACATCGTGGGGCTGGCCACCTATGTCGCGAGCAAGCACGCGGTGCTCGGCTTCACCGATTCCGCCAGGCTGGAGTACCGCTCGGCGGGCGTGCATTTCTCCTCCGTGCTGCCCACATTCGTCAACACCGAACTCGTTGCGGGTACCTCCGGGATGAAAGGCTTCCGCAACGCCGAGCCGGCCGAGATCGCCGCCGCCGTCGTCGGGCTGATTGCGCAGCCCAAGCCGCGGGTGCGGATCACCAAGATCGCCGGGGCCATGGTCACGTCGCAGAAATTCTGGCCGCGCCGTGCCGCCGAGGCGTTGAACCGTCTGATCGGCGGTGACCACGTCTTCACCGACCAGATCGACGTCGAAAAGCGCCGGGCCTATGAGGCACGTGCGCGCGGCGAGGAGTGAACTCGTAAGACGGAGTTCATTTGAGGACTCGACAATCGGGTAGATGAGCTCCATGAGTCCAGAGACCATGCCCGCGACCCTGCCCGATGAAGAACTGGAACTGATCCACGCCTACTGGCGGGCCGCGAACTACCTCTCGGTCGGCCAGATCTATCTGCTGGACAACCCCCTGCTTGCCGAACCGCTGGCCGCCGAGCACGTCAAACCCCGGCTGCTCGGACACTGGGGCACCACGCCCGGGCTCAACCTCGTCTATGCCCACCTGAACCGGATCATCCGCAACCGCGACGCGAACGTCATCTACATCACCGGACCGGGCCACGGTGGGCCCGGACTGGTGGCCAACGCCTATCTCGAAGGCACCTACAGCGAGGTGTACACCGGCATCGAAGAAGACACGGACGGGCTGCGCAAGCTGTTCCGGCAGTTCTCTTTCCCCGGCGGCATCCCCAGCCACGTGGCTGCGCAGACTCCGGGGTCGATCCACGAGGGGGGTGAACTCGGATACGCCCTGGTGCACGCGTACGGCGCGGCGTTCGACAATCCAGATCTGGTGGTCGCTTGCGTGGTGGGCGACGGCGAGGCGGAGACGGGGCCGCTGGCCGCCAGCTGGCACTCCAACAAGTTCCTCAACCCGGCCGTCGACGGCGCGGTGCTGCCGATCCTGCACCTCAACGGATACAAGATCGCCAATCCCACTGTGCTGGCGCGCATCCCGGAGGCCGAGCTCGAATCATTGATGCGCGGTTACGGCTACAGGCCGATCACAGTGTCCGGGGACGACCCGAAGAGTGTGCACCGGCAGTTGGCCGCCGCGCTCGACGACGCCTTCGACGATATTGCGGCGATTCAGCGTTCCGCGCGCTCCGGCTCCGCGACCGAGCGTCCGGTGTGGCCGATGATCGTGCTGCGTACGCCCAAGGGCTGGACCGGTCCCAAGGTGGTCGACGGCCACCAGGTGGAGGGCACCTGGCGTTCCCACCAGGTCCCGCTGGCCGCCACGCACGAGAATCCCGAGCATCGGGCTCAGCTGGAAGAATGGCTGCGCAGCTACCGCCCCGAAGAGTTGTTCGACACCGACGGACGATTGCGATCTGAGCTGAAAGCCGTTGCACCGCAGGGCGATCGACGTATGAGTGCCAATCCGCACGCCAACGGCGGCGTGTTGCTGCACGACCTTGACCTGCCCGACTTTCGCGACTACGCCGTGCCTGTCGAGCACCCTGCGGCGGCGACGCACGAGGCCACCCGAGTGCTGGGCACGTTCCTGCGGGATGTGATCACCCGCAACCCCGATCGATTCCGGCTGATGGGGCCCGACGAGACCGCGTCCAACCGCTTGGACGCGGTATTCGGCGCCACCAACCGGGTGTGGGTCTCTGAGACCGAGCCCCAGGACGATCACCTCGCTCCCGACGGCCGGGTGATGGAGGTGCTGTCGGAGCATCTGTGCCAGGGCTGGCTGGAGGGCTATCTGCTGACCGGCAGGCACGGGCTGTTCAATTGCTACGAGGCGTTCGTGCACATCGTCGACTCGATGCTCAATCAACATGCGAAGTGGTTGGCTACCACGTTGGATCTGCCGTGGCGACGGCCGATCGCGTCGCTGAACTACCTGCTCAGTTCCCATGTGTGGCGCCAGGACCACAACGGCGCGTCGCACCAGGACCCCGGTTTCATCGACCTGGTCGCCAACAAGCGCGCCGAGCTGACCCGCGTGTACCTGCCGCCGGACGGCAACACCTTGCTGTCGGTGGCCGATCACTGCCTGCGGAGTCGCAACTACATCAACGTCATCGTCGCGGGCAAGCAGCCGGCGCTGTCCTACCTGTCGATGGAGGATGCGGTGCTGCATTGCACCCGGGGGCTGGGGATCTGGCCGTGGGCCAGCACCGCGACCGCCGAGCCGGACGTGGTGCTGGGCTGCGCCGGCGACATTCCGACACTGGAAATCCTTGCGGCGGCGGATATTCTGAGGCGTGAATTGCCGGACCTGGCCGTGCGGGTGGTCAACGTGGTCGACCTGATGCGGCTGCAGCCGGATTCAGAACACCCACATGGGTTGCCCGACAACGAATATGACGCATTGTTCACCCGGGACAAGCCGGTGATCTTCGCCTATCACGGCTATCCCTGGTTGATCCACCGCCTGACCTACCGTCGCGCCGGGCACCACCACATGCACGTGCGCGGCTTCAAGGAACGCGGAACCACCACAACGCCTTTCGACATGGTGATGCTCAACGACCTGGACCGCTTCCACCTGGTGATGGACGTGATCGATCGCGTCGACGGATTGGCCAGCCGCGCTGCCGGCTTGCGCCAGCGGATGGCGGACGCGCGGCTGTCCGCGCGCAGCTACACGCGTGAGCACGGCGAGGACGACCCGCAGATCTCGGGATGGACCTGGCAGGCCATGTGAGGCGCGAGGGCTACGCGCCGCGTGATCACCCCTCGCACATGAAGGGGAACCCGCACCATGGCCGCTGAAGCGCCTCCGGCGGCGGTGCATCGGGGCCCTCCCAGACGGAGGGCGACAGCCGTGACCGGTTTGTGGACTCAGGCCGCCCGCATCGTCTTGCGGGCAGGACTGATACGGCCCGTCGCCTCTGGGTGAGGTGTTGACCGGTCCTCAGAAGGGTGGCGGGTCGTCGTTGGGGTGTGGTGGTGGGTGGTTGTCGGCGTAGGCGAAGTGG
>RXJD01000049.1 GCA_003987775.1 Mycobacterium sp.
TCATGACAACAAACTCCCGCCAGCACCGAGCACCCGCCGTCACTGCCACCGACGAAGCCGTCGCCATCAACCCTTTTTCAGGTCGAAGTATCTAGGCGATCGGCACGGTGACTGCTCCACCAAGAGGGATAAGGAGTCCCTCGTCGGAGTCATTTCCAGTAACCGCGTGTGGGTTTGCTGACCACATGCGAGGCCATGCGGCGGACGGCGACTCAACAAGGCTGCATTACCCGTCGCGATATTCATGCACTGAATCGCTTGGTGTGTAGTTGTTTTCACGTGCGCGTAGGTCTACGCGCCGGATCTTGCCGGAGATGGTCTACTGGGTCGAACCAGTCGAGCGCCCAATCGAATTGGGCTCCGACGTCCGGCCAGTGGAAGGCCGCTATCGCAGCGTCGTAGTCGTCGCGGTGTCGCACCACGATTTCGCGGGCAGCGCGGTAGGCTTCTCGGCCGGTTGTTCGATCCATCGGTCCGGACTCCCTCACAATGGTTCATCTGGGGGTTCATCTGGGAAACTTGCAGTGGCCGCGCCATTTCAGGGCGGCGGCGATTTTAAAGGAGGCTGCGTGCAACGTCGCGAGCCTGCGCTGCGGTCCTCTCGAGCCGAACGCGTCGCAGCCGATCTCGAACACGAGATCCTCAGTGCCCGCCTTCCCGTCGGCGCCCACCTTGGGCGACGCTCGGAGATCATGGACCGGTTCGGCATCAGCCCGACGGTGATGAACGAGACGCTGCGCATCCTGCGTGATCGCGACCTGGTGACGGTCCGGCCAGGACCGGGCGGCGGGATCACGGTCGCCAGCGCGCCACCACAGGTCCGGGTCGGGGCGCTGGATCTGTGGTTTCAGTCGTCCACCCCGCACCCCTTGGACCTGTTCGAAGCCCGGCTGTATCTCGAGTTCGGCCTCACCAAGGCGGCGTTCGAGCGGGCGACCAGCGACGATATCGCCGCGATGCGTTCGGCGATGGCCACCATGCGGGCCAGCGCCGATGCCGCGCAGTTCTTCGACGCCGTACTGGCGTTTCACCGCGTGGTCGCCGCCGCTGCCCATATCCCCGTCCTGGAGGGGATGCACCAGCTCATCGTGACCAGCATCAAGGCTGTGCTGACCGGCGTGGTGTTCGTCCCCCACCACGAACCGCTGCTGGCCAGCAGCCTGGGCGTCCACGATGACATTGTGGCCGCCATCGCGCTGCATGATCAGGCGTCGTTCGTGGACGCCATCAACCGGCACGATCAGGACCTGATCCGGGCCGACGACCCGGACCGCACACCCGTCACCCCGCAGCGGCCTTGACCAAACGTCGCTGATAGCGGACTCACCGCTGGCTTTCGCGGTGTCCTGAGCCCTGCGTGCATGCAGGTACTTCTACCGTCGCGCCCTGTGACGCACAGCATTATGCATATATGTCTTGAATTATGTATGCATAATAGATAGGGTGGTGACACTCACCGCTAGCCCTCTGGTACGGAGTCACGACCATCGACGCTCATCGATTCCCTGACACCGGGCTCGTCGATGTCCACACCCATGCCATCGACGACCACCTACCGGATCTGAGCCAGGCCTATCCGCATGACCGGTGGCCCAGCATCGAGCGCATCAATGACACCGAAGCACAGCTGATGTTCGGTGGGGCCCCCTATCGCCAGATCGACAACCGGTGCTGGTCCGCACAGGCCCGGATCGCCGACATGGACCGTCACGGCGTTGGGATGCAAGTGCTTTCGCCGATTCCAGTAACGTTCTGCTATCAGGCGTCGGCGGCCGGCGCGGCCGAACTCGCGGCGGCTCAGAACGACTTCTTGGGGCGCGTCTTACAACAACACCCCACTCGCTTCGCCGCGCTCGGCGCCGTCGCCCTCCAGGACCCCGACCGGGCCGTTGACGAAATGCGCCGGTTCATGCGCCAACCGGGCTTCCTCGGCGTCGAGATCGGCACCCGGGTCGGCGACGTCGAGCTGGCCGATGAGAGCCTCGACCGGTTCTTCGCGGTCGCCCATGAACTCGGCGCCCTGGTGTTCGTTCATCCCAGCGACCAGGACCTGTCGTCCCGATTGACCGGACTCGGCCTGGGGTTTGGCGTCGGGATGCCCATGGAGACGGCGATGGCCGCGGCCGCACTGATCACCGGTGACGCACTGTCGCGGCGGCCCGCGGTGCGAATCTGCCTCGCGCACGGCGGGGGCGCGCTACCGGCCCTGATCGGCCGGCTCGACAAGGGGGCCATGATCGCCGGCCTGCCCTGCCGGCCAAGTCGGCTTGCATCCCAATTATGGTGCGACTCTTTGACTTACAACCACCTGGCGCTGCAACAGGCCATCGAGGTCTTCGGCCGCGGTCATGTGGTGTTCGGATCCGACTATCCCTTCCCGGCGATGCCCGAGCCGATCGACGACATCGTGGCCCACCTGCCCGCGGACCTGCGTCGCGGGATCTGCCGCACCAATCTGGAGGAAAACTATGCCGCAATTCTTGGGTCTGGGCCTGACCCACTATCCGCTGCTGGCCGGCACGGATGAGCACATGGCCTCCCTATTGCGCTGGACGCTGGCCGACCCAGACATTCCAGCCGAGGTGAAAGATCCGGCCAATTGGCCGGCGTCGATGCGCGCCGAGTGGGGCGCGGACCGCGGTGTAGCTGCGGCCGCCCATCATCGAAAGCTGTTGGTGGAGAATCTTGCCCGCTGCCGCGAAGCGCTGGACGAGTTTCAACCCGACGTGCTGGTGGTGTGGGGTGACGACCAGTATGAGAACTTCCGCGAAGAGGTCATTCCGCCGTTCTGCGTGCTGGCCTACGGCGACGTCGAGGTGGACCAGTTCGAGGTGATGACCAAGCGGGGCAGCCCCAACGCGTGGGGCCTGCCCGACGACACGACTATGACGTTGCACGGCGACGCCGATGGCGCCCGGCGGCTCGCCGACCAGTTGCTCCAACGCGGCTTCGACGTGGCGTACTCATATCAGAAACGGGTGAATTCGCCGTTCCCGCACGCCATCGCCAACACCCAGCTGTTCCTGGACTATCCGCACGCCGGGCGTGAGTTCCCCTACCGGATGATTCCGATCACCGTGAACTGCTATGGCCAGCATGCGATCGCGCGGCGCGGCGGGCTGGCGCGGTTCGCCGAGATCGCCACGGAGAGACTGGATCCGGTCGGCCCGTCCCCCGCGCGATGCTTCGCGCTGGGCCGAGCCGTGGCGCAGTCGTTCGCCGGCACCGACCTTCGGGTTGCTCTGGTCGCCTCGTCGAGTTGGTCACACGCTTTCCTCGCCGACAAGACCTGGCACATCGCCCCGGACACTGAGGCGGATCTGCGGCTCTACGAACTTTTCGCCGCGGGTGACTGGGCCAAGTGGAACGAAACCACTACCGCCGAAATCGTCGATGCAGGACAGCACGAAATTCTGAATTGGTTCTGCCTGACCGGCGCCGCCGATGAACTCGGCCTCGAGCTTGCGTGGTCGGAGCTCGTCACCACGGATGTCTTCAACTCCAACAAATGTTTTGCCGTGTTCCAGGAAGGGAGTCACCGATGACGACGGCGACAGTATCGGCGCACACGATAGATGCCGGAGGCATCGAAACCAGCTATCTCGAGGCGGGTGCCGGCGAACCCGTCGTCATGCTGCACGGTTCGGGTCCCGGGGTGTCGGCAACGGCCAACTGGCAGCACAACATTGGCGCGTTGTCGCAGCGGTTCCGGGTGCTCGCTCCCGACATCGTCGGGTTCGGTGCCACCGAGCGGCCCGATGACGTCGTCTATTCGCTGCGCAACTGGACCGACCATGTCTGGGCGTTCCTGGATGCGCACGGCATCGAGAAGACCGCGATTGTCGGCAATTCGCTGGGCGGTCGCATCGCGCTTCAGATGGCCACCGACCGGCCGGACCGGATCTCCCGCATGGTGCTGATGGGCGCGCCCGGTGTCGGAATGACGCTCACCGGCGGTCTTGCCGCACTGCGTGCCTACCAACCGTCGCATGAAGCGATGCGCGATCTACTGCGCAACTACTTCGCCGTCGATCCGGCGATGATCACCGACGAGCTGGTCGCGATCCGGTATGAGGCCAGCATTGCCGACGGCGCCTACGAGGCATACCGCGCTATGTTCTTCGATCCGCGGCACTCCGGATCCGAACTCGGGATCACCGAGGAAGAGGTGCGTGCCATCGCCACACCGGCACTACTGGTGCACGGCCGAGAGGACCAGGTGGTCCCGATGCAGGTCTCGGTCACGATGCTGGGTCTGTTGCCCAACGCCGATCTGCATGTGTTCAGCGCCTGCGGACATTGGACCCAGATCGAGCGTGCCGACGAGTTCTCCGCGCTGGTCTCCGACTATCTGGCCCGGTCATGAGCACCGGAATCCAGGCCCGGCTCGGCCAGCGGGCAGAAGCAGCCGATGTCGCCGCGCAGCTGCCGATGGTCGACGATGATGTTGCGGCCCATCGGTTCCGGGTGCACCGCACAACGATGACCTCGCCCCGGGTCCACCAGGCCGAGATCGAACGGATCTTCGCCACATCGTGGCTATATGTGGGGCACGAGTCAGAAATCCCCAATCCTGGTGACTTCGTCCGGCGCCCGGTTGGCGGGCGGCCGCTGTTCATGGTCCGCGGGGTGAAGACCGGCAACGTCAACGTGTTCCACAACACCTGCACCCACCGCGGCGCCCTGGTCTGCCGGCAGGAGTCCGGCAATTCCAAAGTCTTCCAGTGCTTCTACCACGCCTGGACCTTCGACACCGAAGGAAATCTGAAGGGCGTGCCCGGCCGCGACGCGTACACCGGGGGCGTGAACTTCGACGAGTTGGGGTTGCAGCGGGTGGCGCGGGCGGAGTCCTACCGGGGATTCGTGTTCGCCAGCTTCGACCCCGGCATCGTCGACCTCGAGACGTATCTCGCCGGTGCCAAGGACTACATCGATCTCGTGGTCGACGGTTGCGGCGGGTCAGCCGAAATTGTCCGCGGCACCAACCAGTACAGCTTCAACGCCAACTGGAAGCTGTTGGTGGAGAACAGCATCGACGGCTACCACGCGGAGTCCACGCACGACACCTACTTCAAGTACCTGGTGTCGATCGGCACCGACCTGCGCGGGGGAGTCAGCGGCCGGGCCATCGATCTGGGCAACGGGCACGCCGTCATCGAGTACAGCTCACCGTGGGGCCGCCCGGTCGCCAAGTGGGAGCCGCTGTTCGGGGAGGACGCCCGCGTCGAAATCGACCGGCTAAGAGCAGATCTGGTCGCCCGCCACGGCGAGGAGCGGGCACACACGATGGCCGAGGTGAACCGCAACATGTTGATCTACCCGAACCTGATCATCAACGACATCATGGCGGTGACGGTGCGCACCTTCTATCCGCCCGCGCCCGACGTGGTCGACGTCACCGCCTGGGAACTGGCGCCCGCCAACGAGGCGCCTTCCCTGCGCGAGCGGCGACTGGACAGCTTTCTGACGTTTCTGGGGCCGGGCGGCTTCGCGACTCCCGACGACCTGGAGGCGCTGGAGTCGTGCCAGCAGGGCTTCGTCAGCGGCGGGGTGGAATGGAACGACATCTCCCGCGGCATGGGTCGCTCGCCGCTGGCCAACGACGAGGAGCAGATGCGTGCATTCTGGCGGCGCTGGCAACACCAGATGGGCGCCGCGGCGGACCTGGCGGGTGCCCAATGACCACGACAGTGCCGGACCAGCAGGCGATCTCGAGGGAGCAGGTCGAGGACTTCCTTTACGCGGAAGCGGCCCTGCTGGACGCATGGCGACTCGACGAATGGCTGCTGCTGGTCGATGAAGACGTCAAATACGAGGTGCCCTGCAACGACGCGGTCGACGGCGACCCGGCACACGACCTGTTGCTCGTCGACGACAACTACACCCGGCTGGCGAACAGAGTCGAACGGCTCAACAGCCGACGCGCCCACCGCGAGTACCCACATTCCCGCACCAATCACCAGGTGTTCAACGTGCGGGTGGAAGACGGTTCAGGGGACGACATCTCGGTGACCGCGTCGTTCACGGTATGGCGATTCAGGGCAGGGCGGTCGAATTGCTACGTCGGCCGGTACCGCTACCGACTGCGCCGAAGTGACCGCGGTTTCCGGATCGCCGCCAAGAGGGTGGAACTGGATATGACCGACCTACGTTCCGTCGGCGACGTGGCGATCATCCTGTGAGCGGCGCACTGGGCGGGCGGACCGCGCTCGTCACCGGCGCCGCATCGGGTATCGGCCTGGCTATCGCCGCGCGATTAATCCAGGATGGCGCCGCGGTTTTCGCGGCGACCCGCACCAAGGAGGACCTGGAACGCGTGTATGAGCACGCGGCCATCGCCGGCGGCTTCGTCGCTGAACTCCACCAGCCAGGTGCGGCCGACGACCTGGTGGCCACGGCTATCGAGACGCTCGGCCATGTCGATGTTCTGGTCAACAACGCCGGCGGCGGCGTGATCCTGCCGACGCTCGAGCACACCGAGGAGACGCTGCGCTCCACCGTCGACAACAACCTGTGGACGACAATCTATTGCGTGCGGGCGATGTTGCCGCACATGATATCTCGCGGCCATGGCCGCATCATCAACATCGGCGCGGACTCGGTGCGTACCGGACTGATGGATCACGCGATGTACAACGCCGCAAAAGGTGGTGTGCACGCCATGGTTGCCGGGCTGGCACTTGAGTTTGCCGCAGTCGGTATCACGGCGAACACGGTGGCGCCGTGCTACGTCCGCACACCCGAATTGGCGAAGTTGCTCGAATCCGGCCAAGCGCCAACGCGTCTGGAACGGATCGTCGAAGAGGGAACCGCGATCGTACCGCTCGGACGCCCGGGTGACCCGGCGGAGGTGGCGGCGGCTGTGGCCTTTCTCGCCGGCGAGGACAGCCGGTTCATCACCGGGCAGACGATTTACGTCAATGGCGGCAGCAGCATGGGCTGACGCCCACCTTCGAAGGAGCCAAATGACTCTCACCACAACTGCTCTGCTTGACGCCGCGGACCGATTGATCGCCGCCGCCGCCGCACCGCGACAATGTGACCCGGTGCGTGACATCCTGGGTGACGACGACATTGCGGCGGCATATGCCGTGCAGCGCCTGCTCACCGAGGACTCGCTGAAAAGGGGTCGCTGGATCGTCGGCCACAAGATCGGTCTGACGTCACCGGCGGTGCAGCAGCAGTTGGGCGTCGACCAACCCGATTCCGGGGTGCTGTTCGCCGACATGCAGGTGGCGACCGGCGCCACCATCGCGACCGGCAAGCTATTGCAGCCCAAGGTCGAGGCCGAAATCGCGTTCGTCCTGGCCGACGATCTCGACGGCGACCTCTCGGAGTCGCGGATCAGAGCCGCCGCGGGAGTCGCGGTTCCTGCGATCGAGATCGTCGACTCACGAGTACGCGACTGGTCGATCAGCATCGTCGACACCATCGCCGACAACGGCTCGTCGGCGCTGTTCGTGCTGGGGTCGGCGGCCGTTGCCGCAGCCGACCTCGACTTCGTTTTGCGGACAATGCAAATGACCCAGGACGGCGTCGTGGTGTCCACCGGGCGGGGGTCGGATTGTCTGGGCAGCCCACTGAACGCGCTGCGGTGGCTTGCCCGCACCGCCCAGGACAACGGCGCGCCGCTGCGGGCCGGGGACATCGTGCTGTCCGGTGCGCTGGGTCCCATGGTGCCGGTGCGGCCGGGCAGCACCTACGTGGCTGAGATCGACGGAATCGGGTCGGTCGAGGTTTCTTTCGCGGAGCTGATCTCATGACCCGCACCAAGGTCGCCGTCATCGGCTCGGGCAATATCGGGACGGATCTGATGATCAAGGTGCTGCGGCTCTCGGAGCACCTCGAGATGGGCGCGATGGTCGGCATCGACCCGGACTCCGACGGGCTGCGCCGGGCGCAGCGTCTCGGCGTGCCGATCACTGCCGGCGGCGTGCGGGGCCTGCTGGATATGCCGGGCTTCGACGACATCGGCGTGGTGTTCGACGCCACCTCAGCCACCGCGCATCTCGACAACGCGCGATTGCTCGCACCACACGGTAAGCGCCTCGTCGACCTCACCCCGGCGGCCATCGGCCCGTTCGTGGTGCCCGCGGTGAACCTGCGCGAACATCTGGACAGCCCCAACGTCAACATGGTGACCTGCGGCGGCCAGGCCACCATCCCCGTCGTCGCGGCGGTCTCAGCCACCACGCCGGTGCTCTACGCCGAGATCGTCGCCTCGATCGCGTCGAAGTCGGCGGGTCCCGGCACCCGCGCCAACATCGATGAGTTCACCGAGACGACCGCCAAGGCATTGCAGGTCGTCGGCGGGGCCCACCGGGCGAAGGCCATCATCGTGCTCAATCCCGCCGATCCACCGCTGATAATGCGCGACACCGTGCACTGCCTCATCGGCGAAGCGGACCTCCCTGACGTCGAAAGAGGCATCACCGCAATGGTTGACGCCGTCGCCGCCTACGTGCCGGGCTACCGGCTCAAACAACGCGTGCAGTTCCGCCGGGTCGACGCCGACGACCCGGCGCAGGACCTGACCGGCCCCGGAAACGAACGCCCGCATTGGCAGGTGTCGGTGTACCTGGAAGTCGAAGGCGCCGCGCACTACCTGCCTGCCTACGCCGGAAACCTCGACATCATGACCTCGGCCGCGTTGCGGGTCGGTGAAAGCATCGCCGCGCGAAAAGAAGCGCGAACAGAAGAACGGGTGCCATGACGCAGCTCTACATCCAGGACGTCACCCTTCGCGACGGCATGCACGCCGTCCGGCACCGGTTACCGGTTGACCAACTGCGCCGGATCGCCGCCGCCCTCGACGCCGCCGGGGTCGCGGCAATCGAAGTGGCCCACGGTGACGGCCTCGCCGGCTCCAGCCTCACCTACGGTCCGGGTAGCTCGACCGACGGGCAGTGGATCGCTGCCGCGGCCGAGGAGATCACCAGAGCGCGGCTGACCACACTGCTGCTGCCCGGGATTGGCACCGCCCACGACCTGGTGGCCGCGCACGACCTCGGTGTCACCTCGGTGCGGGTGGCCACCCACGCGACCGAAGCCGACATCGCCGAGCAGCACATCGCCAAGGCGCGCGACCTGGGCATGGACGTCTCCGGCTTCCTGATGATGTCGCACATGGCCGCACCGGATGTCCTTGCGCGCCAAGCGAAGCTGATGGCCGACGCGGGGGCGCACTGTGTGTACGTCACCGACTCCGGTGGACGCCTGACAATGCGCGACGTCCGCGACCGGGTGCGCGCCTACCGCGACCTGCTCGATCCCGGGATTCAGATCGGTATCCACGCGCACGAGAACCTGTCGCTGTCGGTCGCCAACTCGGTTGTTGCGGTCGAAGAAGGCGTCTTTCGGGTCGACGCGTCGCTGTGCGGGCATGGCGCCGGCGCGGGCAACACACCCATCGAAGCGTTCGTCGCCGTCGCCGACATCTACGGTTGGCAACACGGCTGCGACCTGTTCGCCCTGCAAGACGCCGCCGAGAATCTGGTCCGCCCGCTACAGGACCGGCCGGTCCGCGTCGACCGGGAAACGCTGACACTCGGTTACGCCGGCGTCTACTCGAGTTTCCTGCGTCACGCCGAACTCGCCGCGCAACGCCACGATCTCGATGTGCGAGACATCCTCATCGAGGTCGGCCGCCGCGGCCTGGTCGGTGGCCAGGAGGACATGATCGGCGACGTCGCGCTCGACCTGGTCACCGTGAGCGGTGTAAGAAGCGCGTAAACCACTTGGGTGACTTCAATGTCAAACGAAAGTTCCTCGGTCGTCGGCGCCGGCCCTGTCATCTTGACCAAGCCCGCCTTTCAGGGAATTGCCTCCGCACGGGCGCGCTGGAAGTACTGCAGCTCAACATTTTCCCGAAAACTAGTCGTAGCCGTCGCGTCCTACCGTTCCTGACCCTTGACCAGTCATCTCCCTCGGACTATGGTCTGACCATTATAACCTTAGTCCAAGGAGCGCGGTGACAGTCGTACCAGACATCCGATGTGTCCCCGACATCGCTCGGGCCTGGGCGCGCAACGCCCCACAAAAGGCCGCGTTGATCGACCGCGGTCGCGTCGTCACCTACGCGCAACTGGACGACCGGTCGAACCGCATTGCCAATACGTTGGCGGCGGCGGGCGTGCGGCCCGGCTCCCACATCGGCTACCTGGGCAAGAACTCCGCCGCGTTCTTCGAGATCTGGATGGGCGTTAACAAGGCGGGGCGTGCGCTCGCACCACTCAACTGGCGCAGCGCAGCCGCAGAACTCGTGGAGGTCGCGCAAGACGCGAACCTGACGCTGATCTTCGCAGGACGTGAATTCGCCGATCTTGCCGAACGGGTACGCCAGGCCGTGGAAATCACCATGCAGATCATCCCCGAAGACGAGCTGGACCAGTGGTTTTCGCGTGGCAGCTCCGCGGACCCGGGCATTTCGCCGACCGACAGCGCCACGTCGCTGCTCGGCTATACGTCGGGCACCACCGCCGCGCCCAAAGGTGTGCCGATCACGCATGGCGCCCTGCGGAATTGGTTCCGCGCCGCAGCTACGGAGCCGTCTGTGAAGTGGAACTCCGATGACGTCGCCCTGACGGTCATGCCGAACTTCCATCTGGCCGGCACCTTGGTATCGCTACCGGCGCTCTACCACGGGGCATCCTTGGCGACCTTGCCCGCGTTCGACCCCGCAGCCTTCATCTTCGCCGTTGCCGAACACCGTCCCACCGTGACGTGCCTGGTTCCCACCGCGATGCAGATGCTGTTGGACCACAAATCCGAACAGCCGGCTGACTTCTCGTCGTTGCGCAAAATCCTGTATGCGGGCTCCCCGATCGGACAGCACACCCTGCAGCAGGCGCTGGAGGTTTTTGGTTGCGAATTCGTGCAGTTCTATGGAACCACTGAGACTTTCATCATCACACTGCTGCGCCCAGAACAGCACCGGCTGGACAATCCGGACCTGCTGCGATCCTGCGGTCAACCGATGCCCGGAGTAGAGCTACGGATCGTCGACCCGAAGGGATTCGATGTACCCGATGGCGCGACGGGTGAAGTACTGGTTCGCTCGCCGTGGATGTTCAGCGGCTACTGGAACAAACCCGATGCGACCGCCGCGGCTATCGTCGACGGCTGGTACCACACCGGCGATGCCGGCATCCGTGACAAGGACGGCAATCTCTTCCTCGTCGACCGCCTGAAGGACATGATCGTCAGCGGCGGCGAGAACATCTACTCGGCCGAAGTCGAACGCGCGCTGGCGGCGCACCCGTCGGTGCAATCGGTCGCCGTGGTCGGTGCACCCGACCAAAAGTGGGGAGAACGGGTGGTGGCTTTTGTCGTCCCGTACCCCGATAGGCCGGCGGACGTCTCGGAGCTCGTGTCGCACTGCCGCGGCCTCATCGCCGGATACAAGGTGCCCAAGGAGATTCATGTGCTGGACGCGCTGCCGCAAACAGCGAGCGGAAAGGTGCAGAAAGCGGCGCTGCGCCAACAACTTCTAGGAGAATAGCCATGGGCTATCAGTCGGTATTCAAGCCAGACCTGTTCGCCGGACGCACAGTCGTGATCACCGGCGGCGGCAGCGGCATCGGACGATGCACCGCGCACGAACTCGCCGCGCTGGGCGCCGGCGTGGCGATCGTGGGCCGCAATCAAGACAAACTCCACGCCGTGCAAGACGAGATCCGCTCCGACGGCGGAAGGGTCTCCGTGCATGCCGCAGACATCCGGGATGAAGCCGCCGTGAGCGACGTCATCGATGCGATCCTTGCCGAACACGGACGCATCGACGGGTTGTTCAACAATGCCGGCGGCCAATACCGGGCACCCCTGGAAACCATCAGCACCAAGGGTTTTGAGGCGGTGGTGCGCAATAACCTGACCGGCGGCTTCATCGTCATGCGCGAGGTGTACACCAAGTGGATGCGGTCGCACGGCGGCGCGATAGTGAACATGATCGCCGACATCTGGCACGGCTGGCCGCATTTCGGGCACTCGGCGGCCGCCCGTGGCGGCATGCTGACGCTGAGCGAGTCCGCGGCGACCGAATGGGCTGCATCGGGAGTGCGGGTGAACACCATCGCGCCTGGCTCCATCGCATCGAGCGGGCTGGACACCTACGACACCAAGGACACCGACTTCCTGCGCAACCAGGTCACCCGTGAAATCCCGTTGCAGCGCTACGGAACCGAGGCCGAGGTGTCCGGCGCGGTGGTGTTTCTGCTGTCGCCGGCCGCCAGCTTCATCACCGGGACATGCATCCGTGTGGACGGCGGAGCGCCGAACGCCAAGCCGGGATGGTGGCAACTGCAGCCCGCGCAACACAACACCCCCTTCGACGGATTCCACCGGTCTGCGCCACCCGCCATTCTCGACACCAGCCCGGCGAACTGATCAAAAAGGAGCCCACCATGACTGCCAAAGTGCTCTACGAGAAGCGCGGCGAGGTCGCCTACATCACGCTCAACCGCCCAGAGGTCAAGAACGCCATCGACATCGAATCGCACGAGCTGATGTGTGAGATGTGGCGCGATTTCCGTGACGACCCGGCGCTTCGTGTTGCGGTCATCACCGGCACCGGCGACGCGTTTACCGCCGGTGCCGACCTGAAAACTCATGCGCCCGAATGGCAGACCGTTGGACCGATGGTCGGCCGCGAACGTCTCGAGGACGGTCTGTGCGGGATCACCCGGGGACCGCTGTCACGCATCACCAAGCCCATCGTCGCCGCGATCAACGGCTGGTGCGTCGGACACGGCGTCGAGCTCGCGATGGCGTGCGACATCCGGATCGCCTCCGAGCGTGCACAGTTCGGCACCTTCGAAGTACGCCGCGGCATGCATCCGGCCGACGGGGGGATCCCCCGTCTGGTCAACGTCTGTGGTGTCGGCGTGGCGCTGGAGCTGCTGCTCACCGGTGAGCCGATCTCAGCCGAGCGGGCGCTGACCGCGAACATGGTTGCCCGAGTGGTCCCGCACGACAAGCTGATGGAGGAGACCGACGCCTTGGTGCAGCGGATCCTGCGATGCGATCAGTCCGCGATCGAGTCGGCCAAGGAGACGGTGCTCGAGATCATCGGCCGCCCGCTGCATGACCAGTTGCGCGTCGAAGCGATGTGGGGCTACGCGCTGTGCGGCGGAAACGCCTCCGTGATGGAGCGATCCCAGCAATTCTTCGACAAGGCTGATCGCGGGCGGGCCGGCGCCACCGCCACTCCCCTGTGACCACGGAGCCACGCTTCTCCTCGAGTTCGCCTCGAGTTCGCCACCGTCGGCGCTGATGTCACGGGCCCGCCCCTGCGAGGCAAAGGGACGCATGTGCCACCCTTGCACTGTCACGTGGACCTGGAACTCGCCAGCTGCACTTCACCCATACCCGCCATAACCTCAGGAGTAAGGACACGATGGAGACCCAAACATGACGCTGGGTGCGGCCGGTGATGTGGTGGATGTTCGTACCGGACTGCAGGCCGATGCGTTGCAACAGGCCATTTTGGATCACTTGCGTTATTCCATCGGTCGCCCGGCATCGGTCTTGACGCCGGCGCATTACTATCGAGCGCTGGCACTGGCCGTGCGTGACCGCCTGCTGCAGCGGTGGTTCGCTTCCACGCAGACCTTTCTCGATCTCAATCGAAAAGTGGTTTGTTACCTGTCGGCCGAATTCCTGATGGGCCCGCAGCTGGGGAACAACCTGCTGAATCTCCACATCGAGGAGGCAGCGCGCGAGGCGCTCGCGACGCTCGGTCAGGACCTCGACACGATCCTTGCCTCCGAAGAGGAGCCCGGCCTGGGCAACGGCGGCCTGGGCAGGCTCGCGGCCTGCTATCTCGACTCGCTGGCCACCCTGCAGCGTCCGGCGATCGGATACGGCATCCGTTACGAATTCGGCATTTTCGACCAGGAGATCCACGATGGTTGGCAGGTCGAAAAGCCCGACAACTGGTTGGTCCACGGCAACCCGTGGGAGATTCCCACCCCCGATCTCGGCTATCTCGTCAACTGGGGCGGCCACACCGAACACTACGTCGACGACACCGGCAGCCATCGCGTGCGCTGGGTGCCGCGTCGGGTGTTCAAGGGGCTCCCGTATAACACCCCGGTTCAGGGCTACGGCGTGAACACGTGCAACACGCTCCGATTGTGGAGTGCCACTGCCGTCGAGTCGTTCGAGTTCGACGTCTTCAGCGCCGGTGACTACTGGAAGGCCGTCGAGGATGAGGTCACCTCCGAAACCATCACCAAGGTGCTCTATCCAAACGACGAACCCGAGGTCGGCAAGCGGCTTCGCCTGTTGCAGCAGTACTTCTTCGTCTCCTGCTCGCTGCAGGACATCTTCTACCTCCTGGAGAACCTCGCACACCTTCCCACCCGGACGCTCCCGGAGCATTGCGCGATACAGCTCAACGACACGCATCCGTCGATCGCCGTCGCCGAGTTGATGCGAATCCTGTTGGACGACAAGCATCTCGACTGGGATGAGGCATGGGCGATCACGGTGGCTTCGTTCGGCTACACCAACCACACCCTACTGCCGGAGGCTTTGGAAACTTGGCCGTTGCCGATGTTCGCCGAGTTCCTGCCCCGGCACCTCGAAATCATCTACGAGATCAACCGCCGGTTCCTGGATGAGGTGCGCGCGCGTTTCCCGGGGGACGTAGAGCGGGTGAAGCGCATGTCTCTGATCGGTGAGGAAGGCCAAAAGTACGTGCGCATGGCGCATCTGGCCTCGGTGGGCAGCCACGCGATCAACGGCGTCGCGGCGCTGCACTCCGAGCTTCTCACATCCAGTGTGCTCAAGGACTTCTACGAGTTGTGGCCGGAGCGGTTCGGCAACAAGACCAACGGTGTCACCCCACGCCGGTTTTTGGCGCTCGCCAACCCGGGGCTACGAAAGTTGCTTGACGACACCATCGGGAACGGGTGGATGGTGGACCTGGAGAGGCTTCGCGACCTCGAATCCTATGCCGACGACACCGCGTTCCGTCACCAGTGGCGCGCGGTCAAGCACGCCAACAAGGAGCGCCTTGCCGACTACGTTCGCTCGACGACGGGTGTCGAACTGAATCCGCACTGGCTGTTCGACATTCAGGTCAAGCGGATCCACGAGTACAAGCGCCAGCATCTCAATGTCCTGCATATCATCACGCTGTATCACCGGCTGAAGCAGAACCCCGACCTACAGATTCCGCCGCGGGCCTTCATCTTCGGCGGGAAAGCCGCACCCGGCTACTTCATGGCCAAGCGCATCATCAAGCTGATCAACGCCGTCGCCGAAACGGTGAACGCCGACCCGGACGTGAACCGGTACATGAAGGTGGCGTTCGTGCCCAACTTCAATGTGCAAAACGCACACCTCATCTATCCTGCCGCCGATCTCTCCGAGCAGATCTCGACAGCCGGCAAGGAGGCCTCCGGCACCGGCAACATGAAGTTCATGATCAACGGCGCACTGACCATCGGCACGCTCGATGGCGCCAATGTGGAAATCCGCGACGAGGTCGGCGCGCAGAACTTCTTCCTCTTCGGGCTGACGGTGCAGGAAGTCGAGCACATCAAGCGCGAGGGTTACCGGCCGGCTGACTACATCGAAGGTGACGATGAGTTGAGCGTGGTGTTGGGACTTATTCGCGACGGGCGATTCTCCGGTGGTGACACCACCGTATTCCGTCAGCTGGTGGAGTCGCTGACCCAACACGACCCGTTTCTGGTTCTGGCCGACTACCGCGCCTACCTGGACTGCCAGGCGCGGGTGAGCGCCGCCTGGCTGGACACGACGACCTGGACGCGGATGTCGATCCTGAATACCGCACGCAGCGGCAAGTTTTCGTCGGACCGCGCCATCGCCGAGTACTGCCAGGACATCTGGAACGTAGAACCCGTGACCGTCAGGGTCTAGGCTGGCCGCGGCGGCCGTTGCTGGCCGACGAGCACGGCGAGTCGCTCAACGAGGCGTGCCGACCCACTCCGTGATCAGGGCGTTGACGCGCGGCGGGTCCTCGAGCTGCATGAAATGGCCAACGCCCTCGACGCGTTCGTAGCGCGAGCCGGGCGGCAGGGTTTCGGGGAACGCCTCCGCGATCGCGGCCTGCATGCACCCGTCCTTTGCGCCGTGGAGGTAGAGGACCGGTGCTTTCGGGACGATCGCGAACGTGTCCTTCAGGCCGTGCTGGAGATTGTTGCGGTAGTAGCGCAGCGCAGCGCGCCGCCGGCCCGGGTCCTGCAAGGCATGGAATACGTGCGCGATGTCCTCCTGGGCGTCGTAGCCCGGCGACCAGTCGCGCCAGAGCTTGGGAATCACACGGTCCAGGCTGCGCTCGGAACCGGGCAGCTGATTGAAGACGAAGTACCAGCTCATCCACGATTGGCGCAGGCCGATGGGGAGGGTCTTCACCTTCGTGAAGGGCTTGAGGAGCGCCGCGGTCGGCGGGACCGCCATGCACACATAGCTGCGGAACCGGCCCGGTTCGCGGTCGGTGACCGCCCACGTCGCGACCGCGCCCCAGTCGTGGCCGATCAGGACGGAGTTGTCGTCGCCGCCGAGGGCGGTGTGCAGCGCGAGGATGTCGGCGGCTTGGTCGGCAATCAGGTAGGAGTCGTTGGGGGCGAGGTCCGTCGGCGCGTAGCCGCGGGTGAACGGGGCGACGGCGCGGTAGCCCTTCTCGGCGAGCTCCGGCCCGAGGTGGCGCCAGGTGTGGGCGGTGTCCGGGTAGCCGTGCACCAGCAGTGCCAGCGTGCCGTCCGGCTCGCCCCAGGCCAGCGCTGCGAAGGTCAGGCCGTTGGCGTCGATGCGTAGCTGCTCCATGATACCGACCCTATCGCCTGGATAGCCTCGTGGTCGAAGACTGGAAATCGCTACCGCCCTTCAGCCGGTTAAGAGTGGTCGAATGGATTGAGCTGCACAATCTTTGCCGCCAGTATCCCGGTGGATTCGGTGACTCCCTCAGTATGGTCAGAGCTCTCGGGCGATGAGTTCCTTCAGGATCTCGCTGGTGCCGCCGTAGATCTTCTGCACTCGTGCGGCCGCGTACATCCGCGCGATGGGGTATTCCATGATGTACCCGTACCCGCCGAAGATCTGTAGGCATTTGTCGATGACCTTGCACTGCATGTCGCTCACCCACACCTTGGCTATCGATGCGGTCGCCGCGTCGAGGGCGCCCTCCAGGTACCGCTCGATACAGTGATCGACCAGGGCCTTACCGGCCAGGACATCCGCCTTGCATTCGGCCAGAACGAATTTGGTGTTCTGGTGGTCAAGGATGGGCCTGCCAAAAGCCCGCCGCTCCTTGGCGTACTTGACCGCTTCCAGCACAGCGGCCTCGGCCATCGCGACCCCGCCGATCGCGATGCTCAGCCGCTCCCGGGGGAGTTGCTTCATCAGTTGGTAGAAACCCTGCCCCGCCACGCCACCGAGGAGATTCCGCGCAGGTACCCGCATATCGGTGAATGCGAGCTCGCGCGTGTCCTGTCCATGCTGGCCGATTTTGTGCAGTACCCGGCCGCGTTCGAATCCACTCTGCCCGTCGGTCTCCACGACGAACAGCGAGATCCCTTTGGCGCCCTGGTTCGGATCGGTCTTCGCGACGACGATCAGCAGATCGCAGTGGGATCCGTTGGAGATGAACGTCTTCGACCCATTGATCACGTAGTCGCCTCCATCACGAACAGCGCTGGTTCGGACCGCCTGCAGATCCGAGCCGGTACCGGGCTCCGTCATCGCGATGGCTAACACCGCCTCGCCTGTCGTCACCCGTGGCAGCCAGCGCGCCTTCTGCTCCTCACCGCCGAACGCGTAGATGTAGTGCGCGGAAACTGTGGAATGCACACCGAAGCCAAACGCCGAGTCTCCGGAGAAACTGAGCTCGTACTGAATTACCGCCTCGTGTCCGAAATTGCCGTCACCACCGCCGTAGTGCCCAGGTAGCTCCAAACACAGCAGTCCCGCGGCGCCTGCCTTGTTCCAGAACTCACGGTCAACCTGATGCTGCTTGGCCCAGCGTTCTTGATGAGGAGCGGCCTCTCTACGGAAGAACGCTGCCGCATGCTTGCGGAGCAGCCGCTGGTCGTCGGTTTCCCACCGCGAGCGGTAGTCGGGAAACAGTTCAGACATGTCTTCCAATTCAGGTGAGTTACAGGGTTCTCATGCCTAAGAAGGCAGCAGCGCTTAGGAATAGCCGATCGCGGACTATTGGCCAGGTGGGCGCTTCTCTGGTGTCCAGGTCGCGGGTAGCCGCTTGACCCCATTCATGAAGTTGGAGAGCAGGACTTCGCGCTCACCGACCTCGAGATTCTTCATGCGGCTGTAGATCTCGCGCATCTGCGCCTTGAGGACTGCCCGTCCCAGCATGTGACCGAGGCAGTAGTGCGGTCCGCCACCGCCGAAGGCCTGGTGCGGGTTGTGCTTGGCCGTGCGCGAGATGTCGAAGACGTCGGGACGGTCGAAGACGTCCTCGTCGCGGTTGCTCGCGACGTACCACATCACCACCTTGTCGCCCTCTTTTATGGTCACCCCGCCGATTTCGTAGTCGCGCAACGCGGTACGGCGGAAATGCATCAGTGGTGGCTCCATCCGCAACGCTTCGTTGACGGCGTCGTCGACCCGGGCTTCGAAATCTTCCATCAGGTAGGCGAGCTGGTCCGGGTGCTGCTGGAACAGCGTCAGGACGTGCGCCATGGCATGGCGGGTGGTGTCATTCGCGCCAGCGGCCAACAGCGAGAAGAAGACCCCGACCTCCTCGGTGGACAACTTATGGCCCTCATACTGGGCCTGGGCCACCCAGGTGAGCAGATCGTCGCCGGGATTCTTGATGCGGTCCGGGACCAGTTCGAGAGCGAGCGTGGCCAGCTTCTGTGACGCATCGGCGAACACGAACAACGGGGAGCCGATGTGGGCGTACTCGGGATCGTTCCAGCACGCGAACTGCTCGGCCGCGTCCATCACGTACTGAATCTGGTTTTCATCCGTGATGCCCAGCATGCTGGCGAAAACGCGGCCGGGGACCTCCTTGGTGATCAACTGGCAAAGATCGCCGCCACCCAACGGGGCGACGTTGTCGATGATTCCCTTGACGATGCCACCGATCTTGTCGGACATTTTGGCGATGTTGCGAGGCGTGAAGGCCACGCTGACGATATTGCGCATCTCAGTGTGACGGGGTGGGTCCGTCACGATAAACGACAGCATCGTCTCCAACTGCGGAAAATCATCGACGAACACGCCCTGAGCGGAGCTGAACACCTCGGGTTTGCGTGAGATCTCGGCAATGTGAGCGTGTTTGACCACCGACCAGAATCCCTTGGCGTTGTCCAGGTTCGGGTCCAGCGAGTCAGGCGGGCCGTTCCAGCTCACCGGCTTGTTCGCACGCAGCCACCGGAACGCGTCGTGGTGTGCTGAACGGGGCAGCGCCCAGAATTCCAGCGAATTCAGGTTGGTGTTAACACCTTCCGTCGCAGTAGTCATGGGGTAGTACCTCAACTCTCGATGGTCTGAGCCGGCGAAGATTCGCGGGCCGGATGGACAAGACGCTAAGGCCGCGCACTTGGCGGCACATCGCCTGATGGGATCAAAAATGCTGCCACTAAGTGGGTATGTTCCGGCTGGGTATCCCGGACGGAATAGCAGAAACACCACCTCTGGCAGATGTGCAGGCTGCTTGGCACCGACAGCATGGCTGCTAATCGATCACGACGTGGCCCCCCAAGGTTCCCGTCCGTTGGTCGTATCGAGGCGAAATGGACACACCATGAAAACCAAAGCTGCGATTGTGTGGGGTCTTCAGGAAAAATGGCAGGTCGAAGAGGTCGAACTCGATCCGCCGCGGTCCGGTGAGGTTCTGGTCAAACTGACGGCCAGTGGTTTGTGCCATTCGGACTACCACTTGGTCACCGGGGATATCCCGGTGCAGTTTCCCTTCGTCGGTGGCCACGAAGGTGCCGGTGTCGTTGCCGGCGTAGGCCCGAACGTCACCGGCGTCGAGGAAGGCGATTCGGTGGTGTTGAGCTTCCTGCCGACGTGTGGCCGCTGCTCGTACTGTGCGCGCGGGATGACGAACCTGTGCGATCTTGGGGCCGCCATCGCACAGGGTCCGCAACTGGACGGAACCTACCGCTTCCACTCCCGCGGGCACGATGTCGGTCAGATGTGTGTCCTTGGCACCTTCGCGGAGTACACCGTGGTCCCGATGGCGTCGGTGGTGAAGGTGGATCACGGCAGCAGGCTGGATCGGGCCGCTCTGGTGGGCTGCTGTGTTCCCACCGGCTTCGGCAGCGTGGTCAACACCGCCAAAGTCCGTCCTGGCGACGCGGTGGTGGTGCTCGGTGTGGGCGGTATCGGCAGCAACGCAATCCAGGGAGCCCGTGCCGCGGGCGCCCGGTATGTGGTCGCGGTGGACCCGGTGGACTTCAAGCGTCAGAGGGCTCTGGAGTTCGGGGCAACCCACACGGTTGCCACAGCGGTCGAGGCACTGCCGCTGCTGACCGACCTCACCCGCGGACGCCTGGCCGAGACGTGTGTGATCACCACCGATGTGGCCGAGGGCGCCTATATCGGCGAGGCACTGAGCCTGGTCGGCAAACGCGGAAAGGTCATCGTGACAGCGATCGGCCATCCCACCGCGCTCGACGTCACCGCCTCGCTCTTCGAGCTGACGTTGTATGAAAAGTCCATCCACGGGGCGTTGTTCGGTTCGTCGAACCCGCACCACGACATCCCGAGATATCTGGAGATGTACGAGCTCGGTCAACTCAAGCTCGACGAGCTGGTGACGCGGGAGTACGCGCTCGACGACATCAACGATGGCTATCGAGACATGCTGGAAGGACGCAACATCCGTGGAATGATCCGGTTCTGATCGTGATCAGAACAGTGCCGCGTCCCACGCTTGGTACTTGCGGACGGCGTCGGTGCGGTTGCTCGCGCCCAGCTTCTCCATGATGTGCTTGACATGGGACTTCACGGTGCCCTCGGCAATAAACAGCCGATCCGCGATCTGCGCGTTGGTCTTGCCCGTCGCCAGCATCTGGAGCACCTGCTTCTCCCGCAGCGTCAGCTCCGCGATGATGTTGCGTTCCCGCTGAAAGACGCCCTGCACGCCGCCGGCCGGATCGGCGTCGGCACGCAGATCCATGTTGTCCCACAGCTCATCCTCGAACGCATCGGCAAGTGCCCCGATCTTGTGGGTGTGCTCTTCGACCGCGCCGCGCATCGCGCGCAGGCGCTCCAGAACCAGGTTCCGCTCGAAGATGGCGCCGACCCCTTCGGCGAACAGGCCAAGCAGGTCGCGTTCGGCCACATCGACATCGCCGGTCTCCGTGGGCGCATCGGCGTGCAGCAAACCCACCGGTGTCTGCCACGCGTACACCGGCGCCGCGACGTAGACCTTCGGGTTGGTGACTGCGACCAGCGCGGAGTGCAGCCGCGGATCGGATCGCGGGTTCTCGATGAGGATCGGTGATCCGCTGAGCACCATTTCACACTCGGGTAGGGGCCGGCGAAGCCTGCGTGGATGCGCGCGACCCACTTGCAGCATCGTGTACGCCAGTTGGTCGTCGCCGGCGGCGTAGGCGGACCGCACGAACCAGGTGTTCTGCCGGATGTACGAAAACAAGATGTGGGTGAAGCCAATTCGGTGCACTTCGCCTGGAATCCGTTCGGCGAGTTCGGAATTGTTGAATACCAACCGTAGCCGCGCCAGCGCTTCCTTGGCGACGCCGACTGCCGTCGGCGACAACGGCGCCGGGATCACGTCCTTGGAGCCGATCGAGTGAGCGAGCCCATCGCGCGGTGACGTCACGGCCGATAGCCAGCCGTCGGCGATACGTCCCTCAACGAGTTGCGCATTCGGTGATACCTGGCCACAGCCTCGGTGCGGTTGGCCGCTCCGAGCTTTCGCAGGACGTGCTTGACGTGCGTCTTGATCGTGCCCTCCGTGACGACAAGGCTGACCGCAATCTGCGCGTTGGTCATGCCCGCGGCCAACCCACGCAACACGTCGGCTTCGCGGGCAGTCAGGGCGCCGGATACCTCGCGATCGTGATGTTCGGCCATCGGCTGGGCCGGCTCCAGGCTGAGCAGACATTCGCTGGACTTGGTCGCGGGCTCGGCCAGGTCCATGACTTCAAGGGTGAACTCATCGGCGAGGGTGTTCGCAGCACGCAAGTGGTCGTCGGCAGCTTGCCGCATGGCCGCAAGCCGGTCGACCATCAGATTGCGCTCGAACGCCACACCCAGGCCTGCTGCGAACATCCCGAGCACGTCGCGGTCGAATGGTTGCACGCCGGATTCATAACCTCTGAAAGAAAGGTTGTCCCGATCAGCATGCAGGAAGGCGATCGGCTTTCCCCAGCAGAACACCGGCGCGGCGACATACGACGTGGTCTTGGTCAGCGCAACCAATTCCGGATGCACATGCGGGTTGGATTGCGCGTCGCGTACCAGAATGGGGACGCCGCGGCGGACCATCTCGCTCTCCGGCAATCGGCAGCTCAGACGTCGCGGGTTAGCGAGTCCCACCGAGACCATGCGCCGCGCGAGTTCTTCGTCCGCACCGGCGAAAGCCGAACAAGCGAACCATGTTCCGTGCCGTATCCGGGAGAACAGCACGCGGGTGAACCCCATCCGGTGCACCTCGACCGGAGCGCGCTCGGCCAGGTCCACTGCCGACAGCGCGCCACGCAGCCTGTTGACGGCTTCCCTAGCGCCGCAAACTTTATCGCTGTGGTCTGCCAGGATTGCTTCCTTGACGGACAACTGGGTCTGCTGTAACCGCAAGATCAGCGCAGCGACGTCACGATCGGGCTGATCTTGCGGCGACAACGCCGCGAGTTCGAGGTGCTCTGTCAAGCCGCGCCGAGCAGCCGACAGCGCAGCGTCTACCCCGCGCAAGTCCGTATCGACAGGCGTCCCGCAGATCTCCTCCACACCGAGCACCGCCGCGGTCTCGCGCATCAGTTCGCGTGCCTGCTCGGCACATTGGGTCACCGACGCGGGTAGTTCGGCCATCGGACTGACATCACCGTGAGTTATCGCTGGACGTCGCGTCGTCGACGATCCGGATGGACTGCGTCGGGCAGCTCATCGCGGCTTCCTCCATCTCGGCGCTCCGGGAAGCGTCGACCACGTCAGCCTGTGGAGTCATCAGCCCGTCGTCGTCGATCTTGAACACGTCGGGTGAGTGCATCTCACACAGTCCGATCCCAGCGCAGGTCGACCGGTTGAAGACGATCCGTCCGCGGCCGGTCATCGCGGGATCCTCGACGCCGTGGTCACGCTCGGCATGCCGCGGATGAATCCGTGCATAACTTCGACTCCTCTTTGTAGCAACCCATCTGATAGATCAGCTATCTGCCGTTGCGCCGGGCGGGTGCATAAAGCGAGTTCCACACAATGCCGGCGTACGCCTCTGCCAACCGCTTCTGGCTCGATTCCGACTCTGTGCGCAACATCCGGTGCAGGCCACGTTCGGCCATCCATTGCAGCCAATACGCGGTTTCTGCGGCGGGCAACGACCGGTCGATGAACCCGCCGGCCTGCCCCGCTTCAATGTGCGTCCGCAGCCCGTCGATGTAACGGCGCATTGCGTCGTCGACCGCCTCGCGCACCCCATGATCGTTGCCGATAGTTTCGTGAGTGGCGGCAAGCAACTCGGGGTGAGCACGGTAGGCGTCCATGATCCGTTCCAAAGCAGCGCGCACGTCCTCCTTGGTCGCGGTGCCGTCCAGCGACCACCAAGCCTGCACCGCGCCAAGAACCACCTGCGTGAACTCGTCGTACCAAATGCGTAGCAAGGTGAACTTGTCGACGAAGTAGGCGTAGAAGGTCGAACGCGAGATCCCGGCCTCGGCGACCACGTCGGCGACATTGATCTCTGCGAACGTCTTGCCTGACTGCAGCTGCTGCTCCACGATCGACAACACCTGCCCGCGGAGCTGATCACGACGCGCCTGGCCCTGTTTCTGGGCGGTTCTCGTGGTTGTCATGCCTCACGCTACGTCTGGGTCAGAATGATGTGCTCTTGCGGGCCAGGATGTCCTTCGCGATCACGCGTTTTTGTATCTCCGCTGTTCCGTCGGCGACAAGGTACGCCATCACGTCGCGAAAGCGTTGCTGCAGCGGGAATTCGGTGGCATAACCGAGATTGCCGTGGATTCTCATCGCGGCTTCGATGGCGTCCTTGGCGACCGCGGGTGGCCACCACTTGCCCATCGAGGCGAGTGCGGTGTGTGGCTTGCCCTCTTGGCGAAGCCAGAGCGCGCGATAGCACAGCCAGCGGGCGGCCTCGAGGTAGGTAGCGTGCTCGGCGAGCAGGAACGAAACCCCTTGGTTGTCGGCAATGGGTTTACCGAACGCGTGCCGCTGAGTCGCGTAGACGGCGGCTTCGTCGAGGCTGGCCTGGGCGGCGCCGAGGCACAACAATCCGAGCGCGGCGCGGCTGAAGTCGAAGTGACTCATCACGGCGTGGAATCCACGTCCGGGTTCGCCGATCAGATGTGACGCCGGGACGAACACGTCGTCAAGATGAATCGAGCCCCACCCCAGCGGCAGGCACCCCATGCCACGCATGTGGTGCACGCTGACCTTGTCCGCGTCGAGGGGTACCAGGTAGCAGCTCACGCCCCTGGCGCCAGTGGTGCCTGGCTCACGTGCGTAGACCAGCGCGGCGGAAGAGTGCATGGCCCAGGAGATCGCGGTCTTCTCCCCGCTCAGCGTCCATCCGCCCTTGACCGGTCTCGCCACGGTGGTCATTCCGCCGGCGTCGGAGCCCGAGCCGGGTTCGGTCAGCGCGATCGCGACGTTTTCCCGGCCCTCGATCATCGCCGGCAGATAGCGCTGTTGGACTTCTTCGGTCCCATGCATCAGCTGCGAGCCGATCAGGCCGACCTGCACCGGCGCGGATGCAAGGTTCACATCTCCGTAGGCAAGCGTCTCGGTGGCCAGTCCGAGCGTCACCGGGTCCTCGGCTCCGGTGCCGCCGTATTCCTCCGGCAGCCCGATCCCCAGCACGCCGAGCTCGCCGAGCTGGCGCAGGATGTCGAACGGAAACTCGGTGGACGCGGCACGGTCACGGTAGCCGGGGAGCAGGACTTTGCGGGAGAAGTCGGTGAGGGTCTTCTGAAATGCGACCTGATCAGGGGTGAATTCGAACGAAATCATGCTGATGGCTCTCTGCGGTGTGACAGGGACGATGCACTATATGAACATATGTCTGGACGTATGTCCAGACATATGTCGTGGAACCCGATGCCAGGAAGTCCGGGCTTGACTCATTCGGTCTGACCATTTTAATGTTCTGGACATGGCAACGGCTCCGGACGCGTTCGGCTACCAGGCCGCAGACGGCAGGCGGCTCGCCGGTTTTCGCTGGACATCCGATGACGGAAAGACGGCCTCCGGTGTCGTCGTGCTCGTGCACGGCATGGGCGAGCACTTGCGCCGATACGACCACGTCGCCGACGCGCTGACAGCTCACGGTTATGTGGTGTACGGGCACGACCACCGCGGTCACGGCGCTTCCCTGTCCGACGGTGACGAGCCCGGCCGACTCGGGGACCATGGCTGGTCCGCACTGGTCGACGATTTGAATTTGGTTATCGCCCAAGCGAAATCAGACCATCCTGGACTGCCAGTCGTGCTGGTCGCCCACAGCATGGGTTCGTTTGCGACGCAACAGTATCTGCTGGATCACGGCAGCGACGTCGACGCGGTCGCCCTCACCGGCACGGCCGCCCTCGACCTTCTGGAACCGGCTCTGGACCTGTCCAGCGACCTGGACCTGTCCGCCTTCAATGCCCCCTTCCGCCCGGCGCGCACCGATTTCGATTGGCTTACGCGCGAGGAATCGGTCGTCGACGCGTACATCGCCGATCAGCTCTGCGGATTCGGCATCGACGCTGAATCGGTCGCAGAGATGTTCATCGGTGCCCGGCGCCTCGCCGAGTCCGCCGAGGTGGCACTCATGCCCCACGACCTACCGATGTACCTGGCGGTCGGGTCCAAGGACCCCGTCAACGGCGAGCTTTCCCTGTTCTGGCCGCTGGTCGATCGCTACCGCGAAGCCGGCCTCAACGACGTGACCGTTCGCATATACGACGACGGCCGACATGAGATTCTCAACGAGATCAACCGCGCTGACGTGATCGAGGACCTCATCCAGTGGTTACAGCGGGTATCAGCGCGACCCGCGGCAAGGACGAGACCATGACCGACGACACGACGGCTGACCGACCCGAGCCGAAAGACCTCAGCGCATGCTCGGCGCTGATAGTAGGTGGCACCGCCGGCATCGGACTTGCCTCCGCCCGCGCCCTGGCCACCGCCGGCGTACCCCGCATCGCGGTCGTCGGCCGCAACGCCGAACGCGGCCGGCTGGCCGCAAAGTCGATCGCCGAAATCGGTGCCGCCGCACACTTTATCGCCGGCGACGCCGTCGACCCGGACGCCGCCACCGCTATCGCGGCCGAGGCGGAACAGACCTTGTCCGGAGTCGACATCCTGATGTGCACCACTGCCGCAGATGTCCGGCCCGAACTGTTCATCAACATTCCGACGACCGACATCTGCCGCATGTTGACCCAACTGGCGCTGCCGTCGATGCACATGGCCGGTGCGGTGCTACCTGGTATGCGCAGCCGCAGATTCGGCGTCATCGCGAACGTGGCGTCCGACGCGGCAAAGACCGCTACGCCGGGAGAAGCGGTCATCGGTGCCGCCAAGGCCGCAATCGTGATGTTCACCCGAACCATCGCCATCGAAGAGAAGCGCTACGGCATCCGGGCCAACGCACTGACGCCGTCACTGGTGCACGGCACCGCTTCGACCGAACGCATCACGACCGAAGGGTTCAGCGCTAAATTGTTTGCCCGTGCGGCAAAACAGGCTGAGCTCGGCGTGCCGACCGCCGATGACATAGCCGCCCTGACGGTGTTCTTGTGCAGCCCGGCAGCCGCGCGGTTAACCGGTCAGGCGATCAGCGTGAACGGCGGGATCTCCGCGGCGTGACATGCCAGCGTCAAAAAGCCTGAAGGTCAACGCAATACGTTGTGTCGCCCAGGCCTGGTTCTGGCCTCCATGTAGAGGGCGATCGCCTCTGAGCGATTGATGGCGCCGATTTTCCGTAGAATTCGCTTCACGTGCGTCTTGACCGTCTCGACGGTGATCACGAGTTCCTCCGCGATCTCGGCATTCGCGGAACCCAGGACCAGCCTCTCGAACACCTGCCGTTCACGTTCCGAAAGCGTCGCCGCCAGCGCGGAATCCGGCGCTATGGTCGGCGGCTCGACACGATTGTCGTGTTCGACGTCCAGACTGATGGCCGCCGCGGCGATGCGGTCCGTTTCATCGGTCAACCGCGCTGCCGCGCGGGCGATCGAGGTCCGCTGGTGCTGCACCCGTTCGGTATTCGCCATTCGCTCGTGCAGCGCCGAATAGGCGGCGGCGAATGTACCGAGGACGTCGACGTCACAGACGGAGACGTCCTCGCTGCCCCGGCTCACGTGCAGCAGTGCGATCACCTGTGATTCGGCGATCACCGGAGCTACGAGATAGTGCGAGGAGCCCAGCAGTTCCCGATAGCCGGGTGTCGCGGGTACGTCGACCTCATTCGTTCGAATGGTGTTGCGCAAGCGAATACAGTCCCGCTCGGCCACGCAGCCGCGACGCGGGACAACGGTGGGGCCGCCGACGCCGTGGCCCGACTCTTCGACAACGAAGCCGTCGTCGAGCACCAGCGACAGCATTGCGTAGTCGAATCCGAGCGCGTCACACAGTTCAGTGCAGGCTTGCCGGGCCAGTCCTTGCAGTGAGCCGGCCTTCTTCATGCGGCGAATACCGTCGGTCAAAGACCGCATCACGTCGAGGTGATTCCCGGCTCTCATCTCGCGCGCTTCCACTTGCGCCCGAAGGAATTCAATCAACGTACTGCGCCCGAACGGTGACGCGGCGTCATCGCGGATGGCGCGTTCGCCGACCAGCAGTTGATCAGTAGTTGCCGCCGTCATCGTGATGGCCTCATCGAGGTTTGCCGCATCGCTCGATCGCAGCGCACCTGAAGCGCCACAAAGCTGTTCGTTCAGATGATTGAGCCGGCCCACCATCTCGCGGGTGTTCATCTCGAGTTACCCGGTTGCGAAGTGGCGATGCCGGCAAAGACGGCGACGGCCGCCGCCCTGCTGGACGTATGGAGCTTTCGGGCAATGTGTTTGAGGTGAGACTTGACCGTTCCTTCCGAGATCACCAGGCACCGCGCAATCTGGCTGTTGGTGGCCCCGGTCGCAACATAGGACATGATTTCCCGTTCCCGGGCGGTTAATGACGGGACCGCAGGTTCATTGCTGTGATGGTGAGCGTTGGGTCGCTGCCCGGAGGTCGACCCGGGCATCGACCACGTCGATCGTGCTGAGCGCCCGAGTAATTCGTCGACGTCCGCGCACAGATTGCCGACCGCGACGCGCTGCTGCTCTGCCTTCTCGTGCAGGACCGCGCTCTCGAACGTCGCGGCCAGGCACTCAGCGAAGGCCTCGAGCTGGTCGAGATGATCCATCGTCACCATCCCGTCGGGTTCGGGGCGGTCGGCGTGCAGCATCCCAATTGCCCTGCCCTGGACGATGATGGGTGCCGCAATGTAGCCGAAACAGCCGGACACGTCCACGATTTGCTTGAAGGTGCGTTTGTCGTCTCTCGGACACCGCACGAGAGCCCCGCACCGTTTGCGGATGAGTTCTGTCTCGAGTGGAGCATCCACCAGTTGGATCTGCGCTCCGGCTACAAATTCGTGGAACGGACGCGAGTAGAGGTCAATCCGTTCCTCCGCGATGTGCAAGTGGCGCGGCAACCAGACTGAACCCCGCACGGTCGAAATCATCGTCCGCGCGAAGCCGAACTCACGGCTCAATACCGCAGGGGCCGCGTCGATAATCTCGCGAGGCGACAGGCCATGCAGGTGTCCCAGGGCGTTACGGATCGCGGTCAGATCCTTCGCCCGTCGGCACAGAGCGTCGTCGAGGAGGTCGCAGTGCAGCCTCAGGATCGAAACCAACAGTTCGGCACTTGCCGATTCGTCTGTCGGACCGGGTGGCGACGCCAGCCGTTGCTCGAGGCGGCGCCGCAGATCGTCTAATTGACTGCTCACCGCTCCGCCGGGCCGTTCAGCAGGCGTCAAACCGAGATGCTCGGTGGCGGCGGCAACGGCTGCCTCGGCACGCTCGACGAGGGTCCAGTCGTTGCTCTTCGTGGCCGTGGCCGCTTGCTTGACCATCACCGCTCCTCTCTCCCACCGAATTTTGGTTCACCGTATACTACGGTCTTACCATTGAACCAAAAGTCTAGCCTTGTGTGAGGTGAGTCACAACCAGTTAGCAAACTCCGACGCAGGCGTTAATTGTTCAGGCTTCCAGCCACCCGACTCGGCGGCGCCGCTTGTGCGCCGCGCGTACGCAATGGTCTAATGGTCAGTCCAAAGGAGGTGGACATGCACGCGATCGTCATGCAGGAGTTCGGTAGCCCCGCGGTGTTGCGACCGGACGAATTTCCCGACCCGCCCGCACGCCCGGGCTGGGTGACGGTCGCCCTGCGCGCCAGCGCCCTGAACTGGCACGATGTTCTCGTACGCCAAGGCCGCTACGGTTCTCCGCTGCCGCACATCATCGGTGCCGACGGCGCCGGCGTGCGCACCGACACGGGCGAAGAAGTAGTAGTGCTGCCATCACTGAACTGGGGCGCCCGCGACGACGCACCCGCTAACGGGTGGGAAATCCTGGGCGACCACACCCTTGGTACCTACGCCGAATTGGTCAGCGTGCCGGCCGACTGCCTGGCCGCCAAGCCCGCCGGGCTCAGCTGGGCGGAGGCTGCCGCCCTTCCGCTGGTGGGGGTGACGACATACCGGGCGCTGTTCACCCGCGGACGGCTGCGCTCGGGTGAGTCGATGCTGGTAGTCGGCGCCGGCGGCGGGATCGCCACCATGACGATCGCGTTGGCGGTCGCCGCCGGAGCCAGCATCACGGTGACCTCCTCCTCGGCGGAAACGATCGAGCGGGCCGTTTCCGCGGGCGCCCAAGGCGGCGTGCTGCACAGCGAATCGGATTGGCCCGAGCAAGCCCGCGCGATGTCACCCGGTGACGGCGGCTTCGACCTGGTTCTCGACCCGGTCGGTCGCTGGAACGAGTCCGTGCGTGCGCTGCGGCCCGGTGGGCGACTCGTCGTGCTTGGCGCCAATGCCGCACAGACCGCGCCGATGGACGTCCGCAGTTTCTATTTCGGACAATTTGACCTGCTCGGAACAACGATGGGCAGCAGCAGAGACTTCGCCGGCCTGCTCGACATGTTCGAGCGCTGCTCGGTGCGTGCGCCGGTGATCGACCGCGAGTTCCCCCTCGATCGGGCTGCCGAAGCACACGAACATCTCGAGCGTGACCGCACTTTCGGCAAGTGCGTACTGATGCACGGCTAGAAGCCGATCATGAGCCAAACCCGCGAATTGGTCACCTACCGACTCGAGCCCGTTAGCGATGGGGCCCTCGCCGTCTATCTGACGCTGAACGATCCCGAGCGGCGCAACGCGCTCTCCGATGCACTGCTGGATCGGCTCACCGCGCTGCTACAACGAGCGGCCGCGGATCCGCGGGTAAGGGTCGTGGTGCTGACGTCGTCGCATCCGAAGGTCTTCTCTTCCGGCGGCAACCTCGACGCGTTCGCCGACGAACGGGCAACGATCGTCAAGTACGCCGGCCTCACGCGGTTCCCCACCCTGTATCGCACCCTGATGGGAATCGACAAGCCGGTCCTCTGTGCAGCGAACGGCGACGTGCTGGCCGGTGCGCTGGGGATCGCGTTGGCTTGTGATCTCGTCATCGCCAAGGAGTCGGTCCGGCTTGGCTGCCCGGAGATAAACGTCGGCGCCTTTCCGTTCATGATCTCGGCGTTGATCTTTCGGGCCACCGGACGACTGGTCGCCAATGAGCTGATGATGACCGGCCGACTGATCAGCGCCACCGAAGCCGCAGCCGCCGGTTTGATCAACAGGGTGGTGCCGGATGCGGAGTTCGACGACGCACTGCGCCAGTGGGTGGATGACATCGCCGCGAAATCACCGTTGTTGCTCGCACTGGGGAAGAAGGCGGTGGCCGCCACCCGCGACCTGCCGCTGGAGTCGGCACTGGACTACCTCCAGGCCCAGCTCGCCCTGGCCTTCACCACCCAGGACTTGGCCGAAGGTGTTAAAGCGTTCAAAGAGAAGCGTTCCCCGCAGTGGCGCAACGAATGAACCCCAGCCCGCGGCATATTGCCGTTTCGGTCTGACCATTCTACAATTCGGAGGATTAGAGCCTTCGGCGCGGCCGGAGCGCTTCACCCGCGACCGAGGACAGCGCAAATGAAGCCCAGCCCGTACACCGCCCGCTACAGCCAGCAGGAGATCGACGAGTACTACGGCGCGGGGCTGTGGTCGACCGAGACATTCCATGATCTGCTGGTCCGGCGCGTCGACGAGAACCCCGACAAGGTGTTCGCGACGGACGGAACGCGCTCGCTGACATTCCGGCAACTCTTCGAAAGTGCCCAGCGGCTCGCCGTTGGGCTTCATCGACACGGCTTGCGGGCCGGCGACACCGTTGCGGTGCAGCTCCCGAGCTGGGTCGAGTTCATTCAGGTGCTTGCCGCGACCTCGCGACTCGGCGTCATCGCGGTGCCCATCATGCCGATCTACCGACGCGAAGAAGTCGGATATGTACTGTCCAATGCCGCAATACGGGCAGTGTTCACACCGGCAACGTTCAAGAAGTTCGGCTATCTGGACATGTATCTCGACCTGCGCCGTGATCATCCCGACCTGACGATCATCGTCGCCCGCCCCGACGCCGCCGCCGAAGCGATCGCCGGCGTCGACACCGGTGTGTTCACCATGCACGAACTGGAGGCCGATACCGACAGCACCAGTGCTCGAGAGGAATTGGGTGCTCCGCCCGGTCCAGACGATCCGTTCGTCATCGTCTACACCTCCGGAACCACATCGCGTTCGAAAGGATGCGTGCACACGTTCAACACCTACTGTTCTGGCTCGCGTGCGCTGATCGCGCCGTTCGGTTACTCCGAGACCGATGTTCAGTTCGGCCCCTCCCCCGTGGCCCACACCACGGGGCTGGTCACCAGCGTCCTGCTGCCCATGCTGACCGGCGCGGCAACGCATTTGATGGCCGAGTGGGATCCGGCCCGCGGCATTGACGAGATTCAGCGATTCGGCTGCACCGCGGCGGTGACGGCGCCGACGTTCCTGCACAGTCTGCTGGCCGAATACGACCCTGACCGCCACGACCTTTCCACGTTGCGGTTGTGGACGTGTGCGGGCGCACCCATCCCAGGCGCAATCGTCAAGCAGGCGAGCGCCACGCTACCCGACCTCAGGGTGCTCAGCCTCTACGGTCGCAGCGAAAACCTGGTTACCACAACGTGTTCGGTCACCGACGATGCATCACGCGCCCTCACCTCAGACGGCTCGGCGGTCCCCGGGTCCGATGTCAAGATCGTCGACGACAACGGGAACGAAGTGCCGCGCGGTACCGAGGGCGACATCGCCTACCGCGGCCCCGCCCACATGATCGAGTACCTCGCGAATCCCGAGGAGACGGCAGCCCTTTTCACACCCGAGGGCTTTTCCAGATCGGGCGATCTGGGGAAGATGACCGATGACGGATACGTGCGGGTAACGGGCAGGACCAAAGACATCGTCATCCGTGGCGGGATGAACATCAGTGTCCGCGAGATCGAGGAGCACCTGGCTCATCACCCTGCGTTGAAAGCGTTCTCGGTGGTGGGCATGCCCGACGAGCGCCTCGGTGAGCGGGTGTGCTGCTACGTCGTCGCCAAGCCGGGACATCACGCTCCGGCCGTCGGCGAATTGCGCGAGTTTCTGCTCAAAGAAGGCATGCCGATCCAGAAGACGCCTGAGCGCGTCGTCGTCGTCGATGCGCTACCGATGACCGCAACCGGCAAGGTTCTCAAACACGAGTTGCGCAAAGACATCGAACAACGCCTCGACGAGGAAGCCCGGACCAGCGAAACTGCGGGCGCAAGCTGATGGAGCTCAAAGATCGGCCCGACGAGGCTGAGTTTCGCGAAACGGCGCGGGCGTGGCTGCTGGACACGTTGCCGCGACTCGGCGGACCGGAGCCGCCGCATCTCGAGGACAAGCTCGACTACTGGCGAACCTGGCAGCGGCTGCTCTATGACGCCGGTTATGCGGGCCTGTCATGGCCCAAGGAGTACGGCGGCGGTGGCGCGGACGCCAAGCTGCGGGCGATTTTCAACGAGGAACTCGATCGCGCCGGCGCACCCGAGCGGCTCAACATCATCGGCGAGGACTTCGCGGGGCCCACGGTCATCGAATTCGGCACCCCCGCTCAGCAAGAGCGTTATCTGCGACCGATCCTCACCGGCGAGGAGATCTGGTGCCAGTTGTTTTCCGAGCCGGAGGCGGGCTCGGATCTGGCCTCCTTGCGTACCTCCGCCACCAAGGTGGACGGCGGCTGGCGCATCCAGGGCCAGAAGATCTGGACCAGCCGCGCCCAGCTGGCCGCGCACGCAATCCTGTTGGCCCGCACCGGCGGTGGACCCCGCCACCGGGGAATAACGTATTTCCTACTGGCCATGGACAGCCCCGGCGTGCAGGTCCGACCGCTGGCACACATGCTTGGTGAGGCCGAATTCAACGAGGTGTTCCTCGACGGTGTGTTCATCCCCGACGAGTGCGTGCTCGGCGAAGTAGACGGTGGCTGGCGAGTCGCTATGGGAACCCTGGCTTTCGAGCGGGTCGCAATCGCCACCGGACGCGTCAACACCACCCGCGCCGTAGGCGATCTGATCCACGAGATCGCGGCCCGCACCGGTGACGACGGCAGGCCACTTGGCGCCGACCCGCTGATACGGCAACGGCTCGCCGACCTTTACGGGCGGGCACTCGTGCATTACCTGATCGGGCAGCGAGTGATCACCGGGGCCGCCGGCGAGGGACCGCCCGGTCCGGTGACCTCAATCGGAAAGCTGTACTTCTGTCCGCTGGTGGAAGACATCGCGGACTTCGGGCTGGAGCTCGACGCGATGGGTGGGCAGTTCGCCCTCGCCGAAAAAGGCGGCGCCGGCGCCTCACCGACCGATCAACAGCGGTGGCTGCGGTTGGCGTATCAGGCACGCGGTACCGCCATCGCCGGGGGGTCGACGTTCATCCAGCGCAACATCGTCGCCGAGCGCATTCTCGGCATGCCGAGAGGCTGAGGCCCGAAAAGGAGGCTTGTGACGATGGACAAGGTGGTGGCAACGGCGGCGGAGGCTGTTGCCGACGTGACAGACGGGTCGTCGCTGGCCGTCGGCGGGTTCGGGCTGTGCGGCATCCCCCAGGCGCTGATCGCGGCGCTGCTGGAGCTCGGGGTCGGAGATCTGGAGACGGTTTCGAACAACTTGGGCGTGGATGGGATTGGCTTGGGAGTGTTATTGCAACACAAGCGGATCCGGCGCACTGTCAACTCCTACGTCGGGGAGAACAAGGAATTCGCCCGGCAGTACATGGCCGGTGAGCTTGAACTGGAACTGACCCCGCAGGGCACACTGGCCGAGCGGTTGCGCGCCGGCGGGGCCGGAATCCCGGCCTTCTACACACCGTCGGGGGTCGGGACGCAGGTGGCCGACGGCGGCCTGGCGTGGCGGTACCACCCCGACGGTACGGTGGCGGTTGCCTCGCCGCCGAAAGAAACCCGCGAATTCGACGGCGTCACTTACGTATTGGAACGAGGTCTGCGCACCGACTTCGCGCTGGTGCACGCGTTCAAAGGCGACCGGCACGGCAACCTGGTGTACCACGCGGCGGCCGCCAACTTCAACCCGGACTGTGCTGCAGCGGGCCGGATCACCATCGCGCAGGTGGAGCACCTGGTCGAACCGGGCGAGATCGACCCCGCCCAGGTGCACACCCCGGGGATCTACGTGCACCGGGTGGTGCATGTGCCCAACCCGGTCAAGCCGATCGAAAAGGAGACGGTGCGGCCATGACCGCCAACGGCTGGAGCCGAGACCAACTGGCGGCGCGGGTCGCCGCCGAATTGCATGACGGGCAGTACGTCAACCTGGGTATCGGGTTGCCCACCCTGATCCCGAGCCACATCCCCGCCGACATCACCGTCGTCTTGCATTCGGAAAATGGGATTCTGGGTGTCGGGCCATATCCGCGGCGCGAGGACCTCGACGCCGACCTGATCAATGCCGGCAAGGAGACGGTCACCACGTTGCCGGGCGCGGCGTTCTTCTCCTCATCGGCCTCGTTCGGGGTCATCCGCGGCGGACACCTCGACATCGCGGTGCTCGGCGCCATGCAAGTCTCGGCCGCCGGCGACCTGGCCAACTGGACGATCCCCGGCAAGATGATCAAGGGCATGGGTGGGGCGATGGACCTCGTGCACGGCGTTGAAAAAGTCTTCGTGATGATGGATCACACCGCCAAGGACGGCAGCGCGAAAATCGTCGAGCACTGCACCCTGCCGCTGACCGGTAGGCGCTGCGTAAAGCGGATCTTCACCGATCTCGCCGTCATCGACGTCGCTGAGGACGGTCTGCACCTGATCGAGACCGCACCCGGTGTCAGTGTTGACGAGGTTGTCGCGAAAACCGAACCGCCGCTTGCACTTCCTGCCCGGCCGTGACACCGGCACTCTCAGTCCTCGACGCTGATTGCCTCGCGTTCGTCCATGGCCAGAGCCGCCTTGGCGTAGCTGTGCACGTGGCGGCGCATGCGCCGGCTGGCCGTTTCCGCGTCGCGGCTGCGGATCGCGTTGGTGATCGACCGGTGTGCGCGCGCGGTCACGGCGCGCACGGTGTCGTCGACGAACGCGGCATTTTCGGTGCCGGTGTAGATGGCGTGCGACAACGCAGTCATGAAGCCGATCAACAACTCGTTGTGACCGGCCGTGGCCACACCGACATGCCAGTCGAGATTGGCCTGCAGAAACGCCGCCAGGTCAGCGTTGGGGTCGGCGATGTCGGCGTTCGCCTGGTCCAGCACCGCCAAGTCGTCATCGGTGCGTTTCTGAGCGGCCAGCTCGGCGCAAAACGGCTCTAGAGCTTCGCGCGTCTCCATCAGATCAGCCAGTTTGATCTGCTGTCCGCGGATCATCAACGTCACCGAACTGGCCATCGACTTGGTGGTGGGGCGCTGAACAAACGCGCCCCCGGCGCGACCTGCCCTCACCCGAACCAGGTTCTGTACCTCCAGAATGCGTAACGCTTCCCGCACCGTGGCTCTGCTCATCTGTGTCTGCTTGACGAGTTCGCGCTCGGCGGGAAGCGCGGTTCCCTCGACCAGCTCACCGCTGAGAATGCGCTCGCGCAGTTCACGCGCCAATACATCGGACGCCTTGGGCACATCCACCGGTTTGAGCAAGACGGTCGATCGTGGTGCGGCCTCAGCCGGCTCGACTGGTTCCATCCGCGCTCCCTGCATCTGACTTCTCTTCAGGAATTCGGCCTGACAATAAGACCTAATCAAGGGTCAGTATATTGCCCCGGCCCCGGCAGTGGACGCCTCGGGTGCCATGTCGCGGGGAACTGACCGACGAAACGGACTCGGGCAGATCAGTAGATCATGCGAGCGATGACCTCGGCGACCGCCGCGGGTTTAGTTGAGCCGTCGAGCTCGACGGTCTGCCGCACGGTCAGGTCGACGGTCGTCTCGTCGACCTTCTTGGCTTCCACCAGCTCAGATCGCAGCCGGACCCGGCTGCCCGCCGGAACTGGCGCGAGGAACCGCACCCGGTTGAGCCCATAGTTGATGCCCATCCTCGCGTTGTCGATGCGGTAGTTTTCCTTGCTCAGCGCGGGAATGAGCGACAACGTCAAGAAGCCGTGCGCGATCGTTGCACGAGAGGGACTTTCGATCCGGGCCCGCTCGACGTCGACGTGAATCCACTGCTGATCGCCGGTGACGTCGGCGAACGCATTGATACGTTCTTGATCGACGGTGATCCACTGGGAGACGCCCAGTTCCTGTCCGACGGCCGCAACGGCCTCCTCGATGGAAGAAATGACTCGCACTGCTCACCTGCCAGACGGTGCGCTCAGTTGCCGCGATACGCGGCGAACTCAGGTGCGCGCTTCTCGTTGAAAGCGGTGACACCTTCCTGCGCCTCAGGAGTGTCGCCGAACATCTTCAAACTCGAGTACGCCATCTGGCCCACCGACGCGAATTGTTCGGTGTCGGTGTTGAACGACTGCTTGAGAATCTTCAACGACGTGGGTGACAGCTGCAGGATCTCATCGGCCCAAGCCCGCACCTCGGACTTGAGTTGGTCGGCCGGCACCACCTTGTTGACCAGTCCCCACTCGGCTGCCTGTTGCGCCGAGTACCGGCGGCACAGGAACCAGATCTCGCGGGCGCGCTTCTCCCCGACGATGCGAGCCAGGTAGCCGGTTCCGAATCCGGCGTCAAACGACCCGACCCGTGGGCCGTTCTGGCCGAACACCGCGGTATCCGCGGCGATCGTCAAGTCGCACAGCACGTGGAGGACATGACCGCCGCCGATCGCGAACCCGTTGACCGCGGCAATCACCGGCTTCGGTACGTCGCGGATAACCCGATGGAGCGTATCCACTTCGAACAGACCGGTTTCAGAGGGTCCGTAGTCGCCGGTCTCGGCACGCTGCTTCTGATCTCCGCCGGTGCAAAAGGCCTTCTCCCCGGCACCGGTCAGACATATCGCCCCGACTTCCGAGCTTCCCCAAGCCAACTTGAAAGCCCGGATCAGCTCGTCGAGAGTCCGGGCCCGAAATGCGTTGTACCGCTCGGGCCGATTGATCGTGATCCAGGCGAGGCCGTTGTCGACCTCGTAGGTGATGTCAGTGAACTCGGTCATCTGCTGCCTCTCGTCATCGAAACGCCACCAGTGTGCGGTTTTGATTATGGTCTAACCATATTACCAAAACTATGCCACGCGGCGAAATTTACCTTCTTGGGCGTATGTCTCACGCCGGCAGGACATCCCGTCGTAACAGGGCGAGCTCACCGATCGACTTCTGCAGCTCGTCCAGCTCAGCGACCAGTGCTGCCCGGCGGTCGGCGATCTCTTCTTCTGGAACATCGAGGTCGAACAGACCGCGGTGGCGCGCCATCTTCAACGCAGTGCTGAACATGTCCCCCGACACCGACTCCTCGGTGATGCGATGCTGCAACGACCATTGCCGGCCCAGCCGGAGGCACCTGCTGAGCAGCTCCTGTTCGTCTACCCCGGTACCGGCACCACAGGTGAGCAACTCTTCGGCCACCACCCGGTACGCGTCAACAAATGGTCTGAGCACGAGATGGGCGACCAGCAGGTCACTTTCGTGCAGACTGCGCGCGGCTTCTTCGATATCCAGGGGTGCGCTGGGGTCGTGGCTGCGCCCGGTCATGATCGCGAACTCATTCCACAATTCGTCGGCGAATTCATTGCGGCCGGCGAAGAAAAAGTCGAACTTGAGGAGTTCGCGAACCGCTAACGCCTCTTCCCACCCGGTGCGCTTGGTGGCGCCCGGTTTGCGCACGATCGCCAGCAAGGCCAGTTCGGCAATCGCTCTCATCACCAGAACATGAATTGCGCTGTTGCGGTAGACCGCAACGATCAGATGCTGGTCGTCGCCGATCCCCCACACCGTCGTCGGCCCCTCGGCGTAGCAGGTCAATACACCGGAGCCGACCAAGTCGTGCAGCGTTTGCGACACCGTGGCGCGATCGGTCAGATCGGCACCCCCCGCGACGGGCCAACCACGGATCCGCAAGTAACGGGCCAGCGGTGCGACGGTGGCGCACACCTCGTCGAGGGTCAGGGCACGGTCTTCGCCGAGCATCGCGACGCATACGGCGGCCGTTGCAGACACCGGCGTGACCTGGTTGAGTCGGTGGCAGATGTCCAGCGCGATGCGTTCGACCACCTGCCGGTCGGTCAAGCCGTCGGCGCGCAACGCGACTATCCGCTCGTGCAGCGGCACCGGCGAGCCGAAATTGATGTAGATGCGTCCCAGACGATGCCGCAGGCCGCGAGCGTAACTGAACAGCCAGCGCGCGTTCTCGGGGCTCTTGGGAAGGCCCCGCGACTCCGAAACCATCAGTTTGACCTCGTGCAGCGGCAACTGGTCAAAGAGGATCGAAACCGGCACCGCGAGGGTCTGCTCTGACCCCACGGATTCGACCGCGTCGGTCACGTAGCGCAATAACCCGTATCTCGGCGGCCGCAACTTGCCGGTGCGTGACCGGCCGCCCTCGATCGACCACACCAGGTTGCGTCCGCTGGCCACCATCTGACCCACCAGCGCGCGCAGCGCCAACCGGTACACCGGCACATCACCCGTCGCGCGCCGCACCGGGATGAACCCGTTACGCCGGGCCAGTGTGCCCAGCGGAAAGAAGTTGAGGTTTGCGCCGGCCAGTCCGAATGTCGGCGAAATGCCCTCCTGGGTAAGGCGGGGCGGGAACGAGAACTGATCCAGGTAGGAGCGGTGCGAGATCAGGAAGATCAATGCGTGATCCCGGTCAAGCGCGCGCAGCTTCGCCAGGTCGTCGTCGTCGATGACGACCTGAAACCCGCGGACCATCCACGCGGACAGCGCTTTCCAGGCACGCACTACGGGAGGGACATGGGATGCCGCCATCTCGCGCACGTAGCCGGCCGCCTCGACCTGCACGTCGGTCACATCGCGCCCCAGCTGCGCCGCCAATTGTGCAGTGGTGCTTTGGAATTCGTCCGATCCCAATACCGCCGCGGCATCCGGCAGGTCGCCCGGCACCGATAGAGCGGTCGCGGACCCGTTCGGTCGCAGCAGCCGTCCAAGACGACCGGGCAGCACCGTCATTTCGGTGCCGCCGTCCGGGACGCCGCTGCGATCGCGGCGGACCACGAAATTCCGGCTTCGGTGCCCGGCCAGTCGTCGAGGGTGTCGATGTACAGCTGGCGCATTCGCGGCACCCACTCATCGAGATCTGCTTTAGTCCAGTCTTGGGTCGGAAGCGGTTCGTGGACAACGACTTCGATCGTGCCTTCCTGGGCGACCTTGGCGTTGCGCCACATGATTTCGCCGGCGTTGCGGATGACGATGGGAATGATCGGAACCCCGGCGTCGCGGGCCATGTGGAAGCCGCCCTTCTTGAACGCCCCGATCTTCGGACTGAACGACCGGGTACCTTCGGGCGAGATCGCGATCGAAACACCCTTGCGCAGCCTGTCCACCGCGGGTTGCAACGCCGACACGGCCTTCGAGGTGTCACTGCGCTCCACGAAGGCGACATCGGCCAGGCTGAACAGCTGCCCAAGCACTGGTATCTGCTTCACCTCGGCCTTGGCCACCACGGTAAAGCCACGCTGCACGACCCGCGAGGTCACCAGTGCATCGATCAGGGTGCTCTGATGGTTGATGAAGAATACGGCGGGGCGCTGCCTGGTGTGCTCCTCGCCGATGACGTCAAAGTGGATGTTGCCGAGTTGACTTGCGAGGCGGCCGAACAGCGACGTCGTCAGATCGACCCCGCCACGGCTGTCGTTCGTCAACAGGCCGAGGATCGTGCCCGCGCCCACCGCCGCGGCGAATCCACCGAACAAGCCAGTCGTCCGGGCCATCGCCAAGGGGTGGAACTGGCTCCGCTTGGTTCGGAACCGGATAATCGGCCAACCGCGTTCACCGGCGTGGCGCGCCAACTCCGAGCCCGGGTTGACCGGGTGCGGGAACCCGACCGCTTCCAGGAACGGCACATCTTCGTTGCCATTGGCGTACGCATGGCAGTTCTTAAGCGGGATGCGTTCGCGTTTGGCGAATTCCCGGACGGCCGCTGCCTTGCCCTCTGCCCACAGCGGGCGTCCGGCTATGCCACCGGTGAGCACCCCGTGTTCGGTTTCCAGCTCGGTGCACAAGATGTGGTCGATGCCCAATTCGCGGGCCATCGGCTCTACCTGCATCCGTGTCGCAGAAGTTGCGATGACGACAGTGTGGCCTTTGTTCTGGTGGGCACGCACCAGTCGCCACGTCCCATGAAAGAGCGCACCGGCAATGTCGTTGGCAAACAATTCTTGCCCGAGCTCCATCAACTCGTCCTCGGTCCGGCCCACCCAGCCGCGGATGCCCTGCAGCATCAGCTCTTTGAAGGCGGCTTCGTCGAGGGGTCCGCCGAGTGCGGCGAGCATGGTGCGCACGAACTCGTCGGGACCCAATTCGAAGTTGCGGGCGCGGTGTGCCATCAGCGCGCCGGCCGAATACCCCTGAATCAGGGTCCCGTCAAAGTCGAAGAACGCGGCCACCTTACGGCCGTCTGGTCCAGCTTTGATATCGGCGATTACCTCCTCGACGGCAATCATCTGCGGTGTGGAACCGGTCATCTCATACTCCGCCTCCGCGCGGACGCATGCACCGCGCCGATCGCTAGTCGACGTTCTGGGGGGACCCGGTCGGACACATCTCCACCACCTCGTGCTGTTGTCGTCCCGTCGTTCGGTCTCCGTGACACACTGGCCCGGGCACCGACACCGCACGTCGCCCGAGAAGGGTTTCAGGCGCACCCACGCGGTGCCGGGCCCGGTTGCTTACGGCAGTCGCCTCCGACTAAGCCAACTATGAAGAGTCGATCGGGCTCGGCCAAGAGTGGGTAGGGCTAGATACCTCTCCTGCGGGAGTAGGAACCGCCCGATGTGGTGACGCGGCAGCCGGGGTCCTTCGCCCACACTCGCAACACAGGGTCCGCAGCCGACCCCGACAGGACTGTCGGACGGTTTCGGCGTTCCGCCAGCGGCCGAATGCAAGACCAAGAGTTCAGGGAAAGAGACAGCGGATGCAAATATCAGCCGCAGTGGTGCAAGAGGTAGGCGCGCAGTTCACGTTCAGCGATGTCGACCTCGAAGCGCCGAAACCTGATGAAGTGGTGGTGCAGATCGCCGGTGCCGGCATCTGCCACACCGACATCGCGGTCCAGCACGGGCACCTGCCGTTCCCGCTGCCCGGCGTCCTGGGCCATGAGGGCAGCGGAACCGTCGTCGACGTCGGCCGCGACGTGCGCACGGTCACCGTCGGTGATCAGGTCGCGATCAGCTTCAACAGCTGCAACGCGTGCCCCCGATGCGCGATGGGCGAACCGGCGTATTGCCACAACTTCCTCGAATACAACTTCGGTGGGGCGCGGCCCGACGGATCCTCCGGGTTAGCCTCTGGCGGAACCAAATTGGGAGGTAATTTCTTCGGTCAGTCGTCGTTGGCCACGCACGCGCTGGCCCACGAACGCAATGTCGTCAAGCTGCCGCCGGGCGCACCGCTCGAGCTGGTGGGGCCGCTGGGATGCGGCATCCAGACCGGCGCGGGCGCGGTGCTCAACTCGCTGGACGTGCGACCCGGATCGACAGTGGTGATCACCGGCTCGGGCGCGGTGGGGCTGTCGGCGGTGATGGCCGCCGTTGTGCGCGACGCCGCGTCGATCATCGCGGTCGACCTCCACGAGAGCAGGCGGGCGCTGGCCACCGAGCTGGGCGCCACCCACGTGATCGACCCGCAAGCGGGCCCGCTTTCCGAACAGATCCGGGAGATCGCCCCCGGGGGCGCCGATTACGCAGTCGACACCACCGCAGTGACTCCGGTCGTAGAACAGCTGCTCGCGTCCCTCGGGATGCGAGGCATACTCGGTTTGATCGGCGTCCCAGCCGATCCGCAGGCTGTCTTCACGGTCGGGTTGTTCCAGCCGCCCCTGCTGGGGCTCACCATCCGGGGCATCGTCGAAGGCGACGCCGACCCGCAGAAGTTCATCCCTTATCTGCTCGATCTGCACGGCCAGGGCAGGTTCCCGTTCGACAAGCTGATCACCACGATGCCGCTGGCCCAGATCAACGAGGCAGTGGAAGCCCAACACCGCGGTGAGGTCCTGAAGGCCGTGCTGACACCGTGATCCGACTTCGGACAACATGAATGGCGAATAATCCAGGCCGAAAGGCGGCCCTGGCCGCGACACTCGTGGCGGGCGGAGCGGCTGCCGCGGCCGCGGCCGTTGCCCGACGGGACCCCGATCCTACGCGCGCGGCACTTCCCCCGTTGGAGCTGACTCCGGTTCACCGCGGCGGAGCCGGGCAACCGCTATTGCTGTTGCACGGGATCGGGGCTATCTGGCGGGCATGGTCCCCGGTACTGCCCTACCTGGAACCACACCACGCGTTGATCGTGCCGACGCTCCACGGGCACGCGGGTGGACCGCCCCTTGGTGAGGACGTCGAACCATCGATTCAGGCCCTTGCTGACGGCATCGAGGAGGAGCTCGACCGCCTGGGCCTGCAGAAGGTGCACATCGCCGGTAACTCACTCGGCGGCTGGATCGGGATCGAACTCGCCCGCCGGGGACGCGCCCAGTCACTCGTTCTGCTCAGCCCCGCTGGGGCCTGGCGCTCGCCGCGTCGCATCAAAGTGACCACTGCAGGTGTCAGGTTCTCCCTCGGCGCGATCGCGCGTTATTCGCATCGGGCCGAAGCGATCGTCGAGCGCCGCGTGCTGCGCTGGGCGCTACTGGCAGCCCAGGTAGCCCATCCCCACCAGGTGCAGCGCGAAACGCTGGTGACCTATGTCCACGCCAGTGGCCATTCACCGGTGGTCGATCCGCTGCTGCGGGTACTTCACCTGACTCCGGTCGATCCCCTGCCCGAAGAACGGGACTACCCCGTCAGGCTGGTGTGGGGAGAGCGCGATCTCGTGCTGCCCTTCAAGCATTTCGGCTCGCCGATGCTGGAACGGCTGCCCGGCGCAGAGCTGATCCGCCTCGAGGGCGTCGGCCACGTCCCGATGTCGGACGACCCCGCGCGCGTCGCCGAGCTGATCCTGGAAGTGACCCGCGCCGTCGACGGCGCGGTAGGTTCGACCGGAAATGAGTGATCGCATGTCCAACACCGACGCTGACACACTTGCTTCATGGGGTGGTGGTCAAGACCTCAGCGCCTGGGAAGCGTTGATGTGGCGCAGCGATGGTGATCATCGGACCCGCTCGACCGGGGTGATCGTCGAGTTGCTCGACACTGAACCGGACTGGGATCGGCTGGTCGCCGCGCATGACCGGTTCACTCAGCAGGTTCCACGACTGCGCGAACGCATCGTCGAGCCGGTGGTGTCGGTTGTCGCGCCGGCATGGTCTCCCGACCCGCATTTCGACCTGGCGTACCACCTGCAACGAGTACGGCTTCCCGGTTACGGTTCGATGGCCGAATTGCATGCGCTGGCATCCCAATTCGCCGCCCGCCCACTCGATCCGGCGCGTCCCCCCTGGGAGGCCCTGCTCGTCCTCGGCGTCGAGGGCGGTCAGGCCGCATATCTGTTCAAGCCCCATCACAGTCTCAGTGACGGGATCGGTCTGCTGCAATTGCTCGAACTGGCCCACGGGCACAGCCGTGAGCCCTCACCCGCCGACGATGTGGTGATTCCCGAGCCTCGACGGAAGGAGACACCGGAGGGGCTGCTGGTAAACCGGTTGTCCGGCAAGGTCGTCAACGCTCCCGGGAGCGCATTGCGTGAAGCCTTCCGCGTCGCCGGCCACTTTGTCGGCAACCCTATCGGAACGACGACCGAAGCCGTGAAGTTCGCGATGTCGCTGCGCCGCGTAATGTCGCCGCCGGATACCCCGCACTCCCCCGCGCTGACCGGCGGCGGTTCCGGTTATCGGCTGGACACCTTCGACGTGCCGTTTGACGAACTGAAGGCATCGGGACGGGCGGCCGGCGGTTCGGTCAACGACGCATTCCTGGCCGCTCTGCTTGGAGGGGTCCGGCGCTACCACGAAAAGCTCTCTCTCACAGTCGATTCAATCCCGATAGCGATACCGGTCAGCCTTCGCACCGACGCTGATCCATTGGGCGCCAACAAGTTCGCCGGTGCGCTGCTCGTGGCTCCGGTCGGTGAACCGGATCCCAGGACCCGCATCGCCGCCATCCACGACCTGATCAAAGACGTGCGCAAGGAACCCGCGCTCGGGTTCCTCGACCTCATCGCGCCGGTGTTGAGCCGACTGCCGGGTGTTGTGCTCACGCGGATCGCCGGTGAGATGACCGGCCTGTCCGACTTCCAGGCTTCCAATCTCGGGGCGATCGGCCGTCCGCTGTATCTGGCCGGTGCGCGGGTGACCCGCGTCTACCCGATGGGTCCCCGACCCGGTATTCCAGCCATGATCGCGGTGATCACCTACGAGGGCACGTGTTGCATCGCAGTCAACTTCGACCCGGAGGCCATCACCGATGCCGAAGCGTTCTCGGCCTGCCTCCGTGAGGGTTTCGAGGAGGTGACCGCGCTTGCACACACCGGCTGACGCGAAAGCACCTGGGCCAACCACGAAGGGCGGAAGGAAAGAACCTCATGAATTTTGATGACGTCGTTGCAATACTTGACAAGTCGGTCGGCGGCCCGGACGCCGATGTGGCTTCCCACGGGCCCTTCTGGCGAGATGTCACCCGCGACACTTTCGTCGCGATGAAGGTCGGCGGACGGCCACTGGTGATCCTCGGCGACGGCGCGAACTCGAACCTGGTGTTGTCGCTGAAAGGCGAAGCGCCGTTTGGTTCCGACCTGGACGACCCGCCCGCAGGCGCCGTGACACCCCTGATGCCGGCGTACCTCGATCCGATGCCGGCGGAGGAAATCAGCCATATCGAGCGATGGATAGATGCCGGATGTCCGGCGGTTTGACGGTCCTCGACTGGCGTTGCCGATGACAATTTCCATGACGATGACTATGGCTATGCCTTCGACGGGGCACGTCTACCCCCAACGCGGGAGCGATCACCCCCCGACATGGTGACGCACAAACAAGTCCCACGCGATGAGACTTGAGAGCAACAGCCCGCCCACGGCGTCTCGTGGACACGCTGAACAGGTCACTACCCCAGAAGAAAGAGGACACCAGTGACGACCACCCAGCCCACCGAATCAGCGGTTCTCCCCGACGACATCGCGCGGCGGCTCGTGCTCCCCGAGGGCCACTCCGACCTCACCGCGCTGTACGAAGCCTACAAATGGCTGCGCGACAACATGCCGGTGGCGAAGGCGGTCGTCGAGGGCTACGACCCCATCTGGCTGATCAGCAAGCACGCCGACATCCAGGAAGTCGAGAGTCTGTCGGAAGTCTTTGCCGCCGGCGGTGGCCCGGACAATCCAGGCTCGCACAACCCGATCCTGCAGAACACCGCCGGTGACGAGTTCACCAAGCAACTCCTCGGCGGCAGCCTGCGCATCCTCGACGCACTGCCCTACATTGACCCGCCCGAGCACACGCAGGCCAAAAACATGGCGTTCAACTACTTCAAACCACCATCGGTCAAGAAACTCGAAGCTCAGATCCGCGACCTCGCCAAGGAATCCATCGACCAGCTCAAGCAGCTTTCGGCGCGCGGTCAGATCGACCTGGTCGACGACTGGGCGCTGGGGTACCCGCTGCACGTGGTGATGACGCTGGTGGGGGTGCCGCGCGAGGACGAGCCGCGGATGATGGCCCTCACCCAGGAGTTCTTCGGCACCGCCGACCCGGAACATCAACGCGCGGACGTCGAGCCCCTGGCCCCGGAGGCGATGGCCCAACAGTGGGCGGCCACGATCCAGGACTTCTTCGCCTACTTCGACGTATTGGCCGAAGATCGCCGCGCCAATCCCCGCGATGACCTGGCCTCGGCGGTCGCCTGCGCCAAAGGGGCCGACGGCGAGTACTGGCCCAAATCCTTCGTCTACGGCTGGTACACGGCCATCTTCACGGCCGGCCACGACACCACGTCGGCGACCCTGGCCGGCACGCTTCAGCAGTTGGCCCTGCATCCGGAGGTGCTGGCCCGTGTCAAAGCTGACATGAGTTTGGTGCCCGACCTCATCCAGGAGGGTTTGCGGTACGTGGCGCCGGTCAAACACTTCATGCGCGTCGCGCTCAAGGACCACACCATTCGCGGCCAGACCATCAAAGCCGGTGACCGGGTTATGCCGCTGTTCCAGTCGGGCTGCCGCGATGAGGAGGTCTTTGACAACCCCAACGACTTCAACATCGACCGCAAGCCCAACAATCACCTCGCGTTCGGCTTCGGCGCGCACACCTGCGTCGGCCAGCACCTGGCCAAGCAGGAACTGAAGGTGATGTTCGAAGAACTGCTGCCCCGGCTGGAGTCGATCGAGGTGCTCGGGCCCGGCAGCGTGACGCAGACGAACTTCGTCGGCGGTCTCAAGCACTTGCCCGCAACAGTCACCATCTCCTGAACGGGCGGACATCCATGACAACGATCGATTACCCGCAGCTGTACATCGGCGGCACGTGGAGCGCGCCCGCCGGCCACGACACCATCGAGGTCCACTCTCCGACGACCGAGGAACGGATCGGTTCGGTGCCCCGCGGCAAAGAGGCCGACATCGACGCGGCTGTCGCGGCGGCCAGGACGGCATTCGACGCCCCCGACGGATGGGCGAACTGGGATCCCAAAGAGCGCGCTGATGTGCTCGAGAAGTTCGCGGCGGAACTGGAAGCTCGCGGCGCCGAAACAGCACGGCGGGTTTCGATGCAGAACGGGATGCCGATCTGGCTGGCCCACCAGTTCGAGGCCGGTTTTCCGGCGCTGCTGGTGCGCTACTACAGCGGCCTGATGACCAGTGCACCGGTCGAGGACGCGCGTCCCGGCATGTTCGGGGGCACCGCGCTGGTTTCTAAGGAGCCCGTCGGCGTCGTCGGCGCGATCGTGCCCTGGAATGTGCCACAAGGGATTTCGTTCCTCAAGATCGCACCCGCGCTGGCCGCCGGCTGCACGATGGTCCTCAAGCCCGCCGAGGAAACCGTGCTCGACGCATTCCTCATGGCCGAGGCCGCGGCGGCGGCCGGTCTACCCGACGGTGTGCTCAACGTGGTTCCCGGCGGCCGCGAGGTGGGCGCCTATCTGGTCGAGCACCCCGGGGTGGACAAGGTGTCGTTCACCGGCTCCAGCGCCGCAGGCCGCTGGATTGCCGAGGCATGCGGACGCTTGTTGCGGCCGGTCACCCTCGAGCTCGGCGGCAAATCTGCGGCGATCGTGCTCGACGACGCCAACCTGGCCGCCTCGATCGAACAGTTCTTCGGGGTCACCCTGCTCAACAACGGGCAGATCTGTTGGCTCAACTCCCGGGTGCTGGTCCCTCGCAGCCGGTATTCCGAGATCGTCGACACGATAACCGATTTGGCGCGATCGCTGACGGTGGGCGATCCCCTCGACCCCGAAACCAAGGTCGGCCCGCTGGTTTCGGAGCGCCAACGCGAGCGCGTCGAGGGGTATATCGCCAAAGGCAAGAGTGAAGGCGCCCGAATGACCACCGGCGGTTCGCGACCGTTTGACAAGGGCTGGTTCCTGGAACCCACCATCTTCGCGGACTTGGACAACAATGCGACCGTGTCACGTGAAGAGATCTTCGGTCCGGTGCTGTCGCTGATTCCATACTCCGACGAGGACGAGGCGGTCGCAATCGCCAACGACAGCATCTACGGCCTGGGCGGTAGCGTGTGGTCATCGGATCCCGAACGCGCGGTCAACGTTGCCCGCCGCGTTCGCTCCGGGACTGTCGGGGTCAACCACTACGTCAACGACCCCGTCGCACCCTTCGGCGGCGTCAAGCAAAGCGGCATGGGGCGCGAACTCGGTCCGGAGGGGTTGCACGCGTTTCAGGTCTCCAAGACCATTTACCTGCCGCCTCCGCCTGGCGCCGGGGAATAACACAGGCGTTCAGCTGATTTCGTGTCTACCACGGATCGGAGCAAGGAACCAATGTCAGCGCCCGCAGCCAGGAAAGCCAGCGGCAACGTTCACGAATTCACTACCGATCTCGTTGTCCGTCGCCGCAACGCCGCTGCAGCGGGCGTGGTAATCCTGGACCTTGCCCATCCGCAGGGTGAAGAGCTGCCCCGTTGGGAACCGGGAGCCCATATCGACCTGCTCCTCACCGACGGCCTTACGCGCCAGTATTCGCTGTGCGGTAGTTCCGATGATCCGACTGTGTGGCGGGTTGGAGTCTTGCTCGATCCCGCCAGCCGCGGCGGCTCGCAATACGTGCACGACAACCTCCAAGAAGGTGCCACTGTACGAGTGCGGGGCCCCCGCAACCACTTTCCGCTGATCGACGCGCCACACTACCGGTTCATCGCAGGAGGTATCGGCATCACTCCGATTCTGGCGATGCTGGAGGAGGTTGAGCGGGCAGGCAACGATTGGACCCTGCTTTATGGCGGACGGACCCGGGAGTCGATGGCGTTTGCGGACGACCTTGTCGAGCGCTACCACGATCGTGTCACAGTGTGGCCACAGGACGAACGGGGCTTTCTAGATCTGGCAAAGCTTCTCAAGGATCCGACGGACGATACGTTGGTGTATTGCTGTGGGCCCGAAGGGCTTCTGTCAGCGGTCGAGAGCCAATGTGCCCACTGGCCCGCCGGAGCCCTGCACATTGAGCGGTTCGCCGCGAAGGCACCGACGGCCGAACAAGCCGCCGAAGCGCTGGACCACTTCGAGGTGGTGTGCCACCGCACCGGTGTGACGTTTGACATCGCATCGGATCAGTCGATCCTGGAAGTCCTTGAGGAAGAGGGCATTCCCATTCTGGGCAGCTGCTATGAAGGGGTATGCGGTACCTGCGAAGCGAGGGTGTTGGAGGGAACGCCAGACCACCGCGATTCGGTGCTCAGCGAGGCCGAAAAGGCTGCCGGCGAAGTAATGTTGGTCTGCGTATCGCGCTCACGCACCGAAAGGCTGGTGCTGGACTTGTGAAAGCCAATTATCCGAAGAAGTGCTGGTACGTCGCGGCCACCTGCGATGAGGTCACCGACTCGCCGCTGGGGCGACGCCTGCTCGGCGAGGATGTCGTGCTGTGGCGCGGTGCCGGCGGACGCGTCACCGCATTCGAAAACCGCTGTGCACACCGGGCATTTCCGCTGTCACACAGCAGCGTCCACGGTGATCGATTGGTCTGCGGCTACCACGGATGCACCTACGACACTGACGGCAAGTGCGTCTACATACCGTCCCAGCCGCAGGTACCGACGCGAATGAGCGTCCCCGTGTTTCCCATCCTCGAGAAGCCACCTTTCATCTGGATCTGGCTCGGACCTCCGGCTGCTGCGGCTGCCAGCCAACCCCCGTCCTTGCCATGGATCAACGACCCGGCATGGGCGACATTCGCGAGTGCCTGGCAGGTAAGCGCCAACTACATGATGGTTCACGAGCACTACTTGGACTTCAGCTACGCGCCTGTCATTCATGCCAAAGACTTGCCCCCGGGGCTCGCCAGTATGCCGGCATTCAACAGCGTCGAGGTGACCGAGACGACCGTGTCCTATACCCGGATCATGTCGGACCTGCCCCTTACTGACTGGCACGTCAACGCCACCGGACTCGACCGCAATCTCTTGTATAGACACAGTGAGAGCGGGACTTTCGTCTCGCCCGCCATTCATCGCCAATATTGGAACATTGAAACTTCGAATGGCGAGGCGTACACCACCACTCGTACGCACGGCATCACGCCCGAGACGGAGTCATCGACTCACGTGTTCATGCAGTCTTCGCGGAACTATCGGACCGATAGCGATGACGTGACGGCGGGGCTGCGGTCGTTTCTGGACGGAGTTGCCCAACGCGACGTGCCCATTCTCGAGATGGCTTCCCTGCACTCAGGCTACGACGGATGGCGTGGCGGCGTGGAATTTCAGGCGGACGCGGCCGCACTGCGCGCTCGACGCATTGTCGGGGTCATGTTGGCTAAGGAAGCCGGCCGCGCTGCAATTCGCCCCGGTCTGGCCTCCGCCAGCAGGGGCGGGTCGCGCAGCCCTCGCAAGCCGATCACATCTGGTGATTAGCCCCGAGTGCGTCGAGGCCCGCGGTTCACCGAGAACGACGGCCGCTGGGGTTACCTACAAGCGTTGCGGATCATCTCGATGACCCCGCTGAAGTCCAGGTCGGGGTGCGAGGCGGCGAACTTGGCATAAATGTCGGCGGCGTGACTGCCCAGGGGGGCGGCCGCACCGGTCGAGGCCACTGCGTCCATCGCCAGGCCAAGATCCTTATTCATCAATACCGCCGCGAAGCCGGGCTTGAAGTCGTTGTTGGCCGGTAATGTCGGAACCGGTCCTGGCGCAGGACAATTGGTGTGCACCGCCCAGCAATTGCCGGTCGCGCCGGTGATCACGTCGAACAGCGCCTGCGCCGACAGGCCGAGCTTCTCGGCCAGCACGAACGCCTCGCCGATCGCGATCTGCTGCACTGCCAGCACCATGTTGTTGCACACCTTGGCGGCCTGCCCCGCTCCGGCGGATCCGCAGTGAATGACCTTGCCTGCCATGGGCTCCAGCACCGGACGGGCCCGCTGCAGCGCGGACTTGTCGCCGCCGACCATGAAGGCCAATGTCCCGGCCACCGCACCCTTGACGCCGCCGGACACCGGTGCGTCGAGTTGAGACAGGCCGTGAGACTGGGCCAGCGAATGCACCTCGCGGGCGTCGTTGACCGAAATCGTGGAGCTGTCGATGAACAGCGCGCCGGCTTTCGCAGCCGGCAGCACCTCGACGTAGCAGCGCCTGACCACGTCGCCGTTAGGCAGCATGGTGATGACCACGTCGGCCTCGGCCACCGCTTCTGCGGCACTGTCGAACAACGCAACACCGCTGGCGCTCGCAGCCGCCGCGGAGGCGGGCACCGGGTCGAATCCGCGCACGATATGTTCGGCGGCAACGAGATTCGCCGACATCGGCCCGCCCATATGGCCCAGGCCCAAGAACGCAATGGTCGTCATCTGAGCCTTCCTAGGTACTGGCTCGGAACCGCGCGGCCTTGGCCCGACCGATGACCACCCGCATGATTTCGTTGGTCCCTTCCAGGATGCGATGCACCCGCAGATCGCGGACGATCTTTTCCAGACCATACTCGCGCAAATAGCCGTAGCCGCCGTGCAGTTGCAGCGCTTTGTCGGCCACCGCGAAGCAGGTGTCGGTGACGTAGCGCTTGGCCATCGCGCACAGCTCGACCTTGTCGGGGGCGTTATCGTCCAGCGCGGATGCCGCCCGCCACAACATCATTCGCGACGTCTCCAGCCCGGTCGCCATGTCGGCCAGCGTGAAGCGAATGGTGGGTTCGTCGAGCAAGGCAGCACCGAACGCCCGGCGTTCCCGTACATAGCCGCCAGCCTTGTCGAAGGCGGCCTGCGCGCCACCGAGCGAGCACGCCGCGATATTGAGCCGGCCGCCGTTGAGGCCGTTCATCGCGATTCCGAAACCAGTACCTTCGCCGTCAGGGCCGCCCAGCATGGCCTCGGCCGGGACCCGCACGCTGTCGAGTATCACCTGTGCGGTGGGTTGCGCATGCCAACCCATCTTTTCCTCGAGCGCGCCGAAACTCAATCCCGGAGTGCCCTTCTCGATGATGAAGGCGGAAATGCCCCGCGGGCCATCGGTTCCCGTCCGCGCCATCATCACATAGACATCGGATGCTCCCGCGCCGGAGATAAACTGCTTCACGCCGTCGAGCACATAATCGCCACCCTGCTGTACGGCGCGAGTGCTCAACGCGCCCGCATCCGAGCCCACGCCCGGCTCGGTCAGGCAATAGCTGGCGATGGCATCCATTGACGCCAATCGTGGGACCCAGTCCTTGCGCTGATCGGCGGTGCCGAAGCCGTCGATCATCCAGGCGCACATGTTGTGGATCGACAGAAAGGCGGCGGTCGCCGGATCGGCGATGGCCAACTGCTCGAAGATGCGCACCCCGTCGAGCCGACGCAGCCCGCTGCCACCCACGTTGTCACGGCAGTAGATCGCCGCCATCCCGAGATCGGCCGCCTCGCGCAGCACGTCGGTCGGAAAGTGATGGGCGGCATCCCATTCCAGCGCATACGGGGCAATGCGCTTTCCGGCGAACGCGGCCGCCGTCTCGGTGATCACCCGTTCGTCGTCGTCGAGGGCAAACATGAGTGAGCCAGCCCTAATTCATGGTCGGGATCACGAATTCGGCGCCATCCTTGATGCCGGACGGCCACCGCGACGTGACGGTCTTGACCTTGGTGTAGAATTGGATCGACGCCGTGCCGTGCTGGTTGAGGTCGCCGAATCCGGACCGCTTCCAGCCGCCGAAGCTGTGATAAGCCACCGGAACCGGGATCGGGACGTTGACGCCGACCATGCCGACCTGCACCCGGGAGACGAAATCGCGCGCGGTGTCGCCGTCACGGGTGAAAATCGCCACGCCGTTGCCGTACTCGTGCTCGGACGGCAGTCGCAGCGCCTCTTCGTAATCGTGGGCGCGGACGATGCACAGCACCGGCCCGAAGATCTCCTCGGTGTAAATCGACATCTCCGGGGTGACGTGGTCGAACAGGGTGGGGCCGATGAAGAAGCCACCCTCGAGATTGGCAGTGGCATCAGCCAGCCCAAAAGTCAGATCGTCGCTGGCGCGCTCGCGGCCGTCTACGACGAGCTCGGCACCGGCGTCCACGCCCTGCCCGATGTAGTCGCGCACCCGCGCCAGTGCGGCCTCGGTGACCAGCGGGCCATAGTCGGCCTTGGGGTCCAGGCTGTGCCCGACCCGCAGGCCGTTGACCCGCTCAATCAGCCTGGCGCGCAACCGGTCCGCAGTCTGTTCGCCGACCGGGACGGCGATGCTGATCGCCATGCAGCGTTCACCGGCGCTGCCGTAACCCGCGCCGATCAACGCATCGACCGCCTGATCGAGATCCGCGTCGGGCATGACAATCATGTGGTTCTTGGCGCCGCCGAAGCATTGCGCGCGCTTTCCGGTGGCCGCTGATTGGCTGTAGATGTACTGGGCAATGTCGGAGCTGCCGACGAATCCGACCGCTTTGATGTCGGGATGGTTGAGGATGGCGTCGACGGCTTCCTTGTCGCCGTGCACCACCTGGAACACCCCGGGCGGCAGGCCCGCCTCCGTGAAGAGTTCGGCAAGTCGCACTGGAAGCGACGGGTCACGCTCACTGGGTTTGAGAACGAAGGCATTTCCGCACGCGAGCGCCGGGCCCGCTTTCCACAGCGGGATCATCCCCGGGAAATTGAATGGCGTGATGCCCGCCACAACACCTAGCGGCTGACGCAGCGAGTACACATCTATGCCGGGCCCGGCGCCCAAGGTGTAGTCGCCCTTGAGCAGGTGGGGAATCCCGATGCAGAACTCGATCACTTCGACGCCACGCTGAATATCGCCGGCCGCGTCGGGCAGCGTCTTGCCGTGCTCGCGAGACAGCAACTCGGCCAATTCGTCGATGTTCTCGTTGACGAGGCCGACGAACTTCATCAGCACCCGAGCCCGGCGCTGCGGATTCCAGGCGGTCCAACCTTTTTGCGCCTCGGCCGCCGAGGTCACCACGGCGTCGATATCCGCCGCCGATGCCATCGGCACCTTCGCCTGAACCTGGCCGGTGTTGGGGTCGAACACGTCAGCAGTGCGCTGTGACTGCCTGCTGACGTGCCGCCCGTCGATGAAATGCGGAACTTCTCTGGTCATGAACTGGCCTGTCGATCGGCGGATACCCCGTTACTAGGATATCCTAGTAACGGGGTACGGCCGGTGGCTATGCATCGATGGTGGTATCTGCTTATCTCGTCGGGGTTACGTTGCCCACGTTTAGCGTTGGCTCGGGACTGTGCCCTCTCGACGCAAGGCTCAACTCAACATTCCCTTGATGAGTTGAGAAGTGGCCGCCGGACGGTCCTCGGCGTCGCCACTGCCGACCGCCGTCATGTGGGTATCACCGCGGTGCGGGTCGGCGTGCACCGTGGAGCACTACCTCACCGCGAATCCCTTTCAGTCGACGCGTTTCGGCGACAGACCACTCGATACCGGCTAGATCGCCAATTGCCGTGCGCGCAAGTTCGGTCACCCGCACGGTGCCGGGCGGTGCGGCGCTAGTGACGCGACTCGCGAGATTGACCGGGCTGCCGTACCAGTCGCCGGCACGGTTGACGGCGGGACCGAACGCTAGTCCGGCCCGCAGTCGTGGGAAATCATTCGCCGCCGTGGCATCAACCAGGTCCAGTACCGTCTCCAGTAGCCTGCGCGGGTCTGAGCAGACCAGCATGACCGCATCCCCGATGGTCTTGACGAATTGGACCGGACTTGCGACCACGGTCCGGGCAAGGTCTGCCAGGCGCAGGGCGAGCAGTCCCAGATCTTCCGCCGCCATCTGCTCCCCGAGTCGGGTGAAACCCACGAGGTCGGCGAAAGCTACCGCAACTTCGCGCGCACCCGGCAGGGTGCCGGCGGCGCGCTCGATCACGTTGATCGCCTCTGTCTCAAAAGAATGCCGCAGGGCCAACCGCAATAAGGCATCGACCATCGGGCCAAGCAATGGTTCGGCATCGTGTGCCAGCACCTCGAAAGCTTGGGCCAGTTCGAGTTCGGTGGCACCCGGATGCAACGATGCGTGCAACGCAGCATGACGTATGGTCACCGCTGCACCGGTGAGTCCGTCCATCAGCAATCGCACGATCAGGACCACCTGTGCCGGGTCGAGCCCGATATCGACCAAGCGAGCCGCCGCCAGGACGGATTCAGCATCCACCCGCGATTGCGAACACGCATCTGCGTCCTCTGCACAAGCCAGACCAGCGGCGCGGTGCAGTTGTTGGAGCAGTTCGAGGCTCACGCCGCTGGATTCCGAAATCTCTCGCGCCGAGACCGATGTTCCGTCATCGCCAATCATGCGAATGGCCGGTAGGAGCATAGGACTGAATTCGCTACGGATCCGATCGACGCTGAAGTTTCGCGCGAGCAGCCATCGAACAAGCTCGGCGCGCTCCTGACGGGCCTGCCCATGCAGGTCGTCGAGCAGCCCTAATTCCTCCATATCCGCGTCGTTCGGGTCTGCCGCCACGGCGTCAACGTACAACACCGTGCCCTCCGCGCCGTCTTCACCGGCCGCCCGAGTCGCCTGGCAACCGCCGTCTGCATCAGCAATGGTGTCGCTTCAACGAACGCAAGAAACCGCATGTGGTCGCTAACGTCGCCGTAGCCCGCGAACTTGCGGGGTGGTGCTGGTCCCTGGCCACCCTTGAGTGAGCACCACTGAGATGACTTGATCGATATCAGCCTTCGAGAGCGGCGAGGTAGGCGAACTAGACCTGCGAGACTTCTATGGGCCACAACATGATTCGCCAAAATCACGCTGTGACGCCCGTTCCAAGAGAGCAGCTACTGTTCGCGCCGAACCATCGTCTTGCGGTAACCAACCCGCGCATATCAGCCTGACACCACCGTCGTTGAACAACGACTGTCGCGACCGGACTGGCATCGATCAAACGAAAGCCGCCCCGGCACAAACCGGGGCGGCTTTCACCCACCTCTTGACAGACACCGCCTACATTTCAGAAGACCAACCGTCGCACCTAGGGCGCGGGCAGCTATATGTCGGGAAGCGCCGATTTATGGATAACCGCTATTATGCATGAATCATGTTGCCTGTTGAACAGTCTGCGCCCCGTTCGCCGGCGCGCACTGACGCCGACCGCCCGAAGTGGTTTCGTGCATTTCTGGCCGACCGCAGCACCCGCAAGCCCTCACCGCACACTGTGGCGGCGTATCGGCGCGACTTCGACGCGATCGCCGCCGTGCTGTCCGGCGGACCCGAATACCTTGGTGCGCTGGACTGTGCCGCGATCACCAAAGATTCGCTGCGCCAGGCTTTTGCGGTGTTCGCCGCCCCCCGCGAAGCGGCATCCATCCGGCGCTGCTGGTCGACGTGGAACACGCTGTGTAGCTATCTGTTTACCGCCGAGCTGCTTGAGGCCAACCCGATGCAATTCGTGGGCAGACCGAAGGTCGCCAAGAACCTCCCGAAGTCACTTCCTCCCGCGGCCGCCAAGGCCCTCGTCGAGGCTGTCGCGGACCACGGTGGGACGGAACTGCGCAATCAATGGCCCGAACGCGACCGCGCCATCATCTTGACCACTCTGCTCACGGGCCTTCGCGCCGCCGAATTGCGCGCCGCCAACATCGGCGATGTCCGCCTCACCGACCAGGGCGGGGTGATCCACGTGCGCGGCAAAGGCAATAAGGACCGCGCCATCCCAATTGAGGCAGCCCTGCTTGACGTTCTCGACGATTACTTGACCAGTCGCGGCACTCGCTTCCCCACTACTAGGCGGCGTCGACAGGAAGGCGACGTTCCGGTTCTGCGCCGCTGGCCGACCACAGCACCGCTGTTCGTCGGTGTCGACGGACAGCGAATCACCCGCGGAGCACTGCAATACCGGGTCCTGCGCGCATTCAAATTGGCCGGCCCCGACGCTCACCGCAATCCCGGTGCCCTCGTGCACGCCCTGCGCCACACCTACGCCACCGAGCTGGCCAACACCAACATCAGCGTCTACACCCTCATGCGGCTTCTCGGCCATGAATCCATGGCGACCTCGCAGCGCTACGTCAGCGCCGCGGGAGCCGAAACCCGTTCCGCTGCAGCGGTAAACCCCTTGTATCAGCTCGTCGACACCTCGCCCCCATCCGGAGGATGACAAGTCACCAACGGCGAACTCGCCGAGGTGATGCGTCGTGGCCGAATCCGACCGCGATCCTGGGTGCCGGAAACCACAAGTCGCGCTGAATCGCTCGGCCCGGTAAATACTCAAGGCGGTCCACCGGATCGGCGGGCAGGTACTCTGGGCGGATCGCTCGGACCGGCGTTGCCGCGGTTCACCGCCCCGGGCAGGGCCAGGCGCACCCGCTCTCGGAACCACGAGATCGAACCCGTCCATCCGACCCGCTCGGCGAGCACCGACCGTGCATCGCGACCCAGCAGCAGTCCCGCGACGAGAGTGCCGAACACCATCGGCGAACCAGTCATCGGCACGGGCGCCACACCTGCCCAACGCCCTGTCTGTCCTTGATTGCGTGCACACCTTGACGACCTTGGTGACACCGCCTAGCAGACCCGAGCACAAGCGCGGCGAAAGTGACCAGGACTGTGCACCAGCGGATCTTGGCAATTAGCGTTCGGGGGCCGCTGACGCGGCGGCTTCGGCTACTCCTTGACATCTCGCGTAGCGATGCTCCCGCGATGAACACCGATCACGCGATGGCCGCCGAACTGAGCCGGCATCGCCTCGGCGCAACGATCGTGCCAACTAGCGCGCCCAACCGCCTCACCGCCCTGCGCTCAAATCCGCTGCGCCCCGCTTCTCGCCGGCAGAACAAATTACTTGTCTGCGGCCCGACTAGCACAAACCACGATATACGTGGCGATCCTGTGAGTACAACACGCACCGAGCGCCGGTTAGCCAATTACGATGCTGCTGATTACGCATCGTCGCCCATCACTTGTCTGAAGGTGCCGACAAGTTCTTCAAACATCCGTTCCGACATTGATTGGTCGTGTCCCAGTTCGTATCGGGCTTGGTTGCTGATGCGGCTGAGGTAACTGCCTGTCGCTATCACTGACCATCTCGTTACCGCACGGCGTACGCGCGCATCCGTGATACTTACTCCCATCTTTATAGCCAGGGCCGGGGTGAGGATTTCCTTCCGGGCTTTTGAAACCTCTCTTTGCAGCGGCGCACTTTCGGCGACGATGCGGGCCATCGCCAGCATCTGATCACGTGTAATCACTCCGCGTCCGTCGATCACCGCCTCTATTGCTTGGGCGGTTGCGAGGAGCAGCGCTGTCTCAGGGCTGCTGGCGGATTCGACTCGTGCAAGCGAATCAGCAATGTCTGCGAGTACGTCTTTCGCGATAGCGACGACAGCAGCATCTTTCGTGGAGAAGAAGCGCGTGAGCTGTTCAGGCGAGACGTCGGCCGCGGCTGCAATCGCATCCATGGAGACCGCTTCGTAACCAACTCGCTCACTAAGGCTAAAGACGGCATTAAACACCCGGTCCCGATCGCAGAGCTCCCCCATGTCTTTGGACAATAAGTCGATAAAATTAATTTTTGGTCGAAACCGAGAAAATTGATTGCTGGTGTTAGTAGAGGGTTTGCCCGCCGAGTCACCACGGAAACTGCATGCTTGGGAAGGATGCGGCAGCCTAAACCCGATGTCCACGCCTGGGCGCGTAGCGCTGCGGCCGGATCTACCTTAGCGCGAATGATTCTCGTGGTGTTGGCCGACAGCGCTGAGCCCGATCACACTGCGTGTGTCTCCCTTCGCGCCCTGGTCGATCAGTCTGGGGCCGCGCGAAGCACCCTGTTACGTGCTCTCAACGATTTAGAGGACCGACGGTTGCTGAGCCGGCCGCTCGCAATTCGACGCTGACGGGGCTCGTCTGCCCAGTCAATTTCACCTCAATTGCGCCTCTGCGCAACGTCTTCGAGGCCCGGCGAGAGCGGCCCGGTCAGCCCGCGGCCGGGGCGGCGTTCATTCCCGGCCGGCCCGGGCCGCCGGCGTCGCGGACCGCCGGTGGAAGGCACTGCCGCTGCTGCTGCCGGTCGCCGATGCGGCACCGTTGTTGGGGATCAGCCCTCACACTGTGTGTCGGTTGATCGCCCGCGATGAGCTGCCGGTTCACCGGGTCGGTCCGCGCCGGGTCTATATCGACACGGTGCGCCTGCGCGACCTGCTCGACCCTTTGCCACGCTCATCGGCGACGCTGGCACGTGAGCCGCGCCCGCGGGTTTTCATTCACGGGTGCGTGCGTGGACGGTGCGCGCGAATTCGGCGACGGTGACCTTTTTGCCTTCTGGCCTTCGATTATGGCCGGCGGTCCGCTTCGCGCAAGGCCACGGCCTCCGCTGCGCTGCGGGCACAAGACTCGCAAAGTCTCGCGCACTGCTCGCAGGCTCGCACCTTCGACACTTTGCGCCCGGACCTTGCACTCTCGCGGAGCTGTTGCCGGCCCAAATCTTGGCTGCCAGAAGGCAAAAAAGCGGGCGGCCCGCAAGGGACGCTGTCAACCGAGAAAGGTTCCGTCATGACCGACACCATCACCACCGAGGCCGAGCAGACCACCGGTGAGCACCCCGCGCTGGGTGTCATCGAGCACCACGACCCGCACACCCTGGTCCTGGACAGCAACGTCCGCGACGAGGCCACCCTCGGTACGCAGTTCGTGGCCAGCATCAAAGAGCACGGGGTGCTCACGCCGATTGCCGCCGTGCGCGATAGCGACGGCCAGCTGCGGGTGCGTTCCGGGCAGCGCCGCACCCTGGCAGCACGGGAAGCCGGACTGGCGAGCGTGCCGGTCTATGTCCGTACCGCAACCGCCGGTGAGGACGACAAAGCCCAACTCGTGGAACGGGTTTCGGAACAGATCGTGGAGAACGACCAGCGCGCGCAGCTTACCGAGCTTCAGCGCACCCGTGGCATCCAGCAGATGATCGACGCCGGGGTGTCGATCACCAGGGTTGCCAAGAAGTTGTCAGTGGGCAAGGACACCGTGAAGGCAGCGGCGGCGGCGGCGAAGTCGCAGGCGGCGATGCAGGGGCTGGCCGAGGGGCAACTGAGCTTGAGCGAAGCGGCGGCGCTCACCGAGTTCGAGGACTTGCCCGGTGCGATCAACCGGCTGATGCAGGTGGCCGGCACGCGCAGTTTTGAGCACATCGTGGCCCAACTGCGCCAGGAACGCGCTGCCGCCGAGGCCGAAGCAACGGCGGCCCAGCCCTACGTGGAGCGGGGGTTCACCTGGCTACAGCAGCGCCCGGAAACCTCAGACCCCGGCTGCATCGCCTTGCACCACCTGCGCACCGCAGACGGTGCCGAGGCCGATGAGCAGGCGGTGACCGACCCGGCCCGGTGGGCGGTGCTGTTGTACGAAACCGAGATCGTGGTTGATGCCGAGACCGGCGAAGCCGTCGATGAGGACGACGTGGACTGGGACACCCAGGACCAGCCCGAGGCCACCCCCGCCGAGGGGTTGCGCCACGCCGACACCGTCACCGATACCACCGCATACGTCCCGCAGTACTTCTGCCTGGACTTCCGCGCCGCAGGTCTGACACCGGAGCCGTGGTTCGCCCGCCGCGCCGGACTGGCCGAGGACACCAGCAGCGGCGACGGGGCAGTGGACCTCGACGCCGATGCCGCCCAGGCGCGCCGTGAGCGGGCCGAAGCCGAACGGGCCGAGGCCGATAAGCGGGAACGCCGCAAGGTGCTGGCGCTGAACAAGCTCGGTGATGCCGCGATGGGTGTGCGCCGCGATTTCCTGACCAAGCTGCTGGCGCGCAAGACCCCACCCAAGGGTGCGGCGATCTTCGTCGCCACCTGCCTGGCTGGCGACCCGTACCTGCTGACTCACCACAACGCGGTGGAGACGACCGCCGAGCTGCTCGGCATCGAGCGCGCCGCTGTGGCCAAGCAGGCCAGCGACCTGGGTGCAGGCGGTGACAACCGTGCCCAGGTGATCACGTTGGCACTGGTGTTGGGAGCGCTGGAATCAGCGTTATGTGGCGTATCTGGATCTGTTCATTGTTCGGACGTGTTACCCCTTCGGATCAGTCAGCGTCAGGGATGCCGGTATCGGGGGATGCCCGCCAGGAGATGGTTCGGCAGTGCTAGGGCGATTTAGGTTCGGTCTGTGGGCCGGGGCGTCTGTCCTGTTGGCCGTTAACTGTCTCGGTGTGAGCTCAGATCGGTAATGCCGGCCAGTCGCTCGAGTTGGTTTCTGTAGGCTGCGTTGTGGATGGTGAGCATCCGGATGTGCTCTTCGTAGATCTCGAGATGCTTTCGTAGGTCGGTGTTTTCGGTGCGGAGGCGCCGGATGGTCTCGTCGCGGCCATCGTCACTGTGGCGAGGATGTCGTCGTTTTGGGCCATCGGTTTGTCGTTGTGCGGCGCTGTCGAGCATCGCGTTGGTGATGGCGGCGTAGTGCCGATAGAACGTGGTGCGGTTGACGTTGAATGTCTTCGCCAATGCGGAGACGCTGGGGTAGGCGCCGCCTTCGCGGTGTTCGGTGAGCAATGCGTCAGCCGCGGAGCGCACATCATCGTCGCCAGGAAGTGGGTGCCCGGTCACACAATGTCCTTCGGTGCAGTGGCAGCCTCAAGTAGCGCAGCAAGATCGCGGCGCTGCTGGGTGAGGCGGTGAGCAACGAAGGGGGCCAAGAGTTCCGCAGTGGCGAGGTGGGCGTCGAGTTGATGCAGCTGGTCGGTGAGCGCTTGGAGGTTGTCGGCGGTGAGTGCGACGTTGCGGCACTGCAGGGGTTGGCAGTTGGCGAGGTCCGGCAGGCTCGGATCGCCTGCGGGCGCGAGTTGGCGTCGACAGAGCGCCTTGTCCGGGTTGTAGACGCAGGTGACGAAGTGACCGAGGTAGATGTTGGGGTCTTCGCTGCGCATGATCCTTCGGAGTCGTCGTGGGTCGGTGACCACACTGCCTGTGTAGGCGCTGCCGCGTTGGAGGTTGGTGAGCCGTTCTTCGGCTTCGGGGGCCGCAGGTCCCCGTAAGTCATGGTGCTCATTGTTCTCGATCATGGCCAAGAGGCGCTCGCCGCGTTGCAGTGATTGTTCGGCCTCGACCTCGCCGCGGAACCCGGATTCGGTTGTTCCCGCATAGCCCTCGAACATTTGGATGCTGTGGTGGCGGTATTGGATCGTGCCGGCGATGGCGCCGCCGGGGCGGCGAGCGATGAACCATGCCAGGGTGCGGCGGAACTGGCCACTGGTGAGCCGCCAGCGTTGGCGCCGGATGAGCGGGATGTCGTCGGCCCGGTTGTGTGCGGCGCAGTAGGCGTTGATCCAGTCGACGAATTCGTTCAAATTCTTATTGGTGCACTTGATGGTCACCGAGCGGGAGCGATCGGTTCCGCAAGAACCCATCGTTGCGGACAGTGCTGTGAATAGGTACTTCGCGTCGTCGGGTTGGAGTTGTTCGAGAACGCCGACTGCTCGCTCAACAGATTCCGACACTACCCATGAGGCGGTGACTCCTTTCGGGGTCTCGCCCTTGAACGCGCGACTGGTGATGGTGCGTCGGTAGACGTTCCCTTGGGCGTCTCGTTGGCGGCTCACACAGTCTCGCTGGAGATGTTTGACTTCGCTGTCGCGCATCCCTGACAGGTATGCGATCACCACGTAGCAGGCGGTCAGCAACATTCGGCTCAGCTCGGGCATTCGGTGATAGTCGAATCCGGTCAGCCAGGGCGCGCTGTCGATGCATGCCCGTACTGGTGTGAACAGATAGCAGCCGTCTGCGAAGCCTACCTCTGCCGCGGCGGCCGCGACCATCGCACGTCCGGTCGCTCGGCTGATGAACGTGGATTCCGTGTGTAGTTGTCGGGCAAGGAAGTTCGCATTGACTTCGCCGTCAGCAGTCGTTGGCAGCGGGCGGCGCTGGCTGCGGTAGTCATCTAGCAGGTGCTGCAGCTTGGCCAGTCGTGCTGGGAGTGGCCCGCCGGCGAAGGGTTTGCGTTGATCCATTGCATGCCTGGCGGTGTAGAGCGACCACCATTCCTCACGTGCGGCGAGGATGTCGACGCTGAAGTCGTTGACCCACCGCAACCCCCAGACCAGCAGCGGGCTGATCACTTCCTCGGGAATCCGATCGGTGGCGTTCTCGATACGCCGGGGTGGATGGCTGCTGTGGTTGTGCCATGCCTGCAAACGTTGCGGGTCGACGGTGAGCCGGTCGGTGTGTAGGGCGTCGCGGAACACCCAAAACAGCCGGGCGGCCCGCCGGTGCATACCGCGCTGTGTTGGACTCAAATCCGTGAGCAGGACCCATTGTTGATAGTCGACGAGGTCCTCGCGGGTGATCGCGGCTAGTGTGCAGCGGCCCCGACCGTGTGACCAGTCCAAGAACTTCTTCACGTGGCTAAAGGCAATACGAATAGAGACCTGCTTGAGGCGGGCCTCCCCGGGTGGCAGCTCGCCAACCAGCAAGGCGTAGAACAGTTCTTTGGTGACCGCGCGGAACGGCTCGGGCAGCGTGGGGAAGTTCAAGATGCTGCGAGCCAGCTGGTCCTGGTGGTTGATCGGGTGCAGGTCCCAGATGTCATCGCCGAACCGCGACGTGGTGGCAAGTTCGATTCCCTCGCGGAGTTCGTGTCCACCCAGGACGAAGGCGTCCGGGTCGATGAACACCGGGGTGTGAGCCACCTGGGGCGTCGTCATCGTGGCTCCTGCGGGCCATCCAGCAACGCCAACAGCTCGGGCAGACCCTCAGCGGGCTGTGCTCGATCCCATTCCGCTGGAGTGAATTTCGGGCGGATGTGTTCGGTGATCGCTATCCACGCCATGCCGTAACGGCGCCACCACAGATCCAGTGCGATCTTGCCGCGCTCATCGATCAACCAGTCCAGCAACGCTTTCAGTTTCGGGATGTGGTTGTGGGTGACGAGGGCATTCGAGCAGCCGAAGCACATCAGGAATGACACACCGCAGCGACCTCCGCCATCGAGAGGGCTGTGATCGATATCAGCGCAGGCGGTCACGGCGGTATCGAGATTTCCGGCCAACAGGTCTGTGGCGGTGGTAGCGGTCACATCCAATTGGAGGGCTGCGTTGTTCGGCGTTGTCACCTGACCGGCCAGCACCCGGGCGTGGCAAGCCTGGGCTGCGGTCTCGGCGTCTGACAGCGCCGCGGTGATCACCCCGCCCGCCCAGTCATGCACCGACGGATCGCCGCGCAGATAGTTGGTGAACAGCACCGGCATGGTGTTGGAGCGAATCGACGAGGGCAGATGGCCGCCGGCGGCGCGGGTATTGCGAATGTCCACTGTCTTTTTCAAGCGCAGCGAAGTGATCTGCAGCGGTTGACCGTTGTCATCAAGGAGGGGGTGGCGCTGCTTCCAGCGCTGCATATGCCAGTCCTTCAGATGCAATCCCACGTCGAACGGGCCGTGGTGACCGTCGGGCGGATCCCACACCGACCACAGCGACGACGTGCCGCTGAACGACCGACCCAGCCGCATCATCTGCTCGAGCAGCAGGTAATAGCCGCCGGGGCGGCGTAGCTGCTGGCTGGGAGTGCCGATCTCCCAGTGCACCGTCTCGAACATGCGTGCAGGACCGCGCCGGCGTTTGATCACCTCCACCCGGACAGCCTTGTCCTCCAACACATCGTGCTCGATCGTGAGATCTTTGAGGGTTTCCAGGTTGCGCCCCGAGATTCCGACGGCCAATGTCAGTAGCGGGCCCAAATCGAAGCCGGTGACAAACAGCTGGCGTGCCAGCGTCATCATCGGGTGGTTGTCCCACGCCCTGGAATCGTGGGCGATAACTGGAATCTCACCGGTAGCCGCAATCTCGGCCAGCACCTTCGCGAGTCGACGCTCCTCGGCGCTCAACGTGTCAGGCTCACGCTCATAGCGGGTGACTAGGCGTTGGCCGCGCTGAAGCCGCGATCGGATCGCGGCGACCTCCGACCGGGCCGCCGCCATGATCGCGTTGAATTCCCGGTCGGAATACCCGCCGATGGCGGGATTCTGGCCCACAGAACGACGGCGATGCAGCCACGCATCGACCTCCTCGGCGATCATGCCCGCCGGCATCTCGCCGACGACACGGCCCACAGCTCTAACCTCATGCACCAGTCCGCGTTGTTTCACCTGCGCATGGCGTTGCCGCCAGTAGCACTCGAGATGGTCGACGGTCAGCTCCCCGGGCGTCGCCGGCGGATCCACCAGCGACGCCAACGCGACCAGGAAGCGGTGCCAGCACCAGAACACTCCGGCTGCACTCTCGGGTGTCCGTAGCGTTCCACTGGCACCGGTGCAGCGGGCGAAGGCGTCGGCCAACGGCTTATGCCAGCCCGGCAGTGGGAACGTCTTCAATTTGAACGTGCGGCGACGCCCGTTCTCCCCCACCACCGCCACTTCCAATCCGCTGCCCGTGGGCTGCACCCGCTCGGGTGGTTCGTAGACGCCCTCAGGGCGATCGGCGGGGCGGCCCCTGCGTGTGAGGGGTCCTTGGCGCGGCGCCTCGCTCGGCTCTGGGCTCGTCACGCCGAATCCGCGGTGTCAACGATCTTCTCGTCGGCGATCTCGCCGCTCAATTCGCCGGCCGGCAGCTGCAATTCGGCCCACTCGTCAGGAACCAGCGCTAGCCGAGTTTCCATGGCGAGTTCGTTGAGGGTGTGCAGATATTTGAACGTTGTTTCCACCGATCGATGCCCCAAGCGCCGGCGCACCCAGTCCAGCGGATCACCGAAAATCTGCTCATAAGTCGTGCGCTGCGCCGGGTTCATGGCGCCCAGCTCGCGGATGTGCTCACGTTGTAGCTGCTCCAACGTCACCACCGCGTAGGTGTGGCGCAACAAATGCGGGTGAGCCCGCAGGTCCACCGCGTGGCGTCGGCAGCGGTCGTTGGCATCACCAAACATTGACTGCCAGGTTCCCGGCATGACTGGCAGCCCGTTGCGGTTCAACCACAGCGTCGCCGGTTCCAAACCCTCGGCGCCACAGATGAATAGGCGCCGACGCTGGCGTGGATTGAGAGTCTCCACCGGGCGGCGGCGACCACCGCTGGTGCGCGGCGCGATCACCGCGCATTGCGGGTCCTCAACAACCAGTTTGGCCGCAATCTGGTTGTAGCTGCCGCGGCTGCGGGCTTGTTCGATCAGCTCGGCGCGGTCGAAGCGGATGTAGTCCCACACCTCGCGTAACACCGTGGCCGGGATGTAGATCCGGCGGCCCGAACCATTCTTGGCGATCGCCGCCGGCAATCGGGTCGGCGAGTAGGCGCGATGGGTGTCCATGTCGGGCACGTCGAACATGGTCAGGCTGGCCTGCTCGGTCAGCCGCAATCCGGTGCGAACCATCAGATCGCAGAAGGTGGCGTTGCGGGCAGCGTTTCGGCCACCGAACGACTGATCGAGCAGACCGGTGGGCAGATACCCGCGAACACCAACATCGCGCCAGCGGCGATAGGACGCCGGTGGCAACCACGCCAAGTCTTCACGATGGCCGTCCTTGGGTGCTTCGGCAGGCGTCAGTCCCGCCTCCTCGCGACGGCGCCATCGGCGATCGCGCGCTGCCCGCTGCAAGATCGGGTTGTGCTCAACGAATCCCGATTCGGTTGCCCACCGGTAGAACGAGTTCACGGTGGCGACTTCGCGGCCCCACGTGGCACCCCTCACCCCAGGCCCGCGCTCATCGATGCGCCGCCACCGGTGATAGGCTGCGCGATCTTCGGGGGTCGCGTCGCGCCACGATCGCTTTCCGAGCGGTTTGAATCGCCCTGGTTCTGCCGGAGACTCGGGCTATTGGATTCCGATCAGTGGTTGGTCGGTCCGTTGTGCATCGTAGAACGCGGCTTCGA
>RXJD01000013.1 GCA_003987775.1 Mycobacterium sp.
GCGGGAAACAGCTCATGGGCGCGGGTCAGTAAACGATCCACATCCGCGACCAACTGCGCCACACCGCCACCCACCCACCAAAATTAACCCGCCAAAAACCCCCACACCACAACCGAACACATCGAAAGAGGGTGGCCAACACACCACCACCCGCGCCGCGGGTCGGAAATGCCCGATTTAACTTAAAGGTCGAGTACGCGACGAAGTCCGCGGTCGACTTCGTGCATCAAGCTCGCCGGTATCTCCCCGATGCGATCGATGAGGTCGGTCTTGTTCAGCGTCACAAGTGCCGTGACGTTGACGACCGAATCACGTGACAGTCCCGTTGTGGACGCAGGTAGGAACACGTTGCCTGGCATGGCTGCTAGCCCCGTGTTGGAGGTGATCACGGCGGCGAGCACCGTGGCGAGGCGACTGGCGTTGTAGGGATCGGATTGGATCACTGCTACGGGACGACGCTTTCCGGGTCGGCTGCCGGAGGGGGCGCCGAGGTCGGCCCAGTAGATCTCTGCGCGGCCGATCACCACTCGTCGTCCACGGCGTCAAGCACCCGGTGCCCGACGGCCACCGCTGCGGCTTGCCCCTCATCGCTGTCACCAAGCCGCTCACCAAGATGCTCAAGAGCGTCGTCGATCTGCCCGGTCAGCGATTGGCTGTCCAACTCGTCGAGGTAGCGCTGCGCGGCCCGGGTGAAGAACTCCGACCGGCTCATGCCGAGGTCACGGGCCCGGCGCGAAGCGCGATCGAACGTCTCATCGGGTAGGGAGATGGCGGTCTTCATAGGCCAATAGTATAACCCGGTATAACTCGTTCCTGAAATCCTCACCGGGCGAGATTGCTGCGTCAGACGTTGCGCGGCCTGTGTGCTTAGGCTTCCAGGGCGACAGCAGCCAAAACGGGAAGGCTTCACGAGGGCGGAGAGGATAAAATCTTTGTGGAGGTTTCCGGACAGCATCGTTCGGCCGCCGACGCGGTGCTTGCTGCCACAGCTGGTGAGGGTAACGGTTCCGGGCTGCTCGCCCTGACTGGCGCGGGTCAACACACGTAATCGAGAATGGGCACTCGCACCCCTGCAACCGATGCCGCGTACACCACATCAGCTGCCATCAACGGATCAGATCTCTTCCAGCACAACAACATTTCGAGCCTACGACAGTTGATGAAGCAGTTGTGGTAACTGACGACCTGCGCAGGATCCTCCAAGCCGTTGAGGCCAGGGCGCTGTGCGGCCATCATTAGCCGCTCGGCATCGTATTCGGCGCTCAACGCCGACCACTCCTCAGCCTTGGGCCACCCGCCCGCCACCAGCGCGTGTGCTACCGCCTGCGCAACCGGTGACAACTCAGGCCCGCCGCCGAACACCACTCGCCGAACCAACTCCCGGCAGTATCCGCGAACCGCCGCCTCATCCAACGCTTTCAAATCCCCATACAAACCGGGGCTCACCGTCTGTAGCCGGTGCATCCGTGTGCGCCGCAACTCCGAGGCTGGACCATCCGGACCGGCATGGGGCACACCGATCGCCACCTGACGAACCCCCTCATCCGGATCTTCGAGGAACTCCGAGGGCCAAGCCCACGTCGTCGCGACGGCGCCTACTTTGTCCCCGTATGCGCGGGCCGCACGTACCGCCTTCTCCGCCGGGTTTGACCACCCGAGCCACCGCGCATCGAAATCCTCATCGAAACCCGCCGCAACCGCCATCCCGTTCCGCAAAAAGACTCCCGGCGGGATGTAGCAGGCCCCGTCATTGGTTGCCACCCACAAGGTCGTACCGCCAGATCCGTTGTGGCCCAAGGCCACCGCCCAATCAAGCCCGGCATCCACCACACACGACGCGCCGGCCAGTTCAGCCACCGCCATCTTGGCCAGCTCCACATCCGACGCCGAATCGTCACGTGACACCGAGGCCGCGGCTCGTCCTCCCATCGCCGGCACCAACCCTGCACCAGGTCCAGGCGAGGCCGAACTCACGCTTTCGCCTGGAAGCCCCGGCATAGATGGAATCGAACTCGGCGCGGGCGCGGCAGGTCCGGCCGGTGGCAGCACCGACCCATAAGGAGTCAAACCACCCGCCGGCATCCCCGCCGCTGGCGCTGGTGCCGCAACAGCTGACGGCGCAGCCATAGAAACTGCCGCGGCCGGCGCGGCAACGGTGGGCGCGCTCGCAGCCGGGGCAGCCAGCGGCCCGCTTGGTGGCTGCGGCACAGGCCCAAGCGCCGGGGCCGCGGCCCCACCTGCGGCCGTCATACCTGCGGCCAAGCCGCGACCGAAGTCCAGACCCGCCGTCGAAGGCGTGGTTGGAGCCTGCACTGATGGCGACCCCAGCCCAGTCGGCGACATCGGTGCCGCCGATGGAAAACCTAAGCCGCTGAACAACCCCTGTAGCCCAGAAAGCGGAGAACCCGACCCGCCGCCACTCGGCGCGCTGGGCAGTCCAGACATCGGCAAACCGCCAGCCGAGCCCAACTGCGTCGGTAAGCCACGTCCAGGTGGCGTGCCCGACGAAACTGAGGAATCCGTAGGGTGAGGCTGTCCTGCAGATCCAGTCACAGTGCCGGGATCGCCTGCCGATGCGCCGTAGGGACCAGGTCTGCCGCCTGGACCCCGTCCTTCTGGCGGTGTCCCCGGAGGCGGGTCAGCTGACGCATCCGTCCCTCGACCTGCGGGTTTAACACTTCCGCCGCCTTCCGGCGTAAGCGGGAAATTCCCAAGCATTTGGGTGGTGTATTGGGCGGAGTAGGTGTGCAGGTCTGCCATGTGCGCCTGCACGACTGCCCGATATTTGCTGGTGATCACCGCGATCTGCGCCACGGACTGCCCGCTACCGCTGCGCAGGTACGCTTCGATTTCGGTGTGCATAGCGTTGTTCGCCTGTGCCATAAGACGTTTCGTGCGTTCTACATCCGCTGCGGCTTGTGCGAGGAGCTTTTTGGCGAGCTTAGATGCGCCGACGGAGTCGTTGAGCAGTCGCTCCAATCTGGCGTAGGCCGCGTCGGCGGCGTCCGCGCCTTTGCCTTGCCAGACGCCGGGGTTGAACACTGCGCTTCGCGCGGCGTGAACGCCATCAGACTGACCTTCACGAAATTTCTGGCGCTGTCCCTCGGCCTCCGAGGCGTTCTTGAGCTCCGTTTCGGAATCCTCGGGCCACACAAACGGCGCGAATAGTGCGGAGGCGAACAAGCCTTGCGGCTTTGGGTGATCGCCACCCGACAGCAGAGGAATCCCGATGTTCGGCACGCCTGACAACGGTTTGGCCTTTGATCCTCAGTAGCTGCCCAGCCTGGTCCTTATTGCGTTCCGCCCAGGCGTCAACGGAACCCGTCACTACCGCCATATGCAGCTACTACTTCGGCAGTCCGCAGGCATCAGCCAGCGCATCGATCGCCTCGTTTGATGCATCGGTCAATCGGTTGACTTCACTGGTCGGTCTTCCGCCCATCGTTGCTGTCGTCACGGCCAGTGTCGCGTCGATATATCGGCGAGCCGCAGCGTTCACATCTGGTGGAACGGCCGGACCAAGCGCGTGTTCCACAGCGATGGCACTCGTGACCGCCTGGAGCGTCACGGGCACATTTACTTTGCCTTCAACTCGAAATCCGCCTTGACCCTCATGCCCTACAGATCCGTCAAAAACGGTACAAAGGTTCTGCTTGGCTGCGGCTGTCTCTGTTGCGCTGAACTGTGGCGTCGGCGCTGTTGGTGGCGCGGAGGGTGGCATTGATGCGCCACGGTCGCTTCGCGCGGCCAAGTAAGTGACCGCCGAACCTAGCCCTGCGGACAAACTCACCACGACGAACAATGCAGCTACGGCCCAGGGCCAATAACGGCGTGAGCGTGGGGGGATGCTGCTGGCCGCTGGCGGCAGGGGTGGTGGTGTGAAGGTCGCGGGTGGTGGTGGAAATGTCACCGGCGACGATGATGCGTTCTTGGACCACGGCGACGCCATCTCCAAAGTCCCCCTTTTTAGCAGCTCAACGCCCCGGAATTACCCGCCTCAGTCGTCTCGACTGCGGCGACGCTGATTTCGCGGCTAACCGAATTGGCGGTGGCGTGGGCCTGCACCTGTGCATCCCGGACGGCGTGCACCGCATCGACTGCATGTAGCAGCGGCGTCATGTAGCCGCCGATTCTTAGACTCCGAATCTGCCCGCTCGGTTGGGCCGCCGCAGAGGCATCCGCATCGGCCAAACCGGTACGTGTGGCGGCGGGATCCATTTCGAACATGGTTGGCATGCTACCGTCGCCGACCCTGCTATACGTGGGTCGACCAGCACCAACTTCCGACGCTTAGAGCAGTAGCGCGGCCAGCCGCGGATCATCGGCCCAGGCGTCGCCGAACATTCCGTAGGCGCTCAACAGGCTCAGCGCTGGTGTAGCCACGCCGCTGAACCTGACCGGAACAGTCGAGCCGAAGCCAAGTGTCAACGTCCACTGCTGCAGGTCTGGGTGGAACTCCGTGCAGTCCCCGAACCACAAGCTGACCAGGCCGTGCGGCTCGGTGGCGCACAGCAGTCGCTCGGTCGTCACGATCGCCGCGGTGGTTTGGTGCCATCGCCACTGCGGTGCGGCTTGACGTTGTGCTGCTGATTTCCGACGCTGGTTGACCAGACTTTGAACGGCCAACGCGCCAACCATGACCCCCGGCCTGCCCGCCACGATCAGCGGCAGCGACGAATAGCTCGCCTTCGACCCGCAATAGCGGCTGTAACCGACCTCGACGTTGAGCAGCGCCAGCTCGCCTGCTCTGAGCACTGGCCCGAACACGCTCACCGGTGTCGGCGGTAGGCCAGCCTGCAGCGCCGCAGCACAGTTGCGGCTGTACTGCCACCACTGCTCGGCGTCGCTGAGTGGCCGCGCAGCAGTTCGGGGATTTTGGCCGGCGCGCACTCTCGGGCTCGCCGGGGCGCAGACGCGCGCCGGGGCGGCGACTGTGCGGATGGCGGGGAGTCGTTGTGGGCCCGTCGGCATCCCAGGAATGTCAAACATGTGCAGACCGTAAGCGGAGGGGCCGACACCGCCGTTTAGCCGTCGCGCAGCTCCGCCAGAATCCGGATCGCCTCGGCGCGTTCGCCATCGTCTAACCACGGCAGCATCCAAATCAGCGCTTCTTCCATCTCGCGGGCCGCGGTGGCGAACTCTTCGTCGAGCGCGGCCCGCGCTGAGGCAGCCATACCGTCTCGGTGCTGGGAAAACGAGCGCCGCATCTTGAGCATCCAGCGGGCCCTGGCGAAACGCTCCGCAGTCGCCGCCGGATTCTGGCCACCTGCTCGCGACGCGGGGGCGGTGGTGGTAGCCACTGGGCGTGGGCCACCGCCCTCGAGCACGGTGTCGATGGTGCCCGGCTCCCACTCAATCGCGCGCTCCAGTGCGCGGCGCAGCCGCGGACTAAGACGGCCTGCGCGGTTGGTCTCGATGGCGCGGATCGTGGCCACCGAAAGCCCACCGCGCTCGGCCACCTCAGGCTGCGTCAGTTTGAGGTGCTTGCGCCGAAGCCGCACCTCATCGCCGAGCCGCTCCCACGACATAACCAGTATTTTGCCCGACAGACCGCTAAACATCGCTATCCGCCCCGTCGGTTCGGCTAAATCAGCGCTGCGGCCCATTGCTCGGCGGCCCACTACTCGGCGGGCCCAGAAATGATCGCTGACATGCGGATATTACACCTCAAGCCACCGGCCTGACCAAGCATCCCAACCATCTCACGCCACCAGGTTAGCGGTATAGGCGCTAGAACCGCTAAAATATCTGTTAGATTGGCGGTGATTCGCCGGCTTACGCACCGGTGATGAACCGGGCCGACCGGTCCGGGAGTACCTGCCCTTGAGCACAAAACGGAGGATGCCCATGACCAGCCCGATCACGGCCCCGCTCACGAAATCGCCTTCGGGCCGGCCGTTTGCATCCATTCAAATGCCGACCTCTGTACGGCTGTTTCACACCGCTGACACCGAGTTGGCCTGCCGCCAACACCCCGACATGTTCTTCAACCCCCACCGGATGCGCCGGGCTGTCAGCCTGTGCGCCGGTTGCCCTTTCCGCGGACGCTGCGGTTACAACGCCGTGGCCACCGGCGCCACGCACGGTGTGTGGGGTGGCATGGTGTTGCCCGGCGACTACCCCTCCAAACTTGCGCCGATCTACGCTCGCCTCGCCGAACAGTTCGAGCAGTGCCGGCGCAGCGAAGTCGGCGACGTGCCAGTGGCCGCGCTGCACAATGTTGAGGATCGCGACAGCCCTCCAGCGACGTACGCCGGCGCCGCGTAGGCGCCCCCGGCAATGCCGCGCGCACGACTGAATCTGGTCGACACCCAAGCCTTTTCGCGCTACTTCCCCCTGGCCGGGATCAAGCGTTCCCTGCGGTCAGGGCATCGCGCACAACGAGTGAGACCTCCGGCGTGTCTTGATGCTGCGTCATCCCGGTGAGTGGGCACGTCGAGGCCGTGCCGGCTCATTACCAGGCCGACGCGAGGCGTTGACCGTTCGGCCGCCGAACGAAGTCGTCCCTCTGCTTGAGGCGAAGTCAGTGGACTCCGGGGTCTCCTCGATGTCGCAGCATCTAGCGGATCTTGTCGCGATCCACACAGGCCGCCCAGATTCGGCCCGCGGGCTCGGGACGAAGCGGCGGCAGGAGTTGCCCCTGGCGATGTGAAACCCGGGCTCCGTGGCCCGGCGGGCGGCTTCGCGGAGCAGACGTGAACATCTCAATAGCGGGTAGGGACCAACCCCCCTCTGACATGACAAAAGCCCCGCCGAAGCGGGGCCATGTCTGAAGGTTCGATCCGAGTTGGCGCTCGTCTGGGTCTTCCTACCCATTTCCCCGAAGGGACGTGTCGTGCCTGACTCGTCTCACGGTAGCGCATACCTATGTCAGGTTCCACTGGCGCACCGTGGCTTTTCAGTAACAAGTCCAGCACCAAACCACTCTCTCTCGCCACCGTTTTACCGCGGCTGTAGCTCCCGCTCTCCGCGGCGCGGCGTCGCGCGTACGCGCCCGCGAGCGCATGTCGTTGTGGCGGCCGGCTGCCGCGACCTGGGCGGCCGTTTACCGCCGCCGGCCATCCAGCTCGACCCCGGCGACGATGCCTATCATGGGCTGCCGTGCTGGGCGGGCCGGGCTGCCCGGTGGGCGCACTGGACGGTGCCGATCGCCTACGACCTGCACTACGACCGGATCCGTCCGTTGATGCGCAACGGAGGTGTCAGCCGCCAGGCCCTTGTCGCCGTCGCCGCGGCGCGGGCGCGCTACGCCGACCACGCCACCGGCCGCAACTCACGGCCCACCAACGAGCGCCTCGCGCAAGACACCGGCTACACGGTGCGCACCGTTCAGCGGGTGGATGAAGCCCTACGACTGCTGGGCGTTGCCACCGAAGTCCTGCGGGGCAGGCAGCGCACCCGGGCCGAGCGGCTGGCGTCCTGGCGCGTCGGCGACCGCGGCCGCGGCTGGGCCTCGGTGTGGGCGCTCCACGACAACCAGCAGCTGAGCCGTCTTATCCACAGCGTGTCATCCCACCCACGTAGTGGTGTTCTTACCTCGAAGAGGTCCTTCTTGACATCTCTTACTACCCACCGCCGGCACTGCGGCCGCCGGCAACGCGGCGCCACGCGCCGCCGCAGCCCAGACGAAGTGGGGCTGGCCCTGGCCAAAGCGTGGCGGGCGCATACCGGAGCACCGCCGTGGTGCCGGCGGCACAGCTCAGCGGCCTGGTCTGGCATCCTGGCTCGTCCCGCACGTCATGGCTGGACCCCTCGCGATCTCAACCAGATGGTCACCGACTGGCTGAGCACCGGGCACCGGATACCCGACAGCCCCCACAAGCCCATCGGATTGCTCGGTGCGATCCTGGCCTGGCACGGTCGCTACAACCTCGACGAACGACCCGCAGCCCTCGACGACGCCCGCGACGCGCAAGCGCTGGCCCTCCGGCAGGCCCGCGAGGAAGCATCAACAGCGGAGCTCGACGAGTCACGTCAGGCCAAATTCGTTGGCCGCCAAGCACTGTCCGGCCCGGGTCGGGCTGCTGTCCGGCAGGCTCTCGATGACGCCGCGCGCCGACGAAATCACGTGTGAGAGGGACGCCCGATAGCTAATCGATCACGGTCACCACTCCTCGGCCAGCGCGTCCATCTCCCGCCATGCCGAGTCGGTCCCGAAGTACCGCTCCACCGCTTTGCGCATCGCCTCACGCAGCTTGGCGCTGCCGTCGCGCAGCACCAGCGTGATCAGCTCCTCCAGCTCGGTGTGCGTGTACTGCGCAGGCGCGGTCGGATCGATAACCAAGTCCTGCAAATACCCATCCCCGTCGAACGTCGCGGCCACCACGTCGCTGACGGGGTCGAACTGCATCGCCCGCTGCACGACATCATTGAACTGCGCCATCCAGGACCGCGACTCCCTGAGGCCCTGCGTCACAGTGTCCACGTATTCGTCGTCGGTCACTTCGCAGCTCCGTCCCTGTTCCCGCGCCCTTCGCGACGACCCTTCACCGGCTCGCTATTGGGCGGGGCCACCACCTTAAGCTCCCGATCCTTATACAGCTGGTTCTTGTCATCCCCCGACCCACCCCCCCGCGACCCGCCCATCATCGGCGGCACCATCGCACCCATCGGCGCCCCGGCAGCCGGCGCCGCCTCCGGCAACGCGCTACCTGCCGCCGGCGCCGACATCGGCGCAGCGGCCGCCGGGGCGGCCGACAGACCGGGCGGCGCACTCAACGAACCCTGACCCCAGGCCGGCTCCGTGTCCCCCGGCTCCCCTCCCCCGCCGCCACCCGGCGCTGCCTCATCCCCACCACCGGGCGGCGGCGGCGCCTCCTGCGGCGGCGCTTCCCCGCCCTGCTGCGGCCCGCCGCCGCCCGGCTGCTCGCCAACACCGCTCATCATCGACGCCGGCTGCAACCCCTGCAGGGCCCTGCTCCCGGCCCCCGTCAGACCGCCCAGCGCGCCACCGGCTCCGCCCACCACGGCCCCGACAACCGCCGGGATCACTTGCGGCGCGACGGCCGCCGCATCCGACAGCGCATCCGCTGGCCGCCCATCGACCGCGGCCGGGTCCACTCCGGTCGGCGGCCACGTCGGACCCGCGGAAACCACGTCCTCCCCCACCCCGTTGGCGGCATCCACCGGTTGCAGCGGTGCGTTCGCCGGCGCCGCATCGGTTTTGTGTGAGATCACCGCGTCGCCCGGGCCGGCGGCCGGAACCGGCTGCGGGTGGGGCCCCGGTGTCCACGCCGGCGGTGCCGGCGGGGGATGCGGCGAGGTCGCCCCCGCAGCGGACGTGTAGTTCTTGAAGCCGTCGGCCGACTGCGTGTACAGCCTGCTCAACTGGACCTGAGCCCGTACCACCGCCGGCTGCAACGTGCCTCGGCTGCGAACATTGGCGTCGTTGGCGGCGCGCAACTCACGCTCGGCCGCGACGACGGCAGAAAACTCCGGAATCTGCGCCGCGGCCGTCCGGAAATCCTCCACATGCGCCGTCGCAGCGGCGGCCAGGCCGCGCACGTACGTGGCGTGACCTTCAAACCAGGACTGCAACGACCCCATCCGCGCCAACGCCGCATCAGCCGCTGTCGAATTCCACCCGTGGTGCGCGGCGGCGATCACAGCTGCCAGCTGCTCGGAGGCCCGCTCCAGACGGCCCGCCTCCTTCCGCAGACTGTCGGCCACCCCCTGCCACGCCGGTGGTCCAGGACCCGTGCGGCCGCTGTCGATCAAACGGGCGATATCGCGGGGTGACGCCGGAACCTGCCCGCCCGGCGCGCTCGGCAGCGAGGGGGGTTGCCCACCCTCGAACCAGGCCGCGGCCTCGAGTGCCGCGGTCGGTGAAGACGCCCCGGCCGGCGCGCCTGGCGGCGCCGCCCCGCCCAACATCGCTGACGAGGCCGCTTCCTGCCCGTCATAGGCATCAGCACCGGCATCCAGCAATACACCGAACTGGCGGGCCATCCGGTTCGCCACGGTCGTGTACCAGCGAGCCAGGACGACCTGGGCGTCGAAGCGGGTGCTGGCGCCCACAGATACCACGTCCGGCGCGCAGGGTTGCACGTGGCCGACCCCCGGCGATGCGCTGGCCGCCGCGGCTGCTGCCCATGATCCGGCCGACCTCAGTGCCGCGGTGTCGGCCCGCACCGAATCGGCCAACGTTACGTGCGCAGCGTTCGCTGGTTGGTGTCCTCGGACTGCGTGTAGGCGGCAAGGCTGGTACGGATCTGACCGGCCACGCCCTCGCAATAGCGGCCCAAGGAATGCCCGGCGTCCGCCCGGGCCTGCAAAAGCTCCTGCAATGCGGCCCCCACCGTGGAGGACCCGATTTTGCCGAACATCGAGCGGGACTCGTTCAAGACCTCAGGGCTCACGCTGAGCTGCTCGCGAACCCGAGGCCCTTCCGCATCCCACCACCGTGCATGTTCGTGCCATTCGTCGACGTCGAGCACAACCTCTGCGGCCACCGACTTTTACCTCCTACACTCCGAACTTGCTGTTTGCGAGCCTAACCAGTCGATGCGCCCTAATGCATGGTCGGGGACGCTCAGAAATCGATGGCTGAGCGGCGGTATTCGTCGACTTCAGCGTGACTTGGCCATCCCCTGGTCGGGCTGACCCCGAAGTTCTCGACCAGTCGCCTATCGGCCCGGGCACGCATCAAGGCCAAACGATGCAAGCGAATGATCCGGTCGGCCAGAACCTCCATCGGCCAGGTGGCCGCTTCGGGCTCCAACTGCACCCGCACCTGCTCACCGGAGTAATCGACCTCGATCAGCAGCGTGCCATCAGCAGAGCACTCGACGATAGTGGGCTCGGACGCGGCTTGCTCATCGCTGTCGGCCATCCGCCCGCATATCCCTTCAACCACAACCGATTACGTACCTGCCGGCGCTTTGGGTGGCGGTAACGTCACCGGCGCGGCGCCAGCTGCTGAGTCGGGTCAACCCAACCCAAAAAATCCGCAGTTGGCAATGTGCTCTGGGGCTGTAGCTGGCCGTCCAGCCAAATCTTCCCATGACCCATGTACATGACAGCTTCGCGAGTCTTGAACTGAGCGATCGCACCCGGCGCCAAATGGCTGGGATCGGCGGGCTCAGCGACCGGGGTACCGGGCGGCGGCAAATCGACATGCGCCGACTTCCACGCCTCGGTCACCGACATCCCGTTGAGCACCGAACGCAGCGCCGTCGCATGCTGCCCCGACGGCGCGGTCACCGGCGAACCATCGGGCATCTGCACCACCAGCGCCGGGTCCGCGCCGGCGCTGGCCGGCACCGCGCCAGCCGGCGGCGTCTGCGCCGGCACCGGCGACGGGGAGGTTTCCGGCTTCTTGTCCCCGCTGCCATGGTCATCTGCGGCAGCGTCGGCCTTGGCGCCCCCGCCGTCCTTGCCGTGCCCATCGTCGACGACATCGGCCGGCTTCGCCGCATCCCGAGCGGCCTGGTCTTTGAACCCATCCCCGGACCCAGCGCCGCCCATTTGGCCGGCCAAAGGCGCCAACCCCATCGCACCGGCCGGAAGCGAGCTGGCCAACCCGCCCAGCGCGCCGGGAATCGAGCCCATCCCCGCCAGGGCGGGCCCCAGCATCGACATCGGATCGGCCATCGCGCCCAACCCGCCGGGCAAGCCCACACCGGCCAACGGATCGCTCAACCCTGCCCCGGCCGCACCGGGATCTCCCCCACCGGCGGCTCCGCCGCCCCCGCCGTCAGCAGCAGCATCGCCCGCGCCGCTACCGCCACCGGTGTGGGAATCGTCTTTCCCGGAGCTCTGCTGATGCGCAGTTGCCGCCGCGGCGCGATAGTCAGCTGTGAGCGCATCGAGCAGATCCGCCTGCTTAGCGCTTTCGACCTTGGCGGACTCCATCAGCTGCTGGATCTCGCCCAGCTTGTGGTCTACGAACTCCCCGAAACGCTTCATCGCGCGCGGATCGTTGGCCAACGTTGGATCGGCCGCGATCTTCTGGCGAGCCGAGTCAATCTCGCCGATGATGGCGGTGACCTTGTTCCGAAGCGCCTCGTTGGACGCGAAAAACTGCTTCAGCAGGTGCGCCAGCTTCGCGTCGGCCGCCGCTGCCGCACCACCGGCCTGCTGGTATTCCTCCCCAGCGCGGTCAAGCCCATCGCGCAAACCACCACTACCCCCGGGCGGCGTCACCGGCCCGGGCGGCGGTGTCTCGTTGAGGATCTGCTCGACACGCTGGCTTGGCGTCAATCCACCCCCGCCCGCTGGCGGCTTGTGGCCGCCAAACAATGCCTCAGCGCCCTTCAACAAAACCCGCAACCCAGGTGGGAGAAGGCTATCGATCGCATCTAGCACCAGGTCAGTCATGAGCGCCCCTATACAACCGCTGACTTGCACTTATCTGCCCCGAGAACGCTACCGGCGCCGACGTCGCTATGCGACGGTCGCAGGCCGACAGAACCGGTGACGACGACTGCACGCCCGGCGCACCACCATCTCCGAGACCCTGACGGCCACATTCGCAACGGCGGCCGGGCCTCACTACGTGGTCCACAGGCGGGCGGCCAGACTGTCTGCCGCTACGGGCAGCCGGGGTGGGGCGACGCCACTACGTGCGTGCGGTTAAACCGCGCGGCGTGTCTGCGCGGTTAAACCGCGCCGTTATGTCACTCTTGTCCCACCAAAGACACAGACAACACGAGTCACTAGGAGTCGCCGGAATCCAACGCACGGCCCCCACCGCCCCGCCGCCGGCGAGCCCACCACGACAACTTCACACGGCCCAAACGCAGAAATCCCCGCCGAAGCGGGGACACCTGCACCGGAGCTCGCGACTCCGGATATGGCCTCTGACAACAGAAACCACGCCTAGCCAGGCCGGTTTCACGATAGAGGACACCTCCGTGAACCACAAGACTGACACTTCGTCACCGTCCCTACCCTGCCAGCAAGACCCCGACGACTGGTTCGATCCAAGCCGACGAGCCTTCACCCGCCGGCAGTGCCTCAACTGCGCCGATCGCAGCTGCTGCGCGGCCGCCGCGATACGCAACCGACCCAACTACGGCATGTGGGCCGGGGTCTGGATCGATGGCGACTTCGCCACAATGCAGCACCTGCTGGGCCTGCCCCACCCGGACATCGGCCCCAGCGTGACACCGGAATCCCCTGACCCACAGGCACATCCGCCGACACCACCGCCGGCGCCCGCGGGGCGCCCACCCGCCCGCCGCGCCCGGGTCGGCAGACTCCTCACCGCGCCCCCTGCCCCGGCGGTGGCCGCGCTCATCACCGCCCGCGCCAGCGGGCACTGCGAAATCATGGCGCCGGCCTGCACCCACCAGCAGTCGGCGATCTTCACCCGACGCCGCCGCACGGCACCCACCGCGCTCACCAGCCCCGCCGACGCCATCGCCGCCTGCCGCAACTGCATCGACCTGATCGAACACACCGATACCCCCACCGCCTTGGACCTCGGATACATCGTGGACCCGCGCTCCACCACCAGCACCGCGCCGATGCTGTGGCGCCAACACCGCTGGGTTTACCTCGACACCCAGGGTCGCCTGCACCCCACCGGCGGTCCCGACCTGGTCGAAATCGCCTAATCCAATGCCCACCACTGCCCCGGCCGGTGCTCGCACCGACCCGGCCGCCACCTGGAAAGCGCTGGCCCACCTGATCGCGGCCCGACCCGCCCTCCGCACCTGGAACCCGGCCACCAACAAGTTCGACCGCAGCACACCGCTCACTAGCCGACTGCCCCGCGTCCCAGCTGCCGTGCTGCTCTACCTGCGCGGGCGCACCCAAGTCCTGGCGCTGGACTTCGACACCAAACACCACCACCAGCACACCGTCGACACCGACTTCACCCGCGCGCTGACCTGGATCACCGAATGCGGCGGGGTGGCGGTCACCGATCAGTCCAGCAGCGGGGGCCGCCACATCCTAGTGCCCCTGGCCGCCGGCACCTCGGCCACCGCCGCGGAGATCACCCCACTGCTGCGGCTCCTGGAAGCCCGGCTGCCCAGCCTGGACAAGACCCCGATGACCAATCCCAAGACCGGGTGCATCACCGTGCCCGGATCACCGTGCCGCGAAGGGGGATACCGCAGCCTCGACGGTGAGCTGAGCACCGCCATCGACGCCTTCGCCAGCCGGTCAGACCCGGCACTGCTCCCCCGGCTCAACGTCTTATTGGGCGCCCTGCAGCCTGCCGGCGGCGGCACCCGCAGTTCCGGCCACCCGACGCCGGATGCCCACCACGCACTCACCGGCACCGGATCCCACACCCGGCTGCGCCCCGAATACACCCGCACCGCAGAGCTCCCCGAGCGGATCACCGCCTACGCCACCACCGGCCAGCTCCCCCCCGACACCACCTGGCGAAGCCACTCCGAGGCCCGCCAGTCCGTCCTGGCTCACGCCGTCCTGCACGGCCACAGCCTGGCCACCGTCGAGGCCCTGATCGCCCCAAGCCGGCCCTGGCAGCCCGGACTGGGCGGCGCCTATGCCCGCTACCACCACAACGCCGCCGCCGCGCTACACCGTGACTTCCACAAGGCGCTGACCTGGGCCGCCACCAACAGCCCGCTTTTCCGGCCTGTCTGTGCACAAGTACAAGTACACACACGGGGGGGTGGCAGGGGCCCAGAGCTTCACCGGCAGTGGCTGGCGAACGCGATCGCGTGGGTGGAAAGGGAATACCCCGGTCACCCGTACCGCTGGATCGGGGCGGCGATCTTCCAGGCGCTGGCGGTGCACGCGGTACGGGCCGGAGAGATCATCAACGGCGTGGCCGTGGTCGGGGTGGGCGGGCGTTCACTGTCGATCGCCACCGGCCTGCTGAGCGAGACCACCGTGTGGCAATTCCTGCGCGACATCCGCGATCGGCCCGGCTCTCCGTTGGTGCGGACGCGCGTGGCGCAAGGACGCCGGCCTGACTACTACGCCCTGACGCGACAGAATCTGGTGGAAACCACACCAGCAGTGATCGCGGCGACCCGGGTCGAAGACGTCCACACGGCCTGGAAAGTGATCGGGCACCGGCACCGGCGCGTCTACGAGCTGATCGTGCACCGCGGGCTCACCGACCCCCAAGACGTGTTCGCGGCCGCACACGTGGGGACCAGCACCGGATACGCCACGCTGGCCGCCCTGGCCACCGCTGGACTGATCACCCGCCGACGAGGCCACGTCAGCCCGGGAACAGTCACCCTCGATGAGATCGCCACGGCCCATCACCTGCACGAGGTCCGGGCCCAACGCATCCAACGACACCAGCGCGAACGCGCCACCTGGCACGACTGGCTCAGTATTCGCGAAGATGCCCGCGAGCAGCCCCGCGACAACCAGACCGCGGTGAGCACGGCTGTCGCCGAGCCAATCGACCCCGACCGCCAGGACTATCTGAGCGCGGTCCTGGCGACTGGACCGCCCACCGTCGACGAAGAACGCCACGCCATCGACCTGCTCGCCGAACTTGTCGGAGCCAGAGTCCTGAGCGGCCCGTGACGGTGGCCGACGCCGGCCGGTGGGCGCGGTCGAACGCTACTGCGGTGCACCGAGAGACCGGGGGCCGGGAAGTTTGCCACTTTACCGCGGTAAAGTGCTATTCGCGGTCTTGTGGGAAAGAATGCCAGTTCACCGGTGTCTGACGCGGTAACGGGCGGGCATGACGGCGTTTGCTCGACGCGTTCAGGTCAGGCCGTGCTAGACGCGCGGCGCCGGCGCTGGCGCGACACCAGCGCCTCCTCGACGAGGTTCGACGCGAAATCCTGCGCGGTCAACAGCACGTCGTCGCGCTTGGCTTCCAGCCATGCCGCGCGCAGCTGGGTAGCGGTCTCGGGCCGCAAACGCAGCGTCCGCGGGGCCCCGGGCACCTCAGACTCGGCCGGTGGCGGCGGGCTCGCCGGTTCGGCAGGCGGCACCGGCGCAGCAGCACGTGGCACCGGCGCCGGGCGGCGAGACACCAGCGCCGCGCGGGACTGGTGTGGTTCGGCGGCGGGTTGGCGTTCGGCCTCCCCCGCGGCGCGGGTGGCCGAACCGACGTCGGACAACATCCCCATCACGACGTCCGACACGTTCTTAGCCATGGTGTCTCCCTCGGTTGCGGCGGCCCTGGTCAACGCGGTGCATCACGTCGACGGTGAAGGCGGCATAGGCCTGGGCCAGATCGGGGTCGGCCTCGGGGTCGCCCAGAACGAACCCCCCGCTGACCATCCGCTCGGCGGCGGTGCGCTTGGGGATCAGCGCCTCGAACAGCGGCAGCCCGTCGGCGCGCAGGGCCGCCAGGGTTTCGCGGCTGATGACCGTGTTGGGCTCGTACTTGGTCAGCAGCACCCCCAGCAGCTCGGCCGAGAGCACCTCGTGCTCACGCAGCGAGGCCGCCCACTGCAAGAACATGTGGACCCCGCGGCGGCCCCACTTGCTGGCATCGGTGGGCACGATCATCCAGTCGGCGGCGTTGAGTGCCGAGATCACCAGCTGCCCCAAGTTCGGCGACAGATCCAGCACCACGGCGTCATAGTCGCCGTAGACCGGCGCCAGGCGCATCGCCACCTGATACTCACGGCGATGCATCATGACCAGCTGCTGATCGAGCTTGGCCACCGCCAATGTCGAGGGCACCAACTCCAGATTCGGGATCCGGGTCTTGCGGATCACCCGGGCGATCGGGGCCTGCTCGGCGATCAAGTCGTACAGGTCGAGGTCCACATCATCGTCGGGGTCGAACATCGACGTCGAGTTGGCCTGCGCGTCGCAGTCCACCAGTAGGGTGCGCCAACCCCCATGGGCCAGCCCGGCCGCCAAGCTGACCGCGGTGAAGGACTTGCCCACACCGCCCTTATGGTTCGCGATCGCAATAATCTCTGCTTTCACATCCACCCCTTACATAACAGCCGTCACAGTGGTGATTAGAACACGGCGTGACCCGGTGTTCGCGCGACGCGGCAACGGCGTGTTGCGATCACCGGGTGATCCCGCCACCCGGACACCGCGCGACTCAGTGATCGCGACACCCGATCGCGGGGTGGCGCGGTGACGACGTGTTTGTGCGATGCGGCGACGCGATCGCCGGGTGATCCCGCCACCCAGACACCGTGCGACCCGGTGATCGCAACACGCGGTGGCGCGGTGATGAAATCGCGCGGCCACCTAGTGATGCGATAACGCGCACACCGTGTAATCGGATCGCCGGATCGCCGGATCACCCTATGACCCCGTGATCGGCTCACTGTGCGACGGGGTGGCGCCGTGAGCCGATCACGCAATCAGGCCAGCACCACGTGTCGGGGTGATCAATACACCCCGTGATCGGCTAACCGGATCAGCGCATCACCGGGTGAGGCGATCACGGCTACACCGGGCCGCGCTGTTCTCCGATCACAGAATCACAGGGAGCCGCGGGAAACCTGAATTCGCGGCCGAGGCTGGCGAGATCGGTACTGGCAAATCGGGCATCGGCGTCCTGATAAGCGGCCTTCGCCAGAAACGCCCAGCTAGTGCGGGTTTTGAGCAGGCTTTGCCACTTTACCGCGGTAAAGTGGCAAATACCAAGCCAGCCACCGCCGTCGTTGACGGGGGAGTGGTGCGGGCTCAACAGGCCGTGTGTCACTAGCGGCACAACCTGGCGGGGGCCGTTAGCATCAGGTCCTACCTCATCCGAAGTACTCCGCCGTGCGGGGGAAGCATACGGAAGGCCTTCCATGGCTGTGCACGTCGTTCTCAACCAGAAGGGCGGCGTCGGCAAGAGCACCATCGCGGTCAACTTGGCCGCCGTAACCGCCGACGTCCTCAACCACCACGACGATCCGGACGCCAGTTCGCCGGTGGCCGCCGTCTCTGTTGACCCGCAAGGCTCCGCGGTGTGGTGGGCCTCCCGGATCAACGATCTGCCATTCCACATCGTGCAGGCCCACGACGATCTGGCTGGCCTGGCGCGTCTCAAGCAGCTCCCCGACATCAAACACGTCTACGTCGACACCCCAGGCTGGATCGACCTCGACGCAGGCGCCAACGCCAGCGACCCATTGGGCCGCGGACCGGCCGCCGACGCGCTGCGCGCGGTCCTCAACGTCGCCGACCAAGTCATCATCCCCATCGAGACCGAACCGCTGTCCTTCGACCCGACCGCGCGCACCATCAACAAGGTCGTCAAACCACGGGGCCTGCCCTACACCGTGGTGATCAACAACTGGGACCCCCGCGACGGCACCCACGACCTCAACGAGACCAAGGAATTCATCCGGCTCAACGGGTGGCCCCTGGCCAACACCGTCATCCGCCACTACAAGCTGCACACCCGAGCCAGCGCCGACGGGCAGGTCGTCACCGAATACCCGGCCAACCGCGTCGCACTGCAAGCCCGCGAAGATTTCTACCGCTTTGCGCTCGAGCTCAACATCGGGGGAGGGAACTGATGGCGCCCCGCGGAAAACGCACCAGCCTGGCCGCACTGGCCGGCGACGTCGGCGACAACTCGCCCGTCGACCAACCACCCGCCGACGTCGGGCCGCCCCGCAGCGCACCGCTGAGCGAACTGACCCCCAACCCACACAACCCCCGCGAGGACCTCGGCGACCTCACCGACCTGGCCTCCGTCGCCGACATGCAGCTGCAGCCCGCCGTCGTCGTCACCGCCACGGCGTACCGGGCCCTGTATCCCGACGACCGCATCACCACCCGCTATGTCGTGGTCAACGGGTGCCGGCGGCTGGCCGCGGCGCACAAATACGGTCGCACCGACCTCGACATCGTCGTCAACGACGCCATCGCCCGCGACCGGATCACTCTGATCTCGGCGGCGATCACCGAAAACGTCGACCGCCAAGACTTCGACGTCATTGAAGAAGCCCGCGCCGTGGAGGCCTTGGTCGCCGAGTGCGGCCGCGCCGATGAGGCCGGAAAGCGTCTGCACCGCACCGAAAGCTGGGTGTCGCAGCGCCGCGCCCTGCTCAAACTGGCCCCGGAACTGCAAACCGCCCTGCGCCGTGGGGAACTGGCCATCCGCGAAGCCCGCTCCCTGGCCCGGGTGCCCCTTGAACAGCAAGTCGCCCGCTGGCGCGCAGCACTGGATAAACAGCAGTCCCGGGACGACAAGACCACACCCGAGAATCCCAGGCCGACCCCGCGGTCGCGTGTCCTGGCGACCGCCCTGGCTAAGTTCGACGCCGAACCCAACCTGCTCGCCGATGCGCTGCGCAACTACCTCGGCAACGACGGCCTCAGCCGCCTGCTAGCGCTGCTGCAGCCCGAGCATGCCGGCGGTGCCACACGTGGACGCTCCTAGGTGGGGTTGACCTGCTCACCGGCGCGTCAGAGTTGGTCAGCCAGTTCACCCAGGTGCCCCGGCGTGACGAACTGCGCCAGCGCATCCAGATAGTTCTGGGCCGCCGCCCGATACTTCTCGGCCGCACTCTCCCCGGCCAGCATGTTCTGCTGCGCCGCGATCAGCAGCCGGTTGACCTCCAGCTGGGTGACCAGCTGCGCGCGTAGGTCAGCGAGTTCGGAGCTTGATGGCGCGGTAGGGGAGGGGGCCGCCGGCGCCGGCAGGGCATCGGCGTAGACGTACCACCGCAAGCGTTCGGGGCGGGGGATGGCTCCGCCGCGCAATTCTCCCGTCGTGATGGCGCGCACCACCGTTCGCGGGTCCTTGCCCAGCCGTGCAGCGGCCTCCTGCAGCGACACGTGGGGACCCGTCGGTGTCGTCTCCACACCTGGCGGTGCCTGTTTGAGCTCGCTCATCGTCTCGATCCGCGTGCGGGGGAGCGCTCCTTCCTAACGACATGATGCGGTTAATTAGTGGCATTGTAGCGACATCGGCCGCGCGGCGTGAGCACGAATGTCGTTAATTAGCGACATCCATGCCCTAAACTAGGGGCAGCGAGGACCGCGGTAGCGCGGCAAGTTGTTGAGCGATGTTGTCGAGGGGAACAGTTGTGGCGACACAGACCGAACACCAGGCCCGGACCAGGAAGGGTACCGAGACCAGGCAACGCACCAAGATGGTGGGTTTGCGTCTTCGGCCCGAAGACCACCAGCGGCTGACCCGGCTCGCCGAGCTGCGCGGCGTCAACGTCGCCGCCCTGTTCGAATCGACCGTGTCCGACCTGCTGGCCACGCCCCTGCCCGACGAGGCCCTGACCGCCTAACTGCCAGACCTCAATGTCCGTGGCTCAAGACTGCGTGCAGAACCGGCCCGGACAGCGCCGCCCGGTCCAGTAGGGAACTGACGACAAAGGAATCCAATTCGCACACCGCCAAGCGGGAGATCAAACGCATCCGCTCGACGACCACGGTGAATCTGGCGCGTTCCAAGGTGGGGCTGCTGGTGCTGGTGACCTCTCGGCACACCTTCCTGCTCGCCCTGCCCAGGCACCGGGAAGACTTCGGTGGCAAGGGCTTTCACCAAGCAGCTGTGGGGGTTGAAGGTGCTGCGCAAACCGCTGGTGGTGGAGACCAGCCGCGCCAAGCTGTGGGCCGTTACATGGCCGACGCGGAAAAGGACACCGAGGAGATGTTCGAAGGTGTGCTGGGCGGGGCGGTGTTCTTCGACGAGATGCACAGTTTGCATGAGCGGAGCTATTCCACCGACGACCCGTACGGCGCCGCCATCATCAAAACCCTGCCGCTGTCGATCGCGACGGCCCGGACCGCGTCGACACAAAACCCGGTGGCGTGCACCCGCATCCGCCCCGCCGCGTCGGATAGAACTCTTAGCGTGACGTCGGCAGAAGAACATCAGTGGTGATTCGTCGTCGCCCGAGCCGACGACCGTCATCACTGGAACGTCCTCTCCGGCCCGCTCTCTGGCCTCGGCCACCACGTCGGCGACCGTCAGTCGAGCAGTCGAGCTTGCTCAGCACTCGCCCCGGCCTTGCGCTCGGCCTCGCGGACAACGCCTATGCCCCATGCGGTCACTGTGACGGTCGCCTTCCGCAGCGGAACCTTCGCCGCTACCTTGCGCACTGCCTCGTACGCCGCAACCCCCACCGCGCCCGTCACCACCGCGGGAACCGCCTTCGCCAGCAATCCATGCAACACCATCGTTCCTAACGCTCCCTTCACATTTGTCGCCCCTAGCAGGGCTTGCGCCCGGTCCCAATCCTGGCCGTCACGTCTATATTTGGACCGCAGCCGTCCCGGCGGCGGTTATGACATCTCCATCGCCTCTCGCTGAGTTTCACAAGGTCGCTGACGCCAAGAATTGGAGGTCGTCATTTCGTGCCCCCTGCCGGCACTGGCGTCTCATCGCTCGGTTCGCCGACCGCGGCGCCGTTAAACTGCGCCTGCGGACCCGTCAGTGCCGGCGTGAACTTGAGCGCATCAATCAGCTCCTCAATGGCCACTTGCCCGCGGCCATCCAGCACCTCGGCGGAGAAGCACGTCTCCAAGTGGTTGTGCAACATCACCCGATTTGCTCGCTCCAGCGAGGACTGCACCGCCGAAATCTGCTTCATCACATCCACGCAGTACGCATCGGACTCCAGCATCCGAATGATCCCCTCGAGGTGACCCCGCACCGTCTTCAACCGGTTAAGGGCGGCTGACTTCTTCGCCGTCAATTCCCGCTCATCGCAACACCGCATCTGCCCAACATACCCCACCCCACCCGGGGTGGGACACCACTGCCTGCTCTACCGCCAGTTGGCCACGTTCCTACAGTCGCGCGCCGAACATCAGGGCTGTGCTAGCGGCGCTGAACGCCCCGCCTGCGAGTATGGCCGGCGCACGCGGGTCCCAGCAGACCGACTACCCGTCGGTCGGAGCCGACAGGCCGGAGTACGAGCCGCACGGCTGCCCTCGCGGAGCGCAGCGTCGGCCCGGGTGAGGTGTCGTTGTACCCCAAGGCATGCGTGTCCCGTCCGGCCACCTGCACCCCCGGTGCACAGATCTAACACATGCCGCCCGGCAAGAGGCAGCGGCCTTGGTCACGGCGTCGATAAGAAGCCACGAATCATGATGCGGCGCAAACGCCCGTGCCTCAGGCGCGGCACGGCGGAAGCGGTGTCAGACCGCCGCACTCAGCTCGGTGAAATGCCCAATCGTGTGGTGGTCGATGCTCCGGGACCAGCTTGCTGACAGCGGATCCCGACGCTGCCCTGCATGCTGAACCGTACCGTTGGCGCACACAAAAGGGGAGCGGGGCACAGAGATACGGATCGGACCGGAGGGCGGCGCGCTGGGGAGCTGCATTGCTTCAGATCGCGAAAAGCGTTGCCCCGAACAAGATTGCCATGGCGGCTGCTGTCATCGCCTGCGCGACATCGCCGAGCGGCCCGAAACGCGTTGTGGTGTGCCGCCGCTCGACGAAGTATGTGGACACCCAGAAAGCTGCGGCGATCGTGAAAACGACCGCCCCGATCCAGTTCAGTGCGGTGAATAAGGCGGGCGCTTCGCTGCTCGCCTGTTCGTTCATCGCAGCCATGTCCATGCCGGGCATCGGAGTGCTCGGCGAGTGGGGGGAATGAACGTGCACGGGGTTGTTCATGCTGACGTACATCCACGCCGTGGCCAGCATCATCAATGCGTGGTACCCGTTGGCCATTCGTGGATAGCGCGATCGGACCGTGATGATGGCTACCGCGAGGAACCACAAAGCTGCCAGCAGAAAGAACACGGCGGGTCCGAGAGTGGGTACCTTCGCGCCCCATGGCCACGCCATCACGGACATGGAGATGGCCATCAGCAGGTGCAGACCGTGGCTGACCGCCGCCGTCGCAGGGAGGCGTCTAATGAGGAGCGGCAAACCGCATTCAGTGGCTCCCAGCGCGAAGAGTCCCGTGACGACCCAGCGCAGCAGTGAGTCGTGGATCATCCGATCGCAAGCCGCTCGGATCGCGGTGGTTGATGAAATTGTAGATCGCCGGGACAGGAGCCTGCTGTCATCGGTCGCGGCCGAAGCGTCGGAGGCGCAGGGAGTTGGTGACCACGCTCACCGAGGACAGCCCCATCGCAGCGCCCGCGACGACGGGATTCAGCAGCCCCAATGCCGCCAGCGGTATTGCGGCGGTGTTGTAACCGAAGGCCCAGCCCAGGTTCTGGTGGATCGTGCGCAGCGTCTGTCGGGAAAGCTGGATCGACCGCACCACACCGTCCAGGCGGTCGGACATCAGGGTGATGTCGGAGGCCTCGATGGCCACGTCGGTGCCGGTGCCGATGGCGATCCCCAGATCGGCTTGCACGAGTGCAGGGGCATCGTTGACGCCGTCGCCGACCATGGCGACCAGCCGGCCCTCGTCTTGGAGTCGGCGGACCTCGTTGACTTTGTCTTCGGGCAGGACCTCGGCCAGCACCCGGTCGATGCCGACCTCGTTGGCGATGGCGTTAGCGGTGCGGGCGTTGTCGCCGGTGATCATGGCGACCTGCAGCCCCATCGCATGTAGCTGACGCACTACGTCACGGGCGTCGTCTTTGATCGTGTCAGCGACCGCCAGCACGCCGACTACTCGGTCGTCGCGGCCGACGAATACCGCTGTGCGGCCCTGCTCTTCGAGTTTGGTGGCGGCCGCAGCGAGATATTCGGGGAGGCGCATCTCGTTTTCGTCGACCAGTTTGCGCCGCCCGACCAGCACGGCTTGGCCATTGACCTGGGCGCGGACGCCGTGGCCGGCCAGGTTGGTAAACGCTGTGGCCGTTACGATATCGAGGCTGCGTTCTCGTGCGCCGGCGACGATAGCCGCGCCGATAGGGTGTTCGGAGCCCGACTCGACCGCGGCAGCAATCTGCAGCACCGTATCTGACTTCTGTCGCTTGTCGGGGATGACATCGGTGAGCTGCATCTGGCCGCGGGTGAGGGTGCCGGTCTTGTCGAACACCACGGTGTCGATTTTTTTCGACGCTTCGAGGACCTCTCCGCCTTTGACCAGGATCCCCATCTCCGCGCCGCGGCCGGTGCCGACGATGATCGCGGTGGGAGTGGCCAGGCCCAGCGCGCACGGGCAGGCGATGATCAGCACCGAGACCGCCGCGGTCATCCCCGCGACCGGGTTGGCTGCAAGAATCGCCCAGCCGGCAAACGTCAGGGCGGCCACACCCAGGACGGCGGGCACGAACACCGCCGAGATCTGGTCGGCCAACCGCTGTACCGGCGCTTTGCCGCCCTGCGCCTGCTCGACCAGGCGCACGATCTGGGCCAGTGCGGTGTCGGCGCCGACAGCAGTGGCGCGCACGGTCAGAAGTCCGTCGATGTTGACGGTGGCCCCGGCGACTCCGTCCCCCACCGATTTTTCCACCGGGACCGATTCGCCGGTCAGCATGGACTCATCGACGGCCGCGCGTCCCTCGACGATCTCGCCGTCGACCGGGATCTTCTCCCCGGGCCGTACCAGCAGCAGGTCGCCCACTTGCACCTGCTCCACCGGCACCAGAAGCTCTTGGCCGTCGACGAGTAGGCAGGCTTCCTTGGCGCCCATCTCCAGCAGTTTGCTGATCGCCTCGCGCGTCTTGCCGGTCGCTCGGGCCTCGAAATAGCGGCCCAACACCACGAACCCGACGATCAGAGCCGCGGTGTCGAAGAACAGGGGTCCCCCGACGAAGAGTTGGTAGGTGGAGTAGGCGAACGCGGTCAGCGTGCCCAGTGTGATCAGGGTGTCCATGTTGGCCGTGCGGGCACGCGCCTGCCGGACAGCCCCCGTCAAGAACGCCCAGCCGGCCACGAATTGCACCGGCACCGTCGCCGCGAAGGCCAACCACCCCGCCCAGGATGCGCCGAGCAACATCGGCGCCGCCATTGACACCAACCCCAGCGGCAGGGCCAGCCACACTCGTCGCAGCCACTTGCGCTGCTCACCCTTGGGATCTGCTGGCGGCGCCCCGTGGCACGACGGCGCTGGCTCATGGCAGCTGCCCCCGCCGGTGGACGGTTCGGCGGTAGGGCCGGGCGCGAGTCCCAGCAACCGGTAGATCCCGCTGGCAATCCTTTGCACCACTCCGGGCTCGTCGGATCGCACTGAGTGTGGGGCACGTGCGGGAACCGATCCGGCGGGGATGTGCTGGGCGTCGTCGATCGCGGACAGGACCGCAGCGGTGTCGCAGTCATCTGGCGAATACCAGATCACCACCGAAGCCGATCGCGGGTAGGCACGGACTGCGAGCACACCGTCCACCGTGCCCGCCGCTTCTTCGATCGCAACGGCCCGCGTTTCGTCGACGTCAAAACCATTGACGCGCACACGTATTCGTCCGCCACCCTGGGATATGACGGTCAGCGTGGGGCAGATGTCGAGACCGACCCGGGTGTCAGTGGCAAGCATCGCCGGCCTTGGGAGTCAAGGTCGACGTCGTCGGTACCGCCGTGGGGGGTTCGACCCGTTCACCGATGCGGTCTGCTGCCTCAGCGAGCACGTCGGCCACCGCCAACCGAGCACGCTCGGCGCCCGCTTTGGTCTTGCGCTCGGTCGTGCGCGCCGCGCGAAGGCCCAATGCGGTCGCGCTGACCGTCACTTTCCGCCAGGGCGCCTTCGCCAAGGCTTCAAACGCTGCGGCGCCGACGAGCCCGGTCACCACAGTGGGCACCGCCTTTGCCAGGAGTCCCTGCCAGGCCATGTTGAACACTTCCTTCCTATCGTTGAACCATCACAGGTCGCGGACAGCTACTGTCCTCGCCACGTCGTCTGAAGCTGATGTTGCGGGTCTAACCAGCGTTGTGACATTTTCGGCGACTCGAGCTGTCGGGAGCCGGGAGCCGCGCCCGGTGCCTGTGCAACTGCGGGCCTCGTCCATGCCGAAGAAGGTACCCCCACGGGGTACTGCACCGCAAGCGGTGTGAGAAGTACCGGCGGGGAGGGTGATCTCTGATGCCAACGGCATTGCCAGTCAATGGGACTCGACCGCGAACGGGCGTGCCGCCTGACGACTGGCCTGAGTCAGCGTCAAATCCCACCAGAGGTAGTCGTGAGTTGCGAACCGGCGGCACCCCCACCGGGTATGCTGGTCCAAAGACGGCTTGGCGGCTGATTGCGATCAGGGCGCGGTAGCGATCAGAAAACTAGCCGATCACGAGGCAGGAGCTAGGTAATGTCAACATACGGCTATGCGGCCAATAAGGACGCCTACGCTAAGCGCCTGCGCAGAGTCGAGGGCCAGATCCGCGGCATCGCGAAGATGATCGACGAGGACAAGTACTGCATCGACATCCTGACGCAAATCAGTGCGGCCAGCAGTGCTTTGCGATCCGTGGCATTGAACCTCCTCGATGACCACCTTGACAGCTGCATAACGCAGGCAATCGCAACTGGAGGGACCGAAGCCGACGCCAAGCTCACTGAAGCGTCGGCAGCAATCGCACGACTTGTGCGCTCATGACGCGGTTGCGCCGCTGGTACTAGGTCCGCTCGATGCAAGTCATGATCACCCGGAGTATCTCGGCCAGGGTGGACTAGGGGTCGGCGCTGAAGCGCCCCGTCGATGCGTGTGATGCGTTGTGCAACAGCGCCTGGACGACTTTCGCGACCTGAACACGTGGAGCTGTGCGCCTGTGCCTCCGCGCAGCTCTGAGTCTTAGCTGCGTCCTGAGAGCGCCTGCGCCGCCAACGGTGTCGACGTATACCCTTTCCCACCCCGGGTGGGGTGGAGTACCGTGTCGGTTGTGACACTCGGCGGAACGTATTGACATGGAGTTGACGGCCAAGAAGCGCGCGGCGCTCAATCGCCTGAAGACGGCGCGGGGTCACCTGGACGGCATAATTCGGATGCTGGAATCCGATGCCTACTGCGTGGACGTCATGAAGCAGATTTCCGCCGTGCAATCCTCGCTAGAGCGGGCAAATCGGGTAATGCTCCACAATCATTTGGAGACATGTTTTTCCGCGGCGGTGCTCGATGGGCACGGGAGAGCCGCCATCGACGAACTCATCGACGCGGTGAAATTCACGTCAGCTCTGACCGGTCCGCAAGCGCAGTTGAGTGGCGCAGCCGTCGGCGAACCGAACGGCGGCCAACCCTTCATGACCGCGGCGGGCGTGGAATGACGAACACCGGAATTCTTCGTGGCCGCCTTCGGCCGCCCGTGTGGCAGGTGGTCAACACCCCCTCGCCGACCGGTGCGCCGGCTGCCGTCCGCACGTAAATGTGCCAGCCGCGATCTGGACTGAACGCAGACCTATGGCATGACAATAGAAAGGTAGTGAGGGAGATGTTGATGGCGTTGCACGGAGTCGCCGCCAAGGCGGTTCCGACGGTGGTAACCGGCCTGGTGGGGGCTGTGGCGTATGAAGGGGTGCGCAAGGCGGCCGGCAAGGCTCCGTTGCGCCGGGCGACAGTGACGGTGACTGCATGGGGCTTAAGCGCTGCCCGAAAGGCCGGACGCACCGCCGCGAAAAGTGCCGAGCAGGCTCGATTGACGGCCGCCGACGTGCTGGCCGAGGCGCGGGAGCGCTCTGCTGAGGATGGTGCGCCGCTCAAAGTGGTGGACTAGGGCGCGCGCGACCATGCCCACTGGCACCCTGTCTGACGTTGATCTCACGCTGCGTGTGGTATCGGCTGCTGGCGGCCGAATGCGCGTGCAGACTGATGGGTTTGAGTTCGATGACGCGCGAGCCGTGGCGATCGAGGACTCGGTCGCCGTGGTGCCGGGCGTGCAGGCTGTGCAGGCTTATCCCCGCACCTCTTCGATTGTGATCTGGTCTTCGCCCGAGCATTGCGACCTTGAATTGGTTCTGGCGGCGATCGCCGAAGCGCGGCACATCTCGGCAGAATCAGTACCGGCGCGCGCCCCGCACTCGGCCGATGGCAGTGCGACCGGAGTGGTGCAGAAAGTCATCGGCGGGCTTCGCCGCTTGCTGGGTCGAACGTCCGCCGTCGATCACGAGGCCGCGTTAGATAGCGCCTGCCATTCCGCGCCGGCCGCGGCGTGCCATTCCGCGCCGGTCCAGGACGGTGGTCGCGAACGGCGGAAGTGGTTACGACGGGTGTGGCTGGCCGTGCCGTTGGGGTTGCTGGCGTTGGCATCGACCATGCTGGTAGGTGCCTATCCGTGGGCGGGATGGCTGGCCTTCGCCGCGACAGTGCCGGTGCAGTTTGTGGCCGGGTGGCCAATTCTCACAGCTGCGGCGCAGCAGACGCGGGCGCTGACAGCGAATATGGACACGCTGATCGCATTGGGGACATTGACCGCGTTCATCTACTCAACGTATGAGTTGTTCGCCGGCGGGCCGCTGTTCTTCGACACCGCGGCGTTGATCATCGCGTTCGTCGTGCTGGGCCGCTATTTCGAGGCCAGAGCCACCGGGAAGGCGTCAGAGGCGATCAGCAAGTTGCTGGAGATGGGCGCGAAGGAAGCCCGGCTGCTAGTGGATGGCGAGGAGCGTCTCGTCCCGGTCGATCAAGTTCAAGTTGGCGATCTGGTACGCGTACGACCTGGTGAGAAGATCCCGGTCGACGGTGAGGTCACCGACGGGCGCGCTGCCGTCGATGAGTCGATGCTCACCGGTGAGTCCGTGCCAGTCGAAAAAGCCGTGGGTGACCGTGTTGCCGGGGCCACCGTCAATACCGACGGGCTGCTAACGGTGCGCGCTACGGCGGTGGGAGCGGACACAGCGCTGGCCCAGATTGTGCGTCTGGTCGAGCAGGCGCAGGGCGGCAAAGCGCCGGTCCAGCGGCTGGTCGATCGAGTCTCGGCCGTTTTCGTACCGGCGGTCATCGGTGTTGCGGCCACGACCTTTGCCGGGTGGACGCTGATTGCCGCCAACCCGGTGGCCGGGATGACCGCTGCCGTGGCGGTGCTCATCATCGCCTGCCCGTGTGCGCTCGGCCTGGCCACCCCCACGGCGATCACGGTCGGCACCGGCCGTGGCGCAGAGATGGGGATCCTGGTCAAGGGCGGCGAGGTGCTGGAAGCCTCGAAAAAGATCGACACCGTGGTGTTCGACAAAACCGGCACCCTCACCCGCGCCCAGATGCGTCTCACCGACGTCATCGCCGGCAAGCGGCGCCAGCCGAATCTGGTCCTGCGGCTCGCCGCCGCGGTCGAATCGGGTTCCGAACACCCGATCGGCGCGGCAATCGTCGCTGCTGCGCAGGAGCACGGATTGCAGATTCCGGCGGCCACGGAGTTCACCAACCTCGCTGGACACGGTGTGCGGGCCCAGATCGACGGCAAGCCGGTGGTGGTCGGGCGGCGCAAGCTCGTCGACCAAGAGGAATTGCTGCTGCCTGAGCACCTGGCTGCAGCGGCGCAGGAGCTAGAAGAGCAGGGCCGCACCGCAGTGTTCGTCGGCCGCGACGAGAAGGTTGTGGGTGTGCTGGCTGTCGCGGACACCGTCAAAGACGACGCCGCCGACGTTGTGCGTCGGCTGCACACCATGGGGCTGCAGGTTGCCATGATCACCGGCGACAACGCCCGCACCGCCGCCGCGATCGCCGATCAGGTCGGCATCGACCGAGTGCTCGCCGAGGTATTACCGCAGGACAAGGTCACCGAGATTCGGCGGCTCCAAGACGAGGGCCGGATAGTCGCGATGGTCGGCGACGGTGTCAACGACGCCCCTGCCCTGGTGCAAGCGGATCTGGGCATCGCCATCGGCACCGGTACCGATGTAGCCATCGAGGCCTCCGACATCACGTTGATATCCGGCCAGCTCGACGGGGTCGTCCGTGCGATTCAACTCTCCCGTCAGACCCTACGCACGATCTACCAGAACCTGGGATGGGCGTTCGGCTACAACACCGCCGCCATTCCCCTTGCCGCCCTGGGCATGCTCAATCCCGTCGTCGCGGGCGCGGCGATGGGATTGTCGTCGGTCAGCGTGGTGACGAACTCGCTGCGGCTACGGCGCTTCGGCCGCGACTCGTGACAGTGCCGCATCGCTCTATCCGTATCAGACTGCGTCAACCAGTGCCTGCCGGGAGCGCCGTGCGTGATTGATGACCTCATTCTGCGGTGGGTAGTGACCGCACTGTTCGTGATCTCGGCCGCTGAATGCGCTCGGGCGATCGCAAAAAAACCCCGGCCGTGGACGTTGTCCGTGAGCCATGGGTGGCATTTGCTGATGGCTGTTGGCATGGCGGTGATGGCTTGGCCGTGGGGGGTGCGCTTGCCGGCGACGGGCCCTGCGGTGTTCTTTCTGCTCGGAGCCGTGTGGTTCGTGGCGGTCGCTGTCGCGGCTGGTCCGATTCGTGACCGCCTTGCACTTGACGGCTATCACGCGCTGATGATGTTGGCGACGGCTTGGATGTACGCCATCATGGACCCCCATCTGCTAGGCACCCAGCCGGCGACGCCGATGCCGGGCATGGAGATGATGCCGGGGATGGACATGGATGCGGCGCACATGTCGGGAAGCAACGGGCACCCCGTGTGGTTCAGCGCGACGAATTGGGTCGGGGTCGTCGGGTTTGCAGCTGCCGCCCTATGGTGGACCTATCGCTACTTCCACCGGCGGCAGCACGAGCCGGTTGGGTGTTCGCTGAGCCAGCTTGTTCAGGCGATGTTGGCTGCTGGCATGTCGATCTTGTTCCTGGCCGCGCTGTTTCCGATCTGATCTTCACCGTCCGGGTACCCAACGTGTGGGTGCTGTCGGCAACCTCTGGGGTACACGCGTGTGCTCGTGAGCGTGTGAAACAAGTAGCGCGGCCGGTCGTCGGTCAGCGCTACCAACACAAGGCGCAGTGGATAGCGCGTCGCCTACCTCAGCCCAGCGCGGCCGCGCGCACCGTCGAAGATCTCGTCCAGGGCCGCCGCAGTCAGCGGCCCACCGCGCCGCGGTCCCTTCAACACCACGAATCCCGGGTCCGTAGACGGCAAGTTCTTCTCGGCGGGGGAGCGGACTCGCGACACACGCCTCCGCTGCCCTGCCGGATGGACCCCACGACGGACCCTCCGACCTCCCGAACGTCGTTTTCCTCGCCGAGAACGGTGATTTCAACCCTGGTCAGACCCCACGTTCATCAGCCACAGTCCCCACGTGAGCACCGCCGCCCTGCTAATCCTCAGCCTAGTCGCCGGCGTGGTCGTCGCGGTCGTCACCGCGCCCGTCGGCGTCTCCGGGGCAGTGTTCCTGCTGCCCATCCAACTCAGCGTCTTACACTTCCCCAACCCAACAGTCACCCCCACCAACCTGCTGTTCAACGTCGTTGCCATTCCCGGTGCCCTGGCCCGCTACCGCCGCCGCTCACCACTGCGCAACCCGCTCACGACCACCCTGCTGCTGGGCACCGTGCCAGGCGTCATACTCGGCGCCGTCGTCCGAGTCACCCTCATCCCCGGACCCACCATATTCCGGCTGCTGGTCGCCGCATTCCTGCTGCCCCTGGGCATTTGGCTCCTGCCTACCCACCCGAAGACCCCATCCAGGCGGCCACCGGACCCTCCACCAGATTTCACCATCACGGCCGCGGTCGTCGTGGGAACCCTTGGCGGTATCTACGGGATCGGCGGCGGATCACTGCTCAGCCCAATCCTGATCGGACGCGGCATGCCGATGGCCACCGTCGCACCCGCAGCCCTGCTCACCACATTCATCACCTCCATCGCAGGCGCCGCGACCTACCTCCTGCTGGCCATCACTACCGCCGGCGGCAATATCGCCCCATACTGGACAGTCGGAATATGTGCCGGCACAGGCGGACTCATCGGCGCCTACCTCGGGGCACTGCTGCAACCCCACCTGCCCGTACGAGTCCTACGCATCACCCTGGGCGCATCAGCAATCGCGACCGCCAGCCTCTACCTCGCACAAGCGGGGCACTAAAGCTGACGCGCAACCGCCGCGCGCCCACCCGGAGCCAGCCCATCCCACCCAGCACAACGGCTGCCCGCAGCACCCCTGAGCAACCTCTGTAAGCGGAATGGCATTCCGCCTGCTGTGCAGATGTGTCTCGGGCCTGACCGGGACCCTGCACAACAAAGCATTTGTTGTCATGGGCCATCAGCAGAAGTCAGGCGAACCGGAGCGCGGCCGGCTCGCACGCCGTTGGCGATGACGATGACCTCGGCTAGTTCGTGCACCAGCACCACCGCGGCCAGGCCGAGCACCCCGAAAAGCGCCAGCGGGATCAGCGCGCTGATCAGGGCGAGCGACAGGCCGATGTTTTGCCACATGATGCGCCGGGCCCGGCGGGCATGGCTGAACGCGTGGGTGAGATGGCGCAGGTCTTCGCCCATGAGCGCCACGTCGGCGGTTTCGATTGCCACATCGGTGCCCATGGCGCCCATCGCGATGCCCAGATCGGCGGTGGCCAGCGCGGGTGCGTCGTTGACGCCGTCGCCGACCATCGCTGTGGGGTGCTGAGTGCGCAACTGGGTGATCAGCGCGGCCTTGTCTTCGGGGCGCAGCTCGGCGTAGACGACGTCGATGCCGGCTTGGGTCGCGAGCGCAGCGGCGGTGGCGTGGTTGTCGCCGGTGAGCATCGCCACCTGATAACCATCGCGGCGCAACGCCTCGATGACGTCGCGGGCTTCGGGGCGCAATTCGTCGCGAACCGCGATCGCGCCGATGAGCGTCTCGTTGTCTTCGACCAGCATCGCGGTCGCGCCGGCCTGCTGCATCCGATCGACCTGCGCTGCTAGGGATCCGGCGTTGATCCAGCCGGGCCGGCCGAGCCGGATGGTGTGCCCGTCGCGGTGGCCGATCAGCCCGGCGCCGGGGACGGCCTGCACGTCATCGGCGGGGGTGACCTGGTCGGCGGCGGCCAAGACGGCCTGCGCGAGTGGATGCTCGCTGCGGGCTTCCAGGGCCGCCGCCGCGTCGAGGATTTGGTCGCGGGTGGCGCCGTTTGTGGTGGCAATCTCGATGACGGTGGGCTGGTTTGCGGTCAGCGTGCCGGTCTTGTCCAACGCCACACCACGGATTGCGCCGAGCGCCTCCAGTGCGGCGCCACCCTTGACCAGTACACCGAGCCTGCTGGCCGCGCCGATCGCAGCGACCACGGTCACCGGCACCGAAATCGCCAACGCGCACGGGGAGGCCGCCACGAGCACGACCAGGGCCCGCTCGCTCCAGAGGGCCGGGTCGCCAAACACGCTGCCCACCGCGGCGATCATCGCGGCGGCGATCATGATCGCGGGCACCAGGGGTTGGGCGATGCGATCCGCCAGCCGCTGCGAGGCGCCCCTGCGGGCTTGCTCGGCCTCCACGATCCGCACAATGCGGGCCAGCGAGTTGTCTTCGGCGGTAGTGGTCACCTCGATGCTCAGCACGCCGGCGCCGTTGATCGATCCGGCGAACACCTCATCGCCGGGGCCGGCCTCGATTGGCACCGATTCGCCGGTGATCGCCGACACGTCGATCGCGCTGCGACCCTCGCCGATGATCCCGTCGGTGGCAATTCGTTCACCGGGCTTAACCAGCATCTGGTCTCCGACCCGCAATTCGGTTGGGGTGACGACGATTTCAGCGCCGTCGCGGATGATGGTGGCCTGGGCGGGCACCAGCGACAGCAGCGCGCGCAGTCCTCGGCGGGTGCGCGCCAGCGCGTATTCCTCCAGGCCCTCGCTGATGGAGAACAGGAACGCAAGTGTGGCGGCCTCACCGACCTCGCCGAGGATCACCGCGCCGACCGCGGCGATTGTCATCAGCGTGCCCACCCCGATCCGGCCGCGTACCAGCCGGCGCAGCGTCGAGGGGACGAAAGTCCACGCCCCCACCGCCAGCGCCGTCGAGACCATCACGAGCTCCACCGGTCTTGACCCGTGGGTCCAGCCGACCACGTAGCCGGCCAGTAGCAGGACCCCGGCCAGCGCGGCGGCGCGTAGCTCGGCGACCTGCCACAGCCGTTCGGGTTCGTGCTCGACTTCGTCGCCGTCGGCGGGTTGATCGTGGCCGCAGCCGCAGGCATCGCTCATTGCGCCACCGCCCCCGCGGTGGGTTGGCCGTAGTGCGGGCACAACGCGACCGCGCTGCCGGTGGCCTCCAGTACCGCCTCCGCGGCCTTGAACAAGTCCAGCAGCTCAACGCGGGTGAGTCGATACACCGACGCGCGGCCCTGCGGTCGGTAGTCGACCAGCCCACAGTCTCGAAGACAGGCCAGATGCGCCGAGACAGTGGACTGGGCCAACCCCAGCTCGGTGGTCAGATCCACCACTCGCGCCTCCCCGAGCGCCAGCCGGCGCAGGATCGCCAACCGGTTCGTGTCCGAGAGGCTGTGGAATAACGCTGTTGCCGCATCCAATGACGCCGGCTCAACTGCCGCCGTCTTGCAGCCCTGCATCGCCATATGGCGATGATATCGCTCAATACGCCGACATCGGCTACCGCAGCGGTGCCGTCGGGAGCACGTCCCACAGTGGTCCCGCCGCAATGCCGAGCCCCAAGCTCCAGGCTGCCGCGACAATCGCGGTGCGTGCAGACCACCCGCCGAGGGTGAAATCGTCTGACTGATCCGGCTTCTGAAAGACCGGAGCGATCCAACGCAGGTAGTAGAAGAGGCTCAGCAGGCTGTTGACGAACACCACCACGGCCAACCATGGGAACCCACCGTCCCAGACCGCCATGGCGGTGGTGAGTTTCGCGACGAACACACTGGTGGGCGGGGTGCCGACCAGTCCGAGCAGCGCCACCACCAGCGCCCCCGCCAGCCAGGGCCGGGCTCGCGCCAGCCCGCGGTAGGCGACAAGTGCGCGGCGATCGGGCAGTGCGGTGCTCACCGCGAAGGCGGCGCCGTTGGTCAGCGTGTAGCCGACCAGATAGAACAGCAGCGACGGCAGGGCCAGTTCGCTACGGCCGGCGACCGTGATCGGCACAAGTAGGTAGCCGACTTGACTCACTGTCGACCACCCCAGGAGCCGCCGGGGATCCTCTTGGCCGTACGCGGCCAAATTGCCCAATGTCATACTCGCCACCGCGAATATCGCGATCAGCACCGGCCACGGCACTAGGGACGGTGGCAGCACGGCGGCCACGCGGTACAGCGCGATCAGCGCGCCGATTTTGGGCACTGTCGTCAAGAAGACGGCCGCCACACTGTTGGCAGCTTGGGCGGCGTCGGGAACCCAGAAGTGAGCGGGCACCGCCCCCGCTTCGAACATCAGCCCGGCCGCGACGGCTACGACGCCCGTCGCCACCACCGCGGCCGGCGCCCCGCGCATTTGTGCGGCCAGTTCGTTATAGCGGGTGGCGCCGCTGATCCCATAGAGGACGGTCACCCCCAGGAGCAGGATAATCCCGAACAGGGCGCCGATCAGGTAAGTCTTCAATGCTGCCTCGGCCGCCACACCCGAGCGCAACAGCCCGATCAGTCCGTAGAGCGGGATGCTTGCCAGCAGGTATCCGGTTGCCAGGACGAGCAGGTCGTCGGTTCCGGCGAGCACCATGACGCCGGCGGTCGAAAAGAGAAGCAGCGCATAGGTTTCGCTCTCGCGGGCAGTCGCTCTTATGTCATCGCCGGCTATGGCCAGGACCACCAGCACCCCGATCGCGGCCGTGATCCGTGCAACGCCAGTGGTGGTGTCGACGGCGAAGGCCCCGTCGAACGCCGTCTGATCCGGGGCCGCGATTCTGACCGCCGCGACCACGACGACGCCGATAAGCGCTGCGGCTGCAACGATTCGGGCCCACCATTGACGCTGGCGGGGCAGAAATGATCCGCCGATCAGCACCAGTAGGCCACTGCCGAAAGTCAGTATTTCCGGCAGCATCAGCAGCGGCCGCATCCCGGTGTTCACCAACTATCTCCCCACTAGCCCGATCAGCGAGCGTGACGCCGGTTCGATCACATCAAGCAGCGGGCGTGGCAGGACGCCGATGATGATGGAGAGCATGAGAAGCATTCCTGCCGAAGCGGATTCGCAAGGATGCAGATCGAGAAAGTTCTGTGAGTGACCGCGGGTATCGCCAGTGAACATGTTCTGAAGGGCGCGCAGAAACAAGGCGGCGGTGATCAGGATGCCCGGTAGCGCGAGCGCGGTGAGGGGTGCGGCGGCGATGCTGCCGGTGAAGATTTGGAACTCGGCGATGAAACCGGAGAATCCCGGCAGCCCCAACGACGCGAACGCGCCGAGGGTGAACAGCACAGCCAGCTTCGGGGCCGGTGCAGCCAGACCGCCGTAGGAACTCATGTCGTAGCTGCCGGTGCGGTCGTAGAACACTCCGGCAAGCAAAAACAGCGCCCCGGTGATCAGCCCATGGCTGACCATTTGTGTGACCGCTCCACTGACCGCCACGGCCCGCGCCTGGTCGGTGCTACCCGAGAGCAGGCCGGCAGCGCCGAGCGCCAGCACGATGTAGCCCATGTGGTTTACGGAGGTGTACGCCACCATGCGCTTGAAGTCCTGCTGCGCCAACGCAACCAGGGCTCCGTAAAGCACCGATACGACACCGACGGCAATGATCGCCCAGGCCCAGGCGCGCCAGGCGTGCGGCAGCATCGGCATCGCGATTCGCGCGAATCCGTAAGTGCCCATCTTCAGCAACACCCCCGCCAGCACGGCCGAGCCGATGGCCGGAGCGTCGGTATGAGCCGGGGGAAGCCAGGTGTGGAAGGGAACCGTGGGTGTCTTGACCGCCAGGCCGAGCAGGATCGCAGCGAGGACCAGCCCGCCGGCCAGCGGGCTACCTGCCAACGGGTTGGCGGTGATCAGCTCGAGCATGTCGAACGTGTGAGGGTTGGCGGCGATGTATAAGCCGATGAAGCCCACGAGCAGCGCCAGTGACCCCAGAAAGGTGTAGAGGAAGAACTTCAGCGCCGAGCGGGCGGCGTTACCGTGGCCCCATCCGGCGATGACGAAGTACATCGCCACGATTGACAGGTCGAAGAACACGAAGAACAAGATCAGATCCGCGGCGACGAACAGACCTAGGCTCACGGTCTGCAGGAACAGGAACAACGCCGCCTGAGACCTGGGCCGGTCGCGAACCCGCAGGCTATAGGTCGCGCAGGCAAAGAAGATCACCGCCGACATGACGACCAGCGGCAGCGACAAACCGTCGACGCCGATGTGGTAGCTGCTGTTGACCCCAGGGATCCACCGGGCCCGCTCCTCGAAAGCCAGGCCGTTAAGACCCGGATTCCTGTAGCGGGTCCATGCCAGCACCGTCAACGTCAGATCCGCTGCGGCGGTGCCGACCCATACCCATCGGGCTGCGGCTTCGCCGGACTTCGGTATCGCAAGCACACCGGCCGCGGCTGCCAACGGCAGAAAAACGATCAAACTGAGCATCTGGTTTACCCCACCGCTATCAGAAGCAGGACGCCTGTCACGACTATCACCACGCTGGCGAGATAGTAGTTGTGCAGCTGGCCAGTCTGCGGTCTGCGCGCCAGCGCCCCGAGCTGACGTATTCGTGTCGCCAACGATTCCACCGCGGCATCGACACGACGGTCATCGATGCGCGCAGCCCACCTGCCGGCCTCTAGCGATCCGGACGCGACCCGGTCCACGGTGCGGTCGAGAACGTCGTCGTCGAACCGGGCGAGTGCTCGAGCCAGGTGCATGGTGGGACGGGCGACGATCACATTGGCGGCCCGTTGCAGGCCAAGCCAGTCGGCAGCCCATCGCGGCTCGGGAATCCCGAAACGCACTACCGCAGCCACGACCAGAAGCGACAACAGCGCCGAGACGGCCAACTCCGCCGCGGCCGGCTGCACCACCGAACGGTGGTCGAGGGCACGGCTGAGCGTGGATGCGATCGGCGGCAATGCCAGCACACCTGCCGTGGCGGCTCCGGCGGCTGATATCAGAATCGGAAACTGCGCAAAAGCGTTGAGCACCTTGAGATTCAGCGATTCCTGTAGTGACGCCGGCGCGCGCCAAACTGTAACGAGGATCTTCGCCGCGTAGGCCGCCGAGAGCCCGGCGGCCACCAATCCCATGACATAGAGGGCGATCGAGTGGTCTAACGCGACCGCCAGCACTGCATCCTTCGTCGCCCACAGTGACAGCGGGGCGATTCCGGCCAGCGCGGCCGCACCGACGGTGGCGGACCAGCCGATCAGCGGCCATCGCCGGGCCACACCGTGCAGCTGGTCAAGCTGTTTGGTATTCAGCAATAGAAGCCATGCGCCGGCCGCAAGAAACAGCCCCGCCTTGGTGAACGCGTGCGCGACGAGTTGCGCGGCGCCGCCGCTGACGGTGCCTACACCGGCTGCCATCACCACGAACCCGAGCTGGGCTGCGGTGGAGGCGGCAAGCAGTTGTTTGAGGTCCCGCTGGGCTACCGCGACAGCACCGAGTAGTACCGCGGTCACGGCGCCGGACCAGGCCGCGCATTCGGCGACCCATCCCGTCGCTGCCAGCAGCGGCTGAATACGCAGCAGCAGGTACGCGCCCATGGCCACCATCGCCGCCGAGTGCAGTAGCGCGCTGACGGCGCTGGGGCCTTCCATGGCCCGGGAAAGCCAGAATGAAAACGGCAGCTGCGCCGCCTTGCCCAAGGCTGCAATGAACAGCCCGACCGCGACGATGTCGCGCCAAGGCGCGGTTGCCTGGGTCAGGTTCGCCAGCTTCAACCCCGCGCCGCCGGCAAGTGCCGCCCCGGCGCCCAGATACAGCCCGAGATCGGCGCTGCGGGTCGTCAGGAACGCGGTGAGGCCGGCCGACATCCGGAAGTCGTCGCGCCACCAGAACCCGATCAGCGCATAGGACGCCGCACCCATCAGCTCCCACGCCAGAAGCAGTGCGGGCAAGGTGGCGGCCGTTGCGGTCAGCAGGGCAGCGGAGGCGAATAACAGCATCAACCCGTGGAATCGACCCGCCGCTTCGCGAATGTCCGCTACGGCGAACATCAGGACCAAGACGGTGATCATCGCGACCGCAGGGACCACCACTGCGGACAGGCTATCGACGGACAGCCCGAATTGCCCACCGGCCACAAAAGCGACACTGACAGCGGGGTGAGTCAGCGCCACCACGATCGACAACGCCGCCACAACCGCAGACACAGTTACCGACATCGCAGCCGCGAAACGATCTCGGGGGCGCGTGAGAAGCAGTGCCGCGCCGCAGCCTGCCGGAAGGCAGATCAACAGCCACAAGGCCAGCTGCGTCGTCGAGGTCACCTGCTCACCCGGCCAAATCGGCGGCCGCGTCGGTCATGTCGGTTCGGCGCTCGCGGTGCAGGAGCGTGGCCACCGCGAAGCCCATCGCCATCTCCACCGTCATCGCGGCGATGATCACCAGCAGCACGACCTGTCCGGCCGGTGTGGGTGCCGAAAACCACCAGAACCCGCCGGCCGCCAGGATGACGGCGTTCATCATCAGCTCGAGGCCCATCATGACCATGACCACGACCTGCTGCGAGAGTGCTCCGTACAGGCCGACGCTGAACAGCGCCGCCGCCGCCAGTAGAACGGTTTGTAGCGTCATCGCCCCAACCCGCCGGGTTGGGGGTCGCTCGCGGGCCTGCGTTTGAGATCGTCGCCGAAGCGGTCATAGCGGCCTCGGCGGGCGGCCAGGACGACGCCTGCGACGATGGTCGCGACCATCACCGGGCTGATCACCGTCATAGCCAGCATGCTGGGGCCCATCAACTCCTCGCCGAGCGCGAAGGTCAGATCCTTCGGCGGTGCACCCCGCCGAATCGGCCAGTCGGACAACAGGATCCCTGACGCAAGAATCAGGAACGTTCCGATCGCAGCAGCTAACGCGCGTCGGTTGTCATGCACCATGCTCATGGGCATCAGCGCCGGGTTCATGCCCATGAACATGACCATGTAGACCGCCATGACGGCCATCTCCATCACCATCATCAAGATGATGACGATGCCAATGTAGTTCTGCTGCAACAGCACAACGACGACGCCGACCGCAATGAACGAAATGGCCAGAGCATAGGTGGCGCGGGCCATGGAATCGAAGACGAAGACCGCGGCCCCGGCCAGCACGGCAATCACGGCGAGGACTCCGAAGACGATGTGCACGATCATGACGTCACTTCCTCACTGCGACGATGGCCACGACCAGGTCTTGGACGAGCGTGAGCGGCAACAAAATCATCCACCCGATCTCTAAGAATTTTTCGGGGCGCAGCAACGGAAGTCGCCTGCGCAGCCACACGAACACCGACAGCACGCCAATTGTCTTAATCAACACCCAGGACCAGGCCGGTAAGAGCGGACCCGCGCCGCCGCCGAGGAACATCGGCACCGCGAAAGCTGCACCGGCAGCCAAGATGGTGTAGCGGCCGGCCTGGAATACCAGTCGATCCACCCCGGACAGCTCCGCGCTGACACCGCCGGCGATATCAGCTCCCAGCGCCGCAGAGAAGGGCCCCCACACCGAAAAAGCCATTGCCCCTAGGCAATACACGACGAAAGCGACTGGCATCCACACCGCGAACCACAGCTCGTGTTGGGCGGCGACAACATCGGCGACCCGTAGGCTTTGCGCGGCGATGGGCGGCGCGACCAGCGTGAACATCAGGGGCAACTCGTAGCCGAGCCCATGAGCCAGAAATCGATAGCCGCCGACGAGGGGATGGGCGGAGTTCGGACCCCACCCCGCAAGCCACACCAGCGCCCACACCATCACGTCCATGGCGTTGAACCACATAACCCCTACGTCGAGATCGGCCAGCGTCCAGCGCCCTAACGGCACAACAGTCACTATTAGCGATGCGGCGACGATCAGCCCCGCTCCGCCGGCGCGCCACAGCAACGTATCGGCGGCCACGGTGGTGCGACGGCGCTGTCGCATCAGCCGGGCGACTTCGTAAACCGCATTAGCCGGCCCGGCGCCTCGGGCGGCAAGCAAGCCGTCGAGGGTCGCCGCGTAGAAGCCGAGGCACAGCAGCAATGCCACACCGCCCAGCGCCCACACGCCTGGGACCGTGGTGATCGAGACGTCAGCCATCGCGACGACCCGGGTGCGATGCTGTGTCGATGCCTAGGCTGGCGATCCCCAGCCGGGCAGCCGCGACGTCCAGTCCGCTGACTAGATCGGGCAATGCGTCAACGACGGTGGTTGCAGCTGTGGAGACGCCAATTCGTTCGTTCGTGAGCGCGTGCTGCGCCGCATTGACCTGCGCGAGGAGGCGGTCGTAACAATCGCCGACCAGGGCCGGCGGCAGCGCGAGGGTGTCGCAGTCCTCGGGCGTCAACGTTGCGATGTCGCGCAACGACCAGCGCAGCGTTCGTGAGCGCCGGAGCTTGCTGTGCAGGGTGTCCAGCAGACGAGCGGCGTGCCCGCTGTCCGCCTCGCTGAGCAGCGCGTCGCGCGCGCTGCGGGCGCTTGCTGCCGCACCCGGCCAGCCGGCCAGTGCCAGCAGATCAACGACATGGTCACAATGTCGCGCCGCAACGTGAGTACTCGGTCCGGTCGGCGGAACCTGCTCGCCGACTTCTCGGTCGACGATCCACGCCTCGGCTCGGGTGAGGACGTCCCCCTGTAACGAGCACCGCACCACCAGCCCCGCGGGCCAGTAGCGCAGCACCGGCCCAAGGCGAAGGTGCAGCACATCCATTTCCAATCCGTCACGGTCGTCGCCGCCTTCGGCCAGCGCAATCCCAGCCGGCGCCATGTCCATCCCACCGTGGTGCATGTGCTGGTGTGCGCTGTGGTCCATGTGCTCGTGCCCGCCCGGACTGGGGGCGGTGTGCTCGTGATGCTCCTGCTCGCCGTGGTCCATGGCGTGGTGGTGGTGCTCGCCGTGGTTGGTGGCGTGGTGCTGGTGCTCGCCGTGGTTGGTGACGTGGTGCTCCTGCTCGCCGTGGTTGGTGACGTGGTGCTCGTGTACGCCGTGGTCGTTGCCGTTCAGCTTCGGAGATTGAGCGCGCTTTCGCGCGTCCCGGCGGTGCACCTCGACCTCCGCCAACTGCGTGCCCGCGCTATGCAGCGCCGACTCGACCGCGTCGGGACCAGCCAAGTCGATGCGAACCCGAGGCCCCGGCATCTGGTCCCAGACCCGCTCGATCGCCTCGTTCAGTTCTGGTCCCGGGGTACCGCAGACCGCTAACACGTCAGCGTCCGCGGGGGATGTAGCCACACACCAACCGCGGACTCGAAGTCGGTGTTCGGTCTGTGCGCGCAACATCCACGACCCAGGGGCCTCCACGATGAGCACGTGTGCCCGTCGTGCTGCGCATCGGGCCAGCTGCCGCGTCAGACCCACCGCAGGACGCCCTCGCGCCAAGCCCATGCGACCGCCACAAGCAGCACCGCCAGAAACGCAAACATTTCGGTGATGGCGGTCGCGCCCATTTTGATGACCACCAGCGCCCACGGATACATGAACAGCATCTCGACGTCGAAGGCGAGAAACACCAGCGTCGCCAGATACCAGCGAACGTGATACCGCGACAACGCATGCTCTTCAGGTGGCCATCCTGACTGAAAAGGCAGCACCGTCAACGTGTTAGGGCTGATCGCACTGAAGCAATGCAATCCGTACACACTGGCAAGCCCCGCAACAACAACCGCCAGGGTCCACGCCACACCCGCATACATCGCGGCTCCTCGTCTGTCGTGGTGGCACGAACTCGGTACCGTCGCGGCCGCTTCTAAACCCAAGTCGTCGATGACTTCCATCGGCAGTGCTAGTCCGCAGGCGCTGTCGTCGCCAGGCAGTGGCCGTTCAAATAACGTATCAGCCCTTAGCCAGTGCGGAGATTCTCGACTGACGGAGATTCGGTCGCGATCACTCCTCAGCCCAACCGGTGACAAGACGAAGTGGTATAGGGCGCATCAGTTTCTTTGGTGCCTTGGCCGTGGCACGATCGGCTCAAATGCAAGAGTCATCAAATTGCGTCCCCGCGACATGCGACGAGGAGTTGCTGTCCTGCCTGGGGCCGGGCTTTCCGCCGCTGTCGGGCAGCGATCCCGGCCGGGTCGCCAGGATCCGCGACGAGGTGGCGCATGGTTTTGCGGCCCTAGCGGATGTCACCCATGCCGTGTCGTTCTTTGGTTCCGCGCGGACGCCGCCGGATCATCAGCACTACAAGATGGCGCGCACGCTGGCCGCACACTTAGGCAGCTTGGGGTTTGACATCATTACCGGCGGGGGGCCGGGGATCATGGAGGCCGCGAATCGGGGCGCCCGCGACGCCGGCGTGCGGTCTATAGGCCTTGTCATCGAGCTGCCTTACGAGCAGCGGCCTAACCCGTTCATCGACCTCTCACTTCAGTTCAATTACTTCTTCGTGCGCAAGTTGATGTTCGTCCGCTATGCCTCGGCGTTCGTAGTTCTTCCGGGCGGCTTCGGCACACTTGACGAGCTTTTCGAGGCCCTGACGCTGATACAGACTCAGAAGATACGCAACTTCCCTGTCGTACTTGCGTGTTCGGACCACTGGACCGGGTTGGAACGTTGGATTCGTGACCGGCTGTTGGACACGGGACTGGTGTCGGGTGCCGACGTCGACTTGCTCGTGATCGCCGATGATCCGGGGGAGATCGGCGAGTTGGTGAAGCGATGGCGCCGACGACAGTTGGAGACTTACCGGCCATCTCGGTGAGGGGATGTCGGCGCTAACGACCGAAGGCCCAGGACGAGATGTCAGACATCCGCACGCGGAGCTGGTCGTGTGAATACACTTCGCCGCCGCTGCGGCGGTAGGTAACCCGCGATAGGTGCATGTACTCGTGAAGTTCGCCACCATTGGGGCAGTTCGGACAGTTGCCGTCGGTCAAGGTCTGTCGGCTGTGGTCCGCACCGACCGTCTGAAGGTAGCCAAGAACCTTCTGGTCGAAATGCCAGCAGGGCTCGATGACACCCGTCACAGTTCCTCCTGGCAGGTGCAGAGTCACATCGACGTCTGCGCCGGGTGTGTGTGGGTTGGACTCGATTGCGTTGATGATCAGGTGAAGTGAGCGGTCGATGGTCCCTGTCGCGAATGGCGTTGCGGGCGCGGTCACGGTATCGGACTTGCCTACCGGCATCTGCTGGTCCCTTCGTAGCCGGGTCGATGGTGCATGTATGCGGGCGGTAAAACCGGGTATTCGATAGTTCTCGGGCGGTAAAACCGGGTATTCGATAGTTCTACCGCATGCCACAGCCACGACACCGATTTGGGGAGCAAGCCGGGCCGCACGTCTTGATCAACTGTTGATTACCCTAGGGGGGTATGGTAGACAGAGATTACCAAGCGTTAGCTACAGATTGGAGAGCGGGATGAGCACCTTGACCGTCACCGTTTCTGGGATGACCTGCGGGCACTGCGTTTCTTCTGTCCGTGAGGGAGTCGGCAATATCCCTGATGTCACGGCAGTGGACGTGGAGCTCGGCAGCGGCAAAGTGACCATCGACAGCGATGGCGTGATCGAGCTTGATGCGGTCAAGAACGCGGTGGAAGAGGCCGGCTATCAGCTGGTCCGCTGAAACAGCCCGTACCACTTCAACTGATTCAACTGAAGGAAAATCATGGACTCCGCCACGGAAACCACCCGTCATCTTGAGCTGCGGATCGGTGGGATGACGTGTGCGTCGTGCGCGGCTCGGATTGAGAAGAAGCTCAACAAGATCGACGGTGTCAGCGCTTCGGTCAACTATGCCACCGAGCGGGCTCACGTCGACTACGTCGGCGACGTCGCACCCGATCAGTTGGTGGCGACGGTGGCGCAGGCGGGCTATACCGCGGAAGCGGCCAGTCAGGGTTCAGCGGCTATGAACCACGAGGCTTCCCCGCCGGTCGCAGAAACCGATCCGGCGGCGGCGATAAGGCAACGGCTGCTGGTTTCACTGGTGTTGACCGTGCCGGTGCTTGCGATGGCCATGGTGCCCGCCCTGCAGTTCGCCAATTGGCAGTGGCTCTCGCTGACGCTGGCCGCGCCGGTGGTGGTGTGGGGAGGTCTGCCATTCCACAAGGCCGCCTGGGTGAATTTGCGGCATCGCACCGCCACCATGGACACCCTGATCTCGATGGGCACGATCGCCGCCTTGGGTTGGTCGGTCTACGCGTTGTTCTGGGGCACGGCCGGTATGGCGGGCATGAGGCACCAATTCGAGCTGACGATCTCCCGTAGCGATGGCACCAGCAACATTTATCTGGAGGCCGCCGCAGGCGTCACCACCTTCATCCTTGCCGGCCGGTTTTTCGAGGTCCGCTCCAAGCGGCGGGCCGGTGCGGCGCTGCGGGCGCTGCTAGAGCTCGGCGCCAAGGTGGTCGCGGTGCGCAGAGACGGTGTCGAGCACCGCATCCCGATTGAGCAGCTCGCTGTTGGTGACGAATTCGTGGTGCGCCCTGGTGAGAAGGTGGCTACCGATGGCCTGGTGATCGAGGGCTCCTCGGCGGTGGATGCCTCCATGCTCACCGGGGAGTCGGTGCCGGTTGAAGTAAGCCCCGGAGATCAGGTAGTGGGCGCCACCGTCAACGTCGGCGGACGAATAGTGGTGCGCGCCAACCGGATCGGTGCAGATACTCAGTTAGCGCAGATGGCGAGGCTGGTCGAAGAGGCGCAATCGGGCAAAGCGCAGGCGCAGCGGTTGGCGGATCGCATATCGGGGATCTTCGTGCCGATCGTGATTGCGCTGTCGCTGGCGACACTTGGGTTCTGGATCGTGACAACCGGATCCATCGCCGCAGCTTTCACTGCGGCGGTGGCGGTGCTGATCATCGCATGCCCGTGTGCCCTGGGTCTGGCCACGCCGACCGCCTTGATGGTCGGCACCGGCCGTGGGGCCCAACTCGGGATTTTGATCAAGGGACCCGAGGTGCTGGAGTCGACACGGCGAATCGACACCATCGTGCTCGACAAGACCGGTACCGTCACCACCGGCAACATGGCCCTGCTGGATGTGATCGCTGCGCGCGATGAACAACCCGCTGAGGTGCTGCGGTTGGCGGGCGCGCTGGAGGACTCTTCTGAGCACCCGATCGGCAGGGCGATCGCCCGGGCAGCCCGTGAGAAAATCGGCCAGTTACCCAGCGTCGAGGGTTTCGCCAACCGGGAAGGGTTGGGCGTGCAGGGAATCGTCGAGGGTCACGCTATGACAGTGGGCCGGCGACTCCTGGCGGATCGCTCGCAGCAGCTACCGGACAGCCTCACCGGGTCGTTGGGTCAGGCCGAGTCGGAAGGCAAGACCGCGGTCGTGGTCAGCTGGGATGACACGGCCAGGGGAATCCTGGTGGTGGCGGATTCGGTCAAGCCGACGTCGCACGAGGCCGTCGAGCGGCTGCGAGCGCTGGGTTTGACCCCGATCATGCTGACTGGCGACAACACGGACGCGGCCCGTGCGATCGCCGGGCAGGTGGGCATCGACCAGGTCATCGCCGAAGTGCTGCCGCAGGACAAGATGGAAGTTGTACGGCGGCTGCAGGCCGAGGGCAAAGTGGTGGCCATGGTCGGTGACGGTGTCAACGACGCCGCGGCCCTGGCGCAGGCCGATTTGGGGCTTGCGATGGGGACCGGCACCGACGTCGCGATCGAGGCCAGCGATCTGACACTGGTCAGCGGAGACCTGCGCTCGGTGCCCGCCGCCATCGAGCTCTCGCGTAAGACGTTGGCGACGATCAAAGGCAACCTGTTCTGGGCATTCGCCTACAACATCGCCGCTTTGCCGCTGGCAGCCGCCGGCCTGCTCAACCCCATGCTGGCGGGTGCGGCTATGGCGTTCTCCTCGGTATTCGTGCTGACCAACAGCCTCCGGCTCCGCACCTTCAAACCGAACTGATACGACAGAGCTGACGCCGAACAGCCGACCCCGACATGAACGCCCGGTATCTCGGATTGCTCCGTTGCCCCCGCTGTGGCGAGGAAGCACCGGAAGATAGAGCCGCCTTCGGCTGTTCGAATTGCGCACGCGTTGGCATCGGAGTGAATCTGACCCCGGTCTATGCGATCAAGGCCGGCCCTCTGCCGTGGAAGGCGTCGCAGGCAGGAATCTTCGGATACCGCGATCTGCTGCCACTGGCGCCAGGGGACTCTCCGGTGACCTTGGGCGAAGGTCAGACGCCCCTCGTTCCGTTGAAACGGCTAGGGCCCCGGCTTGGACTACACGGGCTTCTGCTCAAAGACGAAGCCCACAATCCGACGTGGTCATTCAAAGACAGGCTGGCCGCCGCGGCCGTCACCAAGGCAGCGGCGTCGGGAGCATCGACCGTCATCGTCTCATCGACGGGAAACCACGGCGCGGCAGTGGCCGCCTACGCAGCCGCAGCAGGGCTTCGGTGCGTCGTCCTCACGGTGTCATCGATACCCCGCGAGATGAGCATTCTCATCCGAGCCTATGGCGCTCGCCTCGTCGCGTACGAGAAAGGCCCGGACCGGTGGTCGGTACTGCGCCAAGCGGTCGAGGCGTTCGGCTGGACCCCGATCTCCGGGGCAGTGACGCCGCCGATCGGTTCCAACCCGTTCGGGGTGGAAGGATACAAGACGATCGCCTATGAGCTGTGGGGACAACTCGGAGAGCCGCCCGACGTGGTCGTCGTCCCGACCGCCTACGGGGACGGACTGTCTGGAATTCGCCGGGGTTTTGCCGACCTGATCGCTCTCGGCCTGGCCACCCGCATGCCCCGGTTGGTCGCGGTCGATCCGTTTGGAGCCTACGCGCACGGGCTCCACGCCCCACCGGGGCATCAGCCAACGGTGCCCACTCGTCCGTCCGTCGCGTTCTCGGTCGCCGCGCGGGTAGCCACCTATCAAGGCTTGGAGGCGATCCGGGCCACCCAGGGGACCGCCGTAGCAGAACCGAGCGACGACGCGATTGTCCGTATGCAGCTCGAATTGGCCTCCGCTGAGGGCGTTTACGCAGAAGGCGCCTCCGTGTTGGCGGTACTTGCCGCTCAACAGCTCGCTTCCCGACGTTGGATCGATGCTGACGAGAGCGTCGTTTTGCTGTCTACGTCGTCAGGTCTGAAAGATCCCCGCTCCACGGCGGGCCACCTGCCCGAACTACCGGTTCTGGCACCGACCTTGACAGCCCTCGAGGCGGCGCTGCCGCCAGGCATGTGCACATGACCCGCAAATTCACGTGGGCGCGTCGGTGCCCTGACGGGGCATCCGGGGTCCGGACCTAATCCCGGTGTCACGGCCCGGCCGGGCATCTGGTTGGGGACCGCGCCGATGTTTCGCCGGCCACTATGTGGGTAACGCTTGATGATGAAGCGAAGGATGGCGATTGCTGCTGCTGCCGTCGCAGTCACGACGAGCTTGGGCGCGGGTGGATTGGTCAGCACCGCCAGCGCCGAGGCACAACCGGGACCGATGCCGACTGATCAGTGGTGCCCCGGGGCCTATTGGAATCCCATGTGGGGATCGAACTGGGACTGGCGGCACTGCCACGACTCATTCAACGGCGGCGGCGGACATGGTGAAGGAGGACATGGTGGCGGCGGCAATGGCGGCGGTGGAAACGGTGGCGGGCGACACTGATCCCCTGACCCTCGAGCATCGGCCCTCGAGCCGAGACCAGAGTTCAAGCGGAGGGGGCGGTCAGATCACGGGGGCATTCGGCCGTGACGTAGCACAGTCGCGACACACGACCGGTTGCCACGGTGGAAAATCCCGTCTCGGCCATCATCGCGCGAAGGCTGTTGAAGAGGTCGTGCATCTCCGCTCGGCCATGCGCCGCGCTGACAACACGCTCGAGCAGTCGGGTCCGCGGTGGACAGACATCAGCGATGCACGCCCGTCCGCCCGGCCGCAAAACCCGGAGCGCCTCCTGTATCCCCGCGACACGATGCTCCGGCGCAATGTGGTGGAAGGTCAAACTTGAAACGACCACGTCGAACGACGCATCGGCGAAGGGCAGATTCTGAGCTCGCGCTGGGTAAAACGTGCAGTTGGGCGGCGCGTGTGCCGCCGCATAGTCTAGGAACGGAGGTGACGGATCGATTCCCACCACCAGTCCCGAAGGACCCACAACCGGAGCGATTCGGCGAGCAAAATACCCCGTGCCGCAACCGATTTCGAGTACCTTTTGACGTGGCCGAGCGCCGGATGCTGCGACGAGATGGTCCCATATACGGGACCGCTGGCCGAAATACCAAGCGTCCGACAACATTTCGTACGCCCTTGGCGAAATGCCGTCGGAACGTCGATCGCGGCGGGGCGCAGATTCGGTACTGGTTGCATTAAGACCTCCTTGGCCGCAGGGGCGCTTACCGTGCCTGCTACCGTCTACCCGTATTAGGTATATAGAAACGACTCGCTCTTAATTCTCGAAAGGAAGTCATCCCTGATGGTGCAACGATCGCTGACGGCCTCCGCGGCTGCGGTCATAGCGTTACTGACCTTGACCGCATGCGGCGGCTCCGGCAACCAGGCCGGTTCTGGTACGACGCCGGCCGGCTCATCGAGCGTATCGAGTTCGCCGGCGGGTGCCCAGGCGCACAATGATCACGACGTCATGTTCGCCCAGCACATGATTCCCCATCATCAGCAAGCCATCCAGATGAGCGACATCATCCTTGGCAAGCAAGGCATTGATCCTCGCGTGATCGACCTGGCCAACCAGATCAAGGCGGCGCAAGGACCGGAAATCCAACAGCTACAGACGTGGCTCAGCCAATGGGGACAGCCGACAACCCCGGGCGGCATGGCTCCCTCGTCCACGATGCCTGGGATGCCCGGGATGCCCGGGATGCCGAGCCAGAGCGGGATGCCCGGGATGCCGAGCCAGAGCGGAATGCCCGGCATGCCCGGGATGGGCGGGATGGACGGGATGATGTCAGACCAAGACATGCAGGCCCTGCGAGACGCGCAAGGTGTCGACGCCGGCAAGTTGTTCCTCAACCAAATGATTCAGCATCATCAGGGCGCGATCAGCATGGCTCAAAACGAAATCAAGTCAGGTCAGTACTCTGCTGCTACTGCGATGGCGCAGTCGATTGTCAACACCCAGCAGAAGGAGATCACCACGATGCAGACAATTCTGGGCTCCCTATAGCGAACTTCGTTGTGATCGCGGCGTTCGCCCGGAGCCGGCTCAGGGATTCGCCATCGGTGGATAGTTGCGAACTTCCAGCAGGCGATCCTGCAGTGGATAGCGGGAACCGCGGCTAATTCGCTGCCAGCTGCACCACTCTGCCGTTGCCGTTGTCGGCGACGAATACCTGCTTGCGGGAGGAGTCGACCGCCACGCCCACGGGATGGCCGCCAGCGAACGGCAGTACCTTCGGAGCGCTCGATCCGGAATCCAGCTTGACCACTTTGCCGGTCTCGTGGTCGGTGACATAGACGGCGCCGGCGGTGTCTACCGCGATACCCGAGGGCGCGGTAAGTCCGGTGAAGGGCAACTCCGTCGGAGTGCTTGAGCCGGCGTTGAGCTTCAGCACCCTGTCATTGTCCGAGTCGGTGACATAGACGGTCCCCGACGGGTCTATCGCGACACCATCTGGATGGTTGAGGCCGGTGAACGGCAGATCAATCTGAGTGTCAGATCTGGGATCAAACTTCACCACCCGGTTGTTGCCGCGGTCTGCGACATATATGTTGCCGGTGGCATCGACCCCCACGCCCTGCGGGTACGTCAAGCCGGTGAACGGCAGCACGGTTTGCGTACTGGATCCGGCAGCCAGCTTGACCACCCTGTTGTTGAAGTCGGCGACGTAGACGGTGCCGTTGGCGTCTACCGCTAGCCCCTGCGGTTGGTAAAGGCCGGTAAACGGCAGCACGGTCGGAGTGGACGATCCGGCAGCCAATTTGACCACCCGCCCGTACATGCTCTGGCTGGTGATGTACACGCTGCCGGTATCGTCCAGCGCGACCCCGCCCGGGGAGAGGGCAAAGCCGAGTCCGGTCATCGGCAGCACTGTCTGCCCGGGCGCTGATGCCGCTGGTTGCGGCTTGGGCTTGAGCAGATGTCCAGCGACGATGACGGCGACGATCACCACTAGAGCGGCGGCGCCGATCAAGACCCACATGCGGCTGCGTCGAGGTTTCGCCCGTTCCCCGGGTGTTGGGGCAAGGCCGGGTGGGCCAGTATGGCTGGCGAAGGGTGGGACATGGGGTCGGCCGCGCCAGCTGGCAGTGTCGGCGGGTGGCGGTGCCCACCCGCTCTGGGTCGCGGGCGAACTTGACATCGCTGACCACGGCCTGGCCTGGGTGACAGAGTCGGCTGCGGCTGGGCCGGCACCGCTCGACAGGATCGTTTGTTCGCCGCGCTGCGCTATCGCGGCCGCCTGGTTCTGCTCGGCTGTCGTCAGGGCGTTGTGGGCTGCCGCAGCCAGTTCACCGGCGCTGCGAAAACGTTCCTCGGGGTTTTTTGCCATTCCTCTGGCGATCACCTGGTCGAGACCCGCCGGAACTATGCCCGGCCGCAGTTGGCTGGGCCGCGGAGCGGGCTCCATGAGATGCGCGCCGATCACCCTCTCGATGCTGCTGCCGGGGTAAGGAGGTGACCCGGTCAAGCACTCGGCCAACACACATGCGAGCGAATAGATATCGGCGCGAAAGTCAACTTTGTCGCCGGAAAATCGCTCCGGAGCCATGTAGTTGTAGGTTCCCAGCGCCATTCCGGTGTGGGTCAGCCCCGGATCGGTTGCGGCACGGGCGATGCCGAAGTCCACCAGGTAGGCGAAGTCGTCGACGCCGATGATGATGTTCTCCGGTTTGACGTCGCGGTGCGTGACCCCGCCGGCGTGTGCGGCGTCCAGCGCGGCGGCGACCTGCCGCACGATGGCCACCGCTCGCGCCGGTATCAGCGGACCGTAGGCCGCCAACATGCGGCGCAAAGAAATACCGTCTATCAGCCGCATGTCCAGGTACAGCTGCCCGTCGATCTCGCCGTAATCGTGGATCGGGACCACATGCGGTTCGGTCAGCCGTCCCGCGGCGTCCGCCTCGCGCTGCATCCGCTCGCGAAACACCGGGTCGGCCGAGAATTGCTCTGAGATCAACTTCAGCGCCACCACCCGGCGTTTACGAGTGTCCTCGGCCTCATAGACCTCGCCCATCCCGCCGCGGCCGAGCAGTCGCATCAGCCGATAAGGCCCGACAAGCGAGCCTGTCCTCGGCCCGGGCTCACCGACACCTGCCATCGAACTCCTTCATGTGATTAAGAGATAGCGTTGACCGCGGTTGCCAGCCGCGCCTGGAGCCCGCTGGGCGGTGTGATGGATCCATACTGCGCCAGGCCCTCTTGTCCCGGACCGATAACCGCCTGCATAAATGCCCTGACAGCGGTGCCTGTCGCGGACTCCGGATACTTCGAACAGACGATTTCATACGTTGGCTCTACGATCGGGTATGCGCCGGGCTGTGTCGGCTTGGCGAAAGATGACGTATCCAACACCAGATCATTGCCCTGTCCCACAATTCTGGCTCCTGCGATCGTCTTGGCGACTGACTCGGGAGTGATCGATACGGGATCGGGACCTGCTGAGGTGATGAGCTGGGCGACGTTCAGTTGTTTACCCAGCGCGAATGACCACGCTGTGTAGGTGATCGACCCGTCGGTAGTCTGCAGGGCCGCCGTCACCCCATTGTCTCCGTCGGCGCCAGTACCGACGCCCCCTTCAAACGTCTCTCCGTCGTCTTTGCCCCAGGTGCCGTTGGATGCGGCAATAAGGTATTGCTGGAAGTTGGCCGAGCTACTGGACTCGTCATTGCGGAAGATGACCCGAATGGGGGATGAGGGCAGGCTGGTGCCTGCATTGAGCGCCCTGACTGCAGGGTCGTCCCACTTGCTGATGGTGCCGTTGAAGATCTTGGCCAGTGTGGGCGCGTCCAGCTTCAGCGAACTCACGCCGTTGATGTGGTAAGTGACCGCTATCGGCTGAAACAGTGCCGGCAGTTCCCAGGCCGGGGACGCGCACCGTGCCGCCGCCTTGTTGGTTTCACCTCTGGCCGGGTCCAACGGCACACCAGACCCGGCGAAATCCGTTTCGCTCTTGATGAACTGCTCGACGCCGGCGCCAGAGCCGTTCGCCTCGTAGTCCAGGGTGTAGCCAGGGCACGCGTGCGCGTAGGCGTTGACGAATTGTTGTATCGCGTTTGCCTGTGCGGTCGCGCCGCTGGCATTGAGTTCCGCCTTCCCGCCGCAGTCCACTTTCGCTGACGGTCCTGAGGACGGGGCGGAGGTATTCGTTTTGCTGCCACAACCCGATAACACCAGCGTGCCAATGACCAGCAGGCTCAGGATGTCGGTTCGGGTGACTTTCACAGAACTCCTCTGAAAGAAAGAAGGGATCAACACATCTACTTTGCCACCGTTTGCGAGCAACGCGGTGGGAGTTCAGGCAAAGCCGCGGGAGTTTGCGCCTGTCACGCCGGATAGAACCGCTGCATCGCGCCGCGACGATTTTGCCCGTCGCTACGCGATGGGCAGGAGTCCGGCTGTGGCCATTCGCTGCCGCCCACAACCTGTGGTCAATGCCGGGATCGGACGTTCCACCTCACCGTACGTTGCAAGAGAAACAAGGATCCGTAACTGAGGGCACGGACGCGTGCGAGTTGTTAGCGGAGCCTCCGTAACCGGTAGCGGCCAGGCGATCCCAGCGACAGCGCGTTCGGCAACTCGCTAAGCTGCCCTCGAGGTGCGCCGGGTTGCCGTCGGCCGGTCGTCGAAGTGACATGCGCCCCTCGCGCGAAACGGCTCGATCAGCTGGGCGAGGTACGCCGCGGGGTAATTGGGCTTCGCGGCCATGCCGAGGTCTTCGGTACGAAACCGGCGGCGGGGGTCGTACGAGTAGGTGCGCAGGGCGTGATCCCAGGTCAGGGTGAACAGCCCGAAGTTGACGTCACCCGCGCCAGCCCATTTCAGGTGGTGAAATCGGTGGCCTTCATTGAGCGCCAGCACCGAACGCATCGGGCCGATACGGTAGTCGGCGTTGGAGTGTTGCAGCAGCAACTGCACCGCGATGCATACCGCCAGCGCTTCGGCCACCGACGACGGCATCCCCATGGCAAATAACGGCGCTGTGCCTGCTGCTAATTCAAGCGCACCGTGCGCGGGATGCTTCATCAGGCCGTTGAAGCCGTAGAATCGCTTCACGCTGTGATGTACCGCATGCAGTCGCCACAGCCAGCCCACTCTGTGACTGATCATGTGCACCAGCGTGATGCCGAGATCGGCTACCGCCACCGCCAGAAGCACTTGCAGCGCGAACGGCGTTGATACCGGCCACCAGCGGTGAAACGGGCTTAGCAGCGCCGTCACCGGAATGATTAGCACAGTCACCAGCATTGCGGTCTCGTTGATGAAGGCGTGTGTCGCGTCGCGTCGCGCATCGCCAAAAGAGTGATTCCACTCCCGGGCGTAGGGCAGAACGCGCTCCATGGCAAACGATAAACCGATTGCCGCGGTGATCAGCGCAACCATCCACAGGCCGGCCCACGGTGTACGGGCTACCGCGATCGCGACACCGTTGATTCCGACGAGCATGAGCGGCACGTATCCGTACCGCGCCAACCATTCGACCATGCAAATAGTCTCCAGGGTCGGCCGTCGCTGAGGCATGTACAGATCCGTCGACCTGCACGGCTGTGCACTAATAGATACTCGAGTACGTGACGTGGTCTGGCACGGCGGTCATCGAGCCGGGCCGCCTCATTTTCGGCGGACAGTTGGGCGCCGCGCACATGCATGCCCACGCCGCTGTTCAGATCGCCGCAACCACTTCGGGTGCTATCACCTTCGTCGACGCCGAAGGCCGAAGGGCACGGGGGATCGCCGGGGTCATCCCGGCTGGCGCTTCCCACGCTCTCGATGCCGGTCCCGCTACCGGGATGATGATCTACCTCGAGCCCACCAGCGCTACTGGTCGGCGGCTGGCCGCGCTGTTGGCTCCTGGTGCTCGTGAGGATGCGCGAGCATGGTTGGCAGCCGCCAGGCGGGTTGCCAATCCGACTGGGCAACAAAATCTTTGCCTAGCAGCCAGCACGGTACTCGAGCAACTTTGCGGTGCCGATTCGGTATCGTCGCGTGCCGGTGCACCGCACTCCTGCGTTCTTGAGGCGATTGATCTTCTGCCTGACCTGCTGTGCGGGCCAGTACGACTCACCGACGTGGCGCGTGCGGTGAACTTATCGGCTGACCGGCTGGGCCGTCTGTTCGCCCGCGACGTCGGCCTGTCATTTCCCGCCTATGTGCGATGGGCGCGGCTCATCCGGACGATGGAAGTGGCCCGCCATGGGGGCACCCTGACCGCCGCGGCCCACGCCGCTGGATTCAGTGACAGCTCGCACGCCAACCGGGCATTTCACGAGATGTTCGGCATCGCTCCGTCCGTCGCGTATAACAGCGTGCGCCTGCAGTGATCGGATTCCGTCGTCTGTCCGCGGCCCATAACCCGCGCCAGCGCGCCGACGACCCTGATGCTTGACGGTGCCGACTCAGCAAGAAATGAAACGACAGGCGGCCGACCCACCTGCGCCGTGACGTTTCGCCAGATGGTAACGATGGATGGTTGTTTGTCGGGTGAGCAACCGCTGCGGAGATTCCATCCGCTGTCGGGCGCAACTGACGGCGGCGGCTAGTCCATGTCACTGAATCACCCAGTGCCGAGGTCGGATCAGTTTGATCCGGACTCGGTGGTTTGGCGAGCCACCGACGCGCGTGTCGACATCGCATGCATTCGGCAAAGGCGCGGGGGCACCTGTGTGGTCGGTGAAAGTTGGCGCACGTCAAGGTCGGTGACGGTGCCGATGTGCTGGACCGACCGGATCATCGACACTAACTGCGTCGTATTAGACTGGGCGCCAAGCGGTCTCTCGCACAACGCGGGTGCGTGAAAGTGACAACCGGCGACATGCCCTTGAACGAGAGTGGAAAAAAGTTGCCGACCCAAACCACCACGCCGGTATACCTCGGCGACCGAGTCATCCGTACTCGTGTGCTTGGTCAGGGACCCACGGTGGTCCTCGAAGCCGGCGGGGCAGGTGAAGCAACGACGGACGCTTTCGGCGGTTCTTTGGAACAGTGGGTTGCCTCCTTTGCCACCGTCTTGACCTACGACCGCGCTGGCAGTGGTGGTTCGGATGGTCCGCCCCGACGCAGCGTTGCCGAAATGGCCGACGATCTCGATGCAGTAATCCAGCAGCTACATTGCGTCACGCCGGCGGTCGTGGTGGGGTGGTCGTCGGGCGGTTTGGTTGCTCAGATGTTCGCCTTACGCCATCCAGAAAAAGTCGCCGGGTTGGTGTTGCTCGATCCGTCCGCGCCGGTCACAGAATCTCGACTGCTTGAGTTGCTGGGGATGGCGATGGGGGCCGGAGGGCTTTTCGTCATGGGGACTGCCCAACTGCTAAGGCTTTTCAGTACAGGCATCGGCCGACGGTTGGTGCGACATCTGGCTCCCAACGATGTCACGAAGTCGAATCTGCGCTGGCTGTACCGCTATCTCGACAATCATCCTTGGGCGGGATTGCAGACCGCACGGCTTGTGCCGCGTCATGCTCGCTATCTGCGGGAAATGAAGGGAGCACTCGAACGTATGCCGTTGCCGGATGTGCCGGTGCGGATAATTGTGCCGCGGTCGCCGACCCGTCGGCGCGCCGCGTTTGTGAAAATGGACGCCGCCAATCGTGCTCTGGTCAAACGGTTTCCCAGAGGCGAACTGATATTCGCGGACGGCACAAGCCACTCGTGGCTGCCGGTCGAACGCCCCGATGTCATTGTTGGGGCGATCCGTGACGTGCTGAGAGCCGGTTCAGATTAGGTTCCGCCGGCAGGAAGCAGCGCGTCCGTGTCCAGGGCAACCAGACTGCATCGGTTGCAATTGCGTTGGCTGGCAACGTAACACGGTGTAAAGCTTCTTAGCGGTGCGGCTTGTTCCCGTTGAGTGGTTTTGTGCTGTGGGTCGATTGGCCCACCGCCGGGTGTGATGCGTGGCACTGAGTGCCACACTCGAAGACTGAGGGGGGTGCGCCTGTCACGTCGGTGAACCACCGCAGCGTGCCTTTTCGTCGTGCCGGTTTGGACACGAATAACATCCTCAGAGAGCGGTCAAGCCTTCCCTGATAGTTCGGAAGCCCTGTAGCGGGCGGGATCGGCGTCGTAGCTGTCAAGGCAAATCTGAGAGCAGAAATACTGGCTGTTCCCGTCGACGTCGCGGTGCCCAGCGGCCCGATTGATCACCAGCTCCATTCCGCACACCGGGTCGGTCGTGGTGGTGACTGCGTGCTCATTATTGCCCAAGTGCCAGCGAACAGGTTGCGGTTGGGTGACACCGTAGTCGTGCGCCGTCGCATCTGTGCGAGCCCGGCGCGCCGGATCGCGAGTGGGCGGCCGCAAACGCCGCGTCTCGACCTCCCAAACCCAGCCGCTGATAGTCACGTCGGCGGAGATGAGCGGATGGCTTTCAAAGACTTCGATCGTCTTCAACAGCGTCTCGTCGACATCATCCATCATCCCGAGCCACTTAGCGAAACCGCCATTGTCCAGCTTCAATTCCGGCAGTGTCGGATCGACGATGGGCGCATCGGTGTCGATACCCTTGGCCCTGAAGTAGGCCTCGATGTCTCTGGCGTTTGCCGACAACATTCCACACTGGGTGTGTTGGACGATGACAATCTCGGTGGTACCGAAAAAGTTCGTCGAGAGCATCGCTGATCGGATCGCGTCTTCGGTGACTATTCCGCCCGCGTTGCGGAAGCAGTGCGCATCCCCGTGTGCGACAGGCGAATCGACTTCGATGCCCAGTGCTTCATTAATCGGAAGGCGCTCGTCCATGCACGTCAGCACCCACAGTCTGCGGTCCGTGGGGCCGAAACGGCCGAAGCGGCGGCGCTTGGCCCAGTGCTCGTATTCGATGACTTTGGCGGTCAGCTCATCCTTCAAGGTGGCCATGGTGACCTCGTTCTTCGTTTGCTACGAATTCGTCGGCTTGCGATGCTGATCACCTACCCGAGGCGGAATCGCATCGACAGTAACGTCTCAACCTATGCGGTGGCGTGACAGACGATCTAGGGCACAAAGACCTCACCTCCGGCAGCTCGGGTCTGCCCGACAGCGTCCTGGCTTTGGTTTCCGCAGCTCAAGAGCCAGGCCACACGGCGCCGCGTGGTGTCGAGGGATGTCCTTGTGCACTGCTTGTCGCTGAACGCCATGCCGGCGCCGCTCATACCCTGCTGGGGTAGGGACCTTAGCCACCCTGGGACAGGGTAATAGGGCTCTAGCGCCGGCGCCGGACCGCCGATCACAGTGGGATTCAGACGTTGATGGCAGGCGGGAGGTTGTGCATCAATGTTTGTTCACCCGGTCGGTTCACTGCGTCTTCAACGCGTGAGTGCAGCGCCATTCAGTCGCGGAGCGGGTCCGCTGCTTTCGTTCGGCAATATCGGACGGGTATGGGTTCGGCGCGGCGGCCATCAGCGCAGCAAGTCGCTGTTTCGGCATCGGCAGCGGAGCGAACCAGTCCTGACGCCACCCGCCACGGTGCCGACTGGAACCAGCAAGAGGGGGCAGCAAGCCTTGGTGTCGGCGCCCATCGGACGATGTCGCATGTCCTGTGCCGCAGACCAACTCGGCGATTCGACTCGAGCGAGCGGTGGCCTGCCGGCCTAAAGGAAAGTTCGTCGCCTCATGCTCAACTACGGTACGCAACCCGACATACTGGGATCCTTAACCACCGGCCAGCGGTCAATGTGGGCCCTTCAGCAACTCCGGCCGGAAGTGCCGTACAACATCGCCGGCTTCCTTGCTATCGATCACCATGTCGACGTCGAGAGGCTTTCGACGGCGTGTGAAGCAGCGGCAGCTTGGTTTGGTACGCAATGCGCGCGGCTTGGCTTGGTCGAGGGTGAACCGGTCTTTGTCGTCGACCGATTGCTGCCGCGGATGCTGCACCCTCTGCGTTGCATCGACCTGCGGGCCGAGTCCGACCCGGTGGCCGCTGCTCAGGTATGGATGAGAAACAACTATCAGCAACCAATCGACCTGGTCTGTGACCACCTCACCAACGTTGCACTGCTGCGGATCACCGACGACCTCTGCTACTTCTACTTGCGTGCGCACCACGTCCTGTTTGACGGGTACGGCGCGAACAATTTCATCCGGCATATCGCGGCCGCCTACTCGGGATCGGTCGAGAAAACGACTGATGTCGATTTCTCCGAATTTGCTGTTCTCCTCGACGCGGATCGCAAGTATCAGCAGTCCGCGCGCAGTGTTGCGGATGCCGATTATTGGCAGACCATCATGCGTGGCGCACCGGAGGTCACCGAACTGACCGGAGCGCGGAGGTCGGCGCCACCACGTCACCCGCAGATGCGCGAGCTCATGTGCCAACATCTGTCCGAGGACCGCCAGCTCGATGTGGCGAGGGTGATTGCGACGATGGCGGTGTTCATCGCGAAAACTACTGGACGCCAAGATATCTCGATGTCGCTGCCGGTCTCTGCGCGCACGACTGCGGCGCTGAAAGATTGTGCGGGCATGGTCGCCAACATGGTGCCGCTGCCGATCTGCGTCGATGACGGCGAAACCATTGGCGCACTGACCGACCGGGTCGCCAAAGCCCTGGTCGGCGCACTGCGCCATCAGCAGTTCCGGCGCTGGCCGGACCTCCTTGGCCAGGGCACCCACCTCGGCACCCTGGATTTCGGTCCGATCATCAACATCCTCGATTTCGCGACCCCGTTTCGTTTCGGATCTTCCGAACCGATCTACAACGTCTTGACGAACGGCCCCATACAAGACATCGCGGTCAACCTGTATCCGAGGCTGGGCCACGGCGCACCGCGTATCCAGCTCGCGTGGAATCCCGACCGATACAGCGACGACGACATCGCCGGCCACATAAGTCATTTGGAATCGCTGTTTGACCGGCTCCTGGTGGCGGATGCGTCGGTGGTGGTGGGTGGGGTGTCGTTGTTGGGTGGTGGTGAGCGGGATGTGGTGTTGGGGGGGGTGGTCTGGTGCCGGGGTTCGGGCGCCGGTGGGGATGGTGGGGGAGGTGTTGGCTGCGGCGGTGGCGGCTGATCCGGAGGCGGT
>RXJD01000093.1 GCA_003987775.1 Mycobacterium sp.
TCCTCCTGGCTCGACTAGAGCCAGGCCACCGGACCAGGGGGTCAATTTTCAGTTGCCGCGCCGGGGTCAGATTTCACGTGCCGCCGACATATAGTGCTGCGCGAATCTGGGGTGCAATGAAACCTGATGTATTGAGGTTTGTGGCAGGAGTCGCAACTCAGGCTGCTTATCTCCCACGCAGAGGTACTCAACCGGTCTCTCCTAATCCGCAGTCGTGAATTATTCTCGATCTCTTCCAGTACTGCTCTCGATCTTGCGTGCAGCTTGCCAGCTCGGGCGCTTGGTTGCTAAGGGCGGGCCGGCGATCCAGGAGGTGGTTCTTCGACCGCCGAAGCGGGTGGCCTATCACGAGCCTGAGGTGGCATGTCACGAGGTTAGACTTCCTCCGATATCAGCTTGATATATGAACAACGTACGCGGCTTCGCGCGAGGTGGTTCGCCTGTGGTATCGGTCGGTCGAGTATCTACGGTTTCAGGCCAAGCCCTTCACCGTGCTAGAAGGCCCGCAGGAAAGCCGGCAAAAGGCTAGCCTCTGCCCATGCCGTCAGCGGTGCATACCAATTCGGACGAGACATCATTTGGAGTTCGCTCCGCGGCTATAACGTCTCGTCCCCGGTTAACGGCGGCCCGCTCAAACAGTTTGTGGCGTACGCCACCCAGCCCTGAAGATCGTCGTCCTTCACGTTGGCATAAGCTGCCAGGACGGCGCGATAGTAGTTATTGCTGGCCTCCACGCGTTGATCGCCGCTTGGCAAGTGGCTTTTTCTTTCGGCGACGTCTGCGCCGTCAGCCAGGATGTCGCCCATGGCGCACAGCGCTTCCGCCACCTGAACACCCATCTTGGCGGGAGGGCCGCCCAGTTGGCTTCGCTCAATAATAGGGTCGCGACCATAGAGCTGTACCACGCGTGCGTGGGAAGCGAATGGTGACTGGCTATCGCAGTTAAGGCGGGACTTTCCGCGCTCATTTAATGTTCTGGCCACGATTTCGCGGATCAGCGGATCGGTATCGTTGTGGTAACGCTCGTCGATGAGCTTGTAGACTTTCAGGGCTTCGGGCGGCGTCAACAACTTGAGCATCTCTGAGCGGGCCTGTGCAACGATGCGGCGGTAATTCGGCGTGTTTTTGCCCTCATAGCGTTCGACGACGAGTTGGAACGTGCGCAGCGCATCCTCCTGCCGACCCCGGATAGCGCTTAAGGCGATGCCCTTCCTGACCATCGCGCGCGCCACGCCCTCGCGCATAACTGGCGACCGGTCACTCGAGTACTGAGCGATGATTCGCAGGAACTCAGAGAGCGCTTCTTGGGGCATGCCTTCTTGGTCCATACGGATGATCGCTCGGTTCAACGTCGCCTTGAGCACTTGCTGTCTAATTGTTAATTCAGTTCCTTCCGCGTAGTCGCGAACTACACGTTCGAAGTCTGCTGCCGCTTCTTCCGGCTGCTTCAGCCCGATGAACTCAGCTCCGCGATTGACGAGCGCGACCGCGACCTGGTAACGAAGTGCCGGGTGAATATCTTTGCCGAAGCGGGCAATAATCTCGCCATAAAACGCAGCGATTGCGATGCTAGCTCCGCTGTCCCTGCTCGACTCGATAGCACTATTGACCATAATATCGGCCACCTGTTCGCGAACTTGCCAGGCGGGGTCATCTCCGTAGCGATCGACAACCGCTTGGCTGGCTTCTCGAAGCCCCGCGCGTCCCGATGTCCTGATTTCGGTCAGAATGCTATGGACGCCGAGGGCGTGAGCGGCCCGAGCGCGGACGCTGTCGTCATCGTCACGGCCATAGGTATTGATGATTCGATCAAGGGAATTGACGGCGGCGCTGAAATCTTTGAACTCCAGTAAAACGAGGGTCTGCTGGTACAGCGCCTCTGCAGCACGCTCGCGCACGATGGGATTTGCCGAAGCGCCCCAACGCTCGAAAGCTGCATCTTGCGTAGTACGGAGCGCGTCGTCGAGTCGCTCGGCTTTGCGTTGGGCACAAGCCAAATTGATTTTTGCGGTGGCTGCAACTTCGTCTCTTGTTGACAGTCCGGCTGTATCAAAGGCATCAATCGCATCGGTCCAGCGTTCGTGTTGAGCGGCGGCGAACCCGACCGCCAGCGACAAACCGGCGTCGTTCGACGGGAGCGTTCTCAGTGCCGTGGCCCAAGCGGCCTCGGTCGGCGCGACTGTGAGTCGTTCTTCGATCAGTGTATCGGCGGCTTGGTAGCCAGCATGTGCGTCGCCCTTCAGCAGAACGCAGTGAGACGTAAGGGGACGTGTTGCCCAACGCAACGCTGTGCGAAATGTGGCCTTCTTGTTGGGGACGCCGGAAGGCAGGTATGCGAGGAAGAGTTTGCGTAATTGCTTCTTGGGTATCGGGTCGGTGCGCCCGCATCGCCGCCAGTCGATAGCTGCGTACACTACGGCTTGCCCTTCGCGGCATTTCGATTTTTCCCCGAGGTGATGAGCGGTGCTAAGCTTAGACTTTAGCGGCTCGACGCCGACAAAATACTCAGCGAGCCCTTTTGAGGCCATCTCCTGCCACTCCAATTCGGGAATGGTGTCGCGCAGCGCCTCAATCTCGGCCTCGATCGTGGGAACCATGCGGATGACTCTCGCGTATTGCCGAATATCGCTGGCAATACTTGAGATGCGCTCTGGCCCGGCCTTTCCGCCATGGGTGGCTGCCACAATCCGGCTGTCGCCCGCCTTCTGCCATTCACGGAGATCTCCGAAAGTCATATGAGGCAGAAAGTCTTCCAAATCGTCGAGCCATAGCACCGCTGGACCATTGACGTCTAACCGTTCGGTACCGAGTAGTTCCCATAGGTTTTCGCGTGAGTCGGCAGCGATCATGGTCAGGCGCCTGACTGGCGTGCTGGAATCGACAGACGCTCCGTACCGGCTCAGAGCCTCGAACAGTGTGCGCGTCTTGCCGACCGCTGTATCACCTTCGACCACAACGATCCAGTTACCGCGGCCCGAAACCGCGGCGCTGACTGCCTCATCGAGTTTCGAATCGACGTCACGGGGTTGGTAGGTGGGCAGGCGCCCACCTGCGATGACGTTCTGCGTTGCGGGGGCAACGCCAACATCAAGGGGGTTGACACTGTCGATCGCCGCGATTAGCGAACGGTGACGGGTCGGCGCACGGGCTGAGGGTTTCCTCAACGCATACGACGCGCCCCAACTGGCCAGGCCGACTATGACGGCGAGCAAGAGCAACAACGGCCATGTAACCCTTCCCACAAGCCATTTGGGAAGCACCTGATCAAGGTGATTGGAGATGACGTTTACGATGATGGGGGCGGCAGCGAACGTGAAAACCGCAGCTAAACCCAAGAACAACCGCGGGCGATAGCGCATGTGTCGACGCATCTTTATTACCCTATGCGGCAACCGGATCAATGCCCTTACACGACTGCCACATGGTTCGCCATTCCTGGACACTGCCACTGCTGTCGAAGATGCCAGCGTTGGTCTGCCCTGCGTGAAACGCCGCACGCGCCGACGCCGAGGACGACCGGTTAGCTATCGTAGCCTGTGGCTTTTGACATCAGACTTAGCGTGAGCCACGCAAGTGTCGTCGTCGAGCGACAACGCGAATGTCTGCAGCATGGCCGGCGCGCGTCGAACGAGGGCCGCCCTGAAAGGATGCCCGGCGGTCGAATTACTACCTGGGTGAGGCTCGGATGCCTCTACTCCCACATCTTCCGCCGACCCCGGAATGTGCTGTTCGCTCTTCGGTCTATTCTGTCCGCTTCGACATCGGCAGCCTCAGGATCTTATACGAGAATCGAGTTCCTCTGTCCGTTGACATATTCGAGGTGGAGGAGGTACTGCTTCGAACCCGGCCGCGCGTCGGTATTCTTCGTCATCTCAAACTGGACATAGTCGCGTGAGTCGATCTCGTTCAGTTCCATGCTTATTGTTTAGGGAAAGCGGCGTTGGTTCGAATCAGATGGACACGTTCTTCGAGCTCTCTGCTGTTCGTTCGAGGGAAACGATGATGGGGGAGTCGCATGGACGGACCGGTCCATCGCTATAGCTCTCGAACGAGAGCCGGATTCTTGCCTTCGGTCAATTTGATCAACGCTGAGGGGGGCTCGTTGCCCCGTGTGTGGCTCCAGATCGCTCGGTCACATGCCTGCACAGTTGACGCCAGGTCGTCCATCATTTGCACAACCCGGAGGTAGTCGAGCGGGATATCTCCAGGATCAAAAGGGCCGCCTTTGCCCGGTCCCGTCTCCTTCACGAACTTCTCGCGTTGCGCCGTAGTTCGCAGTTCTCCGCGCTGATGGGTTAGCAGGTGCCGTAGATCGCGGACGTACTTTACGTCGTCAGTATCCAGGCGGTTGCCAAAGGCGTCGTGGATGAGGCAGAGGGTCGGCCAAGATGGGGAGGTGTGATTCCTCCCCACAAATGGGACCATTCGCACGGCTGCGCCGTCAGGGCCTGTTAAGCGCCACCTCTTCAGCACTTCTAGCGCGCTTTTCTCGGCGTACACCTCAAAAGCCGTGACGACGTCGCGCAGAGCGCCGGCTCTGAGCATCCACAAGTAGTCTTCCTCCCACAGGTAGCCCACCTTGTTTAGGTAGTCGCCTATGTACTCTTCGGGGTCGTCGCTGTCGGGATCAAACCTGTCTGCTAGCTCGCGCTTGGCTTCTTCGAGGATCCTGGCGTGTGCTTCGACCGTCCACGTCTGCGTAAATTGTAGGTAGGAGCGAATGTCGGAGCAGATCGCCTTCCACTCGACGAAGGCTTGGCTCACTTGCCCATTCGCTTGAGGCCAGTCCATGACCGTAATCCTATTCACTGAGCTGGCGGACGTGACTCCTTCCCTTCGCGCGTCTCAAAACGGAGCACATACGAGACACCGGCCATGCGGCAATCGGGAATCGCATCTGCCCAGGTCGAAGTGTCTCGAAAGTCAGTCTCGCTGTCGGTGTCTCGAAACAGGGTCGCAGGTGTTCGGACGGCGTGCAGCCCGCGCGCGACGTTCGGCTCGCTTCGGCTGGCCGCAACTCAGCGCGGCTTACCGGACGCTGCGGTTGGTAAGAGTTCGTGGGACGAGTGCATCTTCCCTGGGGCGGCACGGACGCAGCCTACGATTCAAACGGCGAGTTCTCTTCCCGAAGTGGAGATTCCTTGCCGTCAACCCGTTCACGGACATAGCGGACCGTGTCCACATTGCCGTAGCCCGCCACCGGGTGTGCCAGTCCGTCGCCGTACCGGCGAAATCCCATCTTCTCCCAAAATGCGCAGCCATCCTTATTCAGCTTGGCGCAGTCCAAGGCGATCACAGCGAAGTCCATCTGCTCGGAAATGGTTTCCAGCAGACGCTGCCCTATATGGTCACGCACTTTATTGTGGTCGACGTACAGCGCCTCTATCCAACCGCGTCTGCCGTCGGAGGCGGCATCGGAAGTGCCCGGACTGGAATTCAACCCAACGGGCTCGGGACCGAAGATGGCGACGGCCACCGGCGTCCCCGCTAGTTTGGCCACCCATATCGTCAGCCCCTGGGTCATAGTGAGCTCGAAGTAGCTTCGTATGAAGCTGGTCGCATCAGCCCCGGCGAGGAGCTTGGGTTCGATGAATTTGCCGTAGCAGTTCACATAGGCCGAGGCGTGCATGAGTCCGATGGCGTAATAGTCGTCTCGGCTGGCTGGGCCGATCCACAGCTCATCAACCATCTTGGCCACCAACGCGGTTGGCTGGCGGCCGGCCGGGATTCTGCCGCCGCGGCATGTCAGCTTGTCTTCTTCCGACGCCTTACCGCGGCCTTCGGGGAAGGTTGTGTCAACACTGCCGCCGAAGGATCTCTTTCTATGTCATCTTGGTAGGCGAGCCGTTCAGTCACCGACAGTGCGCGTATCGCGATTTGGAACTCGTCGAACCGCGGCACGTTGGGAACGCGCAGATCCCTAATCTCGAAATCAGTCTCGATCCTCTCGAGTTTTTCCTGTATTTCGCCCTTGAATGGCGATGTGCGAGAAGCTATCTCGATTTCTCGGAGCAGACGGGCGGCTTGTTGTTTGCGGATTCCTTGCGTGTAATCACGCTCAAAGCTTTTGATTGCTCGCTTCATCCTGTCGTCGCTTCGGTTGTGAAGCTCCTCCGCCTCGGCCTCATCCAACCGCTCTGCCAGGTGCCGGAGGAGCGGCACGAACCGCGCCCGAAGACGGACGGCGCCATCAATTTCGGGATGGTTGGTTATCAGTGACACCACTTCTCGTGCCAGACCCGCCTTCTCCAGGTGTTCCTCTGGGAATGCTTGTTTGTAGCTGTCATGCAAGGCATCCCAAACTCTGCCTTCGTAAGTTGGGAGCAGCGCCGCAATATTTTCCACGGTAAAAGCCTGCGCGTCCGTAGAAGCGAGATCAGCAAAGCGAGCCAGATAGTTCAACGCAGCGCGATGAGCGAGCGCCAACGGTAACAAATCCTCGATCTCGCGGACGACTACAGCTGACTCGAGCCCTAAATCGACCTTTTCGGCCCATATGTCCAAGCGAACGATGTAATCGTCGCGCAAGATGCGCCGTTGACGCACTTCTCCTCTCTTCAATACTCGCTCGGCCGCTTGACCCGAAGCGTCTCCGTCGAGAAGCGCTACACATGGCGGCTTCACACTGTCGCGCCCGCGAGCGAGGTACACCATGTAAGGAACACTGTCTGCTCCGCCCGCCGCGATGACTGTGACCTCGTTCAAGTCCAGAACATCCGCAACAGTTTGGTTTTGGTGGCGGAGGTGGGCCGACAACCCGGCGATCAATATCTGGTCTGCATGCCCTTCGACGAAGAGATTCTTCCCGCCGATGAATGCCGTCTCAGCCACGTACTCGCCGAGAGAAGAACGTAGTGGCTCGTAGCGGTTGTTCGCTGCGTCGCGGACCACGCGGGTGCCTTCGTCTTCAGAGCCTTTGTCTAGTACCCGTATTCGGTGAGGAGCGTTCTTGTCGATCAAGAATGGGGAGTGGGTTACATAGAGGACCTGACTTGGTGGACTCCCGTCCTCTGGTAACGCATAGTCTTGGAGTAGCCGCAACAGGTCGTTCTGGCCAACGCTTGAGAGGTAGGCGTCGGGCTCATCCAGGAGCAGTATGTCCGGTTTGATGTTGTTTATTCGATGAGACGTGAGCTGCACAAAGTAACTCAGGAAGTACCGCAGCCCTTGACTTCGTTCGCCAAAGGAGTATTTCGCGGTCGTCCGGTCTTGGATCACGAAAGCCAGTTCTTGCTCACGTGGCTCCACTAGCAGCTCGAAATCTCGATCTTGTGACCACCACCGTTGGATGTTCAGATTCTCCTTGATGGCAGCATTCATCGCACCGATGACAGCTTCGACGTGTCCCTCTTTGCCGGCGGCTATGGCGCTTCGAAGCTCCTCGAAGGACTGCGGCGCAATCCCCGCACCGTCGATCAGCAGCTTGCGTGCGAGTTCAAACTCGGCTTTGCGTCGCGCTTCGGCCTCCCGTTCTGCGTCTCCTTCCCCCACGGCGAGTGCCGACGTGATTGCCGTGCCAGTCGCGGTGGGCTCAGACGAGGAGTCGATGCCGGCCAGCTTTTCCAAGAGCGCGAGGCGTCGCTGTCTGTTGTGGATCGGCGTTCGGGGCCGGCCAGCGAGCTCGTCAATGGACACCGAGTCGGGTATCGCTAAGTCGGTTTCGAGATCGTCGAACGTCGGCAATCCGGCCTCAAGGAGCGCAACCTGCTCAGCAGTGATCGCGTGGCGTTTGCCTTCCAATACCAGGAAGGGGGCACCAGAGCCAGGTCGATAGAGCGCAACTTCGGCAGTAGATTCAGGAAGGCCGAGCTCTGAATCGCCCTGGAAATCCCGGAGGCTCCTGACCTTGGAAACGAGGATGCAGGTATGCCGAAGGAACAATTGTCTGGGAAGCCCACGGCGCGTCG
>RXJD01000045.1 GCA_003987775.1 Mycobacterium sp.
GCCGGCATCAATGTGGCCCGGGTGCGAGACCAACTCACGCAGATGCTGCCGCCCTATATGGTGCCGGCCGCGTTCGTGGTGCTAGAGGAACTGCCGTTGACGGTCAACGGCAAACTCGACCGCCGCGCCCTACCCGCCCCCGACTACACCCCCACCACCGCCACCTACGTAGCCCCCGCCGGCCCCATCCAAGAAGTCCTGGCCGGCATCTTCGCCCAAATCCTCGGCGTCCAGCGAGTCGGAGCCACCGATTCGTTCTTCGAACTGGGAGGCGACTCCCTCTCAGCGATGCGCCTGATCGCCGCCGCCACCACCACCCTGCACACCGACCTCCGCGTCGCCGACCTGTTCGACGCCCCCACCATCACCGGACTGGCCCAACGCCTAACCCCCGACACCACCACCCACCTCCCACTAGTGGCCCGGGAGCGCCCGGACCGGATCCCGTTGTCGTTTGCCCAGTCCCGGCTGTGGTTCCTCGAGCAGTTGCAGGGCCCCTCGGCGGTCTACAACATCCCCGCCGTCCTCAACCTCCACGGCCCCCTCGATGCTGACGCCCTGAAGGCTGCCCTCGGCGATGTCATCACCCGTCACGAAGCCCTGCGCACCCGCTTCGACACGATCGAGGGCATCGGCTACCAGCACATCTGCGACCCTGACGAGCTTGAGGTGCCGTGGCAGCTCATTGATGCCCGCGGTTTCAACCCCGAACAGCTTGAGGCTGTCATTCGCGACTGTGCGGGCTACCGCTTTGACCTCAGTGCGCAGTTCCCGATCCGCGCCACCCTGCTGCACACCGACCAGAACCGGCACGTGCTGGTGCTGCTGGTCCATCACATCGCCGCCGACGGCTGGTCACTGGGCCCCCTAGCGCGGGATCTGCAGACCGCCTACACCGCACGCCTAGCCGGGCAGCCCCCGACCTGGACACCCCTGCCCGTGCAGTACGCCGACTACACCCTGTGGCACCAAAAGGTGCTCGGTGATCCCGCCGACCCGCATAGCCGCCTAGCCGCCGAACTGGCCTACTGGGAACACACCCTGGCCGGCCTGCCCGAACGCCTCACGCTGCCCACCGACCGCCCCTACCCGCCCGTCGCGGACTACCGCGGCGCCACCCTGGACTTCGGCTGGCCCGCCGAGCTCACCAGTGGGATCCACGCGCTGGCCCGCACCCACCAGGTATCCCCGTTCATGGTCCTCCACGCCGCCCTGGCCGTGGTCCTCTCCGCTTTGGCCGGCACCACCGATGTCGCGATCGGTGTCCCCACCGCCGGACGCACCCACCCCGCGTTGGATGACCTGATCGGGTTCTTCGTCAACACCCTCATCCTGCGCACCCCCCTCCACCACCACGACACGGTTACCGCGCTGCTGGCGCGCATCCGCAACACCAGCCTGCAGGCCTTCGAACACCAACACACCCCCTTCGAACTCTTAGTGGAGCGCCTCAACCCGGCCCGCTCCCGCACCCACCACCCCCTGATCCAAGTCATGCTCGCCTACCAAAACCTGCCCTGGACCCACCGTGACACCACCACCGCTCTGACGCTGGGCGAGGCCGACATCGCCGCCCACCCGGTCTCGACCGGCACCGCCCGCATGGACCTCGTCCTCTCCCTTACCGAGAATTTCAACGACCAGAGGACCCCCACCCTCACCGGCACCGTCGAGTACCGCACCGACGTCTACGACCCCGCCACCATCGAAAACCTCCTCGGCCGCTGGCAACACACCCTCCAGTCATTCACCACCCACCCCGACACCCCCCTGCACCACCTCGATCTGCTCACCCCCCTCGAACACACCCACCTGGACACCTGGGGCAACCACCACAGCCTGCACACCCCACCACCGGCACCGCCGGTGTCGATCCCGCAGGTCTTCGCCCATCAGGTCGCAGCCCACCCCGACGCGCCCGCCCTGACCTTCGACGACCGCACCTGGACCTACCGCGAACTCGATACCGCCAGCACCCAGTTGGCCCAGCACCTGCACACCACCTACGGCGCCGCACCCGGCACCGTCATCGCCCTGCTCCTACCCCGCAGCGCCCACGCCATCACCGCCATCCTCGCCATCCTCAAAACCGGCGCCGCCTACCTCCCAATCGACCCCCACCACCCAGCCGCGCGGGTCGCGTTCATGCTCACCGACACCACCCCCGCCGCGATCCTGACCACCACCACCCTCACCGGCCACCTCCCCCCCACCACCATCCCAGTCATCGAACTCGACAGCCTGACCCTGGACGACTCACCCACCACCACCACGTCCCCGCTGCCCGGACCCGACCCCCGCGACCTGGCGTATCTGATCTACACCTCCGGCACCACCGGCACCCCCAAAGGCGTCGCCACCACCCACCACAACATCACCGCCCTGCTCACCTCCCTACACCTCCAACCCCACATCTACCGATCCCTGGCCGGCCCGCAAACCTGGACCCAATGCCACTCCTACGCCTTCGACTACACCATGTGGCAAATCTTCGGCGCCCTCCTGAGCGGCAGCCGACTCATCGTCATCCCCGAACACATCGTCCACTCCCCCCACGACCTACACACCCTGCTAATCCACGAAAACGTCACCGTCCTGAGCCACACCCCCACCGCCCTGCAACACCTCAGCGCCGAAGGACTCGACGGCATCACCGTCATCACCTCCGGTGAACCCTGCCCCCCCACCCTCGCCGCCCAATGGGCACCGGGCCGCACACTGATCAACACCTACGGCCCCACCGAAACCACCATGCACACCACCGCCGCACCCCCCCTCACACCCGACACCCCCATCGTCCCCATCGGCACCCCCGTCCCCGCAGCCGCCCTGTTCGTCCTCGACCACTGCCTGCGCCCCGTCCCACCCGGAGTAACCGCAGAGCTCTATGTCGCCGGCACCGGAGTCGCGGTCGGCTACTGGCGCCGCGGCGGGTTGTCCGCATCAAGGTTTGTGGCCTGCCCCTACGGTCCACCCGGCTCCCGGATGTATCGCACCGGAGACCTCGTCTCCTGGGGCCCCGAAGGACAACTGCACTACCTCGGCCGCGCGGATGAACAAGTCAAAATCCGCGGCTACCGCATCGAATGCGGCGAGATCGCCACCGCCCTGACCGGATTAGACGGGATCGAACACGCCGCCGTCATCGCCCGCCAAGACACCCCCGGTGAGCCGCGGCTGGTCGCCTACCTCACCACCACCACCGGCGCCGGCATCGACACCTCCCGGCTCCGCACCCAACTCGGTGAGGTGCTGCCGGGCTATATGGTGCCGACCGCGTTCGTAACCCTGGACGTCTTGCCGTTGACCGTCAACGGCAAACTCGACCGCCGCGCCCTACCCGCCCCCGACTACACCCCCACCACCGCGACCTATGTGGCCCCGGCCGGTCCCGTGCAGGAAGTCCTGGCCGGGATCTTCTCCCAAATCCTCAGGATCGAGCGGGTCGGAGCTACCGATTCGTTCTTCGAGCTCGGGGGCGACTCCCTCTCCGCGATGCGCCTGATCGCCGCCGCCACCACCACCTTGCACACCGACCTACGGGTCGCCGACCTGTTCGACGCGCCCACCGTGGCGGGGCTGGCCCAACGCCTGACCCCCGAGACCGCCACCCACCTGCCGCTGGTGGCCCAGGAGCGCCCGGACCGGATCCCTGTCTCGTTTGCCCAGTCCCGCCTATGGTTCCTCCACCAGTTGCAGGGCCCCTCGGCGGTCTACAACATCCCCGCCGTCCTCCACCTCGACGGGCCACTGCATGCTGACGCCCTTCGGACGGCTCTGGGCGATGTCATCACCCGCCATGAAGCCCTGCGCACCCGCTTCGACACGATCGAGGGGGTCGGGTATCAGCACATCTGCGACCCCGACGACCTCGACGTGCCGTGGCAGCTCATTGATGCCCGCACCTTCACCCCCGAACAGCTCGAGGCTGCCCTCGCCGAGGCGGTGGGCTACGGCTTTGACCTGAGTCGCGAGATCCCGATCCGCGTCACCCTGCTGCACACCGGCCCCAACCGGCACGTGCTGGTGCTGCTGGTCCATCACATCGCCGCCGACGGCTGGTCGATGGGCCCCCTAGCGCGGGATCTGCAGACCGCCTACACCGCCCGCCTGACCGGCGCCGCCCCCACCTGGACACCGCTGGCGGTGCAGTACGCCGACTACACCCTGTGGCACCACCACCTGCTCGGCGACCCCAACCAGCCCGACAGCCGCCTGGCCAGCGAGCTGGCCTACTGGGAACACACCCTGGCCGGCCTACCCGAACGCCTCCCCTTACCCACCGACCGCCCCTACCCGCCGGTGGCCGAGTACCGCGGCGCCACCCTGGACTTCGGCTGGCCCGCCGAGCTCACCACCGCGATCCACACCCTGGCCCGCACCCAGCAGGTCTCCCCGTTCATGGTCATCCACGCCGCCCTGGCCGTGGTCCTGTCCACCCTGGCCGGCACCGACGATGTCGCGATCGGGGTCCCCACCGCCGGACGCACCCACCCCGGCCTCGATGAGCTGATCGGGTTCTTCGTCAACACCCTGATCCTGCGCACCCCCATCCAGGGCCACGACACTGTGGCCGCGCTGCTGGCCCATATCCGCCACACCAGCCTGGGCGCGTTCGAACACCAACACACCCCCTTCGAACTCTTAGTGGAGCGCCTGCACCCCACCCGCTCGCGCACCCACCACCCCCTGATCCAGGTCATGCTCGCCTACCAAAACCTGCCCTGGACACAGGGTGACACCACCACCACCACCAACGCTCTGAGGCTCGGCGAGGCGCAGGTCACCGCCCACCCGGTCTCGACCGGCACCGCCCGCATGGACCTCGTCCTGTCCCTGACCGAACACCTCGACGACCGGGGGGCCCCTATCCTCACCGGGACTGTCGAATACCGCACCGACGTCTACGACCCCGCCACCATCGAAAACCTGCTCACCCGCTGGCGCCACACCCTGGAAGTCTTCACCACCACCCCCGACATTCCCCTGCACCAGCTCGACCTGCTCACCCCTATTGAGCACACCCAACTAGACACCTGGGGCAACCACACCAGCCTGCACACCCCACCACCGGCCCCGCCGGTGTCGATCCCGCAAGTGTTCACCGCACAGGTCGCAGCCCACCCCGACACGCCGGCCCTGACCTTCGACGACCGCACCTGGACCTACCAGCAACTCGACACGGCCAGCACCCAGTTGGCCCAGCACCTGCACACCGCCTACGGCGCCCGCCCAGGGACCGTCGTCGCGCTGCTGCTGCCCCGCAGCGACACCGCCATCACCGCCATCCTCGCCGTGCTGAAAACCGGCGCCGCCTACCTGCCCATCGACCCGCAGCACCCGAGTGCCCGGGTGGGGTTCATGCTCACCGACACCACCCCCGCCGCGATCCTGACCACCACCACCCTCACCACCCACCTCCCCCACACCACCGTCCCGGTCCTCACCCTGGACACCCTGACCCTCAACGACTCACCCACACCCCTGACCCCACTCCCCGGACCCGACCCGCACGACCTGGCGTACCTGATCTACACCTCCGGCACCACCGGCACCCCCAAAGGCGTGGCCACCACCCACCACAACGCCACCGCGCTCCTGACTTCCTTGCACCCCCACCTCCCCACCCACGGAGTGTGGACCCAATGCCACTCCTACGCCTTTGACTACTCCGTCTGGGAAATCTTCGGCGCCCTGCTCGGTGGCAGCCGCCTGGTCGTGGTCCCCGACCACCTCACCGCCTCACCCACCGACCTCCACCACCTCCTCACCACCCACCACGTCACCGTCTTCAGCCAAACCCCCGCCGCACTACACCACCTCCCCCACCACGGACTCGAGAACATCACCGTCATCACCGCAGGCGAAGCCTGCCCCCCCGAGGTCGTCGCACGCTGGGCCCCACACCGGATCATGCGCAACGGCTACGGCCCCACCGAAACCACCATCTACGCCACCCTGAGCACCCCCCTAACCCCCGACGCATCCACCGTCCCCATCGGTGCCCCCGTCGCCGGAGCCGCCCTGTTCGTCCTCGATGACTGGCTACGCCCCGTCGCCCCAGGCGCGGTGGGAGAGTTGTATGTCGCCGGCGCCGGCGTCGGGGCGGGGTATTGGCGACGCGGCGCGCTCTCCGCGACCCGGTTCGTGGCGTGCCCCTACGGTCCAGCCGGGTCGCGGATGTATCGCACCGGAGACCTGGTCTGCTGGGGCCCCGACGGGCAACTGCACTACCTCGGCCGCGCCGATGAGCAAGTCAAAATCCGCGGCTACCGCATCGAATGCGGCGAAATCGCCACCGCCCTCACCGCGCTCGACGGGATCGAGCAAGCCGCGGTCATCGCCCGCCAGGACACCCCCGGCGATCCTCGACTCGTCGCCTACCTCACCACCACCAACGAGGCCGGCATCGACACCGCCCGGATCCGCACCCAGCTCAGCGAGGTCCTGCCCGGCTACATGATCCCGGCGGCATTCGTGGAGCTCAAGGAACTGCCATTGACCGTCAACGGCAAACTCGACCGTCGCGCCCTACCCGCCCCGGACTACACCACCCCCGCACAGGCTTATGTGTCCCCGGCCGGCCCAGTTGAAGAGATGCTCGCCACTCTCTACGCCCACATCCTCGGCTCAGACCAAATCTCAGCCACCGACTCGTTCTTCGACCTCGGTGGCGACTCCCTGTCCGCGATGCGCCTGGTCGCCGCTGCCAACACCACCCTCAACACCGACCTCCGCGTCATAGACCTCTTCGATGCCCCTACCCTCACCGCCCTCGCCCGGCGCGTCGAAGGCCGCTCCCAACCCACCGACATACCGCCGGTCCAGACCCTGCGCACCGGCAGCGGCACCCCGCTGTTCTGCATTCACGCCACGAGCGGCATCAGCTGGCCCTACCAAACCCTCGGCCACCACCTGACCACCCCCCTGATCGCCATCCACCAAACGCTCGAACCTCACGAAACCCCACCGCAGACCCTCCAAGAAATGGCGAAAAACTACGCCCACCGCATCCACACCGCCCACCCCCACGGCCCCCACCACCTCATCGGCTGGTCCTACGGCGGCGTTCTTGCCCACCACATCGCCATCGAACTCCGCCACCAAGGCCACACCAACACCCGCCTCATCCTGCTCGACTCCCTCCCCGCCCTACCGACCGTCAACCAGGACGACAACCTGCCTCCCCTGCGCTTACCCGACAACGTCGTCCCCGAGGACCAACTCATCACCGACCTCACAACCAACCACCATCGAAACATCGCCCTCTACCGAAACCACCAACCCGCCGTCTACGACGGCCCCACCCTGCTCATCGCCGCCGAACACACCCCACCCCCCACCCACACCACCTACGAATCCACCCGCACCAAAGCCGCCCACCTCCTCCGATCCTGGCAACCCCACCTCACCGGCCCCACCACCGCCCACTCCATCAACTGCACACACCACCAACTCCTCAACCCCGACATCGTCATCACCTACGCCCACCACCTCAAAGCCTTCCTTCGCACGACCACCGAGCAAGCCCCACCAACATGACGACACATTCCGCGTGAGGACCCGCTCATCCCAGACCCACACGCCGAAACTTGTGTTCTCCGTGGGCGCTCCGCCTGCTGGCTCGACTTTGATGTGCCCGCTCAGTGCAGGTGACAGTCGCCGCAGTCGGTGTTCCTGGGTGTCCAAGGCGGTCGCGATCAAGAACCGTGAACCGGCAAACTGGACCCCCTCTGCCGAGGGCAGTGGCCGGCTACGACGCCTGTTCTATCTGTCCGCACAGACCACCATGACGCGCACCGGGCCTGATCGCGACTACTGCCCCAAGCGTTCCCAAGGCACTGTTCACAACCAGGCTGTCATCACCCCGACCGGCCAACACACTGAAGGGCTGCGGGCCTGCTCAGCGAGAATTGAATCTCACCCGCATTAGCGCGACCGGTTGCTCGCGCGGCTTGACAGCACCATCGAGATACCCGACGGCCAGTCGGTCGGCGCGAAGAGCCAGTCGCGGTCAGCATCGGCTGTTGAAACTGCTACCGGCGCCAACGTGCCTGACGTTCAGCTCGACCGATGCGTAGCAGCGAACGCCGGGACGGCACAAACCGTAAACGCCGCGACAAACGCGAATTAGATTGATAGACAGCCTAATACGTTCTTTCCGGCATGCCCACATCGATGGATCATTGAGAAAGCGGAGGAACCACGCCGCTGGGCTGGTCCTTGGTGTCGACCCGATGTCGGTGATCACGCGCTCAACGACCGGTTGCGCGCCAATGCAACCCCAGAACCCCGAGACACGTCGCGACCACACCGTGAAACCACCGGACACATGCCTGTTGCGACTTGGCGGTTCACGAACGCGATTGCGGTCCCGGTCGGATAGGGGACATCGCATGACGGTCAGCCTTCGCGCGGCTGTCACGTGATCACCGCATCTGGGACCCGAAAAAAGCTCGGCTAAGACGTCACCGGTTGGTGATGCAGACCCGCACTTCTGGTCCGCGGCGCTTCCCGCCTAGCGGTCAGCAGAAACTCTGCTTCCTACCACGAAATGCCTTGCAATCAGATCGCTTTTACTCTGCACCCAAACCTGGCCCAGTGCGCCACGCTTGTCCGCGAGCCTGATCTGAGCGGAACCAGTGCGCTGACTCTCCAAGTTGCGCAGGGCAAGACTGTATTTGAAAAGCACCATGAGCAGGAACGCGTATACCGGGTTTACTCGGCACGGAGAATCCTCCGTGTTGCCTACTATGTCCAACGCTGCCAGCATCGTGGACTCGGCCCGCCAACAAGCCGGGAAAATCCCGTCCATCAGGGGACCGCGGTCGTCCATTTCCAGCACTTGTTGAGAATCCAAAATGTCCTGGACGCCAGCAAGATCGCGATTCGCCAGGTCACCGGCCACCCTCAGCTCAAGCTCATCCAACTGGCGGCAGAATTCTGCAATCTGATCTGACGTCAGTCGCATCTTTGCACTTGTCATCGATTTCCCTTTCCGTACGTCTCGTTGAATTCATGTTCTGGATGACGTTCCAGGCAGCACGATCGCAACAGAGAGCCGTCACTCGACCGCAAGCCCTGGAACGCGGTCAGCTTCTGGCACACGTCCGGCCGACGGGCATTAAGCCATGGGTCCCGCGTTACGGGCACCCGCGTCAAAGCTGCTATGTAAGAGCAAATCCCGACGTCGACATGGGAAAGACTGCTAAATATCGCCGCACGCTACCGAGGTGGAATGATCGACCTACGCCGATCGTGACCACTGCCGATACGGTATCCCGTTCTCGTGCAACCCTTTCCGAACGACTCCGCTCAAGGCACTACCCGTGGTGAGGTCCATGAGTATGCAACACGTTCGTTGGCCCGTAGTAGCGAGAACATGAACCAAATGTGCACTCAAAACTACTGTGACACAAGTTGAATAGCGCGACTGTGCCGATGTTCACATGCGAAAGTCACAGTTGTGCTGATGCTCACACCCGCCGACGACATTTTTCGGGATTGAGCAGTAAAACGGAGCTGCAGTCGCTGTCAAGCAGGCATCGTGAACCAGACCAGAACCGGACGAACTCACTACGCCTATCCGGTCCGGTCACCAGCTCGGCAAAGCGCGACACACTTAGGCGGTGCGGAGATACCCTTTGCATCAACACTATTCGGCTTGCCCCCGTCATGCGCGACCCGTCATCACCACTCGACTCAACTCCACAATGGGGTCGGCGTCACCGTGCGCTGCGAATCTCCGTCCGATCTGCTGCTGCAGTAGCCTCGGCGCTCAGCACTATTGGCGGCCGGCACACGAAGCGTGCAATCATGGCCGCCGCTGCGGGACCCTCCGGGTCGAGTTCGGCGGGACTTATCCCCCGGCCGAAGCCACGCGTGTGCACACCGACTTGGATGGCCGCAAGACCACCGGCTCGATCGTGTTGCTGCCCTACGCCTCCTCGGGCCCCTCGGTGTCCCACGTCGTCGGGATCATCGGCAATGTCGGCCCGCCGCCGAACGAGTCGCCGGCCAGGGTGATCAGGCCAGCCGCCCGCACCCCGCCCTTGCGGGCCGTGCCGGTGAAGCCCAGCGACCCGGCGCCCTGGTCGGATTCAACTGCCTGCGGATCCGAATCGTCTGTTATGTCTGCGAATTCGTCGGCATAGGCGCGCTGCGGCTCCCCCTGCTGACGTCGCTTGCGCGCCTTTCTGCGGGCGGCGGCGGCGGCCGCGGCGGCGGCGCTGTCGGGTTCCGGTGCTTTGGCGCGGGCGCTTGCACTCGCGGCGCCGCGATGCACCGGCCCGAGGCCAGGACCTGGGCCGGCTCCGATGGCATAGGGCAGAAACGCGTGCCCGGCCGGTGCGGGCGGCGGCGCGGACGGCGGCGTGCTGACGGTGCTCACCGTCGTCGCGGGAGCGCCCGCCGGAACGGACGGAGATACCGAACCGGCCAGCGCCGGGGCGACAACGGCCGGCGCCGCCGACGCCGCGGCCGCAACAGGCGCCAGTACCGGCACGACGACGGGCGCGGCGGCGGGTATCGCGGCCAGCGCGGCCAGCGCCGCCACACTGGCCGTGGCCGCGACCGCGGGCAACGTGGCGAGCGTCGACCACAACGGGGACGTTGCGAGCGCCGCCGCCAGCACCGGATGGGCGACCAGGTAGACGATGATCTGCGCGGGGGTGATGCCGCCGAGGGACTGCAGGGCCGCGACGGGGTTGGTCAACAGCAGCTGAATCCAGTTCTGCAGTCCCTGGAAGTCCTGGGCGAACAGCAAGAGTCGGGAAATCCAGTAGCCGGGCTGGCCCGGCACCGTATACGAGGCATACGGAATGCCGTTGAGGGTGCCCGCGGCGGGGTCCCAGTTGATTCCGATCAGCCGCAGGGCGAGCTGGAAGACCTGCTGCGGGATCTGCTGGAGCTGTTCAAGAGGGTTTGAGGCCGCCGCGGGCGAATTGAGAATGGGCGGCGCGGGCTGGCCGGGCGGGACTGACGCCACCGCCGAGGCGGAAACGGCTTCATAGCCTGCCATGACGCCGGCGGCCTGGATCCACATGTGGACGTAGTCGGCTTCGTTGAGGGCTATCGGGATGGTGTTGATGCCGAAGAAGTTCGTTGCCACCAGCCCCCCGTGTATGGCGTGGTTGGCGGCCAATTCGAGCAGCGTGGGCATGGCCGCCAGCGCGGCGGTGTACGCCGCGGCCGCCGCCTCGTGCTGCAGGGCCTTCGTGGCGCTCTGCGCGGCGGTCGCGGTCAGCCACTGCAGGTACGGCAGGTGGGCGGCGGCATACTCCTGCGCACTCGGACCCTGCCATGCGCCGGCCTGAACCGACGCCAGAATTGTGACGAGTTCGTCTGCTGCTGAGGCATATTCGGCGCTGAGTGCGCTCCATGTCTGCGCAGCGGCTAGCAGCGGGCCGGGGCCCGGGCCGTTACTCAGCAATGCCGAATGCACCTCTGGAGGCGAAGCCATCCAGATGGGGGCGGTCATGGTCAGCCGGCGGTCAACAGATACCCAGTGACCGAACAGGAGATGCACGGCCCTGTGGGAACGACGCAAGACGTCATGCCGAACACTCCTCTCGTTGTCGGGGTACCACAAAATTCGATATCGCGACGGGCGGTATCGCAAATCGTGCACGCCCAGAAGGAAGGCAGCGGACGCTGCTGGCCGTTACGCGAAATACGTTGTCAGTAAACGTATTTAGTGATGACCATCGACCCGGACCGCACGCGCACGGGATTTGAATCGGGCTGGTTCTGGATCGACCGGAACAACCCGCTGAGAGTGAAAACCACGACGCGTCCACCGGCGAGTCGCGTCGTAAAATTCACAGTCGGCGCCGGGTGGGGCCTGGTCGGCGCCCGGGTGGGGCCCAGTCGGCGCCGGGTGGGGCCTGGTCGGCGCCCGGGTGGGGCCCAGTCGGCGCCGGGTGGGCCTGGTCGGCGCCGGGTGGGCCTGGTCGGCGTCGGATAGGCGCCGAGGTGCAGGCGGATCAGAACAGAGTCGGCAGCGCGATCGCCGAGTCAACGGCCAAAGCGCAGAAAACCAGCGCCAAGTAGTTGTTCGATTGCAGGAACAGCCGCAGCGGCTTCACCGACTCCCCCGCCCGCACTCCCGCATACAACTGGTGGGCCATAGTGAGGAACCACACGCCGGCCACCAGCGCCACCGCCGCGTACAGCCATCCGGCCGCCAGAGCCAGCACGAACGTCGCCAGCACCGTCAGCCAGGTGTAGATCACAATCTGCTTGGTGACCTGACGCTCGGTCGCCACGGCGGGCAGCATCGGCACACCGGCGACTTTGTAGTCCTCCTTGTACCGCATGGCCAGGGCCCAGGTGTGCGGCGGAGTCCAGAAGAAGATGATCGCGAACATCGCCAGCGCCGGCCAGCCGATCGTCCCGGTGACGGCCGACCACCCGATCATGACTGGCATACAGCCGGCAGCTCCGCCCCACACCACGTTCTGCGCAGTGCGCCGCTTGAGCAGCAGCGTGTAGACGAACACGTAGAACGCGATCGTGGCCACCGCCAGCAGACCAGACAGCAGGTTCGTGGTCCACCACAGCCAGCAGAACGAGGCCACGCTCAATGCCAGGCCGAAGATCAGCGCGTGGCGCGTCGGCACCGCAGCCCGGGCCAGCGGCCGTCGCGCGGTCCGCTTCATCACTTTGTCGATGTCCGCGTCGGCGACACAGTTGAGCGTGTTGGCACCACCGGCGGCCATCATGCCGCCGACCAGTGTGTTGAGGATGAGCAGCGGGTTGACCGACCCACGGTGCGCGAGCAGCATCGCCGGTATCGCGGTGACCAGCAGCAGCTCGATCACCCGCGGTTTGGTCAACGCCAGGTATGCCAGAACGGTGCCGGTGATCCGGCCTGAAGTCCGGCTGGGCGCCGCAATCTCTGGGCGGCCGCGAACGCTCACGCATTAACTCCTCGGGAAAATCGCAGCCGCGCGCAGCTTCTACTACGCATGATGGTAGACCGCGCCAGCACTGCCACAGCCCCGCAGGGTCGATCTGCCCGAAATTTCTCGACCTGTCTGCCTCCGCGGCGCTGATGACAGCCACCAAACCGCGACACGCTATTTTCACACAGGCTTCCGCGGGTACACGCAATCTGGGCCTGCATGCGCCAGCAATCCCGCACTAGGGTGGGATTGATCAGTTTGATGACCCCAGGACTGAGGACTGAATGACCACACTTGAAGAGATCTCCGAGCTCACCCGCCCGCACCACCCCGACGACTGGACCGAGATCGATTCGGCTGCGGTCGACACGGTCCGGGTGCTGGCCGCCGACGCCGTCCAGAAAGTCGGCAACGGTCACCCCGGAACGGCGATGAGCCTGGCTCCACTGGCGTACACGCTGTTTCAGCGCGCGATGCGCCACGACCCGAGTGACGTCCACTGGCTGGGCCGTGACCGCTTCGTCCTGTCGGCCGGCCACAGCAGCCTGACCCTCTACCTGCAGCTCTACCTGGGCGGCTTCGGGCTCGAACTGTCCGACATCGAGGCACTGCGCACGTGGAAGTCCAAGACTCCCGGGCACCCGGAATTCCGGCACACCGACGGGGTCGAGATCACCACCGGCCCGCTGGGCCAGGGGTTGGCCTCGGCCGTCGGCATGGCGATGGCGTCCCGCTACGAGCGCGGCCTGTTCGACCCGGACGCCGAACCTGGCACGAGTCCGTTCGACCACTACATCTACGTGATCGCCTCTGACGGCGACATCGAGGAAGGCGTCACGTCGGAAGCGTGTTCGCTGGCCGGGGTGCAGCAGCTGGGCAACCTGATCGTGTTCTACGACCGCAACCAGATCTCCATCGAGGACGACACGAACATCGCCCTCTGTGAAGACACCGCCGAGCGCTACCGCGCGTACGGCTGGCACGTGCAGGAAGTTGAGGGCGGCGAGAACGTCATCGGAATCGAGGAGGCGATCGCGAACGCGAAGGCCGAAACCGGCCGGCCGTCGTTCATCTCGCTGCGCACCATCATCGGCTTCCCGGCGCCCAACCTGATGAACACCGGCAAGGCGCACGGCGCCGCGCTCGGCGACGACGAGGTGGCGGCCACCAAGAAGATTCTCGGGTTCGACCCGGACAAGACGTTCGAGGTTCGCGACGAGGTCATCGCGCACACCCGCAAGCTGGTGGACCGCGGCAAGGAAGCGCACCAGAAATGGCAGACCGACTTCGACGCGTGGGCGGAGCGCGAACCCGAGCGCAAGGCGCTGCTGGACCGGCTGACCGCCGAGGAGCTACCCGACGGCTGGGACGCCGACCTGCCGCACTGGGAGCCCGGCTCGGACGATGTCGCCACCCGCAAAGCCTCAAACGAGGTGCTCAACGCGGTGGGCCCGAAACTGCCGGAACTGTGGGGCGGTTCGGCCGACCTGGCCGGAAGCAACAACACCACGATCAAAGGCGCCGATTCCTTCGGTCCACCGTCGATTTCGACCAAGGACTACACGGCGCACTGGTACGGGCGCACGCTGCACTTCGGTGTGCGTGAGCACGCGATGGGCGCCATCCTGTCCGGCATCGTGCTGCACGGCCCCACCCGGGCCTATGGCGGCACGTTCCTGCAGTTCTCCGACTACATGCGCCCCGCGGTGCGGCTCGCGTCGCTGATGGACATCGACACCATCTACGTGTGGACGCACGACTCGGTCGGCCTCGGCGAGGACGGCCCGACCCACCAGCCGATCGAGCACCTTTCGGCACTGCGGGCCATCCCGAACCTGTCGGTGGTCCGCCCGGCCGACGCCAACGAGACGGCCTACGCCTGGCGCACGGTCCTGGCCCGCGGCAACGGCAGCGGGCCGGTCGGCCTGATTCTCACGCGTCAGAACGTGCCGGTGCTGGCGGGCACGAATCTGGACGGCGTGGCCCGCGGCGGCTATGTCCTCGGTGGCACTGACGGCGATGAGGAGCCCGACGTGGTGCTGATCGGCACGGGCTCGGAGGTCCAGCTCGCCGTCGAGGCGCAGAAGTTGTTGGCAGAGCGCGACATTCTCGCGCGAGTCGTCTCGATGCCGTGTGTCGAGTGGTTCGAGTCGCAACCGCAGGACTACCGCGACAGCGTGCTGCCGCCCTCGGTGTCGGCGCGGGTGGCCGTCGAAGCCGGTGTTGCCCAGTCGTGGCACAAACTTGTCGGCGACACGGGCAAGATCGTGTCGATCGAGCATTTCGGGGAATCCGCCGATTACAAGACGCTGTTCCGCGAGTACGGCTTCACCGCCGAAGCCGTTGCTGCCGCCGCGGAAGAAGCAATGGATAACTGAGAAAAGGTGATCAGATGACCCAGAACCCCAACCTTGCCGCGCTCAGCGCTGCGGGCGTATCCGTCTGGCTCGACGACTTGTCCCGGGACCGGATCAAATCGGGCAACCTGCAGGAACTGATCGACACCAAGTCCGTCGTCGGGGTGACCACCAACCCGTCGATCTTCCAGAAGGCGCTGGCCGACAGCGATACCTATGATGACCAGATCGCCGAATTGGCCGAGCGGGGCGCCGACGTCGACGCCACCATCCGCACCGTCACCACCGACGACGTCCGCAACGCCTGTGATGTGCTGAGGCCGCAGTGGGAGTCCTCCGACGGGGTCGACGGCCGGGTGTCGATCGAGGTCGACCCGCGCCTGGCCCACGACACCGACAAGACCACCCAGCAGGCGGTCGAGTTGTGGAAGATCGTCGACCGGCCGAATCTGCTGATCAAGATCCCGGCCACCGAGGAGGGCATTCCTGCCATCGCTTCGACCCTGGCGGAAGGCATTTCGGTCAACGTCACGCTGATCTTCTCCGTAGAGCGTTACCGCGCGGTGATGGGCGCCTATCTGGACGGGCTGGAGAAGGCCAAGCAAGCCGGCCACGACCTGTCCAAGATCCATTCGGTGGCTTCGTTTTTCGTCTCGCGGGTGGACACCGAGATCGACAAGCGCCTGGAGAAGATCGACTCCGACGAGGCCCGCGCCCTGCTCGGCCAGGCCGCCGTCGCCAACGCCCGACTGGCTTACGCGGCCTATCAGGAGATCTTCGAGGGCGGCGAGCGATTCAAGGGGCTGCAGGCTGACGGAGCCCGGGTTCAGCGGCCGTTGTGGGCGTCGACCGGCGTCAAGAACCCCGATTACTCCGACACGCTGTACGTCACCGAGTTGGTGGCCCCGAACACGGTGAACACCATGCCGGAGAAGACGATTGACGCCGTCGCCGATCACGGGACGATCCACGGTGACACGATCACCGGGACCGCGTCCGAAGCCCAGAAAGTGTTCGACAAGCTGGACGAGATCGGCATCGATCTGACCGACGTGTTCCTGGTGCTGGAGAACGAAGGGGTGGAGAAGTTCGAGGCTTCCTGGGGCGAACTGCTCGAGGAGACTCAGGCGCAGCTCGACTCCGCCGACAAATGAGCCCAGCCGCACCCGAGGCGCAGTGGCAGAACCCCCTGCGCGACAAGCGGGATAAGCGGCTGCCCAGGATCGCCGGCCCTTGCGGCATGGTGATTTTCGGCGTCACCGGGGACCTGGCCCGCAAGAAGGTGATGCCGGCGATCTACGACCTGGCCAACCGGGGGCTGCTGCCCCCCACCTTCTCGCTGGTGGGATTCGCGCGCCGCGACTGGGACACCGAGGACTTCGGCCAGGTGGTGCATGACGCCGTCAAGGAACACTGCCGGACCCCGTTCCGGCAGGAGAACTGGGACCGGCTGGCCGAGGGGTTCCGTTTCGTACCAGGTGCTTTCGACGACGACGATGCGTTCAGTCGGCTCGCCGAAACGCTGGAGAAGCTCGATGCCGAACGCGGCACGGGCGGCAACCACGCGTTCTATCTGGCGATTCCGCCGAAGTCGTTCCCGGTGGTCTGCGAACAGCTGGAGAAATCGGGTTTGGCTCGGCCGCAAGGCAATCGGTGGAGCCGGGTGGTTATCGAGAAGCCCTTCGGCCACGACCTGAAGAGCGCGCAGGATCTCAACAAGACCGTCAACTCCGTCTTCCCGGAGGAGTCGGTCTTCCGCATCGACCACTACCTCGGCAAGGAGACGGTGCAGAACATCCTGGCTCTGCGCTTCGCCAACCAGTTGTTCGATCCGATCTGGAACTCCCACTACGTCGACCACGTGCAGATCACCATGGCCGAAGACATCGGCCTCGGTGGGCGGGCCGGCTACTACGACGGCATCGGCGCCGCCCGCGATGTCATCCAGAACCACTTGATGCAACTGCTGGCGCTCACCGCGATGGAGGAGCCGGTCAGCTTCACTCCGAAAGCGTTGCAGACGGAGAAGATCAAGGTGCTCTCGGCGACACAGCTGGCGCAGCCGCTCGACCAGACCACCAGCCGCGGCCAGTACACCGCCGGTTGGCAGGGCGGCGAGAAGGTGGTCGGACTGCTCGACGAAGAGGGGTTCGCCAAGGACTCCGTGACCGAGACGTTCGCCGCCATCACCCTCGAGGTGGACACCCGGCGATGGGCCGGGGTGCCGTTCTACCTGCGGACCGGAAAGAGGTTGGGGCGCAGGGTCACTGAGATCGCGCTGATTTTCAAACGAGCACCGCACCTGCCGTTCGACGCCACCATGACCGATGAGCTCGGCACCAACGCCATGGTCATTCGGGTGCAGCCCGACGAGGGAATCACATTGCGCTTCGGTTCCAAAGTGCCCGGCACCGCGATGGAAGTCCGCGACGTCAACATGGACTTCTCCTACGGCTCGGCGTTCGCCGAGGAGTCACCGGAAGCATACGAGCGGCTGATCCTCGACGTGCTGCTCGGTGAGCCGTCGCTGTTCCCGGTGAACGAAGAAGTCGAATTGGCCTGGGAGATACTCGATCCCGCTTTGGACAACTGGGCGTCGCACGGTAAACCCGATCCGTATGAAGCGGGCACCTGGGGGCCCGATTCGGCGTTCGAGATGCTGCGCCGCACCGGCCGGGAATGGCGGCGGCCATGAGTCGCGCTGAGATCGAGGAGCGGCGCACATGATTCGCGCCGGCGACGATGCAGAACGAAGTGATGCTGAGGAGCGGCGCACATGATCGTCGAACTGCCTGACACCACCACCACGACGGTCAACAAGAAGCTCGACGAGATGCGCGAGATGGCCGGTGTGGTCACCATGGGCCGGGTCTTGACGCTGATCATCGCGCCGGACAGCGAAGCCGTGGTGGAGGATTCGATCCAGGCCGCCAACGACGCCAGTCACGAGCATCCGAGCCGCATCATCGTGACGATGCGGGGCAACGCCTACGCCGACGAACCCCGCCTGGACGCGCAGATCCGCGTAGGCGGTGACGCGGGCGCCGGTGAGGTGGTGGTGCTGCGACTTTCCGGGCCGCTCTCCGGGCACGCCGCCAGCGTCGTCATCCCCTTCCTGCTGCCCGACATTCCGGTGGTGGCCTGGTGGCCGGACAACGCTCCGGCGGTGCCCGCCCAGGATCCATTGGGCAAGTTGGCTATTCGCCGCATCACCGACGCCACCAACGCGGTGGACCCGTTGGCCGCGATCAAGAGCCGGTTGCCCGGTTACAGCGCCGGCGACACCGACCTGGCCTGGAGCCGCATCACGTACTGGCGCGCGTTGTTGACCTCGGCGATCGACCTGCCACCACACGAACCGATCGAGTCGGCCCGGATCAGCGGCCTGGAAACAGAACCCGCACTGGACATTCTGGCGGGCTGGCTGGCCAGCCGGATCGACGGACCGGTTCACCGGGAGGTCGGTGAGCTCACGGTGGAACTGGTGCGCAAGAGCGAGACCATCGTGCTCAGCCGGCCGCAGGACGGAACCACGGCAACACTGAGCCGCACGGCCAAGCCCGACGCGCTGGTTCCGTTGGCGCGCAGGGTGACTGGCGAGTGCCTCGCCGAAGACCTGCGTCGGCTGGATGCCGACGAGATCTACCACGCGGCCCTGGAGGGCATCAAGAAGGTGCAATACCAATGAGCTCCGAGATCGAAGTATTCCCCGACAGCGAACGTCTGGCGCAGGCCGCGGCGCGGCGCCTGGTCGACACGATCGCCCAGGCGATGACGGCGCGGGGCCGGGCGCTGATCGTGTTGACCGGCGGCGGCAACGGCGTAGCGCTGCTGCGCGAGCTCGCTTCGCATCCGGTCGACTGGTCTGGCGTGCACCTGTTCTGGGGGGACGAGCGCTACGTTCCCGAGGACGACGAGGAGCGCAACGAAAGACAGACCCGCGAGGCGTTGCTCGATCACATCGACATCCCGGCCAGCCAGGTGCACCCGATGGCGGCCAGCGACGGCGAGTTCGGCTCCGATCTCGAGGCTGCGGCTCTGGCGTACGAGCAACTGCTGGCGGCCAACGCCGCACCCGGCGAACTGGCACCGCACTTCGACGTGCACCTCCTCGGTATGGGACCCGAAGGCCACATCAATTCGCTGTTCCCGGACACCACCGCAGTGCGGGAAACCAGCCGCATGGTGGTCTCGGTGGACGACTCCCCCAAGCCGCCACCACAACGAATCACCTTGACCTTGCCCGCAATTCAGCGTTCCCGCGAGGTGTGGCTGTTGGTCTCGGGCGAAGGCAAGGCCGACGCGGTGGCGGCGGCCGTCGGCGGCGCCGACCCGGTGTCGCTACCGGCCGCCGGGGCCATTGGTCGCGAGATCACCCGCTGGCTGCTGGACGAGGCTGCGGCGGGCAAACTCGCTCGTTGACATTGCCGGTGTTCTGACGGGTCTATATCCGCCGGTGTCAAGCTGGTATTAATGACCGCATGGCAGACAGAAGCGGCGGCCGCCCGACTCCGGCTCGGCAAAGAATGAAGACTCTCACCCAGGCGGCATTGAATGCCGACAAGACGGTCGAGCAGGTCGAAGACGTCCTCGACGGACTGGGCACCTCCCTGGTGGAATTGAACAAGTCGCTATCGGCGCTGAACCAGACCGTCTCGCGGCTGGAGAACGGCCTGGACCACCTGGATGGAACCCTGTCCAGCCTCGACGATCTCGCCAAGCGCCTGCTCACCGTGCTGCAGCCGGTGGAGGCCATCCTGGAACGGATGGACAACATCGTGAGCTGGGGCGAGACGATGATGATGCCGATCAACGCCACGGAGCACGTGATGCGCGGGGTACTGGACAGGCTCCGCAATCGGAGTGTGCGCTGACTCCGTGACCCGACCGGTTCCCACCCCGCCGCTTGCGGAAGGTACCGGCCTGCCCTGGGATGTGGCCGTCACAGATGCGGTCGCCACCATCGCTGCTGCCCGCGACCGGTACGGCGACACATTCGCGGTCGAGAGCGGCGGCGACCGCTACCTGTTCACCTTCTCCCCCACCGGCGTCGAGTCGTTCTACGCGCTGCCGGAGGAGAAGGCCAGCAAGGGCGTCGCCGATTTCCTGATGTTGCGCCGCAAGCTACCTGATGAGATCTTCGCCGGCCGCCGCACCTTGCCCACCAACCTTTTTCGCCGCGATGACGTCGCCGGCTATCTCGCAAATCTGGACATCGCGCTGCGGCAGACGACCGCCGAACTGGGTTCGGCCGGTTCCGTCGACGTTTTCGACCTCACCCGCCGGCTCGGCCACCGGATGGGCCTCGCCTCCTGGGCGGGCCCCGGATGCTCCGATGGTGCGGCCTTCGAGCGCCTGGTCCATGCCTTCGACACCTTGGACGGCTCCGATGCGTTCGTCCATCCCGACCGGATGGCGGCCGTGGCGGCCTCGGACAAGCGCGCCGAACGGGCCGCGCTGGCCGATGTCACCGCAACGGTGGCCGAGGCGGTGCGGCGTTACCAGGCCGGCGACCACGAGGGCCAGGATCTGTTCGGCAGGATCGTCAGCGCTTGGACGGGTGAGCCCGACCAGGTGCTCGGCATCGCACACGACGTCGCGCTCATACACGTCGCGTCCATGTCCAACCTCGCCGCCGCACTCGGCTGGGCGCTGGTCGACCTGATCGAACACCCCGCGCACCATCCCCGACTTCGCCACGGCGACAACGACTTCGCGCAACGCTGTGCGCTGGAGTCCACGCGGTTGGCACAGCGTTCGATCATGAGCCGAACGGTGCTCGCCCCGGTCGACCTGGACACCGGCGCCATCACCTACCGGGTGCCGCCGGACTGGACCATCGCCACGCTGTTGCCGCTGCTCAACACCTCCGCGGCGCCCGGGCTGGCCGTGTGGGATCCGGAGAGATGGACCCGTCACCGACTCACCGACCCCCCTGACCTGCCGTCTCCGATGCTGGTGACGGCATTCGGCCACGGACGGCATTCCTGCCCGGCGCAACCATTTTCACTGTCCGCGATGACGGCTGCGGTGACGCATCTGCTGCGCGAGTACGAGCTGACAGCAGGCTGGACGGCGCATCCACGGCCGGTCCCGGCTCAGATCGGCGGCGTAGCACGGGCCGACGGCCCCTGCCCGGTCGAGTACGTCGCCGTTCGATGACCCAAGCACGCCGATCCGCGTAGCCAACACCCCGATAAGATCGCGTCATGCCGGAATTCGCCACCGCACCGCCGTGCCGCCTGCGGCGCCGCCCGATGTCCTGATCCGGAGCTTCGATGCCCACCGTCGTCGCCTTCCACGCCCATCCTGACGATGAGGTCATCCTCACCGGCGGCACCCTGGCCAAGGCGGTTGCTGCCGGTCATCGGGTAATCGTCGTCACCGCCACCGACGGCCGCATCGACAGCGAGCCCGACCCTACCCGGCTGAACGAATTGCATTCGAGCACAGCCATTCTCGGTGTGCAGCGCACGGAGTGCCTGGGCTACGCAGACAGCGGGTACGGTCCCGATTTCTACCCGGACCCACCGGGCCGGGTGCGATTCGCCAGAGCCGATGTCGAAGAGGCCGCACAGCTGCTGGCGGAGATACTTCGCTCCGAGGACGCCGACCTCTTGCTGGGCTATCAGGCCAACGGCGGATACGGCCACCGCGACCATGTCCAGGTGCATCATGTCGGCAAGCGGGCCGCTGAACTGGCCCGCACCCCAAGGGTTCTCGAGGCGACCATGCCGCGCGAAGTACTGCGCCGGTTCAACGACCTCTGCAGTCGGCTGCGGCTGCCCCCGCCGTATGACCCCGACGTGCTCGACGATGCTTATGCGCCTGGTGCCACCATCACACACCGGGTCGACGTCCGGAGGTTCGCCCGGCAGAAGCGGGACGCGGTGGCCGCCCATCGGTCCCAACTCGGTACCGGTCTAGGTGCACGTGTTTACCAGTCGCTGCTACGACTGCCACCGCCGTTGCTGGGCGCGGTTTTCCGGCACGAATGGTTTGTCGATCCCGCGGCCACGCACGGGCCGCTGCGCGACAACATCTTTGCGGGCACCAACCCCTGAGCGCACACATCGTGGTCGAGCGGGCCGGCACAACGCTGTGCGGGTCAAGGCGGCAGCGGCAATCGCCCGTTATCCGCTGTTGCGTAACGCGCTGGCGAGTCCGTTCATCGTCAGCAGGATGCCACGCTGCATCAGTTCGTCGTCTTCACCCGAACGATAGCGGCGCAGCAGCTCCACCTGCAGGTGGTTCAGCGGCTCCAGGTACGGGAACCGGTTGAACACCGAACGCGCGAGCGCTGGGTTGTCGGCCAGCAGGTCCTCCTGGCCGGTGATGCGCTTGTACATCGCGATAGTGCGGTGGTGCTCGTCGACGATCTTGTCGAAGACCCTGCTGCGCAACGATTCGTCGTCGACCAGCTCGGAGTAGCGGGCGGCCAGCCCCAGGTCGCTCTTGGCCATCACCTGCGCCATGTTGGACAGCACGCTGCGGAAGAACGGCCACCGCTCGTACAGCTCGTGCAGCACCGCGAGCCGATCCTCTTCGCTTTCCGGTCCCGCGGTGATCCACTGCTCGAACGCCGAACCGGTGCCGTACCACCCGGGCAGCATCACCCGCGACTGGCTCCATGCCAGCACCCATGGAATGGCGCGCAGGTCCGAGATGGATTCCGTCGGCTTGCGCGACGACGGCCGGCTGCCGATGTTGAGTGACCCGATCTCACTCACCGGGGTGGAGGCCTTGAAGTACTCGACGAAACCCGGTGTGTCGTGCACCAATTCGGCGTAGGCGCGCTGGGCCAGGGTGGCGATCTCCTCGAGCACCCCATAGGCGGGCTCGGCGGCGTCACCGAGTCCTTCGACGTCGAGCAACGTCGACTCCAGGGTCGCGGCCAGTAGGCTCTCCAGGTTGCGCCGGGCCGTCTGCGGCTCGGCATACTTGGCGGCGATCACCTCGCCCTGCTCGGTGAGCCGCAGGGATCCGTTCACCGCGCCCGGCGGCTGGGCCAGGATGGCCTGGTAGCTGGGGCCGCCGCCGCGTCCGACGGTGCCGCCGCGACCATGAAAGAGCCGCAGCCGGATTCCGCCTTTGCGGGCGGCTTCCACCAGGGCCAGTTCGGCGCGGTAGACCGCCCAGTTCGCGGCCAGGTAGCCGCCGTCCTTGTTGGAGTCGGAGTACCCCAGCATGACTTCCTGCATGTCGCCGCGCGCGGCCACCATGCCCCGGTAGAGCGGAAGATCCAGCATCGCCTGCAGGATCGACGCCCCGTTGTGCAGGTCGTCGATCGTCTCGAACAGCGGCGAAATGCCGACCGGGCAATACGGGTCGTCTCCCGACGCGTCCAGCAGTCCGGCCTCCTTCATCAGGATGGCCGCTTCGAGCACGTCCGACACCGACCGGCACATCGAGATGACGTAGTTGGGAACCGCTGCGGGACCGTAGGTTTGGACCGCGTGCGTGGCCGCCCCGATGATGTCGAGTTCCTTGCGGGCCAACTCCGAGAGCTTGGCGCCGGCGCGTACCAGCGGGCGGCGGGTGCTGAGCTCGCCGACCAGCAATTCGACGCGTTCGTTTTCGGGTAGCGCGGCGTAGTCGGGGTGCACACCGGACCAGGCCAGCAGTTCGGCGACCACTTCCTCGTGCACGTCGGAGTTCTGCCGCAGGTCGAGGGCGGACAGGTGAAAACCAAAGACGTGCACGGCTTCCCGCAAGAGGGCCAGCCGGTCGTCGGCCAGCACCGTGCTGCCGTGCGTGCGCAGCGAGGCGTCGATGGTGTCGAGATCCGCCCGCAGCTCGCCGGGTGCGGCATACGCCGGCAGGCCGAGGTCGAGGGTGTGCAGCGGTTGCTCGTCGAGGATGTCGGCCGCGGTGGCGCTCAGCCGGGAACGGATCACCCGCAACGCGCGCCGGTACGGCTCGTCGTCGCGGGCCTTGTCCTGGCAGCCCTCGGCGAGTTCGGCGAGTTCGGGCGTCACCCGGAGCAGCCGCGACGACATCGACAACTCCTGCTCGAGCTGGTCGAGTTCGGCCAGGTAGTGGGCGAGCGCGGTGTAGGCCGCGCTGCCGGTCGCGAGCCGGACCACGTCGGCAGTGACATTGGGATTGCCGTCCCGGTCGCCACCGATCCAGGATCCCGGCTGCAGTATCGGGCCGGACAGCAGATCGGCGTCGGGCCAGCGGGCCCGTAGTGCCTCCCGGACTTCGGCGTTGACCTTGGGCATCACCTCGAAGAACGAGGCGGGGTAATAGCGCAGGCCCGCGGCGATCTCGTCACTGATCTGCAGCCGGGACAACCGGATGATCGCGGTCTGCCACAAGGTGAGAATCTGGCGGCGCAGCTCGGTTTCCACACTGCGGCCGCTGTCGGTCTGGGTGTGCCCCTCCGCGTGCAACCGCATCAGCTCGGTGATCCGGTGCTGGGTCACGAAGACGGTTCGCCGCCGGGTCTCGGTGGGGTGTGCGGTGATCACCGGAGCGACCAGCGCGCCCTTCAGGGCACCGGCGACGGTCGCCGAATCCAGTTCCGCACGATCGAGTTTCGCGTAGGTGGCGGCCAGACTGCTGTCCTGCGGCGGTTCACCGGCGGCGACGTGAATGCTGCGGCGACGCTCGCGGTGGATGTCCTCGGCGACGTTGGCCAGCAGCGCGAAGTGGGTGAACGCGCGGATGACGGGGATGGCCTGGTGGATGTCGATGCCGTCGAACATGCGGGACACCTCGTTGCGGTCGATCTCCGATCGCCGCACCCGAAACGATTCCACCCGCGCTCGTTCGACGAGGTCGAAGACCTCTTCACCGTTCTGCTCGCGCACGGTGTCGCCGAGGATGGCGCCCAGCATCCTGATGTCGGCGCGCATCGGCTCGGTCGCCTCGCGTCCCAACTTGGTGCGATGGACGTCGCCGATCGGGTCCAGGGCGGTGTCGGTCACGTCAACCATGCGTCTAAGTATCAGTGCAGATCGTCGAGTCGGCTATTTGGGCGCGGGTACCGCCCTGCGCCTTGCCGGTCGTGAGCCTTTTGTCCCCGTTCGGTAGGCTGCCCGGTATGGAATTGGCTCTACAGATCACTCTGGTGGTCACCAGCGTGCTGGTGGTGTTGCTGGTGCTGCTGCACCGCGCCAAGGGTGGTGGTCTGTCGACGCTGTTCGGTGGCGGGGTTCAGTCCAGCCTTTCCGGGTCGACGGTCGTGGAGAAGAACCTGGACCGGTTGACGCTGTTCATCGTCGGTATCTGGCTAGTTTCCATCGTGGGCATGGCCCTGCTGATCAAGTACCGCTAGCCGCAGCATGAGCTGGCCCGCCCAGCAGGGACACCCGGCCTGGTCGGCTGAGGGCGTCGTTATCACCACCCAGTACATGCCGCTGTCGTTCATGCTGGCGCTGTTCAAGCCCACACTTCTGATCGACGGCTACCAGGGGCCGCCGTTGTCGTGGGGTCGCAACGTCGTGCCGGTGCGGCCCGGTCAGCACCGGGTCCACGTGCACGTGCCGTACTGGCTGCCGCCTCAGATCGGGCCGGCGGACACCCTGGTCGACATCTACCCGGGGCGATGGGTCGAACTCGAATACAAGGCGCCGGTGTGGGGCTTCAGCCCCGGTTCGCTGGGCACCCCGCCGCAGAGCTACAACGGCGTCGGAATCACCGTGGCGCTGCTGGTGATCCTGCTGGCTCTGGCGCTCGTGTTTCCGCTGTTGCTGTTGCTCATCGCGATCTGACGTCGCGATATCGCGCGGTTTACGGCAGCGGTCCCCCGGCCGCGATCGCCGCCAGCGTCGCGAACTGTTCCCCGTCCAAGGACGCACCGCCGACCAGACCGCCGTCGATGTCGTCCTGAGCGACCAGGTCGCCGACGTTCTTGGCGTTCATCGAGCCGCCGTAGAGCACCCGGACGGACTGGGCGATCTGCGGTGAGGCCAGCGCGGCAAGCTCTTTGCGGATCGCCGCGCACACCTCCTGAGCGTCGGCCGAACTGGCCACCCGGCCGGTGCCGATCGCCCAGACCGGTTCGTAGGCGATGACGACCTTGTCGATCTGCTCGGCAGACAATCCGGCCAGGGATCCGCGCAGCTGCTCGACATTGTGCGACACGTGGTTTCCGGCCTCGCGGACCTCGAGATGCTCGCCGACGCAGACGATGGGGGTCAGCTCGTGCTTGAGAGCGGCAGCGGCTTTGGCGGCCACCAGCGCGTCGTCCTCGTGGTGGTAGGTGCGGCGTTCGGAATGCCCGACCACGACGAAGCTGCATCCCAGCTTCGCCAGGAATGCCCCGCTGATCTCACCCGTGTAGGCGCCGGAGTCGTGCTGCGACAGGTCCTGCGCGCCGTAGGTCAGGCGCAGTTTGTCGCCGTCGACCAGGGTCTGCACGCTGCGCAGGTCTGTGAACGGCGGGATGACCGTGACGTCGACCTTGTCGAAGTACTTGTCCGGCAACGAGAACGCGATCTTCTGCACCAGCGCGATCGCCTCGAAGTGATTGAGGTTCATCTTCCAGTTGCCGGCGATCAACGGCTTGCGGCTCACGAGTCTCCTCCGGTCGGCTGGGGCTCACCGAGCACTTCGATGCCCGGGAGTGATTTGCCCTCAAGGTATTCCAGCGACGCGCCGCCGCCGGTGGATATGTGGGAGAACGCGTCTTCGGGGATCTTCAGGGCGCGGACCGCAGCAGCGGAGTCGCCGCCGCCGACGACGCTGAACGCGCCCTTTCCGGTCGCCTTGACGATGGCCTCGGCAACACCCCGGGTGCCCTCCGCGTAGGCCGGGAACTCGAACACCCCCATCGGCCCGTTCCAGAACACCGTCTTGGCGTTGGACAGCAGGTTGGTGAACCGCTTGACCGATCCCGGACCGATGTCCAGACCCATCAGGTCATCCGGAATCTCATTGGCGGACACGGTCTGTGGTGGCGATCCGGCCTCGAACTTCTCGGTCACCACGATGTCGACCGGCAGCCGCAACACGTCGTGATAGGTCTCCAGCAGATTGCGGCAGGTCTCGACCATCTCTTCTTCCAGGAGCGACTTGCCGACCGAATAGCCTTGGGCGGCAAGGAAGGTGAAGCACATGCCGCCACCGATCACGATGCTGTCGGCTTTGGTCGCCAGTGATTCGATCACGCCCAGCTTGTCCGACACCTTCGACCCGCCCAGCACCACCGCATACGGCCGCTCGGTGGAACTGGTCAACTGCTGCAGCACCTTGATCTCGTCGGCGACGAGGTTGCCCGCATAGTGCGGAAGAAGCGTCGCGACGTCGTACACCGATGCCTGTTTGCGGTGCACCACACCGAAGCCGTCGGAGACGAAAGCTCCCCCGGGCCAGACCAATTCGGCGAGCTGCCGAGCCAGGGCGAGGCGTTCGCCGTCGTCCTTGCTGGTCTCACGCTTGTCGAAGCGAATGTTCTCCAGCAGCAGAACGTCACCGTCGGTGAGTCCTTCGGCGCGCGCCAGCGCGTCGGTGCCGACCACATCTCCGGCCAACTGCACATGCCGGCCCAACTGCTCACCGAGCGCCGCGGCCACCGGAGCCAGCGAGTACTTCGGGTCGGGCCCGTCCTTGGGACGGCCGAGGTGCGCGGTGACGACCACCTTGGCGCCGGCGTCCAGCAGCGCCTTCAACGTCGGCACCGATGCGGTGATCCGCCCGGCGTCGGTGATGTTTCCGTCGTCGTCCAGTGGCACGTTCAGGTCCGAACGCACCAGCACCCCGCGGCCCGAAACACCCTCGGCCAGCAGGTCTTTGAGAGTCGGGACGCCCACGGCTAGAGCGACTTGCCGACGAGCTTGACGAGGTCGATGAGGCGGTTGGAGTAGCCCCATTCGTTGTCGTACCAGGAGACGACCTTGGCCTGGTTGTCGATGACCTTGGTCAGCCCGGAGTCGAAGATCGAGCTGTGTGGGTCGGTGACGATGTCGCTGGAGACGATCGGGGCGTCGTAGTACTTCAGGATACCCTTCATCGGCCCGTCGGCGGCGGCCTTCATCGCGGCGTTGATCTGCTCGGCGGTGCCCGGCTTGGCCAGCTCGGCAGTCAGGTCGGTCACCGAGCCGGTCGGGATCGGCACCCGCAGCGCGTACCCGTCGAGCTTGCCCTTGAGCTCGGGCAACACCAGTCCGATGGCCTTGGCCGCCCCGGTGGAGGTCGGCACGATGTTCAGCGCCGCCGCCCGCGCGCGCCGCAGGTCCTTGTGCGGGCCGTCCTGCAGGTTCTGGTCCTGGGTGTAGGCGTGGATGGTGGTCATCAGGCCCTTGACGATGCCGAACTCGTCGTTGAGGACCTTGGCGATCGGGCCCAGGCAGTTTGTGGTGCACGAGGCGTTGGAGATGATGTTCTGGCTGCCGTCGTACTTGTCGTCATTGACCCCGAGCACGATGGTGATGTCCTCATCGGTGGCCGGGGCAGAGATGATGACTTTCTTGGCACCGGCGTCGAGGTGCCCCTTGGCCTTGGCCGCATTGGTGAACAGGCCGGTGGATTCGACCACCACGTCCACGCCCAGATCACCCCAGGGCAGCGCGGCCGGTCCCTCGCGGACCTCCAGCGCCTTGATCTTGGCCGGACCCACCACGATGGTGTCCTCGCCCTCCAGGCTGACGTCGTAGGGCAGCCGACCCAGGATCGAGTCGAACTTCAACAGATGCGCCAGAGTGTGGTTGTCGGTGATGTCGTTGACGGCCACCACCTCAATGTCGGCGGTGCCCTTCTCCTGCTGAGCCAGAAGGGCCCGGTAGAAGTTGCGTCCGATTCGACCAAAGCCGTTGATGCCAACTCGGACCGTCACGTGTCTCTCCTCTTTCCTTGTGTCCGCTGCTAAGCGCTCGTGGTCAGCCTAGATCAGTGCGGAAATCGTGGCGCGGCCTGACCGGTGACGGCGTTGTCATTTAACGATCGCAACGTGTGACGGGAGTCAAATCATCCCGAACGTCACCATTTGGAAACGGCACGGTGCGGCGCGGTTGGAGTCTTGGATCGGCGTCTAACAATCGAACCGGTCATCACGACCAGACGGATCTGCTGGAGCGCGAATAAAGGAGTTGACGTTGATGACGATCTTCGATCGATTCAACCTCAAAGTGATCGCTGCCGCCGCGGGGGTGTGCGGGGCCGCATTGTCGCTGAGCCCGACTGCGGCGGCCGTGCCGCTGAAGACGGGTGGCCACGCGTGCATCCAGGGAATGTCGGGAACGGCCGGCGCGGTCGAAGGCGCGCCCGCGGGAGCCGCCGGCGCCGCCGGAGCCGGAGCGGGAGGAGCCGCGGCCGGAGCACCGGCGTGCTGCGCCTACGGAGGCCCGGCCGCAGCTGCGGGCGGAGCGCCGGCCGCTGGCGGAGCCGCCGGGGCCGGTGGAGCCCCGGCCGGTGGGCCGGCAGCCCCCGCAGGTGGGCCCGGTGGACCGGCCCCCGCCGCGGGAACCACGCCGGTGGAGAACTGCGGCCCGGCAAGCGCTCCCATCACCGGCATGTCCGGCGTCGGTGCGCCTGTGGTGGTGCCCGGACCAGTGGGCGCAGCAGCCGTACCGGCCGCCGCCCCGGTCGTGGTGCCCGGGCCGATCGCGGCTCCCGTGCCGGTAGGCGCCCCGGTCCCGATCGGCGCACCCGTGCCCGTCGGCGCACCGGTCCCCGTCGGCGCACCCGTGCCGGTCGGGGCACCCGTGCCGATCGGCGCGCCCGTGCCCGTCGGCGCCCCCGTCCCCATCGGCGCGCCCGTCCCCATCGGCGCACCCGTGCCCGTCGGGGCCCCGGTCCCCGTCGCCGGACCCGTCCCGGTGGGGGCACCAGTGCCGGCCGGCGTGCCGGTGGCCCCGATCACCACGATGTCCGGGACCGGGAAGGGCGCACCGACCGGACCGGCGCCGGCGGGTGGACCGGTGGCCGGCCAGCCCGTCATGCCCGGTCCGACCGGGTGACTCTTCCCGCAGCTGACGCTGAGGGGGCGGTGTCACGTCGTCTGCAGCCAGCGCAGCGCTGACTCGGCGGCGTGGTAACCGCACAGACCGTGAATGCCGGCTCCCGGCGGCGCCGATTGTGAGCAGAGGTACACCCCCGGCACGCCGATCCGGTAGGGATCGACGGCGATCCGCGGCCGGAACAGGATCTGCAGCTTGTCGTTGGCACCGCCGATGATGTCGCCGCCGATGTGGGTGGCGTTGCGGGCCTCCAATTCGGCCGTGCCGGTGCTCACGGTGGCGACGATGCGGTCGCGGAATCCCGGGGCGAACCGCTCGATCTGGTCCACGATCGCCGCGGTCGCGTCGCCGGTGTAACCGAACGGCACATGCGCGTAGGCGTAGATCGGGTTGATGTTGCCCGCCGATCGCGTCGGGTCGGCCAGATATTGCTGACCGAGCAGCACGAACGGGCGCTCGACCATGGCGCCTTGGGCGCGCCGCCGCTCGGTGTCGGCGACCTCCGCAAAGCTGCCGCCGAGATGCACGGTGCCCGCTTTGGCACAGTCGGGATTGGTCCAGGGGATGTCACCTTCGATGGCGAAGTCGACTTTGAATGCCGAGGAACCTTCGCGGTACCGGCGATAGGACCGCCTGATCCGGGTGGGCATCGCATCGCCGTAGATCCCCAGCACCTGGGCGGGACTCAGGTCGAGCATGACGATGTCGGCGTTCGGGATGTCGCGACGGCGGGTGACCTTGACACCGGTGGTGACCCGTCCGCCCGCGGCGTCCAGGGCCGCGGCCAGCGCCCGGGTGATCGCGCCGGACCCGCCTTCGGCCACGGGCCAGCCGTACCGGTGCCCGCTGGCCAGGATCATCAACCCCAGGGAGGCGGTCAGTGGCCGGTCCAGCCGGGTGTAGGCGTGCGCGGCCGCTCCGCCGTACAGCGCGCGTGCCTGCTCGGTGCGGAAATAGCCGGCCACCGTGGTGGCGGGCAGCAGTGCGCGCGGACCGAACGACGCAAGCCGCAGCGGATGCCGCGGAATATTGATGACCGGCCGCAGCAGGTCCTCGGCCAGGTCGTCGAAACCCTTGACCAACCCGCCCACGGCAGCCCGCCAGCGTCGGCGGTCGGCACCCAACCCCTTGGCGGTCTTGGCGACCGACTGATACAACACCCCGGCGGAACCGTCGTCGAGCGGATGGGCGCAGTCGGCCTCCGGCCATTTCCAGGTCAATCCGTAGCTGAGCAGGTCGATCTCCTGCCAGAACGGTGATCCGACACCCAGCGGGTGGAAGGCGGAGCAGTGGTCGTGGATGACGCCGGGCACCGTCAGTTCGCCCGACCGCACTCCCCCGCCGATGGTGTCCTGCGCTTCCAGGACGTGCACGTCGATGCCCTGGCGGGCAAGGTGGATCGCCGCGGCCAGACCATTGGGACCGGCGCCGACGATGATCGCCTTCGTCATGAGGTTCCGTGCACGACGGGCTCGGTCGTGACGTGCACCGGAAACCGATCACCCGGCTCGGGCCACGGTTGACGCGTCAGCATGTCGCTGACGTCGACGTAGCCGGACTCGATGAGACCGGTCTTGGCGTCGACGATCCGGTACCACTGCTTCTGAATGTGGATCGGCTGACCCTCGAGGACGATGACACGGACGTCGCCGTCCTCGAAGTTGCAGCGCCGCTGCAGCGCCTCCAGGAGTTGCTCATTGTGCAGGTGTCCTTCGCCGAAGTTCCATCCGACCAATGGTCCGGCCACGATTTCACCGTCCCGCACCCGGTAATCGGCTTCGTTGTCGATTGCCCGGGCCAGCAGGCCGTTGAGTGCGCGTCCGTGGGTATGCATGGCCCGGAACGCCCCCACTTTGTCCGACATCACCTCGGCGGTGGCCGCGCCGTACAGCTTGGTGAGCTGATTGACCACCAGCGCAGAGCTTTTCACCACGTCGGCTTCGATCTTGTCCTCCGCCCCGGCGCGGAAGCACCAGGTACTCGTCGCCCAGTTGCCGGCGTAGTAGCGCATCGACGGCAGGAACGAAATCTTTTCGGGGAACATGTTTCCTACGATGACAATGGCGACCGCGATCGCGATCAGCGCCAGCAACAGCGGCGATCTCAGGTCGGTGGCGCGGATCGCGCCGTAATGCCCGAACAGATAGAACAGCGAAAAGATGAAGAACACGTTCCACTCCAACGGCACCCCCATCGGGAGGTTGGACAGGATGTTGAGGTGGAACAGCACCATGAAGCCGATCAGGAACCACCGCCACGGATGGTCGCCGGCGAAGAAGACCAGCACCGTGGGAACGATGAATTCGGCTGTGGTGCCGCCGACATGGGCCATCAGTTTCGGTAACCAGGTGGGTCGCAGGTCGTTGACGTGGTCCCGGTAGAGCAGGTGCTTGACCGGGAGGAACAGCCGGCTGCGCAGTAGCGCGTTGTTGCTCGTCATCACGGCCACGACATAGGGGAAATGGTGGTTGAGCTTGGACGTCGCCGCGCCCCACCACAGGCACAGCATGATGATCTTGAACGCCGCGACCTGGTCGGTGAACGGGAAGAAGAAGACGAACAGCTTGAGCCAGTAGTGTTCGCCGCGCGCGGCCAGAAATATGGTCTTGTCACGCAAGCCGAGTAGCGCCAGCGCGACGATCGTCGGGATGACCAGGACCGGGTCGATCAGGCCGACGTCACCGGTACCGGTCACCGGGCCGCCGTGTCCGGGCGATATCAGCGCCCACACCGCGCTGGCCAGCACGATGGCATACAACGCAACGTCGACGATGCCGCGGGAATCGCCACGGGTCAAGGGCACCTTGTCAGGCCAGGCCGGCAGGCGAATTGTCTTGGGACGCAACCAGTACAGGACACCGCCGATCGGCGGCATGAAGCGCCCGGTGAGTGGTCCGGACCCGCAACCCAACCCGAGCACCTCGAACAGCAGCGTGAAGACAACGACCTTCTGATACACGATCGGTTGCGTCCACCACTGGGCGATGTGGCTGAGCCCGCCCAGACCAGGAGTCAGCGAGATGATCGCGGCCGGAACCGCCACATACAGGCCGATCTTGATCAGGTAGAGCAGGTAGACCGCATACGGCGTACCGAAGCCGTTCTCCGCCCAGTGCCGGGTGACGACCTGCAGTCGCGTTGCCCGTGGCAGCGTCAGCCAGGTTTCGTGATCGACGTCGGGAAGGTCCGGTGAGATGAATCCCATGGCTGGCCCCATTCCAAGAGCGTTCGTGGCCATTCCAATGTATCGGCACGATAAGGCCCACCCGAAGGCCCATCGGCGAGTTCTCGGAAGACCGACCCCGTCCCGGTGAAAGCTATTGCCATAAAGGGTGATTCACCGAGACACCGGACCTCCCGCGCCTTCAGGGCCGGACAGCGCCGGCCGGTCACCCGGTCGGACGCGCTGTGCCGCCCCGGAAGCCTGCCGGCGGGAACGCCATCCGCGCGACCCCTCAGCGCGCACGGATGGCTTGCCCGCCGCCACCCCCAGCGGCCGCGGGCGGTCACCACCCGCACACCGTGGCCGCTGCGAAACCTTCGGATCCCTCAGTCGTTCAATCAACTCCAGCAGGAGTTTTCGGTCCTGGCGCTGGATGCCGAGAAACCGCCGCAGATCACGTACCTGGTCAGGACGGCCCGCTGCCTCGGCGAGGACGATCGCCCTGTGATAGATGTCCATCTGCAAGTTGGTTCTCTTGCAGATCTGGGTGATCAGGCGCAGCACAACATCGGCCTGGCTACTGCTGTCGGTGGCCCGGTCCATGTGTGCCTCTTTCGGTTTGGCGCTTGACGTTGGCAAACGCTAACCGGCCGAAGCCGTTGCACGGCTATGCGCCGAAACCGAACTTGACCTTTACTTTTGTGCGCGCAGCACAGCGGGCGACATCCAGCGGCAGACCTCCAGCGCGGTCTGGACCTTGAACACCGCGTCAGGGTCGTCGAAATCCTGACCGCAGAGTTCCATTGCCTGGCCAACGCGGTATTGAATAGTGTTGCGGTGCAGGATCATTGCGTCCGCCGTCGCCACATAGCTGCGGTTGCGGACCAGGAATTCGCGCAGTGTGGCACGCAACCATTCGTTGCGCTCGTCGGCGCCGGCCAGGTCGCCCAATACGTCACCGACGAACCGCCGCAGCTCGTCTACGTCGCCGGCCATCAACGCCACCGGGGCGACGTCGTCGTAGAAGACGACGGGCTCGCCGTGACGGTCCCCGCCCGCCAGCACGACCGTCTTCACCAGCTCGGCCTGCTTTATGGACGCCCGGAAACCGCGCAACCCGCTACCGGACCGGCCGCACGCCACCCGGGCCCCGATACATGCCGACTCGAACGCGCCGCGCAGGGCCGACAGATCGGGGGTACCGGCGACCGAGAACCACAGCTTGGCCTCCCGCTCGTCGGTGGGCACCAGCAGCGATCGGCCGGCCGCATCCAGCTCGGCCGCCATCAGGCAGCGCACCTCGTCGAAGCGTGCCACGACCTGGTCGATCGGCACTGCGTCGTCCACCCACACCACGGCGGCCACGTGCCGTCCGTCAAGCCCGTAGCGCAGCACCTTTTCGGCACGCTGCACATCGACCGGAGTCCCGGCGAGCACCTCGCTGATCCAGTGCTGCTGCAATCCGCTGCGCCGGCTCAGCCAGCGGTCGTGCTCCTCCTCATAGGCGCGGATCAGCTGGTCAGCGACCAGATCGATCACCCGGGCGGACCGGTTCACCAAGGCGATGATCGTCGGAAGCTGCTGGTGGGGCTCCAGACGCAGCACATACTGCATCGCCACTTCCAGGAACCGCGCGTGCCCGAGCCGATGTGCCCGGACCAACGGCGCCAACGGGATGTCCCGCTGCGCGGAGGCCCGCGCGTAGGCGAGTGCGGCAGCGGGCGCCTCGAGCAGCGCCGTCGGCACATCCCGCTCCAGGTAGTGCACCGCGGCGACGAAGTTCTCGGTCAGGCTCGCGCGCCACAGCTCCATCATCCGCGGGTCGTGCTTGAGCCCTTGAATCTCGCCCTTCATCATGTCGAACAGCTCGGCGGTGAAAGTGTCGCGGATCGCGTCCATCTGTCGGGCGATCACCGAAACGCACCCGGGACCCACCGCATTGCCCGCTTCGGCCACCCTCGGTGTCCCTTCTACAGCCGCGTGAACCTGGAACCCAAGCACACTGTGCACCTTCGGGCGCTTCCACGCGACCGTTTCGGGCACGATGCCGGCACACAATCGCAGAGGTGGTCGCTACGATCTGAGGGACTCGACGGCAAGGGAGCCTCAGTGAGCAACGAGAACGACGACCCGCACAGCGGCGATATCGCGAAGTTCGATCCGGGAATGACCCGACGCATGATCAGCGTCATGCGGCCCGTCCTGAAGACCTATTTCCGGTCGGAGGTGCACGGGCTCGACGGCTTCCCGCCCGGAGGGGCGCTGGTGGTCGCCAATCACTCCGGCGGTCAATTCCCGATGGACGTCCCGATCTTCAGCACCGACTTCTACGACAAGTTCGGCTACGACCGCCCGGTACTGACACTGAGCCACGACATCCTCTTCATGGGTCCGACCGCCGACTTCTTCCGCAAGACGGGCTACATCCGGGCCAACCGGGAGAACGCCGCGGCGGCGCTGCGCTCCGGCGGCGTGGTCGTCGTCTTCCCGGGCGGCGACTACGACGCCTACCGCCCGACCACCGTGGAGAACGTCATCGACTTCAACGGCCGCAAGGGCTACGTCCGCACCGCGATCGAGGCGGGCGTTCCTATCGTGCCGATGGTCGGAATCGGCGGTCAGGAAACCCAGCTGTATCTCACCCGCGGTACCTGGCTGGCGCGCAATCTGGGCATCAAGAAGTTGCTCCGCAGCGATATCCTGCCGCTCTCCTTCGGATTCCCGTTCGGCTTCAGCGCCGCCATCCCGCCCAATCTGCCCCTGCCGGCCAAGATTGTGATGCAGGTGCTCAAACCCATCGACATCGCAGCACAATTCGGCGACGACCCGGACGTCGACCAAGTCGACGAGTACGTGCGGTCGGTGATGCAAGAGGGGCTCAACCAGCTCGCCGCCAAGCGTCGATTCCCGATTGTGGGCTGAGCCATGGCATCTCGTCTCGAAGAGGGCCTCGCAGAGATGCTGGGCGTGTTCTCCACGCTGAGGCGTGCGGGCATGATCGCGCCCATGCGCCCCGACCGCTACCTGCGGGTGGTTGCGGCGATGCGCCGTGAGGGCATCGGTTTCACCTCGGGCTTCGCCGGCGCGGCGCAACGCTGCCCTGATCGCCCCGGCCTCATCGACGAACTCGGCACTCTGACCTGGCGGGAGCTCGACGACCGCGGCGACGCCTTCGCTGCCGCGCTGCAAGCCCAGCCGGGTGGACCTCCCAAGGTGGTCGGCATCATGTGCCGCAATCACCGCGGATTCGTCGATGCACTCCTGGCGGCCAACCGGGTCGGCGCCGACGTCCTGCTGCTCAACACCTCCTTCGCCGGTCCCGCGCTGGCCGAGGTGGTCAGCCGCGAGGGTGTCGACGCGATCGTGTACGACGAGGAGTTCACCCCCACGGTGGATCGGGCACTGGCCGACGCACCGAACGCGACCCGCATCGTGGCGTGGGCCGACCAGCCGCACGAGCTGACCGTGGAGAAACTCATCACATCGCATGCCGGCCAGCGGCCGCAGCGCACCGGCGGCAAGGGCAAGTTGATTCTGCTCACCTCCGGAACCACCGGAACACCGAAGGGCGCCAAGCATTCCGGCGGCAGCGGAGGAATCAAGACCCTCAAGGGGGTGCTGGACCGCACGCCCTGGCGCGCCGAGGAGCCGATCGTGATCGTGGCGCCGATGTTCCACGCGTGGGGTTTCTCGCAGTTGGTGCTCGCCTCGTCGCTGGCCTGCACGGTGGTGACCAGACGCAAGTTCGATCCGGAGGCCACGCTGGCACTGGTCGACCAGTACCGGGCGACCGGTTTGGCGGTGGTGCCGGTGATGTTCGACCGCATCATGGAGTTGCCCGAAGAAGTGCGAAACAAGTACAGCTGCCGGTCGTTGCGTTTCGCCGCGGCATCGGGTTCGCGGATGCGGCCCGATGTCGTCGTTGCTTTCATGGACCAGTTCGGCGACGTGATCTACAACAACTACAACGCCACCGAAGCGGGAATGATCGCGACCGCCACTCCGGCCGACCTGCGCGTGGCCCCCGATACCGCGGGCAAGCCGGCTGACGGAACCGACATCCGGATCCTGGACTCCGATTTCAAGGAAGTGCCCACCGGCGAGGTCGGAACCATCTACGTGCACAACGGCAGTCAGTTCGACGGCTACACGTCCGGCTCCACCAAGGATTTTCACGCCGGCTACATGTCGTCGGGTGACGTCGGCTACCTCGACGCGAACGGGCGGCTGTTCGTGGTGGGCCGTGACGACGAGATGATCGTCTCTGGCGGGGAGAACATCTATCCGATCGAAGTGGAGAAGACGCTGGCCGCCCACCCCGAGGTCGCCGAGGCGTCGGTGATCGGCGTGGACGACGAGCAGTACGGCCAGCGGTTGTCGGCGTTCGTGGTGCTCGAGCCGGGTGCCTCGGCGACGGTCGAGACGCTCAAGCAGCATGTCCGGGACAACCTCGCCAACTACAAAGTGCCGCGCGAGATCACGGTGCTCGACGAGCTCCCCCGCGGCAGTACCGGCAAGATCCTGCGCAACGAGCTCAAGGCCCGGGTGAGCGGCTCATGATGCGGCGGCTGTTGCAGCAACTGCGCCGGCCCCGCCCGCTGACCCGGGCGACAGTTGAACTGGTGAATGCGGCCAACGGATTACACCCGATCACCCGCAACCCGTACGCGTCGCCGACGGTGTTCTGGTTCGGCTGGCCCACTTCCGAGGTGCCCGGCCTGTATGCGTCGGTGTCCGCGCTCGACGCGGTGCGCCGGGGCCGCCGGGGCGACTTCGCCGGCCCGAAGGGCAAGCTGGCGCTGGCAATGACGGCGGCGTCCTGGGCGATCCTGGCCGTCATCCGCTATCGCGGAATCACCACTCCGGGACCGATATTGGAAGCCGGCCTGACCGAGCAGCTCGGGTCCGACTACGCCGACCAGCTCAAGGCCCTGCCCACCGAGCCGACCCGGCGGGGGCGGCGCAATCTGCCGCTGCGCACCACCGTGGCACGGCGCCGCTTCGTCGACAAGCAGAACATCGTCTCCTACGGACCGCACGGCCGGGCGAACCTGGCCGACATATGGCGCCGCAGGGATCTGCCGTTGGACGGCAAAGCACCTGTCCTGCTACAGATTCCCGGCGGCGCCTGGATGATCGGGTGGCGCCGTCCACAGGCGTATCCCTTAATGAGTCACCTGGTTTCACGGGGCTGGGTGTGTGTGTCGATGAACTACCGCGTGTCACCCTGGCACACCTGGCCCGCCCACATCGTCGATGTCAAACGCGCGCTGGCCTGGGTCAAGGAGAACATCGCCGCCTACGGGGGTGACCCGAATTTCGTTGTGCTCAGCGGTGGTTCGGCTGGCGGTCACCTGACCGCACTGGCCGCGCTGACCCCCAACGACCCCAAGTTCCAGCCCGGCTTCGAAGACGCCGATACGTCGGTGATGGCGGCCGTGCCGTTCTATGGCCGCTACGACTGGTATTCCACCGAGGCCCCCGGGCGCGCCCAGTTCGTGCAGGTGCTCGAAAGATTGGTGGTCAAGCACAAACTCGACACCCACCGGGAGATCTACGAAGAGGCGTCGCCGTTGCGTTACGTGCACGTGGACGCCCCACCGTTTTTCGTGTTGCACGGAACCGACGACTCCCTGATCCCGGTGGCCGAGGCACGGGAGTTCGTCGAAGAGCTGCGATCGGTGTCGAAGGCCCCGGTCGCGTACGCCGAGCTGCCCAACGCGCAGCACGCATTCGACATCTTCGGATCCCCGCGCGCCAACAAAGCCGCCGAGGCGGTCGCCCGGTTCCTGTCCTGGGTGTACGTGACGAACTATTCCAGCGACCGCTAAAGGCCGGCGGCGCGCTCCAGCTCGGCCAGCGCAGGCTCGATGGCATCGGCCATTTCGTCGATGTCGCTGGCGACCTCCGGCGTCGTGACGAATCCGAAGTCCAGGTGCTTCTGGTAGGAGAAACAGGTGATGTTGAGCGCCACGTCCATCACCGGCGGTCCCAGCGGAACCAGCGAATCGAGCTTGGCCCCGGCCATGTAGAGCGGGATCGGCGGGCCGGGCACATTGGACACGACCAGGTTGATCGGAGCCAGGTTGCGCGACAGCCCGGTGGCTGTATACGCGCGCGCCGCCAGCTGCAACAGGCCCGGGGGTGTGGTCTCGGTGAGGCCCATGATCTGGTGCGCGGACAGCGCTTTGGCCATCTCCTTGGCGTTCTGCGTGCTCTCGTGAATGGCTTTGAGCCGCTCGGCCGGGTCGTCGATGTCGGTGGCCAGCGATGCGGTCATCGAGCTGATCTGGTTGCCGACGTCCGATTTGTTCTCCTCGGTGCGGGTGGACACCGGAATCTGGGCGATCAGCGGCTTGTAGGGCAGCTCGTCGCGCTTCTGCAGGTATTCGCGCGCCGCACCGGCCACCAGGGCGAGAACCACGTCGTTGAGCTTGACGCCGAAAGCGTCCTTGACCGCCTTGACCCTGTCCAGCTCCACCCGGCACCCCGTGATGCGCCGGTGTGGCGACACCGGTGCGTTGAACCGGGTCTTGGGGGCCTCGAAGTAGCGTGGCGGCCGCGCGCCGACGCCGAGGGCGGCGATCTGCTGGCGCACCGTCTGCTCGAGCAACCGGGCGATACGGAACGGGGTCATGACGCCGACGTTGATCAATGCGCCGAGCGCACGCCGCTCCAGTCCGGGGATGGTGAAGCCGACGAATCCCACCGTTTCCTTCTGCGGCGGCCGCGGTTCGACAGTGACGTCCAGCAGGATCTCGCCGAGGCCGGCGCCCGAGACGCCGTCGACGATCGCGTGGTGCATCTTGGTCAAGGTGGCGATGCGGCCGCCTTCGACGCCTTCGATGACCCACAGTTCCCACAGTGGCCGCGAGCGGTCCAGCTTGTAGGACATCAGTCGGCCGACGAGTTCCTCGAGTTCGCGCCGGCCACCCGGAGCCGGTACACCGATGCGCCGGACGTGGAAGTCGATGTCGAGTTCTTCGTCCTCGACGAACCACGGCCGGTCCAGGCCGAGCGGAGCGCCGGTCACCCGCCAGCGCAACTGAGGTATCTCGGGCAACCGCTCGATGAGCAGTTCACGCAGGCGCTGGAAGCTGTAGTCGGGCGCTTTGCGTGGATCGCAGATCGCCAGCGCACCGACATGCATGTGCCAGCCTGCAGTTTCGGCAGACCAGAACGCCGCGTCAACACTCGAGAGCCGTTTCATCCCACGACCGTAGCCCGCAGCCACCCGACGAAGCCAATATTTCTTTCTCACAGCGCGCGCCAGTCGTTCTCACAGCGCGCATCAGTCAGGCTGAGCAGACGGAAACTCGCACAGAAACAAGCGGTTCTGTGCGAGTTTCCGTCTGCTCGCCGAAATTAGGCGACTTAGGCGTCTTCGAGGAGGTCCGGAGTGACCGCGGATTCGGTGTCCGGAATCCCGTCCACTTTCGCCTTCCGGTCGGCCATCGACAATAAGCGCCGAATCCGTCCTGCCACAGCATCTTTGGTCATCGGCGGATCGGCGAGCCGGCCGAGTTCTTCCAGCGATGCCTGCCGGTGCTCGACCCGCAGCTGGCCCGCGGTGGCCAGGTGGTCGGGCACCGTGTCACCGAGTATCTCCAGCGCGCGCTCCACCCGGGCCGCTGCGGCCACGGCCGCACGCGCCGAGCGGCGCAGGTTGGCATCGTCGAAATTCGCCAGGCGGTTGGCCGTGGCGCGCACCTCACGACGCAGCCGCCGCTCCTCCCAGACCAGCCGGGTGTCCTGGGCACCCATCCGGGTGAGCAGGGCGCCGATCGCCTCGCCGTCGCGCACCACCACCCGGTCCGCGCCGCGCACCTCGCGGGCCTTGGCGCTGACCCCGAGCCGCCGCGCCGCACCGACAAGCGCCAGCGCCGCCTCCGGCCCGGGGCAGCTCACCTCCAGAGCCGAGGAACGCCCGGGTTCGGTCAGCGACCCGTGCGCCAGGAAAGCTCCCCGCCACGCGGCCTCGGCGTCCGCGATGCTGCCGCCGACGACCTGCGCCGGCAGGCCGCGCACCGGACGTCCGCGCATGTCCAGCAAGCCGGTCTGCCGGGCCAGCGCCTCGCCATCGTTGGCCACCCGCAACACATACCGGGTGTTCTTGCGGATTCCACTGGCCGACAACACATGCACCACCGCGTTGTAGCCGTACAGGTCGAAGATGTCCTTGCGCAGCCGCCGCGCGATGCTGCCCAGATCGACCTCGGCCTCGACGACCACGCGGCCCGCCACGATGTGCAGGCCGCCGGCGAACCGAAGCAGGGACGTGACTTCCGCACGCCGCGCGCTGACCGACTTGACTACCAGACGGCTCAGCTCGTCCTTGACTTCAGTCGTCATCGCCACGCGTCGTCACCCCTCGGTAGTACACCGTCGATCGGTATCTCTTCTGTGGCCTTCACCGCGGGCGCCGCCGGATTCCTGTCTCGCACACGCACCCCGTCCAGGACTGCCGCCAGCTTGCCCGGGTCATGTAAAGGTGTACCAGGTCGGGCCACGTCGGCGAAGTGGACCTCGGCCTGCAGCAGTGTCGCGGTGCGTCGCAGTTGGTCGCGTTCGCGGTCGCTGGGGACTCGCTCGGCGTCGATGATGATGTCGTCCACGGTGAATCCCGGCGCATGCTGCGCCAGGACGTGGAGATGACGTTCCACCGAGAAACCCGCCGTCTCCCCCGGCTCGGCGACGAGGTTGAGCACCAGCGCCTTGCGGGCCGTCGTGGCCTGCAACGCCTGCAGCAGGCCGGGAACCATGACGTGAGGGATCACGCTGGTGAACCAGGAACCCGGTCCCAGCACCACCAACTCGGCCGCCATGATGGCGTCGACGGCCTGCCGGGTCGCCGGCGGAGCGGCCGGCAACAGGCGCACCCGGCGCACCTTGCCCGGCGTCGATGCGATGGCGACCTGACCGCGGATGACCCGGAACATGCGCGGGTCGGACTCCAGCCCGGACACGTCGGCCTCGATCTGCAGGGCGATTGGGCACATCGGCAGCACCCGGCCTTTCACGCCGAGAATGCGCCCGATCTCGTCGAGGGCGGCGACCGGATCGGCCAGCACCTCCGAGAGCCCGGCCAGCAACAGGTTTCCGATCGGGTGCCCGGCCAGCGCGCCGCTCCCGCCGAACCGGTGTTGCAGGATGGTGGCCCACAGCCTGCCGTGCGGACTGTCGGATGCTAACGCGGCCAACGCCATTCGTAAATCACCCGGCGGAACCACGTCCAGTTCGCTGCGGAGCCGGCCCGACGAGCCGCCGTCGTCGGCGACCGTCACGATCGCGGTCACGTGCGGGGTCAGGCGGCGCGCCGCCGACAGCGTCGCGTACAGGCCGTGTCCGCCGCCGAGCGCGACGATGCTGTCACTCATTCGCGACCCAGATCCCGGTGCAGCGCCCGTACGGTCAGCTGCGGATCGGATCCCAGCAGGCCCATCAACGCCTCCGCGATCGCCACGCTGCGGTGCTTACCGCCGGTGCAGCCGATCGCGACCGTCATGTAACGCTTCCCCTCCCGGCGGTAGCCGTCGACCACCAGCGATAGCAACCGATGGTAAGTCTCCAGGAACTCCGCCGCGCCCGGTTGGCTCAAGACGTAGTCGCGCACCGGCTCATGCTGGCCGGTCAGCGGGCGCAACTCGTCCACCCAGTGCGGGTTGGGCAGGAACCGCACATCCATCACCATGTCTGCGTCCATCGGCAGGCCGTATTTGAAGCCGAAGGACTCGACCGTGACGCTGGTGGTCGCGCCCCCGTTGCCGCCGAACGCCCGCTCGATGCTCTCCCGCAGACCGCGCACCGACAGGGTCGACGTGTCGATGATCAGATCCGCGGTGGCACGCACCGGAGCCAGCATCCGGCGTTCCGCGGCGATGCCTTCGGCCAGGGTTTGTTCGCCCTGCAGTGGATGACTGCGGCGATTGTTCTCATAGCGGCGCACCAGCATGTCGTCGGACGCCTCCATGAACACCACCCGCGGCGTGATGTTGCGGGTCGCCAATTCGTTGCGCACCTCGTCCAGATCCCCGGTGAACCCGCGGGACCGCACGTCCATGACGACCGCGAGTTGGGTGATCCGGGATCCGGCTGCCAAGCCGAAATCGACCATGCGAGTGATCAACTGGGGTGGCAGATTGTCGGCCACGTACCACCCGAGGTCCTCGAGCACCTTGGCGGCGGTGCCGCGTCCGGCACCCGACAATCCGGTCACCAGAACGACATCGATGCCGCTGGAGTTCTCGCCGTTGGTCATTCCGCAGCTCCCGTCGCGTCAGGCCGTAGTGCCTCGAGTACGGCGGTGGCGGTGGCGACACCGATACCCGGAACGGCGGTGATCTGGTCGACAGTGGCCTCCTTGAGGCGGGCTATCGATCCGAAGTGGGTGACCAGCGCCTTGCGCCGGTGCTCGCCCAATCCGGGTACGGAGTCCAGCGCCGACGCCGTCATTCGCTTGGATCGCTTGCTGCGATGGTAGGCGATGGCGAAACGGTGCGCCTCGTCGCGCACCCGCTGCAACAGGTACAGCCCCTCGCTGTTGCGGGGCATGATGACCGGGTCGGGCTCGGCGGGCACCCAGATCTCTTCGAGCCGCTTGGCCAGCCCGATCACCGCGACGTCGGTGATGCCCAGCTCCTCCAGCACGGCGCTGGCCGCGTTGACCTGTGGCGCCCCGCCGTCCACCACGTAGAGGTTGGGCGGGTAGGCGAACCGGCGCGACTTGCCTTCTGGGGATAGCACATTCGTGTCGCTCTGGTCGCTGAGATGCCGCACGAAGCGCCGCCGCGTCACCTCGGCGATCGAGGCCACATCATCCGAGCGACCCTCCCCCGCGGCCTCCCGGATGCCGAAGTGCCGGTAATCGGACTTGCGCGGCAGGCCGTCTTCGAACACCACCAGTGAGCCGACGACGTCGGTGCCCTGCACGTGGCTGATATCGACGCACTCGATGCGCAACGGCGCGTCGGCCAGACCGAGCGCATCCTGAATATTCTGCAGCGCAGCCGATCTGGCGTTGAAGTCGCCCGCCCGTTTCAGCTTGTGTTGCTGCAGCGCCTCTTTCGCATTGCGTTCCACCGTTTCGGCGAGCGCACGCTTGTCGCCGCGGCGCGGCACCCGCAGGGTGACCTTGGCGCCACGCAGCCCGGACAGCCAGCTGGCCAGCTCATCGTGGTTGGACGGCAGGCACGGCACCAGCACCTCGCGCGGCACCGGATTGACGGATTCGTCGGCCGCTCCGCCCAATTCGGCCTGCTCACCGTAGAACTGCGTGAGGAATTGCTCGACCAGCTGCTCGGCGCCGGAATCTCCCGGGTCGCCGGATTTTTCGACGATCCAGCCCCGCTGACCCCGGACCCGTCCCCCGCGGACGTGGAAGACCTGCACCGCGGCCTCGAGATCGTCGTCGGCGAAGGCGACGACGTCGGCGTCGGTACCGTCGCCGAACACCACGGCCTGCTTCTCCATCGCCCGCCGCAACGCACCCAGGTCGTCACGTAACCGGGCCGCGCGCTCGAAGTCCAGCTCGGCGGACGCCGCGTGCATCTGTTGCTCCAGCTCGCGCGCGAAGCGTTCGGTCTTGCCGGACAGGAAGTCGCAGAAGTCGAGCACGATCTGGCGGTGCTGCTCGGCACTCACCCGGCCGACGCACGGCGCCGAGCATTTGTCGATGTAGCCGAGCAAGCAGGGACGGTCGATCTGGTTGTGCCGCTTGAAGACTCCGTTGGAGCAGGTGCGGGCGGGGAACACCCGGGTGAGTAGGTCGAGCGTTTCGCGGATGGCCCACGCGTGGGAGTAGGGCCCGAAATAGCGCACCCCTTTGCGCCGCGGTCCGCGGTAGACCATCAACCGCGGGTACTCCTCGTTGAGGGTGACGGCCAGCACCGGGTAGGACTTGTCGTCGCGGTAGCGGACGTTGAAGCGCGGGTCGAATTCTTTGATCCAGTTGTATTCCAGCTGGAGCGCCTCGACCTCGGTGTTGACCACCGTCCACTCGACCTTGGCGGCCGTGGTCACCATCTGGCGGGTCCGTGGGTGCAGTCCGGCGATGTCGGCGAAGTATGAGGTGAGCCGACTGCGCAGGCTCTTGGCCTTTCCGACGTAGATCACGCGGCCGTGCGTATCCCGGAACCGGTAGACGCCCGGCTCGACCGGGATGGACCCGGGCGCGGGACGGTAAGTAGCGGGATCTGGCACGTGTCCAGGCTAATGGTCGGCGGAAGACGACTTGGAGAGACCGTAGCTCTGTCGTGCGGGTGGTCCCGCAGCCAGAAGGGATTTTACGACTTGCGCGAACTCCCATGAAACACGAACGGAGCGCAGGTCTTTCTGTTTATCGTGGATGGGCCAGGGGGGCATGCACGTAACACTGCGTGGGGGGTCAAATGTCTTTTCTCACAGTCGTGCCGGACATCGTGACGGGCGCGGCGGCCGATGTCGCCGGCATCGAGTCGGTGCTTCGCAGGGCCAATCAGGCGGCCGCCGCTTCCACCACCGAGGTCCTGTCCGCAGCCGGCGACGAAGTGTCCAGGGCGATCGCCCAATTGTTCTCCGGTCACGCACTGGAGTACCAGGCGCTCAGCATGCGGGCGACGGCCTTTCAGAGCGAGCTGGCGCGGATGCTCAGCGCGGCCGCGAGCCGGTACGTGGCGGCCGAGGCTGACGCCGCTGCTGACATGTCGGCGCAGAGCATCGAGCAGGGCCTGCTCGACGTCATCAACCTGCCCACCAATGCGTTGCTGGGGCGGCCCCTGATCGGGGACGGCGCCAGCGGGACGACGAACGCGCAGGGGGTCGGAACGCCCGGTGGCGGCGGTGGCCTCCTGATCGGAAACGGCGGCCGCGGTGGCGACAGCATCGCAGCGGGCGTCGTGGGGGGCGCCGGCGGTCCGGCCGGGCTGCTGGGCACGGGCGGCACCGGCGGCATGGGCGGCTTCGGTGCCGCAGGGGGAGTCGGCGGCACCGGAGGCTGGCTGTACGGAAACGGCGGTATCGGTGGCATCGGCGGTCCCTACAGCACCGGCGGCACCGGCGGCAGCGCAATGTTGTTCGGCGCCGGAGGAACCGGTGGCCTGGGTGGGGCACTCGGCGGCGCCGGCGGGATGGGTGGCCGCGGCGGGTGGCTGATCGGAGATGGCGGCAGCGGCGGCACCGGCGGAGTCTCCGGCGGGCCCGGTGGAGCCGCCGCGGGCCCGGGCGGAGCTGGAGGCGCCGCGAGCCTCGGCGCACCCGGCGCTACCGGCGCCACCGGCGGCCCGCCCGCCATTGCGGTAGTGGTTGACCAGCAGTTGCACCGACCGTATGTCAACGTGTCCATCGGTGGCGGTCCGATCTCGCAGGTGGTTCTCGACACCGGGTCGGTAGGCCTGATCGTTCCGCCGCAGGATGTGAACTTCGCGTCACTCGGGCCGGTCACTCATGCGGGGTACAGCATCACCTACGGCGACTTCGCCAATCAGATCACCGAAACGTACGACACCTACGCGACGACAGTGAATTTCGGGAACGGGATCATCACCGCGCCCACCACCATCGGGGTGATCACGTCCGTCGCCCAGACAGTCAACGGTGTGACCACCTTTCTCCCGACATCAGCGGGGGTGCCAGTGCTCGGTATCGGAGCAACCCAGTTGGGCGGGTCACCCATTGCCGGTCCGATACAGGCACTTCCGGGCGCCTTGAACCAGGGCATCCTGATCAACCAGCCCGCGGGACTCGTTCAGTTCGGAGCCAACCCGGGCACCGCCTTCGCCCTCTCGAATGGCGCTCCGATCACCAACCTGCTCGTGAGCGTCAACGGAGGCGCTCCGCTACCGGTCTTCGGCGCGCTGGTCGATACCGGTGGCCTGTCGGGTCTCCTGCCCTTTTACCTGGGGACCGGAGCGGTCAACGGGTTGGTACCGGCCGGCACCCACCTGACGTTCTACAACGACGGCGGCGTGCTGCTATATCAGCAGACCGTCGGCACGGGCTCCGACGCGCCGCGCGTCGGGTTCCTGAGTCTGAATACCGGCAACACACCCTTTGAACTGATGCCGATCTATTTCTCCTACAGCACGCCGGCGGGAACCATTTTCTACAACCGCTAAGCCACGCGACTGTTCAACTGCGCCTTGCGGATTGGCGCCCACTCGGCCATCGGGAAACCAGCCGAGGAATTGCACGCCGTGATCACCAGGACCACCTTGGGCACGGCGACCAAGCCAAAACTGCATGTCCAGTCCGGACGCCCCATGCTCCACATCATGACGTCGTCCTGCGGCGCGCCGAACTCGGTGACACGCATCGGCTGGAAGTCCCCGCGCGGGCTTACCCCGATCGCGTCGTCCCGGCAGTCGGAGACTTCACTGAAAGCCCGCCAGGCCACACCGTAGGGATTCAGTTCGTAGTCGTACACGCTGATCGATTCGGCGTACATCGACGGACCGCCGAACGTATAGGCCGACTCGGCGTAGTCCGCAGCATCCGACGGCCGCAGCGGCGATCCCCGGAAAAGCAGGGCCGCCGCGCATTCCTTGGGGCGGACGCTGGTGAAATAGTCGTCGCCCACCGGCGCCGCCCGGCCGGGCCCCCACGGCGTCTCGTCCCCGTCCCGGAGCAGCAAGTCGCGAGCCGAAGCCGCTTGTCCAGACTGGCCAGTCGCTCGCATGCCGTGCCCGTCGACCGCTCGGGTGCAGCCGACCAGCATCAGCGCGGCGAGACAGACGGTGATGATCCGGCGCTGCCGGGCACGTGTCATCAGCGAGCGTGCAGGTCCGGCCGGTAGCGGGCCAGTTGCGCGCGAACGGCGTCCATTGCCTGCACGGCGCGCTCCTTGTCCACCGACTGAATCGCCATGATGGGAATGTATTCGTCGTCGGGTAGATCCACGCGAGCCCAGCGGCTGCCCACCGGGAAGGACACACCGACCACGTCGCCCCACGGTATCAGCTTGTCGCTGAACACATTCCGCACCGAAAGCCCGGCGGCACCGACGCGCAACCGGGGCCGCGTGAACAGTAGGGCCAGGCCGGCCAGCACCACACCCAGCACACCCATGGCCACCTGGTCGGCCGTCTGGAAAACGACGCCACTGGAGCCGACCTTGAGCACCAACCCGATCGCGATGTGCGCCACCACGAGCAGAACCGCCGCGGCGTAGGCGAACATCGGCGTCAGGTGGGGACGGCAGACCAGGTCCCAGGTGGGGCTCCGGTCGTCGGGCGACTCGGTCACGATCGAGCGCGCAGATCGCGCAGGGTCAGCGCGGTCGTCAGGGCCGCGGCGGCCGCCTGGGCGCCCTTGTCTTCGGCGGACGACGGCAGGCCGGCCCGATCCAGGGCCTGCGCCTCGGTGTTGGTGGTCAGCACGCCGTTGGCGACCGGCGTCGACGCGTCCAACGAGACCCGTGTGAGGCCCTGGGTGACCGCGTCGCAGACGTAGTCGAAGTGCGGTGTCTCGCCCCGGATTACCACCCCGAGCGCGACGACGGCGTCATGAGTGCGGGCCAACTCCTGGGCGACCACCGGGATCTCGATCGCGCCGAGCACCCGCACCACTGTCGGATTGTCGATGCCGGAGTCGGTTGCCACCTTGCGGGCGCCGGCCAACAGGGCGTCGCAGATCTTGTCGTGCCAGGTGCTGGCGACGATGGCCAGCTTGGTGCCGGACGCGTCCAGCACCGGCATGTCCGGCACGCCGGCGCCACCGCTCATTTGCGCCGCTCCTTCTCATTGCTGCGCAATGCATCGTCGCCGCCGCGCCCGCTCATTTGCGCCTCACAGAGCACCGCCGAATTCGCCTGGCAGATGCACGGATTCGTGGAAGTCGTCCAGGCCGGCCAGGTCGTGGCCCATCTTGTCGCGCTTGGTCATCAGATAGCGGATGTTCTCCGCGTTGGCGCGCACCGGCAGCGGCACCCTCTCTATGATGTGCAATCCGTAACCGTCCAGGCCGACCCGCTTGGCCGGATTGTTGGTCAGCAACCGCATCGAGCGGACCCCGAGGTCGACGAGGATCTGCGCACCGATGCCGTAATCCCTTGCGTCAGCCGGCAATCCGAGCTTGAGGTTGGCGTCCACGGTGTCTTCGCCGGCGTCCTGCAGCTGATAGGCCTGCAATTTGTGCATCAGGCCGATGCCACGGCCCTCGTGTCCGCGCATGTACAGCACCACACCACGCCCCTCACGGGCCACCATGGCCATCGCGGCGTCCAGCTGCGGCCCGCAGTCGCACCGGCGCGACCCGAACACGTCGCCGGTCAGGCACTCCGAGTGCACGCGCACCAGCACGTCATCACCGTCGCCGGTGGGCCCGGCGATGTCACCGCGGACCAGCGCGACATGCTCGACGTCCTCGTAAAGGCTGGAATATCCGATCGCGCGGAACTCCCCGTGCCGGGTGGGGATCCGGGCCTCGGCGATGCGCTCGATGTGCTTCTCGTGCTTGCGGCGCCACTCGATCAGGTCCGCGATGGTGATCAGGGCGAGCCCGTGTTCGTCGGCGAACACCCGCAACTCATCGGTCTGGGCCATCGAGCCCTCGTCTTTTTGGCTGACGATCTCGCAGATCGCGCCGGCCGGTTGCAGTCCGGCCATCCGGGCCAGGTCGACCGCAGCCTCGGTGTGTCCGGGGCGGCGCAGCACCCCGCCGTCCTTGGCCCGCAACGGAACCACGTGCCCGGGGCGGGTGAAATCGGTGGCGATACTGGCCGGATCGGCCAGCAGGCGCATCGTCGTCGCCCGGTCGGAGGCCGAAATTCCGGTTCCCACACCAATTCTCGCGTCGACCGTCACGGTGTAGGCGGTGCCGTGCTTGTCCTGGTTCACCGCGTACATGGGCAACAGACCCAGCCGGTCGCAGATATCGCCGTCCAACGGCACGCATAGATATCCGGAGGTGTAGCGGACCATGAAGGCGACCAGTTCGGGAGTGGCCTTTTCGGCCGCAAAGATCAGGTCGCCTTCGTTCTCGCGGTCCTCGTCATCGATGACGACGACGGCCTTGCCCGCCGCAATGTCGGCAACCGCCCTTTCGACGGAGTCCAACCTCGTCATCTTGTGTCCTCACCTGGCTGCTGTTGCTCTCAAGTATGAACCACCGCAGCCCCGCAGTTATTGCCCCTGCTCGTTGAGCGGGAGCCGCAGCCTCAGCTTCCGGCCTGCAAAAGCCGTTCCACGTACTTTGCAATCACGTCCACCTCGAGGTTCACCTGGGTGCCCACCGGCGCCGAACCGAGCGTGGTCAGCTCGCGCGTGGTCGGGATCAGCGAGACCTCGAACCAGTCCCTGGGCTCGGCGCCCAACCCGGAGACGGTGAGCGATATCCCGTCGACGGTGATCGAGCCCTTCTCCACCACGTAGCGCGCCACCGGGGCGGGCATCTCGACCCGCACCACCTCCCAATGCTCGGAGGGGGTCCGGGCCACGATCTCGCCGGTGCCGTCGACGTGCCCCTGCACGATGTGCCCACCCAGCCGGCTGTTGATCGCCGCGGCGCGTTCCAGGTTCACCCGGCTGCCGGGCCGCAGCTCACCCAGGTTGGACCGATTGAGCGTCTCGGCCATCACGTCGGCGCTGAACTGGCCGTCCGGCAGCACGTCCACCACGGTCAGGCACACCCCGTTGACGGCGATCGAGTCCCCGTGGCCGGCATCGGAGGTGACCCGCGGACCGCGGATGATCAGTCGCGAAGCGTCGGCCAGCGCATCGCGGCCGGTCACCTCTCCGAGCTCCTCGACAATTCCGGTGAACATCGCACCAGGTTAATGAGTGTCCGACCGGGCCTGCACCCGCCTGGCTCCCCGGCCGGGTCAGGGGCACCCTCTACGATGCAGGGTATGCAAAAATCCCGCCGCCTTCTGGCTGTCCTGGCTGCGCTGGTCGTCGCGATCACGTTCGCCGCAGGGTGCTCGATCAAAAAGAAAGACAGCGGCGGACCACTTCCGGACGCTAAAGCCACCCAGACGCTGGTCACCCAGGCCACCGAAGCCAGCAAGGGCGTCAAGAGCGCACACATCGTTCTGACGGTCAACGGCAAGATCCCGGGACTGTCTATCAAGACCCTGACCGGCGACCTCAACACCGAGCCCACCGCCGCCAAGGGCAACGTCAAGCTGACGTTCGCCGGATCGGACATCGACGCCGACTTCGTGGTGATCGACGGAATCCTGTATGCCACGCTCACCCCGAACAAATGGAGCGACTTCGGAAAGGCGTCGGACGTCTACGACCCCTCGCAGATCCTGAGCCAGGACAAGGGCGTGGCCAACGTGCTGGCGAACTTCAGCGAGGCGAAAGCCGATGGGCGCGAGAACATCAACGGCCTGAACACCGTGCGGATCACCGGGAAGACCACTGCCGAGGCGGTGAACGCGATCGCACCGCCGTTCAGCGCGTCGGAGGCGGTCCCGACGACGATCTGGGTTCAAGACGGCGGTGATCACCAGCTGGTGCAGGCCCGATTGGAGCGCGGCACCGGCAACTGGGTGCAGATGACCCTGTCGAACTGGGGCCAGCAGGTCCAGGTCACCAAGCCCCCGCTGAGCTGATGACCATGCGGGCAGGACGTCGAATCGCAATCAGTGCGGGCAGCCTCGCGGTGCTGCTGGGTGCCCTCGACACCTACGTCGTGGTCACGATCATGCGCGACATCATGAACAGCGTCGGCATTCCGGTGAACCAGCTGCAGCGGATCACCTGGATCGTGACGATGTACCTGCTGGGTTACATCGCCGCGATGCCGCTTCTGGGCCGGGCCTCTGACCGGTTCGGCCGCAAGTTCGTGCTGCAGGCCAGTCTGCTGATGTTCATTGTCGGCTCGGTGGTGACCGCGCTGTCGGTGCAGATCGGAAACTGGACCATTGAGGCCGGCGACTACATCCTGCTGTCACCGGATCCGAACCGGGCTTTCCACGTGCTGATCGTCGGCCGCACCATTCAGGGCATCGCCAGCGGCGCCCTGTTGCCGGTGACGCTGGCCCTGGGTGCCGACCTGTGGTCGGAGCGCAACCGCGCCGGCGTCCTCGGCGGCATCGGAGCGGCACAGGAACTGGGCAGCGTGCTGGGCCCGCTGTACGGCATCTTCATCGTCTTTCTGTTCCATGACTGGCGCCACGTGTTCTGGATCAACGTCCCGTTGACCCTGATCGCCATGGTGATGATCCATTTCAGCCTGCCCTCGCACGACCGCAGCGACTCGCCGGAGAAGATCGACATCACCGGCGGCCTGCTGCTGGCGCTCGCGCTGGGTCTGGCCGTGATCGGTCTGTACAACCCCAACCCCGACGGCAAGCAGGTGCTGCCGAGTTACGGGTTGCCGCTGGTGATCGGGGCGGTCGTCGCCGCCGTCGCGTTCTTCGCCTGGGAGCGTTTCGCCCGTACCCGGCTCATCGAGCCCGCCGGCGTCCATTTCCGTCCGTTCCTGTCTGCGCTGGGCACGTCGGTCTGCGCCGGCGCGGCCCTGATGGTGACGCTGGTGAACGTCGAGTTGTTCGGCCAGGGCGTGCTGCAGATGGACCAGAACCAGGCGGCGGGCCTGCTGTTGTGGTTCCTGATCGCGCTGCCGATCGGCGCGGTACTCGGCGGGTGGATCGCCACCCGGTCCGGCGACCGGGTCGTGGCGTTCGTCGGGATGCTGATCGCGGGCGCCGGCTACTGGCTGATCTCGCACTGGCGCGGCGACCTGATGCAGCGCAAGCACGACATCTTGGGGCTGATGCTGCCCGCCGTACACACCGACCTGCTGGTCGCAGGCCTGGGACTCGGTCTGGTGATCGGACCGCTGTCCTCGGCGGCGCTGCGCGTGGTGCCCGCGGCCCAGCACGGTATCGCCTCAGCCGCCGTGGTGGTGGCCCGGATGACCGGCATGCTGATCGGCGTCGCGGCACTGAGCGCGTGGGGGCTCTACCGGTTCAACCAGAACCTGGCTCACCTGTCGGCGACCATTCCTCCGGACGCCAGCGTGTTGGAGCGCGTCAGTATTCAGGGCAAGCAGTACCTGCAGGCGTTCGCCGATATGTACGGCGACATCTTCGAGGTCACCGTGGTGATCTGCGTCGTGGGTGCGCTGCTGGGACTGCTGATCGGCGGCCGCAATGAGCACGCCGACGACGACGTGGACGACGTGGCCGAGCGACCGGCCGTCGAGGCGCAGCCGGTGCGGGAGCCCGCTAGCGAGCCACCAGGCTGAGCAGCAGGTCCGGTCCGACCTGCTCGACGCTGTCGAACTGCCAGCGCAACGCGTGCGACATGCTGGACACTCCGACATCGTCGACGGCCGTCACCGGACCGCCCAGCAGGATCGGCGCAACATAGGCCAGGATCCGGTTGATCGCACCCGCCCGCAGGAACGCCCCGGCCAGGGTGGGTCCGCCTTCCAACAGCACATCGGTGCGGTCCGCGAGCGCCCTGAGCACCTCGATGGGTTCACGGGTGCGGATCACCATGGTGCGTGAATCGTCGTTGAGCACATTGGCTTCCGGCGGGATCTCGCGTCTGCCCACCACCACCCGCAGCGGTTGCTGCGGGGCCAACGAACCGTCCGGCAACCGCGCGGTCAGGGTCGGATTGTCGGCCAGCACGGTGCCGGTGCCGACGATGATCGCGTCCGCGATCGCGCGGCGCCGATGCAAATCTGCGCGCGCGGCCTCGCTGGAAATCCACTGACTCGATCCGTCGGCCGCGGCGCTGCGCCCGTCGATGCTGGTCGCGTACTTCCAGGTGACATGCGGAAAACCGGTGCGCTGCTTGAACAGCCACTCCCGTAGCGGACCGGCGGCCACCTGATCGGCCATGATGCCCGACCGCACCTGCAGCCCCGCCGCCGTCAGTCGCCCGGCCCCGCCACCGGCAATGCCGTTCGGATCGTTGAGGGCGTAGATCACCGTGCCCACCCGCGCCTCGATGAGTGCGTTCACGCACGGCGGTGTCTTGCCGTAGTGGTTGCACGGCTCCATGGTGATCACCGCGATACCACCGGCGGCCAGACCGCCGGCCCGGCGCAGCGCGATGACCTCGGCGTGGTCACCGCCGGCCGGCTGGGTGGCGCCGACGCCGACGACCCGGCCTTCCTGGTCCACGATCACGGCCCCGACCGGCGGATTCGGATAGGTGGTGCCCTTGACCTGGTAGGAGTGCTCGATGGCCAGCTTCATGGCCTCTTCGATGCTTTTGACCTGCTCGGGGACGTTCGGTCCGGTCATGACCGGCTCCCCAGGTGGCGGGATGCCGCGCTGGCCTGCCGGCGCAGCGCCGCCACCGCGGCGGCCGGATCCTGCGCGCCGTACACCGACGAACCGGCGACGAAACAGTCGACGCCGGCTTCGGCGGCCTGCTCGATGGTGTCCTCGTTGATACCGCCGTCGATCTCGACCAGGATCGTCAGCTCCCCCGCGTCGACCAGCTTGCGCACTGTCCGCACCTTGCTCAGCACCTCCGGGATGAAGCTCTGCCCGCCGAAACCGGGCTCGACGGACATGATCAGCAGGGTGTCGAACTGGGGCAGGATTTCCAGGTACGGCTCCAACGCGGTGCCGGGCTTGACGCTGATTCCGGCCTTGGCCCCGGCGGCGCGGATGTCACGGGCGACGCCGACCGGGTTGTCGGTGGCCTCGGCGTGGAAGGTGACGTTGTAAGCGCCGGCCTCGGCGTACGGCGGTGCCCAGCGGTCCGGGTTCTCGATCATCAGATGGCAGTCCATCGGAATGTCGGTGGCCGCCAGCAGGCTCTCCACCACCGGCAGACCGATGGTCAGGTTGGGCACGAAGTGAGCGTCCATCACGTCGACGTGCAGCCAGTCGGCGCCGTGCACTGCGGCGGCTTCGTCGGCAAGCCGAGCGAAGTCAGCCGCCAGGATTGACGGCGCTATCAGCGGACCCCCCGTACCAGGCATGTGCGACAGACTACTAATCCTCCGGAAGCCGGCGCAGGGCAGCCGCGAACATGGCGTCCGTCCCGTGCCGGTGCGGCCACAACTGCACGTACGGACCCTCACCCAACCCGTCGACCGGTTCGAACAGCGGCCGGGTGTCCAGCGCCGCCACCGGGTGCCGGCGCAGCGCGTCGGCGACCACTCCCACCGTCTCGGCCAGGTGTGGGGAGCACGTCGCGTACAGCACCACCCCACCCGGGCGGGTGAGCGAGATCGCGGCGGCCAGCAGTTCACGTTGCAACCTGGCCAGTGCGGGCACGTCCGACGGCTGTCGTCGCCAGCGTGCCTCGGGCCTGCGTCGCAGCGCGCCCAGCCCGGTGCACGGCACGTCGACCAATACCCGGTCGAACACCGGTTCCAGTCCCGTCTCCCGACCGTCGGCCCGCAATACCTCGACGGGCAGGCCCCGGGTGTTCTCCACGACCAGATCCGCCCGATGCTCGGCGGGTTCCACCGCGGTCACCGTCGCGCCCCGTTGCGCGGCGAGGGCGGCCAGCAGTGCGGTCTTGCCGCCCGGGCCAGCGCACAGATCCAGCCAGCGCCCGGTGTCGCCGTCGACCGGAACCAGGGTCAGCGCCCGCGCCACCAACTGGCTGCCCTCGTCCTGCACCAGCGCCTGCGCCTGGCGTACCGGCTCCAGCTGCCCGGGGTCACCTCCGGGCAGGTATACCGCGTAGGGCGAGTACCGCCCGACGGTGCCGTGCACCGTCTCGGCGAGATCGGCGGCCGACAGCACCCCGGGGCGGGCCGCCAGATGTACCAGGGGTCGTTCGTCGTCGCTGGCCAGCACGTCGTCCAGCTCGGCGGCCGATGCTCCCAGCGCATCGGCGAACGCCTGGGCGATCCAGCGTGGGTGAGCGTGCACGAAGGCCGAGTGACCGACCGGGTCGTTGCGCGGTGCCAATTCCTGCACCCAGGACTGCTCGTCCCTGCCCGAGATGGTGCGCAACACGCCGTTGACGAAACCGGCTCGCGCCGAATCGAATTCGATACCCGCCTGGTCGACGGTGGTCGATACCGCGGCATGCGCATCCACCCGGGTGCGCAGCAGCTGATATGCCCCGAGCCGCAGCAGGTCAAGCAGAACCGGACTGATCGTGTCCAGCGCACGGCCGGCGGCGGCCCCGATCACGGCGTCCAGCAGCCCGGCGCTGCGGCACGTTCCGTAGGTGAGCTCGGTGGCGAACGCGGCGTCACGGCCGGTGATCCCGCGTTCGCGCAGCAGCGCCGGCAGCACCAGATTCGCGTAGGCGTTGCGTTCCCGGACCGCACGCAGCGCATCGAACGCGGCCCGGCGAGCGGGGTCCAGCGGCTTCCGGCGCGGTCGCTGCTGGGGCTTCTGGGGTTTGCGGTCGGGACGTTTCTTATAGGGACGGTCCTGGGTCATGACGCCCGAATCTCCGGGTCAAGCCGAGCGCCCCGCGCCCAGTCGGCGGCGTTCATCGGCTTCTTCCCGGGAGGCTGGATCTGGCCGAGCCGCACCGGTTGGGACGCCGTGCCGACCCACACCTGCTTGCGGCCGATGTGTATGCCACCCGGCGACAGGGGCTGCGGAGCTTCCGAATCCACTTGCACCGGACCAACTTTCACTCTCATGTCACCGATGAGGGTCCACGCCCCGGGGTTCGGTGTGACAGCCCGGATGCGCCGCTCGACCACCTGCGCAGGCAGGTCCCAGCGCACCCGGGCTTGCTCGACGGTGATCTTGGGCGCCAGGCTGACCCCGTCGGCGGGCTGCGGGCGTGGGGTCAACGCCCGGTCCTCGATACCGTCCATGGTCGCCGCCAGGAGCTCCGCACCGGACACCGCAAGTCGCCCCAGCAGATCACCGGCCGTGTCGGTCGGCCGGATGGTTTCGGTGACGGTGCCATACACCGGCCCGGAGTCCAGGCTCGGCTCGATCTGGAAGGTGGTGGCCCCGGTGACGGTGTCACCCGCGGCGATCGCGGCCTGTACCGGTGCGGCGCCTCGCCAGGCCGGCAGCAGCGAGAAGTGCAGGTTGACCCAACCGTCCGGAGGAACCGCCAGCAGCCCGCCGCCGAGCAGCGCGCCGTAGGCCACCACCGCGCAACACTGCGGGGCCAGCTCCGCCAGTTCGGCCACGAACTCCGGCGAGTTCGGCCGCGCCGGCCGCAATACCGGGATCCCGCGGTCGAGGGCCTCCCGCGCCACCGGCGACGGTTGCGGTGTGCCGCGGCGCCCCGCCGCCGCATCGGGCCGGGTCAGGACCGCGATGACCTCGTGTCGGGGCGAGTCGACGAGCCGACGTAGGGCGGGCAACGCGGGTTCGGGGGTACCGGCGAAGACGAGGCGCACCGGCACAGTCTATGAACTTCGGACTCAGGCAACGCGCCCCGCAGTCACCCAGCGACATCACAGCTATCTACAAACTTGCCTATGCATACTGTGTCCGTACGACACAAATTCCGGGTCTTTACTCCCTCAAAGGAGCCACGCATGACAATCGACACCCCCGTTCTCGCCTACGAGACACTCGAGGCCACCCACCGGGCCATGTGGGCGCTGGGCGACTACGCACTGATGGCCGAAGAGGTGATGGCGCCCCTGGGTCCCCTGCTGGTGGCCGCCGCAGGTATCGGACCGGGTGTCCGGGTGCTCGACGTCGCCGCCGGGTCGGGCAACATCTCGCTGCCCGCGGCCCGGACGGGCGCCACCGTCACGTCGACCGATCTCACCCCGGAGCTGCTGCAGCGCTCCCAGACGCGCGCGTTCGCGGAGCGCCTGAAGCTGCACTACCAGGAGGCCAACGCTCAGGCACTTCCGTTCGGCGACAACACATTCGACGCAGTGATCTCCGCGATCGGGGTGATGTTCGCTCCGGATCACCAGTGTGCCGCCGATGAGCTTGTCCGGGTGTGCCGGCCGGACGGAACAATCGGGCTGATCAGCTGGACACATGAGGGCTTCTTCGGCCGGATGCTGGCGACCATCAGGCCCTACCGGCCCAGTCTGTCGTCGGACCTGCCGCCCTCTGCGCTGTGGGGGCGTGAGGCCTACATCACCGGACTGCTCGGCGACCGCGTCACCGACGTCGACACGCGGCGCGGGCTGCTCGAGGTGACGCGGTTCGACACCGCCCGCGACGTGCACGACTACTTCAAGAACAACTACGGCCCGACGATCGAGGCGTACGAGAACATCGGTGGAAATCGGGTGCTGGCAGCCGAACTCGACGCCCAGCTCGTCGAACTCGCCGACGAATACCTGACGAACGGCGTGATGGAGTGGGAGTACCTGCTGCTCACCGCACACAAGCGCTGAGAGCCGCGGCGGTCCGGCGCTTACAGCTCGCTGAAGTCGACGTGAGCGTCGGGTTCGCCGCCGGCGGCGGTGAACGCGGTGAGCGCCCGGACCAGTCCGTGCCGCTCCGCCGGCGGCATCTTCTCGACGATGCGGGCGATCTCGCTCCGCCGGTTTGCCGTCACCTTTGCGACCACTTCACGACCGCGCTTGGTCAGCGAAGCGAGCAACTCCCGGCGGGACGTCGGATGTGGCAGGCGGTCGATCAAGCCGGCGCTGACCAGCCGGTCGACCATCCGGCCGGTGGCCGAGGGTTGCACACCCAGGGAAGTCGCCAGTGTCGCCAGATTCACCGGACCGCGGTTGGACAGGATGACCAAGGTGCGGAACTGCGGGATGGTGATGGAGTCATCTACTGCCGCAATCGAATTCGCCGAAATCCCAACTAACAGCCTGGACGCTGTCAACAACGCGTCGGTGATCATGTCCAGCGACTCTGTCGTCGCGTTCTCTGTTGCCATCGAAGCCCCCTTCCCCGGTGCCGAGCTAGAGCACAGAAATTGTAACAGCCTCCTACAATCGAACACCTTAATTGTTGCTTGCCCATATAATTTCCTATGGATCCGTTCGCGACCGGGGCAGGCGCCACAACCGCAGGAGATCCGATGACCAGCTACGTCTGTGAGACGCCCGTCACGACACACCGGGCAGTGTGGCAACTCGGAGACTATGCCACCTACGCCGACGAGGTGTTGGCGCCGCTGGGCCAGACCTTGCCGTCCACCACCGGCGTCGGGCCGGGCGACCACGTGCTGGACGTCGCCGCCGGCACCGGTAACGCCGCGATCGCGGCCGCGGCGGCCGGTGCCCATGTGACTGCCGTCGACCTGACCCCGGAACTGTTGCAGCATGCCCAGACACGAGCGGCCGAGCATGGCCTTCTGCTCAAGTGGCGGGAAGCCAACGCCGAAGCCCTGCCCTTCCGGGCCGAATCGTTCGATGTGGTGCTCTCGTCGATCGGGGCCATGTTCGCGCCCCGCCAGCAGCGCACCGCCGACGAAATGGCCCGGGTATGCCGGCGGGGCGGCAAGATCAGCGTGCTGAGCTGGACGCCGGACGGTTTCTACGGCCGAATGCTGGCGGCCGTCCGGCCGTTCCGCCCGACGATGCCGCGCAGAGCGCCGCAGGAGGCGTGGTGGGGGTGCCCGAAATTCGTCAGCATCCTGTTCGGCGACCACGTCAGTGACATCCGCACGCGGACCGGTGCGTTACGCGTCGATCGATTCGGCGCTCCCGAGGCTTGCCGCGACTATCTGAAGCAGCACTACGGCCCAGTGATCAATGCCTACCGACAGATCGCCGGGGACCCGGTGCGCGTCGCGGCGCTGGATACCGAGCTGGCCGACCTCTGCGCCGAATACCTGCACGACGGCGTAATGCGTTGGGAATATCTGATTTTCACCGCCCGCAAGCGCTGACGTCACCCGATGTGCAGCGGATCGATCTGGACCCGAACCGGCTCACTGGTCTGCCGGGCACTGAGCACCCCGACGGCGCCGCGCAGCGCCGCCGCCAGTCGCAGTCCGTCCTCACGCGGGACCCGCACCAGCATCCTGGTGACCGCGGCATCGGCCGCGAGGCCCGCCGGGCGGCGTGCGCCCGCCGGCAGGTCCACCGGGCCCAGCAACTCCGCGTGGTCGGGCAGCCGCGCTTCCTCGAGCAGGGCGGCCACCGCCTCGGCGGTGCCGTCCAAGGCGGCGATGTGCACACTCGGCGGTAGGCCCACTTCGGCGCGCGCCGCGAGTTCGGCATCGGCGTGGCCCACCGGATCCCAGCGAATCAGCGACTGAACCGTCGGAAGCGCCGACTCGGCGATCACCGTCACCACCCCGCCGTCACCGCGGGGCCGCACCAGGGCGGCCGCGTTCATCCATCGCCATAACGCGTCCTCGGCCGCGCGCAGGTCCTGGCGGCCCAGCAGCGCCCAGGTATCCAGCAGCAGCGCCGCCCCGTAACCACCCGCGGCGCACGGTTCGGCGCCGGGCGTGGCGACGACCAGGGCCGGACGTGCCGGAACCTGAGGCACGATGACATCACCCGCTGAGGTCACCACGGGGGTGCCCGGGAACGCCCTGCCGAGTTCCTCAGCGGTGCGGCGGGCACCGACCACCACCGCACGTACCGCGTCGGATCCACATTTCGAGCAGCGCACCGCCGGATCCACCCGACCGCACCACCGGCACATCGCAGCGCCGCCGCGATCCGTTAACGCCAATGGACCGGTGCAGTGCCGGCAGCGTGCGATCGTCCGGCAGCGCCCACACGCCAGCGACGGCACATATCCCCGCCGGGGCACCTGGACCAGCACCGGCGCCCCTGCCTCCAGCGCGGAGCGGGCGGCGCGCAGCGCGATCGAGGGCAGCCGTGCCGTGTGCGCCGCCGGGTCGCGCTCCTCGGCATATCCGCTGTCGTCGAGCGCCACCACTCGCGGCGTACGGGCGCGCACCACCGGCCGTGGCGCGACCACATCCTGGGCCCACCCGCTGCGCACCAGCGCCTGCGCCTCCGCGGTACGGCTATAGCCGCCGATCAACGCGGCGCAGCGGGCCTGGTGTGCGCGCAGCATCGCCACCTCACGGGCATGCGGGTAGGGCGCCCGCGGCTCGGCCAGGCTGTCGTCGGCGTCGGACCAGACCATGACCAGCCCGAGGTCGGTGACCGGCGCAAAGACCGCACTACGGGTGCCGATCACCACGCGTGCGCTGCCGCGGAGCGCGGCCAGCCACCGCCGGTAGCGGGCCGCGGGCCCGAGCCCGGCTGACAACGCCACGACGCTGGACTCGTCGACCCATGCCACGGCCGCCTGCCATAACGTGTCCAGATCGCGCTGATCGGGCACGATCGCCAGCACCGAATGCCCGGCCGCGACCGTCTGGGCCGCCGCCTCGGCGAACCGGTCCGCCCACCGCTCCCCCGGCAACGCCTGCCACACCGCGCGAGCGGCCCGCGATTGCGCCAGCGCATCCAGGAACTGACCGCCCCGGCCGTAGCCCTGCCAGCCGGCGGGGTCCACCGGCTGCACCACCGGCAGGGCCGGAGTCGGGGCTATTTCCTTCTCGACCCTGGCGTGCCGGGCCGGCACCGCCAGGCGCAGCACGTCCGGCCTGGTGCCGGCGTAGCGGGCGGCGACCGCTTCGACCAGTCGGCGGATCTCCGGAGTGAGAACGGGCTCGGCCGATACCACCCGGTCCAGCCAGCCGAGCCTGCCCTGATGGTCGGTGTCGTGGCGCCGTTCCAGCACGAACGCGTCGACCAGCCGGCCGTGGAAACGCACCCGGACCCGCACCCCGGGCTGGGCATCGTCGGACTGCTCCGGCGGTACCAGGTAGTCGAATTCGCGATCCAGGTGTGGCACCGACAGCATGGGCAGCACCCGCGCGATCGGCTCTACGTCGGCGACCGCGCCGGCGGTATGCCGAGTTATGTTGTCAGACAGGCTTTTTCTCGTCACGGTGGGTCCACCGTAACCACAGGCAGCGACAACTAGCTGTCGGCGGCCGCGGCAATGTCGGTACGACCGAAGAAGAAACCGGCCGTGATCAGGATCTCGGCGGCGGCATACGACCACCAGATCGGCACCGCCAGTGCCTCGTTGCCGAGGATGAATCGGCTGATCGCGATCATCGAATCCGATGCCGCGAAGCACACCGCGCCGACGGCGGTCCAGATGGTGGGCAGCTTGGCCAGCAGCGCGGCGCACACCATTGCCGACAACACGGTGATGTAGACCGTCACGGGCAGAGTCAGGTTTTCCTTGCCGTCGTCCAGGTGTGGCCAGAACCAGATCAGCATCGACGCCGACGCCACCACCATCACCGCGGCAGCGGCGACGCGCGGCCGCGTCGGAGCGGCGTGGGGTACCAGCGCTCCGAGAAAACAGATGTGCGCCAACAGGAATGAACCAAGGCCGAGGACGAACGACTGCGTCCACCACGGGATCGCCAGCAGCCAGTCACCGCCGGCCGAGAACAGCAACGCCGGCACCAGCCAGCGCCGCTCGCGGACGACGGGGTGCGCGAACGCGGCGACCATCAGCAGCAGCGCCATCGACGCCTTGAACGGCGGCTGCAGGATCCAATGTCCAGTGAGTTCGCTGCCGGGCGGCACGCGCAGTGCGATGACCGTCAGATAGACGCCGTAGGCGATCCCCGCCCATCCGGCCGCCACCCACCCGCCGACCATCAGACGCGATGCGTACGGTACCTCCATGCCGAATTTCGACAACACCGCATTGCCTCGGGATGATGAGAAACCCGGAGTCGATCCCATCCTGCTGAAGGTACTGGATGCGGTTCCGTTTCGGCTATCAACCGACGACGGAATCGATGCGGTGCGACAGCGGCTGCGCGACCTTCCGCGCCGGGCGCTTCATCCCGAGCTACGCGTCGAAGACCGGGCGATCCCGGGACCGGGCGGGTCCATCGGTGTGCGAATCTATTGGCCACCAACGGAATCGGTTGCGCCGATCGTATTGTTCTTCCACGGCGGCGGCTTCGTGATGGGTGACCTCGACACGCACGACGGCACCTCACGCCAGCACGCCGTCGGCGCCGACGCCATCGTGGTGTCCGTCGACTACCGGCTGGCACCCGAGCACCCCTACCCCGCCGCCGTCGAGGACGCCTGGGCCGCAACGCGGTGGGTGGCCGAGTTCGGCGCCGAAATCGGCGGCGACACCAGCCGCATCGCCGTCTCGGGGGATTCGGCGGGCGGCACGATCGCCGCGGCGGTGGCACAGCGGGCCCGCGACGAAGGCGCGCCGGCCATCACCTTTCAATTGCTGTGGTACCCCTCCACCATGTGGGACTCGTCGCTGCCGTCGTTTACCGAGAATGCCGACGCGCTGATCCTGGACGCGAAGGCCATTTCCGACTTCTCCCGTTGGTACGCAGGCGAAGTCGACATGGCCAACCCACCGGCAGCCATGGCGCCGGGACGGGCTGACGACTTGTCGGGGCTGCCGGCCGCCTATATCGCCGTCGCCGGTTTCGACCCGCTGCGCGACGACGGCATCAAGTACGGCGAGCTGCTGGCGAACGCCGGCGTGCCCACCGAGGTGCACAACGCGGAGACGATGGTGCACGGCTACGTGGGCTACGCCGGAGTGGTGCCCGCAGCCACCGCAGCGATGGAGCGCGGTCTGTCCGCATTGCGCGTTGCGCTACATGGATAGTTGCCCGCATGCATACGCTAGTTGCATGACGGAGCCGACCGATGCCCGACCAGAGATCGATCCGCTGCTGAAGATGCTGCTCGATGCCGTGCCGATGACGTTCAAGGCGTCCGACGGCGTCGAAGTGGCCCGCGCCCAGCTCGCCGCGCTGAAGGCGCCACCCGAGTTGCTGCCGGACCTGCGCATCGAGGACCGGACGGTGGGATACGGCGAACACGCCGACATCCCGGTGCGGATCTACTGGCCGCCCACCGCAGCGGTGGACAACCTGCCGGTGGTCGTCTTCTATCACGGTGGCGGGTGGGCACTGGGCGACCTGGACACCCACGACCACGTGGCGAGGGCCCATGCCGTGGGCGCGGAGGCCATCGTGGTGTCGGTGGACTACCGGCTTGCCCCGGAGCACCCGCACCCGGCCGCAGTCGAGGACAGTTGGGCCGCCCTGCGCTGGGTCGGCGAGAACGCCGCCGAGCTGGGTGGTGACCCGAACCGGATCGCCGTGGCCGGCGACTCGGCCGGCGGGAATCTTTCCGCGATCATGGCGCACTTGGCCCGCGACCACGGCGGACCGTCGGTGGTCTTCCAACTGCTGTGGTACCCGTCGTGCATCGGCGATCGGACGCTGCCCTCGTTCAGCGAGAACGCCAACGCGCACATCCTCGACGACGACGTGATCGACGCATTCCTGAGCTGGTACGTCCCCCATCTCGACGTCAGCGACCACACCACCCTGCCGGTCAACCTGGCTCCCGGCAACGGCGTGCTGGCCGACCTGCCACCGGCGTTCATCGGCACGGCCCATCACGATCCGCTGCGGGACGACGGCGCGCTGTATGCCGAGATGCTCAGTGCCGCAGGCGTTCCGGTGGAATTGGTCAACGAGCCGAACATGGTGCACGGCTACGTCAGCTTCGGCCTGGTGGTGCCGGCGGCCGCCGAGGCGACCAACCGTGGCCTGGCCGCGCTGAAGAAGGCGTTGTACCCCTGAGATTCGCTCTCTGACAACGTCTTCCGCGCATTCCGCGGAATGCGCACGCTAACGCAGTGGTGACAATACGATATCCCGATCGGGCTTGACGCTACCTGTCGGGAGGTACGCAATGTCGTTTGTGATCGCTGCGCCGGAGTGGGTGGCTGCGGCTGCCTCGGATCTGGCAAGCATCGGGTCGACGCTCAGCGCGGCTAATGCCGCCGCGGCTTTCCCCACCAGTGCCGTGCTGGCCGCGGGCGCCGACGAGGTTTCTGTGCTCATCGCGGCCATGTTCGGCGGTCACGCGCAGGCGTATCAAGCCTTGAGCGCCCAGGCATCGGCGTTCCATGCCCAGTTCGTCGAATTGATGACCGGCGGTGCGGGCGCCTATGCGGCCGCTGAGGCCACCAACGTCGAGCAGACCTTGCTCAACGCCATCAACACTCCTACCCAGTTGCTGCTCGGTCGCCCGCTGATCGGCAACGGCGCCGACGGCGCGACGCCGGGAGCGCCGGGCGGCGCCGGCGGGCTGCTGTACGGCAACGGCGGCAACGGAGCGGCCGGGGTGTTTGGCGGGGTGGCCGGCGGCCCGGGCGGGTCTGCCGGTCTGATCGGCAATGGTGGCGCCGGCGGGGTCGGTGGCGCCGGGGCGGCGGGCGGTGCCGGGGGCAATGGGGGGTGGCTGTACGGCAACGGCGGCGCCGGCGGGACGGGCGGTAAAGGCATCGTCTCCACCGGTATCGGTCGTGCCGGTGGACTCGGAGGAGCCGGCGGCATGGCCGGTTTGTTCGGTGAGGGCGGCGCCGGCGGGGCGGGCGGGGCGGGCGGCGGCGGCCCCGACGCCGGTTTCGGTGGTGCCGGTGCGGCTGGCGGTGCGGGTGGTATGGCGTTCTTCGGCAATGGTGGCGCCGGCGGATCGGGCGGCACCGGGGGTGCCGGCTCGCTCGGCGCCGCCGCTGGCGGCGCGGGGGGCGCTGGCGGCGCGGTTCAGTTGGTCGGTCACGGTGGCGCCGGCGGCAACGGCGGCACCGAAGTCGGCGGCGGCAGTAGCGGCGGCGGCGCAGGTGGTGCGGGTGGTTCCGTCGGCCTCCTCGGCGATGGTGGGGCAGGTGGCGCCGGTGGAACCGGCGTGTCCAGCGACGCGGGCGGCGGCGGCAATGGGGGCATCGGCGGGTTGCTGGGAGGCAACGGAGGGGCCGGCGGAATTGGCGGCGAGACGGACTACAGTGCCGGCGGTGCCGGCGGGTCCGGCGGCGCAGCCCGGCTGTTCGGCAATGGCGGTGCTGGCGGCGCAGGCGGCTTCGGGCCTCGGGCCGGCGGAAACGGCGGCGCGGGTGGCACCGCCGGGCAGTTCGGAGACGGTGGGTCTGGTGGGAACGCCGGAGATGGAACGGGCTCACGGGGCCTCGGCGGAATCGGCGGGGTCGGCGGTTCGGCCAACCTGTTCGGCAACGGTGGGGTCGGCGGTGCCGGCGGAACCAGCGGCTTTGAGCCCCTTGCCTTTGCCGGTCTCAAGGGCGGCGCAGGCGGCGCGGGTGGATCCGCCGGCCTAATCGGTGCTGGTGGGGCAGGCGGCGCCGGGGGTGCCGGAGGAGATGCCAGCGCATTCCTCAACGCTGACGGAGGTGCCGGTGGGCCGGGCGGAACTGGCGGCGCCGCAAAACTGCTGGGCACTGGCGGCAACGGCGGGAACGGCGGGTCCGGTGGGGCTGCCGGTGGGGGTGGCGCCCCCGGAGCTGGCGGAACCGCCGGCAACGGAGGCATTCGGGGCTTGCTGCTAGGCGGCGATGGCGCTACCGGTCTGCCCGGCGCACCGGGCTGAACAATTCAGCGCGAATACCCGCTGGGCGCAACGCCATACCAGCGTTTGAAGGCGTGCGAGAAGGTCGAGACTTCGGTGTAACCCAGCCGCCGGGACACCTCGTCGACGGTCAGCCCGACATTGCACAGCAGGTCCACCGCCACCGTCGAGCGCGCCTCGTTGAGCAGGTCGCGAAAGGACGTGCCCTCCTCGGCCAGCCGGCGCCGCAGCGTCCGCGGATGCATGTCCAGCTCGGCGGCGATCTCAGAAAGCGTTGGGAATGAACCGGAATCGCGAAACAGTTTGGTGCGCACCAAAGCAGTGATGCCGCGTCGCTGCTCGTTGCGCTGCATCAGCACGTCGCATTGCGCGATACACATCTCCAAGGTGTGCCGATCGGCCTGCGGCAGCGGCTCGTCGAACATGGCGCGCGGGAAGTGCAGCCGGTTGTGCGCGCGGCCGAACGCGACGTCGTGCACCGGGATCACACCTAGCAGCGGGCGCAGCAGTTCCTCGTCGATGGCCAGTTCGGCCGACACCTGTTCCGCGTATTTCTCGGCCACCGATATCGCGAAACTCATTGTCGTGGTGAGTATTCCGGCGATGTCGCGTTCGATGAAAAAGGTGCGGACATCGTCGGGCAGGTGGCCGGCGTCCAGTTCGATCAGGCAGTCGTCGGCCGTCTCGAGGAAGGTGATGCCGATATGCATGGTGGTCAGGGCGAAGTAGCGCATCGCGATACCGAGTAGTTCGCGCAGGGTGCCGCAGGACATCACCGCGAACCCGAACAAGCCGAAGTGGGTAAGCGTGAACCGGCTCCCCACGTCGATGCCCAGGCCGGTTGCGTCGGGCAGTCGGCTCAGCACCCGGCGAACCACCGTGATTTCATCCAGCCCACTGACCACGGCGTCGGGATCTTCCAGGTCCGCCGGGCCGATCGCCGTGCCCGCCAGGACGTCGGCGGTCGGGACTCCCCGCTCGCGGGCGACCTCGCACAGCACCCGGGTCGGATACACCGGATGCCGTACCTCGGCCGGCGGTGGCAAGTGCTGCATGTGTCCCAAAATCCCAACTCTGTGTCCCATAGTCCCATTACGGGTCGCGGTCACCGTCCCTAGGGTGGAGACCATGGCCACCCTCACCGCCGAGCGGCCCCTGCGCGGCCCGGCCAGAAGACTGAGCACCTGGACGATGACCCGGGAGGCACTCACCATCGGATTCGACGCCGGCGACGGGTTCCTGGGCCGGTTGCGCGGCAGCGATATCACCAGGTTCCGTTGTGGTGGAAGGCGATTCGTTGCGCTCAGCCATCCCGACTACGTCGACCATGTGCTGCACGAGGCCCGGCTGAAGTACGTCAAGTCCAACGAGTACGCGCCGATCAAGGCTGCCGCCGGCATCAATCTGCTGACCGACGAGGGCGACTCGTGGGCCGGTCACCGCGGTGTGCTGAACCCGACGTTCGCCCGCCGCCACCTCAACGAACTCGTCGACCTGATGATCGACCCGATCGCCGACGTCACCGCCGCGCTGCCGATCGGCGAACGGTTCGACATGCACGAGATCATGGTCGAAACGACGTTGCGGGTGGTGGCCAACTCCTTGTTCAGCCAGGACTTCGGGCCGCTGATCGAGAGCATGAACGATCTCGCCACCCGCGGATTGCGCCGGGCCGAGAAGCTGGAGCGCCTGGGGCTGTGGGGACTGATGCCGCAGCCGGTCTACGACGCCCTGGTGTGGTGCACCTATTCGGGTGTGCACCTGCCTCCGCCGTTACGCGAGGTCCAGGAGATCACCCTCGAACTCGACCGCGCGGTGAATGCGGTGATCGACCAGCGACTGGCGGCGCCGACCGAATCCGCCGACCTGCTCAACGTGCTGTTGCGGGCCGACGGCGGCACGTGGCCACGACAGCGCGTCCGTGACGAGGCGCTGACGTTCATGCTGGCCGGTCATGAGACCACCGCCAACGCCATGTCCTGGTTCTGGCATCTGATGACGCTCAACCCGGCGGCCCGCGACCGGATGATCGCCGAGGTCGACGACGTGCTGGGCACGCGCCGCCCGGTCGCCGCGGATCTGGGCAACCTCCCGTGGACCACCGCATGCTTGCAGGAGGCGCAGCGCTATTTCTCCGCGGTGTGGATCATCGCGCGTGAGGCCGTCGAGGACGACGTGATCGACGGGCACCACATCCGCCGGGGCACCACCGTCGTCATCCCGATCCATCACATTCACCACGACCCGCGGTGGTGGCCCGACCCGGAAACGTTCGACCCGAACAGGTTTCTCGATACCGTCCGGGCTCGCCCCCGGTCGGCCTACTTGCCGTTCGGCGGCGGCCGGCGCATCTGCATCGGGCAGAGCTTCGCGCTGATGGAGATGGTGCTGATCGCCGCGATCATGAGCCAGCGGTTCACCATGGCCACCGCACCTGGCCATCCGGTCGAACTCGAAGCAACATTGACACTGCGCCCCAAATACGGGGTCCACCTCATCGCGGAGAGCCGTTCATGACAATCACGCCTGACCACCAAGTCCTGATCGTCGGCGCCGGGTTCTCCGGCATCGGCGCCGCCATCAAGCTCGACGAGGCGGGATTCTCCGACTATCAGATCGTCGAGGCCGGCGACGGCGTCGGCGGCACCTGGTACTGGAACACCTACCCGGGGATTGCCGTCGACATCCCATCGTTCTCCTACCAGTTCTCGTTCGAGCAGAGCCCGGACTGGTCGCGCACCTACGCGCCCGGGCGCGAACTACGCGCCTACGCCGAGCACTGCGTCGACAAGTACCGCATTCGCTCCCGAATCCGGTTCAACACCAAGGTGATTGCCGCCGAGTTCGACGAACAACACAATCTGTGGCGGGTCCAGACCGACCCGGGCGGTGAAATCACCGCGCGCTACATCATCAGCGCCAGCGGCGTCCTGACGGTGCCCAAGCTGCCCGACATCGACGGAGTCGACTCGTTCGACGGCATCACCATGCACACCGCGCGCTGGGATCACAGCCAGGACTTGACCGGCAAGCGCGTCGGGATCATCGGCACCGGCGCCTCGGCCGTCCAGATCATTCCGGAGATCGCACCCGTCGTCTCGAACCTGACCGTTTTCCAGCGCACACCGATCTGGTGCTTCCCCAAGTTCGATGTCCCGCTGCCCGCCGCGGCGCGCTGGGCAATGCGGATTCCCGGCGGCAAAGCGGTGCAGCGGGCGCTCAGCCAGGCTTTCGTCGAAGCGACATTCCCGATCTCGGCGCACTACTTCAAGGTGTTCCCACTGGCCAAGTGGACGGCGGCGGCGGGACGGCGGTACCTGCGTCAGGAGGTCGACGACCCCGAGGTGCGTGCGCAACTCACGCCGCAATACGCGGTCGGATGCAAGCGGCCGGGCTTCCACAACACGTACCTGTCCACCTTCAACCGCGACAACGTGCAGCTGGTCACCACGCCTATCGACAAGATCACCCCGTCGTCGGTCGCCACCGATGACGGCACGCATTTCGACGTCGACGTGCTGATCCTGGCCACCGGCTTCAAGGTGCTCGACAGCGACGACGTGCTGACCTACGCCGTGTCCGGCGTCGGCGGGCAGTCGTTGAGCCGGTTCTGGGACGAGCACCGCACGCAGGCCTACGAGGGCGTCAGCATTCCGGGCTTCCCGAACTTCTTCGCCGTGTTCGGGCCCTACGGTTACGTCGGCTCGTCGTACTTCGCGCTGATCGAGACCCAGACGCATCACATCCTGCGTTGTTTGAAGCGGGCGCGCGCCAAGGGTGCGACGCGGGTGGAGGTCACCGCGGAGGCCAACGACCGCTACTTCGCGGAGATGATGCGCAAGCGCTACCGCCAGGTGTTCTGGCAGGACAGCTGCCGGCTGGCCAACAGCTACTACTTCGACAAGAACGGCGACGTCCCGCTGCGGCCCACGACGACCGTCGAGGCACACTGGCGGAGTAGGCATTTCGATCTGGACGACTACCGATACACGGGATAGCCCGCGCCGCTCTCGCGACACTGAACCTACGCACATGACACGCGGTGCGAGGTGTACCTGGTTTATGTTTCGACGAGGCCGTCGGCTGCCAGCGGCCTGCCGCTAGGCTTTGGCCATGGCGAAAGTGTTCTCCCATATCGACGACTCGCTGCGGGCATTCATCGACGAACAGGCGATGTTCTTCGTCGCCACCGCTCCGTCTGAGGGTGGCCGAATCAATCTGTCGCCCAAGGGATACGCCGATACGTTCGCGGTGCTCGACGACCACACGGTCGCCTATCTGGACCTGTTCGGCAGCGGCGTGGAAACCATCGCACACCTGCGGGACAACGGCCGCATCACGCTGATGTTCTGCTCGTTCACCCGCAACTCACGCATTCTGCGGCTGTTCGGGACCGGGCGGGTGCTGCGCCCGGACGACGACGAATTCGCTCGCGTGCGAAGCCATTTCGGGGAACTGCGGCCGGGCATTCGGGCGGCCATTGTCGTCGACGTGGAACGGATCGCGGACGCGTGCGGGTTCGCGGTGCCCTACTACGAGCTCGTCGATGACCGGCCGGTGCTCGACAACTATCACGGCAAGCAGCCGCTCGAGGCCTACGCCGGCACGATCGGGCGCAATCAGCACAGCATCGATGGCCTGGCCGGGCTGGAACCGGACCACCCGCTACCGCCCCGTTAGTTGCCCAGCAGACGCAAACTCGCACGAACCCGAAGGGGTTTCGTGCGAGTTTGCGACTGCTCCCGGTGAAACGCTAGATCGCGCGCTTGAGGTCGTCGACCTTGTTCAGCTGCTCCCACGGCAACTCGATGTCGGTCCGCCCGAAGTGCCCGTACGCGGCGGTCGGCGCGTAAATGGGGCGCAGCAGGTCCAGGTCGCGGATGATCGCGCCGGGCCGCAGGTCGAACACCTCCGGAATGATCTTCTCGATCTTGACCGGGTCGACCGCCTCGGTGCCGAAGGTCTCGATGAACAGGCCCACCGGGGCGGCCTTGCCGATGGCGTAGGCCACCTGCACCTCGACGCGCTCCGCGAGCCCGGCGGCGACGACGTTCTTGGCCACCCAGCGCATCGCGTACGCAGCCGAGCGGTCCACCTTCGACGGGTCCTTGCCGGAGAACGCGCCACCACCGTGCCGGGCCCAGCCGCCGTAGGTGTCGACGATGATCTTGCGGCCGGTCAGGCCGGCGTCGCCCATCGGGCCGCCGAGGACGAACTTGCCGGTCGGGTTCACCAGCACGCGTGTCGACGACGAGTCCAGGGTTTCGTGGGCCAGTTCCTCGAGCACGGTCTGCAGCACGTGCCGGCGGATGTCTGGGTCCAGCGTGTTCTCCAGGTCGATGCCGTCGGCGTGCTGGGTGGAGACGACGACGGTGTCCAGCCGCACCGGGACATTGTCCTCGTAGGCGATGGTGACCTGGGTCTTGCCGTCCGGCCGCAGATAGTCCAGCGTGCCGTTCTTGCGAACCTCGGTCAGCTTCCGCGACAGCCGGTGCGCCAGCGCGATCGGCAGCGGCATCAGCTCCGGGGTGTCGTTGATCGCATAGCCGAACATCAGGCCCTGGTCGCCGGCGCCCTGGGAGTCCAGCGGGTCCGCCGCGCCCTCGACGCGTGCCTCGTGGGCGGTGTCAACGCCCTGGGCGATATCCGGCGACTGCGCGCCGATCCCGATGTTGACCCCGCACGACGCGCCGTCGAAGCCCTTGTCCGACGAGTCGTAGCCGATGTCGAGGATGCGGGCGCGCACCGTATTGGTGATGTCGGCGAACGCCTCCTTCGCCGAGGTCGTCACCTCCCCCACCACGTGCACCTGCCCGGTGGTCACCAGCGTCTCGACCGCCACACGTGAGCGCGGGTCGCCCGCCAGCAGCGCGTCGAGGACCGAGTCACTGATCGCGTCACAGATCTTGTCTGGATGCCCCTCGGTCACCGACTCGCTGGTAAATAGCCGACCCTTCTCACTCACCCTGGTACGTCCTTCCAGTCCATGCCCGCCCAACGGTTAGTTAGGCGAATTATTTTCCGATGCCTTCAAGCAAACCGGACCTGACGGCCCGTCTGCAAATTCTCGGGGCTTCCCGACGGGCCACGCTGCCCGGCACACGTTATCTGTCTGAGGCCCCGTCCCCATGCAAGTCCCCGTGCAGGAACGTGGCGATCGCATCAACGATACGGCTCGCCATCAGCGTCTTGGACCCGTGCTGCAGCGCCGATTCGGTTCCATCGGCAGCCAGCAGCCAGCCGTCGTTGCTGTCCACCTCGAAAGCCCTGCCGTCACCGACCGCGTTGACGACCAGCAGGTCGCACCCCTTGCGCCGGAGTTTGGCGCGGGCGTGGAACAGCACGTCGCCGTTGGCGTCACCGGTCTCGGCCGCAAACCCGACGATCGCCCGCATATTGGGCAGCTGACCGTGTGAGCGGGCCTGCACCGCGCCGGCCAGCACGTCGTCGTTGCGAACCAGCTCGATGGTCGGGGGGCCCTGGTCACTCTTTTTGATCTTTGCGGTGGCAACCTGGGTCGGCCGGAAATCGGCCACCGCCGCCGCCATCACCAGCACGTTGGCCTCCGGGGCGTGCTTGGACACCGCACTGCCGAGCTGTTCGGCGGAGCTGACGTGCACCACGTTCACCCCGGCCGGATCGATGAGCCCCGCGGTGTGCCCTGCGATGAGCGTGACCTCGGCGCCACGCTGTGCGGCCACCCGCGCGACGGCATAGCCCTGCTTGCCGGAGCTGCGGTTGCCGATGAAGCGCACCGGGTCGATCGCCTCGCGGGTACCGCCGGCCGTCACCAGCATCTTGCAGCCCGCCAGGTCATACGGCAGCGCATCATGGCGCTCCAGCAACAGGTGGGCCAGCGTGGTGATCTCCTCGGCCTCGGGCAGCCGGCCCGCGCCGCTGTCCGAGCCGGTGAGACGACCCGAGGCGGGTTCCAGCACCACCGCGCCGCGGCGCCGCAAAGTCGCGACGTTGTCGACGGTGGCGGGGTGCAACCACATCTCGGTGTGCATGGCCGGTGCGAACATCACCGGACAGCGGGCGGTGAGCAGTGTTCCGGTCAGCAGGTCGTCAGCGCGGCCGGCGACCGCTCGGGCCAGCAGATCCGCGGTTGCCGGAGCGACGACCACCAGATCGGCCTGCTGGCCGAGCCGGACGTGCGGCACTTCGGGGACGTCCTGGAAGACACCGGTGCGCACCGGCTCGCCCGACAGCGCCTCGAAAGTGGCGGCTCCGACGAAGTTCAGCGCGGAGTCGGTGGGGATGACCCGGACGCGGTGGCCGGCTTCAGCGAGCTGACGGACGACAGTGCAGGCCTTGTAGGCCGCGATACCGCCGGATACGCCGACGATGACGCGCTTGCTGCGCTCACTGTCCACGGCGCGCCAGACCCTGTTACTCGCCCTCGGTGTGTTCGAGCAGGTCGGCGTGGATTTCGCGCATCGCGATCGAAAGCGGCTTCTCCTGCAAACCGGGCTCGACCAACGGGCCGACGTACTCGAGGATGCCTTCGCCGAGCTGGTTGTAGTAGTCGTTGATCTGGCGAGCCCGCTTGGCCGCGTAGATCACCAGCGCGTACTTGCTCGAGACGCGGTCCAGCAACTCGTCGATGGGCGGGTTGGTGATGCCCAGCGGGGTGTCGTAGGCGCCCGCCACACCGGCCGACGAATCGAACTGATCTGCGGCTGCGACGGCGGCCAACGATGTGTCGGACTGCGGAATGGTCACGTAAAAAATCTCCTGGCGCTCGGACGTTCGTAGTGCGTTCAAAGGTTTTGAACGGTTGAAAAAATCGATTGTGAAATTTCGGCGACCCGCTAAACGGAGTCAGGGACGGTTCCCACCAGCAAGGATACCAATTCGGCGCACGCAGACTCTAATCGACTGTTCACCACCACCACGTCGAAGTCGCCTTGTGCAGCCAATTCGATGCGGGCGGTGTCCAGCCGGCGCTGGATGACGTCGGGTGTTTCGGTGCCCCGGCCGATCAGCCGGGCTTCCAGATCCGCCCAGCTGGGCGGGGCCAGAAACACGGTGAGGGCTTCCGGCATCGCCTGCTTGACCGCGCGGGCCCCGGCCAGATCGACCTCGATCAGTACCGGAAAACCGGCCGCCGTAGCGGCACGCACCGGTGCGGCCAGAGTGCCCGAGCGGTGCAATCCCCCGTGGATTTCCGCCCATTCCAGCAGTTCACCCTGATCAATGAGCTGCTGGAATCGGGCGGGGCTGACGAAGTGATAGTCGACGCCGTCGACCTCCCCCGGCCTTGGTGCTCGCGTCGTGGCCGAGACGCTGAAGTGCAGGTTCGGTATCTGCTCGCGCAGACACCGGACCACCGTCGACTTGCCGACCGCGGAGGGACCGGACAGTACGACTGTTCTCCCAACAGGCGTCGTACCTTCCGGTCCCCCGCCGGCGCTCACCGGCGCTCCTGGGTCGGGGGCCCGACTAGGAGCCGAACTTTTCCAGCAGAGCCTTGCGCTGGCGGTCACCCAGACCGCGCAGGCGACGGGTCGGCGCGATCTCGAGCTCGGTCATGATCTCCTGCGCCTTGACCTTGCCCACCTTCGGCAACGCCTCCAGCAGCGCAGAGACCTTCATCTTGCCGAGAACTTCGTCGCTCTCGGCGTCCTTGAGCACCTGGGTGAGGTTGGTGCCGCCACGCTTGAGCCGATCCTTGAGCTCAGCTCGTGCTCGACGTGCGGCAGCAGCCTTCTCCAACGCGGCAGCGCGCTGCTCGTCGGTCAACTGGGGAAGGGCCACGATTCCTCCGTCTCTCGTCGATAACTATCGATCGTTTCTTGTCTTGGCCGGGTACTCCAGCCAGCGCAGACGACCGTACCCACGCTTCCTGACGAAATCTAACCCGACCCCCCGGTTTCCGGGTCATTTGTCCAGCGTGGCGAGGCAGGGAGGCACCTGGCGCGCCCGCGCGGCGATCCACCCAGCAACGTCGGCGAACGGTCCTGAAACGGCGCGCGACGGGTGCCTACGGCGCCGCTGCGATCCCGAAAAAGCGCCTTCACCTGCGAATTATTGGTTTCCGGCGAGGCCCGCCGGTCGACCGGGAGCTCCCGAGGTGGCGACGGCAGCAGACACCCGCAGGTCACAGTGCCGCGGATCACGCATTTGCGCGGCGCGTCGCGCGTGTCGCGCCGTCAGCTCCCGTTCAGGTAGCCGACAGCGTCGAGCATGCGTTCACCGGCGGCACGCAACTCGGCCACGCCGGGCCCGGCCCTCAGCACCTCGCGCGACACCGCGGGCCACAGCTGGCTCAACGGCGCCCCGCCCAGGCCGGCCAGCGCCTCGGCACGCCCGCCCTGGGCCCCCACGCCGGGCACCAGCACCGGGCCGCCCAGTTCGCTCAGATCGGGGGCCTGCAGCACCGTGGCGCCGACGACCACGCCGACGGAACCCGGGCTGGCCCCCTTATTAGCCGACGCCACGTGGTCCACGATCAGCTGCGCCACCGTGCGTCCACCGGCATCGGCGCGCTGCACCGTCGGGCCCTCGGGGTTGGAGGTTGCCGCCAGCACGAACACTCCGCGGTCGTGTGCCGCGGCGACTTCCAGCAACGGCCGCAGCGAGCCGAACCCCAGATAGGGCGACGCCGTCACCGCGTCGGCGGCCAGCGGCGAGTCGCCGGCCCATGCAGTCGCATAGGCCGCCATGGTCGACCCGATGTCGCCGCGCTTGGCGTCGGCCAGCACCAGCACACCGTTGGAACGCAGCGCGGCGGTGGTGCGCTCGAGCACCGCGAAACCGGCCGACCCGTACGCCTCGAAGAACGCGACTTGGGGCTTCACCATCGCGAAGCCCGCGTAGGCCTCGACGCAGACGTCGCAGAACGCGGCGAGGCCCTCGGCAGTGACCGGCAGCTCCCAGGCCCGCAACAGCTCGGGATGCGGGTCGATGCCCAGGCACAGCGGTCCGCGACTCGACCGCGCCTGCGCCAGCCGCGCCCCGAAACCGGTCACCTTCTGGTACCGATGGCGCGATGCAGTTCCTGCAGTGATTGCACGTCGATGTCGCCGCGGATCCCGGCTTCGATCCCCTGCACGGCGGCCGAGGCGCCCTGCACCGTGGTGATGCACGGGATGTTGACGGCCACCGCCACCGACCGGATCTCATAGCCGTCCACCCGGGGACCCGAGTTGCCGTAGGGCGTGTTGATCACCATGTCGACCTCACCGGCCCGGATGGCGTCGACCGCCGACATAGCCGGACGGCCTTCCTGCGGCGCCTCGAAGTGCTTTCGCACCTCGTCGCAGGGAATCCCGTTGCGCCGCAGCATCTCTGCCGTCCCCTCGGTGGCCAGCACCCGAAAACCCAAGTCCGCCAGCCGTTTCACCGGAAACACCAGAGATCGCTTGTCCCGGTTGGCAACCGAGACGAACACCGTGCCCTGGTCGGGCAATGAGCCGTAGGCGGCCGTCTGGCTCTTGGCGAAGGCGCTGCCGAAGTCCCGGTCGATGCCCATCACCTCGCCGGTGGACTTCATCTCAGGGCCGAGCAGCGAGTCGATCGCGGCACCGTCGGCGCGCCGGAACCGGTGGAATGGCAGCACCGCTTCCTTGACCGCGATCGGGGCGTCCGGCGGAACACTCGCGCCGTCTCCGGACTCGGCCAGCAATCCCTCTTCACGAAGCTTAGAAATGCTGGCGCCCAACATGACTCGTGCGCAGGCTTTGGCCAGCGGGATCGCGGTGGCCTTGGACACGAAGGGAACGGTACGGCTCGCTCTCGGATTGGCTTCCAGCACGTAGAGCACGTCGTCCTTGAGGGCGTACTGCACGTTGAGCAGGCCGACCACACCGATACCGTGCGCGATGGCCTCGGTGGCCTTGCGCACCTTCTCGATATCGCTGCGGCCCAGCGTCACCGGCGGGAGCGCGCACGCCGAGTCCCCGGAGTGGATTCCGGCCTCCTCGATGTGCTCCATGATGCCGCCGATGTAGACCTCGGTGCCGTCGCACAGCGCGTCGACGTCGATCTCGACCGCGTCCTCGAGGAAGCGGTCGACGAGCACCGGATGTTCCGGGGACAGTTCGGTGGCCCGGGTGATGTAGCCCTTGAGGGTCTCCTCGTCGTAGACGATCTCCATGCCGCGACCGCCGAGCACGTAGGAGGGCCGCACCAGCACCGGGTATCCGATGTCGGCGGCGATGCGGCGGGCCTGCTCGAATGTGGTTGCCGTGCCGTACTTGGGCGCGGGCAGACCGGCCGAGTTCAGCACGTCACCGAAGGCGCCGCGGTCCTCGGCCAGGTCGATGGCTTCCGGCGGGGTGCCGACGATGGGCACCCCGGCATCAGCGAGCCGTTGCGCCAGACCGAGAGGGGTCTGGCCGCCCAGCTGCACGATGACCCCGACCACGCCCGGTCCGCCAGTGCCGGACTGTTCCTCGGCGTGGTAGACCTCGAGCACGTCCTCGAACGTCAGCGGCTCGAAGTACAACCGGTCGGCGGTGTCGTAGTCGGTGGACACCGTCTCCGGGTTGCAGTTGACCATCACCGTCTCAAAACCGGCCTGGCTCAACGTGGTTGCCGCGTGCACGCAGCTGTAGTCGAACTCGATGCCCTGTCCGATGCGGTTGGGCCCGGAACCCAGAATCAGCACCTTGGGCCGCTCGGTCTGCGGGGCCACCTCGGTCTCGGCGGCAGGGTCGAGTTCGTAGCTGCTGTAGTGATACGGCGTCCTGGCTTCGAACTCGGCCGCACAGGTGTCCACGGTTTTGTAGACGGGGTGGATGCCCAGCCGCTCACGTAGCGACCGCACCCCGTTCTCGCCCGCCAATTCCGGTCGCAGAGCCGCAATCTGGCGGTCGGACAGCCCGCAATGCTTGGCGTGGCGCAGCAGCTCGGCATCGAGGACGGGGGCGTCGACGAGTTCGGCTCGCAGCGCCACCAGTTCGTCGATCTGGGCGACGAACCACGGGTCGACGCCGCTGGCCTGGGCCACCTGTTCCACCGACCCGCCCAGCCGCAGCGCCAGTTCGATGTCGTAGAGCCTGCCCTCGGTGGGAGTCTGCAGCCGGGTCAGCACGTCGTCGAGTTGACCTTCGGCGTCCGGTTTCGTCCAGAATCCCGCACGGGTGGTTTCCAGCGAGCGCATCACCTTGCCGAGCGCCTCGACGAAGTTGCGGCCCAACGACATCGCCTCACCGACCGACTTCATGGTGGTGGTCAGCGTGTCGTCGGCACCGGGGAACTTCTCGAAGGCGAAGCGCGGCGCCTTGACCACGACGTAGTCGAGCGTCGGCTCGAAGCAGGCCGGGGTTTCCTTGGTGATGTCGTTGACGATCTCGTCGAGGGTGTAGCCGATGGCCAGTTTGGCGGCGATCTTGGCGATCGGGAATCCGGTGGCCTTGGACGCCAGCGCGCTCGATCGCGAGACCCGCGGGTTCATCTCGATGACGATGAGCCGGCCGTCTTTGGGGTTGACCGCGAACTGGATGTTGCAGCCGCCGGTGTCGACGCCGACTTCGCGCAGAATCGCGATGCCCAGATCCCGCATCCGCTGGTATTCGCGGTCGGTCAGCGTCATCGCGGGCGCCACGGTGACCGAGTCACCGGTGTGCACGCCCATGGGGTCCACGTTCTCGATCGAGCACACCACCACCACGTTGTCGTGGCCGTCGCGCATCAACTCGAGTTCGAATTCCTTCCAACCGTAGATCGATTCCTCGATGAGCACGTTGGCGCTGGGGCTGGCGGCCAGCCCGGCGCCGGCCATCCGGTCGACCTCCTCGACCGACCGCGCCATGCCCGAACCCAGCCCACCCATGGTGAAACTGGGCCGCACCACGACCGGCAGACCGACCTCCTCGACCGTCTCACGCACTTCTTCCATCGTGAAACAGACTCGGCTGCGGGCAGATTCGCCACCGACCTTGGCGACGATGTCCTTGAACTTCTGCCGGTCCTCGCCGCGCTGAATGGCCTCGAAGTCGGCGCCGATGAGCTCGATCCCGTAGCGCTCCAGCGCCCCGTTCTCGTAGAGCGCGACCGCGGTGTTCAGGGCGGTCTGGCCGCCCAGGGTGGCCAACAGTGCGTCGATCTTGTTGCCACGCTCGGCCTGCTGGGCCATCACCCGCTCGACGAATGCGGGCGTGATGGGCTCGACATAGGTGTGATCGGCGAACTCCGGGTCCGTCATGATGGTTGCCGGGTTGGAGTTGACCAGGCTGACCTGCAGCCCCTCGGCTCGCAACACCCGGCAGGCCTGGGTGCCGGAGTAGTCGAACTCGCAGGCCTGGCCGATGACGATCGGCCCGGAGCCGATCACCAGCACGTGGTTGAGGTCAGTGCGGCGCGGCACTAGCGGTTCCCTTCCATGAGGTCGATGAACTGGTCGAACAGGTATTCCGCATCGTGCGGTCCGGCCGCGGCCTCCGGGTGGTACTGCACCGAAAAGGCGCGCCCGTCAACGAGTCTGACTCCTTCGACCACCCCGTCGTTGGCACAGGTATGACTGACCTGCGCCGCGCCGAACGGGGTGTCGAACGTCTGGCCGGCCTCCCCCTCCAGTGCGAAGCCGTGATTCTGGGAGGTCACGGCGACCCGCCCGGTGGCATGGTCGATGACCGGGATGTTGATGCCCCGGTGGCCGAACACCATCTTGTAGGTCGACAAGCCGAGCGCGCGGCCCAGGATCTGGTTCCCGAAACAGATTCCGAACAGCGGTATCCCGGCACCGAGTACCTCGCGGGTGAGCGCGACGGTGTGGTCGGCGGTGGCCGGGTCGCCCGGCCCGTTGGACAGGAACACCCCGTCCGGCTTGATCGCGGCGATCTGGTCGAAGGTTGCCGAACTCGGCAGCACATGGCTGCGGATGCCGCGGCGGGCGAAGTTGCGCGGCGTGTTGGTCTTGATGCCGAGGTCGAGCGCGGCCACGGTGAAGCGCTGTGGGACTTCGGGTTCGACGATGTATGTCTCCGGTGTGCTGACCTCGCCGGCCAGGTCGGCGCCCAGCATCGGCTGCTGTCCGCGGACGCGTTCGACCAGCTGCTCGGGGTCGGCCAGCGCTGCGCCGGAGAAGACACCCGCCTTCATCGAGCCGCGGCTGCGCAGGTGGCGCACCACCGCCCGGGTGTCGATTCCGGCGATGCCGACGATGCGCTGGCGGACCAGTTCGGCCTCCAGCGTGCTGGTGGCGCGCCAGTTGGAGGCGCGCGGCGACGGGTCGCGCACCGCGTAGCCGGCCACCCAGATCTTGTCGCCGCGACTTTCGGCGTCCTCGTCGTTCCACCCGGTGTTGCCGATCTGCGGGGCGGTGGCCACCACGATCTGGCGGTGGTAGCTGGGGTCGGTCAGGGTTTCCTGGTAGCCCGACATGCCGGTGCTGAACACGGCTTCGCCCAGCGTCTGGCCGATCGCCCCGAATGTGGTGCCGGTGAAGACGCGGCCGTCTTCGAGCACCAGCAGAGCTTTACTCATCTGCGCCACTCCTCACGCGGCATCCTCCTCTATCCAATGCACGTACTCGTCCCGGTTGTCCGCCCGGAACCCGGTGTCGATCTCGGTGCCCGACGGCAGGCGCCAGCGGATCGCCAGGATCCCGTTGCGGGCCGCGACCTTTCCGGCGACTCCGCGCTCGGTGCGGATAACCGTGATGGACTCCGCCGGAATCCAAATGGGTTGCGCACGAATGCGTTCCACCAGAATCCCCTCGGGATAGCGGATCAGGATCGCCTTACTCCGGTAACCCAGATCACCCACCGCGACCCGGTCGTTCCAGGCTGGCGACAACGTAGTGCCGACATACAGGCCCTGGGTGGTGACCGCCGGGGCGCCGACCGCGTCGGGCAGGCGGGGCAGCTCGCCGATCAGCTCGACCTGGGCTTCGGCCCGTCGCCGCCAGCCTCGCATCATCAGATGGATCGCCACCGCCAGCACCACCACCAGCACCGCCGCGAAGATCAGCGAACCCACCAGGGTGCCTGAATTCATGCGGGACTCTTCCCGTCCCGGGCGGTGATCTTGCCGCGCAGCATTGTCGCCGTCACCGTGGCCGGCAGCGTCATCGACTCGTAGGGAGTGTTGTCCGAGCGGCTGGCCAGGTCGGAGCCGGCGACGGTCCAGCTGCCCTCGGGATCGACGACGGTCAGATTCGCCGGCTCGCCCACTTCGAGGGGACGGCCGTGGTCAGGCAGCCCGACGATGCGCGCCGGATTCTCACTCATCACCCGCGCGACATCGCGCCAGGTGAGCAATCCGGGCTGCACCATCGTCTGCACCACCACCGACAGCGCGGTCTGCAGTCCCAGCATGCCCGGGCGGGCGGCGGCGAACTCCACACACTTCTCGTGCTCGGCGTGCGGCGCGTGATCGGTCGCCACACAATCGATGACCCCGTCGGCCAGCGCCTGGCGAAGCGCCTGCGCGTCGGAGGCCTCACGCAGCGGCGGGTTGACCCGGTTACGCCCGTCGTAGCTGACCAGCCGGGCGTCATCGAGCAGCAGGTGGTGCGGTGTGACCTCAGCGGTGATCGAAATGCCTTGTTCCTTGGCCCATTTCACGATCTCCACGGTGCCCGCGGTGGAAGCGTGGCAGATGTGCACCCGGGCACCGGCATCACGGGCCAGCAGGGCGTCGCGGGCCACGATGGATTCTTCGGCGGCCCTGGGCCATCCGGCGAGTCCGAGGCGGGCGGCGGTAGGCCCTTCGTGCGCGACCGCGCCGACGGTGAGCCGGGGTTCCTCGGCGTGCTGGGCGATCAGCACGCCCAGGCCGGTGGCGTATTCCAGCGCCCGGCGCATCACCAGCGGATCGTGCACGCAGATGCCGTCATCGGAGAACATCCGCACCTGCGCGGCGCCGGCGTGCATCATGCCCATCTCGGTCAGCTCGACGCCGGCCAATCCGACGGTGACCGCACCGACGGGATGGACGTCGACAAGGCCGATCTGGCGACCGCGGTGCCACACATGGTCGGTCACCACCGGGCTGTCGGCCACCGGGTTGGTGTTCGCCATCGCGAACACCGCGGTGTAACCGCCCAGAGCCGCTGCCGCCGAACCGGTTTCGATGTCTTCGGCGTATTCCCGGCCGGGTTCACGCAGGTGGGTGTGCAGGTCGACGAAGCCGGGCAACAGCACCTGGCCGGTGGCGTCGATGACATCTGCAGTGTCGGGAATGTCGAGCCCGGCACCGATGTCCGCGATCTGACCGTCATCGACCAGGACGTCGACCGGGTCTCCTTCGCCGTACAACCGGACACCCCGGATCAGCACACTCATGCCGCGACTTCCTCCGCCCCGACCAGCACGTGGAACAGCACCGCCATCCGCACGTGCACTCCGTTGGAAACCTGTTGCAGCACAGCGGATTGCGACGAGTCAGCCACCGACGAAGAGATCTCCATGCCGCGCAGCATCGGCCCCGGGTGCAGCACCACGGCGTGATCGGGCAGCAGCGCCTGGCGCCGGGCGGACAAACCGTAGAGCGTCGAGTACTCCCGCACCGACGGGAAGAAGCCGCCGTTCATCCGCTCGGCCTGCACCCGCAGCATCAGGACTGCGTCCGCGGCGGGAAGTTCGGCGTCGAAGTCGTTGGAGACGGTGACCGGCCATCCCTCGACGCCGCGCGGCAGCAGCGTCGGCGGAGCCACCAGCACGACCTCGGCGCCCAGCGTGTCCAGCAGCATCACATTGGAACGCGCGACCCGGCTGTGCAGGATGTCGCCGACGATCACGATGCGCCGGCCCTCGATCCCGCCGAGGCGCTGGCGGATGGTCAACGCGTCCAGTAACGCCTGGGTGGGGTGCTCGTGCGTGCCGTCCCCGGCGTTGATCACCGATGGAGACCCGTCGGCGACGCGGGTCCAGTCGGCGAGCAGGTGCGCGGCCCCCGATGCGGGGTGCCGGATGATCAGCGCGTCGGCGCCGGCGGCCCGCAGCGTGAGCGCGGTGTCGCGCAGCGACTCTCCTTTGCCCACCGACGATCCGGATGCGCTGACGTTGACCACGTCGGCGCTCATCCACTTGCCGGCCACCTCGAACGACACCCGCGTGCGGGTGGAGTTCTCGTAGAACATCGTGACCACGGTGCGGCCGCGCAGCGTCGGCAGCTTCTTGACGTCCCTGCCGACCAGCGCCTGGGCGAAGCGGTCGGCGTCGTCGAGGATCGCGGTGGCTTCGTCGCGGCTCAGGTCGCCCGCGGCCAGCAGATGTCTTGGGGTCATCGGGTGATCACCACGCCGTCTCGTCCGTCGTCTTCCTTGAGTTGCACGTGCACGCTTTCGTTACGTGAGGTGGGCACGTTCTTGCCGACATAGTCGGCACGTATCGGTAGTTCGCGGTGGCCGCGGTCGACAAGTACGGCCAGCTGCACGGCCCGCGGCCGGCCCACGTCACGCAGCGCGTCAAGGGCGGAGCGGGTGGAGCGTCCGGAGTACAGCACGTCGTCGACGAGGATCACCAGCGCGTCGTCGATGCCTCCGGCCGGGATCGAGGTGGCTTCCAGCGGACGCGGCGGTTTGATCATCAGGTCGTCGCGGTAGAGCGTGATGTCCAGCGAGCCGTGGCCGACGTCCACGCCGCTGTATTCGGCGATGTTGGCGGCTAGGCGGCTGGCCAGCGTCACTCCGCGTGTCGGAATTCCGAGCAGCACCACCCGGTTGGAATCAGGATTGTCCAGCGCGGTCTTTTCGATGATCTGGTGCGCCATACGGGAAATGGTGCGACCGACATCGGCCGCTGACATCAATTCCCGCGGATCGTTAGCACCCATGCGAGATCTTGACCTCCTTCTCCGCCTCTCCGGACGGATCGTTAAAGGATGTCGGCTTGCGGGGGCAGCCTAACACGGTCTGACCCCGGGTACGCGAGGCGCTCAGCCGGCGCGGGCCGGGATGGACGGCATCGCCTTGTCGATCGCCGTCTGATCTACTGGCCGAACGAGATGTCGAGCAGGACCTTCTTCTGCTCGGTGTATTCCTGTTCGCTCAGCAGTCCAGCGGCGCGCTGTGCGGCGATATCGCGGATCGCGGCGGCGACGCCGGTCATGACGGTCCGTGGCGCTGGCATTACCTCGACCTCCTCAGCCGGCGCATCCTCGTTGCGGCCAATGAGCTGCGCCGCAGCGGTGTTCTTCTGCCCACCACCCGCGGCGGCAGGTGGGCCCACCATCGGTTGCCCGGCCATGGCGCCGATTCCCATCTGATTCAACGTGTTCGCCTCGTTGAACTCTGCCGCAGGCCCCGCTGCCGTGTTCGCACTCGTCAGCGGTGTGACCAGTGCGGTCGGGCGTACTTCGGCTGCGGCAGGGGCGATTTGGGTCCAGCTCGGCGGCACCCTCAATCCCCCGACCGTGTTCGCCGCGCCGAAGGCCGCTGACATCGTCGCCGTGGAAATGCCTACAGTCGGCAGGTTCGCAACGGGCGCCACAAACGGCTCTACCGGTGCCGGTTCGGTCCCAAACAAGGGCTCTACCCCGTCCCAGTCGCTGACAGTCTCATCGTCATCGGTACCGGAAACAGCCATCAACCCGGCGAGCGGAAAATCGCCGAATGTACCAAGCGCGTCTGCCGGTATAAGCGCGAAAAGGGCCGCTGCGTCGATTGGCGCAATGAAAAAGAGATCGAGTAAGAGCAGCACGCTTTCCAACTCGGCCGGTACCGCCATCGCTGACAATGCCTGCGGCACAACCGACATGGCATCTTGCGCTGCCCGAGCGAGGATGTCGATTTGACTGATCGCGGCGGCTTGGCCGACCGCCGCGCCCGGGTCGGTGTGCTGGTGCGGAGGGGTAAAGGGAGTCAGCACCGACGCGGCTGCCGACGACGCTGCGTAGTTGTACATCGCCAGGCTGTCCTGCGCCCACATCTCGGCGTAAAGCGCCTCGGTGGCCGCGATCGCCGGCGTGTTCTGTCCCAAAAAGTTCGTCGCCACCAGCACCGCCAGCAGGCTGCGGTTGGCGGCGATCTCCGGTGGCGGCACTGTGGATGCGAACGCCGCCTCGTAGGCGGCGGACGCGGTCCATGCTTGGGCGGCGGTCTGCTCCGCCCGCGCAGCGGTAACGCCCAGCCATTCCACATACGACCCGGCCGCTGCGCTCATCGCCACAGACGACGGACCCGACCAAGCCCCTTCGGTAAGTTCGGACACCGCCGACTGATATCCGCTGATCGTCGTGTACAGCTCATCCGCCACACGCTGCCAGGCTTGTGCAGCGGCCAGCATCGGGCCCGCGCCTGGACCGGCATAGATCCGCCCGGAGTTGATCTCCGGCGGATAAATCCCGAAATCCACTGCTACACGTACCTCTTCTCGATGACTGTTGCGTTCGCCCGACGGGGGATCTCAGCGACCAAGCAGGCGGTTCTTCTGCTCGGTGTATTCCTCGTCAGTCAAAATCCCCTCGTCGCGGAGCTTGCTGAATTCACGTAGCTCGGCCGCAACTCCGGTGACCACAGCCCGAGGCTTGTCGCTGGGCGCCTCGCCGTTTTCGCCGGGTGCCGCGTCGTCGCCGGCGGTCGCCGCAGTTCTGGCCCGAGCGGGCGCCTGTGCCTTCTTACCCTGGCTGCCGCCCCGCCGGCCGGTGCCGACGGCTCCGGCCATGGCGCCTCCGGCCATGCCCGCCAGTGCCATCTGCGCCGGCGTGCTACCCGAGCTGGCTGCCGGTGCGGCGGTGACGTTGAGCTGAGTCCCACTGGCCCCAGTTAGCGCCGGCAGCGTGTACGCGACGGGGCGTACGGCAGGGGTGGCAATGGTCCACGCGGGCGGCACGGATAACGCCCCGACGGCGTTCGCCTCACCCAGACCGGCGGACAACCTCGGCGGCGGCACCGCGCCCGCCGGCAACGGCTCCACAGGCGCGATCTCCGAGCCCGGAAAGGGCTCCACATTATCCAGGTCGCTGAGGATCTCGTCGCTGTGTAGACCCACCAGGGTGCTGTAAACGGCCACCGGAAGATTCACCACCCCGAGCACACCGGCAGGCACGCCGACACCGAGGGTAGCGATTCCCGCCGATACGCCGAAGGTAAGGGCGGACAGATCGGCCAGCAGAGACAGCAGGAACAATGGGTCGTCCGCGGCCGCTGCCGGGGCCGCCGCGCTCTGCAGCGCACTGGGCACCGCGGTAAAGGCTTGCTGGACCGTGTTCGGTACGACGCCGATGGCCTCGGCGGCGGCTTGGTTGGCCAAGCTGTCTGGGTTAGTCGTCGGCGGGGGTGGGTTGAACGGCGTCAGCGCAGTCGCCGCGGCTGATGAGGCTGCGTAGCCGTACATCGCCGCTGCGTCCTGGGCCCACATCTCCGCGTACTGTGCTTCGGTGGCCGCGATCGCCTGGGTGTTTATTCCGAACACGTTGGTCGCGACCAGCGTCATCAGCAGACTGCGGTTGGCCGCCACCATCGGCGGCGGAACGGTCGCCGAAAACGCAGCCTGGTAGGCAGCTGCGGCGGCCTTGGCCTGAGCGGAGGTTTCTTCGGCCTGTGCGGCGGTGACTCGCAACCACAGCACATACGACGCGGCCGCAGCGCTCATCGACTCCGACGACGGCCCTAACCAGGGACCAGCGGTCAATGCCGATACCGCCGATTGGTAAGAATTCGCCACCGCTTGCAGTCCGGCGGCAAGCGCAGCCCACGCCTCGGCCGCGGCCAAGAACGGTCCTGACCCGGCACCGGCATACATACGGCCCGAGTTGACCTCCGGCGGATAGCTCCCGAAATCCATGGCTCGTTGCTCCCTGTAACGCACCTTGGTCAGGGGGAGCTTAGCGGCACCGCTCATGACGCGCGAACCGACAGCGAAACCCCTTGCGAATCAACGCTACATCAGCCGGCCGGGTGGCGGGCCGCGTTCGGCTACGGGATGCGCCGCAACCAATTTCGTCGCTTCAGAAGCTTCGCCTCCCAGCCTCGGTTGGGTCTGGTGTGCGCCTCGGCGCGAAAATGACCGCGCTGAAGGCACTCTCAACACGCGCGAGAGTGCCCCCCAGCCCGCACAGGCTTACCATGGCGGAAATGAGCTCTTCCAGTTCCACCCCACATATCGATTTCGACGCCCTCTACCGCGGCGAGAGCCCGGGTGAGGGCCTCCCCCCGGTGCACACGCCACCGTGGGATACCAAGGCGCCCAAGGAGAACGTCGTCGCCTGGCACAACGCCGGTTGGGTGCATGGCGATGTGCTCGACATCGGCTGCGGGCTCGGTGACAACGCAATCTACCTGGCTCAGCAGGGCTACCACGTGATGGGTCTGGACATCTCCCCGACGGCGCTGATCACCGCCGAGCGGCGCGCCCACGACGCCGGCGTCGAGATCCGGTTCGCGGCGGCCGACTCCACCAGGCTCGACGGCTACTCCGACCGGTTCGACACCGTCATCGACAGCGGGATGTTCCACTGCCTGGACGACGACGGCAAACGCAGCTACGCCGCCGCGGTGCATCGCGCCACCCGGCCCGGCGCGACCTTGTTGATCAGCTGCTTCTCCGACGCCAGCCAGCCCAGCCAGGAGTGGCCGCGCCCGTCGGTCTCGGAACAGACCCTCCATGACGTCCTCGGCGGCGCCGGTTGGGACATCGACTCGGCCGATCAGGTCACGCTGACCCGCGAGATGGACGGCGCCGAGGTCGAGATGACGTTCTGGTACGTGCGCGCACTGCGGCACGATTTAACCGGGTAAGCCGGCTAAACCAGCGGTGCCGAACAGCGACCCACCGTTGCCGCCAAGCCCGCCGGCCTCATCGACCCCGTCCGTCCCGCCGCTGTTGCCGGCCCCGCCGGACCCGCCCGCGCCACCGGACCCGCCATTGCCGATCAGTTGTGCGTTGCCGCCGTTGCCACTGGCACCGCCGTCGCCGCCGTCGCTGGTGGCACCGACGCCGTTGTTCCCACCGCCTCCGCCGGTGCCGCCGGACCCACCGGCACCTCCGTTGCCGTAGAACAGCCCGGCGCTGCCGGCGGCACCACCGGCCCCACCGTCGCCCCCGTCACCGCCGGAAACGCCGGCCGGCTCACCCGGGCCGGTCCCGAGGGGCCCGCCCTTCCCACCGTTCCCGCCGGCGCCACCGGCGCCGCCGTTACCGATCAATGTCCCGCCGGCCCCGCCGGAGCCGCCGGAGCCGCCGCCGCTGCCATCGCCGCCAGATCCATCGCGGACGCCGTTGCCGCCCGCACCGCCCGGCCCACCCACGGCGCCGTCCCCGCCGAGCCCGCCGGCGCCACCATCACCGATGTATCCGGCGATACCGCCATTGCCGCCTGCACCGCCGCGGCCGGCAGCGCCCCCGGCGCCGCCCTCGCCGCCGGCTTTACCCCCGCTGCCCAGCCCCCCTGCCCCGCCATCTCCGCCGGCTCCGCCGGTACCACCGGACCCACCAGCTCCGCCCTGGCCGAACAACACCCCACCGTGACCACCGGACCCGCCGACACCACCGGACCCGCCCGCGCCGCCAATCCTGCCGTGGCGGCCTGGCGCGGGGTCAATAACGCTGCTGCCGCCCGCCCCGCTGGCCCCGCCAGCGGCACCGGCGCCGCCGCTGCCGGCGGCGCCACCATTACCGATGAATTGCGCGACACCGCCGTTGCCGCCCGCGCCACCGCCGCCGCCAGCGCCCCCGGCACCGGACTCCCCGCCGGCAAAGCCGCCGGTCCCATCCCCACCCGTCCCGCCGTTACCGCCGGCTCCGGCGGCCCCGCCGAATCCGCCCGCCCCGCCGTGGCCGTAGAGTGCCCCGCCCTGACCACCGGACCCACCGGCACCGCCGGAACCGCCGCTGCCGCCCCTGCCACCGGACCCGCCGACGCTTTTAGCCCCGGGGAAGTCCACGCCGTTACCGCCGTCGCCGCCGGTCCCGCCGGCCCCGCCGTGTCCGCCGGCCCCACCGTTTCCGTACAGCATCCCGCCACGGCCCCCAACCCCGCCGGCGCCACCTACGCTGCCAGCGCCCGCAGAGCTACCGTTCGCGCCCGAATCCGAGCCGTTGGTTCCGGCGGCACCCGCACCGCCGGCCCCGCCGAGCCCGCCGGCCCCACCGCTCCCCCACAGTCCAGCCGCACCACCGGCTGCGCCGTCACCACCGATCCCGCTGCGACCGGCTTCGGCGAGGGAGGTCCCACTGGCTCCGCCTTGCCCACCTTGCCCGCCTTGCCCCCCGGCCCCACCATCGCCCCACAGGTCCGCGCCTTGGCCCCCTGCCCCACCGGCGCCACCGATACCCCCAGCGCCGCCGGAGCGTCCGGTGCCCCCTTGGCCGCCCTGTCCGCCCTGCCCGCCGGCCCCACCATCGCCAAACAACTGACCCCCGCGACCACCAGCCCCACCTGCCCCAGCAGCGCCACCGGCGCCCCCGGCGCCACTACCGGTTGTGGTGTGACCGGCGCCACCGGCCCCGCCGGACGCCCCAACACCGCCGTCACCAAATAACCCGGCGGCCCCCCCGGTTCCACCGGCACCACCGGTCCCGCCGGCTCCCGTCAGACTCGAAGCGTTACCCCCTAAGCCGCCGGCGCCGCCCGCACCGCCGTTGCCCGAGAGCCATCCGCCGGCACCACCGTTACCGCCCGCGCCGCCTGCCACGCCGGTCGGGCCATTGGCACCTGCCCCGCCAACCCCGCCCGCCCCACCATTGCCTATCAGCCCCGCGGCACCACCGTTGCCGCCCTTTTGACCTGCCGCGCCCGATCCACCGGCCCCGCCGTTGCCGTACAACAGACCGCCGGCCCCGCCGTCGGCTCCGGTCCCTGCCGCGCCGTCGGTGCCATTGCCGATCAGGGGACGGCCCAGGAGCAGCCGGGTGGGCCCGTTGATCGCGTCGAGGAGTTGCTGAGCGACATTGGCCGATTCGGCTGCCGCATAAGCGTTTCCGCTCGCATGGAGCGCCTGCACGAATTGCTCGTGCACCGCCGCCGCCTGGATGCTGATCGCTTGATAGGCCTGCCCGTGCGACCCGAACAGCGCCGCGATGGCCCGCGACACCTCATCGGCGCCCGCGGCCAACACCGCAGTGGTTGAGCGCGCGGCGGCCGCATTGACCGCGTTGATCGTGGAACCGATATCGGCTGCCTGCGCGGCCGCCGCCACCATCACCTCGGGCATCACCACGACATATGACATCGACTGTCCTCCAAAGCGCCCGCGCAATGCATTTAATTCCGGTATTTTTTTTCGCGCACGAAATAACGGCGTCCACGCATCAATCCAACGCCCGTAATCGCGAGATCAGCTCAGCGTAGAGACCTTTCGGAAAGTCACGCCGATGCGTTATGGATATGAAATTATTTCGTTATACGAAAGTTATCAGAAATACCGAACCTGACAAATTGCTTTACAAAATCGCCAAAATGCCATTTGGAAGCATTCCAGTTTTCGCCCTGCCGCACGAATCTCGCGGCAACGCCGCGATGGAACCGCTCAACAAAAAACGCCAGTGGCTGCGGTTTCGCGCCCGCGACGACCCTCATGCGCCCAGGCCAACAGATCCGGCGGGGCGAGCTGGTTGATGCGGTCGTTGTAACGCCGGTACTCGGCGGGACCGAAATAGTGTTGCCACTCCCCACAGCCCCCGTTGCGGAAAAACCGCTCGTTGCTGTGCCAGATGCCGTCGGTGGTGTTCGGCGCGACGTCGGCCGCTCGCGAGCGCATCTCATCCAATGACGCGTACCGGGCCAACTCGCGCGCCCGATCGTCACTGACATCGAGACCGAGGACAGCGCCGAGCCGGACCAGTTCACCGACCAGGTCCTGCTGGAGATCCGCGTAGTGGAACAACGCGACGTTGGGCAGATGCCGGCGCTCCCAGCTCTTGCCGAACTGGTCGAGAATGTTGGCGAGCGTTCCGATTCCCCTCGGCGGCGCGAAACCGACACCCGGGGGCGGGTGCGCAGGACCTTCCATCCAGTCGCGGAACTCCTCGACAGGGCCGCGTTCAGCGGGCTCGTGGGCGGGTGCGGGGCCGGGCGGTCCATGCCGGTGCTGCGCGGGTACGGCGGCATCGTGCAGCACGCGCATCCGGTCCCGATCCATATTGGCGGTTTGGAACAACATCGACACCGCCGCGTCGCGCGGATCGCGTCCAACACAGATGTAGGTCACCCGGTCGTCGAGGATCAGCCCGTCCAGTGGGGTGTGCGTCTTCATGAACCGGCGATGGGTCTGAGCCTCCAGAACCGCGACCACCTCATCGAGCGGCCGGATGGTCTGGTCGAACCAGGGCGACACCGTCGACAGCGGCCCCGGCAGGTCCGGCCCGTCGAAGACGAGCAGCGACACCAGCCGCTGCATCCAGGTCATCCCACACTTCGACGGCGTCGAGATGATGATGTCGCCCTCGCGCAACCGCAGTGCGTCCCAACGCAGGTTGTCGCTCATCAACGAGCGGTACAAGACACGGGTCATCTCAGTCACCGCCGGACGATGTCGAAGAGGATGCCCTCGACGGTAACCCCCGGCGCGAACGCGAAGGCGATGCCCGTCGAAATGGGTTTGGCCGATTCCTGTTGCCGCACCATCGTTTCCAGCACGAAGATCAGCGACACACTCAGCATGTTGCCGAACCGGGCCAGCACATCCCAACTCTGGGCCGCACAGTCAGCCGGAATCCCCAGCGATCGCACGGACTGCTCGATGATCTTCGGCCCACCCGGATGAACGGCCCACAGATCGATGTCGGATTTCGCCAAGCCGTTGTCCCGCAACACCTCCGCGACCACCGGTTCGACTCCGCGGTAGATGTAGTCGGGCAGATTCTCGGAGAGCTCGCAGGTGATGCCGTTGTGGTTGACGCCGAGCACGATGCCGTCTTCGGCGTCGTCGAGCAGCTGGGTGAAGCTGCTGCGGATCACCACACTGCCGACCGGCAGCGGCTGCTGAACCTGGCTGGCGCCGATCACCAGCGCACCGCAACCGTCGCCGAACAGGCTGTGAATGACGACGTCGTTGATGTCGTCAGCGAAAACGGCGTTCACCGAGCACAATTCGATGCACACCACCAACGCCTTCATGCTCGGATGAGCGCGTACATAGGTAGCGGCGGTACGGATCGCGTTCATCGCGGCCGCGCACCCCATGAAGTTGACCACCACGCGCGACACCGAGCGGGACAACCCCAGCTCCTTGACGACCGCGACATCCACTCCCGGCGCGATGAACCCGGTGCTGGTGACAAACACCAGCAGACCGATCTCGTCGGCGCCGTACGGGAGGCCGGCCAGTGCACGCCTGGCCGTGTCGACCGCCAGTGGCACCGCGTTCTCGAAGAAGAGGTTCATCCGGTCCCGGATGGTCCCGGGATTGCGCCGGAATTCGTCGAAATCAGGATTGAGCGGGTCGACCGCCATGCGGCGGGTGTCGATTCGCGTCTTCTGGTATAGCCGCGGAATTCGTTCCCGCTGTTCGGGATCGACGAAAAGCTCGGCGACCCGGCCGGCGGCGGAAGTCTGCTCCACTTCACGCTGCGGGCCACCAGTCGCGATGCCCTCGATGACCGCCACCGTTGTCGGTGGAGCGGGTGGCAACTGGGTCAGATCGATTGCGGACTGCTCTGCACGCGGCGACACGATGCCGCTCTCGGCTGCGGTGCTCATACCGACCCGATTCCAACGAATCCGGCGGCCACGTACTGGGCACTCTCTTTGAAGGCCGCGGGCGACAGGTGCTCGCGCACCACACCCCAGCGGTTTTCGCGGGCAACACGCGACGGCGACAAAAGATAGGTGCGGCACAGCTTGGGCAGCCGGTCGGTGAGGAAACTCTTCGCGGGTAGCCACTCGACACCGGACTTCGCCGCTTCTTCGCGCAACACATCCTCGGTGACGATGTTGGCGAATCCACTGCGCTGGAAAGGCAGTACGTGATGGACGCGGTGCGAACTGAGCCCCGCCGACAGGAAGCAGTCGACATAGCGGTTTCCGATCACCATAAGGTCGTTGGCGTGCTCGACCTGATCGACTCCCCAATCCGGCCCGGCTGCGTCATCGGAATCGTCGTCCTCGAACTCGTGGCTGGCCACGACCAGGAACGTGCTGACCCACAACGTCGCCACGAATTGCAGTGCCCAGGCCCAGAAATCGCCGGCCGCAAGGAAGATGACCATCTCCGTCACCAGCAGCAGACGCACCCCCGACGAGCCGAGGAAGTGCGGCAACGCGTTGCGCCAGCTTCCGTACCCTTCCTGCACACCGACTTTGCGCGTCATGTTCCACACGTCGGCAATCCGGATGGCCATACCGGTGACCAGGTGGCCGAACTTGTGCAGGGTATGCACCGGAACGCGATACAGCCGCGGCAGCCGCATCATCATGGTGAACACGTTCTTCTTGATGTCCACGTCGCTCTGGGTGTAGGGATGGTGCAGCAGCGTGTGCCCGTCGGCGACCACCAGGGCCAGCGCGATGTAGTTCAGATCGAAGGTGTTCGAGAACACCCGATTCAGTCCGCGCTGGGCCCGGTGCAACGCGTAGTGACCGTACCCCACCAGCGAGCTGCGCAGTAGCACCATCGCAATCACGAAGGCCCACAGCGGCATCCACGCCGGTTCGACAAGTCGCACACCCTGAACGGCGAAGTAGGCGACGGCCAGCATGGCGACCACGATGTTGAAAAGCCGGTCCATCCACTTGATCCGGGCGGCCAGCGCGGGTTCGGTCAGCCGCGCCTTGACCCGATGCATCAGGTCGTCTTTGTTGTCGAAGCGGTATTTCGGAGTGTCGCGCCAGCTGTTGAAGTCGTCCTTGAACAGGAAAGGCGGAGCGTTGTGCTTGGGGTGAATATCGCGCGGCTTCGCCTCACGGCCGAGCGAGTACCTGCTTTCCAGGATCCGCTCCACGACGGCCGGGTCGCGATGATAGGAGGCGATGATCGCAGTGATGTCACGGTTCTTGGTGCGCCCGATGAAGAAGGCGCCGCCCGGATGCTTGGATATCCAGTCACTCAGGTCGTAGGCGCGCCCGTTGTACACCCACACATCCGGCAGCACGGGAGGCCCACCCGGCGGCGGCCCGAGGTGTGGACCCGGGCCGCGCTCCTGAACTTCAGGGAGGTCGTTGGTCATTCGTGCTCCTGCAGATTCGTCGGGGTGATGTCGGCTGCGCGCCGGCAAGCCCGGCGAGCTGGCCCAATCGTCGGAGCGCGACCTCAAAGGATTCTCGGCGGATTCTCAAAGGGTGTACCGATCACCAAACCGTCACTGCCCCAAGCACGCTCACCCGACTGAAGCGTGACCAGAATCCCCCGGCCCGTAGCAAGGCCGGCTCCGACGCCGATCGAGCCGAGACGCGGAGGTGAACCGACCCGGCGCGCATGCCTTGTCGCCATGCCGCACGTCCGGGCCGGTTCCTGATCCGCCGCTACCCGGCCGGGTTCGGGATGGTAACCGGCGCTCCCCAGTTGGACAGCGTGATCGTGACGTGGCCCTGGTCCTTGTCGATCACCATTCGAACCAGGTAGGCGCTCGGCGGCGTTCCGGGCGCACCTGGCGCCTTGACGTCGGCGATGTACAGGGTCACCGGGAGCGGGCCCTTCGCGTCCTTGCCGATCTGCGGCACCAGCGGGTCGATGATCGCCGGGTCGATGGTCCCCGTCACCTTGGTGGTGGCGACGCCGTCGATGGTTTCACTGCCGCCGGCCTGCGGGTTCGCGACCTTGCCGATCACCGCACCGATGCCCTTGTCCTTGTCCAAAACGACACCCGGGTCATAGATCTTGTCGGCCGGCCCGACCGACGTGTAGGCCCCGGACTCGTTCTTGGTGTACATGGTCTTGTTGGTGACGATGAACTGCTTGGGCACCGCCGGGGTCTTGGGCTGCAGCCTGATCATGGCGTCACCGACGGCCTGGCCGTTGCCTTCCGGCTGATTGGTGACGTCGGCGTTGACCGCTTCCATCGGCAAGGTGGTGATATCGGCGGTCTGCAGGTTGACGTGCAGGGAGTGCAACGCGGTGGTCGCCTTGGAGGCGTCCTTGAGGAGCTGCTGCGCTTCCGGCGACGCGGCGGCGGAAGTTCCAGATGCTCCGGAGGTCGCCCCGGACGACGTCGCAGCAGAGGTTCCCGATGAACCTGAAGTCTGGGAGGTCGCAGTGGAGGATTTGTGTCCACATCCGGCGATCGCCGCGACAAGCGCTGCTGCGAACACGATCGCAACAACCGGAGTCGAGGGTCGACGGGAGACACGTCGGTGGGAGATTTGCGCTTGTGACATCAAGCCATTCATGGCCAGCCTTTGCTGAGTTATCCAACCGGTGGTGATGACCAGCGGCTCGTTACCTTCGTCGTACGGTTTGAACGAGGCCCGTTATCCGGCCCCCGGCCAATGGTCGCGGATCTCGGTGACTGCACACCCGCACCCTGGTTCACCAGCAACGACAATGCGGTCTACCGCACGCCGCCGCCCTCGCAGCACGTTCCCCAGATTGCTTTTGCCGGAGAGCGCGACATTAACACGAGGCTGCTGCCCTGCAAACCGATTCGCGGAAGTAACTGTCGCCGAGCCGCCATGCCCGCCGCGAGCCGCTCCGTTCTTTGCCGGAGTTCATACAGATTTCATACTCGCGCAGCGGCGATCCCACCTCGAGCACGATTACTTCGACCGGCTAACCTCATCCCGGTGAAGCTCGACGGCAATCAGGCAACCATCCGTGAGGTCTGCGACGCGGGGCTGCTCTCGGGCGCGGTCACCGTCGTCTGGCAGCACGGAGAAATGTTGCAGGTCAACGAGATCGGCTACCGCGACGTCGACGCGAAGCTGCCGATGCAGCGCGACACCCTGTTTCGTATCGCATCGATGACCAAGCCCGTCACCGTAGCGGTGATCATGAGCATGGTCGACGAAGGGAAACTCGCGCTGCACGATCCGATCGCCCGGTGGGTGCCGGAGCTGGCGAACCTGCGGGTGCTCGACGACCCGCATGGCGAGCTGGACCGCACCCACCCCGCCCGGCGCCCCATCGTGATCGAAGATCTGCTCACCCACACCAGCGGTCTGGCCTACGGCTTCTCGGTGACCGGGCCGATCGCGCGGGCCTACCTACGGCTGCCGTTCAACCAGGGCTCGGATGTCTGGCTGTCCGAGCTGGCCGCGCTCCCCCTCGTTCACCAGCCCGGCGAGAAGATGACCTACAGCCACTCCACCGATGTGTTAGGCGTGATCGCGTCCCGCATCGACGGCAAGCCGCTGTACGAGGTGTTCGACGATCGGGTGCTGGGTCCGGTGGGGATGCCGGACACCGGATTCTTCGTCACGCCCCAGTCTCGACCGCGGGCGGCGACCATGTACCGCCATGACGAGCACGACCGCCTACAGCACGACGTGATGGGGCCGCCGCACGTCAAGCCACCGTCGTTCTGCAACGCCGGAGGCGGGTTGTGGTCGACGGCAGACGACTACCTGCGCTTTGCGCGGATGCTGCTGGGCGACGGTTCAATCGACGGCGTGCAGGTGCTGTCGCAGGACTCGGCGCGGCTGATGCGTACCGACCAATTGACGGACGACCACAAACGCCACAATTTTCTAGGGGCGCCGTACTGGGTGGGCCGGGGGTTCGGGCTGAACCTGTCGGTGGTGACCGATCCCGTCAAGTCCACGCCGTTGTTCGGACCGGGCGGCGTCGGGACATTCGGCTGGCCCGGCGCGTACGGAACGTGGTGGCAGGCCGACCCGGGCGCGGGCCTCATTCTGCTGTACCTCATTCAGTACTGCCCCGACATAACCGCCAACGCCGCCGCCGCCGTCGCGGGCAACCCGGTAATGGCCCGGCTGCGTACCGCGCAGCCGAACTTCGTTCGCCACACCTATCGCGCTCTCGGCCTGCTGTGAGCGGTTACTCCTACAGCCGGCCGCCGACGCATCTGGAAGGGCCCCGGCTGCTGCTGCGCCCGGCCGTCGTCGAGGACGCCGACGAGATATTCGAAAGCGTGTCCGGCGATCCCGAAGTCACGCGGTTCCTGCTGTGGACCGCCCACCCGGATGCGGTCGAGACCCGCCGGGTGCTCATCGAGCAGCTCATCTCGACGAAGAACGATCGGAACTGGGTGATCGCGTTGCGCAACACCGGCGATATCGTCGGCCTGATCAGCTGCCGTCGTCCGGTGAGCCACTCCGTCGAGGTCGGCTACTGCCTCGGCCGTCGCTGGTGGGACATGGGCTACATGGCGGAAGCGATCAAGCTGGTGCTCGACGAGTTGGCAGCCGACCCCAGCGTGTTCCGCGTATGGGCGACCTGCCATGTCGACAACTCGCGGTCGGCGCGACTGCTGCAGCGCGCGGGGTTCGTCCTGGAAGGACGGCTACGCCGGCACGCGGTTTACCCCATGATGGGGACCGACCCGCACGACAGCCTGATCTACGCCAAGATCATGCACTGAGCGCTCCCGCCCGCCACCAGCGCCGAGCGTGAAGCTGGCCGCACATTCGGCGCCGAGCGTGAAGCTGGCCGCACATTCGGCGGGTGCGGGGGCCGCCGCTAATTCACCTGGACGGCGTGCTCGTTGGCCAGCATCGGCGCTTCGGGCGCCCGGGCGGGCTCGGAGGACCCGTTCGCGGACACCTTGGTGGCGCGGGTGACCGCTTCGCGGGCCGCTTCCATACGGGCCAGCGCCTCCTGGGTGAACACCGAAAGACCGAGCTCGTGGTTGTAGCCGTGGATCTCCTTGACGTCGAGCTGGGCCAGGAAGTACACGATCTCCTTGGACACCACCTGACCCGGCACCAGCACCGGGAAGCCCGGCGGATACGGCACCACAAAAGTGGTGGAAACCAACGTCTTTCCCTCGGCGATGCGACGTCCCGCCGTGCCGATCAACACGTATTCGCGGTCCTTCTCCTCGTAGCCCGCGTAGAACGCCGAGCGGGTGTCGCCGTAGACGCTGCCCTCGTCGGGCCGGAAGGCCACGTCGAACTGGCTGAAGTCGGGCAGGTGCGGGAGATCCTCGGTGATCTCCTCGACGCGGCGCTCGTGCAGTTTCCAGTCGGCGGCGCTGGCTGCGGCTTGCGTGCGATCGAAATCGGTTGCCACCCTGCGCAGTACATCCAGCAGATGGTGAACGCTCGACCAGGTGACGCCGATGGTGAAGATCAGTAGCACGCTGTTGATCGACGTCTTGTTGATCTGAATGCCGAAGCGGTCCATCAAGATCTTCTCGCGGAAGTCGTAGCCGTTCATCCCGGTCTTGCCCAGGAATAGCGTGACCCGCGTCGGGTCCAGCACGAACTGATCCGAACGCCACGCCTCGTTCCACTCATCGAGTGCGCCCTGCCTGACTTCGCGGTAGGAGCTGACATGGGAGGCTTGGCGATACTCCTCGGGCACCAGATCGGACTCGTCGAGGATGCGGAACCACTTGCTGATCAGGCGGTCCTTGCGGACCCGGTGCCGAAATACCAGGGCCATGTCGTAGGTCTGCCGCACCAGTTGGAAGCCTTCGATGTCGACCTGGCGGCGGGCCAGGTCCAGCGACGCCAGCAGTTGCTGGTTCGGCGACGTCGACGTGTGCGTCAAGAACGCCTCGCCGAACGCGTCCCGGGCCAGGGCGTTGAAGTCCTGGTCGCGCACGTGGATCATCGAGGCCTGCCGGAACGCGGACAGCGATTTGTGGGTGGAGTGCGTGGCATATACCCGCACCCTGGCCTTCGCGGGATCGGGCAGCAGGCGGTGGTTCACCCACTCCGAACGGGGCACCCCTTCCATGGACGCCTGCCAATTGCGGTATTCCTCCGCGTATTCCGGCGACGCGAGCATCTGCTCGAGCCGCTCGGCCGACACCATCGCGGTGCGCTGCCGGGCCCAGGGCACGGCGGTGGCGAACGCGTACCACGCCTCGTCCCAGAGGAAGACGATGTCGGGCTTGATCGCCAGCACCTCTTCCATCACCCGCCGCGGGTTGTAGACGACACCGTCGAAGATGCAGTTGGTCAGCAGCAGCATGCGGACCTTGTCCAGGTGCCCGGCCTCTTCGAGATCGAGCAGCGCCTTCTTGATGGTGCTCAGCGGCACCGCCCCGTAGATGGCGAACTCCGGCAGCGCGTAGGACTCCAGGTACCGGGGATACGCGCCGGCCAGTACCAGGCCGTAGTGGTGGGATTTGTGGCAGTTCCGGTCGATCAGCACGATGTCACCCGGCCGCGTCAACGACTGCACCACAATCTTGTTGGCGGTGGAGGTGCCGTTGGTGACGAAGTAGGTGTGGTTGGCGTTCCAGGTGACCGCGGCCTTGTCCATCGCCTTCTTGATGTTGCCGTGCGGGTCCAGCAGTGAGTCCAATCCACCTGAGGTGGTTGATGTTTCGGCCATAAATATGTTGCGGCCGTAGAACTCGCCCATGTCCTGCAACGACTTCGAGTTGAAGATGCTGGCGCCGCGCGCGACGGGCAACGCGTGGAACTGACCGACCGGCGCCGACGCATACGCCCGCAACGCGTCGAAAAACGGTGTGGAGAACCGGTTGCGAAGTCCCGCGATCACGGTGCTGTGCAGGTCGGTGACGTCGTTGAGCCGGTAGAAGGTGCGGTCGTAGACATCAGGCTCGTCGTCGTTGCCCGCGGCGATCGACTCGTCGGTGAGCAGGTAAAGGTCGATGTGGGGCCGCAGTTCGCGGATCCACTCGCCGCATTCGACCCAGTCGTGCGCGCGGTCGGACACCGAGGTGTCGTCGTTGGCGCCCAGCAACGTGTTCATCAGCGGCACCCGGTCCCGCGATCGCAGTGGGAGGTCATGGCGGATGATCGCGGCCTGGATTTCGCCGTTGAGGGCCACCGCGGTGATGGCGTCCTCGACGCTGGGGGCCAACAACACCTCGAACTGAATGTCGTCGGACGCGGTGCGCAGCGCGCGCAGCGCTTCGGCCAGGCAGTCGGGGGCCGTGCACGGGGAGTCGTCGGCTAGCAGCACGGTGTAGAACTGCTGCTGTTTAGCCTGAGCCACCAGTTCCTGGTCGGCCAGCGGTGCCGAGAGGTCGAAAAGCGCTGTGCGATCGCCGTATTCAGACAGCAGCCGCACGGCCTGGGACACCTCCTCGGCAAGGCGGACCGTGGACAGGCTTTCCAGGTGCGCGCGGAAGGTGGCGAGGTTCGCCGCGCCGGGGTACAGCCAATACCGCTCGTAGGCCGCGATGCGGTCCATCAGCCGCTTTACCTTGGCCAGGTCGTGGGTTTTGTCGAGGCCGGCCAAATCCACCTCGGCGAGGTGACGGCAGGCGTCGTCGAGCAGGTTCCAGGTGTCGACGCGCGTGTACGACGGATTGGCCACCGCCGCAAGAGCGGAGACGCGGAGCCGTCGGGTGCGGGCACTGTCACGATTCATGTCGTCACCTGTTCTCGAGCGTCAGTTCAGCTCGTAGGTATCGCGGGAGAGTTGGAAAGAATGGCCCGAAGCGTCGTCAGTACATGTGATGCCGGACTGCCGGCTCTCGCAGGTTATCGAGTTGAGTGAGCGGGTCTGGCCGTACTGCAGCACCGGGTATCCGGTGCCCCGGACAGTATCGCTGTGGCAGCTCATCTTGGCCGCGTTGCCCTGGCGCAAGCTGAGCCGATCCCCGAACGCGCCCATGCAGGGCGACGGGCGCGCCGGCACCGCATAGGTGTAATCGCTGATCTCGCACTGGGCAAGCGCGGAGCCGTCCACCAGGCCCAGGGCGCAGCCGATGTTTCCCGACGGCGTCTGGAAGAAGTCGAAGCCGTCGGCGTGCGCCGTGGCCGGCGCAACAGCTGCCACCGCCATCCAGGCGGCGATCAGCACGACCGCGGATCTCATTGACTTCACTGTCGACAGCTTTCCGTTGGTAACCAACGGCCATTCTGTCGCGCCCGCGCGCAAAGCGCGATCATTTCGATCGGTTATTTTGACGGCCGCGACCTCACCGAGGAATCAGCCCTCGAACTCGTCGTCGCTGTCGATGATCTGTCGATTGCCTTTGCTCAGCGGGTTTTCCATCCACTTGAACAGCGGCAGTTGCGGAAGCTCGAACCGCTTGCCGGGCAGGTCGGTGACGTCACCGAGCGAACGCACCACGCCCTGGGTCAGGCCCATGATCGCTGCCATGACCGGCAGCAGCGGCTGCAGCGGCTTGGCGGCGGTGCGCACGGTACTGATGCGGCGGGCCAGGATCAGACGTTCGACCGTGTGATAAACCGCGGCACCCACGCCAAGCCCGAAGATCGCCAGCACCGAGGCGACGATCGTCCAGCCGAAGGCGGCGCTGACCACAGCTCCCACGACGACCGTCACCGCGGCCACGACGGCCATGACGACACGCAGTTCCAGCCGGGTCATGAGGCACCTCCGCGCACGGCCCGAGCGGCCGCGCGGATTTGCGGTGTCACCAGCATCACCTGACCCAGCACGCCGTTGATGAAGCCCGGGGAATCATCGGTGGACAGTTCCTTGGCCAGCTCCACAGCCTCATCGACGGCGACCGGCTCCGGTACGTCGTCGGCGTAGAGCAACTCCCACACGGCGACCCGCAGGATCGCGCGGTCCACCGCGGGCAGGCGGTCCAATGTCCAGGACTGCAGGTGCGAGGTGATCAGCTCGTCGACGTGTGCCGCGTGCTCGGCGACACCGCGAGCGACGACCGCAGCGTACGGAAGCAGCGGGGACACGTCGGAATTCGACTGCGCCAACGCGTTGCGCATGTCGACCATCTCAAGTGGACTCAGGCCGCGTGCCTCGGCCTCGAACAGCACATCGACCGCGCCCTTGCGCGCCAGATGCCGGCCTTTGAATGGTCGCGCCGGTCGCGACGGCCGCTCAGCCCGTTTAGCCGCGTGTTCATCCTGCATGGTCAGGTGTTGACCCGCCCCAGGTAGCTGCCGTCGCGGGTGTCCACCTTGAGCTTGTCGCCGGTGTTGATGAACAACGGCACCTGGATCTCCGCACCGGTTTCCACAGTGGCCGGCTTGGTTCCCGCGCTGGACCGGTCGCCCTGCAACCCGGGCTCGGTGTGGGACACCACGAGTTCGACGGACACCGGCAGCTCGATGTAGAGCGGCGCGCCGTTGTGGAACGCCACCTGCACGGGCAGGCCCTCCAGCAGGAACCGGGCGGCGTCGCCGACGAGTGACTCCGGCAGCGGGTGCTGTTCGTAGTCCTGGCTGTCCATGAAGACGAAGTCGGAGCCGTCACGGTAGAGGTAGGTGGTGTCGCGGCGGTCGACGGTGGCGGTGTCGACCTTGACGCCGGCGTTATAGGTCTTGTCGACGACCTTGCCGGAGAGCACGTTCTTCAGCTTGGTCCGCACGAAGGCGGGACCCTTGCCGGGTTTGACGTGCTGGAACTCGGTAATGGTCCACAGCTGGCCGTCGATGACCAGGACAAGTCCGTTCTTGAAGTCAGCAGTGCTCGCCACGTCCTCTAAATCTCCTACACAATGGCCAGTTCCTGCGGGAACCGGGTCAACAAATCCGGTCCGGCGCTGAGCGAGGCGGCTGGTGTCTCCGAGACCACCACCACTGTGTCCTCGACGCGGACACCGTCGCGGCCGGGTAATAGATGCCGGGCTCCAGCGTCACTACGAAGCCCTTAAGGAGTGTACCGGCATGTTGCTTCAATGCCCGCCATACAGGTATCTGCAGGCCCCACCCCCCGCGGCGCAGCATTCGGCCCCCGCACCCCATCGGGGGGTGCACGTCGGCGATCAATGATCCCCTCGAAAATTGCAACTCGACCCAATCGTGGTTTAGACGCGCGTGCCGTGTCGCTGTAATGGTTGCCCGCACCAAACACCGGCGACAAAGGCACCGACTGTGCCATTGGCTAGCCGGCCCAAAGCCCCTCCGGCTCAGTTGGATTTCACCGTATGCGAGCGCGGCAGTGCGGGGCCGAGCTTCAAACCCCCACCAGCACCGCACCGAAACCGCATGAAATATGCGTAGCGCACCACTTAGACCGCCCCGTTCGACACGAGTGACGATTCTCACGACGGCGATCAGCGAGAACACCGCGCAGTGGCGCCGTCAGCACAGACCGACCCGAGAACGGGGATGAGATGTCGTCATACGTCATTGCCGCGCCAGCGGCCATCGCGGCAGCGTTCACGGACCTCGGTGACCTCGGATCGCAGCTGGCGGCAGCCAATGCCAGGGCGCTGGCCTCGACCACCGAGGTACTTGCCGCGGGCCAGGACGAGGTGTCGACCTCCGTCGCCGCGTTGTTCGGCGCCTACGGCCGGGAATATCAGGCGCTCAGCGTGCGCATGGCGCTGCTACAGGAGCAGTTCAGCCAGGGGTTGAACGCCGCCGCAGGCGAGTATGCGACCGCCGAGGCGGCCAACGAGTCCGTTTTAGACCTTCTTGGGAAGTTCTCGCTGGTAAAGATCCTGACCGGGCGTCCACTGGTGGGCAACGGCGATGATGGCGCGCCGGGCACCGGAGCACCCGGGACCGATGGCGGCTGGCTGATCGGCCACGGCGGCGACGGTGGATCGGCTGCGCCCGGCGGCGTCGGTGGTCGAGGCGGGTCGGGCGGCCTGATTGGCAACGGCGGCAACGGCGGAGCGGGTGGGGTCGGCGGAGCGGGCGGGCCGGGCGGGTCGGGCGGCCTGATCGGCAACGGCGGCAACGGCGGCGCCGGCGGGAACGCGGCAAGCGTCTCTTCCCCGAACGGCGGGAACGGCGGCGCCGGCGGGGCCGGGGGGCTCATCGCCGGACGGGGCGGTGATGGCGGAGCGGGCGGTGCGGGCCTGACCTCTGCGACAGGCGCGGTCGGCTCGGGCGGGGACGGCGGCGCCGGCGGCGCCGGTGCGCAGCTGTTATACGGCAGCGGCGGGCACGGCGGAGCGGGTGGAGCTGGCGGAGGCAGCGTCGTCGTCAACGGCACGGGCGGTGCCGGCGGTGCCGGCGGGGCCGGCGGTCCCAGCAACAGCCTAGTGCCCGCTTTTGGCGGCGCCGGGGGTCACGGCGGCCCTGGTGGCGATGGCGGCCCTGGTGGCGACGGCGGTGCCGGCGGGCGTGGAGGATTGGGTGGCAATGCCGGCATCTTCGCCACGAACGGCAGCGGTGGCGACGGCGGTCCGGGCGGGCACGGCGGCGCTGGCACTGCCGGCCTCGCCGACGACGGCACCAACAACGCCGGCCCCGGAGGTTCCGGCGGCTGGGGCGGCCTGGGCGGCTTTGGCGGCGCCGTCGGCACCGGCGGCCAAGGCGGCTCTGCCGGAGCCGGCGGTGCCGGCGGTAACGGCGGGGTCGGCGGTCAGGGCGGTGCCACCACCGTCGGCGGTCACACCGCCGGGGCCGGCGGCAAAGGCGGTGGGGGCGGTGACGGCTTTGGTGGCGGTACGGGCCCCGGCGGTGGTACCGGTGGCGCCGGCGGCCAGGGCGGCGCAGGCGGCGCCGGTGGTGCGGGTGGCACCGCCGTCCCCGGCGCAACCGGCGGCCCCGGCGGCGACGGCGGCCAAGGCGGCGCAGGCGGCCTGGGCGGCACCGGCGGCTCTGACAACGGCGGCAACAACGCTGGAACCGGCGGCATCGGCGGCCACGGCGGCAACGGCGGTGCGGCCGGCCCGGCCGGGACGGGCGGTACCGATGGAGCGCCGACCCCCGGGCTTCCCGGCCGCGGAGGGCAGGGCGGGACCGGCGGCTTCGGCGGCTCTACCTCCTTCCTCAGCAACGCAGCCGGGATTGGCGGCCAAGGCGGCACCGGCGGCCAAGGCGGCACCGGCGGCAACGGCTTGATCGGCGCGAACGGCCACACCGGCGGGGACGGCGGAGACGGCGGGCCGGGCGGGTACGGGGGTTTGAACTTGGGTGCGCAAACCGGCGCCGGCGGCGTCGGCGGTGCCGGCGGCATCGGAGGCACCGGAGGCAAAGGCGGCGCCCACGACGGCACCCAGGCCGGCGCCGGAGGCACCGGAGGCACCGGCGGTGCCGGCGGGCAGGGCGGCATCGGCGGTTACGACTTTCACGGCTACCTCCTCGCTCCCGGCGGACCCGGGGGGACGGGAGGCACCGGTGGCGCCGGAGGGACGGGCTCGTCGGGCAACCCCGGCAGCGCCGGCGACACGGGCGGCGCAGGAACAGCCCCCTCCGGCTACGTGGGCGGCAGCGGCGGCGTCGGCGGCTCCGGAGGGCAGGGCGCCCCGTAGGTCCGGGGTTGCCGAAACCCGACTTCCGCTACAGGATGGCGAGTTCCTTGGGATACCGCGTCAACAGTTCCGGAGCGTGTTCGGGGTGGTGCGCGATGTCGCTCGGCACCACCAGAGTGTCCTCGATGCGAACCCCGCCGCGGCCGGGTAGGTAGACGCCGGGCTCCACGGTCACCACCGATCCCGCAAGTAGTGTCCCGGCGGATGTCGCCCCGATGCCCGGCGCTTCGTGTATCTGCAGCCCGACTCCGTGTCCTAGCCCGTGGCCGAAGTGGTCGCCGTAACCCGCGTCGGCGATCATCCGCCGCGCGGCGCCGTCCACCTCGCGCAGCTCGATGCCGGGGCGCAGCGCCTCCCGGCCCGCGCGTTGGGCCTCGGCGACCAGCTCATAGATCTCCAGCTGCCAGTCGGCGGCGCTGCCCAGCACAAAGGTGCGGGTCATGTCCGAGTGATAGCCGGCGACCAGCGCGCCGAAGTCGATCTTGACGAAGTCGCCCGACGCCAGCACCGCGTCGGTGGGCCGGTGATGCGGGATGGCCGAATTCGGCCCGGCCGCCACAATCGTCTCGAACGAGATGGCGTCGGCGCCGTGGTCGAGCATCAGACCTTCGAGCTCGCGGCTTACCTCGCGCTCGGTGCGGCCCGGCCGCAGACCACCGCGCTCCACCAGGTCGGCCAGCGCGGCGTCGGCCGCTTCACAGGCCAGGCGCAACAGCGCCAGCTCACCGGCGTCTTTGATCTCGCGCAGCGTCTCCACCGTCCCGGACGCCCGCACCAATTCGGTGTTGCAGCCGTCCAGCTCGCCGGCCAGCGCGTCCAGGCCGTCAACGGTGACCACGTGGCTTTCGTAGCCCAGCTTTCCGACGCCGTCCTGTCCTGCCCGCGCAGCCAGTGAGCGCCCGACTGCGCGCTCGATGGCGACCTCGAGATCGGGTGCCTGCTGCGCGGCCTGGGTGCGGTAGCGACCATCGGTGGCCAGCACGGCCTCGCGGTCGTCAGCAAACACCAGCAACGCGCCGTTGGACCCGCTGAAGCCGGATAGATACCGCACATTTATCAAGTCCGTGACCAGCATCGCGTCTAGTCCGGCGGCACTGATTTTGGTTTTCAGGTTGTGTCGGCGCTGGGAATGTGTCACGACCCTTGACCGTACTCGCTACGCTGTTTGCCCATGAACAAGTGGATGCTGCGTGGATTGATCTTTGCCGCCGGGATGGTCGTTCTTCGCCTGTTTCAAGGGGCGCTGATCAACGCGTGGCAGACACAGTCGGCGCTGATCAGCATAGTGCTGCTGACGATATTCGTAATCTGTGCCGCGATATGGGGCTATTTCGACGGCCGGGCCGACGCGAAGGCCAATCCGGACCCCGACCGCCGCGAGGACCTGGCCATGGTCTGGTTGCTCGGCGGTTTGGTGGCCGGTGTGGTCAGCGGGCTGGTGGCCTGGATCATCGCCCTCTTCTACAAGGGCATCTACACCGGCGGTTTGCTCAACGAGCTAACTACTTTTGCGGCATTCACCGCGCTGATCGTGTTCTTGTTCGCGATCGTCGGGGTGGCCGTCGGACGCTGGCGCGTCGACCGTAACGCTCCCCCGCTGGAGAAGCCCGACCACGACCCGAACCGTGATCGCAGCGCCGACACCGATGTGTTCTCCGCGGTGCGCGCCGACGACAGTCCCACCGGGGAGATCCGGACGTCCGGCGCCCAGACCGAGGAGCGGACGTCGTCGGTGGCCACCGTCGAGCGCGAGCACGACGCTCCCACTGAGGTCATCCGCACCGGCGACCACGGCGAAGACTCCAAGACCGAGGTCATCCGCACCGGCAGCCACGGTCACGAGGACAAGACCGAGGTCATCCGTACCGGCGATAACAGTGACGCCAAGACCGAGGTAATCAACCTCGACAAGCCGGACAAGAAGTAGCTACGTCGCTGCCAGGTAGCGCAGGGCGAGCAAGTAGCCCTGCACACCCAGGCCCACGATCACCCCGGTCGCCACGGGGCTGAGGTAGGAGTGGTGCCGAAACTCCTCGCGCGCATGCACGTTGGAGATGTGCACCTCGATCAGGGGTGCACTCAACTCCGCGCAGGCGTCGCGCAGGGCCACCGACGTGTGCGTCAGACCGCCGGCGTTGAGGATCACCGGTTCCGACGCATCGGCGGCCCGGTGAATCCAGTCCAGGAGTTCGGCTTCGCTGTCGCTCTGCCGCACAACGACTTCGAGTCCGAGTTGGGCGGCTTCGGCTTCGATCAGGGCGACCAGGTCGTCATGCGTGGTGCTGCCGTAGACGGCGGGCTCCCGCTTGCCGAGCCGGCCCAGGTTGGGGCCGTTGATCACGTTGATCGTCATGGGGCACACACCCCCGCGTAGGCCGTGACCAGCAGACCCGGGTCCGGTCCCACCAGCCGGCCGGGCTTGGCCAGTCCGTCCAGGACCACGAATCGCAACACACCGGCGCGGGTTTTCTTGTCTCCCGCCATGTATTCCAGCAGCTGCGGCAGCGCGTCCGGGTCGTAGCTCACCGGCAGGCCCAGCGACGTCAGGATGTCGCGGTGGCGTGCGGCGGTCGCGTCGTCGAGGCGGCCGGTGAGCCGGGCCAGCTCAGCGGCGAACACCAGTCCCACCGAAACGGCGGCCCCGTGGCGCCACTGGTATCGCTCGCGGCGTTCGATCGCGTGGGCCAAAGTGTGCCCGTAGTTCAGGATTTCGCGCAGCTCGGATTCCTTCTCGTCAGCCGCGACCACTTCGGCCTTGACGGCGATCGCGCGGCGGACAAGTTCGGGCAGCACGTCGCCTTCGGGATCCACCGCCGCTTCCGGGTCGGCCTCGATGAGGTCGAGGATTACCGGGTCAGCGATGAAGCCGGCTTTGACCACTTCGGCCATGCCCGCGATGATCTCGTTGTGCGGCAACGTTTTCAGCGTCGAAAGATCGACCAGTACAGCCAGCGGCTGGTGGAACGCGCCGACCAGGTTCTTGCCTGCGTCGGTGTTGATGCCGGTCTTGCCGCCGACGGCGGCGTCGACCATGCCGAGCAGCGTGGTGGGCACGTGCACGATCGAGACGCCGCGCAGCCAGGTGGCGGCCGCGAATCCGGCGACGTCGGTGGCGGCCCCGCCACCCAGGCTGACCAGCGCATCCTTGCGGCCAATCCCGATGCGGCCCAACACTTCCCAGATGAAGCCCACGACCGGCAGCTCTTTACCCGCCTCGGCGTCCGGGATTTCGATGCGATGCGCGTCGATCCCGTTGTCCGCCAAGCGAGCTCGCATTTCCTCCGCGGTGTGCGCCAGCACCGGCTGGTGCAGGATCGCGACCTTGTGCCGTCCGGCCAGCAGCTGCTGCAGCTGGTCGAGCAGCCCGGTGCCGATCACCACGGGGTACGGCGGATCTACGGCCACCTCGACGGTGACCGGTGCGTTGTCTGTCATTTGGTTGCCTCTACCTGGGTCTGCAGCCGGGACACGATATAGCGGACCACCGCGCCGGGATTGCGGCGGTTGGTGTCCACCCGGATCGTCGCGACCCGGCGGTACAACGGAATGCGTTTGGACATCAGCTCACGGAACTTTTCGGCGCGGTCGGGACCGGCCAACAGCGGCCGGACGGTGTTGCCACCGGTGCGGCGCACGCCTTCGGCGGCACTGATCTCGAGATAGACGACCGTGTGTCCGGCCAGCGCCGCGCACACCCCCGGGCTGGTGACCGCGCCACCGCCCAGCGACAGCACACCGTCGTGCTCCTCGAGCGCCGCGCGTATCACCTCTTCCTCGATGCGCCGGAACTCCTGTTCGCCGTCGGTGGCGAAGATGTCGGCGATGGTGCGCCCGGTCTGCTGCTCGATGGCCGTATCGGTATCGAGCAGACCCACCCCGAGCGCCTTGGCCAACCGACGGCCGATGGTCGACTTGCCCGAACCCGGTAGGCCGACAAGTACCGCCCTGGGAGCCATCTCCGGCTAGCTTCCGGCGGCCCGGGTGGCCGGCGCCTCCCGGTCGGCGACCGTGCGCTGGTAGGACTCGATGTTGCGGCGGGTCTCGGCCAGCGAATCGCCACCGAACTTCTCCAGCGCCGCGCGAGCCAGGACCAGCGCCACCATGGTCTCGACGACCACTCCCGCCGCAGGCACCGCGCACACGTCCGAGCGCTGGTGAATGGCGACAGCCTCGTCGCCCGTCGCCAGATCGACGGTGGCCAGCGCCCGCGGCACGGTGGAGATGGGCTTCATCGCCGCGCGCACCCGTAGCGGCTGCCCGTTCGTCATGCCGCCTTCGAGCCCGCCGGCCCGGTTGGTCGACCGGACCACCCCGTCGGGCCCGGGATACATCTCGTCGTGGGCGCGGCTGCCCCGACGGCGGGCGGTCTCGAAGCCGTCGCCGATCTCGACGCCCTTGATCGCCTGAATGCCCATCACCGCCGCGGCCAGCTGGCTGTCCAGCCGGTTGTCGCCGCTGGTGAACGAGCCCAGGCCGACCGGCAGGCCCGATGCCACCACCTCGACCACGCCACCGAGGGTGTCACCGTCCTTCTTGGCCGCCTCGATCTCGCTGATCATCGACTTCTCGGCCTCGGCGTCATAGGCGCGGACCGGGCTGGCATCGATGGCGGCCAGGTCCTCGGGGCGCGGCGGCGGGCCGTCGTACGGCGTCGAGGCACCGATGGAGATGACGTGCGAGAGCACCTCCACACCCAGCGCCTGGCGCAGGAACGCCCGGGCGATGGTGCCGGCTGCGACGCGGGCCGCGGTCTCGCGGGCGCTGGCACGCTCGAGCACCGGCCGGGCGTCGTCGAATCCGTACTTGAGCATGCCGGCGTAGTCGGCGTGGCCGGGCCGCGGCCGAGTCAGCGGTTCGTTGCGCGCGCTGTCGGCCAGCTGTGCCGGATCGACGGGGTCGGGCGCCATCACCGTCTCCCACTTCGGCCACTCGGTGTTGCCGATCTCGATGGCGATGGGCCCACCCAGCGTGAGGCCGTGCCGAACGCCGGACAACATGGTCACCGCGTCGCGCTCGAACTTCATCCGGGCGCCGCGGCCGTAGCCCAGGCGGCGGCGGGCCAACTCGTCGGCGATTTCAGAGGACGTCACCTCGACGCCGGCGACCATGCCCTCGACCATGGCCACCAGCGCGCGGCCATGGGATTCCCCCGCAGTGATCCAGCGCAACACCCGAACATCTTCCCACGTGTGCGGCGATGGGCTGTCACGCCCTTGAGTCTGCAGCCAGGGTGAAGAAGTTCGAGTAGAAGCGCCATAGGCGCAGAACCAGCGCCACGCCGCCGGGCGCTACGCGATGGCAAGCGCCGTTGCGAACCCCGTCGCCGCACACATGGACGGCCCGTGCGGCACGGTCCGCAACCCGCAGAGCAACCCGACCGCGGCGGTCAGCAGCGGCGCGCCCAGCGCCGCCAGCAGCCACACCTCGACCCCGAAACAGCCGCTCAACTCGCCGAGGCCCACCGCGAGCTTGACGTCTCCGGCTCCCATGGCTGCCGGCGCCGCCAGATGGACGGCGAGGTACACCGCCGTCAACGCCAAACCACCTATGAGCGCCTGCGTGCCGCGACCGGCCAGCACCGCCGCGATCAGGATCACCGCACCGCCGGGCAGCGTCAGCCGGTTGGGCAGCCGCCGCTCCCGAACGTCGTAATAGCTCAGGGCGACCAGCCACGCCGCCACGATCCCGATCCCGATCCGCATGCGCGGCAGGCTAAATCAATTCCTCGAGTGCGCAAGTCATGGCCTCACGGGGCGCGGGCATCCCGGTGAACTGCTCCACCTGCGCGAAGGCCTGGTGCAGCAGCATCTGCAGGCCGCTGATCACCCGTCCGCCAGCGTCGCGCACCGCGGCGGCTAGCGGTGTGGGCCATGGGTTGTAGATGGCGTCCAGCAGCACCGGGACGGCGGCGAAAGTGTTGGAATAGTGGGCGGCGACATCGGCCGGCAAGGTGCTGACCAGGACCTGCGCTGCCGCCACCTCCTCGGGCAGCGCGCCGTCGTCCAGGCCGCAGTGCCGCATCGCAACGCCCAACCGGGTGCCCAGCTCCACCAGTCGGGCCGCCTTCTGCGGATTGCGGGCCACCACCGCGATGCTGGCGATTCCGAGGTTGGCCAGCCCCACCACGGCCGCCGGCGCGGTGCCACCCGACCCGGCGACCAGGGCATGTCCCGACGCCTGACCGAGCGCGCCCGCGACACCGTCGATGTCGGTGTTGTCCGCGCGCCACCCGGTGGCCGTGCGTACCAGGGTGTTGGCGGAACCGACCTGCTCGGCGCGGGCGGTGCGCTCGTCGGCGAATCGCAGCGCGGCGAATTTGCCCGGCATGGTCACCGACACGCCGACCCACTCGGGGCCGAATCCCCCGACGATGCCCGGCAGTTGCTCGGCGCTGCACTCGATGCGGTCGTAGGTCCAGTCGTGCAGGCCCAGCGCGCGGTAGGCGGCCAGGTGCAGCTGGGGGGACTTGGAGTGGGCGATCGGCGAACCGAGCACCCCGGCCTTTCTAGCGCCGCTCATCGCGCGGAGTCTTCATCGCGCGGAGTCTTCATCGCGCGGAGTCTTCATCGCGCGGAGTCGAGCACACCGTTGCGTTTGGCCAGTTCAATGTTCGCCAGATGCTGCTGATAGTCGCGGGTGAACAGGGTGGTCCCCTGGGCGTCGATGGTGACGAAGTACAACCAGTCACCCGCCGCCGGATGCTCGGCCGCGCGCAGCGCGTCGATCCCGGGTGAGCAGATCGCGGTGGCCGGCAGGCCTTCGGACATGTAGGTGTTCCAGGGGGTCCGCTGCGCGCGATCGGCGTCGCTGGTGGCGACCTCCCGGCGGTCCAGCGGATAGTTCACCGTCGAGTCGAACTCCAGCTTCCGGTGCTCATGCAGCCGGTTGTAGATCACCTGCGCGACCTTGGTGAAGTCCTGCACGTTGGCTTCCTGCTGCACCAGCGATGCCACCACCAGGATGTCGTACGGCGACAGGCCGATCGCCTTGGCGGTGTCCTCGAGCCCCGACGTCAGGTATTCCACGGTGCCCGCGCTGATGAGGCTGGCCAGGATGGTTTCCGCCGAAGCCGCCGGATCGATGTTGAAGGTGCCGGGTGCGATCAGACCCTCCAGTCGGCGGTGATCATCGCGCAGCTCCGCGACCGGCTCGAGAGCCCACTTCGGCACCTGCAGCGCCGCCGGAGTGCTCTTGCTCGCCGACGCCTTGAGGTCGGCCAGCGATACGCACCGCTGATTGCCATCCAGATCCACGCAGGTGGCCCGCGAGATCAGGGTGAGGATCCCCGGCGTCGTCTTGTTGGTCTTCATGTCGGTGGTGTCGTCGAGCTGGCGGCCCTCCGGAATCACCAGCTTGCCCACCCGGCTGTTCGGGTCGGCCAGGCGCGCCACCGCGTTGGCCGCCGGGATCTCGGTACGCATCCGGTAGTACCCGGGCTGAATCGCCGATATCGCGGCGTTGCCGTGGGCGGCGTCCACGAATGCCCGCACGGTGCGCACCACCCCACGCTTGAGCAGCGTCTCCCCCACCGCGGTCGTGGAGTCACCGGCCTGGATCTGGATCACGACGTCGTTCTTGCCGGTACCGGTGTAGTCGTCTTCGTTGCCGGAGAAGACCTGCCAGAGCTTCGCGCCGACGACGACGGCCGCCACCACCACGACGACGAGCACCCCGGCGGCGAACCCGCCGGCCACCCGGCGGCGACGGCGGGTGCGTTGCTCCTTCTTGCGGGCCGCGCGCGTACGGCGGTGCCGGCTCGGCTCGACTGCCATCGGCTTGGCCTTTTCCCGCTCAGACATCGGAGGCCTCTCTGCCGGCGGTGCCCGCGATGAGGGTGCGGCGCTGGTCGAGCCAGCCCTGCAGAATCGCCACGGCCGCAGCCTGGTCGATGACCGACCGCTGCTGTTTGGCCCTGACTCCCGCGTCGCGCAGGGACCGTTGCGCGGTGACCGTGGTCAGCCGCTCGTCGGCAAGCCGGACCGGTGTGGGCGCGACCCGTTCGGCCAGTGCGTCGGCCACTTCGATGGCGTCCTGTGCCGACTGGCCGATGCGGTCGGCGAGGGTGCGCGGCAGGCCCACGATCACCTCGACGACCTCGAGATCGGCCGCCAGCGTCGCCAACCGGCGCAGGTGTCTGCCGGACCGGTCGCGGCGCACGGTTTCCACCGGGGTGGCCAGAATGCCGTCCGGATCGCTGGCGGCCACACCGATACGCACCGTGCCCACGTCGACTCCGAGTCGCCGGCCCCTGCCGGGGTCTGATTCGCCTGGCCGGTCAGGCTGGCGCTGCGGCGATCGCGAGGGCGGCGAAGCCGGGCGATGCGGGTCGCCGCCGTGTGCCTGCGGTGATTCGACCACTCAAGCGACCCGCGCTATCACGGCGATCTCCGAGCGCAGCGCGTCCAGGGCCGCGTCGATGCCGGCCGGGTTCTTGCCCGAACCCTGGGCCAGGTCAGCCTTGCCGCCGCCCCGGCCGTCAACACATCCGGCGAGCTGTTTGACCAGTTCGTTGGCGTTGAGCCCGAGATCCTGAGCGGCCGGGTTGGCGGCCACCGCGTACGGGACCGTCGGCCCGTCGCCTTCGGCGATCAGGGCGACCACCGCGGGGTCGCTGCCCAGCTTGCCGCGAATGTCGCCGGCCAAGGAGCGCAGATCCGCCGCCGTCATCCCGGCCGACATGCGCTGCGCGACCACCCGGACGTTGCCGATGCGCTCGGCCCCGGCGGCGGCGTTGGTAGCTGCCGCGCGGGCGGTGGCCAGCCGGGCGCGTTCCAGTTCCTTCTCGGCCGCCTTGAGCCGTTCGACCAGGCTCGCCACCCGGGCCGGCACCTCCTCGGACGGCACCTTCAGTGACGACGCCAATCCGGCCATCAGGGCCCGTTCCTTGGCGAGGTGCCGGAAGGAATCCAGCCCGACGTAGGCCTCCACGCGTCGCACCCCGGAACCGATGGAGGATTCGCCGAGGATGGTCACCGGCCCGATCTGCGCCGTGTTGTGCACGTGGGTACCTCCGCACAGCTCCAGCGAGAACGGCCCACCCATCTCGACCACCCGCACCTGTTCGGGGTAGGCCTCGCCGAACAGCGCCATGGCGCCCATCGCCTTGGCCTTCTCGAGCTTCTCGAGGAACGTATGGACCTCGAAGTCGGCCTGGACGGCCTCGTTGGTCACCTCTTCTATCTGGGTGCGCTGGTCCTCCGAGAGCGGTCCCTGCCAGTTGAAGTCGAAGCGCAGGTAGCCCGGGCGGTTCAGCGATCCGGCCTGAACAGCGTTGGGGCCCAACACCTGTCGCAGCGCGGCGTGCACCATGTGGGTGCCCGAATGCCCTTGCGTCGCGCCCTTGCGCCAGCCGGGGTCCACCGCCGCGACGACGGTGTCGCCTTCGACGAACTCCCCGGACTCGACGTTGACGCGGTGAGCGTGCAAGGTCTTGGCGATCTTCTGCACGTCGGTGACCGCGGCGCGGGCGCTGGATCCCGAACCGGTGCCGCTGATGCTGCCGGCGTCGGCGATCTGGCCGCCCGACTCGGCGTACAGCGGTGTGCGGTCCAGGATCAGTTCCACCCGGTCGGCGTTCACCGCGTCGGCATGGGCCACCACGGGCACTCGCTTGCCGTCCACGAAGATGCCGAGAATCTTTGCCTCGGAGGTCAATTCGTCGAAGCCGGTGAACTCGGTCGGTCCCGCGTCGACCAGTTCGCGGTAGGCGGTGAGGTCGGCATGCGCGTGCTTACGCGCGGCGGCGTCGGCCTTGGCGCGCCGGCGCTGCTCGGCCATCAGTTCGCGAAAGCCTGCCTCGTCGACCGTCAGGCCGGATTCGGCGGCCATCTCCAGGGTGAGCTCGATCGGGAAGCCGTAGGTGTCGTGCAGGGTGAAGGCATCGGAGCCTTTGACTACCGTGGAGCCCGCGGACTTGGTGGCGCCGGCCACGTCGTCGAACAACTTCGAGCCCGAGGCCAGGGTCCGGTTGAACGCGGTCTCCTCGGCGACGGCGATGCGGTTGATCCGCTCGAAGTCGTTGACCAGTTCGGGATACGACGGGCCCATCGCGTCGCGCACGGTGGCCATCAGGTCGGCGACGATCGGGGTGTCGATGCCCAGCAGTTTGGCCGACCGGATGACCCGGCGCAGCAGCCGCCGCAGCACGTAGCCGCGGCCGTCGTTTCCGGGGCTGACGCCGTCGCCGATCAGGATCGCAGCGGTGCGGCTGTGGTCGGCGATGATGCGGTAGCGCACGTCGTCGGCATGGTTGCCGACGTCATAGCCGCGTGGCGCCCGGCCGGCGACCAGGTCGATGACCGGACGCAGCAGGTCGGTCTCGTAGACGTTGTGCACGTTCTGCAGCACCAGCGCGATGCGCTCGACGCCCATGCCGGTGTCGATGTTCTTGCGGGGCAACGGCCCGAGGATCTCGTAGTCCTCTTTCGAGGTGCCCTCGCCGCGCTCGTTCTGCATGAACACGAGGTTCCACACCTCGAGGTAGCGGTCCTCGTTGGCGATCGGGCCGCCGTCGACGCCGAACTCGGGACCGCGGTCGTAGTAGATCTCCGAGGACGGACCGCACGGGCCGGGTATCCCCATCGACCAGTAGTTGTCGGCCATGCCGCGGCGCTGAATGCGCTCGGGCGGCAGACCCGCGATGTCCTGCCACAGCTGAGCGGCCTCGTCGTCATCGAGATAGACTGTCGCCCAGAGCTTTTCGGGATCAAGACCGTAGCCACCGTCGGCGATCGGATTGGTCAGCAGTGCCCAGGCCAGCTCGATGGCGCCACGCTTGAAGTAGTCGCCGAAAGAGAAGTTGCCGGCCATCTGGAAGAAGGTGTTGTGCCGGGTGGTGATCCCCACCTCGTCGATGTCAGGGGTGCGGATGCACTTCTGGATGCTGGTGGCCGTGGCGTAGGGAGGCGTGCGCTGGCCGAGGAAGAACGGCACGAACTGGACCATGCCGGCGTTGACGAACAACAGGTTGGGGTCGTCGAGGATCACCGAGGCACTGGGCACCTCGGTGTGGCCCGCCTTCACGAAATGATCAAGGAACCGCTTCCTGATCTCGTGTGTCTGCACTGTGCTTCTTCCTTAGTTTCCTGGGCTGGCTGGCGACAGTCGGGTATCAGCCTATTCGCCGGAGCTTCCCGCCGAACACGCAATGAGGCCCGCTTAGCCTTCCATCTAGCCGTCGACAAAGGTCAACCGGACCGACCGCCGCGGATTATCGCGGTTCAGGTCGACCAGCACGACGCTCTGCCAGGTGCCCAACAGCGGCTCGCCGCCACTGACCGGCACCGTCACCGATGGCGAAACAATCGCCGGCAACACGTGGTCGGCCCCGTGCCCCGGCGAGCCGTGCGAGTGCCGGTACCGGTCGTCGCGGGGCAACAGCCGCTCCAGTGTCTCCACCAGGTCGTCGTCCGACCCGGCACCAGTTTCGATGATGGCCACCCCGGCGGTCGCGTGGGGGACGAACACATTGCACAGCCCGTCCGCGTGGTTGCCGCAGAATTCGCGCACCTCGTCGGTGAGGTCAACGATGCGGCGACGCGCGGTGTCCACATCCAGCACATCGGTATCCATCCTGACCAGCCTACGGGGCTTGATCAGCCGACAGTGCCGGAGGAAGGTGGTGGTGGACCGGTGGCGCCGCCGGTGGCGCCGCCCCGACCGAGAGGAGGGGTCGATCGTGTTTGCACGTTCCACAACCATCCAGGCGCAGCGCTCGTCGATCAACATGGGCATCGAATATGTTCGCGACGTGGTGATGCCGGCCCTCGATGACATGGAGGGCTGCCTGGGCCTCTCGCTGTTGGTCGATCGCGAGTCGGGCCGCTGCATCGCCACCAGCTCATGGGAAACCGAATCGGCGATGCAGCGCAGCGCCGAGCGCGTGTGGCCGGTGCGCTACCGCGCGGTCGAGATCTTCGGCGGCAGCGCCGTCGTCGACCAGTGGCGCATCGCAGTGTTGCATCGCGACCACCACTCCGCCCCGGGCGCCTGTGTGCGCGCCACGTGGTTGCGAACGCGGCCCGAGCAGTTCGAGCGCGGCATCGACTACTACCGGTGGGCGGTGCTGCCGGCCATCGAGGAGTTCGACGGGTTCTGCAGCGCCAGCCTGATGGTCGACCAGACGTCGGCACGGGCTGTCGTCTCGGTGACCTACGACAGCCATGAGGCGATGGAGCGCTGCACAGACGCCGCCCGCTCGATGCGGACGGCGATGATGCGCGATCTCGGCCTCGACCAGGACGACGTCGGGGAGTTCGAGCTGGCGCTGGCGCACCTGCGGGTGCCGGAATTGGTCTGAGGGGCCCAGGCTCACCGAGCCTGCACCATTGGCGGGAAAGTACGCGTAACGCCCACCCGATCTACAGGCTCGACGGGACACGTGGGTTTCTCATGACCTCCCCCGCTTTCCGCGGATGATCGCGCGCAACCGGTCCAGCCGGCCGGCGATCTCCCGTTCCCCACCCCGCCCGGTCGGCCGATAGTAGTCCACGCCTACCAGCTCATCCGGTGAATACTGTTGTGCGACAACACCATCGGGGTCATCGTGGGAGTACTTGTAGCCTTGCGCGTTGCCCAGCTTGGCCGCACCGGAATAGTGTCCGTCGCGCAGATGGGGCGGCACCAGACCGGCCTTGCCCGCCTTGATGTCGGCCATCGCCGCGCCCAGCGCCGTCGTCACCGCGTTGGACTTCGGCGCGGTGGCCAGATGGATGGTGGCGTGGGCCAGCGTCAACTGCGCCTCGGGCATGCCGATCAGCGCAACCGTCTGTGCCGCGGAGACGGCCACCAGCAGTGCCGTCGAATCCGCCATGCCGATGTCCTCGCTGGCCAGGATCATCAGCCGCCGGGCAATGAACCGCGGGTCTTCGCCCGCCACCAGCATCCGGGCCAGATAGTGCAGTGCCGCGTCGACGTCCGAGCCGCGCACCGACTTGATGAAGGCGCTGACGACGTCGTAGTGCTGATCGCCGTCCCGGTCGTAGCGCACCGCTGCCCGGTCCAGGGACTGCTCGATGGTTTCGACGACAACGTGATCGGAAGCCTCGGCGGCCACCTCGAGCGCGGTCAGCGCGCGCCGGGCATCACCGGCGGCCAGTTGCACCAACAGCTCGAGAGCCTCGGGCGCGACGGTCACCTTGCCGCCCAGTCCGCGCGGGTCGTCGATCGCCCGCTGCACCACCGTGCGGATGTCGTCGGGGGTCAGCGGCCGCAGCTGCAGGATCAGCGAGCGCGACAGCAACGGGGCGACCACCGAGAACGACGGATTCTCGGTGGTGGCCGCGACCAGCAGCACCACCCGGTTCTCCACCGCAGCCAGCAGGGCGTCCTGCTGGGTCTTGGAGAACCGGTGCACCTCGTCGATGAACAACACCGTCTGCTCGCCACGGAGCAGCCCGGTTCGAGCCGAATCAATAACGGCCCGAACATCCTTGACACCGGCCGACAACGCCGACAGCGCCTCGAAACGTCGTCCGGTGGCGTGTGAGATGAGCGCCGCCAGCGTCGTCTTCCCGCTCCCCGGCGGCCCGTAGAGGATGGCCGACGCGACACCCGACCCTTCAACCAGGCGCCGCAGGGGTGACCCGGCGGCCAGCAGGTGCTCCTGACCCACCACCTCTTCGAGCGAGGCCGGGCGCATCCGCACCGCCAACGGGGCACCGGCACCCGACACACTCAACGCGGAATCGGTCGATTTCGGCGCACCGGGCAGGTCGAACAGACCGTCGGACACGACTTCAGGCATACCACGCAGCGCGGACACGCCAACCACAAGGAAGCCGCCCACGACCAATGCGAGCATCCAGGGCGCACATTTGCTAAGTTCCCGTTTGCTACGCCCCGATCGACCCGAGCGAACTACGAGGCAACGAGGACAGCCATGAGCCAGCCGCCAGAACATCCCGGCAACCCGGCCGACCCTCAGGGCGGCAACCCGCCGGGCTACCAACCCCCGCCGCGGTACAGCCCACCGCCGCCTCCCGGCTACGGGGCGCCCCCGCCCCCGCCGCCCGGCTACGGCGCTCCCCCGCCACCGCCCGAATACGGCCAGCAGAGCCCCGGCGGCTACCAGGCTCCGGGATACGGGACTCCCCCTCCTCCGCCACCACCGCCGGGTTACGGCGCTCCGCCGCAGGGTTACCCGCCGCAGTCAGGCCTGGGAGGAGCTCCGGGCGGCCCACCGTTCAGCGTCGGCGACGCCTTCAACTGGTCGTGGGGCAAGTTCAAGAACAACGCCGCCGCGCTGGCCGCGCCGGTCGCGATCTACTTCCTGATCCTCGCCGCCGTCATCGGCATCCCGCTGGGGATCGCATTCGCGACCGCCGACACCACGACCACCACCACGGATTACGGGTACGGCGTCAGCTACGAGTCGAGCAGCACCGAGTTCGGCCTGATCAGCTGGATCGTGATGACGGTCGGCATCATCCTCGCCCTGGTCGTCGCGGCATTCCTGCAGGCCGGTCTGACCACCGCTGCCCTGGACCTCGCTGACGGCCGTCCTGTCAGCATCGGGACCTTCTTCAAGCCGCGCAACGTGGTCGGAGTGCTGCTCACCACCCTGCTGATCGTGCTGGCGTCGTCGCTGCTGTCCTGCACCATCATCGGGCCGCTGGTCATCGCCTTCTTCACCCAGTTCGCCGTCGCGTACGTCGTCGACAAGTCCCTGTCGCCGTTGGACGCGATCAAGGCCAGCTTTGCGACCGTGCGCGCCAACTTGGGGCCCAGCGCATTGTCCTGGCTGGTTCAGTACGCGGCGGTGGCGGTCGGCCAGCTCGCCTGCTACATCGGTCTGGTGGTGGGGGCGCCCGTCGCGGCCCTGGTGCAGATCTACACCTACCGCAAGCTGACGGGCGGACACGTCGCCGAGCTGGAGCAGGCCGGCGCTCCGGGCCAGTACCCGCCGGGCCCACCGCCGGGACAGTACCCGCCGGGTCCGCCGCCCGGGCAGTACCCGCCGCCGCAGCAGTATTCCTAACTATCGGGCACAGCTGCCACCAGCGGTAAAACGACCGAAACAGGCCGTTCACACGGAGCGGCCGGACAACCGAATGACAGCCGCCCGCAACGCAAGCCACCATAGGCGCGCGCTGCGGGCGGCTGTCTCTTGTGATGGGATCAGCGGTTATGAGCATCAAAGTTGCACTGGAGCACCGCACCAGTTACACCTTTGACAAGCTGGTCCAGGTCTATCCGCACGTGGTGCGCCTGCGCCCGGCTCCGCACTCCCGCACGCCCATCGAGGCCTATTCGCTGCGGGTCGAACCCGCCGAACACTTCATCAACTGGCAGCAGGACGCGCTGGGCAACTTCCTCGCCCGGTTGGTGTTCCCCAAGCCCACCCGCGAGCTGACCATCACCGTCGGCCTCATCGCCGACCTCAAGGTGATCAACCCGTTCGACTTCTTCATCGAGGACTGGGCCGAGACCTGGCACCCGGACCGGTCGCTGTACCCCAAGCCGCTGGCCGACGACCTGGAGCCGTACCTGCGGCCCGTCGACGAGGACGGCGAGGGATCCGGTCCCGGTGACCTGGCACAGGCCTGGGTGCGCAACTTCTCGGTGCCCGAGGGCACCCGCACCATCGACTTCCTCGTCGCGCTGAACCGAGCGATCAACGTCGACGTCACCTACAGCCTGCGGATGGAGCCCGGCGTCCAGACTCCGGACTTCACCTTGCGCAGCGGCGTCGGCTCGTGCCGCGACTCGGCGTGGCTGCTGGTGTCGATCCTGCGGCAGCTCGGGCTGGCCGCCCGGTTCGTCTCGGGCTACCTGGTCCAGCTGACCTCCGACATCGAAGCCCTCGACGGCCCGTCCGGGCCCGCCGCCGACTTCACCGACCTGCACGCGTGGACCGAGGTGTACATCCCGGGCGCCGGCTGGATCGGCCTGGACCCGACGTCAGGGCTGTTTGCCGGGGAAGGACACATCCCGCTGGCGGCCACCCCGCACCCGGCGTCCGCGGCTCCCATCACCGGCAGCACCGAACCCTGCAGTTCGGTGATGGAGTTCTCTAACACCGTCACCCGCGTCCACGAGGACCCGCGGGTCACGTTGCCCTACAGCGACGACGCGTGGAACACCATCTGCGCGGTGGGCCACCACGTCGACGAGCGGCTGGCCGCCGGCGATGTCCGGCTGACCGTCGGCGGTGAGCCGACGTTCGTGTCGGTGGACAACCAGGTCGACCCGGAGTGGCGCACCGCCGCCGACGGCCCGCACAAGCGGAAGCTGGCATCGGAACTGGCCGCCCGGTTGAAGGCGCAGTGGGCGCCGCAGGGCCTGGTGCAGCGCAGCCAGGGCAAGTGGTATCCGGGAGAGCCGTTGCCGCGCTGGCAGATCGGGCTGTACTGGCGCACCGACGGGCGGCCGCTGTGGACCAACGAGGCACTGTTCGCCGATCCCTGGGGGCCTGACGAGGTCGATCCGGTCGAGATCGACACCGCGCACGAGGTGCTGGCCGGCATCGCCGAGAGCCTGGGGCTGCCGCTGTCGCAGGTGCGCCCGGCCTTCGAGGACCCGCTGGCCCGGCTGTCCGCCGCGGTGCGGTTGCCGGCGGGCGACGCGGTGGCACCCGACGACGACCTGGCTGACGACGGGGTCGCGCGCCGGGCCGAGTTGCTGGCGCGTCTGGACGAAGCCGTCACCAGCCCGTCGGCGTTCGTGCTGCCCCTGCACCGCCGCGACGACGGCAGCGGCTGGGCCAGCGCCGACTGGCGCCTGCGCCGAGGCCGTCTGGTGCTGACCGAAGGCGACTCGCCGGCAGGTCTGCGGCTGCCGCTGAACTCGATCAGCTGGAGCCCGCCGCCCGCGTCGTTCGCCGTCGATCCGGTGGCCGTGAGCGACCCGCTGCCCCCCGCCGCACCCGATCAGGCAGTCCTCGTCGAACCCCACAACGCACCGACGACCGCGCTCGTCGCCGAGGTCCGCGACGGCTTGCTCTATGTGTTCATGCCGCCGACCGAAGCACTGGAAGACTTCGTCGACCTGGTCGCGCGCATCGAGACCGCCGTGGCGAAGGTCGACACCACGGTGGTGATCGAGGGGTACGGCCCGCCGCCGGACCCGCGGCTGACCTCGACGACGATCACCCCGGACCCGGGCGTGATCGAGGTCAATGTCGCGCCGACAGCCAGCTTCGACGATCAGCGCCAGCAGCTGGAAACCCTATACGCGCAGGCGCGGCTGGCGCGGCTGTCCACCGAGTCGTTCGACATCGACGGCACCCACGGCGGCACCGGCGGCGGCAATCACATCACGCTGGGCGGAGTGACTCCCGCCGATTCACCGCTGCTGCGCCGCCCGGACCTGCTGGTGTCGCTGCTGACCTACTGGCAGCGGCACCCGTCGCTGTCGTACCTGTTCGCGGGGCGGTTCGTCGGCACCACTTCACAGGCTCCCCGGGTCGACGAGGGCCGCGCCGAGGCCCTCTACGAACTCGAGATCGCCTTCGCCGAGATCGCCCGCCTGAGTGCGGGTGGGGCCGCCAAGCCGTGGGTGACCGACCGCGCGCTGCGCCATCTGCTCACCGACATCACCGGCAACACCCACCGCGCCGAGTTCTGCATCGACAAGCTCTACAGCCCCGAAGGTGCCCGCGGCCGGCTCGGGCTGCTGGAGCTGCGCGGCTTCGAGATGCCGCCGCACCTGCGGATGGCGATGGTGCAGTCGCTGCTGGTGCGCTCGCTGGTGGCGTGGTTCTGGGAGCAGCCGCTGCGCGCCCCGCTGATCCGGCACGGCGCCAACCTGCACGGTCGATACCTGTTGCCGCACTTTCTGATTCACGATATCGCCGATGTGGCGGCCGATCTGCGCGCCCAAGGTATCGCGTTCGAGACCAGCTGGCTGGACCCGTTCACCGAGTTCCGGTTCCCGCGGATCGGCACGGCCGTCTTCGACGGCGTGGAGATCGAGTTGCGGGGTGCCATCGAACCGTGGAACACCTTGGGCGAGGAGTCGACCGCCACCGGAACGGCCCGCTACGTCGACTCGTCGGTGGAACGCGTCCAGGTCCGCGTCATCGGCGCCGACCGGCACCGCTATGCCGTGATCTGCAACGGATATCCCGTCCCCCTGCTGGCCACCGACAACCCCGACATCCACGTCGGCGGGGTGCGGTTCAAGGCCTGGCAGCCGCCCAGCGCCCTGCACCCGACCATCTCGACCGACGTCCCGCTGCAGTTCGAGCTGGTCGACCTGACCGCCGGGACCTCGCGCGGCGGCTGCACCTACCACGTCGCCCACCCCGGCGGGCGCGCCTACGACGAGCCGCCGGTCAACGCCGTGGAAGCCGAATCCCGCCGCGCGCGCCGCTTCGAAGCGGCCGGGTTCACCCCCGGCAAATTCGATCTCGCCGGGCTGCGGGAGAAGCAGGCCCGATTCCTCACCGACATCGGCGCGCCGGGCATCCTCGACCTGCGGCGCGTGCGTACCGTGCAGCAGTAATGGCGCTTCCAGATTTCTCGGTCGGTGACCGCTACGACGTCGACCGCCTGCTGGCCGGTTACCGGACCGCGCGCGCCCAGGAAGCCCTGTTCGACCTGCGAGACGGCCCGGGCGGCGGGTACGACGAGTTCGTCGACGCCGACGGCGACGTGCGCGAGACCTGGACGGAGCTGGCCGACACCATCTCCCACGGCGGCCGGGTGGGGCTGGACCGGATGCGTTCGGTGGTGCACAGCCTCATCGACCATGACGGCATCACCTACACCGGCGTGGACCCGTCGCGCGAGGCGCAGCCGGCCCCCGGCCACGGGCCGGAGCCGGGGCCCTGGAGTCTGGACACGTTGCCACTGGTGGTCTCCGCAGCCGACTGGGAAGTGCTGGAAGCCGGGCTGGTACAACGCTCGCGCCTGCTCGATGCCGTGCTCGCCGATCTGTACGGGCCGCGCAGCCTGCTCACCGAGGGCCTGCTGCCGGCCCCGCTGGTGTTCGCCCATCCGGGCTATGTGCGGCCCGCCAACGGCATCAAGGTGCCCGGACACCACCAGCTGTTCATGCACGGCTGCGATCTGAGCCGGTTGCCTTATGGCGGGTTCCAGGTCAACGCCGACTGGACACAGGCTCCCTCGGGCGCCGGTTATGCGCTGGCCGACCGCCGGGTGCTGGCCCACGCGATTCCCGATCTGTACGAGCGCATCGCACCGCGGCCGACCACGCCGTTCGCGCAGGCGCTGCGGCTCGGTCTCATCGATGCCGCGCCCGACGTGGTGCAGGACCCGGTGGTGGTGGTACTGAGCCCCGGCATCTACTCCGAGACGGCATTCGACCAGGCGTATCTGGCGACCCTGCTGGGCTTCCCGTTGGTGGAGAGCGCCGACCTGGTGGTGCGCGAAGGCAAGTTGTGGATGCGCTCGCTGGGCACCCTCAAGCGTGTCGACGTCGTGCTGCGGCGGGTCGACGCGCTGTACGCGGACCCGCTGGATCTGCGTGCCGACTCCCGGCTCGGCGTGGTCGGACTGGTCGAAGCGCTGCATCGCGGGACGGTGACCGTGGTCAACACGCTGGGCAGCGGCATCCTGGAAAGCCCTGGGCTGCTTCGGTTTCTGCCCGAGATGGCCGAGCGGTTGCTCGGCGAAGAGCCGCTGCTGCCCACCGCGCCGGTCTACTGGGGCGGCATTCCCAACGAACTCTCCCACCTGCTGGCCAACCTGTCGTCGCTGCTGATCAAACCGACCGATGGCGGGGAAACCCTTGTCGGGCCGACACTTTCGTCGGCGCAGTTGGCCGAGCTGGCGGCGCAGATCGAGGCGGTGCCCTGGCGCTGGGCCGGCCAGGAACTGCCGACGTTCTCCTCGGCCCCCACCGACCACGCGGGCGTGTTGTCCTCTGCCGGGGTGGGAATGCGGTTGTTCACCGTCGCCCAACGCAGCGGATACGCGCCGATGATCGGCGGACTGGGCTACGTGGTGGCTCCGGAGCCGGATGCCTTCACGCTGAAAACGGTTGCCGCGAAAGATATCTGGGTTCGACCGACGGAACGGGCGATCGCCGAGAAGGTGATCTCCCTGCCGTCGGCGCCGCAACCCGCCGCCGCGGCCGGCGCGGGGAGATGGACCGTCAGTTCGCCGCGTGTGCTGTCCGACCTGTTCTGGATGGGACGCTACGGCGAGCGGGCGGAGAACATGGCCCGGTTGCTGATCGTGGCGCGCGAGCGCTACCACGTTTACCGCCACCATCAGGACACCGAAGAAAGCGAGTGCGTGCCGGTCCTGATGGCCGCGCTGGGCCAGATCACCGGGACCGACACCGGGGCCAGCGGCGACGGCGACTCCGACAAGGCCGAGATGATCGCGGTGGCCCCCTCCATGCTGTGGTCGATGACGGTGGATCTGGACCGGCCGGGTTCGCTGATCCAGTCGGTGGAAGGGCTGGCACTGTCCGCCCGGGCCGTGCGTGACCAACTGTCCAACGACACCTGGATGGTGCTGGCCAACGTGGAACGTGCCGTGGGACTGCGATCTGATCCGCCGCAGTCGCTGGCCGAGGCGGACGCGTTGCTGGCCTCGGCACAGTCGCAGGCGCTGGCCGGCATGCTGACGCTGTCCGGGGTGGCCGGCGAGTCCATGGTGCACGACGTCGGCTGGACCATGATGGACATCGGCAAGCGCATCGAGCGGGGACTGTGGCTGACCGCGTTGCTGGCCGACACCCTGAGCGAAGTGCGGGGCACCGTCGCCGAACAGTCGGTGGTCGAGGCGATGCTGGAGGCCTGCGAATCGTCGGTCATCTACCGGCGGCGCACGTTGGGCAAGATCAGCATCGCCGCGGTGACCGACCTGATGCTGTTCGACGGGCAGAACCCGCGATCGCTGCAGTTCCAGCTGGAGCGGCTGCGCATCAACCTCAAGAACCTGCCCAGTTCGACCGGTTCGTCGCGCCCGGAACGGATCGTCGACGAGATCAGCGCCCGGCTGCGGCGCTCGGATCCCGCCGAGCTGGAAGAGATCACCGACGGCGCCCGCGAGGAACTGGCCGAGCTGCTCGGCGCGGTGCACGCCGGGCTGCGCGACCTCTCCGACGTGATCACCGCGACACAGTTGGCCCTGCCCGGCGGGATGCAGCCGCTGTGGGGCGGACCCGACGAGCGCCGGACGATGCCGGCCTAAGTCCGGCAGGTTGCGCGAGCAGACACAAAATCACCACGGAGCGTGCGCTCCACGGTGATTTTGTGTCTGCTCGGCTCGGGGAGGTGACCCCTGCCGCATTTCTCACATTTTGTGAGCAATGGGTGCTACGGTGAGTGCATGTCCGATTACGAGTTCTTCGCCCTCGACACCGAAGCCTTGACACCCGAACCGATCGAGGTGTTCGCCTACCCGATGGGTGACGTGACGGTGCGGCGCACCGACGACGCCGAACTCTCCCCTGGAGTCCAGGTGCTGTGGGTTCGCACGCCGGCCCCGGATTGGTCCGTCGTCTTCAACTGGGCATCGCTGGTCGGTGACAGCGACCGACGGGTGCTGGTGATGCCTTACCTGCCGAGCGCACGGGGCGACAAGGATCTGCCGAGCCCCGCCCGCACCAACGCCAGGCTGGCGGCCCTGTCCGGTATCACCGACATCGTCACGGTCGATCCACACTCGACGGTGTGGTTGGTCGCGTTGAGTGCCGCTAATCCGGCGGTCGGCCGCTGGGAACTCGACCTGGCGACAATCGTCGGGGACGCCGTCGCCGCCAGCGGCCCCTACCAGGGCGTCATCGGGCCGGATGCCGGATCGAAAGCTCGTGCGTCGCTGGTGGGCGAGCAGCTGGAGATACCGGTACTCATCGCTTCCAAGTCACGAGACCAGGCCACCGGGAAGCTCAAGGGATACCAGGCGCCTGACGGCGTGCAGACCGGCCGGTATCTGGTGATGGACGACATTTGCGACGGTGGAGGGACTTTCGCGTTGTTGCGGGACGCGATGCCTCCCGAGGTGACGCTGGACCTGTGGGTGACCCATGGCGGGTTCACCGGTCCGGAGCACTCCCGCAAGGCGCTGTCCGGGTATCGCCGCGTACACACCACCGACTCGCTGTCCGGGGCCCGTGACGCGCACGTCCACATCACCAGGCTGGCGCCGTACGTGACGCAGACCATCCGCCGTATAGCCGGCAATTCCGAAGGGACACAACGATGATGAACGACCGGCAGAACCGCGCCTTGGACACGCTGCTGTCCACCGACGCCTACAAGCTGGACCACCGCCGCCAGTACCCGAAGGGCACCGAGTTCGTCTACTCGAATCTGACCGCACGCGGAACCCGGCTTCCCGACGTCGACGCCACCGTGTTCTTCGGGCTGCAGGCTTATCTGCGCCAACTGCAGAAGCGCTGGCAAGTGTTCTTCGACCTCTCCCCCGACGAACTCGACGCGGTACTGACCGGATACGAGGAGTTCGTGACGGCGCTGCTGGGACCGAATGATATTGGTGCAGAACACTTCCGGCAGCTGCACACACTGGGTTACCTACCGCTTCGGGTGCGGGCCGCCAAGGAAGGGGCGCTGATCCCGTTGCGGGTGCCCTACCTGACGGTGGAGAACACCGACAGCCGGTTCTTCTGGCTGACCAACTATCTGGAGACCGAGATGTCGGCCCAGCTGTGGCAGCCGATCACCAGCGCCACCCTCGCCTGGCGCAACCGCGTACTGCTGGACGAGCGCGCGGCGGAGTCCGGCGACGAGGACGCGGTGAACTTCCAGGGGCACGAGTTCGCCTATCGCGGCATGAGCGGCACCGAGGCGGCAGCGGCATCGGGCGCCGGCCACCTGATCAGTTTCAGCGGCACCGACACCCTGCCGGCCATCCGGTATATCCAGCAGTACTACCCGGGGAACGACGGGGAACTGATCGGGGCCAGTGTCCCGGCCACCGAGCACTCGGTGATGTGCGCCGGCGGCCAAGACGGCGAACTGCAGACCTTCGACCGGCTGCTCCAGCTGTACCCGGCGGGCACTCTGTCCGTGGTGTCCGACACCTGGAATCTGTGGCGGGTGCTCACCGAGTACCTGCCCGCGCGCGCCGAGGAGATCAAGACCCGCGACGGCAAGCTGGTGATCAGGCCGGACTCCGGCGACCCCGAGCTCATCCTGTGTGGCGATCCGGATGCCCCGGCCGGCACACCCGAAAACAAGGGCGTCGTGCGGTTGCTCGCGGAGACGTTCGGCACCGTCGTCAACGACAAGGGCTACCGCGAACTGGATCCGCACGTGGGCGCGATCTACGGCGACTCGATCACCTATGAACGGGCCGACTCCATCACCGGGAACCTGATGGCCCAGGGATTCGCCTCTACGGCAGTCGTTTTCGGTTTCGGCTCGTACACCTACCAGTATCAGACCCGGGACACGTTCAAGATGGCCGTCAAAGCCACCTGGGTTCAGGTCGACGGGCAGGGCCGCGACATTCTCAAGGATCCCATCACCGACGACGGCTCCAAGAAGTCGGCCACCGGGCGCCTCGCGGTCCGTCGCGACACCGACGGCCGCCCGTACCTGATCGAACACGCCGATCGGGAAGCCGACGATGAACTGCAGCTCGTCTTCGAAGACGGAAAGTTGCTGCGCACCCAGACTTTCGCCGAGGTACGCGCAAACCTGAGGCAGGAGAACGCGATCCGCGATCGCTGGAGCCGAACGTGACGCAGACCTGGCTCAGCGTCGACGTGGTGGCGCTCACCGGAGACGAGCCGGTGCCACGCATCGTTCTGATTCGGCGCGCCGGTACCCCGCACCGCGGGGCCACCACCCTGCCGGGGGGACTGCTGGCCGCCCAGGCCGGTGAGACCGTCGAGCAGGCCGCCAGGAGGATCGTGCGGGAAAAGGCCGGCGCGGAGATCACCAGCGGCGTCACGGTCGTCGACGTGGTCAGCGACCCGGCACGCGACGAACGCGGACACACCGTGTCGATCGTCGTGGCCGCCCGGGTCGCCGCCGGTACCGAGGGCGCGGTACCCGTGACCGAGATCCCCGACGCGATGCCGTTCCACCACTCCGCGATGGCGAGGTCTGCGCTGTCCCGGATCGGTGAGCGCCTGCTCACCGATGCCGGCACAACCTACGCTCTATTGGGCGCGGAAACGACGTTCGTGGAGGTCTTTTCGTTGCTGCGGGCCTGCACGTCGATCACCGATACGGCCGCACGGGCACGCCTGGACCGCTCTCCGCTCTATGCCCGGACCGACCGGTACCGCAAACCCGCCGGCGCCGGCCGACCCGCCCTCGTCTACCGCGCGAAACCCGCCTAGGAGCCGCCCAAGTGGCGCCTTGGAGCCGCCCAAGTGGCGCCTTGGAGCCGCTTCAGTGGCGCCTTGGAGCCGCTTCAGTGGCGCCAGCAGACGCAGAATCGCCCTGGAACGGATGTTCCAGGGCGATTCTGCGTCTGCTCGCCAGGGTCAGCTAGCCGCCTGCAACTGCGAGGTCACCTGCTCGATCACGTTGTGGACGAACTGCATCTTGTCGAGCACCGCGGGCGGCAACACGAACGGATACAGGTCATCGTGACCCATCGACCGGTTCACCATGTTCAGCGACCACGACAGCGGCAGCCACATCTCGATGATGGTGGGAAACGCGCTGGGCCCCAGGGGCGGTCGATCGAACGTGGCGGCCGCCGGGGCCAGACCGCAGGATGCCGAGGTGTCCAGAGTGTCCCGGATGTGCAGGTAGTGCGCGAACGTCTCGGCCCAGTCCTCGGCCGGGTGCATGGTCGCGTACGAGGAGACAAACGTCTCCTGCCAGCCGTCCGGAGCGCCCTGGCTGTAATGACGGTCCAGCGCGGCCTGGTAGTCGGCGTCGGGATCGCCGAACAACTCGTTGAACCGCTGCAGGTACTCCGGTGACCTGATCAGCCGGTAGAAGTAGTAGTGCCCGACCTCGTGGCGGAAGTGCCCCAGCAGGGTGCGGTACGGCTCTTCCATCTCGACCCGCAACTGTTCGCGGTGCACATCGTCGCCCTCGGCCAAATCCAAAGTGATGACGCCGTTTTCGTGCCCGGTGATCACATTCTCGTGCGCACTGGACAGCAGCCGAAACGCCAGTCCGTAGTCCGGGTCCTGGTCGCGTCCGATGATCGGCAGGTGCAGTTCGTGCAGTTCGGCGACCAGCCGCCGTTTGGCCGCCTCGGCGCGGGCGAATTCCGCCAGCCCGACGGTGTCGTCGTCGTTGGGGCGCTCGATGGTCAGCGCACACGACTCGCACAGTCCGCCCGGGTGACCCACCGGAACCAACCAGTTGCATTCGGCCACATAGAGATTCGCGCAGAGCTGATACTGGTCGGCGGGCACCGCACCGGCGTGGTCGCTTTCTTCGTCGCGTTTGGCGATTACCAGCAGCGCCATCTGGTCCAAAGAGAACCCCAGCGAGCTGCCGCACGACAGGCAGGCGGAGTTCTCGAACGCCAGTCGCTGGCCGCAGTTAGGGCAATGGAAGTCACGCATGCAGCGCATCTCCTTCGAACGGGACGACGTCGACACCGACGTCGATCACGCTACGTTCCGAGTTCGTGTAGATGATGCCGCGCAACGGTGGAACGTCTGCGTAGTCGCGGCCGCGGCCGACCACGATGTAGCGCTGGTCGACCAGTTGGTCGTTGGTCGGGTCAAGTCCAAGCCATTCGAACTGACCCGGCTGCTGCGGCGTCCACACCGACGCCCAGGCGTGGGTGGCGTCAATGCCTATCATGCGATCCTTTCCAGGGGGTGGGTCGGTAGCCAGATAACCGGATACGTAGCAGGCCGCCAACCCATGGGCACGCAAGCAGGCGATCGCCAGCCGCGCGAAGTCCTGGCATACCCCTTCCCGGGCCGTCAGAACCTCATTGACGCGTGTCGAAACCGTCGTCGACCCCGAACGGTAGGTGAAATCGCGGAAAATCCGTGATGCGAGATCACGCAACACCTCCACGAGCGGACGTCCGGGCTGGAAGCTGGGAGCCGCATACTCGCGAACCGCATCGGTGATTTCCGGCGGTGTCAGGTCCAGGACGAAGTCGCTGGCCAGCGCGCCCTGCGCTCCGGTGGGACGCGCCTTCTCCCACGGCTGCAGCGCCGGCCCGGTGGTGTAGATGCCGGTCGCCTGCGGCGCGACGTCGACGATCGAGTCGCTGACGATGGTCAGGGCCCGGTGCGGCTCGGTGACGTGGAAGTAGGAGCTGATGTTGCCGTACGTGTCGCGGCTGGTCGAGCTGTCGGCCGGAGCCGGGTCGATGATCAGTTCGTGCGCCACGCAGCGCTGCCGCAACGAGTCCCGGGGGGTGAGGAACCCGCGCCCGTATGAGCTGGTCACGACGTCGGAGTAGCGGTACTCCGTGCGGTGTGTGACCCGGTAGCGTTTCGCGGCCAACGGCGCCGACCAGCCGTTTAACTCCTCGGACGGCTCCTCAGACGGCAAGACCAACCTCCCTGTCTACGGGTGGCGGCATGTAGGGCTCACACCGCATGCTGACAGTCTGTACTCCTGGTCTAGTCCCGGGCGAAACGGGAACCCTATCCGACAAATCAGAAAGGAGTTGGCCCGTGCAGGGACACGAAATGAAGTCGCTGGCCGACCTTGCGGGTGAGGGCACGCGGGTACTGACGACGCTGGTCCGTGATGTGCATCACGGCATCGCCAGTCGCGTGTTCACCTCGATCGGCCCGGCGGCCAAACCCGTGCAGCTGATCCACGACACCACCGCCTCGACGATCTACACCCTGGTCGACGGCGCGGTCCGCGGTTCTCTCTACGGCGCGGGGGCGCTGGCGGCGCACACCTTGAGCAATGACGACGACGAGACCGTCCTGGCACGCCCGCGAGTTGCCGGGGCGCTCGCCGCGGTCAACGGGATCTACGGCGACGAGATGACCAACCGGGAGAACGGATTCGCGCTGTCCATGCAGGTCCGGCGTCGGGGCCAGCCGGTCGAATTGACCCCCGAGGGAATCGCCGAGGCCTTCCCTCGTGCCACCGGGCGGATCGCGGTGTTCGTCCACGGCTGGTGCATGACCGAACGGTCATGGTGGCGCACGCCGCGCACCGGGGAGACGCTGCGTCCGTACGGAAAACGGCTGCGCAAGGACCTCGGATTCACCCCGGTATTCGTGCGGTACAACAGCGGTCATCACATCTCCGAAAACGGTCATGCGCTGGCCGGTTTGCTGCACCGGCTGCACGAGGTGTGGCCGACGGCGGTGGAAGACGTCGTGCTGGTCGGCCACTCGATGGGTGGCCTGGTGTCGCGCAGTGCCTGCCACTACGGCCGTGAGCAACAACACGCCTGGACCGACGCCATTCGGCATGTCGTGTGCCTCGGGTCCCCGCACCTGGGCGCCGACTTGGAGAAGGGCGTCAACATCGCCGCATGGGCGCTGGCCAAGCTGCCCGAGACGCGGGGCGTGGCGGCGTTTCTGAACACCCGCAGCGCCGGGGTGAAGGACCTGCGGTTCGGCGCACTGGTCCACGAGGACTGGCGCGACTGCGACCCGGACGAGTTCCTGCGCGACCGCTGCCGGGAAGTGCCCTTCCTGCCCCACGCGGTGTACCACTTCGTCTCCACCACCGCCGCCCCCAAGGCGGTCGGCCTGCTCATGGGCGACCATCTGGTGCGGCCCAGAAGCGCGTCCGGTCGGGGCAGGTCACGCAAGGTTCCGTTCGAGGCCGCACACGGGCTCACGTTGACCGGTCTCAACCACTTCGACCTGCTCAACCATCCGTCGATCTACGACAGGCTGGTGACGTGGCTCAGTCACTCGCCGGCGCGGCCGCACGACGACTCGCTGGTTCTGAGCACGGCTCTGGAAGCGGGCAGTTCCTAGTGAGTCAGCTGAGCGGCAAGACGGCGCTCGTCACCGGCGGCAACTCGGGCATCGGCCTGGCGGCCGCCCAGCGGCTGGCAGCCGAGGGCGCGCACGTCTTCCTGACCGGCCGCAACCAGCAAACGATCGACGCCGCGGTGGCCTCGATCGGTGAGAATGCGACAGGCATTCGCGCGGACGTGTCGAGCATCGACCAACTGGCAGCCGTCGTCACCGCAGTCGAATCCCGCGGCCGGGGGCTCGATGTGGTTTTCGCGAACGCCGGTGGCGGCGAGTTCGCCCCACTGGGCGAGATCACCCCCGAACAGTTCACCGACACATTCATGACCAATGTCGGCGGCACGTTGTTCACTGTGCAGGCGGTGCTTCCGCTGCTCAACCGTGGTGCATCGATCATCCTGACCGGATCCACGGCCGCCTCCAACGGGACGCCCGCGTTCAGCATCTACGCCGCGAGCAAGGCGGCGATTCGCTCGTTCGGCCGTACCTGGGCTGCCGAACTCGTGAGCCGCGGCATCCGCGTCAACACCGTCGTACCGGGACCGGTAGAGACGCCTGGCCTCAAAGGCCTCGCTCCCGCCGGCCAGGAGCAGGAACTCCTGGACAACGAGGCTGCGAAAGTTCCGATGGGCCGCCTCGGCAGGCCGGCAGAGATCGCGGCCGCGGTGCTCTTCCTCGCCTCAGATCAAAGTAGCTTCATGACGGGCACCGAATTATTCGTCGACGGCGGTGCCGAACAGATCTGACCGTGCACGTTTGCCGCCCGGGCAATTCCGGATAATGCGCCGAACTGCGGCGTTGGGGCGCACAATCGAACTGTGGCCACCTGGGAAGACGTGGCCCGCGTCGTCGGTGCACTGCCGCTGACCGCCGAGCAGTCACCGCGCGACTGGCGGGTGGGTAAGAAGTTGATCGCGTGGGAGCGTCCGCTGCGCAAATCCGACATCGACGCGCTGACCCGTAACGGGGTGCAGCCCCCGTCGGGCGACATCCTGGGCGTGCGGGTACCGGACGAAGGGGTCAAGTTCGCGCTGGTTGCCGACGAGCCGGAGGTGTACTTCACCACCCCGCACTTTGACGGCTACCCGGCGGTGCTGGTTCGGCTGGCCGAGATCGGCGTCCGTGACCTGCGCGAACTGATCACCGAAGCCTGGCTCGCCCAGGCGCCGAAACAGCTGGTCAAGGAGTTTTTGGCGCGGTCACCGGCCGATCGATGACCTGTTGCAGATCGTCGGCGCACCCCGAGACGACGTCGGCGACCACCACTTCGGCCCGGTCTCGGGCGCCGGCCTGCAGCTCCGCGGCATAGCGGCGCGCGGCTGCGAGGTGGGCGGCCGCCGCCGCAGGATCGGCATCGGCCAGACCGGTCGCGTGGGTGAGTTCCGCCACCGCTGCCTTCAGCGCCGGTGCGGCTTCTCTCCCCCGCGGCCGGGTGACCGAGCGCGCGAGATGAAGTACGCAACTGGCGAACAGACCCAGCTGCGCGGACTGGGCGTCGATCTCCCGAATCAACCCGCGCGACGCCCACCGGCGTGGTGCGCGACGCGCGGCCACTTCCGCCGTTGACCGCGCCTCGATCAGCGCACCGACCTCCTGATGCAGGTGATCGGAGATGGTCCGGAGCCAAGCCGGAGTGCTGGCGTCGGAATTCTCGAGGATTTCCGCGGTCTGCAGCAGCGTCTGGTGGGCCGCCGCCAGGACAGCCCCACGCGCATCGCTCAACAGCCGCTCGGGATCGGCGGGAAACAGCAGCAGGGCGAACACCAGCGCCAGACCGCCGCCGATCAGCGAGTCGAACAGGCGCTCGGTCACCACGATGCCGGTGTGCGAGAAGACGAGGACCAGCAACGCCGAGACGGCGGTCTGGTTGGCGAACATCAAGCCCTGCCCGATCGCGCCCCGGCCGACGAGCATCGCCACCGTCAGCGCCGCGAACACGGCCACGCCGATACCGAACTGTCCGGGACCGAAGAAGCCGTCCGCCCCGCCACCCACCGCGATACCCAGAGCGACGCCCACCATCATCTGGGTGGCGCGGCGCGCACGCAGGACATTGCTCGCCGACATGCACACCACCGCCGAGATCGGCGCGAAGAACGGTTGCTTGTGGTGCAGCAGGTCGTGGGTCAGGTACCACGCCAGCGCGGCGGCGACCGATGTCTGGGTGATCGGCCACAGCGCGGCACGCAGTCGGTGGACGGCCGCGGTTCCTTCGCCGGCCGCCCCGGCCAGCAGCGAGCTTTTCATCCCGCTTGCTTACCGCATGCCAGGCCCGGCGCGCCTGCCGGGACAATCGCCCAACAGAAGCATCCCCCGGGGCGCTGTGTCGGCCTATACGCGCCGCAACTCGAACAGCGGGATGACCCGACTGGTCTTGGCCTGATACTCGGCGAAGCCCGGTGCGGCCGCGGTGATCTGGTCGAAGATCGCGTCACGCTCGGCGCGGTCCAGCTCGTGCGCGGTCGCGTCGAACGCCTCGGTGCCGACTTCCACATGTGCCTGAGGCCGGGCACGCAGGTTGTGCACCCAGGCCGGGTCGACCGGTGCGCCGGCGAACGACCCGATGATGATCAGCCGCCCGTCGACGCGGAAGTAGGCCAGCGGCGCGATCCGGGGCTGGCCCGACCTGGCACCGGTGGTGGTGAGCAGCAGCAGGTCGGCATTGGCGAATTGGCCGCCGACTTTGCCGCCGCTGGCGCGGAATTCCTCGACGATGCTCTGGTTGAACGCTTTGAGGGTCTCGGTGTCAGGCCTTGTCATGCTTGGTCAAGCCGCTTGGGCTTGGCGTCTATTCCCGATTCCTTGCGCTGCTGAGCCGTGATGGGGGCCGGCGCATCGGTCAGCGGGTCGACGCCCCCGCCGGTCTTGGGGAACGCGATCACCTCGCGGATCGAGTCGACGCGCGACAGCAGCGCGTTGATCCGGTCCCAGCCGAAGGCGATTCCGCCGTGCGGCGGCGCGCCAAAGGTGAACGCCTCCAACAGGAATCCGAACTTCTCCTCGGCCTCGGCCCGATCCAGGCCCATCACCGCGAACACCCGTTCCTGAATGTCGCGACGGTGGATACGGATCGAACCGCCGCCGATCTCGTTGCCGTTGCAGACGATGTCGTAGGCATCGGCCAGCACGGCACCGGGGTCGCTTTCGATGCTGCCCTCGTGTTCACGCTTGGGCGAGGTGAATGCGTGGTGCACCGCCGTCCAGGCTCCTGCACCGACGGCCACGTCACCCGAGGCAGTGGCGTCCTCCGCGGGCTCGAACAGCGGCGGGTCGACGATCCACACGAACTTCCAGTCGTCCGGATCGATCAGGCCCAGACGGTGCGCGATCTCGATGCGCGCCGCGCCCAACAGCGCCCGAGACGTCTTCACCGGCCCGGCGGAGAAGAAGATGCAGTCACCGGGGTTGGCGCCGACGTGGCCGGCCAGGCCGTCGCGCTCGGCGTCGGACAGGTTCTTGGCCACCGGGCCACCCAGCGTCCCGTCCTCGCCGACGAGGACATAGGCCAGGCCGCGGTGTCCGCGCTGCTTGGCCCACTCCTGCCAACCGTCGAGGGTGCGCCGCGGTTGCGAGGCGCCGCCCGGCATCACGACGGCACCGACGTAGGGCGCCTGGAACACCCGGAATGTGGTGTCTTTGAAGAACTCTGCGCATTCGACCAGCTCCAGCCCGAACCGCAGATCGGGTTTGTCGGACCCGTACCGGCGCATCGCCTCGGCATACGTCATCCGCGGGATGGGCGTCGGGATCTGGTAGCCGATCAGCGCCCAGAGCGCGGACAGGATCTCCTCGGAGACCGCGATGACGTCCTCGACGTCGACGAAGCTGAGCTCCATGTCGAGTTGGGTGAATTCCGGCTGGCGGTCGGCGCGGAAATCCTCGTCTCGGTAGCAGCGTGCGATCTGGTAGTACCGCTCCATCCCGGCCACCATCAGCAGCTGCTTGAACAGCTGGGGGCTCTGCGGCAGCGCGTAGAACATCCCGGGATGCAGCCGCGCCGGGACCAGGAAGTCGCGCGCCCCTTCCGGCGTCGACCGGGTGATCGTCGGCGTCTCGACCTCCACGAAGTCGTGCCGCCCCAGCACCTCACGCGCAGCGGCATTGACCTTGGAGCGCAACCGAATTGCCGCAGCCGGGCCGTCGCGGCGTAGGTCCAGGTAGCGGTACTTCAGCCGCAGCTCCTCCCCCGCCGGCTCATCGAGCTGGAACGGCAGCGGCGCGGATTCACCCAGCACGGTCAGCGACGTGGCGTTGACCTCGATGTCACCGGTGGCGATGTCGGGGTTGGCGTTGCCTTCCGGACGGATCTCGACGACACCGGTGACCGCGACGCAGAACTCCGAGCGCAGCCGGTGCGCCTGCGCCAGCACCTCAGGTTCACGAAACACCACCTGGGCGACGCCCGACGCGTCCCGGAGATCGATGAAGATGACACCGCCGTGGTCGCGGCGGCGGGCCACCCACCCGGCCAAGGTCACCTGCTGCCCGGCATCGCCGTCCCGAAGCGATCCCGCGGCGTGGCTGCGCAGCACAAATACTCCTTTACACCGGGTGAGATTGACTGCTTAGTCTAGAGGGCCGGTTGATTTGCCCGATCCTGCCGGTACTTTTGGCTGCATCGCAACCGAAATTGCACTCGTTGGCCCCGGCGCCGTCGGCACGACCGTCGCGGCTTTGCTACACGCCGCCGGACACCATGTGCTGCTGTGCGGGCACACACCGCGTGACGGCATCGAACTGCGCCCGGACGACGCCCAACCGATCGTGGTACCGGGCCCGGTGCACACCGATCCCGACGCCGTCAGCGGTCCGGTGGACGTGCTCATCCTCGCGGTCAAAGCCACCCAGAACGCCGCCGCGGCCGGCTGGCTCGCCCGGTTGTGCGACGAAAACACCATCGTCGCCGTCCTGCAGAACGGCGTCGAACAGGTCGAACAGGTCGCGCCGCTGTCCCCGTCTCCGCACGTCATACCGGGCAGCGTGTGGTTCTCGGCCGAGACCCAGCCGGCCGGCTGGGTGCGGTTGCGCGGTGAGGCCGCGCTGGTGGTGCCTACCGGGCGCGCCGCGGAATCATTCGCCGAACTGCTGCGCGGCGCGGGATGCCAAGTGGAGTGCAACCCCGACTTCGTCACCGTCAACTGGCGCAAACTGCTGCTCAACGCGCTGGCCGGACTGATGGCATTGTCGGGCCGGCGCTCCGGCATGTTCCGCCGGGACGACGTGGCCGAACTGGGCCGCCAATACATGGCCGAGTGTGTGGCGGTGGCGCGCGCGGAGGGCGCCCAACTCAGCGACGATGTGGCCGAGCAACTGGTCGAGTCCTTCCGCGCGGTCCCGGAAGACATGGGCACTTCGATCCTGACCGACCGGGAAGCACACCGCCGGATGGAATGGGACCTGCGCAACGGCGTGATCGTCCGCAAAGCCCGCGCGCACGGGTTGCCCACTCCGATCAGCGACGTAGTGGTGCCGCTGCTCGCCGCGGCCAGTGACGGGCCGGGTTAGGTTTGCAGGCATGCATCCCTGCGAACGCGTCGACCTGAGCTTCATCGAGACGGCGCCCTACCGCTTCCGCAACAGTGTCGATCTGGCCATCACGCCCGAGCAGCTCTTCGAGGTGCTGGCCGACGCCGAGTCCTGGCCGCGCTGGGCCAAGGTGATCACCAAGGTCACCTGGACCAGTCCGGAACCCCGGGGCATCGGCACCACCCGCGTTGTCGAGATGCGGGGCGGAATCGTCGGCGACGAAGAGTTCATCGCCTGGGAGCCGTTCACGCACATGGCATTCCGGTTCAACGAGTGCTCCACCAAGGCGGTCGCGGCGTTCGCCGAGGACTACCGGGTACAGGCGACACCCGGTGGCTGCCGACTCACCTGGACCATGGCCCAGCGGCCGGCCCGCGGCGCGGGCCTGGGCATGGTGCTGTTCGGGCCGCTGCCCAAACTGTCGCTGCGCCGGTTCCTGCGCAACCTGCGGACTTACACCGACACCCGGTTCGCTGCCACACAGCAGCGATAGGCTGTGTCGGCGCGGTTGAAACTCTAGCTCCGGGGAGCGTGCGATGACCTTCAACGAGGGTATGCAGATCGACACCAGTTCCGCGACGTCCTCGGGCGGCGGCGGAATGGGCCGGATGGCCATCGGTGGCGGCATCGGCGGCCTGCTGCTGGTCGTCGTGGCCATGCTGCTCGGCGTCGATCCCGGCGGCGTGATCAGCCAGCAGCCGCTGGACTCCCGCGAGGACGTGGCGCCCGGTTTCGACTTGAACCGGTGCAAGACGGGTGCGGACGCCAACAAATACGTGCAGTGCCGCGTGGTCGCCACCAGCAACTCGCTGGACGCGGTGTGGAAGCAGCTGATGCCGAAGTACACCCGCCCACACCTACGGCTGTTCAGCGGCCAGGTGAGCACCGGGTGCGGGCCCGCCAGCAGTGACGTCGGTCCGTTCTACTGCCCGGTGGACAAGACGGCCTACTTCGACACCGATTTCTTCCAGGTTCTCGTCACCCAATTCGGTTCCAGCGGAGGGCCTTTCGCGGAGGAATACGTGGTGGCCCACGAATACGGGCACCACGTGCAGAACCTGCTCGGGGTGCTCGGACGGGCCCAGTCCGGGGCGCAGGGCGCCACCGGCAGCGGGGTTCGCACCGAGCTGCAGGCCGACTGTTACGCCGGGGTATGGGCGCACTACGCCTCCACCGTCAAGCAGGACAGCACCGGCCAGCCGTTCCTTCAGCCGTTGACCGACAAGGACATTCAGGATGCCCTGTCGGCGGCGGCATCGGTGGGTGACGACCGGATTCAGCAGCAGGTGAACGGGCGGGTGAACCCGGAGTCCTGGACGCACGGCTCGTCCGCGCAGCGGCAGAAGTGGTTCACCACCGGGTACTCCACCGGCGAACCCAACAGGTGCGACACGTTCAACACCAACGATCTGGGGTGAATCTCGAGCACCCGATCACGGTCGGGACGGCTGAGTTCAACGCGGACCAGCACCGGTATTACGACTGGATGCGCCGGGAGGCGCCGGTTTATCGGGGGCGGCTGGCGCTGCGCCCACCCGATCAGGACGTCTATTTCGTCTCCCGCTACCAGGATTGCTCGGACCTGGTCACCGATCCGCGGATCCGCCGCGTGCTGGACGGTGCCGCCGAAGACGCCTCGGTGGTACCCGAGGCGATCCGGGTGCTGACCACCGACACCATGGTCTACCAGGACGACCCGTCGCACCTGCGCCTGCGCAAGCTGGTGAGCCGGCCGTTCACCCCGCGCGCAATCGAGCGGCTCGGTGACCGGATTCGCACGGTCGCGCGCGAACTGCTGGACGGTTTCGAGCCCGGGCAGCGCATCGAGTTGCATCAGCAGTACGCGCTGCCGGTCCCGACCACAGTGATCAGCGAAATAGTGGGTGTCGCAAGCGAAGACCGGTCCACGTTCTACGCCTTCATCGAGCTGCTGTTCGAGGCGATGCTGAACCACAACGCGGCCGGCGCCGCCCAGCAGATGGAAGCCTTCGTCGCCTATCTGCGCGAAATGGTCGAGCAACGTCGGGCCGACCCCGGCGCGGACATCATCACCGAGTTGATCACCGCCAGGGAAGATGGTGGCCTCACCGACGACGAAATCGTCGCGATGGTGTTCCTGCTCATCACCGGCGACTACCAAACCACCCCCAACGTGATCACCAACGGCGTCGCGGCACTACTCGCCCACCCTGACCAACTGCGCCTGCTGCACCAGCGACCCGAACTCATCGGCAGCGCCGTGGAAGAGATCCTCCGCTACTCCGGCACCGTCGGCGGTACCGAAGCCACCACGTTCGCCGGTGAGGACATCACGCTGCACGGAGTCACGATCCCCCGGGGGTCCATGGTGACGACGCTTCTCACGTCAGCCAATCGCGACCCCGCTCAATTTCCCGACCCCGACCGCTTCGACATCACCCGCAGCCCGAACAACCATCTCGCATTCAGCAAGGGCACCCACTTCTGTCTCGGTTCACATCTGGCACGGCTGGAAACGGGGATCATCATCGGCGAGCTGATCGGGCGTTTCCCGAATCTGACGCTGGCGGTTGCCCCGGAAGATCTTCGGCTGCAACCGATTCCGCTGCTCAACCGGTTCGACGAGGTGCCCTTGGTACTGGCCTGAGGTTCACGAACCGGCCAGCAGAGCCTGCAACTCGGCACGACGCCGCTCGTCGAGTGCCAGCAGCGGCGGCCGCGGGTCGCCGGCCGGGAAGCCGAGCAGATCCAGGCCGGCCTTGACGGTGGTGGGCAGCCCGCCCGCAACGATGAACTGCAGCAACGGCTTTAGGTCGTCGTAGCGGAGCTGCGCCTTCTCGAGGTCGTCGGCGCGCACCGCCTTGTACAGGTCGATACACGGCTGCGGGCGCAGATTCGGTGCGGCCGTGCACCATCCGGACGCGCCCACCCTGAGCGCGTCGAGCACAAGCGGATTGCTGCCGTTGTAGAAGGGCAACTCGCCGCCGCTGAGTTCGGCGATGCGCCGCATCCGGTTCAGGTCACCGGTGGATTCTTTCACCATGGTGACGTTGTCGATGTTGTCGAACAGGGTGACCAGCAGTTCGGGGCTCATGTCCACACCACTGGTGGCCGGGTTGTTGTAGGCCATGATCGGGATTCCGATCGACTCACCGATGCTGCGGTAGTGCTGAGCGATCTCGCGATCGCTGAGCTTCCAATACGAGACGGGCAGGATCATCACCGCGTCGGCGCCGGCCTGCTCCGCGTACCGGGCGCGCCGAATTGTGTTGGCGGTGGTCAGATCTGACACCCCGACCACCACCGGAACGCGGCCGTTGACAGCGGTCAGCGTGGTGTCGACGACGGCATCGAACTCGGGTTCATCGAGATAGGCCAGTTCGCCGGTGCTGCCGAGCGGGGCGATCGCGTGAACACCGGAGGCCACCAGCCGGTCGACGAGCGCGGCGAGCCGGTCGGTGTCGACGCCGGACGTGTCGGCTGTGAACGGGGTGATCGGGTAGGCGATGATGCCGTGGATCTCGGGCACGTTTCCTCGAATTCAGTTGGCGGGCAGAGTAGTCAGGGCGTCGGGGTGCCGCGTCAGCGCACGCCGGGCGTAGTAGGCGAAATTGGCGCGGCTACGTGAAGGCGTCAGCGTCCAGTCATGGGCCTCTCGGGCCAGTGCTTCGGGGAGCTCTTTGACGTCGCCTGCGGCCATCGCGGCGAGCTGCAACTTGGCGGCGCGTTCCATCAGCACCGCCAGGGAACAGGCCTCCTCGATGCTGGCGCCGGCCACCACCTGTCCGTGATGCGCGAGCAGGACGGCCTTCTTGTCGCCCAGCGCGGCGGAGATGATCTCGCCCTCCTCGTTACCGACGGGCACGCCCGGCCACTGCGCCAGGAACGCGCAATCGTCATAGAGCGGGGTGGTGTCCATGTGCGACACGACCAGCGGCACCTCCAGCATCGACAGGGCTGCCACATGGAAGGGATGCGTGTGCACGATGCACTGGACGTCAGCTCGGGCGCGGTAGATCCAGCTGTGAAAACGATTGGCCGGGTTGGCGATTCCGGAACCTTCCAGGACATCGAGATCCTCGTCGACGAGCAGCAGATTGTCCTCGGTGATCTCGTCGAAGCCCAGACCCAGCCGCTGGGTGTAGTAGGTGCCCGGCTTTTCGGCACGTGCGGTGATCTGACCGGCCAAACCGGAGTCATGACCGGCGTCGAACAGCGCGCGGCAAGTGAGCGCGATCTTCTGGCGGGTGCTCAGTCCGGAATCGGCATTCTCGGCATCGAGGAGTTCCTGGGCGTGACGCATCAGGTCGGCTTTTGCCGCGGAAAAAGTGGTTGCCATCAGCGACTCCCTCGATCGGGAAAGTGTGACACAATAGTAGCACTATAGGAAACTTTGTGTCATAGGGGGCCTCGCCGATGACCGCTCTCCTGCGGACGGTGCGCAAGCAGCGCGGGCTCACCCTCGAGCAACTGGCCGATCAGACCGGCCTGACCAAGAGCTACCTGTCCAAGATCGAGCGCGGCCAGAGCACGCCGTCGATCGCGGTGGCCCTCAAGGTGGCACGGGCACTCGACGTCGATGTCGGTCGGCTGTTCTCCGACGATGCCACTGAGGAGCGGATCACCGTCGACCGCGCCGATCCGGCCGGCGGTCGCTACCGGGCACTGGCCACCACGCTGCTGGGCAAATCGATGTCACCCTTCCTGGTACGGCCGACCCACGATGCCTCCGACGATCCCCACCCCGAGCACACCGGCCAGGAATTCATTTTCGTGCACGCCGGGAGCATCGAACTGAGCTACGGCGAGCACGTCGTCTCATTGGCGCCGGGCGACAGCGCATACTTCGACGCGTCCGTGGGCCACCGACTCAGAGCCGTCGGCGGGCCCGCCGAGGTCGTCGTCATCACCGCACCCGGCCCGTAGCCCGCTGTCCCCCGATTGGGGGACAGAAGACGACCCGGTCGTGGGATACACACCGGGTCGGACTTCGCCCACACTTGACGTTACAGATTGACATGTTTCGTCACTATGTAATGACCGCCGGGTCAGAGATTCGTGAAGGAGAAGGATTGTGTCCTACGAAATGCTGTTCGCCGCCGAGGAGGCCACGTACGGTTTGATCTCGTTCATCGTCGACGAGATCGCCGAGTGAACACGGCCCGCGGCCGACGGAAGGCCTTCGTCTCCGCGGGCACTCGCCGGCAAACCTCACACGAGTTCGGAACCACTATGGCCTCAGACAACACTTCCGCCAGCCCGATCACCCGCGACGGCAGCCTGGTCGAGATCTACCGACGCGTGTCGGTGACCGACGAGATCAGCCTCATCACCACGCTGCTCGAGCCCGCCGGCTCGGTACTGGACCTAGGCTCCGGCGCCGGACGTATCGCTAATCCGTTGGCGGAAAAAGGATTCGAGGTCACCGCGGTAGACGACTCGGCCGATATGCTCGCGCACGTGCGCGCCGCGAGGACCGTTGAGTCCCGCATCGAGGACCTGCGACTGTCCGAGAAATACGACCTCGTACTGCTGGCGAGCAGCCTGGTCAACTACCCCGGCGTGGACGGGCGAAGGGGCCTGCTGGCCACGGTTGCCCACCATCTCAAGCCGACCGGCAAAGCGCTGATCCAGTGGCGACCACCGGAGTGGTTCACCTTGCGACCGGCGGGCAGCTACCACCGCGCCGACGGCGACATGCAGCAGACCATGACCATCCTGCACAACGACGGACATCGGGTCCTCGGCGAGTTCACCCTCGCCTACGGCGGGCAGAGCCTGACCCAGTCGTTCGAGGCACACCGGATCGGCGTCGACGAGTTCCGCTCGTTGCTCGACGAGGTCGGCCTGACGCTGGAGACTGAGAACCCCGAATCCTCCGAATGGCTCACTGTCTCCGCTCGGAGTTGATCCGCCCGGTGGAGGGCTCTGTACGTCGTTCGGGGGACCAGAATTAGGACCATCCGTAGGCTGCCCAGAACCCCTGGGCGCGTTGCACCATTGAGGCTCAATCACATTGAGCGAAAGGTGGTGTGTGCACCCATGGCACACGAAGTTCTGTTCTTCGACGAAGAGGCCTCGTACTCGTTGTTGAGCTTTGTCGTCGGCGAGATCGCGGAGTAAGCCTGCGAACCCGTCAAGGACTGACGACGCCGGCGGGCCCGCATTCCCCCGCCGGCGTTTGTCTGTCCGCTACCAGGGGCGCGTTGAGCAGGTGACGCCGGTGGTGGCACTGCGGGTATCCACCACCTGGCCGTCCACGGAGATCTCACAGCGCAACTCCGGCGTGCTTCCCGAGCCGCAGTCCGGCCAGTGGCAGCCGCCGCTGGCGCTGACGAAGGCCCACTGGCTCGGGTTCGCGAGAGTCGCCGAGTACACCAATGGCTGGTCGGCGCTGAAAGTGGCCGGCACGGTCGTCAAGAATTGCGCGGAGTTCGCGTCGAAAGCTCCCTGACTGGGCGGATCGGCGCTCATGTAACGGACGTTGCCGGTGAGGTTGCCGGTGGTGGTGATCGTGTAGGTCACCTGGTGGCCGGCAGGGTCCGCGTGCGCGGTCGGGCTGACGGCCACGAAAGCCGCACCCAGGAGTCCCGCGGCGACCGCGCTGGCCAATTTGTGCACGTTCGTCATATCGGAAACGCTACCGGATTCGTTACCCGCCGGATTTGAGCAAACGTCTCTACCATCTAGCTGTGCCCACAGCGTTCGTGTTGTCCGGTGGCGCCAGCCTGGGAGCAATCCATGTAGGGATGCTGCGTGCCCTCGCCGACGAGGGGATCACCCCTGACCTGATCGTGGGCACGTCCGTGGGCGCGGTCAACGGCGGCTGGCTCGCCTCCCGGGCCGACGCCGCCGGCATCCGCGGGCTCGCCGACCTGTGGATATCGCTGACCCGACAGCAGGTGTTTCCCGCTCACCCGCTGTCGGGTGTGCTGGGCATGTTCGGGCGACGAACACACCTGGTGCCCAATTCCGGCCTGCGACGCATCCTCTCCGAGAAGCTGCAGTTCGCCCGCCTCGAGGACGCCCCGATACCGCTGCACGTGGTGGCGACGGACGTGGTCTCGGGCACCGACGTGTTGCTGTCGTCGGGCGACGCGGTGGACGCGATCGCGGCCAGCGCCGCCATCCCGGGCATCTTCCCCCCGGTCAAGATCAACGGACGCGACATGATGGACGGAGGTGTCGTGAACAACACACCGGTTTCGCACGCCGTCGCCTTGGGCGCCGATCGGGTGTGGGTGTTGCCGACGGGCTACTCCTGCAACCTGCCCGCGACGCCGAAGTCGGCGGTCAACATGGCGCTGCACGCCATGACGATCGCCCTCAACCACCGCCTCGCTGACGACATCTCCCGCTATGAAACCACCTGTGAGCTGCACGTCATTCGCCCGCTGTGCCCGGTCGACATCTCCGGGTCGGACTTCTCGCACGCGGCGACGTTGATCGAGCGCTCGCACGCCGCGACCCGCGACTGGCTGTCGGCGCACCGGCCGTCCACGGGCCAGGGTGCGTTGCTGGAGCCGCATCGGCACTAGGTGCCCTTGCTGACCCAGTTCTGGCGACGTTCACCCAGGTCGGGTAAGAAGCACCCCATGAGCGAGGATCCGGAACAGGGCGAACCGCCGGGCTTCAGCCGCCGCGCGCTGATTACGACCGGCGCGGTGGCCGGTGTGCTCGGTGCGGGCGTCGGGGTGGGCGGCGCCACGCTGCTGCGGTCGAATCGCTCGGAGCTCTGGTCGCAGCCGGATCGCGCCGGCGCGCCGCCCGTGGGCGGGCTACATCTGCAGTTCGGCCGGGATGCCGGCACTGAGGCGGTGGTGTCCTGGCACACCACCGACGCCGTCCGCAATCCGCGAGTGATGGTGGGCGCGCCGACGTCCGGATTCGGCAGCACGGTGACGGCCGAAACCCGGACCTACCGAGATGCCAAGTCCAATACGGAGGTTCGCGTCAATCACGCGCGTCTGACGGGCCTTCAGCCGGACACCGACTACATCTATGCCGCGGTGCACGACGGCGCCCAACCCGAGCTGGGTACTTTGCGAACGGCGCCGACGGGACGAAAGCCCTTCCGCTTCACCAGTTTCGGCGATCAGTCGACACCGACGCTGAGCACCCTGACCGACGGCCGCTACGTCAACGACCACCTCGGATCGCCGGCGGCCGGCGACACCACGGCGGCAATCGAACGGATGGCGCCGCTGTTCAACCTCGTCAACGGCGACCTCTGTTACGCCAACCTGGCTCAAGACCGGATTCGCACCTGGTCGGACTGGTTCGTCAACAACAGCCGTTCGGCGCGCCACCGGCCGTGGATGCCTGCCGCGGGCAACCATGAGAACGAATTGGGTAACGGCCCCGTGGGTTACGGCGCCTACCAGACATACTTCGCGGTGCCGGACTCGGGAGCGAGTACGCAATTACGGGGGTTGTGGTACTCGTTCACCGCGGGGGCCGTGCGGGTGATCAGCCTGAACAATGACGACGTGGCCTACCAGGACGGTGGCAACTCCTATATCCACGCCTACTCCGGCGGAGAGCAGAAGCGTTGGCTAACAGCCGAATTGGACGCCGCGCGGCACGATCCGGGGATCGACTGGGTGGTGGTGTGCATGCACCAGACGGCGATCTCCACCGCCAAAGCCAACGGGGCCGACCTGGGCATCCGCCAGGAGTGGCTGCCGCTGTTCGATCAGTACCAGGTCGACCTGGTGGTGTGCGGGCACGAACACCACTACGAGCGGTCGCATCCGTTGCGCGGCGCCCTCGGTGGTGATACGCGGACACCGATACCCGTGGACACCCGCATGGATGTGATTGACGTGACCAAGGGCACCGTGCACCTGGTGATCGGCGGGGGCGGTACGTCGCACCCGACCAACGGTCTGTTCTTCCCCGACCTGCGCTGCCAGGTGATCACCGGGGTGGGCGCCTTCGACCCGGCGGTCAGGCGCAAGCCGCCGATCTACGTGATGGAGGACGCGCCGTGGTCGGCATTCCGTGACCGCGACAACGCGTACGGATTCGTGGCTTTCGACGTCGATCCGGGTACGCCGGGCGGCCGGACGTCGATCAAGGCGACCTACTACGCGGTGCGGGGACCGTACGGCGCCGTTGTCCCGATCGACCAGTTCACCTTGACCAAGCCGCGCGGGGGCTAGAAGAGGGCCTGCTGCAACGGTTCCGGGTTAGTTGCGATTGCGGCCGGCGGTGTCGACGGTCGCGGATCGCTGCCCAGCCGATACTTGGCGATCAGCGGTCTGGCGCGTTCCCGAAGCATGTCCCGGTAGCTCTGCGGCAGGTACGCACCGCGGCGATAGAGGTCGCGGTACCGGCCGGTCAGCTCAGGGTGCGCGCGAGCCAGCCAGGCCATGAACCAGCCCCGGGTGGCACCGCGCAGGTGTAGCCCGAACACGGTGACGCTGGTGGCGCCGGCGGACGCGATCTGTCCGAGTAGAGCGTCGAGGTGTTCGGTCGAATCGGTCAGGTGCGGCAGCACCGGCGCGACCATGACGTGACAGCCGAGACCTGCTTCGCGAATGGCGGTGATGAGCGCCAGCCGAGCCTGCGGCGTCGGCGTGCCTGGCTCGACATCGCGGTGCAGGTCCGGATCGCCTACCGCGAGCGAGATCGCGACCGACAGCGGAACCTGTTGAGCGGCTTGGGCTATCAGCGGCAGGTCGCGGCGGAGCAGGGTGCCTTTGGTGAGGATGGACATCGACGTGCCCGACTCGGCGAGCGCCGAGATGATGCCGGGCATCAGTGCGTAGCGGCCCTCGGCGCGCTGGTAAGGGTCGGTGTTGGTGCCCAGCGCGACCGTTTCGCGTTGCCACGACGGCCTGCGCAATTCCTGCCGTAATACCTCGACGACGTTGGTTTTGACGACGATCTGCGTGTCGAAATCGGTGCCGACGTCGAAGTCCAGGTACTCGTGGGTGGGACGCGCGAAGCAGTATCGGCAGGCGTGTGAGCAGCCGCGATAGCCGTTGACCGTATAGCGGAATGGCAGGGCGGACGCGTTGGGCACCTTGTTCAGCGCCGACTTGCACAGCACCTCGTGAAACGTCATGCCCTCGAACTGCGGCACCCGCACGCTCTTGACCAGGCCCAGCCGCTGCAGCCCCGGCAGCGCTCCGTCGTCGACCGGCGTCCCGTTGACCGCCACCGCTTGGCCTGCCCAGCGCATGCCTCCATTCGAACAATAGTTCGATGCGGCGTCAAGTGGGGTGAGCGAGGTGCCGCGCCGCCGGGTGGCTTGGCGAGGGTGTGCGCAGATGTACGCGATCGACGGCGTGTCGCCGGCATTATGCGCACGCTCGCACCCGGCAGCCCAGGCCCCCTCGCCACCGGGCAGCCCAGGCCCCAGTAGCTACAACCGCGAGAGCACCTCAGCGACGACCGAATCCACCGGCACCGACACCTGCTCCCCCGACCTCAGGTCCTTGACGCCGATCGTGCCGGCACCCAGATCCCGATCTCCGGCAACGAGCGCCACCACCGCACCCGAGCGGTCGGCTGCGCGCATCGCACCCTTGAGGCCGCGGTCTCCGTAGGCCAAGTCGACCCGAACTCCGGCGCCCCGCAGCGCGGCACCCAGCACCGCCAACCGCAACTTGGCGGCCTCGCTCAACGGCACACCGAACACGTCACATCGTGCCGCGGACCCCACGCTCTTGCCCTCGGCGCGCAGAGCCAGCAGCGTCCGGTCCACCCCGAGTCCGAAACCGATGCCGGAAAGGTCTTGCCCGCCAAGCTGTTTCATCAGGCCGTCGTAGCGGCCGCCGCCACCGATGCCGGACTGCGCGCCCAATCCGTCGTGCACGAACTCGAAGGTGGTCTTGGTGTAGTAATCCAGGCCGCGGACCATGCGCGGGTTGATGACGTAGGGAACCCCGAGCGCATCCAAATGCGCCAGCACCGTGTCGAAGTGTTGTTTGGCGGCATCGGACAGGTGATCGAGCAGCACCGGCGCATCGGCGGTCATCGCCTTCACCTCCGGACGCTTGTCGTCGAGCACCCGCAGCGGGTTCAACGCAGCCCGCTGTCTGGTCGGCTCATCGAGGTCGAGGCGGAAAAGGAACTCCTGCAACAATTCCCGGTATTGCGGACGGCAGCTCTCGTCACCGAGCGAGGTGATCTCCAACCGGAACCCGTCGAGCCCCAGCGACCGGAACCCGGCGTCGGCCACGGCGATCACCTCGGCGTCCAACGCGGGGTCGTCGACCCCGATCGCTTCGACACCCACCTGCTGCAACTGCCGGTACCGGCCGGCCTGCGGACGTTCGTAGCGGAAGAACGGACCCGCGTAGCACAGCTTGACCGGCAGCGCTCCCCGGTCGAGGCTGTGCTCGATCACCGCGCGCACCACACCGGCAGTGCCCTCGGGTCGCAGCGTCACCGAGCGGTCGCCGCGGTCGGAGAACGTGTACATCTCTTTGGACACCACATCGGTGGACTCCCCCACCCCCCGCGCGAACAGCGCGGTGTCCTCGAAGATCGGTAGCTCGATGTGGCCGTAGCCGGCCCGCCGGGCCGACGCGAGCAACCCGTCGCGCACCGCGACGAACTCCGCTGAATCCGGCGGGATGTAATCCGGAACACCCTTGGGAGCAACGAATTCCGTCACGGGCTCAGGCCTTCGATGAACGGATTGAAGCGGCGTTCGGCGCCGATGGTGGTGGAGTTGCCATGTCCGGGTAGTACCACGGTCTTGTCCTCGAGCACCAACAGTTTATTGACGATCGAGCGCAGCAGGTCCCGTCCACTGCCGCCGAACAGGTCGCTGCGGCCGATGGACCGTTCGAACAAGGTGTCGCCACTGAATACGACGTCAGCCTCCTTCTCCGCCGCCTGCAGCACGCGGAAACACACCGAACCGCGGGTGTGCCCCGGGGTGTGGTCGATGTTGACCGAGATGCCTCCCAGGTCGATCTTGTCGCCGTCGCGGTCCAGTTCGACGACCTGCTTGGGCTCCCGGAAGAACGCGCCGGCGAACACCTGCGCCAACCGCGGCCCCATGCCGTAGATCGGGTCTTTCAGCATGAACCGGTCCTCGGGATGAATGTAGGTGGGGCACCCGAAGGTGTCCGAGACCTTCTGGGCCGACCACATGTGGTCGATGTGACCGTGGGTGATCAACACCGCCGCCGGAGTCAACCGATTCTTGTCGAGTATCTGCCGCAACTGGCCCATCGCGCGCTGGCCGGGGTCGACGATGATGGCGTCGGCGCCTGGCCGCTCGGCCAGCACGTAGCAGTTGCACTGCAACAACCCGGCCGGAAATCCGGTGATCAACACGGTCCCAGTTTCCCATCCCGCAAGCCATGGAAAGATAGCGGTCGTGCCGACCAATCAGCAGCGACGTGCGACAGCAAAGCGCAAACTCGAGCGGCAGCTGGAGCGCCGCGCCAAGCAGGCCAAGAGGCGCCGCATCCTGACGATCGCCGGTGGCGCGGTCGCCGCGGTGGCGGTGGTGGCGGCCGTGGTGGTCGCCGTCGTCGTCACCAAGGACGACAACAAAGGCAACCCGTCGGCGTCGAGCACGTCGAGCAGCGCCGCGCCCAGCTCGTCGGCCGCCGGCCTGCCGCCGGTGCAGCTCGGCAATGCCGTGCCGTTGCCGCAGTTCAAGGCACCGGCCAACCTCGGCGCCAACTGCCAATACCCGGCGTCCCCGGACAAGGCCGTCAAGCCCGTCAAGCCGCCGCGCACCGGCAAGGTCCCGACCGAGCCCGCACAGGTCAGCGTCAGCATGGTGACTAGTCAGGGCAATCTGGGCCTGATGCTGGCCAACAACGAATCGCCTTGCACGGTCAACAGTTTCGCCAGCCTGACCAACCAAGGGTTCTTCAAGGACACCAAATGCCACCGGTTGACCACCTCACCGTCGCTGTCGGTGCTGCAGTGCGGCGACCCCAAGGGCGACGGCACCGGCGGGCCGGGCTACCAGTTCGCCAACGAATACCCCACCGACCAGTACCCCGCCAATGACCCGAAGCTCAAGGAGCCGGTGATCTATCCCCGCGGCACCCTGGCCATGGCCAACGCGGGACCCAACACCAACAGCAGTCAGTTCTTCCTGGTCTACCGAGACTCGGCGCTGCCGCCGGAGTACACGGTGTTCGGCAAAATTCAGGACGACGGGCTGGCCACGCTGGACAAGATCGCTGCGGCGGGTGTCGCCGGAGGCGGGGAGGACGGCCCGCCCGCCCTCGACGTGACCATCACCTCGATGTTGCTCGACTAACCTGGAACCCCGGGGCGGCGGCGGCTTACCGGGAGGAGATTCGTGGCCGAGAGCTCGTTCGGTCGGTACCAGCTGCAGGGGCTGCTGGGTCGAGGCGGCATGGGTCAGGTGTATCGCGCCTATGACACCCAGACTGACCGCGTCGTCGCCATCAAGCTGCTGCCACCGAATCTGGCCGAGGACAAAGAGTTCGAGCACCGATTCCGCCGCGAGGCGCGCATCGCAGCCAGCCTCAACGACCCGCACGTGGTGCCCATCCACAGCTTCGGCGAGATCGACGGCCAACTCTATGTCGACATGCGTCTGGTCGAGGGCCGCGATCTGGCGCGGTTCATCGCCGAGAACGGCGGCCGGCTCAGCCCGGCGCAGACCGTCGCCATCATCGAACAGGCCGCGGCTGCGCTCGACAGCGCGCACCAGGCGGGGCTGGTGCACCGCGACGTCAAGCCGTCGAACATCCTGGTCGCCAAAGCCCGCAACTTCGTCTACCTGATCGACTTCGGCATCGCCCGCGCGACCACCGACACGGCCCTGACGCAGACCGGGCTCACGATGGGCACGCTGGCCTATCTGGCTCCCGAACGCTTCCGCGGCATCACCGACCCACGCGCCGATGTCTATGCGCTGGCCTGCACCCTCTACGAATGCCTCACCGGCAAGCGGCCCTATCCCGGTGACAGCTTCGAAGAGCAGATCTCCGGGCACCTCCACGCACCGCCGCCGCGCCCCACGGCCATCGCTCGTGACGTGCCGCCAGCCTTCGACGCGGTGATCGCGCGCGGGATGGCCAAGGACCCGGAGGCCCGGTACCAGACGGTGACCGAACTCGCCGATGCCGCCCGGGCGGCGTTGGGCGGCGCCGGCCTGGCATTGCCTCCCCCGCCGCCCCCCGAGGCACACACCGGCCTGGCCCCGGCGGGCCCCGACGCGCCGGCCCCGGACAAGGCGAGCCGCACCATGCTGATCGCAACGGTCGCGGGCTCCGGGCTGGCGCTGGTCCTGGTCGCTGCCCTGGTCGCGTTTTTCGCCGGCGGCGACGACAACGGCTCGAACACCCCCACGACCCGCACGACAGTGACGACTACGACGCAGGCGCCAGAGACGACCACCGAGACAACCGCGGACCAGTCGGACAGGGGCAAAACCGAGTCCACCGACACGGTCGACACGACCGACGTGTCGGGTACGCCCTAAGAATTACATCCAGCAACCCGAGATGAATATTCTGGGGCGGCCTTCATCGCCAATAAAGGCCCCGGTCTGCGTTTATTACGCCAGATATTGAATTCAAATTTCACGCGGGGTCGAAGGCACAAACTTTGAGCCGGGAGTGCCCGATGCAATCTCAGCGTGACGCCTAAACTCCGCTTTCATTGCGTAAGGGCGCAAATCTGTCGGCAGACGGATAGCGAACTTCGCATCGTGTCCATTCGAGACAGTAGGTGGTTGCCGTGTCGTGGGTGAACGTTGGGCTGGACAACTTGGCAACGGCCGCAACGGATCTGGGCACGATAAGCGTCGCAATCCAGACCGCCGGCACCGCCGCCGCCCTACCCACGACCGCCATCCTGCCGGCGGCCGCTGATGACGTATCGGCAGCCATTGCGGCATTGTTCGGCGGCTACGCCGTGGATTTTCAACAACTGAATAACCGCCTGGTGGCGATACAGGAACAATTCGCATCGGGCATCAATGCTGCGGCGAATGCCTATGCGCAGACAGAACTGGCCAACGTGCAACGGCAGCTCCTGGATGCGACGAATGCGCAGTCGCGGGCGCTGTTAGGCCGGCCACTCATCGGCAACGGTGTCGACGCCACGGCGCCGGGCCAAGCGGGCGAACCCGGCGGGCTGCTGTACGGCAATGGCGGAAACGGCATGGCCGGGTCCACTCCCGGGATGGCCGGTGGCGCCGGCGGCGCTGCGGGACTGCTCGGAAGCGGCGGACAAGGGGCCGCAGGGGGTGCGGGCGCCCTGGGAGGCGCGGGCGGCGCGGGCGGCTGGTTGTTCGGCAACGGCGGCAGCGGCGGCAGCGGCGGGGTGGCGGGTGGATCAGGTGGGCTGGGCGGACGCGCCTGGCTGGTGGGCAACGGTGGCGCGGGTGGCGCCGGAGGGGCGACAGCGGTTGGCGGCGCAGGCGGCGTAGGCGGATGGCTGTTCGGCAACGGCGGCGCCGGCGGCAGCGCAGCGGCCGGCGGGGTTGGCGGCCAGGGTGGCCAAGCCTGGTTGTTCGGCAACGGCGGCGCCGGCGGTGACGGAGGTGGTGGAGCCGCCGGCGGCAACGGCGGCCGAGGCGGCTGGCTGATCGGCGATGGGGGTGACGGCGGGATCGGCGGGGCGGCCCTCGACCCGGGCCAGGCCGGCGGGAGCGGCGGAAACGGCGGTGCCGCGGGACTGATCGGGGCCGGCGGATTCGGCGGCGCCGGGGGCAACGGCCTGGCCGGCAAGGCCGGACTGGCGGCCACTGTCGCAGGCAACTCCGGCACTGCCGGTAGCACGGGCGGGGCCGGGGGCGACGGAGGTGCAGGCGGCGCCGGCGGGTTGCTGTTCGGCAAAGGTGGACCGGGCGGAGACGGCGGCCTGGGCGGCGCCGGTGGTGCCGCCGGAGCCGGCGCGAACGGAGTAGATGCTGCGGCTGTGCCCGGCGGTACCGGCGGCACGGGTGGTGAGGGCGGCGCCGGCGGGACGGGCGGCGCCGGCGGCAATGGCGGGGTCGGTGGTGCCGGTGGCCTGACCGGTAGCGCCGGCAAGAACGGCCTCGGCGGCGCAGGCGGCGCAGGCGGCGCGGGCGGAGACGGCGGTAACGGCGCCGTCGGTGCCCGCGGCATCGACGGCGGTCCCAACGGAGGAACCGGTGGTGACGGCCGGGACGGAGGCGCCGGCGGTGCCGGCGGAAAAGGCGGCGACGGCGGCGCGGGTGGCGCGACGCCGGCGGGCAAGGCCGGCCTCCAGGGCGCTGGTGGGGCCGGCGGAAAGGGCGGATCCGGGGCCGCCGGCGGTGACGGCGGGCGCGGTGGTGACGGGTCTGTGGGCCCAGGCGCCGGCGGCAGAGGCGGCAACGGCGGAAATCCGGGTGGCGGCGGCGCAGGCGGGCTAGGCGGCTCTGGCTCCACTCCTGGCACCAAGGGTCTCGACGGCAGCGCGGCCCTGACCGGGGGTAACGGCGGCGCGGGCGGCAACGGCGGCAACGGTTTCGAATTCGCCGGTGTGAGCAGACCTGGCGGCGCCGGTGGCGACGGCGGCAACGGCGGGCTGGTGGGCAATGGCGGGGCAGGCGGCAACGGCGGCGAAGGAGGCCCCGGCGGCGAAGGCGCGATCGAGACCCAATCCGGCGCGAAAGGGCAGGTCGGCGCTACCGGCGCCGCCGGGGGCGACGGCGGGAAAGGGGGCGCCGGCGGAGCACTCGCGGGCAACGGCGGCGCCGGCGGACATGGCGGAACCGGCGGGTCCGGCGGGACTGGCGGCCAAGGCGCCGACGGCGCCGACGCCACAGTCCTGGGTGGCGACGGAAACCGGGGCGGTGACGGAGGCAAAGGGGGTACCGGCGGAGCGGGCGGCAACGGCGGCCTCGGTGGCGCTGCGCCGGCGGGCAAAGCGGGCGCTCAAGGGGTTGGCGGGGCCGGTGGCCAAGGTGGGACCGGTGGCGTCGCGGGCAACGGCGGCAAAGGCCAGCTCGGCGTTCAGGGCACCAACAGCGGCGCGGGCGGCAACGGCGGAAACGGCGGCGATCCCGGACAGGGCGGGGACGGTGGAATCGGAGGTCTCGGGTCCACCCCCGGCGCGAAAGGCGGAATCGGCGCCGGCGCCGTCAGCGGGGGCAACGGCGGCGAGGGCGGACAGGGCGCGGCAGCCACCACGGTCGGCGGCACGGGTGCGACCGGCGGCAAGGGCGGCGACGGCGGTTTGGTCGGCAACGGCGGCAAAGGCGGAACCGGCGGCACCGGCGGGCCGGGCTCGGTATCGAGTGATCCAAACGCGCCGGGTGGCGCCGGTGGAACGGGCGGGATCGGAGGCAGCGGCGGCCGGGGTGGGTCATGGGCCGGCGACGGCGGCGCCGGCGGCGTCGGTGGCACCGGAGGGACCGGCGGCACCGGCGCCAACGGCACCAACGGTGGCCTCGGTGCGCCGTCTGGCGGCGCCGGCGGCGACGGCGGCAAAGGCAGCGATGGCGGCATCGGCGGGAAGGGCGGGACCGGCGGAAGCGGCGGGGCAGCCCCCGCCGGCAAGGGGGGAATCCAGGGTGCCGGCGGAACCGGAGGTGTGGGCGGCACCGGGGGCAACGGCGGAAACGGCGGCAACGGCGGACCCGGGCCCGGGGTCACGATCAACACGCCGCCGAACGGTAGCGGCGGCACCGGCGGACGGGGTGGCGACGCCGGCAACGGCGGAACCGGCGGCGCCGGCGGGTCAGGCTCCAGCGTGGGAGCCACCGGCGCCACCGGCATCCGCGGCAATGGTGGAGACGGCGGAAACGGCGGCAACGGTGGCGACGGCGTCGCCATCTTCTTCCCCGACCCCGGCAACGGTGGTAACGGCGGTTTCGGAGGCAGCGGCAACATCGGCGGTAACGGCGGAAACGGCGGTACCGGCGGCGACGGGGTGCAGGCGCGAATCGGCGGCAAAGGCGGCAGAGGCGGAGACGGCGGCGCCGGTGTGGTCAACGGGGGTAATGGCGGCAACGGCGGCAACGGCGGCAGAGGCTCGGACGGTAGTTCCGGAATCTTTGGCTTTCCCGGCGAAGCCGGCGGTTCCGGGGGTGATGGGGGTAGCGGCGGCAGCGTTTCCGTCAATGGAAAAGCGGTGCCGGGAGGCTTCCCGAGCGGGGGGTTGTCCGGCAACCCGCCCACCGGAATCGGTGGCATCTTCGGCGGGAGCGGCGGCGCCGGCGGAAAGGGTGGGACCGGCGCGAAGGCCTAGGCGGCATCAGACAGCGGACATCACTCGTATCCGTGGTGCACCCCGCAACGGTCGTCCGCGTGTTTCGGCACCGGCGCCTCATGCGCCCGCAGGACGAACTACGAAGCTGACGTCACCCGGTACACGTCGTACACACCCTCGACGTTGCGCACCACGTTGAGCAGATGCCCCAGATGCTTGGGGTCGCCCATCTCGAAAGTGAATCGGCTGATCGCCACCCGGTCACCTGATGTGGTGACCGACGCCGAGAGGATGTTCACCTTCTCGTCGGCCAGCACCCGGGTGATGTCGGACAGCAAGCGGTGCCGGTCGAGCGCCTCGACCTGGATCGCAACCAGGAATACCGAGGACGCCGACGGCGCCCACAGCACCTCGATGATGCGCTCGGCCTGCTGCTGGAGCGACGCGGCGTTGGTGCAGTCGGTGCGGTGCACGCTGACACCGCCGCCGCGGGTGACGAACCCCATGATCTGGTCGCCGGGCACCGGCGTGCAGCACTTGGCCAGCTTGGTCAGCACACCCGGCGCTCCGGGCACCGACACCCCGACATCCTCGGTACTGCGGGGACGGCGCAGCATGGTCGTCGGAGTGGAGCGCTCGGCCAGTTCCTCTTCGGCCTGGTCGATGCCGCCGAGTTCGGCCAGCAGCCGCTGTACCACGTGGCGGGCCGAGACGTGACCCTCCCCGATCGCGGTGTACATCGCCGACACGTCGGTGTAGTGCAGTTCGCGGGCCACCGCGGCCATCGACTCACCATTGACCAAGCGCTGCAACGGAAGTCCGCCCCGGCGCACCTCGCGGGCCATGACTTCCTTGCCGGCCTCCAGCGCCTCCTCACGACGCTCCTTGGCGAACCACTGCCGAATCTTCGTCTTCGCCCGCGGCGACACCACGAACTGCTGCCAGTCCCGCGACGGCCCCGCGTTCTGCGCCTTGGAGGTGAAAACCTCGACGACTTCCCCGTTTTCCAGTTTGCGTTCCAGCGCCACCAGTCGTCCATTGACCCGGGCGCCGATGCAGCGGTGGCCGACTTCGGTGTGCACCGCGTACGCGAAGTCCACCGGCGTGGATCCCGCCGGCAACGTGAAAACGTCACCCTTGGGCGAGAACACGAAAATCTCTTGCACCGCAAGGTCGTAACGCAACGACTCGAGGAACTCCCCGGGGTCGGCGGCCTCCCGCTGCCAGTCGAGCAGCTGACGCATCCAGGCCATGTCGTCGATCTCGGCGGCAGCGTGGGGATGCGGAACACCGTTGCGGCCCTTGGCTTCCTTGTACCGCCAGTGCGCGGCGATACCGAACTCGGCCGTCTTGTGCATGTCGCGGGTGCGGATCTGCACCTCCAGCGGCTTGCCCTCCGGTCCGACGACCGTGGTGTGCAGCGACTGGTACACGCCGTAGCGGGGCTGGGCGATGTAGTCCTTGAACCGCCCCGCCATCGGCTGCCACAGCGAATGCACCACGCCCACAGCGGCGTAGCAGTCGCGGATCTCATCGCACAGGATGCGGATGCCGACCAGGTCGTGGATGTCGTCGAAGTCACGGCCCTTGACGATCATCTTCTGATAGATCGACCAGTAGTGCTTGGGCCGGCCCTCCACCGTCGCCTTGATCTTCGACCCGTTCAAGGTGTTGGTGATCTCGGTGCGCACCTTGGCCAGGTAGGTGTCCCGGGACGGAGCGCGGCCGGCGACCAGGCGGACGATCTCTTCGTACTTCTTGGGGTGCAGGATCGCGAACGACAGGTCTTCCAGTTCCCACTTGACGCTCGCCATGCCGAGTCGATGGGCAAGCGGGGCAATGACTTCCAGCGTTTCACGGGCCTTGCGTGCCTGCTTCTCCGGCGGCAGGAAGCGCATGGTGCGCATGTTGTGCAGCCGGTCGGCCACTTTGATCACCAGCACGCGCGGATCGCGGGCCATGGCGGTGATCATTTTGCGGATCGTCTCGCCCTCGGCTGCGCTGCCCAACACGACCCGGTCCAGCTTGGTCACGCCGTCGACGAGGTGGCCCACCTCGTCGCCGAAGTCCTCGGACAGTTGCTCGATGGTGTAGCCGGTGTCCTCGACGGTGTCGTGCAGCAGAGCGGCCACCAGCGTGGTGGTGTCCATGCCCAACTCGGCCAGGATGTTGGCGACGGCCAGCGGGTGGGTGATGTAGGGGTCGCCGGAGTGGCGGAACTGGGTAGCGTGCCGTTGGTCGGCGACCTCGTAGGCACGCTGCAGGATCGCCAGATCCGCTTTCGGATATACCTCCCGGTGTACCGCCACCAACGGCTCGAGAACCGGGTTGATGGCGCCGCTGCGTGCGGTCATGCGTCGCGCCAACCGGGCGCGAACCCGTCGGGAAGCGCTGGTGGTCGTCTTCAGCGGCTCTGCCGGCGGCTCGGGGATCTCCGCGACGGGCAGCGGCTCGGTCGGTGGCGCGGCAGCCTGCAACGTGCTCTGGTCTTCCGCCACGTCAGTCACCTCCGCCTAGAGGATATCCGGTCCGCGCACATCGTTCAGTTATCCGTTGTTCTCGTCGGGGCGGGCTTCATGGTGTGGCCGGCCGGCCGTGCGGCGGTCTTCCTTCATCTCCGATTCGAAAAGATGCCGCAGGCCGCCCTGCAACTCGTCGCGCACCCGGCGCTCGTGATCACGTAACACCGACCAGTAGTCGTCGTCGAACTCCTCGACGATCTGAAAAGTCCATCGCCCCTGAAGCACGTTGCGGCCCACCATGTCGGTCTCCAGCCGATCGGCGATGTCGTCGTGCCCTGCGGCACGCAATTTGTCGCACGCTTCGCCGAGCAGCAGATCCGCGTGCCCCATCAATTGGTGAAACGAATACAGGTGTCCGCGGGCCCGTTCCACCCACTCCAGCGCTTCGGTCACCGCCCCGACCGCCTCTACCGTGTCGTCGCTCACCCCGGCGGGACGCGGCCGCGGGTTCCTGGCACCGCTCATCAGACTCCCCTTCCGTTGGCGAACCGCTTACGAGCGGCTCAAGCTGTGCAGGGGCAGCGGAGCGATCGCGTCGCGACCGCCCAGTGCCTGCAGTTCCATTACCACCGCCGCGCCGGTGACGACAGCGCCGACCCGCTCGAGCAACCGCTGCGCGGCTCCCACGCTGCCTCCGGTGGCCAGCACGTCGTCGATGACCATGACGCGCAGACCCGCCAATTCGATTCCGTCAGCGGGAATCTCGATGGTGGCGGCGCCGTACTCCCGCTGGTAGTCCTCGCTCAAGACCGGCGGCGGGAGCTTTCCGCCCTTGCGGATCGCCAGCACGCCGGTGTGCAGCCGGGTGGCGACGGCGGCAGCAAGCAGGAACCCTCGCGAATCGATGCCGGCCACCAGGTCGGCTCCCTCGGAAACTCGGGCCAGCCCGTCGGTGATGGCGGCCATCGCGTCGCGGTCGGCGAACACCGGGGTGAGGTCGCGAAACAGCACGCCGGGTTCGGGGAAATCAGGGACGGTGCGGGCGAGTGAGGTGATCATGGCGGGGACGCTGCTCACTGCGACCTCATTGCATCAGGGCCCATCGGTCCATGTTCCAGCCGACCCCCCAGCGCGTGGGGTTGCGGCTGACGGCGTACATCTTCTTGGACATCAGCAACGTGCGCTGCTGCCGGTACAGCGGCAAGGTCGGCATATCACCCCACAGGATCGGGGCGCCTTCACCCAGCAGCCGGGCCCGTTCGGCAGGGTCGGCCGAGACCGCAAGCGCACCGATGATGCCGTCGACCTGCGGGTTCGCATAGCCGGACAAGTTGTTTCCGTTGCCGCTGTGCAGGTCGTAGGCATCTATCGACGACGATCCGGTGGACCCGCTGCCGCTCGCTCCCCCGGTGCTGGCCAGCAACACGTCGATCTTGCCGTCCCGCAGTGCCTGTGGCCCGGACGTGTCCAGAGTCACGTTGGAGACGGTGATTCCGGCCGGCGCGCACGAGGCCGCGATGGATCCGACGGTGGCGGCCAGGCGGGCATTGGGTCCGCGGTAGCCGATCCGTACCGTCAGCGCCGCGTTGTTCAGCGCAGCCCGTGCGGCGTTCGGGTCGGCCTTGGTGAACTGGGCCGCCTCGTTGGCGCCCTCGGCCGCGGACAGCGCGTCCTCCGCAGCCGGCGACAGCCGCGAGTTGGCGATCGGCACGCCGGCGTCGCGGGCGATCGTGTCCCGCGGTGTGCACAGTGCGAACGCGTGCCGGGCAGCGCTGGTCGCAAGTGGGCCCTGCGCGGCGAAGATCAGCTGCTCGATGCCGGCCGACGGCGCGTCGGAGCGCTCGTAGTTATCCGGAGTGGCCAGCGATCCCGACGATCCGGCGGCCACGTCGACGACGTCGACGCTGCGGTTGTTCACCCGGTCCTGGATGTCACCGCCCTGCGGCCACACCGTGATGCGTTTGGTGATCGCCTTGGCGCCCCACCAGCGGTCGTTGGCCACCAGCACCACCGCGCCGCCGTCGAGCACCCGCTCGATCTTGTACGGGCCGGATGACGGGAAGCGCTTGAGGTCCACACCCGGTTTGAGGTCCCAGGTGCTGTTCCACACCTTCGCGACCTGTTCCACCACCGCGCCCTTGTTGGTCAGCAGCGCCGTGGTGATGTCGGTGCCGAGGGTGTCGGCGATGACGTGTGACGGCATCATCGAGGTGGCGGTGAACAGCTGCGTGTAGTCGACGACGCCGCGATCCGGGATGAACGAGACCCGGGCTTTCTTCTGGCCCGGTGTGCACTCGATGTTGGCGATGTCGACGTAGCCCGCCTGAGTCGCGGCGTCGAACCCGCCGAAGCGCCCGGACTGCGCCGCCCAGGCCAGTACCAGGTCGTCACACGTCACCGGCTTGCCGTCGGAATAGACCGCGTTGTCCGCGATCTGGTAGTCGAGCACCAGCGGCGAGCCGCCCACCACCGAGATGGTTCCGAAGTCGTGGTCAGCGACCACCTGACCGTCGGGACCGTGATAGCCGAACCCGGTGAGGGTGCGGGCGAACGCCTGGGCACCGGCCGAGGCCGCACCGACCACGGTGTTGGCGTTGTAGGTCGACAGGACGCCGTCCACCACGTAATCGACGCGCCCCGCGGCGCTACCCGAGCATGCGGTAAGGGTGGACGCCGCCAGCACTGCCGTCGCTCCAGTGGCCAGCATGGCGCCCCGCCAGCGAGACCAGGTGGACATGCGAGCTACCGCTTGCCGGCGTTTCGCTTGCCGGTGGGACGCCGCGTGCCGGTGGGACGAGCCGGCCGCGCACCGGGTGCCGGTTTGTTGGTGGCGGCGGGCTTGCTGACGGTGACGGCCTCGGTGACCTGCTCCGGCGCGTCAGAGGCGTCCTCGTCGTCACTGTCAGCGGGCTCATCCTTGGGGGCGGGGTGCTCGGTGACCGCACCGGCACTGCGCCGTCTGAGCACCCGCCGGGTGTGCGTGCGCACCAACTCGGTGCGTTCCCGCAGCGTGACCAACAGCGGGGTGGCGAAGAAGATCGACGAGTAGGTGCCCACGATGATGCCGATGAGCTGTACCAGAGCCAGGTCCTTCAGCGTGCCCACACCCAGCAACCACACCGCCACCACCATCAGCGCCAGCACCGGCAACACCGAGATCAGGCTGGTGTTGATGGAGCGCATGAACGTCTGGTTGACGGCCAGATTGGCCTGTTCGGCGAAGGTGCGCCGGGTGGTGTGCTGGAAACCGTGGGTGTTCTCCTCGACCTTGTCGAACACGATGACCGTGTCGTAGAGGGAGAACCCGAGGATGGTCAGCAGGCCGATCACCGTCGCCGGGGTGACCTCGAATCCCACCAGTGCATAGACGCCCGCAGTGACGGTCAGGTCGAAGACCATGGCCGCCAGCGCCGACATCGTCATGTAGCGCTCGTAGCGCACGGTGATGTAGACGGCGACCAGCACCAGGAACACCACCAGGGCGATCACCGCCTTGGTGGTGATCTGACCGCCCCAGGTCTCCGACACCGCCGCGTCGCTGATGGCCTTCTTGCTGGGGTTACCGTCGGTGCCCTTGGGGTGGAACGCGTCGAACAGGGCGTTGCGAAGTTGCTCGGTCTGCTGGTTGGACAGGGTCTCCGACCGGATCTGCACGGTGGCCGAGGATCCCTTGCCGACCGTGACCACCGATTCGGGGTCCTTGCCGATCGTCTTGTGGAAGACGTCCACCACCTGGCTGACCTGGATCGTGCCCGACGTGCCCGCAGACGGCATGGAGACCGTTGTGCCGCCCTTGAAGTCGATACCGAACGTGAATCCGCGGATCAGGATCGCCAGGATGGCGATGGCCATGATCGCCCCGCTGACGCCGTACCAGAGCTTGCGACGCCCGACCACCTCGAAAGCGCCGGTGCCGGTGTACAGCCGGGAGAGGAAACTGTGTTGCGACCCAGCAGTTTTCGAGTCGTCGTCGGGTCCGATGACTGTTGTCTTCGTGTCGGCCTTGGACGCCATGGCTTAACCCCGTCCCGTCTTGGCGGCCGAACTCGACGCCCGGCGCTCACGTGCGACCTGCTGGACTGCACCCAGGCCGTTGTACGCCGGCTTGCCCAGCCTCGGCGACTTCGAAGCCAGGTACACCAGCGGCCAGGTGACCAGGAATACGACCACGAGGTCGAGGATCGTGGTGAGGCCCAGCGTGAAGGCGAATCCCTTGACCTGCCCGATCGCGAGGAAGTACAGCACGGCGGCGGCCAGGAAGGTCACCGCGTTGCCGGACACGATGGTCTTGCGCGCCCGCGCCCACCCTCGCGGAACCGCTGAGCGGAACGAACGGCCTTCGCGTATCTCATCTTTGATGCGTTCGAAGAACACCACGAACGAGTCGGCGGTGGTACCGATACCGATGATCAGACCCGCAATGCCGGCTAGGTCCAGGGTGTAGTTGATGTACCGGCCCAGCAACACCAGGATCGCGAAAATCATTGCGCCGGAAGCAACCAACGACAACGCGGTGAGCAGTCCCAGCACCCGGTAGTACAGCAGCGAGTACACCAGGACCAGCAGCAGTCCGATTCCGCCGGCGATCAGCCCGGCGCGCAGCGACGTCAGACCCAGTGTCGCCGAGACGGTTTGGGCTTCCGACGACTCGAATGACAGCGGCAGCGACCCGTACTTCAGGACGTTGGCCAGCTGCTTGGCGGTGGCCGCGCTGAACGGTGGATCACCGCCACTGATCTGGGTCCGGCCGCCGGGGATGGGTTCCCGGATCATCGGGGCACTGACCACCTGAGAGTCCAGCGTGAAGGCGGTCTGGGTGCCGGTATGGGCTGCGGTGTAGTCGGCCCAGACGTTGGCTGCGGCGCTCTTGAACTGCAGGTCCACCACGTAGCCCAGGCTGCTCTGGTTCATCCCGGAGGTCGCGTCCTGAATCTGGTCACCGCTGATGATCGACGGCCCCAGCAGGTAGGCGGTCTTGTGGTCGGTGGAGCAGGTGACCAACGGCAACTTGGGGTCGTCGTTGCCGGCCAAGATGTCGTCCTTGTCGCACCGGGTGGCCTCGAACTGCAGGGCGATCATCTGGATGTACTGGCTGGTGTTCTGCCGCCACTTCTTCTCCTGCGCAATGCGCTCGGCGAGGTCCTTGCGTGGATCCGGTGCGGCAGGTGCATCCGTCGGCGGCACGTCGGACGGTGGCGCCTGACCGGTCGGCGACGGGGCGGGGGCCGGGCTGGGCGCCGGCGAACCGCTGGGCGCCGGGGAACCGCTGGGCGCCGGCGCGGGACTCGGGGCGGGCGAGGGGCTGGGCGCCGGATCTTGCGGGTAGGGCCTGGGCTGCCCGCGGGGCGGCGCCGGAGCGGGGGCGCCCGACTGTGGCGGCGCGGGAGCGGGAGCACCCGGAGCCGGAGCCGGAGCACCCGGAGCGCCCGGCGCGCCGGCACCGGGGGCGCCCGGCGCGGGACCGGGACCGCCCGGCTCACCACCGGCGGGCGGTTGACCGGGCTTCGGCTCTTCGGGAGCTTTCTGGGCCGGCATCGAGTTGAGCACCGGCCGGATGTACAGCCGCGCAGTCTGACCGAGGTCACGCGCCTCGTTGCCGTCACTGCCGGGCACGGTGATGACCAGGTTGTCGCCGTCGACGACGACCTCCGAGCCGGAGACACCCAGCCCGTTGACCCGGGAACTGATGATCTGTTGAGCCTGCGCCAGCGCGTCCCGGCTCGGCCGCGAGCCATCCGGGGTGCGCGCCGTCAGCGTCACGCGGGTGCCGCCCTGCAGATCGATGCCCAGCTTGGGCGTGGCCTTTTTATCCCCGGTGAGAAACACCAGCAGGTAGACGCCGACGAGCATGAGCAGGAACACCGACAGGTAGCGGGCAGGCTGCACCGGCGCCGAAGACGATGCCACGTTCCTTCTGTCTCCTTGAGAATCGGTCTTGAGGATCCGTCCAGCCCTGGACAGAACCTCCGAAAAGACTACGTGCCGCGGTGGGGCGCATGTCCCGCACGCGGCAGTCGGTGTCGGTCAGGAGTCCTTGATGACGCGGCTGGTGTCCGAATCCGCGTCTTCGTCTTCATCGGCCGCCTCGAGCGCGGGACTCTCCTCGTAGTCCTCATCGTCGTCGGGCAGGATCCGGTCCCGCACCGCCAGCTTCATCCACGTCGTGACGACGCCGGGTGCGATCTCGAGGTCGACGGTGTCGTCGGTGAAGCTGACGACGGTCGCTTCCAGTCCGGATGTCGTGTGCACCCGATCCCCCGGCTGCAACGACTCGTGCAGGTCGATGGTCGCCTGCATCGCCTTGCGTTGTCGCCGCGACGCGAAGTACATGAACCCGCCCATGATGAGCAGGAACGGCAGAAACAGGACAAAACTCTCCATCAGAACGCCCGTCTTTCATATCGGTGGTGCTCGAATTTCCCCGCATAATCCGGGGCTGGCGCCGGTCTGACCCAGGCTCGCTCGCGTCGCTAGGGGTCCAGTCTGCCATTCCCGCAGGTCGCAAACCGACCGGCATCGTCCTGGCCGGGGGTCGGCACAGCTGAAGCCGCTTGCGCGCCGGTCACCGGCTAGGCTTTTGATCGCGACGTGACCTGCGCGTCCGCGGGAGGAGGAGTCCGTGGCCAGCCTCGAGCAGAGCCGTCATTTGGCCACTGAAATCCCTGGTCCCGCGTCTTTGGAGCTGAACAAGCGACGGACCGCCGCGGTGTCGCACGGCGTCGGGGTCACCCTGCCTGTGTTCGTGGCACGCGCCGGCGGGGGCATCGTCGAGGACGTAGACGGCAACCGGCTTATCGACCTGGGCTCCGGCATCGCCGTGACCACGATCGGCAACGCGGCGCCACCCGTTGTGGAGGCGGTGCGCCAGCAGGTAGCCGAGTTCACCCACACCTGCTTCATGGTGACGCCGTACGAGGGTTACGTCGCCGTGGCCGAGGAACTGAACCGGATCACCCCGGACGAGGGCGAGAAGCGTTCGGTGCTGTTCAACTCCGGCGCCGAGGCGGTCGAGAGTGCGATCAAGGTCGCGCGGTCCTACACCGGCAGGTCCGCCGTCGTTGCGTTCGACCACGCCTACCACGGCCGCACCAACCTCACGATGGCGCTGACCGCCAAGTCCATGCCCTACAAGAGCGGCTTCGGTCCGTTCGCCCCGGAGATCTACCGGGCGCCGCTGTCCTATCCCTACCGCGACGGCCTGCTCGACAAGGAATTGGCCACCGACGGCGAGAAGGCCGCGGCGCGTGCCATCAGCATGATCGACAAGCAGGTCGGGGCGAAAAACCTGGCGGCGGTCATCATCGAGCCCATCCAGGGCGAGGGCGGGTTCATCGTCCCCGCCGAGGGATTCCTTCCCGCTCTGCTGCGCTGGTGCCGCGAAAACGACGTGGTGTTCGTCGCCGACGAGGTGCAATCCGGCTTTGCGCGCACCGGCGCCATGTTCGCCTGCGAGCACGAAGGCATCCAGCCCGACGTCATCGTGACGGCCAAAGGGATTGCCGACGGGCTGCCGCTGTCGGGAATCACCGGCCGGGCCGAGGTGATGGATGCGCCGCACGCGGGCGGCCTGGGCGGAACGTTCGGCGGCAATCCCGTCGCGTGTGCGGCGGCGCTGGCCACCATCGCGACCATCGAGTCCGAGGGACTTATCGGGCGGGCGCAGGAGATCGAGCGCCTGATCACCGAGCCACTGCTGCGATTGCAGGCGGGAGACGACCGGGTCGGCGATGTACGTGGGCGCGGCGCGATGATCGCCATGGAGCTGGTCAAGTCCGGCACCTCCGACCCCGATCCTGAGCTCACGTCGAAGCTCGCCACCGCCGCGCACGCGGCTGGGATCATCGTGTTGACCTGCGGGATGTACGGCAACATCATCCGCCTGTTGCCGCCCTTGACGATCAGCGACGAGTTGCTGACCGAGGGGTTGGACGTGCTGACCGGGCTACTCGCGGACCTCTGAGCCGACCCGCCGTTCGAGATTGACACCAGGCACACCCTCGGCGGCGTGTCGTGTGCCTTAATTCAGTGTCGCGGCGGAGCAGTCGCGGTGGACCAGAAGTCGACCAACGTCCGCGCGATCGTCTGCGCGTCGATCAGCAGTGGCGCCACCCGGCCGCCACCCCTCACGACGCCGACGCGGGCGTCGCGCATCGCGGCGCAGGCTGCCCTGGCCTGTTCCGGCGGCCAGCCTTCGTCGTCGTCGTGAGCGGCAAGCATCAGGGTCGGTGCCGCGATCTGCGGCAGTCGGTTATGCAGGCTCGGGCGCTTGAGCATCATCGAGCGCACGGCGTGATACATCCCGACGCGGTCAGCCTGGCGGAACGCCTCCATCACGCCGGTCGAGCCGTCCGGCCCCAGCAGCGCGTCCGACAGCGGATCGCAGACGAGGCTGACAGGTCCGAAAAGGCGATACAGAGCCACCAGAGGCAACCCCTTCGTCAGGCGAAATCGGGTGTCGGTGCCGTGTACGGGGGTGCCGATCGTGGTGAGCGTTCGGATCCGCTGCGGTTGCGACGCGGCGAGCACGATGCCGACGTGTCCGCCCCAGGCGTTGCCCACCCAATCCACCGGCCCGCCGCCACACATCCCGTCCAAGACGTCGGCAGCGGCCTGCGCACATTCGTCGAATGTGAAGTCGCGGTTCAGTGGCTCGCTGCGCCCGTGTGACGGCCCGTCGACGGCGATGACGGTGCGGTCCGGCGCCAGATCGGCGAGCGCGCCGATCAGCGGAACCCACGAGCGGGAGTCCAGGAACAGGCTGTGCCACAGGAGGGTGATTGGTCCGGTGCCCCGGCGCAGTACGTGAAGCCGCCCCAGATCAGTCTCGACATACTCGTCGGTCAGGCTGCTCATGTTCACCCCATTTACTTCGGAAACCGAAACTTCGGTATCCGTAGTATCTTCGTGAACCATGGCGGCGTCAAGTGGGCTTCCGACGGATCGGCAGGCGATCGGTCAATTGCTGGTGCGGCTGACACGGCAGTTCCGCACCGATCTCGCGGCACCGCATATCGAGCAGGGCTACGGCGACATCCGGGACCCGCACCTGCAGATATTCGGCAACATCCGGATGGGCGGCATCCGGCTGACCGAGCTGGCGGCGCGGGCGCAGCTGAGCCTGGCGGCGACGTCTGAACTGGTCAACGACCTCGCGACACTGGGATATCTGACCCGCCGCCCCGACCCGAACGACGGCCGCGCCAAACTCATCGATCTGACCGACCGCGGACGACGCCTGCTCGCCGATGCCGGCGATCGTGTAGCCGACATTGAGACTCGGTGGTCACAGCTGGTCGGCCCCGATGACTTCGCGCACATGTGCGCCACCATGCAACGACTACTCGACGCTCTCGACCCGGCCGACTCCCGGGCGTGAGGCTGGTGGCGCAACTCACAGCGAACTCGCAGTGGCCCACCATTGAGGAATATCTTTACTTTAGCTAACGTTATTTCTATCAGCGCAGCGTTGCGCCCACTTAGATTTCATTCTTTCCAGTTCATTTCAAAGAGGATCTGATATGACGACCACACAAGACGAGCGGATCGCCCGCCGCGCCGAGGAGCTTGCTGCCGCCGACCCCCAGTTCGCCGCCGCCCAGCCCGACCCTGCGGTGGCCGAAGCGCTGGAGAACCCCGACCTGCGACTTCCCCAGGTCATCCAGACCGTCCTCGACGGCTACGCCGACCGGCCGGCGCTGGGCCAGCGGGCAGTCGAGTTGGTCGCGGACCCGGTGACCGGCCGCACTTCGCTGAACCTGCTCCCCCGGTTCGAGACCGTCACCTACCGCGAACTGGGCGATCGGATCGCGTCATTCGGACGCGCCGTGACCGCCGCTGATGTTCAACCGGGCGACCGCGTCTGCGTGCTGGGCTTCAACAGCGTGGACTACGCCACGATCGACATGGCGCTGGGGCAGATCGGGGCCATCTCGGTGCCGCTGCAGACCAGCGCCGCGATCGCCCAGCTACAGCCGATCGTCACCGAGACCGAGCCCAGCCTGATCGCCGCGAGTGTCAACCAGTTGAGCGACGCGGTCGAACTGATCCGCCTGGCCGAGCAGGCACCCCGGAAGCTGGTGGTGTTCGACTACCACCCGCAGGTCGACGACGAGCGGGAGGCTGTGGACTCCGCCGTGGCCGCCCTGGCGAACACCGGTGTCGCGGTCGAAACGCTGACCGACATCCTGCAGCGCGGCACTGACTCGCCGGCGCAACCGCTTGCCGAACTGGCCGACGATGCGCTCGCCCTGCTGATCTACACCTCCGGCAGCACCGGCGCCCCCAAGGGCGCGATGTACCCGCAGCAAAACGTCGGCAAAATGTTCCGCCGGTCCGCTAAGAACTGGTTCGGACCGACCGCCGCGTCGATCACGCTGAACTTCATGCCGATGAGCCACGTCATGGGCCGCGGCATCCTGTACGGCACGCTCGGCAACGGTGGCACCGCATACTTCGCCGCCAAGAGCGACCTGTCCACCTTCCTGGAAGACCTGGCCCTGGTGCGGCCCACGGAGATGAACTTCGTGCCGCGAATTTGGGAGACCTTGTACGGCGAATTCCAGAGCGAGGTGGACCGCCAAATGTTGAACGGGGGCGACCGCGCCGCCGTCGAGGCCGAGGTCCTGGTAGACCAACGGGAGAACCTGCTCGGTGGCCGCTTCATCTTCGCGATGACGGGATCAGCGCCCATCTCCCCCGAGCTCAAGACCTGGGTCGAGTCGCTGCTGGAAATGCACCTGCTGGACGGCTACGGCTCCACCGAAGCGGGGATGGTGCTGTTCGACGGCGAGGTGCAGCGCCCGCCGGTGATCGACTACAAGCTGGTCGACGTTCCGGACCTGGGTTACTTCACCACCGACCGGCCTCACCCGCGGGGTGAGCTGCTACTGAAGACCGAGAACCTGTTCCCCGGCTACTACAAGCGCCCCGAGATCACGGAAAGCGTGTTCGACGAGGACGGGTACTACCGCACCGGCGACGTCGTGGCCGAGGTGGCGCCGAATCAGGTGCGCTACGTCGACCGCCGCAACAACGTGCTCAAGCTCGCTCAGGGCGAGTTCGTCACCGTCGCCAAGCTGGAGGCGGTGTTCGGCAACAGCCCGCTGGTCCGGCAGATCTACGTCTATGGCAACAGCGCGCACCCCTACCTGCTGGCAGTCGTGGTGCCGACCGCGGACGCACTGGCCGCGCACGACGTCGAAGCGCTCAAGCCGATGATCGCCGATGCGCTGCAGAGCGTCGCCAAGGAGGCCGGACTGCAGTCCTACGAGGTGCCGCGCGACTTCCTCCTCGAGACCACCCCGTTCACCCTGGAGAACGGTCTGCTGACCGGTATCCGCAAGCTGGCGTGGCCGAAGCTGAAGGCGCACTACGGCGAGCGGCTGGAGCAGCTCTACGCCGACCTGGCCGCCGGCCAGGCCAGCGAACTCAGCGAGCTGCGTCGCGGCGGGGCCGACGGGCCGGTGCTGGAGACGGTGAGCCGGGCCGCGGCCGCAATGCTGGGCACAGCCAGCAGCGATCTGTCCCCCGACTCGCACTTCACCGATCTCGGCGGAGACTCGTTGTCCGCGTTGACCTTCGCCAACCTGCTGCAGGAGATCTTCGGGGTCGAGGTGCCGGTCGGCGTCATCGTCAGCCCGGCCAACGACCTGCAGGCGCTGGCCGCCTACATCGAGGCGGAGCGTCAGCCCGGTTCCAAGCGGCCCACGTTCACCTCGGTGCACGGCCGGGACGCCGTCGAGGTGCACGCCAGTGACCTCACGCTGGACAAGTTCATCGACGCCGACACCCTGGCCGCGGCACCCGGCCTGCCGGCGCCGAGCGACCAAGTGCGCACCGTGCTGCTGACCGGAGCCACCGGCTTCCTGGGCCGCTACCTGGCGCTGGAATGGCTGCAGCGAATGTCCCTGGTCGACGGCAAGGTGATCTGCCTGGTTCGGGCCAAGTCGGACGAGGACGCCCGCGCCCGCCTGGACAGCACCTTCGACAGCGGGGACCCCAAGCTGCTGGCGCACTACCGGGAACTGGCCGACAAGCACCTCGAGGTGCTCGCCGGCGACAAGGGTGAGGCCGACCTCGGCCTGGACCGCGTCACCTGGCAGCGGCTGGCCGACACCGTCGACGTCATCGTGGACCCGGCGGCCCTGGTCAACCACGTGCTGCCCTACAGCCAGTTGTTCGGGCCCAACGCGCTGGGAACCGCGGAGCTGATCCGGTTGGCCCTGACCACCAAGATCAAGCCCTTCAGCTACACCTCGACGATCGCGGTGGGCGGCGGAATCGAGCCGGGTGCGTTCACCGAGGACGCCGACATCCGGACGATCAGTGCCACACGCCAGATCGACGACGGCTACGCCAACGGCTACGCGAACAGCAAGTGGGCCGGCGAGGTGCTGCTGCGGGAGGCGCACGACCTGTGTGGCCTGCCGGTCGCGGTGTTCCGCTGCGACATGATCCTGGCCGACACCACCTGGGCGGGTCAGCTCAACGTGCCGGACATGTTCACCCGGACGATCTTGAGCCTGGCCGCCACCGGTATCGCCCCCGGATCGTTCTACGAAGTGGACGACGACGGCAACCGGCAGCGCGCCCACTATGACGGTCTGCCGGTCGAGTTCATCGCCGAAGCCGTGGCCGTGCTCGGCGCACAGAGCGGCGACGGGTTCGCCACCTACCACGTGATGAACCCCTACGACGACGGCATCGGGTTCGACGAGTTCGTCGATTGGATGATCTCTCCGACTAACGGTGCCGGATGCGCCATCCAGCGGATCGCCGACTACGGCGAATGGTTGCAGCGGTTCGAGACGTCGCTGCGGTCGCTGCCGGAGAAGCAGCGTCAGGCCTCGTTGCTGCCGCTGCTGCACAACTACCAGAAGCCGGAACGGCCGATCAACGGATCGATCGCACCGACCGACGTGTTCCGCTCGGCGGTGCAGGAGGCGAAGATCGGCCCGGACAAGGACATCCCGCATGTCACCCCGGCGATCATCGCCAAGTACGTCAGCGATCTGCGGTTGCTCGGGCTGCTCTGATTCCACAGCCGGGGGCAGGCGTTCGGAGATTTCCGCCGAATGCCTGCCCCCGGCTTTTGGATCGTGGGTCGGTTTGACGACCGGTGGCGGTGGGGAAACTCAAGGCCATGTCTGAGCCGTCCAACCACGATCTGGCAGTGCGCATGGCCGACCTGGCTCGCGTCGTCGCGGCGCCCCGGCGGGCCGGGGACATCCTCGCCGAGGTCACCGCGGCGGCCGTGGAACTGATTGCCGGTGTCGACACCGCGGGCATTCTTCTGATCAGCAAAGGCGGCCAGTTCGAGTCGGTCGCCACCACCGATGACGTGCCGCACGAACTCGACGAACTGCAGTATGCGCTCAACGAAGGACCCTGTATCGAGGCTGCGTCATCGTCGGACTACGACGTGGTGCGCACCGACGACTTTCGTCACGAGACGCGCTGGCCCTCCTACTCGGCAGCCGTCTGCAAGCTGGGCGTGCTCAGCGGCCTGTCTTTCCGGCTGTACACCCATGAGCGCACCGCCGGCGCGCTGAACTTGTTCGGGTACCAGCCGACGACCTGGGATGTCGAGCAGCAGACGATCGGGACGGTCCTGGCCGCCCATGCCGCCGCGGCCATCATGTCGAATAGACAGAGCGAGAATCTGCGTTCCGCGGTGGCCAGCAGGGACCGGATCGGGCAGGCCAAGGGCATCATCATGGAACGCTATGACGTCGACGACGTGCGGGCCTTCGACATGCTGCGGCGGCTGTCCCAGGAGAGCAACACCTCGTTGGTGGAGATCGCGCAACGGGTCGTCAACACGCGTGGTGACCGCTGAGCGCTGCGGGCTCGCTCAATTCGCGGCGATCATCCTTGCGGGTGGGGCCACCGCAGATACGCGTTGGAGCGGCCCGCCCCGACGTATTCACGCGGACGGCGGACCTCCCGCCAGCGCCGGGGGTCGTTGGCGGGCGTGACCTGTCCGCGGGGCTTCGTCGCTGCGTCCGGAGTCGGCTCGGTCTTGGGCGCCACAGCAGCGACGGGCTCGCGGGTGACGTCCTGTGCAACCGGCGCCGGGAGGTCGCGTGCCAACCGGGCGGCGGTGCCGGCCAGCGCGAATCCGCCGATCAAGACGATCAGGGTTCCTAAGCCGGTGAAGTAGCAAAGCTCCAGGACGGCGCGCTTACGTTCGGTCGATGCGACGGGATCGCCGATGGTTCCCAGGTGCAGCAGCGGCGCGATCCGCTGACCGAGAACGAACCAGGCACCGGCCAGCGCCGCCACGAAGCCGCCGGCCATGGCGACAACCCGGTTCCGGGACAGGATCAGGAGCAGACCGCCCAACACCGCGGCCGCTCCGGGCAGCACTTCGAACCACCCGCGTGCCGCTGTCCACGCCCAATCCTGGGCGGGTGTGAAGGCGAAGTGAAAGCGCGGCCCGACGAACGGGATCAGCGCCCCCCAAGCACCCGCGACAACCAGCAGCAGTCCACTGACGGCGCCGCGGGACCGGGGCATCTGCAGTCGATGTTCATGCTCTGCACTTTTCATGGCCGCCGGGTACCCGACATCGCTCGAAATAACCGGCGATGCCGACAAGATCATTGCGCCGCCGACGACGACTCCGGATCCGTCCGCATAGGCACGACGCTTGGTCGCCGGTCGCTCCCAAGTGCTCGCGTCCGCGGCCGCAAGAAGGTTGCTGCAAGACGGGACTATAACCAGTGATCGCCGGGATGAATTGAAAACTGATTCTAAAATGAGGTCGGCACATTTTTCGCGCGCCGTCCAAACGCGACCGGCTGACACCACGAAGGTCGGCCAGCGACTCTCCAAATTGCCTGCGTCAAAAGCTTTTACACGCGATTTAACTGCTTAGTGACCTTTCAACGGTGACCGCCACAGCAATCGCACGAGCGGCGCAAGGTTGACGAGAGCTTTTTTGCGCAACCGGGATCTTTGATTTTGTATGCAAATTGACGGAATCGCTGAAAATTCCTCACGACGCGCGATAACGTTCGCGGCGCAGTCCCATCGGGGATCTGTCCCAAGCGAGGCCAAGGGAGCCGGATTTGTCTTCTTACGTGATCGCTACACCCGAGACCTTGGCCGCAGCGGCGAGCGATCTACGCGGGATCGGAGAGGTACTGCGGGCCGCCGGCGCGACCGCGGCGCCCCTCACGACGAACATCGCCGCGTTGGGCGGTGACGAGGTCTCGGCGGCGGTGACACGACTGTTCGGCGCCTTAGGCGAGGAGTACCAGGCACTCAGCGCACAGGTGGCCCAGTTCCATGGCCAGTTCACGCAAACCGTTGCTGGCGGCGCACACGCCTACGCTGCCGCTGAAGCTCTGAACGCTGCACCGCTGCGCGTGCTTGAGCAGAACGTGCTGGGGTTCATCAATGCACCGACAAACACGTTCTTGGGGCGCCCGCTTATCGGTGACGGCGTCAACGGCGCCGCGGGCACCGGGGCGGCAGGCGGGGCGGGCGGGATTCTCTGGGGCAACGGCGGCGCGGGCGGATCGGGCGCGCCCGGCTCAATCGGTGGGCGTGGTGGCGATGCGGGCCTCTTCGGCAACGGCGGCGCTGGCGGCGCCGGGGGCGTGGGTGCGGCCGGCCTGGTGGGCGGTACCGGTGGAGCGGGCGGCTCCGGTGGTCTGCTGAGTGGGTTCGGTGGCGTGGGAGGTGCCGGAGGCGCCGGCGGTGTTGGTGTGGCTGGTGTCGGGGGTGCCGGCGGGACCGGCGGCCTCGGAGGGGCAGGGCGAGCCCTGTTCGGCGGCGCTGGCGGAACCGGCGGCGCTGGCGGAACCGGAGGTGCAGGTGCGATCGGCGCTGCCGGCGCCGACGGGGCAGGTCCGCTGGGCGGCCAGGGTGGCCTCGGTTTTGCCGGCGGTGCAGGCGGAGCGGGCGGCGATGGCGGCGCCAGCTCCGGGTTGATGAGTGCAGGTGGCGCCGGCGGAGCCGGCGGATTGGGCGGAGCCGGCGGCCAGGGTGGGTTCGGCGGCAGCGGCGTGGGGTTCGACGCCGACGGCGGCAACGGCGGTACCGGGGGTCACGGCGGCGCGGCAGGGGTGGGAGGAGCCGGCGGATCCGGCGGCTACCTCGGGGCAGCAGGTCACGCGGGTGGCACCGGATCCGGCGGCGTCGGTGGCACCGGCGGTACCGGTGGCCAGGGCGACGCCGGGGCGATCGGCAGCTCCACTGCGACCCCCACGGCCGGCGGCATGGGCCGAATGGGGGGCGCCGGCGGCCAGGGAGGTGGCGGCGGCGCGGGTATCGGCGGACTCAACGGAGGAGCCGGCGGCCAGGGCGGCGACGGTGGCGGCGGCGGCGCCGGCGGCCACGGCGGCAATGCCACCGCCACGACAACCACCGGCGCGACCGGAGGCGGCGCGGGCGCCGACGGCGGACACGGCGGCGCCGGGGGTGCCGCGGGGGCAGCAGGAAGCGGCGTGGACGGCGGGGCGAACGGCGGTGTCGGCACCGGCGGGACGGGCGGCGCGGGTGGTGCCGGCGGATCGGGAGCGAGCGGAGCCAGTGGTACCGACGGCGCCACCACGCCCACGGTCGGTTTACAGGGCGGCCACGGAGGCACCGGCGGGACGGGCGGCGACGGCGGCGCCGGGATCGGCGGAATCGGTGGCGGCAAAGCCGGTGCCGGCGGCTCCGGGGGCGAGGGCGGTGCGGGCGGCCAAGGTGGTTCATTTCTGGGCACCACGTCGACCGGAGCCACCGGTGGCGGTATCGGCGCCGCGGGCGGCCAGGGCGGCACCGGCGGCGCTGCCGGTGCCGCCGGCCAGGTCACCGACGGCGGAGCTGTCGGCCTCAACGGCACCGGCGGCGCCGGCGGGCACGGCGGCGCAGGCGGCGACGGCGCGACCGGCACTGCCGGCAAGAACTCCATCGCCAACCCGACCGCGGGTAACCAGGGCGGCCAAGGTGGAGCCGGTGGTGCCGGCGGCACCGGCGGTGCCGGGATCAACGGCCTCGGCGGCGGCCAAGCCGGCGACGGCGGCGACGGCGGACGCGGCGGGGGCGGCGGCAACGGCGGTACCAACACCGGCATCACTACGACCGGAGCAACCGGCGGAGGCATCGGCGGCCAGGGCGGACAAGGCGGAACGGGCGGCAGTGCGGGAGCCGCCGGCACCCGCGCCGACGGCGGTGCCGCCGGCGCTCACGGTACCGGCGGCACCGGTGGTCTCGGTGGCAATGGCGGCAACGGCGCCACGGGCGCCAACGGCTCCGATGACGTCATCAATCCGACCGCCGGTCGCCAGGGCGGCCAAGGCGGCAACGGCGGCGCCGGAGGTACCGGCGGTGCCGGCATTGACGGCGCCGGTGGCGGCAAAGCCGGCGGTGGCGGCCGCGGCGGAAACGGGGGCACCGGGGGTAACGGCGGCAGCAACTACGGGTTCACCGCTACCAGCGGCGGGGGTGCCGGCGCTCAAGGAGGTCAGGGCGGCACCGGCGGCAACGCCGGAGCAGCGGGCACCCAAGTCGCAGGAGGTGCGGCTGGCACCCACGGCACCGGTGGCACCGGCGGCCTCGGCGGAAACGGCGGCAACGGCGCCAACGGCGCGAGCAGCCCGAGCGACCCCGTTAGCCCGGCCCAGGGCATTCAGGGCGGCCAAGGAGGCAGCGGCGGCCAAGGCGGCACCAGCGGCGCCGGCATCAACGGCACCGGCGGCGGCCAAGCCGGCAACGGCGGCAACGGCGGAACCGGCGGAACCGGCGGCAACGGCGGCACCAACTCCGGCGTCACCAGCACGGGAGCGACCGGTGGCGGCATGGGAGCCCAAGGCGGACAAGGCGGCACTGGCGGTTCCGCAGGGGCGGCCGGCACCCAGCACGACGGAGGAGCGGCCGGCACTCACGGCACCGGGGGCAACGGCGGCAACGGCGGCAACGGCGGCAACGGCGCCTCCGGGGTCAATGGCACGGACAGCCTGAACCCAACTCAGGGAAGTCAGGGCGGCCAGGGCGGCGCGGGCGGACAAGGCGGCACCAGCGGCGCCGGCATCAACGGCACCGGCGGCGGCAAAGCCGGCAACGGCGGCGTCGGCGGCAACGGCGGCACCGGCGGCAACAGCGGCGCGAACAACGGCAATACCACTACCGGTGCCGCCGGTGGCGGCGTCGGACTTCAGGGCGGCCAGGGCGGCACCGGTGGCACCGCAGGATCAGCGGGCACTCAGCAGGACGGCGGGTCGGCCGGCGCCCATGGCACCGGGGGCGCCGGCGGCACCGGCGGAGCCGGGGGTCGCGGGGCCTCCGGCCAGGTCGGCACATCTGGCAACCTCACTACCACCACCAAGGGGGATCAGGGCGGCGCCGGCGGCATCGGCGGCACTGGCGGCACCGGCGGCGCCGGCTTCAACGGCACCGGCGGGGGTGCCGGAGGTCAGGGCGGGATCGGTGGTGCTGGGGGCGACGGTGGTCGAGGCGGCATCAATAACACCGGTGCCAGTGGCACCAGCAGCGCGGGCGGTGGCCTGGGCGGCACCGGCGGCAAGGGGGGCACCGGTGGAGCACCCGGCGCCGGCAGTGCGACCGGGGGCCGAGGCGGCCACGGCGGCCAAGGCGGTAACGGCGGCTTCGGAGGGGACAACACCTCCGGCGCGGGTCTTGAGGTGGGGAGCGGCGGAGGCGGCGGAGGCGGCGGGGCCGGCGGCGAGGGCGGAGTCGGCGGTGGCGGCCAAGCGATCGGCGGAGCCGGTGGGACCGGAGGCACCGGCGGATCCGGAGGAACCGCTACCAGTGTCGTGGACGGCAAAGGCGCACTGGGCGGCACCGGAGGCAGCGGTGGCGGTGGCAGCGGCCCATTGGGCGTCCTGGGCGGAAAGGGCGGCGGGGGCGGCGGCGGCGGCGCCGGGGCGACCGCCGGCATAATTGCATTCGGCGGCGGCGGCGGGGGCGGCGGCGCGGGCGCCGCTACCAGCGGAGCCGATTTCGGCGGCGCGGGAGGCAACGGCGGCGTGGGCGGCAACGTCGTGACGGGAACCAACGGCGCCGTCGGCGGGGGCGGCGGACTTGGAGGTTCCGCGGCTTCCGGCGGCGTCGGCGGCGGCGGAGGAGGGGGCGCGTCGGTCTACACCGGCTACGTCAACGGCCAAACAGGCCTTAGCGGAGCAGCAGGGGGCGCCGGCGGGTTTGGCGGCGCTACGGCAGAAGGCCAAGGCCAGCAGGGCGGCAATGGCGGAGTCGCTTCATCCGGAACTTCTGGCGGCAACGGCGGCTCCGGAGGCGCGGGCTACAACAAAGCGTTGTTACCGATCAACAACGGTGCACCCGGCGCTCAAGGTTGATGCTGCAGCTCGGCTGTGGCAGCTTTCAGGTAGGCGGCTGCTAGGGGTGCGAGACCGGCGTCCGATGCCGCCGGAACAGCCCACGCCGCTGCTCGGCCCCCTCGGCCGGCGCCGCAAATCGGTCCCGCGGCGTGGTCAATGCGTCGGTCGACACCTCGCGTTCGGGTTCGACCAATCCGCTGTACTGCGGCTGCGCCGGGACCTGCTCCACCGGGTGGGCGACGGGCGCAACGGGTTCGAGGGGCCGGACGTCACGTGCCAGCCGGAACGCCATCCGCGCCAGCGCAGCTCCGGCAAGGAAGGCGATCAGGACGCCCAGTCCAGAGAAGTACGCCAGTTCCACCGCGACCCGCTTGCGATCGGTGGCACCGACCGGGTCACCGACCGAGCCGATGCCCGACAACGGCGCGAAGGTACGGCCGACCACGAACCAGGCCCCGCCCAACGCCGCCAGCCAACCACCGAGCATGGCGCTGCCGCGATTACGCGAAACGATGAGCAACAGGCCGCCGACCGCGGTGGCAACACCGGGCAGGACCTCCAGCCAGCCGCGGGCGGCGGTCCAGGCCTGGCCGGGCGTATAAGAAAAGTCGAAGTTCGGGCCGATGAATGGGATCAGTGCTCCCCAGACGCCCAGGATCACCAGCAGCAGTCCGATCACGGCGCCACGTGAGCGCGGGATTCGTCCCCGGGTGGGGCGGTCCTCGATGGTTTTCATGACATCTCCCTCGGTAGGTACCGGGGTGGGTACCCGGACGCGGAGACGTTGAAGCATGCCGCTCAGCGTGTCCTGGTGGCGAAGAACGTGCCTGATCGTCGCCGTGAGCGCCCGTTCGAGGTGCGCGGCTACCGGAGCCCGATCAGCAGCATCGCAATCGCGATCACCGGGAACAGGCCCTGCGTCACCGCCGCCCGTGCCTTGTCTCGCGCCGAGAGCAGCAACACCACCGCGGCCGCTGCCATCGATCCGACGCCGGCGAAAACCAGCGCCGCCCCGACGTCACGGTGACCGGCGAACATCGCGGCGATACCGATCCCGGAGACGATGGCCAGGAACAGGTTGTAGAAACCCTGGTTGAACGCCAGCAGCTTGGTGGTCTCGGCTTCCTCCGCCGTGGTGCCGAAGGTGGCACGGGTGCGCTTGGAGGTCCACGTCAGCGACTCCATGGTGAAGATGTAGACGTGCAGGACCGCGGCCAGCGCGGCGAAAATCAAAGCGGCGGTGACCATCTGTGTCCTCCTAGTCGAAAAGCCCGGGCTGCGAGACCCCGGCGGGCGGCGTCATGCCCAGATGTGTCCAGGCCAACGCCGTGGCCACCCGGCCTCGCGGCGTGCGCGCGACCATACCGGCGCGCACCAGGAAAGGCTCGCACACCTCTTCCACCGTCGCAGCCTCTTCCCCCACCGCCACCGCCAGCGTCGACACCCCCACCGGACCGCCACCGAAACTGCGGGTCAACGCCGACAGCACCGCCCGGTCCAGCCGGTCCAACCCCAACTCGTCGACGTCGTAGACCTGCAGCGCGAATTTCGCAACGTCCCGGGTGATGATGCCGTCGGCGCGCACCTCGGCGTAGTCCCGCACCCGGCGCAGCAACCGGTTAGCGATCCGCGGTGTGCCCCGCGAGCGGCGCGCGATCTCCGCCCCCGCTTCGGCACCCAACTCGATACCCAGGATCCGGGCGGACCGAGCCAGCACCCGCTCTAGTTCGGACGGCTCATAGAAGTCCATGTGCGCGGTGAAGCCGAAGCGGTCGCGCAGGGGGCCGGTCAGAGCGCCGGACCGCGTGGTCGCCCCGACCAGCGTGAACGGCGCCACCTCCAGCGGAATCGACGTCGCGCCCGGGCCTTTGCCGACGACCACGTCGACCCGGAAGTCCTCCATCGCCAGATACAGCATCTCCTCGGCTGGCCGGGCAATGCGGTGGATCTCGTCGATGAACAGCACGTCGTGTTCCACCAGGTTGGACAGCATGGCGGCCAGGTCGCCGGCGCGTTCCAGCGCCGGCCCCGACGTCACCCGCAGTGAGGACCCGAGTTCTGCGGCGATGATCATGGCCAACGACGTCTTGCCCAGTCCGGGCGGCCCGGACAGCAGAATGTGGTCCGGGGTGCCGCCGCGGTTCTTGGCTCCCTCGATGACCAATTGCAGCTGCTCACGTACCCGCGGCTGACCGATGAACTCCTGCAGCGAGCGGGGCCGCAGGCTGCCGTCGATGTCACCTTCGCCGACCGCCAGGGCCGGTGAGACGTCGCGCTCGTCGAAGTCTTCGGGATCGTTCATTTCGCCTTGCCCAGCAGCGACAGCGCGGCCCGCAGAGCCGTCGACGTCGACGCCTCACGATCGGCGGCGAGCACCTTGTCGGTGGCGTCTTCGGCCTGCTTGGCCGCAAATCCCAGGCCGACCAGCGCCTCCACCACCGGGGCACGCACGGCGTGACCGTTCACCGCCGGTGCGGCGCCGGACCCGGCGACCAGGCCCACCTTGTCGCGCAGTTCCAGCACCATCCGCTCGGCACTGCGCTTGCCGATGCCGGGCACCCGGCAGAGCGCGGTGACGTCGCCGTCTGCCAGGGCCTGGCGCAGCGCCGTCGCATCGTGCACGGCCAGGGTCGCCATCGCCAGCCGCGGCCCGACGCCCGAGACCGACAACAGCGTCTGGAACAGGTCGCGGGTCTCCGCGTCGCAGAACCCGTACAGCGTCATCGAATCCTCGCGCACGATCATTGCGGTGATCAGCCGCGCCTCGCTGCCCGACCGCAGCGTGGCCAGCGTCGACGGCGTCGCATTGACCCGGTATCCGACCCCCGCGGCCTCGATCACGACGTGATCCAGCGCCACCTCCAGCACCTCACCGCGCACCGAGGCGATCATCGGGCGGCCTTCAACTTGGCCAGATACTTGCTGCGCTGCTGCGCGGCCTGCGCCTCGGCAGCGGCCATCCGGGCCAGCATCGGCGCCCGCCAGCAGTGACAGATCGCCAGCGCCAGCGCGTCGGCGGCGTCGGCCGGGGTCGGTTTGGCCTGTAGCGCAAGGATTCTGGTGACCATCGCCGTCACCTGAGCCTTATCAGCATTGCCATTGCCGGTGACCGCCGCCTTGACCTCACTCGGCGTGTGAAAGTGGACGTCGATGCCGCGTTTGGCGGCCGCCAGCGCGATCACCCCGCCGGCCTGCGCCGTACCCATCACCGTGCTGACATTCAGCTGCGAGAACACCCGCTCGATGGCGAGCACATCCGGGTGGTGGGTATCGAGCCAGTGATCGACGGCGTCGCTGATGGCCAGCAACCGCCGGTGCAGCGGCTCGCCCGACGGAGTGCGCACCACGTCGACGTCCAGCGCGGTGATCTGCCGCCCTCGCCCGCTTTCCACCAGCGACAACCCGCACCGTGTCAAGCCGGGGTCGACGCCCATCACCCGCACCGTAGCTCCCCACGTCATCGTCAGCCGAAGTTCCGAACAGCTGTTCGATAGCGTAGCCGCTGGATGCGACATCACCGATGAGGGACACGCGCTGGGGGCGTGAGTTACGTTATGCGCACTACGGAAGGGTTCGCGTGGGAGCACAACTGATCGTGATCGCGATGGCGCTGTTCATCGCATCCCTTCTGGTTCTCGTCTACGCCCTCAAGAAGAAGCCCAAGACGCCTAAGACGCCCGCACCCCGGCAGGATCCGCTCGCGTTCGCCACGCCGCAGGAATACGGTCCCCGCCAGCTCGGCCCCGGTGCCATCGTCAGCTACGGCGGCGTCGACTATGTGGTGCGCGGATCGGTCACCTACCGCGAAGGCCCGTTCGTGTGGTGGGAACACCTGCTCGAAGGTGGTGACGAGCCGATCTGGTTCAGCGTCGAGGAGGACGACGGCCGACTCGAGCTGGCGATGTGGTTCAAACGCACCGACCTCGACCTGCAACCCGGCGGGCCGCACACCGTCGACGGAACCGCTCTGCATGAAGTGGAGCGCGGTCACGCCGGCTACACAACAGAGGGCACCACCGGCCTGCCGCCGGGCGGCGAGATGGATTACGTCGACTACGCGAGCGCCGACAAGTCGGCGCTGCTCTCCTTCGAGCGGTGGGCGCCGGACACACCGTGGGAGATATCCACCGGCAAGACCGTGCTCACCGGAGAAATCACCGTCTACCCCGCGCCCGCGGGCTGATCGAGGTGCCGCTTCACCACCTGGCGGTGGCTCCGGCCGATGTGTCCGGAGCCCGACTGGCGTTGGCGCTCAACGCGGCGGCGCCGCCCACCCTGGCCAGCTACCGGCTGGAACACCCCCGCGGCGGCGCCCTGGTGCTCGGCGTCCTGGGCGCCTCGCATGTCGTCACCGTGCAACATGGCACCGGCGAGTTCTCCGAACAGGTCTCCTGCTCCGCGGGGGACGGCCTGCCCGCGCAATCGGATGCTCCGGGCTATCACCTGGAATCACACAGCGCGACGCATGACGAAGCCGCGTTCCGCGCGCTGGCCAGGGACTTGCGGCAGCGGTGTGCCCGCGAACCCGGCTGGCTCGGCGGCGTGTTCCCGGGCGACGATGCCGCCCTGACCGCCCTGGGGGCCGAGCCCGACGGCGACGGCTGGCAGTGGCAGACCTGGCACCTCTACCCCACCGGTGCGGGGGGGACGGTGGTCTACACGGCAAGCCGGTGGCATCCGTGAGCCGCAACCGGCTGCTGCTGATCGCCGGCGGTCTGGCACTGGCCGCCACCGTCTCGCTGGTGTCCGGGATCGTGCTGCTGAGCCGCGACGTCGGCTCCTACATCGCCGGCCACTATCAGGAATACGCCCACGACGCGAACGCGAATCGGTACACGTGCTCCGGCTCGCCCAACGAGGTGGCGAACACGCTGGCTGGCTACAAAACGCCCGCGGCGCGGGCGTCCAGTGGCGGCACCGAGTACCTGCGGTACAGCGACTATGTCGTGGTCGTCGGGCCGGACGGTGGGCGCCCCTGCAGCATCCGGGTTGAAGACCTGGGCGCCGGTTACAGCCACGGCTCCTATGTCTTCCTCGGCCCCGGGTTCACCCCCGGATCCCCGTCGGGCGGCTCGGGCGGCAGACCCGGTGGGCCGGGTGGCGTCAAGTAGGTACTCGCGAAGGAGGACTGTCATGTACTACAGCGCGGTGGAGTTCGGCAGCGTCAGCGTCGATCCGATCCTGCACGGGGCCGTCGCGACCGTCCTCTACTTCGCGGTCGGCGTCGTCGTGCTCATCGCAGGGTTCGTGATGGTCGACGTCCTGACCCCGGGAAATCTGCGCCGGCTGGTGTTCATCGAACGCCGGCCCAACGCCGCCATCCTGGCCACCGCGATGTACGCGGCTCTGGGCACGGTGATCATCGCGGCCATTTCCACCAGCTCCAATCAGCTGGGCGAGGGCCTGCTCGGTGTGGCGATCTACGGCGGCATCGGCGTCATCCTGCAGGGACTGGCCCTGGTCATATTGCGGGTCGCGGTGCCGGGCAACTTCCACGAACATGTCCAGGAACCTCAGCTGCATCCGGCGGCCTTCGCCACAGCGGCGATGCTGCTGGCGGTGGGAGGGGTCAACGCGGCCGCGTTGTTATGACGACGACCGCTGCGGCCGAACCTGTCTCGCCGTCACTGGGCCGGTGGCGTGCAGTCCTGCTGGCCGCCGTGGCGGCGTGCGCGGCCTGCGGGATCGTCTACGAGCTGGCGATGCTGACACTCTCGACCAGCCTGAACGGCGGCGGCATCGTGGCGACGTCGCTGATCGTGGCGGGATATATCGCCGCACTCGGGCTGGGCGCGCTGCTGATCAAGCCGTTGCTGGCGCGCGCTGCGATCACTTTCATCGCAGTGGAGGTGCTGCTCGGCATCGTCGGCGGCCTGTCCGCCGCAGCCCTGTATATCGCTTTCGCCTTCGTCGACGGCTCGACGCTGGTGCTGGCCGTCAGCACCGGGCTGATCGGGTGCCTGGTGGGTGCCGAAGTGCCGCTGCTGATGACGCTGTTGCAGCGCGGACGGGCATCCGGCCCCTCCGATCTGGCCACCGACACCGGTCGCACGCTGGCCAATCTGAACGCGGCCGACTACCTGGGCGCACTGGTGGGCGGCCTGGCGTGGCCCTTCCTGCTGCTTCCGCATCTGGGGATGATCCGCGGCGCGGCGGCCACCGGCATCATCAACCTGGCGGCAGCGGCGATCGTCGCCGTTTTCCTGCTCCGCCGCGTCGTCTCGGCGCGGCAGTTGGCGGCGGCGCTGACGGCGCTGGCTGCGGCGTTGGCCGTACTGGTGACGCTGCTGATCCGCGCGCAGGACATCGAGGTCTCCACCCGCCAACAGCTCTACGCCGACCCGATCATCGCCCACCGGCACTCGGCGTACCAGGACATCGTGGTCACCCGCCGCGACAGTGACATGCGCCTGTACCTGGACGGCGACCTCCAGTTCTCCACCAGGGACGAATACCGCTACACCGAGAGCCTGGTCTACCCGGCGCTCGGGGCCGGCGCCCGCTCGGTGCTGGTGCTCGGCGGCGGCGACGGGCTGGCGGCACGTGAGCTGCTGCGCCAGCCGGGTCTGCAGCGGATCGTCCAGGTGGAGCTGGACCCGGCGGTCGTCGAACTGGCGCGCACCACCATGCGCGACGCCAACGGCGGGTCGCTGGACAACCCACGGGTGCAGGTGGTGATCGACGACGCGATGACCTGGCTACGGGGCGGCCGGTCCGACCGCTTCGACGCGGTGATCGTCGATCTGCCCGATCCGGACACTCCGGTGCTCGGGCGCCTCTATTCGACCGAGTTCTATGCGCTGGTCGGGCGGGTGCTGTCCCCCGGCGGGCTGCTGGTGGTGCAGGCAGGCAGCCCCTTCTCGACGCGCACGGCGTTCTGGCGGACCGTCTCGACGATCCATTCCGGCGGCTACGCGGTCACGCCCTACCACGTCTACGTGCCCACCTTCGGCGACTGGGGATTCGTCCTGGCCCGCCGCGGTGATGCCGCTCCCGTGGCGGCGCTGCCGCGAGACGTCCCGCCGCTGCGCTACCTCGACCAGCACGTGCTGGACGCCGCCACGGTGTTCTCCGAGGACGTACGGCCGCGTCCGGTGGAGCCGTCGACGCTGGAGAACCCGCGGATCGTCGACGACATGCGGCGCGGATACGACTGACTCAGTCGCCCCGGGCTCAGTCCTCGTCGAGCGCGGCCAGCACCTCGTCGGACAAATCGACGTTGGTCCACACGTTCTGCACGTCGTCGCTGTCCTCCAGCGCGTCGACCAGTTTGAACACCTTGCGGGCACCTTCGACGTCCACCGGGACACTCACGGAGGGCTGGAAGCTCGCCTCGGCCGACTCGTAGTCGATGCCGGCCTCCTGCAACGCGGTTCGCACGGCCACCAGGTCGGTCGGCTCGGAGATGACCTCGAAACTGTCGCCGAGGTCGTTGACGTCCTCGGCTCCGGCGTCCAGCACAGCGGTCAACACGTCGTCTTCGGTGAGGCCGTTCTTCTCCAGCGTCACCATGCCTTTGCGGGAGAACAGGTAGGCGACCGAACCGGGATCGGCCATGGTGCCGCCATTGCGGGTCATCGCCACCCGCACCTCGCTGGCCGCGCGGTTGCGGTTGTCGGTCAGGCACTCGACCAGAACCGCGACACCGTTGGGCCCGTAGCCCTCGTACATGATCGTCTGGTAGTCGGCGCCGCCGGCTTCCTCACCCGCGCCGCGCTTGCGCGCCCGCTCGATGTTGTCGTTGGGCACCGAGGTCTTCTTCGCCTTCTGGATGGCGTCGTACAGCGTCGGGTTGCCCGCCGGGTCACCGCCGCCGGTGCGGGCGGCGACCTCGATGTTCTTGATCAGCCGGGCGAACTCCTTGCCACGGCGCGCGTCTTTCACGGCCTTCTGGTGCTTGGTGGTTGCCCACTTGGAATGGCCGCTCATCGGTGCCTCGTACCTCTTTCGCCGGAAAAGTCGCCTTCAGAGTCTACGTGGCCACTCAGCGAGGCCGTCCGCCAGCGCGGCGCCGGCCGGCGAACGTCGCGCGCGATCGCCGATATGAGTTCAACCCACCGAGAACGCGTCGCAGCCGTCAGTGAACCACCCCTGCCGTACATCCGGAAGAGTTTCATCTTGTGTTGAAACTAGTTTCAACGTACGGTGAAATTAACCTGTTGAGCACTGGTGAGGACCTGAGGATCGCAATGAACGCAACTGTTTCGACGCCAATCTCGACGAACTATTCGACAACCTTTTCCACGAAGCCGCATTACACCGAGTTGCCCGAGCGCATCGTGCCGACGTTGGCCTCCTACCGAGCCGATCCCTCCCTGGTCGAGGAACGGCTCGCGAGACTGGGCGTCCCGGCCCCGCGCGACCCCGACGTCGAGGGCGCCACCGAACTACTCGACGACGTGACCTTCACCCACCGGTTCGTCGACGTCGACGGCGCGGACGGCGAAACTGTCCGATTCCACTACGTGGAAGCCGGGCCGGCCGACGGCGAAATAGTCGTCTTTCTCCATGGCCTACCCGACTCCTGGTACCAGTGGCACCACCAGATGGCGGCGTTCGCCGGCGAATACCGTTGCATCGCCTTCGATCTCAAGGGCTACGGACAGTCGAGCAAGGCCGAGGGCGACTACCGCCACGAGGCGGCGGCCGAGCAACTGGTGGCCGCACTGGACCGCGTCGGCGTCGACCGATTCAACTTGATCGCCCACGACCGCGGCAGCGTGCAGGGCGACTTCATCGCCGCCAATCATCCCGACCGCGTGCTGCGGTACGGCCGCGGCGAGCAGCACCTCTACCACTTCCACCCGGCACTGGCCCCGCAGGCCGCGATGTTCCGGGATGCGCCGTTCACCGGACTGATGGCCGACCGGACCCGGTTCGTCGTCCTGGTGTACGCGTGGATAGGCCGCATCGACCTGCCGGACCACGAAATGCTCCGGGTGATCCAGGAATTCAGCTACCCCGACATCGAGAAGGCCGTACCGCGCTACTTCAACACCACCACGTTCCACATGGAGTGGATTGCCCGGCGAACGCGACTCCTCGAGCGCTGGACATGCCCGGTCATGGTGCTACAGAGCTACGAAGGCACCGTCCAGCCCCGCGAGTACTACGTGGACGCCCGCGACCACATCCCCCACGCGGCCGAAGTCCTGGTCCGTTTCGTCGACGCGGGCCACTTCTGGAGTCTGGAAGACCCGACGACCACCACCGCGCATCTGCGCGAACTGCTGGCCCTGCCCATCGCCGGCGTATCGGGGAGCTAGCGCTTCCTGACCATGTCCACGAACAACTGGTGCACCCGCCGGTCGCCCGTCACCTCCGGATGGAACGCCGTCGCCAACACGGCACCTTGGCGCACCGCGACGGGGTGCCCCGCGGCCTCGGCGAGCACCCGCACACCGGCGCCGATCCGCTCGACCCAGGGCGCGCGGATGAACACCGCGCGCACCGTACCGTCCAGGCCCTCGAACGGGATGTCGCCTTCGAACGAATCGACCTGGCGCCCGAAAGCGTTGCGCCGCACCGTCATATCGATCCCGCTGAGGGGCACCGCTGCCCGGCCCTCCGCGCCGGCGTCCAGGATCTCGCTGGCCAGCAGAATCATTCCGGCACACGCCCCATAGGCGGGCAGCCCCTCGGCCAACCGGGCCCGCAGCGGGTCGAGCAGATCGAAGTCACGCAGCAGGTGACTCATCGCTGTGGACTCGCCGCCGGGTAGCACCAACCCGTCCACGGCGTCCAGTTCGGCGCGGCGGCGCACCGTGACGGCCTCGGCGCCGGCTTCGCGAAGCGCGGCGAGATGCTCGCGGGTGTCGCCCTGCAGCGCCAGCACACCGACCAGCGGCGCACTCACGGGGTGGTCGGCTGGTATCCGCGCTTGAAGCGGGTCAGCCCCTCCTGCATCACCGCGGCCACCATCTCACCGCTCTGGTTGAAGATCTTGCCCTGGCACAGCGAGCGGCCCCCACTGGCGGACGGCGAGGACTGGTCGTAGAGCAGCCATTCGTCAGCCCGGAAGGCCCGCATGAACCACATCGCGTGGTCCAGTGACGACACCTGCAGGTGCTCGCGCTCGGCCATGTGGGTGACCTGCGCCGAACCCAGCAGTGTCAGATCGCTCATGTAGGCCAGCGCGCAGATGTGCAGGACCGGGTCGTCAGGCAGCGGATCACGGTGCCGGAACCATACCTGCTGCTGAGAAGCCTTGCCGGGCAACAGTTTCAAGCGATCACGGGGGACGATGCAGACGTCCCATTCCTCGAACTGCTTGAAACCCGCGTCGTCGAAGACCTTGACCGAGGACAGGCCGGGCAGCCCGTCCGGTGGCGGCGCCGCGGGCATGGCGTCCTGGTGGTTGATGCCTTCCTGGTCGACCTGGAAGGAGGCCCCCATGCTGAAGATGATCTCGCCGTGCTGGATCGCGTTGACCCGCCGGGTGGCGAACGATCCGCCGTCCCGGGTGCGCTCCACGATGAAAACCGTGGGCTCCTTGGCGTCCCCGGGCCGCAGGAAATAGCCGTGCAGCGAATGCACCTGGTAGCGCGGGTCGACGGTACGCACCGCCGACACCAGCGACTGCCCGGCCACGTGCCCGCCGAAGGTGCGCTGCAGGAATCCCGATTCGGGGCTGAACACGCTGCCGCGGTAGATGTTGACCTCGAGTTGTTCGAGATCGAGGATCTCTTCGATCGCCACGGACTGTTTTTACCAGCCGCCCGTCATCAGCCGCCCGTCACCAGCCGCGTTGTGCCAGGCGATGCGGCTGCGGGATCTCCTCCACGTTGATGCCGACCATCGCCTCGCCCAACCCGCGTGACACCTTGGCCAGCACGTCCGGGTCGTCGAAGAACGTGGTCGCCTTGACGATCGCCGCGGCGCGCTGCTCCGGGTCGCCGGCCTTGAAGATCCCGGACCCGACGAACACCCCTTCGGCGCCGAGCTGCATCATCATCGCGGCGTCGGCGGGGGTGGCGATACCGCCGGCGGTGAACAACGTGACCGGCAGCTTGCCGGCCCGGGCCACCTCCACCACCAGATCGTAGGGCGCCTGTAATTCCTTTGCGGCGACAAACAATTCGTCGTCGGACAGCGACGTGAGCCGGCGGATCTCCCCACCGATCGCGCGCATGTGCGTCGTGGCATTGGAGACGTCGCCGGTGCCGGCCTCACCCTTGGAGCGGATCATCGCCGCGCCCTCGGCGATACGCCGCAGCGCCTCTCCGAGGTTGGTGGCCCCACACACGAACGGCACGGTGAACTTCCACTTGTCGATGTGGTGGGTGTAGTCGGCCGGGGTGAGCACCTCGGACTCGTCGATGTAGTCCACCCCGAGGCTCTGCAGGATCTGCGCCTCGACGAAATGCCCGATGCGGGCCTTGGCCATGACCGGAATGGTCACCGCGTCGATGATGCCCTCGATCATGTCGGGGTCGCTCATCCGCGACACCCCGCCCTGGGCCCGGATATCGGCGGGCACCCGTTCCAGCGCCATGACGGCGACGGCACCCGCGCCTTCGGCGATGCGGGCCTGTTCAGGAGTGACGACGTCCATGATGACGCCGCCCTTGAGCATTTCTGCCATGCCGCGCTTGACGCGCGCGGTTCCGGTTTGGGCCCCGGTTTTGCTCAAAGCCGGCTGGGCGCCGTTCTGCTGGCTGTTCACTACGCTCCTTGAATTTCGGGAAGTGACCACCAGTCTAAAGGGGACCGACAACCGGATTTACCCGCAGCGAAGGCCCACGTTGCCTTAAGCTCCGCGTTGTTGGCCAGCGAGTTGGGGAGCCTCGCGATGAATTTCGCTGTTCTGCCGCCGGAACTCACGTCGGCGCGCATCTTCGCAGGTGCGGGGCTGCAACCCTTGCTGTCCGCGGCCGGCTCGTGGGACGGGTTGGCAGCCGAGCTGGAGGCCGCGGCGCGCTCGTTCAGCGCAGTCACCTCGGGGCTGGCCGACAGTGCCTGGCAGGGCCCGGCGATGCTGGCGATGAGCCGCGCCGCGGCTCCGTATGTGACGTGGTTAACGACGGCGGCGACGCAGGCGGGCCAGACGGCCGCACAGGCGCGAGCGGCGGCGGCCGCGTTCGAGACCGCGCAGGCGGCCGTCGTGCACCCCGCGATGGTCGCCGCCAACCGGTCGGGACTGGTGTCACTGGTGGCGAGCAACCTGTTCGGCCAGAACAGCCCGGCGATCGCCGCCGCCGAGGCCCACTACGAGCAGATGTGGGCCCAGGACGTCGCCGCCATGGCCGGCTATCACGCCGAAGCGTCGGAGGTGGCCGCCCAGCTGGCCGGCGCCTATGCCGCCACCGGGCTGCCGGGCCTGAGCATCGACTGGGCCAACGGCACCTTCAACCTGGGCTCGGGCAACAAGGGCGCCAACAACATCGGGTTCGACAACGTCGGCAACGGAAACATCGGGATCGGAAACCGCGGCGACGGCAACATCGGCGTCCAGAACCGGGGCAACTGGAACATCGGGCTGATCAACACCGGTAACCGGCTGATCGGGTACGGACTTCCGGGCGACGGCAACATCGGCGTCAACCTCATCGACCTCAACCCGGTGGGCGGTGGCAGCCCGACGACAACAGCCCTGCTGATGGGCGGGACGGGGCCCAGCCCGCTGCCCTGGTCAGGCTTCCAGACGCTGGCGAACAGCTTCATCACCCCGACCCATCCGTCCTACGACGCGCAGTTCCTGGTGACGCCGTCGAAGATGTTCCCACTCACCGGGCCGACCAGCCTGACCTTCGATGCCTCGATCGCCGAGGGCATGCAGCGTCTGAACGCCGCGATCATGAGCCTGCACGCGGCGGGCAAAGACACCGTGGTCTTCGGCCTGTCGCAGAGCTCCACGGTGGCGACGCTGGAAATGCGCTACCTGCAGTCGCTGCCGGCGGCATTGCGCCCGGGGACCGACGAATTGTCTTTCGTGCTGGTGGCCAACCCCAACCGGCCCGACGGCGGCCTGTTGTCGCGCTTTCCGGGCCTGTCGATACCGTTCATGGGCTTCACGTTCAACGGCGCGACGCCGGCCAACGTCTACCCCACCATCGATTACGCGATCCAGTACGACGGCGCCGCCGACTTCCCGCGCTACCCCCTCAATCTGCTGGCAACGGCCAACGCGCTGGCCGGCTTCGCCTACATCCACCCCTCGTACTCGCTGTCAGCGGCCCAGTTCGCGACGGGCATCGTGCAGCCGGTGTCCCCGGACAGCCTCACCACGTACATCCTGATCCCGACGCACGACCTGCCCCTGCTCAACCCGCTGCGCGCCGTGCCGTTCGTGGGCAACCCGCTGGCCGACCTGATCCAGCCGGACCTGCGGGTGCTCGTCGAGCTGGGCTACGACCGCACCGCCTACCAGGATGTGCCGGCGCCGTTCGGGCTGTTCCCGCACATCGATCCGGCAGTGCTGGCCGCGCAGCTGCAGCAGGGCGCGGTGCAAGGAGTTGACGACGCGCTGAGCGGCCTGGGGTGGCCGCTGCGCTTCCCGTGAGGCGGTGGCCGCGGGACTGACTACAGAGCGCCGTAATCCGGGCTCGCAGTCTGCGCGAACGGGGCCTCAGCTGATGGACTGCGGGACGACGGCGTCGCGCGGGGCCGAGTCGACCAGCTCGTTGGCGGTGGGCAGCAGCTCCGCCAGTTGCCGCGGGTACACGATTTCACCGGAGGCGACCAACTCGGCGATATCGGCCGGGCCGCACCACCGGGCGCCGTGAATGTAGCTGCGTTCCAGCGCCGTTCGGCCGTCCAGCGCCGGCTCGAAACGCCGGGTGCGGTGCACGAGGTAGAACTCTTCGCTGTCGATCATCGAACCGTTGAACTCGAATACCTCGTCGCGCCGCCAGACGGGTCCGACCAGCGCGGCCGGCGGGACCTGCAGGCCGGTCTCCTCCGCCAGCTCCCGGGCCGCCGCTTCGGCCAGCCGCTCCCCCGGCCTGACTTCGCCGCCGACGGTGAACCACCACCGCGGGGCATGGGCGATCGCGGGATCCGACCCGCACAACAACAACACCGCGCCGTACTCATCGAGCAGTACCACCCGCGCCGAGGTGCGATGGTTGAGCTTGTCGCCGGTATGCCGCTGCGCGTGCGGCCGCTCGGCGATCTCGAAATAGGTTGGCAGCGGCGCCCTTCCGCCCAGATGGAACAACCGCACCATACGGCGCTCGGCCAGCACCAGGGTGTCGCGCACCGCGTCGTTGTGGAACCGGCGAGCCAGCAACACCCGTGCCTCGGCGTCGGCCAGCTCGGCCACCAGCGCCGCCGGCACCGACGCCGGGTCGACCAGTGCCAGGGCGGCCGACAGCTCGTTCTCCGCAGTCTCCCGCATGCCGCGCGGCGCCCGCTCGGCGACATCGGCCAGCGTCGCCAACCGTTGCCCCTCCGGCGAGCCGCCGTAGGCATCGATGGCGACCGCGCGCGCCACCACCGCGCGCCGCGCCAGCGCGCTGTCCAGTGCCTGCCAGGACAGGTCGTAGCGGACGTTGAGGCGGTCCAGCCGGTTGGCCCGCTGGTAGCCCCAGGCGCCGAACACCACCAGCACCACGAACAGCCCGGCAGCCAGAGCCCACAGCAGCCACGTCATCAGCTGGCCACCTGGACCTTCACGCCCGACCCGGCAACCGTCTCGTACACCCGCATGATCTGGCTCGCCACCACCGACCAGTCGTAGCGGTGCACCGCCTCACTGCCCGCGGCGACGTAACGCTCGCGCAGCGCGTCGTCCTGCAGCACCGCGATCAACGCCTCGGCCAGGGCATCTCCATCTTCGATCGGAACCAGCCGTCCGAGTTCACCGTCCTGAAGCACCCGCCGGAACGCGTCGAGATCACTGGCCACCACGGCGGTGCCGGCGGCCATGGCCTCGACCAGGACGATGCCGAAGCTCTCACCGCCGGTGTTCGGTGCGCAGTACACGTCGGCGCTGCGCATCGCCGACGCCTTTCCGGCGTCGTCAACCTGACCCAGGAATTTCAGGTGGTCCACGAATCCCGTTGCTTGAGAACGTAATTCGTCCTCATCACCGCGACCCACGATAAGCAGTTGCACGTCCGGAAAACGCTGCACGACGGCAGGCATGGCGGCCAGCAGCGTCGCCATGCCCTTACGCGGCTCGTCGTAGCGCCCGAGGAACAGCACCGTCTTGCCGGGCCGCGGATATCCCTCCAAGAGTGGTGCCGACGCGAAGGAACCGACGTCGACGCCGTTGGGGATCTCCACCGCATCCGATCCCACCGACTCCATCTGCCAGCGCCGCGCCAGGTCGGACACCGCGATCCGGCCGACGATCTTCTCGAACCTGGGGCGCAGCATGCCGCCCAGGACCGACATGGCCATCGACTTGGTGGTCGAGGTGTGAAACGTCGCCACGATCGGGCCTTCGGCGATGTCCAGAGCCAGCAGGGACAGGCTCGGAGCGCCCGGCTCGTGCAGGTGCAGCACGTCGAAATCGCCTTCGGCGAGCCACTTCTTCACCTTGCGATAGGTGACCGGGCCGAACCGCAGCCGGGCCACCGACCCGTTGTAGGGAATCGGGACGGCCTTGCCGGCGGACACGACGTAGTCCGGCAGTGAGGTCTCCGGAGACATCGGCGCCAGCACGCTGACCTGGTGTCCGCGCTCGATCATGACCTCGGCCAGCTGCAACACGTGCGACTGCACCCCGCCGGGCACGTCGAACGAGTAGGGGCAGACCATCCCGATCCGCATCAGCCGTCCTTCAACCAGGCCTGCCGGTCGTCCGACAGATCCGCCAGCCACTGCGGTTGCAGCATGTGCCAGTCTGCGGGATGGGCAGCGATATTGCGCGCGAACTCATCGGCCAGCGCCTGGGTGATGGCGCCGACGTCGCCGCTGCTGCAGTCCAGGGGCTCCTGCATCTTGCATTCCCAGCCGTCGCCGGAGAACCAGCAGTGCGAAGGCAGCAACGCCGCGCCCGTCTCGATCGCAAGCTTGGCCGGCCCGGCGGGCATCCGGGTGGGTTCGCCGAAGAACTCGACCTCGACGCCGGTGCGGGTGAGGTCGCGCTCGGCCATCAAAGCCACGATTTGGTTGCTGCGCAACCGGTCACAGAGCACCTCGAACGGCGGTCGTTTCCCGCCGGAGTGCGGAATGACCTCGAATCCGAGGGTCTCCCGGTAGTCGATGAAGCGCTGGTACAGCGATTCCGGTTTGAGACGCTCGGCCACCGTGGCGAAGGTGCTGTAGGTCTGCGCCAGCCAGACACCGTTCATGTCCCAGTTGCCGCTGTGCGGTAGTGCCAAGACCACGCCGCGGCCAGCGGCCAGCCCGCCGTTGAGATTGTCCTGGCCGTGGGTACCACTGTCGAGCTGGCGCGTCAGCTCCTGCAGATCCATCGTTGGCAGCCGAAACGCCTCACGCCAGTACCGGGCGTAGGACGCCAGCGAGGCGCGCATCAGCGAGTCCGGCACCCGCGCGGGCGGTACCCCGATGACGCGCGCCAGGTTCTTGCGTAGCTGCTCGGGCCCCCCGTTGCGGGCCGCATAGCGGGCACCGGCCTCAAAAGCGTTGCGCGCGGCGAACTCCGGCAGCACCCGCACAGCCCGCCATCCGGTGGCATAGGCCCAGTCGGTGGCCTTGCCGGTCAACAGATCACGGGGGCGGCCGGGCAGTTTGAGGCCCACTGATGGCGGAATCACTGCTCGTTCTTTCCTGGGATCTCGTTCTTTCCTGGGATCTCGTTCTTTCCTGGGATCTCGTTCTTTCCTGGGATGGGGATACGGTCGACGGCCCCGGGCGAGGTGCGGACCGCGTACAGGCGCTGCCCACAGGTGACCACGCTGAGCACAGCCAGCAACCACATCGCGATCGGCAGCGCCGGCGGCCAGGGCACGAACGGGAAATCCGAAACCCCGGCCCCGACCAGCACGATGATGAGCCGCTCGGGGCGCTCGATGAACCCGCCGTCACCTCGCAGACCGCTGGCTTCGGCCCGGGCCTTGATATAGGAGATGACCTGCGAGGTAACCAGGCAGATCAGGGTCGCGGCGGTCAACAGCATGTCGTGCATGTGAAAGGCGATCCACCACGCCAGTCCGCAGAACACCGCTCCGTCGCTGATGCGGTCGCAGGTGGCGTCCAGCACCGCGCCGAACCTCGTGCCGCCGCCGCGGATGCGCGCCATCGCCCCGTCAGCCATGTCGAACAGCGTGAAGAACCACACCACACACCCGCCGACGAACAGCTTGCCCATCGGAAAGAACACCAGGGCGCCGGCCATCGAGCCGACGGTGCCGATGACGGTGACGAGGTCCGGGGTCAGGCCGACCTTCAAGGCGCCCCTGGCGACCGGGTCGGTGGCGCGGGCGAAGAACGCCCGGGACAGGAACGGCAATTTGCTCATGAGTGCCTCATGGCTGGTTCGCCCACTCGTCGGCGAGCAACCGGCGGGTTTCGCGCAGCAACTGCGGTATCACCTTGGAGCCGCCGACGATGGTGATGAAGTTGGCGTCGCCGCCCCACCGCGGGACGACGTGCACATGCAGGTGTTCGGCCAGCGAACCGCCTGCCGAGGTGCCCAGATTCATGCCGACGTTGAAGCCGTGCGGGCGCGACACCTTCTTGATCACCCGGATCGCCTTCTGGGTGAAGGCCATAACCTCGGCACTCTCGGCTTCGGAAAGGTCCTCGAGCTCCGACACCCGCCGGTAGGGCACCACCATCAGGTGACCCGGGTTGTACGGGTAGAGGTTCAGCACGGCGTAGACCAGTTCGCCGCGCGCCACCACCAGTCCCTCTTCGTCGGACATTCGCGGGATGTCAGTGAACGGCTCGCCGCGGCTGGCACTGTCGCGGGTCGCGGGCGCTTCGGCCAGATAGTTCATCCGGTACGGAGTCCACAACCGCTGCAGGTGGTCGCGCTCGCCGGCGCCGCGGTCGTGAATGGTGTCTTCGCCACTCGGATCAGTCACTGCCACTCTCCACGACTTTCACCAGTTCGGCTGTGGGAGTGGCGTTCTCGCGGCGGGCGATCCAGTCGACGATGGCCGCCACCGCGGTGTCCCGGGGCACCCCGTTGATCTGGGTGCGGTCACCGAAGCGGAAACTCACCGCCCCGGCCTGCACGTCGCGGTCACCGGCCAGCAGCATGAACGGCACCTTCTGGTTGGTGTGGTTCACGATCTTCTTGGCCATCCGGTCGTCGCTGGTGTCCACCTCGACCCGCACACCATGCGATCTCAGTTGTGCCGCAACATCTTCCAGGTACGGGATGTGCTCGTCTGCCACGGGTATGCCGACCACTTGATGCGGCGCCAGCCAGGCCGGGAACGCGCCCGCATAGTGTTCGGTGAGGATGCCGAAGAACCGTTCGATCGATCCGAACAGCGCCCGGTGGATCAGCACCGGACGCTGCCGGGTTCCATCGCTGGCGGTGTATTCCAGCTCGAAGCGGTCCGGCATGTTGAAGTCGACCTGCAGCGTCGACATCTGCCAACTGCGACCCAGCGCGTCCTTGACCTGCACGGAGATCTTGGGGCCGTAGAACGCCGCGCCACCCGGGTCGGGCACCAGTTCCAGGCCGGAAGCCTCACCGACCTCTCGCAGGATCTCGGTGGCCTGCTCCCACACCTCGTCGGAGCCGACGTACTTGTCCGGGTCCTTGGTGGAGAGCTCCAGGTAGTAATCCTCCAGGCCGTAGTCGGCCAGCAGGTCGAGCACGAACCGCAGCACCGAGGTGAGCTCGTCGCGCATCTGGTCGAGGGTGCAGTAGATGTGCGCGTCGTCCTGGGTCATGCCGCGCACCCGGGTCAGGCCGTGGATGACGCCGGATTTCTCATAGCGGTAGACGCTGCCGAACTCGAAGAGCCGCAACGGAAGTTCGCGGTAGGACCGGCCGCGGGAGCGGTAGATCAGGTGGTGCATCGGGCAGTTCATCGGCTTGAGGTAGTAGTCCTGGCCGGGCTTGCGCACGGTGCCGTCCGGGTTGAACTCGGCGTCGAGTTGCATCGGCGGATACATCCCGTCGGCATACCACTCCAGGTGTCCCGAGGTGATGTACAGCTGCTCCTTGGTGATATGCGGGGTATTGACGAACTCGTACCCGGCCTGCGCGTGCTTACGCCGCGAGTACTCCTCCAATTCCCGACGGATGATGCCACCCTTGGGGTGGAAAACCGCCAGGCCGGAACCGATTTCGTCCGGGAAGCTGAACAGGTCGAGCTCGACGCCCAGCTTGCGGTGGTCGCGGCGCTGGGCTTCGGCGATCAGCTCCAAATGGTGGTCGAGGGCCTCCTGCGACTCCCATGCGGTGCCGTAGATGCGTTGCAGGCTCGCGTTGTTCTGGTCTCCGCGCCAGTACGCGGCCGAGCTTCGGGTCAGCTTGAACGCGGGGATGTGCTTGGTGGTGGGGATGTGCGGTCCGCGGCACAGGTCGCCCCATACCCGTTCCCGGGTGCGCGGATTGAGGTTGTCGTAGGACGTGAGCTCGTCTCCCCCGACTTCCATGACGTCCGGGTCACCGGACTTGTCGTCGACGAGCTCAAGCTTGAACGGCTCGTTGGCCAGTTCCTCGCGCGCCTCGTCCTTGGACGCGAAGACGCGGCGGTCGAAAAGCTGGCCTTCCTTGACGATCTGGCGCATCCGCTTTTCCAGCTTGTCCAGATCGTCGGGGGTGAACGGTTCGGCGACGTCGAAGTCGTAGTAGAAGCCGTCGGTGATGGGCGGGCCGATGCCGAGTTTGGCGTGCGGGAACAGGTCCTGCACGGCCTGGGCCAGCACGTGTGCCGCCGAGTGCCGGATGACGCTGCGGCCGTCGTCGGTGTTGGCTGCCACCGGGGTGACCTCGGCGTCGGCGTCCGGCACCCAGCTGAGGTCGCGCAGCTTGCCGTCCGCGTCCCGGACGACCACGATCGCGTCGGGCGAACCGCGCCGGGGCAGCCCGGCCTCGCCGACAGCGGCCGCCGCGGTAGTCCCGGCGGGAACCCGGATCGGGGCTTCAACGGCTCCTGAGACGGGCTGTGCGGGGACGCTCATTGCGTGGTTCTCCGTGGCTTGGGCATGTTCGCGGGCATGGCGGAATCGATCGCGACCATGCTATGCCGAACGAGACGGGCCCGAGCCGATGCCCCCGGAGCGGTTCACAAATCGGCGGGGCGGGCCCAGTAGCCGCCCAATAGCGTCCTAGTGGCCGAGCATCGCCACTGCCACTGCCGGCCGCAGCGCGTGGGCGGGCCGGAACGAGCCGGTCCGCGAGCCGACGAGCCTGCCGCTTACCTGCCGGTGCGTGCTCCCGTGGCGCCTCGAGTCGTGCAGCTTCGCCAACGTAAATCGGTTGCTCTCGCCGTCGTAAAACAAGCGCAAGATATGAGCCGGAAAGTATCCCATCAACAGAATCGCGATGGTCATCAGCGCAGTGCGGCTGTTGACGCGGTGCACCTTGGTGGTTCGCAGATAGCGCGTCGCATACCGGTAGAAATCGCGTGGCGAATTCTCGACCCGCCGTCCGGACAGGCCGGCGATCAAGCTGCGCTCGTATTCGATGTCACAGCCATTCTTGAACAACGCCAGGGCGAGGTCGATATCTTCATGCAGTTGGTCTTCGAGGTCCAGCCGGGTGAGGTGGCGAACCGCGCGCCACGCCGACGCCCGGACCGCCATATTGGAGCCGAATAGGAACCGTTGGTCTTTCGCCTTCCGGTGCAACCTGTCGCGCACGGCACGGTCGAGACGAAAGGTCGCTTGCCGCAACGGCATATCGTAATAGAACACCGGACCGGTGACCGCGTCGACAGCCGGATCGCGGAATCGGCGGCGTATCGTCGCGACCCAGTTGGGCGCTATGACGGAATCAGCGTCGATCCGGCCGATGACCGTGCTGCGCACCTGGTCGAAGCCGCAGTTGCGGGTGGGCGTGATGCCCTGATATTCGTTTTGGGTCAATATCCGGATAGGGATATGACGGTTCTCGGCTTGCAGCCGACGCACAATCGTTTCGGTGCCGTCGGTGGACCTGTTGTTGACGACGATGATTTCGTCCGGAAGCGATGTCTGGCGGAGACAGGACGCGACGCACCTGCCGATAAAACGTTCCTCGTTATAGGCGGGAATGACGATTGCGACGGAGGGTCCCGATCGCTCGACTGACCGCGCTGGACGGTTTACCGCATTCACGATTTCGGTCATGGTCCCGACCCATTGCCTCTGCTGCCGCATATTGCCCGATGCGTCCCCACGAGATGCGACAGGGACGCCCAGGTCGATCAGCGAGCGGCCATCGATCGACCTTCGTCAATATTCGACACCTAGGCAATGATTTGTCAAGGACATTATTTCTGACGAATATTCAGTTTTCGGACAGGTGCATCAACCGCCCCGTGTTACGGCTGCCCCGGCTTGAGTCGCACGAAAAGGGCGTTCGCCTCGGTCAGCAAGGTGTCCCCGTCGCGCAACCGGCCGGACACGAAGATCTTGCGTCCGTCCTCGACATCGACTCCCGCGTCGAACTGCAACTCCCTTTCGATCGGCACGATATTGCGGTAGTCGATCTTGAGGTATGCGGTGCGCTGACGGCGGCTGCCGGTGAGCACCGACGCCGTCAGCCCGAGCACCGTGTCGAACAGCATGCCGAGCGATCCGCCGTGCACGGCTCCGTTGCGGCCGAGGTGGAAGCGGGCGAACCGGGCCCAGCCCTCGATGCGGCCCGCGTCGGTCTTGTGCGCCTGCATCGGGATGGTCAGGACGTTGCCCCGCATCGGCAGGTCCATCCGCCGCCCCGACGGCGACTGCCATTCGTCGGCGTCGAACGGGCCCAGCAGTGCGGACAGTTCTTCGAGCCGGTTGGCTGCTTCCGTGATCACCTCGTCCGGCGCGTCGACAGCCCGGGCGTGGTCCTGCAGGCTGCGCACCCCTTCGATGAAACGGTGGTAATCCGGGCCGCCCCTGTCGGTGGGTTCAGGGGGGTTGAATCCCCCGCCGGGGTGCGGGGCCGCGTTGCTCGTCACCAGGACACCGTATGCGAGCCCCGAGGGGCGCCGGTCGCGCTAACCGGGTTGGCCGGGGGCGCCCTGAACGCCCGCCTTGCCAGAGGCACCGCCGGCTCCGACGCCGGACGACCCGTCACCGCCCTTGCCGCCGGCGCCCAGGGCACCGCCCGCCCCTCCGGCGCCGCCCCCACCACCCCCGCTGGCCGCACCGTTTGTGCCCGTATGACCAAACAACATGCCGGCCGATCCGCCGATCCCACCGCCGCCGCTGCCGCCGCCATCGCCGCCGGCGCCACCGGCACCGCCGTCGCCACCCGCGCCGCCCGGTCCGCCCTGTCCGCCCTGACCGGCAAAGCCGCCGCCGCCGTTGCCACCAGTTGCTCCGGCGCCGCCTACGCCGCCTGTGCCGCCGACACCGCCCAGACCCGACCCACCGCCGCTGCCGCCGTCACCGATCAACAGGCCGCCGCGTCCGCCGTTGCCGCCGTCGCCGCCCAGACCGCCGACGCCTCCGGTGCCGCCGGCGCCACCGGGACCCGCGTTGCCGCCAAAACCACCGCTGGCAAAGTTGCCCCCGCCTGCGCTAGCGGAGCCGCCCTCACCGCCACTGCCTGCAGTACCGCCCGTGGCTCCCGAGCCGCCTCCACCGCCCGTGCCCCCCAGGCCGCCGGCGCCGCCGTTCCCGATAAGCAGCCCCGCATTGCCGCCGTTCCCGCCCACGCCACCGGTCCCGCCGGCACCCCCCGACACCCCGGTTGCGCCGCCACCACCCGCTCCGCCACTGCCGCCAACGCTGTTGCCGGAAATGCTGCTGATCGCCCCGCCACCGGCACCGCCTGCACCGCCTGCACCACCGGGCGCGCTGCCGATGTTCCCATTGCCGCCGATGCCTCCATTGCTGGCCCCGTTGTCAACGAACACGAACCCGCCCTCGCCGCCGGCGCCGCCGTTTCCGCCCGCTCCGCCCGTGCCGCCGTTGCCACCGATACCGTCTCCGAACGCGCCGGCGAAGATTCCCGCGAAACCGCCGGCACCACCGGTACCGCCGGTGGAGCCGAGGCCGACGTCCGCCCCGGCTCCCCCGGTGCCCCCGACCACTCTTCCGTTGACACCGCTCAACACGTCAATGCTGCCGGGGGTGCCCGTGGCGCCGACTCCACTGATGCTCGGATTGATGCCCGCCGCACCGGTGAGGCCGGTACCGCCTTGACCGCCAACTCCGCCGTCGCCGAACAAGAGGGCACTGCCGCCGGCGCCTCCATGCCCGGCGATTCCGCCCTTGATGCCTGCCATCGCCGCCCCGCCGTTTCCTCCCGCGCCACCGTTACCGAACAGCAGTCCACCGGTGCCGCCGGAGCCACCCGCCACGCCGGCGCCACCCGTACCGCCGGCACCGCCGTTACCCAGCAGGCCCGCCGCGCCACCATTGCCGCCCACCTGACCCGGCAGGCCGTCGCCGCCGCGGCCACCGTTGCCGAAGAGCAACCCGCCCGCACCGCCGTTCTGCCCTGGTCCGCCGTTGCTGCCGTCGCCGATCAGCGGTCGCCCCAGCAACGCCTGCGTCGGTGCGTTGACCACACCGAGGATTTGTTGTTCGACGGCTTGCAGCGGCGAGGCGTTGGCTGCCTCGGCGCCCGCGTATGTCCCGGCGCCCGCGACCAATGCCTGCACAAATTGCCCGTGAAACGTCGCCGCCTGCGCGCTGACCACTTGGTAGGCCTGCGCGTATCCACCGAATAGAGCTGCAACGGCCTCCGACACCTCGTCGGCCCCGGCGGCCAGCACCGACGTCGTCGGGCCCAGCGCTGTCGCGCCGGCCCCGGCAAGTGCGTCGCCAATACGGCCCATATCCATTGCCGTGGCGGACAATAACGCCGGTATCGCAACTACGTATGACATGAGAACCTCCTGCAACGAATCAGTGCTGGATGAACACGAACGGCCATATTCAGGGCTCCTTTCGTGGGAGATAGGGAACTCGGAGATAGGGAACTCGGAGATAGGGAACAAAGCCCGTCAGCGTTGGCCATGACGTGGACGTCTGCGTGTCTGACAACGCATGCATCAACCGTGCTGCCCGGTCCCGCCTTGGTTGCCGGGATCACCGTCGGCGCCGTTCAGACCACTCGAGGTGTTCCCGGCGCCCTTGGCCCCGCCCTTGCCGAAGGCGCCGCCCGCTCCACCCTGCCCACCGGCACCGCCCTGACCGGCGGTGCCGTTGGTGCCCTCTTCGCCGAAAAGCAGTCCGCCGGCACCGCCCAGGCCCCCGATGCCGCTGCCGCCGCCGGCACCGCCCGTACCACCGGCGCCTCCGTCGCCACCTCCGCCCCCGGAGCCGCCCGCGCCGGCAACGCCGGTACCGGTTGCGCCACCTCCGTTACCACCAAACCCGCCGGCACCGCCCACGCCGCCGGCACCGCCGGCGCCACCAACGCCCGCAGCACCACCGGCACCGCCATTGCCGATCAGGAAACCGCCGGCACCGCCGTTTCCACCCCGCCCACCCGATCCCCCGCTTCCTCCGAGCCCGCCCGTACCGCCGTCTCCGGCGGCGCCGCCATTGCCGCCCTTCGCGCCGCTACTCCCACCGAGGGCTGTCGCCTTCCCACCATTGCCCGCATCACCACCGTCACCACCGGCCGCACCAACTCCCCCGATCCCGCCCTGCCCACCGACGCCGCCGTGACCCCCCTGCCCGACGAAGACGCCGCCACGCCCGCCGTCGCCGCCCGCACCCCCGGCACCACCCGCACCGCCAGCGGTGCCGAGGCCACCGTCACCGCCTCTACCGCCGGCACCGCCGAAACCCCCGGCTCCTACGCTGTCGGCGCTGGCGCCATGGCCTCCGGCCCCGCCAACCCCACCGGACGCCTGCGCGGCGGCGCCATCTCCGCCGACGCCGCCGATTGCGGTACCGCCCCCGCCGTACGCCGTTCCGCCACTGCCGCCATTTCCCCCGTTACCGCCGGCGCCGCCGGCGCCGCCGTTGCCGCCGATCGCGAAATTCGTCAGGGAATTGGCGCTGCCACCATTTCCTCCGGTGCCGCCGCCGGCACTGAGCCCACCGTCGCCGCCGGTGCCTCCTGAGGTGCCGTAGGCGCTGCCGCTCACGGAATTATTCAGGCCCGGCGTCCCGGAAGCGGTCGGGCCGTTCACCACCGGATTCACCCCGTTGACTCCCGCCAGGCCGGTACCGCCCTGTCCGCCGGCCCCACCGTCGCCGAACAGCAGGGCGTTGCCGCCATGGCCGCCCTGGCCGGGAATGCCGCCGTTGATACCAGCCAGCGCGGCGCCACCCTGTCCACCCGCGCCTCCGTTGCCGAACAGCCATCCCCCGCTGCCACCGTTGCCGCCGACCGCACCGGCTCCCCCGGTGCCTCCGGCTCCGCCGCTGCCAATCAATCCGGCCGCGCCGCCGTTGCCGCCCACCTGTCCCGGCAGCCCGTCGCCCCCGCGGCCGCCGTTGCCGAACAGCAATCCGCCGGCCCCGCCGTTACGGCCGGGTGCGCCGGCGGCGCCGTCGCCGATCAGCGGGCGGCCCAGCAGCGCTTGGGCGGGCGCATTCACCACGCCCAGCAGAAGTTGGTCAGCGCTGGTGGCCTCGGCACCGGAATACGCCAGGGCACCGGCATTGAGTGCCTGCACGAACTGTGCGTGAAATACGGCGCTCTGCGCGCTGACGGCCTGATAGGCCTGCGCGTGCCCACCGAACACGGTCGCGATCGCCGCCGATACTTCGTCGGCCGCCGCAACCAGCACCTCAGCCGTCGGGGCGAAAGCCGCTGCGTTGGCCGCCCCGAGCGCGGCGTGGATGCTGGCGAGATCCGTTGCTGCGGTGGCTAATAGCTGCGGGTGAGCGACGACAAACGGCATGGCGGCCTCCAGTTAGGACCCACTCCCGGTTCGGGCACACGTATTGTGCGCCGCGGGACCGCTATGCGTTTGCGTTTCGGACTGAACCTAAATCAGTTCGCACTCCACCGGCGAAATTGAATTCAATTGCTTTGTGCGGCACCGGCCTCCGACAATGCCTCGAATTCTTCATCGGTGAGGTCGATGTCCGCGGCAGCGACGTTCTCTTCCAGGTGCGCGACCTTGGACGTGCCCGGGATCGGCAGCATCACCGGTGACCGTTTGAGCAGCCAGGCCAGCGCCAGCTGTGACGGCGTCGCGCCGTGCGCGGCGGCGATCTTGTGCAGCGGCCCGTCCGGTGCCGCCAGCGGACCGGACGCCAGCGGAAACCACGGGATGAATCCGATGCCCTGCGTCGTCGCGGCGTCGAGCAGCGGTTCGGCGGTACGGGTCGTCAGGTTGTACATGTTCTGCACCGACACGATCGCGGCGATCTCGCGGGCGGCGTTGAGTTGGTCCACGTCGATTTCGGACAGGCCGATATGGCGGATCTTGCCTTCGCCCTGCAGCGTCACCAATTCACCTAATTGGTCGCTCAGCGGAAAATTCGGGTCGATGCGATGCAACTGGAACAGATCGATCGTCTCGACGCCGAGCCGACGCAGGCTCATCTCGCATTCTTGCCGGAGATAACTCGGATTCCCCAGAGGAATCCAGACATTCGGCCCGGTGCGCAGCAGCCCGGCCTTAGTGGCGATCACCAGACCCGGGTAAGGGTGCAACGCCTCGCGGATGATCTCTTCGGACACGTAGGGGCCGTAGGAATCGGCGGTGTCGATGAAATTCACGCCGAGGTCGACGGCCCGACGCAGCACACGCACACATTCGTCGCGGTCAGCCGGCGGGCCCCAGACGCCGTCGCCGGTCAACCGCATGGCGCCGAATCCGAGTCGATTGACGGTCAGGTCGCTTCCCAGGGTGAATCTTCCCGATACGTGTGCAGCCACGGTGTCGACCGTACGCGCGTTGGGCGGCGAGTTCTGCTCTACAACCGCGCGACCTCAGCTCAACCACGGCGCGACGAAGCGGCGGACGATCGCCTCTTCCGCGCCGTCAATGCCGGTGACCGGCCAATAGAGCAGGCCCAGCACTACCCGCACCATCCACAATGCGGCGAGCTTGTCATCACCGGGTAGGCCGGCGATAACGGCCGCCGCCTCGGGAATGCGCGGCGAACCGATCAGCGTCTGTTCCACCAGCCGGCCCGTCTCCCGCGAAGCACCTACCGACGCGAATACCGGATGCGAGCGAAGGACCTTGAGCGACACCAGGATTGCTCCCACAGTGCGTTCCTCTGCGGGCAGCGCTTTGACCGTCTGCGCCACCGTTTCGGCCACCTGGTTGGTCGCCCGAATCAAGATCGCATCCCGGATCGCGTCAATCCCGCCCGCGTGCCGGTACACAGTCGCGCGTGAACAACCGACATTCCGGGCAATCAGATCGATACTGAGCCGATCAAAGCCACGAGTCTCCACCAGTGCAGCAGCGGAATCGTAGATGCGCTCCCGCGCGTGATGACGCCTATCGCCGGCCAGCCAATCCACGGCCCTGATACTAACGACATCGATCGCGCGATCGGCCCGCATTTGTGATCAAATGTTCACGGCGTTGCTCAATTGTCCGTGCGCGCCGATGTTTAGCACCGAATCGAGCCCCGTACACCGTTGATCAATATGTCTCGCGGTGAGACGCCGCCGGGCTGCACCCAGGGCTAAAGCGCTGGTCGAGCTGTCGAGGTGAGACACCGCGGCGCCACCCGAATTCGCGACCGATTATCGATTCCCGGCAACCGCTTGACACTTTCCATCACTACACCGAATGATCCTGTTATGCAAATGAATTCGGCCGCGTTGCCACCGCATGGCGGCGTGCCGAATGGGCATTGCGCGGCCCCACAACGGTCGGGCGCGGCCGGGGTTGCAGTGCGCGACCTCACCTTCTTTCGTGGACATCGAACCCCACGCCACGAATAGGTGACGCGGCCGGCCCCGAATCCGTAAATCGGATAGTGACAGCTCGCGCTGTGGCCTGCACCCGGATCACTTATTGCCGTCGTGCGCCGGTTAACCGTGCGCACGGCTATTTGCGCTCGGCAGATTGAATTAGTTGGAGGATGGCGATGTCTCTGGTAACCGCGACCCCGGAATTGATTGCAGCGGCGGTGACAGATCTCAACCGGCTGGGTGCTGCGATCAGTACGGCGAATGCGACGGCCGCCCGGTCTACCACCACACTGGCCGCCGCCGCCGAGGACGAGGTATCAGCCGCCATTGCAGCGCTTTTCGGCAACCACGGTCGCGAGTACCAGGCTCTGGGCAGTCGACTGTCGGCATTTCACGAGCAGTTTTCGGCCCTCATGACCTCAAGCGCGCAGTCATATGCGAGCGCCGAGCTCGTCAACGCCGAACAGCTGCTGCTCAACGTCATCAATACGCCCACCTCGACATTGCTGGGACGTCCTTTGATCGGTAAGGGCGCCGACGGCACGGCACCGGGCCAGGCGGGCGGCGCCGGCGGGCTGCTGTGGGGCAACGGTGGTAACGGGGCCGACGGGGTCGCCCCCGGGGTCGCCGGCGGCTCCGGAGGCGCAGCCGGGTTGATCGGCCGCGGCGGCGCGGGTGGAACGGGCGGAGCGGGTGCCATGGGCGGCGCGGGCGGCCGCGGTGGGTGGCTGTTCGGTCACGGCGGAACCGGTGGTGCGGGCGGTGTTGCGGCGTTGCCCGGTGCCGTCGGCGGCACCGGGGGTACCGGCGGCGCCGGCGGAATGTTGTGGGGCAACGGCGGAGCGGGTGGCGCGGGCGGAACCGCCACCACGCTCGATGCCGTGGGTGGAGCGGGCGGGCAGGGCGGTCGGGCGGTCCTGTTCGGCAACGGTGGCACCGGCGGCGCGGGCGGCGCCGGTGCCGCCGGCATCGCCGGTATCGCAGGCGGTCTGGGGACAGGCGCCGACGGGACGGCCGGCGGTGCCGGGGGCAACGGTGGTCAGGGCGGCAACGGCGGCTCTGGCGGCTGGCTGATCGGCAACGGCGGCTTCGGCGGCGCAGGCGGGACGGGCGGTGCCGGCGGCTCCGGCGGGGCCGGCGGCAGCGGGGCCGACGCGTTGGTCGCCGGCGGGACAGGCATGACCGGCGGTAACGGGGGCGACGGCGGGTCCGGCGGAGCCGGTGGCGAAGCCGGCACGGGCGGCAGCGGCGGACTGCTGGGCGTGAGTCGCGGACCCGGTGTCGGCGGGGCAGGCGGAGCCGGTGGCGCCGGCGGTGTGGCCGGCGATGGCGGCGCCGGGGCCAACGGTACGGCGGGCCATCTCGACGGCGGCGCCGGCGGTCAGGGCGGTGACCCGGGCTCCGGTGGCAGGGGCGGCGCCGGCGGGACCGGTGCCAACCCCGGAACTGCCGGCGCAACCGGCAGCACCCCCGGCACCGGTGGCAACGGCGGCTCCGGCGGCCGTGGCGCCGATGCCACCACCCCGGGCGGCACCGGCGGTGCCGGCGGCAGAGGCGGTGACGCGGGCAGCGTCGGCAACGGCGGCGCGGGCGGTAACGGTGGCGACGGCCTGGCCGGCGAGGCGGGCGACGCAGCCATCGCAGCGGGAAGTTCGGGTACCGCCGGCACCCACGGCGGGTCCGGCGGCCGCGGCGGGGATGGCGGCCTGGGCGGCACTATTTCCGGTGATGGCGGCGCCGGCGGCGGTGGCGGGAAAGGCGCGGCCGGCGGAGCCGGCGGAGCAGGCGCCTTGGGCACCACCGCCACCACAGCCGGCACCGCGGGCATGACCGGCGGCGATGGCGGCACCGGAGGAGCCGGCGGTGCGGGCGGTGACGGCGGCCAAGGCGGCGCGGCACGGGCCGCCACCGGCCAGACCGGCAGTCACGGGGCCGGCGGCGTAGGCGGCAACGGAGGAGCCGGCGGTCAAGCCGGCGACGGCGGCAACGGCGCCGACGGGACCTTCGCCGGCGGTGGCACCGGCAACGGCGGAGCCGGCGGTTCCGGCGGCAATGCCGGGACCGGTGGAACCGGCGGGAGCGGCGGCGCCAGCGGCACTACCACCCGCGCCGCCGACGGCGCGGCGGGACTCAGCCCGACCAGTGGCAATGGCGGGACCGGCGGCCGCGGAGCAGACGCCACCACCCCGGGCGGCACTGGCGGTGCCGGTGGCAGGGGCGGCAGCGGCGGGTCGTTCGGCAACGGCGGGGACGGCGGCGCGGGTGGTCGCGGTGCGGCCGGCGGTGTCGGCTCGGATGCCGGGACGCCCGGTGGCACCGGCGGAACCGGGCACAGCGGCGGCGTCGGGGGTGCCGGGGGCAGCGGCGGCGACGGCGGAACCCAGGCGGGCAACGGCGGCGCCGGCGGCGCCGGGGGCGGCGGCGGTGACGGCGGTGCAGGAGGTCGCGGCGCACGGGGTGCCGACGCCACTGCGGCGGGCGCGGCCGGCGATGCGGGCGGCACCGGCGGTACGGGCGGAACCGGCGGGGCCGGGGGCACCGGCGGGGCAGGTGGAGCCGCGCGGTCGGCGTCCGGGCTTGCGGGCAGCCAGGGCGTCGGCGGAGCCGGCGGCACCGGCGGGATCGGGGGCGTCGCCGGCGACGGAGGTACCGGGGCTGCCGGCGACCTGACCGTCAACGGCGGTGTCGGCGGAGCCGGGGGTGCCGGTGGCGACCCGGGCACCGGCGGCGCGGGCGGCGCCGGGGGTGTCGGTGCCAGCACCGGTAAGCAGGGCGCCACCGGCGGCAGCGCCACCAGCGGCGGCAACGGCGGCAACGGCGGCGCCGGCGCCTCCGCCTCCACGCCCGGCGGCGCCGGGGCGGCCGGCGGCAAGGGCGGTGACGGCGGGCGAGTCGGCAACGGCGGAGCGGGCGGCACCGGCGGCAACGGCGCAACCGGCACCACGGGATCAGCTGCGGCCGCGGCGGGGGCAACCGGCGGGACCGGTGGCACTGGCGGCGCCGGTGGTCAGGGCGGCGTCGGCGGTCAGGGCGGAACAGAGGCCGGTAACGGCGGTGCCGGTGGCGCCGGCGGACTCGGTGGCGCGGGCGGGACGGGAGGCACCGGTGGACGCGGTGCCGATGCCACCGCTCCGGCCGCAACCGGTGGCGAAGGCGGTGACGGCGGCAGCGGCGGAGCCGGTGGCGTGGGCGGTGCCGGTGGAGCGGGCGGCGCCGCCCGCTCCGGTACGGGCCTGGCCGGCGATCGTGGTGCCGGTGGCACCGGCGGCACCGGCGGCACCGGCGGGACGGCCGGTGACGGCGGCACCGGCGGCAACGGCAGCCTGTCGATCAACGGGGGCACCGGCGGGACCGGCGGCACCGGCGGCGACCCCGGCGCCGGTGGTGCCGGCGGGGCCGGCGGAAAGGGCTCCATCGCCGGCAAAGACGGTGCGGCCGGCAACGCCGCCACCACCGGCGGCAACGGCGGCCGGGGCGGCACTGGCGCCGATGCGACCGTGCTGGGTGGCACGGGCGCGGCGGGGGGTAGAGGTGGCGACGGCGGGCTGGTCGGCAACGGCGGCATGGGCGGGACCGGCGGCGCCGGCGGCACCGGTGTTGCCGGCGACTCGGCGGTCGCCTTCGGCGACTCGGGTCACCAGGGCAAGACCGGCGGTACAGGCGGCGTCGGCGGCGCCGGAGGTAGGGGTGGCACCCTCGCCGGCGACGGCGGAGCCGGCGGCATGGGCGGGACCGGCGGGGTCGGCGGTGCCGGCGGCTTCGGCCAGTCGGGCTTGTCCGGCCTGTTCGCCGACGGCTCGGGGCAAAACGGTGGCAGTGGCGGCGCTGGGGGAACTGGCGGAACCGGCGGGGCGGGCGGCGCCGGCGGAACCGCGCTGGCCGCGAGCGGGAAGAACGGCAGCCAGGGCGCGGGCGGGACCGGCGGGGCTGGCGGTGCCGGAGGTGCCCCCGGTTATGGCGGCGCCGGTCTCGCGGGCGACTGGGCAGTCAACAATGGCGTCGGCGGCACCGGCGGCAACGGTGGCAACCCCGGCGCTGGTGGAACCGGCGGGGCCGGCGGCGCCGGCTCCAGTGCCGGTAAGCAGGGCGCTGCCGGCAGCGCTCCCGGCAGCGGCGGCGACGGTGGTGCGGGCGGCGCCGGCGCGAACGCCACCACTCCCGGGGGCACCGGCGCGGCCGGCGGCCGAGGAGGCAACGGCGGTCTCGTCGGCAACGGAGGTAACGGCGGCAACGGCGGCAACGGCGGAACCGGCAACGCGGGCGCTGACACCTCCCCCGGCGGTACCGGGAATACGGGCGGAGTTGGCGGCACCGGCGGAGCCGGCGGTCAGGGCGGCAAGGGCGGGACCCTGGCCGGCAACGGCGGGAACGGCGGCACGGGCGGAACAGGCGGCACCGGCGGCACCGGGGGCACCGGCGGTCGCGGCACCGACGGCAGCTTGTTCGGCGCAGCAGGCGGCGACGGCGGCGACGGCGGCAAGGGCGGATTCGGTGGTGGCGGCGGCGCCGGCGGAGCCGGTGGCGTCGCCCAGTCCGCGACCGGCAAGGCCGGCAGCCAGGGCGCCGGCGGCGCGGGCGGAGCGGGCGGCACCGGCGGCGTCGCGGGCGACGGCGGCAACGGCGCGGCGAACATCAACGGTGACACGGGCGGTGCGGGCGGCAACGGCGGTGACCCAGGCTCCGGCGGCACCGGCGGCCTGGGCGGGTCCGGCTCGAGCGCCGGCAAACAGGGCGCCGCCGGCGTGTCCCCCACCAGCGGCGGCAACGGCGGGAAGGGCGGCAACGGCGGCGTCGCCGGCACGCCTGGCGGCACCGGCGGCATCGGCGGCAAGGGCGGCAATGGCGGCCTGGTCGGCAATGGCGGCGCCGGAGGGAACGGCGGCGCGGGCGGCCAAGGTCAGCAGGGTCCTGGGGGCGCCTCGCCCGGGGCGTCGGGAGGATCCGGAAGCACCGGTGGAATCGGCGGCGCCGGCGGCGCCGGCGGGTTGGGTGGCGCGCAGGCCGGCAATGGCGGAGCCGGCGGAACCGGTGGCGTCGGCGGAGTCGGCGGCACCGGCGGCACGGGTGCCGACGGCTCTGACGCCACCGCCGCCGGCGCCACCGGCGGGAAAGGTGGCGGCGGCGGTGTCGGAGGCACCGGCGGTAAAGGTGGTGCCGGAGGCCAGGGCGGCCAGGCGCTGGCCGGTTCGGGCAAGAGCGGCGGCCAAGGCGCTGGTGGAGCGGGTGGCGCGGGCGGCACCGGAGGAACTGCCGGTGACGGCGGCCGTGGTGGCGACGGCGGCGTGACGGTCAACGGCGGTGTCGGCGGTCGGGGTGGCGACGGCGGTAACCCCGGCACTGGCGGCTCCGGCGGAGCCGGCGGCACCGGTTCGAGCACCGGCAAGCAGGGCGCCGCGGGTGCCGTGCCTACCAGTGGCGGCAACGGTGGAACGGGCGGCACCGGTGCGGCCGCCACCACGCCGGGCGGTGCCGGAGCTGCTGGCGGCCGAGGTGGTGACGGCGGACAGGTCGGCAACGGCGGAACCGGCGGCACCGGCGGTGCCGGCGCTGACGGCGTCGACGGCGAGAACGGCAGCGCCCCGGGCATCCGCGGTACCGATGCGAGTGCCGGTGGGACAGGCGGCATCGGCGGGGCCGGCGGCAAGGGCGGCACGCTGGCCGGCAACGGCGGACTGGGTGGCGCCGGCGGCGCCGGCGGGAACGGCGGCACCGGCGGGAACGGCGTGGACGGCATGGACGGAATCGGTACCGGCGTGAGCGGTCAGAGCGGCGGCAGCGGAGGCCGCGGCGCAGACGGCGGCGCGGGCGGCGCCGGGGGCGCCGGAGGAGCCGCGCAAGCCGCCACCGGCAAGGCTGGAATCCAGGGCGTCGGCGGGGCCGGCGGCAACGGCGGTAACGGTGGCACCGCAGGCAACGGCGGCAATGGCACCGACGGCAAGGGCGGCGGTGAAGGCGGCGGTTACGGCGGGGCCGGCGGCTACGCAAGCAAGGGCGGCGTGGGCGGTGTCGGGGGCGCCGGCTCCACAGCCGGCAAGACGGGCGCGGCCGGCGTGCAACAAGCGGGCGGCAACGGCGGTCGCGGGGGTGACGGTGGAGGCGCCGGCCTCTCCGGCAAGGGCGGAATGGGTGGCTGGGGCGGCTCCGGCGGCGACGGTGCGACGGGTGGCCACGGCGGCGACGCGGGCAATGGCGGTGCCGGCGGGCTGGTCGGCACGGGCGGTCAGGGCGGAAAGGGCGGCCATGGGGGCTACGGCCAAGTCGGCGCCGGCGGCTCCGGCGGCGACGGCGGCGACGGCGGCAAAGGATCGCAGGGCACCGGCAACGGCGGTGCCGGCGGGGACGGCGGGACCGGCACCACCACGGGCGGCCGCGGCGGCAATGGCGGGCGAGGTGGTGATGGCCTCGGCGGTGAGGCCACCGGAACGGGCGGCGACGGCGGCGACGGCGGCAACGGCGGCTCGGGCCTGACCGGGGCCGGCGGCAAGGGCGGCAACGGCGGTGCCGGCGGTACAGGCGGCAGTGGTCCGTTACCGCCGTTCGGACAGGGTGGCTCACCGGGTGGCAAGGGCGGCGACGGCGGCAACGGCGGCAGCGGCAACATCCTCGGCAACCTGGAACCCGGCGGCGGCGGCCGGACGGGCCAGGACGGCCTCCCCCCCGATGGCTTCAGCGGTGCGGGTGGCAGAGGCGGCGCCGGCGGCACCGGAGGATCCGGCGGCGGATCCTGAGCGGATTAGTGGCAAGCTGGGCCGGGTGGACCTGCACGCGCTCGCCCAGGAACAACTGACCTATCAGGAAGTGGGCGCCACCGCCGCCGATCAGCTTCCGCCGGGCTACGACCACATGAGCGCGTCGGCGCAGATCGGCACCGGGCGGGACCGCTTCGAGCAGGCAGCCAAGGCGCTCATGCATTGGGGCATGCAACGAGGCGCCGGGCTGCGGGTGAACGCCAGCACCGACACCGTCGCCGTCTCCTCGGTGGTCGTCGTCACGATGCTGGGCGTCCTGCGCGCGCCGTGCCGGGTGGTGTACGTGATCGAAGAGCCCGACGTCCGCGGCTTCGCCTACGGCACACTGCCGGGCCATCCGGAGTCCGGCGAGGAGCGATTCGCCGTCCGCTACGACCCAGGCACCTCGGCGGTCTATGCCGAAGTCTCCGCGTTCTCCCGGCCGGCCACCTGGTACAGCAAGCTGGGCGGGCCTTTCGTCACGGTCGCGCAACGGGTGATCGCCAAGCGCTATCTGCGCGGGGTCTGACGCGCCTACCCCGTCCACCGGGTCAGCAGCCGTCGGGCTCCCGAACACAGCGCCTCGATGACCTCAGCCACGCTGGCATCGTCGCGAATCATCCCGACCCCCTGGCCCGCGTCGACCGGTGTCAGCGGCCCGGCACACGCCGCCGGGTCGCGGGCAAGAGCCTCCTCACGGCCCGTCCAGCGCGCGACGAACTCGTCGGCCAGCACCCGCGACGGAAACCTCTGCGGCCACGGCAGCCCGGCGGCGACATCGAAGACGCGGGTGACCTGCGTGTCGGTCGCGGCCGCGTCGATCAGGGCTTGCCGGCCCGGGGCGCCGGTCAGCGCCTCCGGACAGGCAGCCAACCGGGTGCCGATCCACGCCCCGTCGGCGCCGGCGGCCAGCACCGCCGCCAGACTTCGCGGTGACGCGATCCCGCCGCCCGCCAGGACCGGGACATCCACGGCATCGAGCACGACGTCCAGCAACGGCAGCGTCGCCAACCGCACCTCGCCGTGGCCGCCGCCTTCCGCCCCGCGCGCCACCAGAACGTCCACCCCTGCATCAACTGCCCGGCGGGCGCCTTCCGCGTCGTAAACCTGTGTGGCGGTGGGTATTCCGACGTCGCGCGCGGCAGAAACCCAGGACAGGTCGGTGCCGAAACTGACCGACAACAGCGCCGGCCGGGCGGCCAGCGCGTCGTCGAGCAGTCCGCCCTGACTCCGCATCACCCAGTCGACCAGGCCGATCCCGAACCGCCCGCGCACCTGGCGCAGTTCGGCCGCCAGCGACGACCGGGTTGCGGTACTGCCCATCCCCACCATGCCCAAACCGCCGGCCGCCGTCACCGCCGTCGCCAGCCGTCCCCCCGCGACCCCGCCCATCGGCGCGTTGACGATCGGTACCCGCAACCCGAGGTCTCGCGACCACGGCGTGGCCAACACGGTCAGTGCGAGGCGCCCGGTTGTGACTTCAGCACGGTCAGCATCACCACCGAGTCCTGCACCGCCAGGAGGGCGTGACGCACCTGAGGGATGGCCAGGTAGTCACCTGCCTTGCCCTCCCACGTGTCCTCGGCTGCGGTCAACCGCACATGGCCCTCCAGCACCTGCAGGGTCGCTTCACCCGGGCTGTCATGTTCGGACAGCTCGTGCTCGGCCAGCAGGGCCAGCACGGTCTGGCGCAGTTCGTGGGTGTGACCCCCGTGGATGGTGTGGGCGGCGCGGCCGCTGTGCGTCGTGCGCGCCTCGGCAAGCTTTTCGGACGCCAGGTCTGTCAGCGAGATGGATTCCACGGCCCTCACCTTTCAGTTGTTCAGTAGCAGTATCCCCGCCACAAGCAACGCCACCACCTTGACCACCTCTAACCCGACGTAGGCGTAGTGGGCCCGGGAACGTGGTGCATCCAGCCCGGCGAGGACTTGGTCGGAGCGCCGGGTCAGACGGGGTCGCACGGCGATCAACTGCGCGGCCAGGACGACGGCGGCGACCGAAAACGCGGCCACGATCCGCGGCGGGGTCGGACCGGCCACCACCAGAGCCCCGATGATCAGGGCGAATGCGACTTCCACGGTGTTGAGCGCGCGGAAGACCAGTCGGCCGATACCCAGCCCGATCTGCAATGTCACGTTCGGGGCCCGAAATTTCAGCGGAGCCTCCAGGAACGAGATGGCCAGCACCATGCCGAGCCAGACAAAAGTGACAGCGACCTCGATGGAGCGGCCCGCGTTCATGTCGTTGAGACGGCCGGTGCGAGGTGCGCCAGGCACAGGTCGGGTGCGGCGAACGCTTCCAGGCGCTCCACGGTCACCGGCGCTGCCCAGGTTTCCAGGGCGCCGCGCATCAACCCGAGATGGACGGGGCAGATCACGCTCGACTGCCGTTCGGCGAGTTCGAGAAACGGGCAATGCCGCAGACCGAGCTGCCGCTTTCCGTCGGCGGCTTGCAGCTCGGGCTCAAAACCCAGATCGTCGAGTACGCCGATCAGGTGGGCGATGGATTGTTCAGCGTCCGGGTGAGGCCCGGGAGATCCGAGCCGCTCGCCCCACGCGCGGCCGGCAGCCACCGCCCGGGAGGCGGAATCGGGTTCGGCGGCAAGCCCGATGGCGAGGATCTCGGCCAACAGCCGGTATTGCCGGGTGCCTTCACGATCCATCTGCGCCACCGCCCGGAACATCAGGGGCGGGCGACCAGGGCCGCGACGAGACGGCTGCACGTGCTCCACGCGCCCCTCACCGACCAGGGTGTCCAGGTGGAAGCGCACGGTATTCGGGTGCACCCCGAGCTTCTTCGCGATCGCAGCGATGCTCAGCGGTGTGCGGGACGCCCGCAGAATCCGCAGCACCTCGCGACGGCGCCCGGTCGACTCTGGTCCCGAATCAGGATCTGCCATGGCGAGTCACTCACCCCTTCCGAGCGCGTGCGGCGTGGACTAGCGAGTTTACACAAGTAATATTGTACAAATACAGCACTGCCGTCTCCGGTATACCGGCTGCGCTACCTTTCTGTTCAGCAAAACACTCCACTATGAACTCCGAAAAAGACCCGCTTCCGCTCTCCGCCCGGGACGATGCACACGTCCCCGGCCATTGGCTGCTGGCGCGGTTGGGCAAGCGGGTGCTGCGGCCCGGCGGCGTGGAGCTCACCCGCACCCTGCTGGCCCGCGCCGAGATCGCCAATGCCGACGTGCTGGAGCTGGCTCCGGGGCTGGGCCGCACGGCTGCGGAGATCATTGCCCGGGGGCCCAGGTCCTACGTCGGGGCGGAAGCCGACCCGGACGCGGCGAACCGGGTTCGCGGTGTGGTGGCGGGGCACGGTGAAGTGAAGAACATCGACGCGGCCGATACCGGTCTGCCCGACGCCAGCGCCGACGTGGTGATCGGCGAGGCGATGCTGACCATGCAGAGCGATACGGCCAAGCATGCCATCGTTGCCGAAGCCGCGCGGGTACTGCGGCCACGGGGACGTTACGCGATCCACGAGCTTGCCCTGACACCCGACGATCTGCCCGAAGAGGTGACCACCGATGTGCGGCAGTCGCTGGCCCGCGCGATCAAAGTCAATGCACGCCCGCTGACGGTCGCGGAGTGGGCGGAGCTGCTCGGGGGCCATGGGCTGGTGGTGCAGCACGTCGCGACAGCGCCGATGGCGCTGCTGGCACCGCGGCGCGTGATTGCCGACGAAGGACTCCGGGGCGCAATCACATTCGGCAAGAACGTGCTCACCCAACCCGACGCCCGTAAACGGGTGCTGGCGATGCGCGAAACGTTCCGCAGGCACCGCGAGCGGTTGGCCGCGGTGGCCATCGTCGCGCAGAAGCCCGGTTAACCTCCCAGAGCGCGCCGGGCTCGCTGCAGGCTCTGCTCGATCAACCTGTCGGTTGCGCCGACGTAGCTCGGCGAAGGCTGCCGCCCGGCGAGTTCGGCGATCGCCTGTTGCTCTCCGAGAACGTCTGCCTTGCAGAGGTTTTCGTTCATCCGACCGGTGTGCACCTGCAGCCCGGCCAGCAGTTCGCCGCATTGCGAACCCGCCACCAGCGTGCGCCGGCCCAACGTGCGCACGGTGTCCCATTCGACATGCCAGGCGCCGTCGGGCCGCTCATCGTTGGCCAGTGCGGCCACCTGATGCAGCGTGGCGGCCAGCGGCGGGGCCGCCAGCGCGGCCCGCCGGATCAGGATGGACAGCACGGGGTTTCGCTTGTGGGGCATCGCCGACGAACCGCCCCGGCCCTCGGCGGCAGGCTCGTTCAGCTCACCGACCTCGGGGCGGGCCAGGGTGACGACGTCGGAGGCGATGCGACCCCAGCCGTCGGTGCACGTCACCAGCGCATCGGCGACGGCGGTGAAGGGAGCCCGTGCGGTATGCCAGGGCGCACGGTAGTCCAGTCCCAACGTCGTCGCTGCGGTGCGCGCGACGCGTTCGGCGAGTTCGCCGGGGTCGGTGGCGCCGGTGCGCAGGGCGGCCAATTCCACCATGGCCGCCCACGTTCCGACTGCCCCGCCAAACTGAGCGGGGGTGGACAGGGCAGCAAGCCGGTCATGGGCGTCGAGTACGCCGGCAAGCCAGCCGGCCGCCTTGGCGCCGAACGTGGTCGGCGCGGCATGCTGGGTGAGCGTGCGGGCGACCATGGACGTGTCCCGATGCGTCTCGGCAAGTGCGGACAACGTGCCGATCTGTGTCTCCAGCTGGGTCCGCAGTTGGACCAGGACGCCGCGCAACGCCAGCATCAGGGCGGTATCGATGACATCCTGGCTGGTCAGCCCCCGGTGGATCCACGGGCTCACCGCCGGTACCGCCCGCCGGCGCAGCAGGGCCACCAGACCGATCACCGGAGTGCCGCCGTCCTCGGCGGTGACGGCGAGACGCTCGCAGTCCTGCTCCCCCACGAGGTTCCGCAGGTCGGCGCCCGAGACGGGTGCCAGGCCGGCGGTCCCCAGCGCGCCCAACCAGGCAGACTCCACCGCGACCATCGACTGCAACAGCGCCCGATCGCTCATGTGCTCACCGGCGCGTTCGTCGCCAGGCCACAGCAGGTTGCTCACGTCCGGTCGTCCCGGTAGGCCAGGAACACCGTCTGGTCAGGACCTTGCAGGCGCACATCGAAACGGTATCGCGTTCGGCGGGAATCACTTTCGGCGACACAGCGCATCGTCATGCGGCGTCGCGATGCCAGGCCGCCCAGCTCCGGGACGGTGTCCAGGTCGGCATCAGGCAGATAGGCGCGGGTGAACAGCCGATCCAATAATCCCCGGGCGAAGACGGTGACGGCGAAGTACGGCGGCCTCCCGGCACCCGTCGGACCCGGGGCGAGCGTGGTGAACGCGTAGCGTCCGTCCGGGTCGGTCGCCGCCCGGCCCCAGCCGGTAAATGATTGACCGTCACGGCGCAGCAAACCTGACGACCGAAGGATTCGGCCTTCGCTATCGGGCTGCCAGATCTCCACCAGTGCGTCCGGCACCGCAGCTCCGGCCCCGTCGTACACGGTGCCGTACAGTTCCACCGCACCGGGGAATGCGGCGCCGACTAGTTCGCGGTCGCGCGGGAACGGCAGCCCGATGCCGAAGAATGGTCCGACTGTTTGCCCTGGGGTGCAACGGAATTCGGCCATCGCATCAACCCCGGCTCAAGACGATGTCCCAGCGGTAGCCGGTTGCGTACTCCGGCTCGGTGACGTCATGGTCGTAGTGGGCCACCAACTGGTGCCGCGCCACGGGATCGAGGACGGACTGGACGATCGGATCCAGCGCGATGAGCGGGTCACCGGGAAAATACATCTGGGTGACCAGGCGCTGGGTGAAAGCGGTTCCGAACACCGAGAAGTGGATGTGCGCCGGCCGCCACGCGTTGTGGTGGTTGCGCCAGGGATAGGGGCCCGGCTTGATGGTCGTAAAGCGATAGGAACCGTCGGGACCGGTCAGACAGCGGCCGGCGCCGGTGAAATTCGGGTCGAGCGGGGCGGGGTGCTGGTCACCTTCGTGGCGGTAACGCCCGCCGGCATTGGCCTGCCAGATTTCCAACAGCTGTCCGGCCAGCGGCCGGCCCTCATCGTCCAACAGGCGTCCGGTCACGATGATGCGTTCCCCGATCGGTTCACCCCGGTGCCCGGCCGTCAGGTCGGCGTCAAGCGGGTCGACATCCTGATGGCCGAAACACGGTGCCGATCGCTCGATCTCGTCGGGGTCGATGGCCAACAGTGGGTTGTCGGGGTGGCGCAGGATGCTACTGCGATAGGGCGGGTAATTCAGGCGCGGCGTTGCGTCGGCGCTGCCCGACTGGTGGCCGGCCGCGAGGGCGGCAATCTGCGCGGAGATGTCACGCTGCGACGCGACGCGCTCCCCGGCCTCCACACCGCGTGAGGCTACTCGCTGCGCCGCCGCCGGCAAGTCCGGTTTGGTTGATACCCGCTGCGATCCCGTGTGCCGCCACGGCGAATTGACGTTTTTGTCAAAACGCCAACCCAGAGCAAATACCGGTGTTAGATTCCGGCACGCTGGCAAACACGTTCGTGGCAATTTCTCTCAACTGATCGTTGGAAGGACATCCATGTCATATGTCGTCACCGTGCCCGAGTTCGTCGGATCTGCCGTCGGCGATCTGACCAACCTCGCGTCATCGATCAACGCGGCCAGGGCTGCGGCGGCAGGCTCGACCACCGGCGTCTTGGCGGCCGGCGCCGACGAGGTGTCGGCGGCTATCGCGAGCGTCTTCAGCTCGCACGCCCACAGCTTTCAGTCGCTGAGCGCGCAGGCTTCGGCCTTCCACAGCCAGTTCGTGCAAACCCTGAGCTCCAGTGCGGCGTCGTACGCCGGCGCCGAAGCCGCGAACCTGGCAAGCATCGCCGCGGCGCAGCCCGGCCTGGAGCTGTTCGGAGTGCTACTCGTCGGAGACGGCGCAGCTGGGACCGCGGCGAATCCCAACGGCGGCAGGGGCGGCCTGCTGTGGGGCAATGGCGGTGCCGGCTACACCCAAACGGGGGCGTCCGGACTGGCCGGCGGTAACGGCGGCCGCGCGGGTCTGATCGGCAACGGCGGGGCGGGCGGCGGTGGCGGCTTCGGCGCGGCAGGCGGTCAGGGCGGGGCCGGCGGTTGGCTCTACGGCAACGGCGGCGCCGGCGGTGTCGGCGGCGCGGCGGCGTCGGGCTTCAACGGCGGATTGGCCGGCGCCGGCGGCCTCGGTGGAAACGCGGTCTTGTTCGGCAGCGGCGGCGCCGGCGGCAGCGGCGGCGCGGGCCTGGCCGGCGCCAACGCGATTACGCCCAACAACGGCACCGCCGCGTCCGGCGGCAATGGGGCAGCAGCCTCGGGTGGTGCATTTCCGCCGGCCGTTAGCGGTGGCTCAGCCCAGCCCGGCGACCCTGGAACGCTCGGCCAGGTTGGTGGCACCGGCGGAGTCGGCGGTAGCGCGTCCTCAGCCAATGGCGGCATCCCGAGCGGGGTCTACCTGGCCCAAGGGGCGCCCGGTGGCCAGGGCGGTTTCGGCGGGGCCGGGAGCGACGCAGGTGTCGCCGGCGCCGGTGGCGTCGGTGGAATCGGCGGAGCCGGTGGCAACGCGGGACTCTTTTACGGTGACGGCGGCAATGGCGGACTCGGCGGCGCCGGCGGAATCGGCGGCTCGGGTGGCACCGCCGCCAACGGCGGCGTCGGCGGTACCGGAGGCGCCGCGACGGTCAGCACCATCGCCAACTTCTCCGCAAGCGGTCAGGCCGTCGGTGGCCAGGGCGGCACCGGTGGCCAGGGCGGCACCGGCGGCACCGGCGGCACCGGGGGCACCGGGGGTGCAGGCGGAGCCGGAGGCCGAGGAGCATTCTTCTTCGGCAGCGGCGGGGACGCGGGCTACGGCGGCGCCGGCGGCGGCGGCGGCACCGGCGGAATCGGCGGCGTCGGAGGCGGAGGTGGAGCCGGGGGCAACGCAGCGATCACCGGTGCAAGTGCGTTCAACGCGTCCGACGGCGGTTTCGGCGGCAACGGCGGCCGGGGCGGGACCGGCGGCGACGGGGGTGCCGGCGGCAGCGGCGGCGCGGCCGGCACGGCCGGGGCGGGCGGGTTGTTCGGCCTGGCGGGCGCCGCCGCCACCGGTGGCGCGGGTGGCTTCGGCGGTGACGGCGGGGCGGCCGGTGCTGCGGGCGCCGGTTCGACGGTCGTCGGCACGGCGACCGGAACCAACCCGGCACCGGGGCAGCCGGGCGTCGCGGGTCCCGCGGGCAGCAACGGCAACGACGGCGCCCCCGGCGCGAACGGCTGACCATAGCCAGGAGCAGCACCTTCTTCGACACGGCCGGGCATGGCGTCATCCGTCATGCCCGGCCGTGTCGCATTCCCGCACGGTTGCTGCGCGACTCTGGGTGCGATCATCGCTGAACTAATCTTCGTGGTTGAAGATTTGTTCATAATCGGATAAAACCTTCACTAGAACGGTTCCGCCCGGCGGGCAAAGAAGGTTTTCCGCGATGTCATATCTGCTCAGCACACCGGACTTAATCGGAGTCGCCGTCGGTGACCTGACCACGCTGGCGTCGTCCATCGACGCGGCTAGGGCGGCTGCGGCGCGCTCCACCACCAGCCTCGCAGCGGCCGGCGCCGACGAAGTCTCGTCGGCCATCGCGGCGCTGTTCAGCACGCACGCCCAGAGTTTTCAGGCGCTGAGCAGTCGGGTGTCGGCGTTCCACAGTCAGTTCGTCCAGACTCTGCACGACAGCGTGGCGTCCTACGCCAGCGCCGAGGCCGCCAACCTCGCCGGCCTCGCCGCCGCCGAACCCGGTCTGGATCTGTTCGGTGTGCGGCTCGTCGGCGACGGAGCCAACGGCACCGCGGCGAATCCGGACGGCGGCAACGGGGGGCTGCTGTGGGGCAACGGCGGCTCCGGCTACACCCAGCCGGGTTCATCCGGACTGACCGGCGGCAACGGCGGCAACGCCGGCCTGTTCGGCAACGGCGGACGCGGCGGTGGTGGCGGATACGGCGCAGCCGGTGGCCGCGGTGGCGCCGGCGGGTGGCTCTTCGGCAACGGCGGCTCGGGCGGAACCGGGGGCGCCGCGGTCGCGGGCTTTCACGCCGGATCCGCCGGCAACGGCGGCGCCGGCGGTAGCGCGAATCTGTTCGGCAATGGCGGCGCCGGCGGCCTGGGCGGCACGGGCCTGGCCGGAACGGGTGTTGCGACACCGGTCAGCGGTCCCGCCGCCATTGGTAGCAGCGGTGGCGATCACATCGGCACGGTGCCCGGGCTGTTCACCGGCGGTGATGGCGCCGCCGGCACGTCCGGATCCGCGGGACAGGTTGGTGGCACCGGCGGCAGCGGCGGTACGGGCGGCAATTCCGGCACCAACAACGCGCTCTACCTCGCCGAAGGCGGCGCCGGGGGCCAGGGCGGGATGGGCGGTCTAGGCAGTAACGCCGCCATCGCGGGAGCCGGCGGTCACGGCGGGGCCGGCGGCAATGCCGGGCTGTTGTTCGGAGACGGTGGGGCCGGTGGGGCCGGCGGCGTCGGCGGCCTCGGCGGCTCGGGCGGCGCCGGCGCGACAGGCGGCGTGGGCGGTGCCGGCGGCGCGGCGTCCGTCAGTGCCGCCGCCCCGGGCATCGGGCAGGCTAGCGCCGGTGTCGGCGGCAACGGAGGCGTCGGCGGCACCGGAGGTGTCGGGGGCACCGGCGGGGCCGGCGGCGACGGGGGCAACGGCGGGCGCGGCGGGATGCTGATCGGCCATGGCGGCGATGCCGGGTACGGCGGCGCCGGCGGCATCGGTGGCGCCGGCGGTGTGGGCGCTGCCGGCGGGGCCGGTGGAGTCGGCGGCAACGCCACCGCTGCCGGCACCGGAGACAACGATTCGACCGGCGGCACCGGCGGCACCGGCGGATCAGGCGGCACCGGCGGGGCCGGTGGCACCGGCGGCACCGGCGGTGCGGCTGGCACGGCGGGGGCCGGGGGGTTGCTCGGCTCGGTGGGTGACGGCGCGACCGGCGGCACAGGCGGTGCGGGCGGTGCCGGTGGTGCGGGCGGCGCGGGTGGCGCCGGAGGTGCGGGTGGTCGCGCCGCCGGCGGCAACGCGACCGCGGGCAGCGTAGGCGGCAACGGCGCCAACGGAAGCACCGGTAGCCAGGGCGCGAGCGGCGCCAGTGGGTGACACGGGACCCTCGCCGACCGATACCCTGAGCGCCATGCCGAGCGACTACGTGTACGACCAGGACTTCGCCGAGGAACGGACCCGGCTGGGTGCCATGGAGAGCCTGTGGGACGCGGGAACCCAGGCGCTGCTCGAAGAACTCGGGCTCGGTCGTTCCGAAAAGCCCTGGCGCTGTTTGGAAGTCGGCGCCGGGGGCGGGTCACTACTGCACTGGATGACCGGTCGCGGCGCTTCCGTGGTGGCCGTCGACATCGACACCCGCTTCATCGAACCACTGGCCAGTGACGCCATCGACGTGCGGCGCCTCGACATCCGCACCGACGAACTCCCCGAAGGCCAATTCGACCTGGTGCACTCCCGCCTGGTGCTCGAGCATCTGCCGGACCGGCGACAGATCATCGACCGCCTGGCGACGACCCTGCGCCCCGGCGGATGGATGGTGATCGAAGATCTGGACTGGACACCGTTCGGCTTCGACAAAGCCGACGCCGAACTCGAGCTCGTCACCGATGCCATCCTGTCGTTCATGCAGCAGGCCGGTTTCGAGCCGCGTTACGGCCGTCGCGTGGTCGCCGATCTTGCCGCCGCCGGGCTGACCGAAGTCCGCGGCGAAGGCCGGGCACGGGTAATCGATTCCAGCGCAGCGGGTTTCGACTTTTTCAGGTTGTCCTTCGAGAGTCTGCGCGCGGCCGTCGTCGAGGCTGGGCTGATCGCAAGTGCGGACGCCGATGCGGCCGCGGCACGCTTCACCGGCGACGTCCGCGTTTTCACGCCGATCATGATGGCCGGCATCGGACGACGGCCGCTGGACTAAATCGCCTTGAACAGCGCGGCTTTGCCCCGGGTACGCAGCTTGTGCAGGGACGAACCGCGCAACTGGGCGATCCGCGCCGCCATCTTGTTCCCGAGTTCCTCGAGTTCGGCGTCAGTGATCTGCACCGGCGGCGGCGCGGGAATCATGTCGCGTTCCTCTTCGTCGGCATGCGCCTCCAGCACGGTCTTGAACGTGTTCCACTCGTCCTCGTAAGCCGATGAACTCTGTGGGGTCCGCAGCAGCACGCCCAACTGATCCACCACCTGGCGATGTTCGGCGTGGGCAACCGCGATCAACTCACTGGCCGCCGCCAACGCCGGGTAATACAGGTCATCCTCGATCCGGAAGTGAATATCGAGCTCCAGCAGCATCTCGTCGAACAGTTCATGGCGCTCCTGACTGTTCACTGGCGCCTCACTGACCTTGCGCCCCAGGCCTTTCAGCACCACATGGTGATCCTTGAGCACTTCATATGCATTCAATTGGCCACTCCGCGCACTTCCACATTTCCCTCCCTCAATCGAGCCTCGTAGCACGGCAACGGTGCGGCCGACGGGCCACGCAGCACTTCGCCTGACTCCAGCGCGAATCGTGACCCGTGCCAGGGACACACGATCCGACCGCGATCGACCCAGCCGTCGGCCATCGGCGCCGCCAGGTGGGGACAGAACTCGCCGAATGCCGCCACTTCTCCCGGCTTGCTCTGGCACACAACCAGTCCGACGCCGTCCACCTCCACGCGAACCGGCTTGCCGTTGAGTGCGCCGGCCGGCAGCACCGGTGTCCACTGCCGGGTGCGTAACCGCTCACCGCTCTGGTCGACGCCGATGCCGGAATCGAACACCAACGCACCACCGAGGTAGCTGCCGCCCAGCGTGATCGCATACCCGGCCGCCGCCAGCCCCGCTCCCCGCAGACGGTGCCCGTGGTGGCGGTCCCGCCAGGACAGTCCGTAGAGCAGCGTCGCGACGGAATTCACCGCACCGTGCACCAACCCGACGCGTCGATCCGCCTGGTGGGTGTGCTGCCAATCGGACACCCCGGTGACCGCCGACGCGATGCTGGCCGCAATCCCGAGGCCGAGGGCATGCGAGGCGATCTGAGCGGTGTTCCGCTCGGCGGCCGGTCGCCGTGCCGGCACCAGACTCAACGCATCCAGCGCCACTGCCGTGCCGAGTGCTCCGCTGGCCAGCGATGCCAGGGGCGGATGCACCGGATGCCCGAGCCAGACGCCGTTCAGTGCGTTCATCACGCGGTCCCTCATCCGCCCCAGAGCGTTGAACAGGAAAGCCATGATGTGCTCAAGACGGTAGCTGGGCCGATCGAGCCACTCCTGTCGTTCGATCATGGCCAGCACCCGCGGACCGAACTTCCGCATGTAATCCTCCCCTGGTGCGACGACCAATTGGGCCGCAAATGCCAGAATTCCCTGTCATCGCCGCGGTTTGAATGTGAGGCGCCTGTGAGTTGCCGTTTGAACTGCTGTGGCCGCAGGGCAGAATAGCTCTCTGTAGAACAGAAGGATGCCGGGAGCGAGGCGAGGTGCAGGTGAGCGATCAACTCTTCGACCATGTCCGTCGGGGCATGATCCCCGCGCACATCTACAACGACGCCGATCTGTTCGCGCTGGAAAAGGAGAAGCTTTTCAGCCGAGCGTGGATGTTCGTGGCGCACGAGTCCGAAGTTCCGCACGACGGTGACTACGTGGTGCGCCGGGTGCTCGACGATTCGTTCATCGTCACCCGCGACTCCGGTGGCCGGGTACGGGCCCTGTTCAACATGTGCCTGCACCGCGGGATGCAGGTGTGCCGCGCCGAGATGGGCAACGCCTCCAATTTCCGCTGCCCCTATCACGGTTGGACGTACCGCAACGACGGCCGCCTCACCGGTCTGCCGTTCCATCGGGAAGCCTACGGCGGCGACCAGGGCTTCGACAAAAGCCAAACGCTGCTTCCTGCACCGAATTTGGACAGCTACAACGGCATGATCTTCGTCAGTCTGGACCCGCACGCTCCGCCGTTACGGGAATTTCTCGGCGACTTCGCGTTCTACCTCGACTTCTACACCAAGCAGAGCACCCAGGGACTGCAGGTGCGGGGTCCGCAGCGGTGGCGGATCAGGGCCAACTGGAAGATCGGGGCGGAGAACTTCTCCGGCGACATGTACCACACACCACACACGCACGCCTCGATCGTCGACATCGGCCTGTTCCGGGAACCCAAGGCGCAGAAGCGCAAAGACGGCGCCACCTACTGGGCCCACCGCGGCGGCGGAACCACCTACAAGCTGCCCCCGGGTGACTTCGACGAGCGCATGCGCTACGTCGGATACCCCGACGAGATGATTGACCGGATCAAGTCGGTCTGGTCGCCGGCACACCAACAGGTGGTGGCCCAGGACGGCTTCATGTTCTCGGCGGCAACCTGTTTCCCGAACCTGAGCTTCGTGCACAACTGGCCCAAGCTCCCTCATAGCGAGCAGGTGCTGCCGTTCATCTCGATCAGGCAGTGGCAACCGATCAGCGAGAACGAGACCGAGGTGTGTTCGTGGTTCGCCGTCGACGCGGCCGCCCCGGAGCAGTTCAAGAAAGACTCCTACCAAGCGTATTTGATGTGCTTCGGGTCGACCGGCATGTTCGAGCAGGACGACGTGGAGAACTGGGTGTCGCTGACCACCACCGCGGGCGGTTCGATGGCGCGGCGGCTACTGCTGAACAGCAGGATGGGACTGCTCTCCGACGACAGCCCGGTGATCGAGGCGCTGCCCCCGGAGTCGTTCCACGGGCCCGGCAGGGCGCAGGTCGGCTACAACGAGTACAACCAGCGGGAGCTGCTCAAGCTGTGGGCGCAGCAATTGGAGTCAGTATGAGAAAACCACTGCCTTTCAACGATATTCGGCATCACCAGGCACACCAGTTCTTGGTGGACGAGGCTTACCTGCTGGACGCGCAGCAGTACGAGGCCTGGCTGGACACGATGACCGACGACATCCGCTACGTCATGCCGGTGCGGGTCACCACCGCCCGCAACGCGGGATTCGATACCTCTCCGGGCATGGACCACTTCGCCGAGGACAAGTACTCGCTGACCCAGCGGGTGGCCCGGATGGGCACCGAACACGTATGGGCCGAAGATCCGCCGTCACGACTACGGCACTTCATCACCAACGTGCGCACCTTCGAACAGGATCCGGCGCACCTGCTCGTCGAGTCCGCCGAGCTGCTGTTCCGCAGCCGCGGCGACGTGAACGAGAGCGCCCTGCTGTCCTGCGGGCGCGAAGACCTGCTGCGCTGGGACGAGCGTCAAAGCTCCTGGAAGTTGGCCCGCCGCAGGATCTTTGTCGACGAATCGGTGTTGCGGATGCAGAATTTGGCGGTGTTCCTGTGATCCCTGCCGGTGAGCCCATCATGCTGGCGAATGAATTCACCGAAGTCGTGGTGCAGCGGGTCGACACGCGCAACGGCGCGCGACTGCTGATCCGCTCGCCCCGCACTGGGCGGTCGATCACGCTGGATGCCTTGGAGGTGGAGGCTCTCACCTGGCAGAACCCCCGTACCCTGGCGGCCATGGTCGGCAACTCCCAGGCCCCGCTGCTGCCCGATGAGCCAGAGGACCACGATGACCGGATGGCTTGACGGCAAACGCGCCCTGGTCATCGGCGCCGGCTCGGGAATCGGGCGGGCGGTGGTCGACGCGTTCCTCGGCGAAGGCGCCACAGTGGCTGTGCTGGAACGTGATCCGGACAAATGCGAGCGGCTGCGCGCGGAGCTGCCCGACGTTCCCGTGGTGGAGGGTGACGCCACCACCCGCGCCGACAACGACCGGGCGGTCACCGCGACGGCCGATGCCTATGGCGGCCTGGACACGCTCGTCAACTGCGTCGGAGTGTTCGACTTCTACCGCGGCATCGACGATATCGACGCCGACGACCTGTCCGCCGCGTTCGACGAGATGTTCCGCACCAACGTGCTGAGTCATCTGCAATCGGCCAAAGCCGCGCTGCCGTTGCTGCGTAACGGGACCGGACCCGCGATCGTGCTGACGGAATCCACGTCGGCCTACTACCCGGGCCGTGGCGGCGTGCTGTACGTGCCGTCGAAGTTCGCGGTCCGCGGCCTGGTGACGGCGCTGGCACACGATCTGGCCCCCCTAATCCGGGTCAACGGCGTGGCGCCGGGCGGCACCCTGAACACCGACCTGCGGGGGCTGGCCAGCCTCGGACTCGGCGATGTCCGCCTCGACGACTCTCCTGGCCGGGCAACCGATCTCGCCGCCCGCACCCCGCTCCATGTCGCCCTGACCGGCGCAGATCATGCCTGGAGCTACGTGTTCCTGGCCTCGGATCGGTCACGCGGTATCACCGGCGAGACGGTCCACCCCGACGGCGGATTCCGCTTGGGCGCACCGAAATGAGCCTGGAGGCGCAGCGCGAGCTGGTGGCACAGGGTTGTCGCGTCGCGGCAGCCCGCGGCTTGGTGGACGGCATGCTGGGGCATCTGAGCCTGCGGATCGACGACCATCACTTGCTGGTCCGCTGCCGCAGCGACACCGACACCGGGGTGGCCTTTACCCGGCCCGGCGACATCCGGCTCATCACCTTCGCCGGAACCGAAGGCGCCCCAGGGGAACTCGACGGTTACCGGGTGCCCAACGAGCTACCGATCCACCTCGAAACGATGCGGGCCGACGCCAAACACCAGGCCGTCGCCCATTTGCACCCGCCGGACGTCGTCGCCGCCGATCTGGCCGGTATCGCCATCCGGCCCCTCTACGGCGCCTTCGATATTCCCGGCGCGTGGCTGGCCCGCGGCGGTGTGCCGGTCTACCAGCGCGCGGTGCTGATCCGGAATGCGCTGCTGGCCAACGAGATGGTGGCCGCCATGGCCGGCAGGCCCGTGGTGATTTTGCGTGGCCACGGCATCACCAGCGCCGCCCCCGGCATCGAACAGGCGGTGTTGCAAGCGATCAGCATCGACGCGCTGGCGCGCATGTCGTTGCGGGTGCGCGCCGCCGGGGGGTCCCTGCGCGATATCGATGACGCCGACTGGGATGAATTGCCGGACTTGGGGTCTGGTTTCAACGTCGAGTCGGCCTGGCGGCATGAGGTCGCTCGACTGGGTGCTCAGCCCAGCTGATCGCCGATCTCTTCGGCAGCCTCGGTCAGTGCGGCCGCCACCGACGAATACTTCGACGTGGGCAAGCGCTGCAACGGCGCGGCGGCATTGAGCGCGAGGCGCAGGCCGGGCGCGCGGGTCGGAATCTGCACCGCGACCGAGGCGACGCCCTCCTCACTTTCCTCGCGGTTGGTGGCGTAGCCCTGTCTGCGGATGCGAGACAACTCGCCGCGCAGGCGGGCCCGGGTGTCGATCGACCGCTCGGTGACGCGCTCCAGTGGCTCATGCGAAAAGAGTTGCTGCCATTCGTCTTCCGGCAATCCGGCCAGCAGGACCTTGCCCGTCGACGTGCAGTGCGCCGGCATCGTGCGCCCCAGCCGGGAGGCGACCCGCACCGCTTTGGGACCCTCGACCGCGGCGACGAAGCGAACCGTGGCACCGTCGAGCATCCCCACGTGGATCGACTCGCCGAGGCGTTCGCTGAGTCGCCGCATGACGGGCATCGCGGTGCGCGGGATGTCGAGGCGGCCGAAGATCGCGAACGCCACGCTGGTCAGCGCCGGTCCCGGTAGGTATGCCTTGGATTCGGGGTCCTGGCGCACGAAGCCACGGTAGGTCAGCATCGCCAGCAGTCGGTGCGCGGTCGACGACGCGACGCCCAGGTACCGGGTGGCCTCGGTCAACCGGATCTGGGGTTGCTCGCCAAGGAGCAGTAGCAGTTTCAGCGCGTTGTCGACCGACTCGATCGGGTACTGCGGCACCTCATTCGGCACTTCGCGAGCGTAGCCCGCCGCCGGCGGCAATCTCTAAACGAACTGCCCGGCCTTCCCGTTACTGCCCGACACCCCCGACAACCCGGTGCTCCCCGTGCCGCCACCTGGACCGCCGGCGGCACCGCCGAGGCCGCCCTGTCCACCCAGCGCCAGATTTCCGCCTGAGCCCACAGTGCCTCCGGTGGTCGCGTCGCCACCATTACCGCCATTGCCCCCGCCACCGCCCTGGCCGCCAGTGCCGCCCGAGCCCCCATGGCCCGCGGAACCAGATTTACCGGCCCACCCGAGCAATCCGCCGGCACCGCCGCTGCCGCCGCCCGTTCCCCCGGCGCCGCCGGCACCGCCGGCGCCGCCGTCACCGCCCAGGGCGCCGTTGTTGCCGTGACCCCCGAACCCTCCAGCGGGATTGACTGTCAGTTGGACTCCGCCGCCCCCGCCGCCGTCGCCACCGGCGCCGCCGATGCCGCCGATGCCGCCGACTCCCCCGGTGCCCGCCGCACCACCGTGTCCGCCTATTCCGATGAGTCCGGCCGCGCCGCCATTGCCGCCGACTCCGCCGACGCCACCGGTCCCGCCTGCCCCACCGATTCCGCCGTGGCCTGCAGTTCCGCCGTCACCGCCGATCGCCTTACCGGTGACGGCGGTATTGACGGCAGAGCCGCCTCCGCCGCCGTCGCCACCCGCAAAACCGGACGCCCCGGCACCGCCGGTGCCGCCGATCCCTCCGGCTCCTCCGGCACCTCCATTGCCGATGAACAGCCCGCCATGTCCTCCGGTGCCGCCCGCGCCGCCAGTGCCGCCGCTACCGCCGGCGGACCCGGCTGCCGTACTCGCCGCACCACCGGCGCCGCCGTCACCGCCGGTCGCGGTCCCCGCATAGGGGCTGTTCGCGAAGCCGCCCGTCCCGCCCGCGCCACCCGCACCGCCGGTGGGGCCGCCGGAGGCACCGTTCCCGCCGGTCCCGCCCGAGACCGTCGTACTACCCCCAACCGTGCCGCCGGCCACGACCAACGAACTCCCGCCGGTCCCGCCGGCGCCCCCGTCGCCGCCAACACCGGCCGCGCCACCGTTGCCACCAGAGGGGGCAGAGACGCTCAGGTTGCCGCCCACCCCAAAACTGTCGATCTGGACCAGCAGCTGCTGCCCGGCTCCACCGGTGCCGCCAGTCTGGCCGAGGATGCCGTCGTCGCCATTACCGCCGGGAAGCCCGGCCACACTGACGCTGCCACTGAAGCCAATCAGTAGTGAATTGGGAGGGGGGCTGTCGCCCGTTCCAGCCACGCCGGTCGGCACCGGATTCACCCCCGCGCTGCCGGTCAGACCCGTGCCGCCCTGGCCACCGGCGCCGCCGCAACCGAACCAGTTCGCGTCGCCGCCGTGGCCCCCGATGCCGGGATTTCCACCGAGCACTCCGGCGACTGCGGCGCCGCCCTTCCCACCGGCACCGCCGTCGCCGGCCAGCGTCCCGCCGGCACCGCCGTTCCCGCCGGCGGCGCCCGCCCCTCCCTGGCCACCGGCACCGCCGTTGCCGATCAGCAGCGGTCCCGCGCCACCGTCGCCGCCATGCGCACCGGCGCCGCCCACACCGCCGACACCACCGCAACCGACAAAACGTGCCGCACCACCTACACCGCCGACCCCACCGACGGCCGTCGCGCCCTGCGCCCCACCGAGTCCACCGGTGCCGCCGTTGCCGAACAACCAGCCACCTCGACCACCCGCGCCACCAGCGGCACCCGACACGGTCACACCCGCGCCTCCGGCACCGCCGATGCCGCCGTTACCGAACAGGCCCGCATCTCCACCGGCCCCACCGGCCTGGCCGGGCGCGCCCGAACCACCGCGACCACCGTTGCCGAACAACAACCCGCCGGCACCACCGGGTGCCCCCGAAAAGTCCGGTGCATCAACGCCATTGCCGATCAACGGGCGCCCCAACAGCGTCTGCGTGGGAGCGTTGATCAATCCCAGCAGGCTCGCCAGCGGCGACGCGCCGGCCGCATCGGCGGCGGTGTACGCACCCGCCGCAGCGGCCAACGACCGCACAAACTGCTCGTGAAACGCTGCGGCCTGCGCACTGAGAGCCTGGTAACCGCGACCGTGTGCCTCGAACAACGCCGTAACCGCCGCCGACACCTCGTCTCCGGCCGCCGCAACGATCCCGGTCGTTGGCGCGGCCGCCGCCGCGCCGGCCGAAGACAACGCCGATCCGATCCCCGCCAGATCGCCCGCGGCCGTCGCGACCAACTCGGGCACAGCAACGACGAACGACATCAGCAACCTCCCGACAGGCCTGGCGACGGCTTCAGAGTAGACCCGACGCGAACACCGCGATGGAAATTGCGTGACGAAGCCGCAGAGAAGCAGCGCGGCTACCCCAGGATTCCCGGTCCTGACCGGATGTCGCGCCCACCCGGGTTCGACCACAGCAAAGCCGCAAGCGTTTCAGGATGTGGCCGGCGAGTGCTGGATGCACCTGGGCAGTGTTCTGGCTGGCGCTGCCCCCGAACAACTCGACCTGGCCCGGGTACCACACCTGGGACTGCGCGCTCGAGGACTACGGCCTGCACCTCCACGGGCTTTACCAGACCTGCCCCGAGCCACAGGCGTTCGACCGGCTGCGCCGGCGCCTGCTGCCGACAACGGTTTTCACCGAAAACGCCCCTATGGACTCGTGATTCTCGGTACGGTTGGCCTGCGTCGCGTTGCAGAGTGGTCGGGGAATCAAGACTGGTTGGCAACGCGGCGCCCACTTTGCCGGGTAATGTCGGCCCGGGCCTCAATCCCCTTCTCTAACTTGCCCTTTCGCTGACAAGCGGTGTTCCGGAGCACCATTTCAACGCTTCGGGCGCCCCGGGCGCCGACTCAGCGCGCGATGGCACCGGTCTGTCGCGGCCAGCTGGCAGATGCGGCGCGGCATCCCGAATGATCCAGCGAAACGCGAATATTAGCCAGGCGCGTCATATACAGTCCCGCGGTATGCAAAACCGGTCATGACGTGACCCGGGGAAGTCGCTGGAGTCTGTTATGAATTTTTTGGTATCGCCGCCGGAGGTGAATTCGCTGCGCATCTTCAGCGGAGCGGGTTCGGCACCGATGTTGGGGGCGGCGGCCGCCTGGGATGGGCTGGCTGCCGAACTGGCCTCGGCGGCCGAGTCCTTCGCATCAGTGACGTCTGTGCTGGCGGGGCAGGCGTGGCAGGGTCCCGCGGCGACGGCCATGACCGCGGTTGCCGCACCCTATGCCCAGTGGCTGAGCGCCGCGGCAACCCGGGCCAGTGAGGCGTCCGGTCAAGCGATGGCGGTGGCCGACTTGTTCGAGGCCGCACGGGCGGGCACCATTCATCCAGCGGTGGTGGCGGCCAATCGCAAAGCGCTTGTCCAGCTGGTGATGTCGAACTTGTTCGGGCAGAACGCGCCCGCGATCGCAGCCGCCGAGAGCAGCTACGAACAGATGTGGATCCAGGACGTGAGCGCGATGGTCGGCTATCACTCCGGCGCATCCGCGGCCGCAGCCGAGTTGACACCGTGGCAGTCCCTGGGGGGTCTGGCAGATCTGAACACCAGCATCGGCAACAGCGGTGCATGGAATCTCGGCGTCGGGAACACCGGCGACAACAACCTCGGCAGCGGAAACACCGGAAAAGCCAACGTGGGCAGTGGAAATTACGGCAACGCCAACCTGGGCAGCGGCAACGGCGGCAACACCAATCTGGGCAGCGGAAACACCGGTAACGCCAACGTGGGCAGTGGCAACTGGGGCAACACCAACTTCGGCAACGGCAACTACGGCAATCTAAACCTGGGTGGCGGAAACCAGGGCAATGGAAACCTCGGCCCCGGAAACATCGGCGACGGCAACCGCGGTGGCGGAAACATCGGCTCCACCAACGTGGGCAGCGGAAACCTCGGCTCTTTCAACCTCGGTAGCGGCAACGCCGGCGACTCGAATGTCGGCTTCGGGAACAAGGGCAGTTTCAACTTCGGGTTCGGCAACAACGGCAACAACAACGTGGGGTTCGGGCTCACTGGTGACAACCAGGTCGGTATCGGCGCGCTGAATGCCGGCATCGGAAACCTGGGCTTCGGCAACTCAGGCAACAACAACATCGGCTTCTTCAACTCCGGCGACAACAACGTCGGCTTCTTCAATTCCGGCAACGGCAACTGGGGATTCGGCAACGCTGGGACCACCAACACCGGCTTCTGGAACGCGGGATCGGTCAACACGGGTTTCGGTAACGGTGGCAGCACCAACTTCGGCTTCGACAACGCCGGCATCGCCAACGTGGGCGCGGGCAACGCGACATACAACAGCGTCGGCTTCGGTAACGCAGGCTCGGGCAACACCGGATTCTTCAACTCGGCCCAATACGGAACGAACACCGGCGCATTCAACTCGGGCTACTGGAACACCGGTCTGTTCAGTTCCGGCAACACCAACACCGGCCTGTTCAATTCAGGAAGTCTGAATACCGGGTTCGCCAGCTCGGAAACACCTGTGGGCGTGACGAATTCAGGATTCGGCAACGTCGGCAGCAATTTGTCCGGCTTCTACAACACCGGCTCGGACTCGTCAGGGTTCCAGAACAGCACCGCTGACGCCTTCGGCTACACCTCCGGCTGGGGCAACTCCGACGGCCGGGGCAATGTCGGGTTCCACAACACGGGCTTCGCACTGTCCGGCTTCGGTAACACGGGTTCCTACAACGCCGGGATCAACAACTCGGGTAGCTCAAACTCCGGTCTGGCCAACGCCGGCAACACCAGTTCCGGCGGCGGGCACCGGGGCGACGACCAGTCGGGATTCTTCAACTAGCCTGTGTCGCCTGCTGTTTCGCCCACCGATAGTCGGCCTTGCCGGACGGCGACCGCTGCAGCTTGGCGCAGAAGATCACCTCTTTGGGCAGCTTGTAGCGCGCGACGTGACGGGCCGCCTCGGCGATGATGCTCTCGGCGTCGACCTGCTCGCCGTCCGCCAGCTGCACCAGCGCGACCACCTCGTTTCCCCACCGCTCACTCGGACGGCCGGTCACCACCACGTCGTAAACGGCAGGGTGCTCGTTGATCGCGGCTTCCACCTCCTCGGCGAAGATCTTCTCGCCGCCGGAGTTGATGGTCACCGAATCCCGGCCCAGCAGTTCGATCTGGCCATCGGCGTCCCACCGGGCGCGATCACCGGGGACCGAATGACGCACCCCGTCGATGACCGGGAACGTCCGGGCGGTCTTGGCCGGATCGCCGAGGTATCCCAACGGGATCGGGCCCTGTTGGGCGAGCCAGCCGATCTCGTCGTCACCGGGTGACAGAATCCGCGTCAGGTCCTCGCTGACCACCACGGCACCCGGATTGGGCGCGAACCTGCCCGACGCCTGATGGGCCGCACTCGACACCTGGCCCATCTGGGCCCCCGATTCCGACGAGCCGCCCGCGTCCAGGATGGTCAGGTGCGGCAGCAGCTCCACGAACCGCTGCTTCAGCGGGGCGCTCAGCGCCGCCCCACCAGTGACCAGCACGAACAGCCCGGAAAGGTCGTAGTCGCCGGTCTGCAGTTCGTCGAGCAGCGGGCGGCCGAAGGCGTCGCCGACGATCGACAACGACACCACGCGTTCGCGGCTGGCCAGCGCCCACACCTCGGCCGGATCCAGATGGGTGGTTGTCGGCGCCATCACAAACGGCCGTCCCGCGCACAGGTTGATGAACGCCGCCCACTGCGCTGCGCCGTGCATCAGCGGTGCGGCCGTCATCGACCCCGGCCCGTCGGGCCGCGAGCGCTCCACGATCTCCTCCAGGCTGCTCACCGGCTCGCCGGTGCCGAAGGTCCGCCCGCCCATCGCGTTCATGAAGATGTCGTTCTGACGCCACAGCACCGCCTTCGGCATGCCGGTGGTGCCCCCGGTGTAGAGCATGTAGAGGTCGTCGGGTGAGGGCACCACGTCCAGGGGTTCGTCGGACACCGACGCCAGCAGTTCCTCGTAGCGCACCGCCCCGGGCAACGGCGCGTTGCCGGACTCGTCGTCGACGTGGATCAGCCGAACCGGCCGGGACACCCGTTCCAGCGCCTGGGCCAGCGTCGGCGCGAAGCGCGCCTGGTAGAGCAGCGCATCCGCGTCGGCGTTGCCGATCAGATAAACCAACTCGTCGGCGACGTAGCGGTAGTTGACGTTGAACGGAGCGACCCGGGCCTGGTACGCCCCGATCATCGCCTCCAGAAACTCATTGCAGTTGGCCAGATACAGACCCAGATGACTCTGCCCGGATTCGTGCGGCGCCAACTCGGCGCGTTCCTTGCGGGCACCGAATCCCCACCCGTGCAGCGCACGCGCGAACCGCCGGGCCCGTTCCTCGGTCTGGGCGAAGGTGAAGCGCCGGTCGCCGAACACGATGGCGTCCCGGTCCGGGTTGGCCGCGGCGACCGCCGAAACCACCTGGGCGAGGTTGAATTCCACCGGAACCTCCCGAGCCGTCCTGACGTCGTGACCTCACGACAGTATCGACACCGGGATCCGCTGACACCGTTGCGCCGCGCGGCCGAGCGCGGTCAGGCATTCTTTATTCATGGATCTGGACGCCCTGCTGCATTCAATCCCGCCGCTTGCGGTCTATCTGCTGGTCGGCGGCGTCGTCGGAGTGGAAAGCCTGGGCATTCCGCTGCCCGGCGAAATCGTGCTCGTCAGCGCGGCCCTGATGTCCTCGCATCATGAAATCGGGGTCAACCCGATCGGTGTCGGCGCGGCTGCGGTGATCGGCGCGGTGGTGGGCGACTCGATCGGTTACTCGATCGGCCGCCGCTTCGGGATGCCCTTGTTCGACCGCCTTGGCCGCAGGTTCCCGAAGCACTTCGGTCCCGGCCATGTCGCGCTCGCCGAGCGAACGTTCGAGCGCTGGGGTGTCCGCGCGGTGTTCTTCGGACGATTCATCGCCTTGCTGCGTATCTTCGCCGGGCCGCTGGCCGGGGCGCTGAAGATGCCCTACCCGCGCTTCCTGGCAGCCAACGTGAGCGGCGGCATCTGCTGGGCCGGAGGCACCACCGCCCTGGTCTACTACGCCGGTGTCGCCGCCGAACGCTGGATGTCGCGGTTCTCCTGGGTCGCCCTGGTGATCGCGGTCGTCTGCGGCGTCACCGCGGCGATCCTGCTGCGCGAACGCACGTCGCGCGCGATCGCCGAACTCGAGGAAGAGCACTACCGCAAGACCGGAACTCCGGCTCCGGAAAAGGCCGCCTGACTCAGCTGAGCGCCCCTTGGGGGTCGTGCTCAGGCTGAACGCCGTCCAGCGGCCGGTGCTGCTCGATGAGGCCGCGGGCCATGGTGCGCGAGCGCAGGGCGGCGTCGGTGTCGCCGACCGCCGCCAGGATGATCGCGCCCTTCATGAGGATCTGCCAGGAGCGCGCGAAGTCCTCGACGTCGCGTAGACCGGCCGCCACCGCCCGCTTAAGGACGATTTCCCGCACGTTGTTGATATGGACGATGCTTGCCTTTCCGGCGGGGTGGTCGGCGCCCAGCTCCAGCAGCACGTTGATGAATGAGCAGCCCTCGAATCCGTCGCGGTTCTGGAACCACTCGTGCAGGACGTCGAAGATCGCCAGCAACTGTTCCTCCGGGGTGCTGCCGAGCGACGCGGAGCGCTCCTCGATCAGACCGTGCGTCCACAGCACTTCCCGACGTTCGAGCACCGCCAGGACCAGCGCGTTCTTGGTCGCGAAGTGCCGGTACAGCGTCGCCTTGGCCACGCCGGCGCGCTCGATAACTTCCTCGGTGCCTACCGCCCGGATTCCACGCCGGCTGAACAACTCGTAGGCGGCAGTCAGAATCCGTTCGCGCGCAGGCACGGCGGGCCCCCCGGGGCCCGTGACGTCGGGCGTTGTCATAACGAGTTTTACCGTACTCTTACCGACGCCATGTAGACAGACAGCCCTGTCTTGTTATAGAACTGAAACTTACAGGGCGATCAAGCTGTCTGTCTTCAGATATGCAGGGCGGGCATCCATCGCGGCGCGATCTGCGCTGGTCGATTAGGAGTGCACCATGAGCCTGGTCATTGCAGAATCTTTTTCCACACATCTCACACTCAGCACCCGCCTGGTTTATCAACTCGGCGAACCGCGCAGCACCTTGCGTGCGATCACCGATCGCAGCGGCGATGCGGTGGTGATCCATGCCGGCGGCGAAATTGACGCGTGCAACGAGAACACCTGGCACCAGCTGGTGACCGAAGCGGCAGCCACAGCCACCGCACCGGGTCCCTTCGTCGTCGACGTCACCGACGTCGATTTCATGGGCTGCTGCGCCTACAGCGTGCTCGCCGAAGCCGCCGAGCACTGCCGTCAGCGCGGCGTCGAGTTGCGTCTGGTGAGCCATGCGCCGATCGTCGGCCGCATCGTGGCAGCCTGCGGGCTGAGCGCGGTGCTACCGATCTACCCGACGGTGGACAACGCCCTGGCGATGGCCTGACGACGGTTACGCCGCGCCGTGGCGAGCACCGCTGGTCGCCAGCTCGCGGTCCGGCCCGGCGGGCGGCGGGCCCACCTCCAGCACCGAGCGCACCGCCGCGCGCAGGTACTCACGCAGGGTGGGCAGGCTGTACCGCCCGCCACGCAGACCGATCCACTTCGGCAGATCGATGATGCAGGTTGCGATCAGGTCGACCGCCCCGTCGTCGCTGCGTCCCCAAAGCCCTTCTGCCAGTTGGGCCATCACGGCGGCCAGCTCACGCTCGAGAGCCTGCAGGTGCTCGGCGATATCGGCCGGCATCGGCTGACTCACGACGTCGTCGCGACGCACAGTCATCAGGCACGCCGACGAGCCCGGATACAGGTCCGGGTACAGCAAAGAGGTCTCCGCGGCGGCGTAGACGGCGTCCAGGGGCTCGCTGCCAGGCTGGGACCTGGCCTCCTCGATCAAACTGATCAGCTGGTCCAGGAAGCGCCGTTCCGCGCGGATCCAGACCCGGCCGAGCAGGCCGCCACGGGATTCAAAGGTGCGATAGATGGCGCCGTTGGACACGCCGGTGGCCTTGGTGAGCGCACGAATCGTCACCGCTTCGATGCCGTCCTGGGCTACCAGGTCCTCGGTGGAATCAAGGACGTAGTCATGTTCTTGCAACCGGGGACTCAACACTGCTAGATCGCTCCTTCATTGGGACGTGCTTCGCACGCCGCCGAACCCACCCAAGAGACCCCGTAAGAGCCGAACTCTCGGTTCCCTCCGAGGCCATTGTCCCCAACGAGGCGGCTTCGTACTGGGAAATGGCCGACATGGCCAACTTCTCCGTCCTAACGCACATGAACGGCAGGTTTGCCCCGCCGTCGCAGGGGTAGGTTGCGGGCATGAGCACGCGGCGCTCGGGGGGCGGCCTTCCGACGGTGGGTGTGGAGGAAGAGTTTCTCCTGGTCAACCCGGACACCGGGGAACCGGCGCCGCGCAACCGGGAGGTGGCCGCCGAGGCCGCTCGCCGCGGAGTCGAGCTCGAGCTGGAATTGGCCAGCTGCCAGGTGGAGACGACGTCCAGCGTGGCGACCAGCGCCGCACAGCTGCACGAAGAGCTCACCCGGCTGCGGCGCACGGCCGCCCGGGCCGCTGCGGCCGTCGGCGTGCGCCTGCTGGCACTGGGATTGCCTCCCGTGACACCCCACCAGTTCCCGGTCACCGACACACCGCGTTACCGGCAGATCGGTGACCAGTTCGGGATGGTGGCCCATGAGCAGGGCATCTGCGGGTGTCACGTCCACGTCGAGGTGCCCGACCGCGCCGCGGCCGTCCACGCCGGCAACTGGCTACGGCCATGGCTCCCGACTTTGCTTGCGCTGTCGGCGAATTCGGCGATCTACCGCAACAGCGACTCCGGTTACGCAAGCTGGCGCAGCGTGCTGTGGCGGCGCTGGCCGGTCGCCGGGGCCCCGCCGTACTTCACCTCCATCGACGAGTACGACCGCACGGTGCGCATGCTGGTCGATACCGGAGTGATCCTGGATAGCGGGATGGTCTACTGGGACGTGCGCCCCTCGGCGGATTTTCCGACCGTAGAGGTCCGGGTGGCCGATGTTCCGGCGACCGCGGCCGACACCGTGCTGCTGGCCACGCTGATCCGGGCGGCCGTGATCACGGCGGTCGACGAGCGCGACCGTAGCGTCGACCGGTTGGCGCCGGCCGCGCTACGGGCCGCGTACTGGAAGGCCGCCCATGACGGTTTGGCCGGCAGCACTTTGGATCTGGTTGGCGACCGCGGGGCAGTGCCGGTGCGCGAGCAATTGAGTGCGTTGGTTCATCGGGTCCGCCCGGCGCTGGACGCGCTCGGCGAATACCACCACGTCGTCGACCAACTCGACCGCGTGACGACGCAGGGCAACGGGGCGATGCGACAACGTCAGGCATGGCACCGCCGGGAGATGGCACTGGACGCCATCGAGGACGCCGCGGCAGCGACGGTCAGCTGAAAATCGTTGCCGCGCTTGGGTGTGATGCCTACGGAGTAGGCCGGGTGGTGGTGGTGGGCGCTTGGGCGGGGGCCCCGGGTCGCCCGGGACCCATCGTTGCGCCAGGGCCCATCATTCCCCCGGAGCCCATCATCGGGCAGGTTCCGGTGCGCCCGCCGCCGGAGCCGCCCTGACCCCATGGGTGGCCATCCTGCGACCACGCCACGAAGAAGCCCGAGAAGAAAACCACTGCAACGACGAAGACGACACCGGCCACGATGCCCACCCAGGCCGCCAATTGCCCCAGCCAACGATCTTCGGTCGCGGAGGCGGCCGCTGAGGTGGATTCGGATTCTTGCGTCATATGTCAACGCTAGGATTCAGATACCCCTCCGGGGTAGGGCATTAAGTCCCTGATCGTCAGGTGTGCGGCGCTTCCGGGCCACGGTCGACGCCGGCACGCAACTTCACCGACGCGGAGTAGGCCAGGGTGCGAAAGTGCAGCACCGGATCCTCGGAGGGTTCGATGCCGTCGGTGACCCGCATCGGGTCGAAGACCACGATGTCGCCGCCGTGTTCGCGCTCGGTGTCCACGCCGGTGACCTCGATCGTGCCGACGCTGACGGTGTCGGCGCTGCGCCAGGGCGCCGACGGATCAACCGTCGAATCCTCCGGTCCGGCGAGCTGAACACGGAAATCGAACCGCACCGGACCGTCGCCGAGGCGGGTGTGCAGTTCGTCGTCGAGGAAGTCCCGGTCCTTCTTGCGGGCCGCCCGCAGTGGCAGGTGCTGTACTCCGGCCGCCGGAATCAAGTGGTAGCGAACGAATCTGGCGCTGCCGTCGGCGGCGACCCAGCGAAAAGCGTGCAAACCGTGGTATTCGATGGTGGCGTAACTTGCCGGCGTCTTGCCGGCGGCCGCCAGGACCGGCAGAGCACGCAGCAACGCCGGGCGGGTCGCGAAAAGGCGGGCCAGTCGGGCCGGCATCGTCGGGCCGGGCCGCAGCGCCTTGAGCAGATCGACGAATCCCTCCGGCCCGCTCGCCGCGAACAGCCGGGCAGTCTGGGTGGAGACATCGGTCGTCGTGCCGTCCGGCAGCGTGAACTTCACCGCCAGCCCGCGCACGCCCGGCGCCCCGTCCGGCTGGGCGGGGTTGCCCGATCCGTTGGAGAACCGCACCAGCACCGGCACCGGTGAGCCGTCGAGATGCCTTGCGCGCGAGAGACCTGCGGCCTCTGGCGTCGCAATGAAGGTACCCCGGTACAGGGCGCCTTTGGCGTGCAGTGCCCGATAGCCCGGACACGCGCCGCCGCCGTCCCGGATCGCGGCGATTGCGTCATCAGGAGTAACCGGCATTGGCGAATCGTATGTCCTCGCGGCCGCATTTACACGGCGAGCAACCGGTACAGACCGATCAACCCGACCACCACGATGGTGCCGCGCAGCGCATTTGACGAGAGCCTTCGTCCGTAGCGCGCGCCGATCAAACCCCCGATCAGTGACCCTACCGCGATCAGTCCGGCCACCGGCCAGCTGATCCGCTCCCAGGCGACGAGCGTATAGCTCACCGCGGCAACGATATTCACAATCAGCGTGAGCAGATTCTTCGCGGCGTTCATGCGCTGCACCGATTCCGGCAGCAGCGCGCCCATCACCCCGACCAACAGAATGCCCTGCGCCGCGGTGAAGTAGCCGCCATAGGCACCCACCAGGAACGTGCCGATCACCAGGGCCGCCATCCTGGCCGGCGTGATGTGATCGGCGGAGCGGCCCGCGTCTTCAGCGCGCCGGCGCGCCCACGACTGGATGCGCGGTCCGATGACCACCAGGATCAACGCCAGCACCAGCAGCACGGGCACGATCCGGGTGAAAACCTTCTCGGGCAGGTGCAGCAGCAGGTAGGCGCCCAGCACGGCGCCGGCCAGCGATGCAGGGATTTGCCATAGCAACCGGTTCCACTGTCCGCGCAGTTCCCTGCGGTAGCCCCAGGTGCCCGACACGCTGCCGGCCACCAGCCCGATCGCATTCGACATGGTGGACGTCACCGGCGGATAGCCCAGCGCCACCAGTGTCGGAAAGGTGATGAGGGTGCCCGATCCGACGAGCGCATTGATGGCGCCGGCCCCGAGCCCGGCGAGCCCGATCAGGAGCATGTGCGAAACCGACACCCGAAAACCCTAGACTGCCTAGCGAATCGGTGTCTGACCGCCGTGTGCCCCGACGCGCTCGGGCCGGTCGATGTGGTGTTGATCAGCCACGACGAGCATCCCTACCCACGGTCTATCTCAGCAGCGACTACGCCTCGACCGATGGTGGCCGGGCCGGGATCAGCGGTGTGCCCGGGCTGGCCGCCCACGGCGAATGGATCGACCCGGGCACCCGCTGATTCCGCTTAGCTACCGGTGTAGGGAATGTTGGGGATGTTGGGGATGTGGGGAAGGCTGTCCAGCGACGGCATCGGTCCGCCCTGCTGGAACAGCTGGACCGCGGCGTTCTGACCGTTCTCGTTGGCGACCCAATCCCGCACCGTGGTGTACAGGTTGGTGCTGGCCTGGGTGGCCAGCTTCGCCGCCAGCTCATACATCGTCATGCTCGTGCCCGGGATGACCTGGCTGCCCCGCGGGGTGTGTGGGCCGTCCTTGTTCAGCACCGTGTGGCACTCCTGGAATCCGGGCGGCGGTCCGCCGGCCGGGCAGCCCTCGAGGGGGAACTGCTGGGAGAAGTCGATGTTGTAGTAGCCGGTGTGCAGATCCGCCGGGAAGTCCGCCGGATTGCAGGTCGGGAAGATTGGCGGTGCGAGCCGGTCCAGTTGGCCGATGGCGACGTTCTCCTCGACCCAGTTGGAGTGCGCGTAGAAGTCCTGCTGCGTGTGCAGCAGGGCGCCGAAGGCGGCGCGGGCGCCCGGTCCGTCAGCCTCGACGTTGCCGTTGAGCACCGATCCGCTCAGCACGATGGGCGAGAAGACGTCCCAGGCCTGGCGGGCCCGGTTGCAGATGTCAACGGGGTTGATGGAGTTGTCCAGGTGACGGAACTCGTCCGTGGCGAACACGTCACTGCCCATCGCTCCCCCGCCGGGCGGCGGGCCGATGAGGATCTGGTTGACCGCCAGCTGGCTGACCTGGTCGGCGGGCAGGGCGTTGCGGGTGATCGTCTCGTGGTACTTGACGTAGAAGGCTTGCGCCGTCGGGGCCCCGAAAGATGCGACCGCGGCGAGGCTCGCCAGTATCGCCACGAGGACACCCATCGGGCGTCTGCGGATGAGCGTCATGAAATCTCCGTGCTAGTAGGACCGAGAAGGACGTGCTGGCGTGCGCTTTCGTAGACGTTTCCTGATGAACCTTACGAAATCAATAAATGGTCGGCGATATCAGCATGGGCGAATACCAGCGACTCTTACTGCGCAAGCGTCAAATAGGAGTGGGCCGACCGCTACGCCGGCGGACCTTCGGAAGCTCGGAAGTTGTTGCGCTGGTGCGTGTTAGATGTACGGCAGCGTGGTGGTGCGGTACGTCTCGCCGGTGTCGGCGAGCAGCGCGGTGAACTTCTCCCGCAACGTCACCGTCGCGTCGCCCACCGGCCTGTCGCAGAATCGGCAGTGCGCCGTGAATAGCGTCTGCTCGCTTTCCTCGGGCCAGAAACGGCGGGGTCCGACCGTGGCCCCGGGGTCGTACTGGACCGACTGGTGCGCGGTTTCGCGCAGGATCCTTCCCACCGGATGAGCCTGCGGGCATTCGAGTTTGAGCGTGCCTATGCCTTCGGAATAGCTCATGCGGATGAGGGTAGGCCGTCGCGCCGGCGCCCGCCCGCCCTAGACGTCTGCGGTGGTGTACCTCGTCTTGTTCGGCGGCGCAGCCAACAGCGGCGGAAGCTCGGTCACCTTGCCTTCACCGGCACGGTAACGGCGGTACGCCTCATCGGCTTCGACAGATTCCCAGACCTCGTAGATGAGCCAGTGCGCTTCGTCGTCCTCGTCAATCCACACATCGGTCTGCAGGTTGCCGTCAAACGCACGGGTCACTTCCAGAGTGCGGCCCATCAGCTCCCGGCCGGCAGCCACCGACTCGGGCTTGAACCGAAGCTCGAGAATCACCGTGACCGCCATGTCGTCTCCCTTTCGAGAATCTCGATGCGTTGCTCAATCAGGCGCATCACCGGGAATGAACGTGCGCTGGTGGTGCGAGCCAGTCTCTAGTTATAGACCGGCCGACATCCGGGACTTCAGCCGGCAGCCCACTCCGTGGCCTGCTCCAGCTCGTCGAGGCCGAACACGGCAAGCTCGCCGGGAACGAGCCAAGCCAGCGCATGCAGCACGTGAGCGACCCATTCGAGGTCGGTGACGATCGCGATGCGCTTGAAAGCGGCATGGTGCGGCAAGACGGTGCCAAAGCCGAGCTTCAGGTCCTCGATCAGCCCGCCGGGCCCGAAACCCTCGTAGTCGGACGGGATGACCTCGACAATCCTGATCTCGCCGGTGTTCAGCCGCTCCTGCAGGCTTGGCTTCATCTCGCGTAGCTCGTCGCCACGAAGTCGGCCTGATACGCGGATGCCGGTTACTCCCTCCGGCATGTCCGGCAACAGTTCAATCATCGGAATCTTCTTTCTGTGGCGGGGTGGTATCCCCTACCGCCAGTGAACCCCCGCGTCATCATGCGCGCAATGGAGGCCGTTTCATCCGGGCAATGCTGTTGTGCCGTGCGGCATTTCGGGGTGCACGAAGACGTCGTTGAATGTCACGGTGCGGAGCCTGCGCGCGCGGATGATGTCGACCAGTTGACCGTAGACATGCGTGACCGGTGTGTGGTTGAGGTGACCGATCACGATGTTCTGGGCGGCGAAGTACTGGTATGCCAGCCGGACGATGGTGTCTTCCGGGAGCAGCGCGGAATCCCGCAGGTCGCCGCTCCACAACGTGGGGTTCTGATAGCCCAGATCGGCAGCTACGGCGTCGACCGACGCGTTGTGGTGGCCGTACGGCGGGCGGAAGTACGGCGCGGCATCGACTCCGTAGGTGTTCCGCAGGAACACGTCAGTGCTTTTGAGTTCGTCCGCGATCTGTCGCGGCGTGAGTTTCGTCAGGTCCGGATGCGTCCAGGTGTGATTGGCCAGCTGGATCTGACCGGATTCCACAAGCGGTCGCAGGGATGCGGCATTCTCGGCCCAGGAGCGATAGGCGCCGGTGACGAAGTAGGTGAGCCGCACGCCGGTGTCCCTGGCGAATTGCGTGTAGAGCCGGACCACTTCGGTGTCAGCGCCGTCATCGACCGTCCATGCCAGCAGATCGCCGGCCCCGGGAAGCTGCTTGAGCACCGCGCCTCGCGCCAGCGGCACCCGCGCGCCCGGATCCGGCGGCGGCAACACCTTCAGTGACGACGGGTTGGGATCAGGCGCCGAGCCGAGGACGTCAGCGTGCGCCACCGGCACGCCGGTGGCCGCGACGGTTGCGGCCAGGGCGATCAGGAACCGCCGCCGCTCCAGTTCGCTCACGTCTGCGCTCCTCAGCCCGCGGCGCCGGTCAGGGCGGCACGGCACGTCATCGGTCCAAGTGCCAGACAGGTTAGGCCGCCGGCCGCCTCGCGCGGCCGTTCAACAGCCGGGTGTCGCGGTCAGGTACGGACTTGTGACCTCGGGGTGCTCAGGCCGCAACCGGGCCGAGCGTCAAGGACGGTGAGGAGGCAGGGTTTGGGAGTGGTCCCGGCTGGGATCGAACCAGCCATTTAAGCACTTTGCACGTAGCGCGCCACCTGGCGATATGACTCGAAAACGTCGTCTGAGCTGTGGTAATGCCGTTTACCGCTGTTAGGTTGTGTTAGGTTCTGTGGGAGTCACTATTGCACGGAAATTGCACAAAAACGGAAGGCGCAGCGGATGGCGGGTCGGACGGGCAAGGGCAGCGGTCAGCGGACTCGACGGCAGTTCGGTCGGCTCCGCGAACTCCCTTCCGGCCGGTGGCAGGCCACCTATCTGCACCGAGGTGCTGTGTACAAGGCAGCGGCGACATTTCCGACGAAGGACACCGCAACGTCGTGGCTGCAAGCCGAGGCCGATCTGATCGACCTGGATCGCCGTCGACCAGGGGAATGGACGCCGCCGGCCGAGCGTGCCGCCAAACGACAGGCCCAGAAGCTGACCTTGCGGGCCTACGCCAAAACGTGGCTAGAGCACCGCAACGTCGCGCGCCGGACGCGGGAAAACTACAGGTATCACCTCGACACAAACATCTTGCCGGTGCTCGGCGATATGCCGCTGTCCGAAATCACCACCGAGGACGTGCGCGCCTGGTTCTCTGGGCTGGGCACCGAGTACGAGACCCGCAATGCCCGGGCCTACGGCGTCCTCACGGCCCTGTTGAACACCGCCGTCGATGACGGCCTGCTGGACCGCTCCCCCGCACGGATCAAGGGGGCGGCGACGGTGAAGCGCACGAAGCACTCGGTGGCCCTGCTGGAACCCGCCGAGTTGGCGGCGTTGGCCGATGCGATGCCCGAAGACTTGGCGCTGACCGTATTGCTAGCGGGGTGGTGCGGGCTGCGTCGTGGCGAGCTGTTTGCACTGACCCGAGCGGATGTCGGCAAGGGTGGCGCAACGGTGAAGATTGACAAGGCGGTGACCTACCGGGAACGCAAGTACGTGTGCGGCGCACCCAAGACGCGGGAATCTAATCGGACGGTGACGGTACCTACCCACCTGCGCCCGGCGCTGGTCGAGCATCTGGCCAAGCATGTAGGCCGGGCCAAAACTGCGCTGCTGTTTCCCGACCCCGAGACCGGCAAGTTCTACACCGAGGGCCGGTTTCGGCTGCCGTTCTTCGCCGCCCGTGAAGCAATCGGTAAGGACGAACTCCACTTCCATGACCTACGACACTTCGGCGGCGTGATGGCAGCTGTCGCAGGGGGAACCACCAGGGAGGTGATGGACCGACTCGGGCACACCACCAGTTCGGCTGCGATGCGCTACCAGCATGTCGCCGCCGGCCGTGCCGACATGCTGGCCGACAGGTTGTCCGCACTGGCCATTCCGCCGAAGGTCGACTAACCCGTAAAAGTCGGGTAATTAAGCGACACAACATATTTCGCATTACACAGTCGTAGACAATCTCACATTTCCGTGTGTACCATGCGTGACAGGTACAGCCCCGGCCTACTTCCTCACTCTCATTCTCAATCTCAATCCACCAGTAGGGGAGACATCCCGCGACCCGTGGAGACCAGAGTGAGCACCCCCAACAACCAATCCCCCCTGTACATTTCGCTGCAACGTGCCGCCGAGCGCACCGATTTCAGCATCCACAAGATGCGCGAACTGGTGGCCAGCGGGGCGCTGCCCGCCTATCGGTTATCCGACAAGCCCGGCAGCGCCATCCGCGTCAAGGTCGCGGATGTCGACGCGCTGATGAAACCCGTTGTCCCGGCGGCGATTTTGGCCAGCCGATGATGCTCGCAGATCAGCGTCCCAGCACCGCGACGGACCCTCGGCCGTGGTCACACTTCCCGCACTGCCCTAACCGGCAGTGCCGTCGAAGACTGCACTCAATGGCCGGCAATCCGGTGCTCGGGCCGACCCTCGATGGTCGGTGCCCGCACTGCAAGACCGCGCTTTCCGTCCCCTGAAACGAACAAACCCCGCAGCCTCGGGTGGGTCGCGGGGTTCGTCGAGTCGAAAGAGGTTCCTAGTCCCAGTGACTACACCGAATGATACCACCAGCAAGGCCGACGACCCTTATGCGCCAAAGGATCAACGGGACCGTGAGCGCAAGGCCGGGCCGGCCACATACCTGTGGTGCCCGCACGCGGCCAAGGTAATTCGCCCGTCCCCTGATATTCCGCCCGAACGGATTTCGGCGCTGGGTTCGATGACCGATCACGTCGTCGATGTGTCCGCGCTGATCGGCCGGGGCCGGCTGTCGGCCGACCAGGTGCCCACCGGCGAGCAGGCGGCGGCGTGGGGCAAGCAGCACGGCAAGTCCGACCCTTTCGGGGTGGACGCGAACAAGATTGCCGCCGAGGTGGATCTAGTCCTGGCGCTCGATTACGGTGTCGAGCCTTTGCGCGAATATGCGCTATCGACGATTGCGGGATGCGGGCACCCATGGGCACCGCAGGTTGTCGACTACGGACGCGACGCAACTGCGATCAACCGACCCACCGGCAAGAACAGGGCAGTCAGGTACAACGCCCGACAACTCGCGTCCCGGTTCAAAGCACCACCTGCGGACCTGATAGCTCTGCCCGCTGCCGACCAAGCCTCGAACGCAGCCACCGTGCGGATGGTCGAAAGGTGGGCTGCGGCGGACTGGAAAGCGGCCCGCAGCGGTGCCGGCAGTGAGACCACGGTGGCCACGCCCGAACCCTTCGAACTTGCCGAGCTGCTAACGGAGAAGGACGAGGAAGCGGCGCACCGGATTGCCGAGATATGGCCCGCCGGTGGCAGGGTGCTGATGGCCGCGCAGTACAAGGGCGGCAAATCGACGATGGTGGGCAATGCCGTCAAGCCGTTGGTCGACGGCGGGAAGTTCCTTGGCCGGTTCGATGTGACGCCGGTCAGCAAGGTGGCGCTGATCGACACCGAACTTGACAGGCGCACGTTGCGGCGCTGGCTGAGAGACCAGAACATCCGCAACACCAGGGCGGTGCTGGTGGTGCCGCTGCGCGGCGCGGTGTCGACGTTCGACATCCTCGACCCGGCGATCCGCACAGAATGGGCACAACGTCTGGCGGGTGTCGATGTGCTATTCCTCGACTGCCTTCGGCCGGTGCTCGACGCGCTGGGCCTGTCGGAGGACAAGGACGCGGGCAGGGTGCTGGTCGCCTTCGATGCGCTGCTGGCCGAGATTGGGGCCAGTGAGGGCATGGTCGTGACGCATATGGGCCACCAGAACGGGCCTGCCAGCGAACGCGCGCGCGGCGATTCCCGGCTACTCGACTGGCCAGATGCGCTGTGGAAGATCGTTCGTGACGGTGACGAGACCGACGACGACGGCACTCGACGCCGCTATTTCTCGGCGCTGGGCCGCGATGTCGCGTTGCCCGAGGGCCTGCTGACCTTCGACGCCGCCACCCGGCACCTGAGCTACGGCAACGGGAATCGTCGGGACTCTCGTTCTATTACGGCCATGCCCGAACTGTTGAAAATGGTGCGCGCCGCACCGGGTGAATTATCCAAGAACACCGCCGAGAAACGTCTGATGGATGAGCATGGAATTGCACGCCAGGACGCCCGGCGCAGTATCGAAAAAGCAATCAGTAACGAATCACTAGTTGTCAAACAAGGGCCACGCAACGCTCAGCTGTTGTACCCCGGTGTCGTCGATCCGTTCGACGCTGCACCGCTCGATCTGCCGACCGGATCGGAGGGCCGATAGGTGGTCCATTCCAGAGTTCCCCGACTTTGTCGGGATTTTAGTTCGCCAGTTCGCCGTAGTTCGCCACGGCGAGGTCGTGAAGTAGTTCGCCAGTTCGTATATAGGCGAACTGAACTACTTCGAGGAAGTGGCTCGACTTCACGGGTCGGCGAACTCAAACTCAACCGAGAGGCGGCGTAGATGACAACCGATCAGCAGATCGACACAGCGATCCTGGCAGCGATCACCGAAGCAGGCGGTGATGATCTGCATGCGTGGGCGGCGATCCGGCAGCAGGTGCCCGGCAACCATAACCGGAAAACCGAACGACTGATTGCATTGTGGCATTCGGGCCGTGTGTGGCTGATCAAAGTTGCGGGACGCAATTACGTCAGTCTTGGTGACGCTTATGACGAACAAGCGGCGGCGAACCGTGCACGCACTCCCCGGTGTTTATAGCCGGCCAAATGTAATATCGACAGAAATAGGAGAATAGGAACATGGCTCGAATGGACGACTTCGACGAGGCTGAGTGGTTCGACGAGGACGGCAATCCACGTGACGGCGTGGAGTTCGGGGAGTTCGTCAACATCGTCGCGAACATGATGACCGAACAGCCTGACCAGAAAGCGGCCGAAGAATTTCTTCGCGGCATATTGCCGAGGCTGCGTGCCGCCGGTAAGCACGCCTACGCTCAGTCGCTCATTGCCGACTACGTGCAGATGCATGGCAAGCCGTTGGAGTTCGACGGATGACGGGCCTGCTGCGGCCATGCCTCGAATGCGGTGAGCCGTCCGAGGGCGCTCACTGCCCCGAGCACGCCAGGCCGTCCAGTCCCAAGACATCAGCGGCCAGTCGCGGCTACGATGCGGCCTGGCGGCGTTTGAGCGCCAAAGCCCGTAAGCTGCAAGGGTTCTGCTCGGACTGCGGTGCCACCGAGGACTTGCAGACCGATCACTCGGCCGAGGCTTGGCGGCGCAAGGCAGCCGGGAAGCCTATCCGCATGCAGGACGTGGACGTGGTGTGCGGGCCTTGCAACCGCAAGCGTGGTGCCGCTCGATGCCAGCAAACTCCGGCTCGCGCGCAGCAAACTCGCCCTCGCGCGAGAGGGTGGGGCATGACCCCCTCGGGGGGCCTACGAGACCCGCGCGGTGAGGCTAAGTTTGGGTTACACACCCGAAATCGGCGGCCGGCGCTGCGGCCAGCAAACTCTCGTGCACGTCCAGCAAACAAGGCGGCGGCGTGAAAGCCGGCCCGAAGGGCAGCGTCCTGGCCGCGCCGCTGGACCTGTCGCGCTACCCGACCGGCCGGGCGAAGCGCCGCGAGAAGTTCATCGGCGAACATCTGGTGACACCGCGCGGCCACGGTGCCGGTGAGCCGTTCGACCTGCGTCCATTCCAGCGCCAGATTGTGCGGGGATCGTTCGCGCCGGGTATCCGCACCGCGTTGGTGAGCATCCCGAGGGCGAATGGCAAAACGATGCTGGCAGCGGCGCTCGGAGTGGCTGAGTTGTTCGTGGGCGACCTGTCCGCAGAGGTGCTGGTGGTGGCCAGCGACCAGCGCCAGGCGAACATCACGCTTCGCTACGCGCGCCGGATGGTCGAGCTGAATCCTGTTCTGGAAGAACGGGTGCAGGTGTATGCCGACCGGCTATACCTGCCCGAGAACGACGCCACCCTGTTGCCTCTGCCGGCCGAACCCGGTGCCCTGCACGGCCATGACCCGTCGCTGTTGGTGGTCGACGAATTGCACGTAGTCACCGAGGCGGTGTGGGAGGCGGTGACCTCGGTATCGGGGAAGCGGCCGGAAAGCCTGACGCTGGCGATCAGCACGCCGGCCAGTTCCCCCGATTCGGTGATGTGGCGTCTGGTCGAACACGGCCGCGCCGGCACCGATCCGGCGTTCTTCTTCAAAGAATTCTTCGCACCGGAGGGCTGCGCGACGACCGACCTCAAGGCCCAGTTGAAGGCCAATCCGGCGATGGCGTGCCAGCGGCCGTTTCTGTCGGCAGATGGACTAGAGGCCGCACGACGGACGTTGCGCGAGCCGGTGTTTCGTCAGTTGCGGCTAGGCCAGTGGGTCACCGGAGTTGAAGCGTGGCTGCCGTGGGGCCTCTGGGATGCCTGCGCGGCGCAGCGGCCAGTACAGGCCCGCGAGCGGGTGGTCCTGGCGTTCGACGGCAGCGCCAGCGGTGACAGCACCGCGCTCGTCGGCTGCACCCTGGACGGTTATATCTGGCTCGAAGGCATCTGGGAGAACCCCGGCGATCTTCGCTGGCGGGTGCCCCGAGAGGACGTGGACCGCGCTGTGGACTTGGCATTCGACCGCTACGAGGTCGTAGAACTGGCCGCTGATCCGTGGGGCTGGCGCAGCGAAATCGAGAACTGGGCCAAACGCCACGGTGAGCGCCGCGTCCTCGAATGGAACACCGCGAACGCGCAGCGGATGGCCCCGGCAACTGACCGGCTGTATCAGGCTGTGGCCACCAGGGCGGTGACCCACGACGGAGACCCGAGAATGGCGTCCCACGTCGCGCACTGCGTGGCCAAACCGACCCCGATGGGTGACCTGGTGTCCAAAGACAAACGAGGGTCGCCCCGCAAGATCGACGCCGCCGTTGCCGCCATCGTGGCGTTCGACCGGGCGGCGTTCCACCAGACCAAGAACCGCAAGAGAGTACGGAGTTTCGCATCATGACTGTTGCTGTCAACGGTGGCCGTGTGAGCGTCAGCGGCCCGCAAGTTGAGCTGCTGACCGATCTGCTGCAGCGGCTCAATGAGCCGTTGGCCCGGTATGCGGACTTGGATAGGTACTACACCGGCAAACAGCCGTTGGCGTTCCTGTCGCCAGAGGCAAAGGTGGCGCTGGGCAACAGGTTTGGGCTTATGTCGTCCAACCTTCCTCGCCTGGCCGTGACGGCGCTGGCCGAGCGGTTGCGGGTGACCGGGTTTACCGGGGCCGGCGCTGACGTCTGGCCGGACTGGTTGCGCAACGACCTCGATCAGACCAGCGGCGTCGCCCACCGGGAAGCCTTGCTGCTCGGCGACGCCTACGTCATCGTCTGGGCTGATCGGTTAGGACGGCCCAGCGTCACCGTCGAGTCGGCGGCGCAGGTTGCGGTGCTGACTGATCCAGGCACCCGGCAGATTACGGCTGCGATCAAACGGTGGGAGGACACGCAGACCAAGACCACCGAGGCCGTGGTTTACCAGCCTGACGAGATTCGTCGTCTCCGTGCTGATCAGCAAGGCGCGGTGGCCAGCGGATTCCGCACCCTCGAAGTGATCCCGAATCCGTTGGGCGTGGTGCCGGTGGTCAACCTGCGCAACACCGACCGCATCGTTGGCGATTGGGGTGGTAGCGAAATCGACGACCTCAAGCCGCTGGTCGACGGGTTGAACAAGCTACTGGTCGACCTGATGACCAGCTCCGAGTTCACCGGCCGACCCCGGCGCTGGGCGACCGGCATCGAACTCACCGAGGAACCGGTACTCGACGACGACGGCAACCCGGTGCTGGACGACGACGGCGAGCCGGTGATGACCGAGGTCAACCCGATCCCCGAGGGCCATCGGGCGATGATCAGCGAAAACGATCAGGCCAAGTTCGGCCAGCTCGACGCCGCCACCCTTACCGGCTACGAGAACGCGGTGAACATCCTGCTCGGGCAGATCATGGCCGTCTCAACACTTCCCGCCCATTACGTGGGAGTCTTCACCGATAACCCCGCGTCGGCGGATGCGTTACGGGCAGCGGAGGCCAGCCTGACGGCCCGCGCCGAGGCCCGACAGGCGACCTTTGGCCGGGCATGGGAACAGGTGGCCCGACTCATGATCGCGGTGCGGGATGGCCGCGACCCCAACCAGATTGAAGACGTGCGGGTGCAGTGGGCCGATGCCGCGACCCGCAGCGTGGCTCAGGAAGCCGATGCCGTGGTCAAGCTGTACCAGGCCGGACTACTGCCGGCGTCCTATGCCCTGGCGAAGCTCGGTTACTCCGACGACGACATTGGTCTGATTCGGGTAGCGCGCCGCGCCGAGGCCCTGGACGGTGCCGGTGTCAACCTGCTCAGCGCCGCTGCTGCGCCTGTTCCGAATGTGACGCCTGGCCCGAGGTCGGTCGCGTGACCGTCGTCGTCGAGCAATATCAGTCCCAGACCGAGGCCCTGGCTGCGGCCAGCGCCGCGCAAATGCTGGCGTTGTACGCCGCTCTGCAGGCCGGCGGGCTGGCACCTTCCGAGGCGGTGGCGGCGATGGCCGGATTGGTCAACGCGGCGAACGCGGCGGCAACCACCCTGGCCGATGTGGCGGTGTCCACTCAGATCGAAGCTGCCTCGGGTGTTCCCACGCCGCCGACCGGCATCGCGCCGCGCGACGACTCGGAGCGGTTGGTCAAGGCGGTGCAGACCATCCTCGACGACCTCGACGAAGACCAGGACCACGGCGACGAACCCGACGACGACGAAGACCAGGCCGACGAACGTGATTCTGACGACCTCGACAAAGACCACGGCGACGAACTCGAAGACGAAGACCACGACGAAGAACAGGCCGACGAAACTCGGGAAGATCACGCCGACGAGGACCGCGCCGAAGCACCCCGCGAAGATCACGAACCAGACCAAGGCCACGCCGGGGAACCCGACCAGGACCACGCAAGCGATGACCATGCGGACCCGTCTGAAGTGGCAGCGAACAGGCTGGAACGGCTGGCCCGCTCTGAGCCGCTGGATACCGGGCAGGCCGTCACCGTTGAAATCATCGACCGACTTCCACAGGTCGAGGGCTGGACGCGGTTGCTCGACGCCGACCCCTGCGCGCGCTGCGTGCGGTGGGCCGAGGATGGCCGGGTGTTCCCGACCGGCCACCACTTCAAGCGCCATTACGGGTGCAGTTGCCAAATGCAGATCGTCACAAAGGAAATAGAAGGGACCGCATCATGACCGCTACCACCGAGACCGACACCATCGAGGCCGAGGTAACCGAATCCAGCGAGGACAACACCAACGCCGCCACCGAGGCAACGGACGCCGCTGCCGATGACGGCGACCAGAACCCCGATGACGACGCCGAGGTCTTCCCGAGGTCGGTCGTCGAGAAGCTGCGGCAGGAAAATGGCCGGTACCGGCAGCGTGCCCAGCAGGCCGATGCCCTGGCTCAGCGGTTGCACACCGAATTGGTGCGGGCAACCGGGCGGTTGGCTGACCCGGCTGATTTGCCGTTCGACGCCGAGCACCTGGACGACGCCGACTCCCTGACGGCGGCGATTGACGCGCTGCTGACCGACAAGCCGCACTTGGCGTCCCGCCGGCCGTCCGGCGACATCGGCCAAGGTGCCCGAGGCCCGGCATCGGGGTCGTTTTCGCTGCTAGACACGCTGAAATCGCTGACCTGATAGCGAACGTCCTCGGAAGGCGGCGGTGGTTGTCGGGGGACGGGCCTATACTCCGGCCACCCACAACCACAGGGAGGTACGCCCAATGGCATCGTTCTCCGACGATTTTGTTGCCGATCTTGAGCGCCAGGCCAAAGAGCAGTTGGACCGAACTATTGAAATCCCCGATGGCCTCACCGAGGACCAGGCGGTCGCGTATTTAATCGACGCCTACCGCAGGGAGACCGGCGTCGAACTTTCAGACGCCGACGTGCGCGCCGATGTCCGCGAGCAGATGGGCGGTCGCGAGACCACCTAATCGGCGCGACCTGATACCCCTCGGGGGTAGACTGGTGGGGTCGGTTCCTGGCGGACCGGCCCCACTACTGTCCTGGCGGCAAGGGTTCTTCCGAATATCCCTGTTGCGTAAGGACTTTCACTCATGGCCATCGAGGTCACTTCGGATAATTCCACCCTGATTCAGTCGCAGGTCGCCAGCCTGCTTGTCCAGCCGCTTGAGCAGGTCTCAACGTTCCTGGCCGCTGGGCCGGTCGTCTTGGACAGCTCGGCCCCGGTGCGGGTGCCGCGCATCGTCAACGGTGTCACTGCCGGTTTCGTCGCCGAAGGTGCACAAATCTCCGATGGTGATGTCGCTTTCGATGAAGTGACCCTGCTGCCCTCGACGCTCAAGGGCCTCAAGGTGCTGGTGAAGCTGTCCAATGAGTTGATCCGTACCTCGGTCGTCGGCCTGGAAGCGGTGTTGCGTACCCGTCTGGTCACTGACGTGGCCAACGCGCTGGACGCGGCGCTCTGGGATGGTGCGGGCACGTCGAACACCATCAAGGGCATTCTGCGTCAGACCGGCATCGCGACCGGCGTGCTGGACCTGACCGACGCCGACAGCCTGATCGACGGGTGGGCCACGGCGATGGCCAACAAGGTCAGCCCGACCCATTGGGTGATGACCTCGGCCAGCTTCGCGGCGGTGCGCAAGCTCAAGACGGCGACCGACTCGGCGCAATACCTGATCGACCCGGCAACGATTCAGGACGGCACGCTGCTGCGTCTGTTCGGGCTGCCGGTCATCATCACGGACAACATCGCGAACACTGGCACCGCGCCGGGTAAAGCCCGCGTGGCCCTGGTGGACATGTCCAAGGTGGTCGTGGCCCGCGATGTCAACGCCGAGGTGAAGATTCTCGATCAAACGTGGGGAGATTACGACAGCATCGGTATCCGCGTCGTGAGCCGTTGGGACACGGCGCTTTTGCAGGCCAAGGCTGTCACGCTGCTGACCGAGGCGTAAGCGGTGGCTGCGGTCACCGGCCAGCAGGTCGCGGACTTCCTCGGCCAGGGCGACGATGTGGCAGCCATTGCCCTGGCCGGGGACCACGCCGCGATCATCACCGCGCTGGCCCGGTCCTATACGAGAGGCCGTGGATTTGCCGGCACCGAGCCGGCCGAAGACATCGCGGCCGTGATCATCACCGCGACCGCGCGCCTGGTGGCCAATCCCGAACAGATTCCCAGCGACTACGGCAGCGTGTCGATGCGCGGCGGCTGGCAGGGCTGGAACCTGGCCGAGCAGATCGTCCTCAACCGATACCGGGTGCGGGCGCTCTGATGGCGGTGCGGGGCCGTGACCGGATGGTGGTGCGGTGGAAGAACGCGGACGGCGACCCTGTTGAGCGGGTGGTCCACGGCGTCGTGGTGATGGACCAGCTCGACGGCAAGTTGGAACCCTTCGCCAGCCGGTTGATCTTTGCGAACTACTACCGGCTCATCCTGCCTCGCAGCCTCAACCTGCCCGAGCGGGCCAGCGCCATCACCGTGAGTTTTCGGGACAAGACGAACGCCAGGCCCGAGAGCGCCATCACGCCGGTACTCGATGCACGCGGCCGCATTCACCACTACGAGGTCATCGTCAAATCGAGCTGAGCCGACCATATTGCACGTAGGTTGCACACCTTGGTCAAAAACAGGCTCTGACCTGGTGGTCCCGGCTGGGATCGAACCAGCGACCTTCCGCGTGTGAAGCGGACGCTCTTCCACTGAGCCACGGGACCGGCGCCGAGAGGCGAACGACGTCGAACACTAGCACGGTCACGGCGGGGGCCGGACGGGCCAGGGGTTTCCACGCCCGTCCGGAGCCTCCGTCGACACGCTCTGACCAAGCAATTTGTGTGGGACTGCTCACTGGACTATCGTCGTGCTTCGCACCGGGCGACGATCTCGCCCGTTGCGCGCGGATGTAGCGCAGTTGGTAGCGCATCACCTTGCCAAGGTGAGGGTCGCGGGTTCGAATCCCGTCATCCGCTCGAAGGTGCGAATTGGCATCAATCCCAGCGGTGGAGTGGCCGAGTGGTGAGGCAACGGCCTGCAAAGCCGTGCACACGGGTTCGATTCCCGTCTCCACCTCCGATTTCGATCCCCCAGCGCGATTAGCTCAGCGGGAGAGCGCTTCCCTGACACGGAAGAGGTCACTGGTTCAATCCCAGTATCGCGCACCAGGTTTCAACTGCTATTTTTCGGATTTTCAATGCAGCCGGGCTCTCAATAGGCTCTCCAGTTTTCCAGCGTAGCGGCTAACCTCGTCCGTGCGAGGCTTTGCTGTGCAGTAGCAGCACCTACCGTGCTACGTTGGCAGCGCAGCACCTCCCGCACGCGGGGAGACACAGGGTCGGACGACCTCGCTCCCGTGTGCTCATGCGGTTGATCACCCGCCGTGTGAAGCCAGCGGAGGTGTTTGAGGGCGTAGGTCCGTAGCGCCAGGTGAGCAAAGGGTCATCCCTTATCCGTGCTCACCCGAAAGAGCCTGCCGTGACCGCCAAGTATTCCGCGTACCCGCGGACCTCTACCCCGCCGTCAGAACTCAAGTCCACCGCTGAAGCGTGTGCCTACCTCAGGGTGTCGCGCACCACCCTGCGCCAGTACGTCGCCGATGGGCTGCTGCATCCAATTCGACTCGGCCCCAAGCTGTTGCGGTTCGACCCGCGCGATCTGGACGGTTTGCTGCGATGAGCGCGACGATGATGGATCGGCCTGAAATGCGCGCGGAGGACCTGGCGTGCACCCTGGGCAACAGCCGGGCGCATTGCGTTCTGTGCGACCGGAGGAAGCGACCGGGTGAGGGCTACTCCTGGTATCGCCTCGTGATCAATTCGCTCGATGCTAGCGCCGAATTGCATTGTCAGGTAACGAGATTGAAAGATGAATGCGTCGATCTGCGTGAACCAGGTGACCGATGTCAAACAGCAGCTCGAACTGCCCGGCCGGCTGAACAACCCCGCGCTCGGGTCACGCAAGCCCAGCGAGAGACGCGATCAACCCCGAAGACCTACCACCCCCCGAGCAGGAGGAAGTCGAGGCTACGGGCCGGCTCGCGCAGATTGGAGGCTGCGTGATGATCGGTGTGAACCCCGACAGCGACATCGACGCTGAGCTCAATCTCCCGATGTTGCTCGACGAGCTCGGCTATGCCGAAGGCGAGTTCGTCTCGATCTGCCACAAGGTCGGCGAGGGCCAGTTCACGACCGCCGTAGTGGCCCCGGGAGACGCCGCTGAAACCGTGGCGGATCTGCCGGCGGGTGCTGACATGTGGTTCGGTGTGAACCCGGTTGCCGGGCCGGCCAGATCGCGCGCCGGGCGCGGCACCGCCGACGACGTGACCCGCCTGGCCGCCCTGATTGGTGATCTGGACGTGGACCCGGCATACAAGTGCCCGGACTTTCCCACGGCACACGCGATCATCGACGAGTTGTCGGAGATTGTGGGCAGCCGTCCGGTGGTCATCACCGAGTCCGGGCACGGCCTGCAACCGTATTGGCCGCTGTCCGACGACGACGCCGGACAGCTGGTCGAGCACGCCGAGGCCAAGAACTTGCTGAGCCGGTTCGGCGTACTGGTCAAGACAGTCGCCGCCCACCATGGTTGTACCGCAGACTCGGTGTTCGATCTGGCCCGAGTTCTGCGGGTGCCCGGCACGGTCAACCACAAGGACCCCGCCGACCCGGTGACCGTGATTACTCGCCGTGATGCCGGCAAGCCGTTGACCGTCGAGCAGATCAGGGTGGCGCTGGCGGAGTTCGGCATTCCCGAGCAGCCATCGACGAGCACATCTACCGACCTGCCGCAGTACTCGCGTCAGTGCCTGACCACCCGTGTCCGTAAAGCAAACAAGGGTTTTCGGAATACCATCTTGTACGGGGCAGCTAAAGATGCTGCCCGTCAGGGCGATCTCGACGACGACTTGATCGCCAAGCTGACAGCTGCCGCACTTGCTGTCGGCCTGGACGCATCCGAGATCAACGCCACGATTACCTCGGCGAAGGCCGGCGTTGGCGCAGTTGCGCCGGCGGGACCACCGGAGGACGGGGCGGTCCTACTCGATCATCTGGTGGCGTGGTTTGCCCGTTTCGTCGGCGTGCCTGATCCCGCGGACTACAGGCTGTTGGCGCTGTGGACGGTCAGCACGCACATGGCCGCCGAGCTCTACACCACCGCACGGCTGCTGATCGACTCGATCATGCCCGAGAGCGGCAAGACCACGCTAATCGAGCACCTGGCGCACCTGTGCTGGCAACCCGTACAGGCCGCATCGGTGGGTTCCCCCGCGGTCCTGGTCCGCCTGGTGCGCAGTGGCCCGCGCACGCTGCTGATCGACGAAGCCGACAGGGTGCTCGACCCAAATAAGCCCGGTGTCGGTGAACTGCTGGCAGTGCTGAACTCCGGCTACAAGCGCGGCGCGAAACGCCCGGTGTCGGTGCCAGATGGTCACGGCGGTTGGACGGTCGAGGAGATGCCGACGTTCGCGCCGGTGGCGATGGCCGGCAACAACCCGCACCTGCCCGACGACACCCGCTCACGCACAATCCGTATCTTGCTGATGCCCGATTTCAACGGCACCGTCGAGGACTCCGAATGGGAGATCATCGAGGCCAGTGCCACGGTGTTACACGACCGGATCATGCGGTTCGCCGACCAACATCGCGGGTCTGTCGCGCGGGCGGTTGATCTTCCTGCGGGGTGTGTCTCCCGCGCGCGCGAGAAGTGGAAGCCTCTCAAGCGGGTCGCGGTGGCCGCTGGCCGAAATTGGCCGGCTATAACCGATGCGCTGATCGTCCGCGGGTTACAAGAGGACGCCGAGGAACGCGAGGCTGGCTTACGCGGTGCACCGCCCGGAATGGTGCTGCTGCAAGACCTTTACACCATCTGGCCCGCCGATGCCGGCGAGGACGAGCTTGTTCCAACTACCGAACTGGTCGCTCAGCTAATCCGACGCCACCCGGATCACTGGGGTGCCGCCTCCGCGTACGGCAAAGCACTGACCGAGCACCGGTTGGGTCGCATCGTCAGGCAGGCCGCCAAATTGAGTTCAACCCGCCCCGGTGGCCGTGGCCCGCGCGGATTCACGAAAGCCCAGTTCAACAGAGTCTGGCGCAGTCTCGGTATCGACGGCACCCCTACCTACGCAAGCGGTGCAAGTGGCGAAAGCGGTGCAATTAGCGCACCGCACGGAAGTGGCCCTGAACCGGTTGCACCGCTACACGCGCTTGCACCGGATTCACCGGTGGAGGGTGAACGAACCGACACGGGGCCGCGCCCACGTCCCGACGACGGGAAGCCGGCGAACAATGCGGAGGCCGGCAGATGAACCGCAATCAGCGCCGACGACCGGCAGCTGTTGCGGAAATATCCTGGCCGCCTGCACGATGGGACAATTGAGGCTATGAGCGACCTTTCGACATCTGAACCCGTCGTCAAGTGGAGCGAAGAGTGGTGGGCGAAGGCTAAACCTGCAGTGCAGGAGCATCGATGCACGGCGCATCGCAAGAACGGCGACCGATGCAAGCGCGCTGCGATAAAGGGTGGTCAGGTATGTGCTCACCACGGTGGCAGCGCCCCAGCGGTGAAAGCCAAAGCGCGCCAACGCCTCGAAGCCGCCGCCGATCGAATGGCACGCGAGTTGCTGAAGATGGCTGTCGACGAAACCGTCTCTGATGCAGTGAAACTCGCTGCGATCCGCGATGCCCTCGATAGGGCGGGATTGAGCGCCCGTACCGCTGTGAGTGTGGAAGTCGGACGCCGGCCGTTCGACGAGATCTTCGATGCCATCGTCGGCGGATCTCGCGCAGAGTCGCGCGCACGGCGAGGTATGTCTGACGACGAGCTGAACGGGTGGGCGACAACAACCTTGGTTGACCCCATCGATTACAAGTCCTCGAGTCCGCGTGCGCATGAGATTTTGGACGCCGATGTCATTGAGTCCGAGCCTGACAGCACCGTCACGCCGCCGAGGTCGAACGTAGCGCAAGCCAATCACACGGACCGCAGGTCATACACCCTCAAGGACTTCGAAGGGTGAAGATCGGGCAGAGAGTCGCCCGGTCACTGTCCTTGATGGACCGGCCGGTTGAGCTACGGGACACGACACGGTGACGGCAGACAGCCGAGGATGAACCGCACCGCGCGAGCACGTCGAGGGTAGGTCGGCCCAATGACGGGTCGCAATTCTTTCGTTGTGAGCTTCTCGAAAGCTGCGACGAAAGCGACGGGCCGCGATGGTGACACGACAGACGCCCGATTCAACGCCCCTTAGTAGTGGGTGCGGTTAATCCAACGTCGCTCTCTTGAAAGAGGCCGAAGACCTGCACGGAGGCTGACTTTCCTTTCAGGAGATGGAATCACCGGACGATGAATCCAGGCGGTCGAACCGCCAGTGCGTCGACGGACTGCTGGGTGAGAAGCATGGCGCGGAGAGATAACTCCGGCTTGATATTCTTCGAGGGGTCGCGGCCATCTTCCGGGCAGCGGCCTTCGGGCGACAAGCGGTCCGCCACCGGCGCCATTTTGCACGCATTGAGCTTTGCCGACACTGTCGGCGGCACGTGAAATCTGACCCCGGCGCGGCAACTGAAAATTGACCCCCTGGTCCGGTGGCCTGGCTCTAGTCGAGCCAGGAGGACCAG
>RXJD01000059.1 GCA_003987775.1 Mycobacterium sp.
TCCCTTCTAGCCCAAGGGTTCGAGGCCATCATCTCGTCAAACAAAGCCCAATTCAGCCACCGCCACGCCCTGACTTTTTCAGGTCGAAGTAGCTAGTTCGATTTGTCCCCCCGAGATGAACCCGCGGATTGCGATCAGGTTGCCGTCTCTGGCGTTGTTGGCCAGCGTGAGCTGTTCGGTTCGCGCGTCAACGGTTTTCGCATCGGTGCTTGGCAACATCGATGTCCAGCACGGCAGGTCGATCTGCTGATTCACGTCCCCAGCGCAATGCGCCGGCAGCGCAGCGCAGGCGACGGGGTCAAATAGTCCGCGTTCTGCTGAGGGCCACTGGCATTGCTGACCGGTCCTGAATTGTCGCACTGATTCACCGGCCGCCGTCGCCGGTGGCCACGACGCCTGAAGCCAAGGCGAGGAATAGGTAATCCAACCCGGCCTCGGTTAGTGGTCGGGGCGGCGCCGGGGGAACCGCAGGCAGGACGCACGACCGTGAACCCGGCGCGCTCAAGGGCGCGGATATCGCGGCCAGCTGGGTCGCGACGTTCGTGCACTCGCGGCCCGTTCAATCATGGCGATCAGGCCGCGCGCATGGTCCATGGGTCCGCTGCCAGCGGCTGCAGCGCTGCGATGCGGACCTCGTCGTCAATCATTAGCCTCCTTCCCTCGTCCTCGCCTAAAAACATATTACCCCAGGGGGTATACGAGACTACCCGGTGCTATCGAGCGGTAAACCATCAGGCGAGCGCCTGGCGATCCGTCGAGACCCGAGGGCGAGGCGATCGTGTAGGGCCCGACGACTGCAGCATCGCCACGCCCGAGGCCACCGACCTCGATTCGGTCACCGACGCAGGCGTTGCCGCCTCGGTGAACGGCCGCTGCGTGCTGGCGGGCAACCACGCCTGCCGGCCGTCTCCGCTATCGACGTCGGCAGCATCACAGCCAGGCCAGTGCCGATGGCCAGACCGGGCCGGCTGGCCCCCTACCCGTGGCTGGAACCGAGCATGGGCGGCACTACCGAACGCAGAGCACACCAAACTACGGGATGGTTCAAAGGACTAATCTTTGAAACGTGGGAAGGGGAAGATTGTTGTTTGTTCGTTCGCTCAACAATCCCCAACCTGGGGGTGCTTGGATATGGTCGAATCGCGCGCGACGCGGTCAACCTCATCGCACCTTGTGCTCACTTGGACCCTAGATCTCACTCGGCCCGCGAGAACCGAGGTTGATTCTCGCTGCGTAGAAGCTCACGAAGCCGCTTGGCCCCAAGAGCGGATACACCCTGGGAGATCGCATAACTGGCAGCCTGGCATGGATCCAACATTCCAGCACGCACATGCGCAATGAGGCTGCTTCGCGCGTAGCGCTTTTCGTCGGTTCCTGCCCAATCGTTGTGCCCACCGTACAATATGACCGTATCGAGATCTCGGCGCACCTGATCGGGAATACTGTGTGACGAAACGCTTTTGGTCGGCAGGCTGATCGCGTCGGCACCGGCCGCCCACCCACTCAGCGGGAATACCGACCCTTCCACCGCCACCAACGAGTATCCCCGAGCAAGTTCCATGGCGAACCGTAACGATCGTGGGTGCGGAAGGTATGCGAACACCGGCGCATTTTTGAACCGGCATTCGGTTTGAGGTGTCGCATGGCCACCGGCGCGGACGATCTCGTCGAGCACTCGCATCCCCCATCCACCACGGCGGTCAGTATTCGTCACAAGAATTGGCGCCACCCTTTCGACCGCGCAACGGCTCCAAATCCACTCGGCCGCGAGTTGTGCCGCATCTTCCCAGGGGCGAAAGAACTCATCGTCTGGCACCCATGCTGCCGAACGAAGGTGTGTACGCGGGTGCAAGTCCATAGCACCTACCCGATTCAGACCATACGTGTTACGTGGCAACCTTCCACTGTCGTTGCCGGCCAATGCCAGGAATAGAGACCTTCTGCCCCGCGTTGAAGTGGCTTAGGTCCCTACCCCCGCCGGGTATCGGCTCCGGGCAGTGAATCCGAACGCCCCTACGTGTCGCCGTATTGAAAACGATTGTCACAATCAGTAAGGTTTGAAGTCGGCTAAGGGTGTGAGGGGTGTCAGTATGGCCACCGACTCGTTCCCGGCATCGGATGCGCGACGCCTGCGGTCATGCAACACGTTGGCGACCGCGAGAGCTACGCACGCGACGGCCGCCGGAATCAGCGCATGGTCGCCGATGCGGCCGCCAAGTATCACGCCAGCGGCAGCACCGCCGATGAACAGCATGACAGTCGCAGTCAAGACGGCAGCCTTCCAGTTGTCCATTCCGTGACGGTGGCTGCGCGCCACAAGTAGGCCGAGGTCAGCACCAAGACCATCTGCTTCTCCACGGACTCGGGCCTGCTACCGTCGCCTGCAGGCCGTGCATCCGCCAGTTAGGCCAGCACCAGACAGAGCCAGGCGGACGGCGAAAGTCGTTGGCTTCCTGGGCTATTTGGCTAGGGTCGCGGTGTGCCCGGGGGCGTCGGAGCCGTTGTCGATGACGGCCGGCAAAATAGTCTTGGCTACAGGTGATCAGTCGTTGCACGTGCAATCGGGGTGACCGCACTTGCAGCCAGCGGCATGGGTGCAAGTGGAGTCGCCACACGTGCAGCCGGTGGATTTACAGTGGCAAGGTTCAGCTATATTTATCACTGGGACGATACCCCGGTAGGGTACTAGCGTCAACGTTTTGCCTGCATTCCTGGCTGGGAACTTAAGTCACCCGCCCATAACCCGAGCTTGTGGATGCCAAGATGCTCGCCCCCCCTCGTCCAACCGCAATGGCGCAATCACGCGGTAGCGATCACGAGCGAACGAGTCGTGCGATGGCGGCGGAGGCCTCGGCGAGCTTCACCTGGGCCTCGTCGCCGCCCTCGGTGATCGCGTCGCTCACGCAGTGGTCAAGGTGCTCGTCGAGCAGGTTTAACGCCACTGACCGCAAAGCACTGCTGACGGCGCTGATCTGGGTCAGGACGTCGATGCAGTACTTGTCCTCGTCGATCATCTTCGCGATGCCGCGGACCTGACCCTCGATTCGGCGCAGCCGCTTGGCGTAGCTGTCCTTGTGCGCTACGTACCCGTATGTGGCTGCCACCTAGCCTCCCAGCATCTTCGTCATCGGTTCGATCTCAGCCCAATTGCTGCGTAATGACACTATTCTCGACCACTAACAGGACGGCAATGTCAACGCTGGACACCATGAACTCCTCGGGAGCGTGGACTAAATTAGGGTTTGCGCTGTGGACGGCGCCCCGGGATGGCCGGCCGCGCGAGGTCGTTCATGCGGGCCCGGTACGTCTCAGCATCGATCTCCCCAGACAGCCGCTGTCGGACGATGAGCGCCTCCGCGATCAGGGCCCGACACCGCAAGAGACTCGCACCCATGTCCGACGGCAATGGGTCGGATAGCCGAGCGATTGGCTCTGGCGGTGTTTCTTTGCGACGCGGCTGGTATCTTCGCATGATCGCCGCGGTCGTGGTCGCGACGTAGATGAGCAGCATCACAACACCAATCAGCACGGCGGGCCAGTAGCCGCTCGTGATCTATCCGTATGCCGCCATGACGGTACTTACCTTTTCCGCTACCGCAGCGCAAGCCGCTGCACATCTGGTCTAGCATGGCCCATTATACCCCCTGGGGGTAGGGACTTACGTCACTTCTCATGGGTCTTTAGCCGACGCACGCCTCCGCCCCCAATAGCGTGGGCTTCCGCCTCGAACTAACGCACCGGACGGCCTGCCTGATACCACCGCGGGCCCACATGCGGCCGCCGCAAGATTGAGGGTCGAAGGTCATTGGACACTTGTGTCCTACGGCCCCTGCGGCCCAGGTCGTCGCGAGAGAGACTGGAGTAAGCAGCTTTCGGGCTGCCCCGATTGGAGGCTAACCACGATGATGTTCTGGTACGACCACAACATGGGCTGGTGGGGATGGGCCGGAATGGGCGTCGGCATGGTTCTGTTCTGGGCGCTGATTATCGCCGGCATTGTTGCCCTCATCGCCTACGTCACGCGAGATCGCCAAAACCGCCAAATCCCCCCCGAACTAAGCTCGACAACCTCGCCGGAACAGGTGCTCGCCGCTCGGTTCGCGCGCGGTGAGATCAACGAAACCGAATACCGCGACCGACTGGCTGTGTTGCGCGATCACGCGCATCCGTGACGTAACCAGGTACGGCAGATTTCGCAAAGCTCTATAAACAGCGGCGATAAGTCACGACGGCAACGAACCCCTCGATTTTCACGATCCGCCTTATCCTGACGCGACGACTAATGTTGGCGCGCCGCGAGCGGCCAGGCCGTGCTTGATTGCCAACAGGGCAGCACTTAACCAGCGGTGGCCGCAACGGTCAGGCCAATGCTCTTCGCGCGCTTCACAAGTGTGTCGTCAAAAGTGGCAATTGCGGCGTGATGGCGCTCGGCGGTGTACAGCACGCAGCAATCGGGCAGCTTGAGGCCAGTCGTTGCGCGCAACTCACCCAGGCGGTGTGCGGCGTCGGCTGGTAGTTCCAGGCTTCTGATTGCCAACTGCGCTAATAGCTGCTCGAGGCGATCTGCTTGGCCGGCCCGTGACGCGCCGACGTAAACCTCGGCAAGGGTGACGACGCTGGAAGCGAACGAATCAGTCAGGTGTGCCTTCAGTAGTGCCGTCGCGTCACCATGATGCGAGTCGGCCGGCTCGAAGTGCCCGATGAGCACGCTCGCGTCAAGGACGATCACGCGGGCCAGTCTTCGCGGAGCTCGTGCAGGTAATTGGGCCCGAAGACGCCGGCCAGCGCTCCAGCCGTCGCATCGATTGACTGCTCGCGAGCGTCTTCGGCCGTCACACGATCGTGCACCAGGGTGTTTCGGCCTAAGAGGATAAGTCGCCGCAGCAACGCACCCGGCTTGTCGGCGAGGTCAGGCCATGTTTTCGCGGCCATTTCCAGGGCGCCGGCAATATCGTCGGTTTCGGTGATGGCGTGTCGCCGGTTGGTGGTTGGCATACCCGAAGTGTAACACCGAGCACAGTAGTGTCACACCTGAATGTGTGGCCCGGTACACCTCGGAGCGTTTGAATACCGGGACCGCCGACGCCCGCGCCGATGTCTACGCCCTGGCGGCGTGCGTTCCATAGCTCGCTAAGAGGTGGTCGTCGAATCGTGACTGAGCAACTTCATAAACGTGTAGACGCTGAGGTCGCGGCGTTGGCCAGTTCGGTGGCGCCCACTGAAACGGTTGGCGTGACGACCCGTCGACCCCATGGCAAGGATAGGCACAAGTGATCTGGTGATCGGGTGATTCGGTGATCGGGTCCAGTGGTGTGCCGGTGGTTGGAGTGGTCGGGCGGCCAAAGAGCCGCCCGTCCCGGGCTCGCGGTGGTCAGCGGCCGCGCCGCGGCGTAGATATCGAAACCTGTTGTCCATGCCCCGTTGTCGGGTTTTCGTCACTGTGACAATTTGACTGGCGCAAGCCAGCTTGGGAGAGTTGCCCGGGCAATGTCGGTGAACCGATGGCATCATGAATCCCGGCTATATTGTCGTCAGGACGACGTAACGAATATCGCACTCTGGCAGAGCAGTAAGAACATCGGACAATCAATTCCATTGTGCTGCAATTCATTTCGCCGATAATAGTGACTATGTCAGGCCCAACGAGTCCCGGACGCGTTGGAAATCTTGAGTGTCGGCTTCGGTTCGGTCGAATCGTCGGCAGTTTCCTCCCGGGAAAGCAGGCAAGAACCTCGGCGCATCCGCGCACGACTTCGTCGATGGATTGGCGAGGAGGGCAAACTACAGCCACGTATTCGCGCTTCCACCCAATGTCAGCCGCGTCGACTATCCTGGAGGAACTTAAGCGAGGGTGGTGTCCCGGGTGACCGAGCTGCAGAAGGCCAAGCGCCGCGTCAAAGCCGTGCGCGCAATCCGCCGCAGCACTGAACTAGAGGGTTCCCGCAGCACCAACGCAACGCGCGCCGACCAGGTGGCCTATGCCCGCGGAACCATCACCGCCGCCGAGCTGCGCGATCGCGTCCGGCGCCGATACCACGTGCAGTAACCGAGCCTGGAGTGCCGCACCCCTGGGAGACCGGCGATCTTGAACAGAACTGGCAGGGCTACTTCATCCCCGGCACGAGCATTTTGCGGAACCGGGCCGGCGCCCAAACATCGGAAGCGCTTCGCGACGCGGAGAACGATCTTGTTGAGGCACGTGTCATCGAGCTTCGTGAGGCCCCCGAACTTGTGGGTGAGCGCACCTACGATCTGACGTATCTGCGAGCGATCCACCGCCAGCTTTTTCAGGACGTGTACGTCTGGGCCGGTGATGTGCGGACCGTCGGCATCGAGAAAGGTGGCGAATCCTTCTGTCCGCCAGGCAGCATTAGCCAGCCGATGACCCATATCGCCGCAGAGATCCACCGGTTCAACCAACTCAAAGCTGTTCCCGAGGCTGACCTCGCACCCACCGTCGCCTACCTGTACGACTACGTGAACTTCGCCCATCCCTTCCGCGAGGGAAATGGCCGCTCCACCCGCGAGTTCTTCGATCTGCTCCTGTCCGAACGGGGCGCCGGACTCGACTGGCAGAAGACAGACCTCACCGAGTTGCACAGCGCATGCCACATAGCGCGAGCCGAATCCGACCTCGGAGGGCTAACGGCGATGTTCGCGACAATCCTCGACGATGACCCCGCATACGAGTTCTGATCGGACGAGTTGCCTACACCGGCGGGCAACACGCACGCCTTATTCATGGATAACTGATATTATGCATGAAATATTCCCCCGCCGAGCCGTCCTCGTCGGGTCCTGCACCTGTCTCGCATCGACGACGACGGGCCGCAGTGGTTTCGTGCGTTTCTGGCCGACCGGGCCACTCGCAAGCCCTCACCGCACACGACCGCCGCGTTTGGGCGCGGACTTCGACGCGATCGCGGCCGTGCCGTGCGGACCCGAATACCTGCAGCCGGTCGACCGATAAGGAATCTCGGTTGCGCTACCGGTCGGCCATCCTATGGGATGACGATACGTCACTGTGACGCATTCTAAGGTTAAACACGCTCCAGCCCAGGACATCTCGTGTGCTTCCGCTGATGATCCACAATATCCTAGACGCGGGCCCTGACTACTTTGACAAGACGTCGGCGCGTCCGGGCCTTGTTAATCTTCGTTGTAAGAGTTTCATTTCAGCGCAGTTGAAGCAGTTCACACGCTAGCGCCTCCTTCGGCGACGTCAACGGCCGACGCGATCGATCGGCCAAGCCCGGCAAGCCCCGAGGCTGAGCTCGCCCGCACCGTCGCCTACCTGTACGACTACGCGAACTTTGCCCATCCCTTCCGCGAGGGCAACGGCCGCTCCACCCGCGAGTTCTTCGACCTCCTCCTCTCAGAACGCGGCGCTGGCCTCGACTGGCAGAAGACCAACCTGACCGAGTTGCACAGCGCATGCCACGCCGCGCGAGCCGAATCCGACCTCGCAGGGCTGACAGCGATGTTCGCGAGAATCCTCGACGCTGACCCTGCATACGATTTCTGATCGGGCAGGGCGGCCGCCTAGCGTTCTGACTCGACCGCCGCTCGTGGTGTCGGCGGCGGCTGAAAATTGACCCCCTGGCGGCAGGTGAATATTGACCCCCTGGCGGTGTTGGTTGGTGATTATTCCT
>RXJD01000084.1 GCA_003987775.1 Mycobacterium sp.
CGCTGGCGATGGCGCCGCCGGTGCCGGCCGCACCTGCGTTGCCGCCCGCGCCGCCGCGCCCGCCCGCGCCGCCGTTGCCGTTGGTGGCGTCGGAACCGTTGCCGCCCGTGCCGCCGTAGCCGCCCGCGCCGCTGGCACCGTTCGTACCGCCGTTGCCGGAAGCGCCGCCGTTGCCCCCGCCGCCGCCGGCGCCACCCATGCCGCCGGGGTCGCCTTGGGTGATGCCTAACGTGACGCCGTTGCCGCCGTCGCCACCCTGGCCACCCGTGCCGCCGGTGCCGCCGTTGCCCCAGGTGGCGCCGAAACCGGCAGCGCCGCCGTTGCCGCCCTTGCCGCCGGTGCCGCCCATGCCGCCGACTCGTGCGCCCGTTCCGGTGTCGATGCCGCCGTGGCCGCCGTAGCCGCCGTAGCCGCCGGCGCCCCCGTTGCCTCCGGTGCCGCCTGGGGCGCTGCCGCCGCTGCCACCGACACCACCGGCGCCGCCGGTGTCACCGACGAGACCCGGGCTGGCCGCACTGCCCATGCTGCCGGTGCCGCCGGCACCGCCCCTGCCGCCAATCCCGCCGTCGCCCACGGTGAAGCCGATGCCGCGTAATCCCGCGTTGCCGCCGTTGCCGCCGGCACCACCTGCCGGGGCGACGGCTCCACCGGAGCCGGTGTCCTGGCCGCCCATGCCGCCGTCACCGCCGATACCGCCGTTTCCGGCTTTCCCGCCGATGCTGCCGTCTCCATTGGCAGTACCGCCATTGCCACCGTTGCCGCCGGCGCCGCCCGTGTCGCCGACCTTTCCGGGTGCGGCGACGTTGCACGAGGTGCCGTCGCCGCCGTTGCCGCCGGTCCCGCCGACGCCACCCACGCCTGCTTTGGCGCCGGTTCCGGCCGTGCCGGCGTCCCCGCCGTTGCCGCCATTACCGCCGGCCGGGGCGACGCTTCCACCGGTTCCGGTGTCGAAGCCGCCGTGTCCACCGTTGCCGCCGGTACCGCCATTACCGGCGTTACCGCCGACGCTGCCGGTGCCGGTGGCCTTGCCGCCGTTGCCGCCGGCGCCGCCCTGGCCGCCGGCGTCACCGGCCAAGCCGCTGTTGGCGTTGTTGCCGTTGGCGCCGGTGCCGCCATTGCCGCCGTTGCCTCCGGTACTTCCCTTACCGGAGACGGCGCCGCTGCCCGGAGTGCCGGCATCGCCACCATTGCCACCGGCGCCGCCGGTCGGGGCGACGGTGCCGCCCGTGCCGATGTCAAGGCCGCCGTTGCCGCCGTTGCCGCCCGCGCCGCCGTTACCGGCGTTGCCGCCGGTCCCGGTGCCGCCCGAGCCGCCGTTGCCGCCCGTGCCGCCGGCACCGCCGACGAGGCCGGTGCTGCCTGGGCCGGTGGGGCCGGCGTTACCACCGGTGCCACCGTTACCTCCGGTCCCGCCGGTGCCCGCGGCACCGCCGCTCCCTCCGGTACCACCGCCGCCCACCGCGCCGCCGGCTCCGGCGTCGCCGCCGGCTCCGCCGTTGCCGCCTGCCGCTCCGGCCATGCTGGTGCCTCCGGCGCTGGATCCCGCGCCCCCGTTGCCGCCGGCGCCGCCGTTGCCGCCGAGGCCGCCGGAACCGTTCGTGCCGCCGGCGCCGGTGCCACCGCCATCACCGCCACCGCCACCAGCGCCGCCCTGGCCACCGATTGCTCCCACGAAACCTTTGCCCAGCGCAGCGTTTCCGCCGCCGCCGCCGGCGCCGCCTGCACCGCCCATGGCGCCTTGGCCGCCGATGGCCCCGGTACCGCTCGCAAAGCCGCCGGCTCCACCGAGCCCGCCGGCCCCGCCCTTGCCGCCTGCACCGGGTGCGACGGTCGAGGCGGAGTCGCCGATACCGCCGGCGCCGCCGGCTCCCGCTATGCCGCCGGCCCCGCCGGTGTTGGAGGCGAGACCGCCGGTGCTGGTGCCCCCAGCGCCGCCGTTGCCGCCGGCACCGCCGGCGCCGCCGGAGATCGTGGCGCCGAAGGCCACGGTGATGTTGGCGCCGCTGCCGCCGGCGCCGCCCTGGCCGCCGTTGCCGCCGGTTTCGACGAGGTCACCCACACCGCCCGCACCGCCCGCGCCGCCGTTGCCGCCGGCGCCCCCTGGTGTGCCAACGGCGCTGAAGTAGGCGGAGTTGTTGGCCCCGTTGCCGCCGATGCCGCCGTTGCCGCCGTTGCCGCCAACGCCACCGACGGGGCTCGAGATACCGCCGGTGCCGGCAGATCCTGCGGCGCCGCCCTTGCCGCCGTTGCCGCCGGCTCCGGGCGGGCCACCGGCGTAGGCGCCGACGCCGCCGTTGCCGCCGTTGCCGCCGTTACCGCCGGCGCCGCTGGCGCCGTTGGTGCCACCCGACCCGGAGTTGCCGCCGTTGCCGCCGACACCGCCGGCCCCGCCGTCCCCGCCGTTGTCGCCTGCGGTGGTTATGCCGCTGGTCCAGCCGTAGCCGGTGCTGCCGTTCCCGCCAGTGCCGGCCTTGCCGCCGGCGCCGCCATTGCCCCAGGTCGCGCCACCGCCGGCCGCGCCGCCATTGCCGCCGTTTCCGCCGGCGCCGCCCGCCGGGGCCGTGGTCCCGCCGGTACCGAGGTCGGTGCCGCCGTTGCCGCCATTGCCGGCAGTGCCGCCACTGCCGCCGTTTCCGCCGATACTGCCGGCACCCGTGGCGGTGCCGCCGTTGCCGCCAGCGCCGCCTTGACCGCCCGTGTCGCCGACAACACCGGGGTTGCCCGAGTTACCAGTGCGTCCGGTACCTCCGCTGCCGCCGTTGCCGCCAGTGCCGCCGCTGCCGGCGATGTCGCCGGTGCCGACGGAGCCGGCGTTGCCGCCGTTGCCGCCGTTACCGCCGGCCGGGGCGACGGTTGCGCCGGTCCCGGCGTCGAGGCCGCCGTTGCCCCCATTTCCGCCTTGGCCGCCGCTGCCGGCCTTACCGCCGACGCTTCCGAGGCCGGTGGCGTTGCCACCGTTCCCGCCGGTACCACCGGCGCCGCCGGTGTCGCCGGCGAGTCCCACGTTGCCGTTGTTGCCCGCGGTGCCGTTGCCCCCGTTGCCGCCCGCGCCACCCGTGCCGCCGCTGCCCGCGGTCACACCTAGGCCGGCCGCGCCGGCGTCTCCACCGTTGCCGCCGTTGCCGCCGCTGGGGGCGATCCCTCCGCCGAGGTTCTTGTCCGCCCCGCCGTTGCCGCCGTTGCCGCCGGCGCCACCGTCTCCGGCCCGGCCGCCGACACTGCCGGTCCCGGTCGCGATTCCGCCGGCACCACCGGCACCACCCTGGCCGCCTGTGTCGCCGGCGAAGCCGCCGAGTCCGGCGTTGCCATTGCTGCCGGCGCCTCCGGTGCCGCCCTTGCCGCCGGTAGCTCCGCTGCCTTTGCCATCGCCGCCGATACCGGGCGTACCCGCCGCGCCGCCGTTACCACCAGCGCCCCCGGCGGGGGCGACGGTTCCGCCGGTGCCGATGTCGGTGCCGCCGTTGCCGCCGTTGCCGCCGGCGCCGCCGCTGCCGGCGTTGCCGCCGATGCCGCCGATGTAGGTCGCACCGCCGTTGCCGCCGATACCGCCGGCGCCACCGGCGTCACCTGCGAGACCAGCGCTGCCCGCATTGCCGGTGCTGCCGGCGCCACCGTTGCCGCCGTTGCCGCCATTGCCGGTGAACTGGTTGAAAGTGCCGGCGCCGGGATAGCCGGAGTGGCCGCCGTTTCCGCCCGCGCCACCGGACGGGGCGATGCCCCCGCCGGTGCCGGTGTCAGCACCGCCGGCGCCACCGTCGCCGCCGTTACCACCGTTGCCGCCCTGGCCGCCGAAGCCGACGCCGCGGCCGCTGCCGGCGGCGCCGCCCTTGCCGCCGTTGCCACCGTTGCCGCCCGCGTGGCCGGCCTCTCCGGGGACGCCCGCGTTCCCGTTACTGCCGTTGCCGCCGGTACCGCCGTTACCCGCGGCGCCGGCAATGCCGTTGCGTGCGGCGCCCTCTCCGGTGCCGCCGTTGCCGCCATTGCCGCCGAGGCCGCCAGTGCCGCCATTCTGACCACCGAAGCCGATATCGGCTCCGCCGTTACCGCCGACGCCTCCCGCGCCGCCGTGGCCGGCGTTGCCGCCGTCGAGGCCGGAGCCGCCGCTGCCGCCGCTGCCGCCGACGCCGCCGTCGAAGCCTGCGCCGCCGGGGTTGCCGGTCGCGCCGGTGCCGCCGGTGCCGCCGTTGCCGCCGGCGCCGCCGGTGCCGCTGATGCCCCCGATGGCACCGGTACCACCCTTGCCGGCGTTACCGCCGATTCCACCTGCGCCACCGCCCGGCGCGGCGCCGCCTGCGAGACCTGTACCGCCGTCGCCACCGTTGCCGCCGGCTCCGCCGCTTCCGGCGTAGCCGCCGACGCTGCCGGTTCCGGTGGCGTTGCCGCCGTTGCCGCCGGTGCCGCCGTTGCCGCCGGCGTCGCCGGCAAGGCCCGGGCCGCCGTTGTTGCCGGCCGTTCCGGTGCCGCCGTTGCCGCCGTGTCCGCCTTTGCCGCCACCGCCGAGAGTCGCGCCGGTGCCGAACGCGCCGGCGTCGCCACCGTTACCGCCGTTACCGCCGCTCGGGGCCATGCCGCCGCCGGGCAACTTGTCGATCCCGCCGTTGCCGCCGCTGCCGCCGGCACCGCCGTTACCCGCCTTGCCGCCGACGCTGCCGGCGCCGGTGGCGTTACCCCCACTGCCGCCGGTCCCGCCGGCGCCGCCGTCGGTGCCGCTACTGGAGCCCGAGAAGCCGCCGTTCAATCCCGCGCCGCCAGCACCGCCGTCGCCGCCGGCACCACCGGTGCCGCCGGTGCCCGCTGTGAAGCCGAACCCGGCCGTGCCGGCGTCACCGCCATTTCCGCCATTGCCACCTGCGGGGGCGCCGGCCCCGATATCGGAACCGCCGGCGCCGCCGGCGCCGCCGCGGCCACCGCTGCCGGCGTTACCGCCGACCCCGAGATTGCCGGTGGCGTTACCGCCACTGCCGCCGCGGCCGCCGGCACCGCCGGAGTCTCCGGCTAGGCCGGCATTGCCGTTGTTGCCGGTGCTACCGGCACCGCCACTACCGCCATTGCCGGCAACGCCGCCGCTGCCGATCAGGCCCGCGTTGCCGCCATCGCCTCCGTTGCCGCCCTTCGGGGCGACGGTTCCGCCGGTCCCCAGGTCAACGCCGCCGGCTCCGCCATTACCGCCGCTGCCGCCGGCACCGGCCGTGCCCCCGCCGCCAGCGTTGCCACCCTTGCCGCCGGCTCCGCCGCTGCCGCCGTCGGTGCCGGGGCCGCCGTCTGCGCCATTGCCGCCGAGCCCGCCGGCGCCGCCGTTGCCGACGGTGCCGCCGTTGCCGCCGGCGCCACCGTTTCCGCCGGAGCCGCCGGGGATGGTCGCGTTGAACCCGGCGCCGCCGGCGCCACCGTTGCCGCCGCTGATCACCGCGCCGCCGGCTCCGCCGTCGGAGCCTTTGGCGCCGCCGGTGCCGCCGACGCCGGGATCGCCGCCGGTGCCCCCGGCGCCTCGGGAGCCCGGGTTGCCGCCGTTACCGCCGGCGCCGCCGTTGATGAAGGTGCCGTTGCCCGCGGCGCCGTTGCCGCCGTCGCCGGGGGTGCCGGCGTTGCCGCCGTTGGCGCCGGCTCCGCCGTCGCCGTTGGCGCCGACGATGCCGTGGGCGGACGCGCCGCCGTCGCCGCCGGTCCCGCCGTTGCCACCGGAGCCGCCGTTGCCACCGGAGCCGCCGTTGCCACCCGCGCCGTTGTTGAATCCGGCCACTCCGGTGGCACCGGTCACGCCGTTGCCGCCATTGCCTCCGGTCGCACCGGAGCCGCCCTTGCCGCCTGCGCCGCCGTTGCCGGACACGGAGCCGCCGGACCCGCCGGCGCCGCCATTGCCGCCGGTGCCACCGGTGCCGCCGCCAGTACCCGATTCACCCGGCAGCACTCCGTTGTTCCCGGCCTGGCCGGCGGCGCCGTTGCCGCCTACGCCACCGGCGCCGCCGTTGCCGACGGTTCCACCGTTGCCGCCGGCGCCTCCGTTGCCGCCGTTGGCGCCGGGGGTGAGGGCGTTGAACCCGGCCCCACCCGCGCCGCCGTTGCCGCCGCTGGTGACCGGTGCCCCGGCCCCGCCGTCGAGGCCTTTGGTGCCGCCGGTGCCGCCGATTCCGGCTGCGCCGCCGGTGCCAGCGGCGCCGACATCGCCGGGGTTACCGCCGTTGCCGCCGGCGCCGCCGTTGATGAACAGGGCCTCGCCGGCCGCGCCGTTGCCGCCGTCGCCGGGGGTGCCGGCGTTGCCGCCGGTACCGCCCTGACCGCCGTCGCCGTTGGTGCCGACGATGCCGTGGGCTGAGGCGCCGCCGTCGCCGCCGGCGCCACCCGTTCCGCCGGCGCCACCGCTGCCGCCCGAGCCGCCGGTCTGGCCTGCGCCGTTGTTGACCCCGGCGATCCCGGCTGCGCCGGTGAGCCCGTTGCCGCCATTGCCGCCGGCGGCGCCGACCCCGCCGTTGCCGCCTGCCCCGCCGTTGCCCGAGATCGAGCCGCCTTGCCCGCCGGCTCCACCGTGACCACCCGCCCCGCCGGCAATGCCGGGGGAGCCCGAGTCGCCGGGCAGGATCCCGTTGGGACCGGGAGTGCCGGCGGCGCCGTTGCCGCCGGCACCGCCAGCCCCGCCATTGCCGACTGAGCCGCCGTTACCGCCGGCCCCGCCCGCGCCCCCGTCGGATCCGGCGGTGGTGGCGTTGAATCCGGCTCCGCCGGTGCCGCCATTGCCGCCGCTGGTGACTGCGGCCCCGGCCCCACCGTCGAGGCCTTTGGTGCCGCCGGTGCCGCCGACACCGGCATTGCCGCCGGTCCCGCCGGCGCCGAGGGTGCCGGCGTTACCGCCGTTGCCGCCGGCGCCGCCGTTGATGAACAGGGCCTCGCCGGGCGCGCCGTTGCCGCCGTCACCGGGGGTGCCGGCGTTGCCGCCGTGCCCGCCCGCGCCACCATCGCCGTTGGCGCCGAGGGTGCCGTGGGCGGCGGTACCGCCGTCGCCGCCGGCGCCCCCGGTCCCGCCGGCTCCGCCGTTGCCGCCCGATCCGCCGCTTTGCCCGGCGCCGGCGCTGACGCCGGCGATCCCGGCTGCCCCCGCAAGCCCGTTGCCGCCGTTGCCGCCGGCCGCACCGTTGCCGCCGGCGCCGCCGGCGCCGCCGTTACCGGAGACCACACCGCCGGAGCCCCCGGCACCGCCGTGGCCGCCCGCCCCGCCGGCGATACCGGGCGAGCCGGAGTCGCCGGGCAGCACCCCGTTGGGACCGGCGGTGCCGGCGGCGCCGTTGCCGCCGACCCCGCCGGCCCCCCCGTTGCCGACCGAACCGCCGTTACCGCCGGCCCCGCCCGCGCCCCCGTCAGTTCCGGCGGTGGTGGCATTGAATCCGGCTCCGCCGGTGCCGCCGTTGCCGCCGGCGGTGACCGCGGCTCCGGTCCCGCCGTCGAGGCCTTTGGTGCCGCCGGTGCCGCCGACACCCGCATTGCCGCCGGTCCCACTGGCCCCGACAGCGCCGGCGTTGCCGCCGTTGCCGCCGGCCCCGCCGTTGATGAACAGGGAGTCTCCGGCCGCGCCGGCGCCGCCGTCGCCGGGGGTGCCGGCGTTGCCGCCGCGCCCGCCCGCGCCGCCGTCACCGTTGACCCCG
>RXJD01000058.1 GCA_003987775.1 Mycobacterium sp.
GGGTGACGATCCTGGGCAGCTCTAGATCGGGCAGGGTGATGGTGGGCAGGTTTAGTGCGGGGATGCCGAGTTTGGGCAGCGGGAAGCCGCCCACCCCGACGCTGTTGACGGTGAAACCGGGCACCGAGAGGGCCGGCAGCTCCAGACCCGGCACCGTGATCGGCGGGGTGGTTATCGCCGGAACACCCAGCCTCGGCAGGATAAAACCACCCACCCCGGCACTGTCGAGGGTGAAACCCGGCACCGATAAGGCCGGCAGCTGTAGACCCGGCACCGTGATCGAGGGGGCCGTTATCGGCGGAATGCTCAGCCTCGGCAGGGTAAAGCCACTCACCCCGGCACTGTCGAGGGTGAAAACTGGCACTGATAAGGCCGGCAGATCCAGACCGGGCACGGTGATCGCCGGCGTCACGGCCCTGGGCAGATCAAAGCCCGGGATGGTCAGGTCCCCGGTGGTGATAGCGGGCAAGGTCAGCGCTGGAATCTCGATGCTGGGGGTGTTGATTGGAGGCAACGTCAGATCGGGCGTGGTTATAGCAAAGCGCAGCCCACCTTGTCCGGTGCCTCGGAACGCAACGCCGTTGTTCATGTCACCGGTGTTGAACAGGCCGGTGTTGATGTCGCCAGAGTTGAAATACCCGGTGTTGATGTTGCCACTGTTGAAGCTGCCGGTGTTGACGTCGCCGGAATTGAAGTTGCCGGTATTGAAGCTGCCGGCATTGAAGTTTCCGGTGTTGGCATCTCCGAGGTTCAAGAAGCCGGAGTTGAAAGATCCGGGGTTAAGCACGCCGGTGTTAAAGTCTCCGGCGTTACCGATACCGAAGTTACCCAAGCCAGAGTTGAAGAATCCTAAGTTGCCCGAGCCGGTGTTTCCGATTCCCACATTCCCGGTACCCGAATTGAACAAACCCACATTACCAGTGCCCGAGTTGAACAAGTCAAGACGGCCGAAACCCAAAGTCATCGAGCCGAAACCGATCTGACCGTTGCCGGTCAGACCGAAACCGAAGTTGTTACTGCCAGTGTTGCCGAAGCCGAAATTGCTAACGCCGGTGTTTGCCAATCCGATGTTGAGGCTGCCCAGGTTCGCCAAACCCGTATTGCCGCTGCCGACATTTCCGAGGCCAAGATTGCTGGTTCCTAAATTAGCGCCACCTACATTGCCGGCACCCAAACTCAGCGGCGTTGCCTGCACCAAAGCGCCCGGCGCACCAGCCATGGCCTGCAGCGACTGAGCAAAGGGCGTCAATGCCGCCGCAACCGCGGAAGCACCCGCGTGATAGGCGGCCATAGCAGACACGTCCTGGGCCCACATCGCCTCGTATGCCGCTTCAACCGATGCGATCACCGGTGCGTTCTGCCCAAACACGTTGGACATGACTAGGGATAGCAAGTCGCTACGATTGGCCGCTACCGCAAGTGGTTGCACCACCGCTGCCCGGACAGATTCGAACTGAGCCGCCAGCGCGCCAGCCTGAGTAGCCGCTTGCTGCGCCCCGCTCGCCGAGGCCGACAGCCAGGCCGAATAAGGGGCCGCGGTCGCCGCCATCGCGGCCGACGATGGTCCCTGCCACGCCGCGCCGATCAGGTCTGTCGTGATCGCCCGAAACGACTCACCAGCGGAGTCCAATTCTTCCGCGAGTCCGGCCCAAGCGGCCGCTGCCGCCCGCAACGGCTCGGAACCGGCTCCGCCGAGTACGAGCGCTGACGTGATCTCCGGGGGCAACACCGTAAAACTCATCGCGACCTTCTCTCGTTTAGGCGCTCCCACGGGCGGCAGCACACACGGCGGTTGGGGAACCGCGGTTACCCCGGTCGGCTTGTACCGAATGGATCCCCGCGGTGAAACAGTTCACAACAACCGGGGTCCAGTCCCACAAGCGCTTGCCGAATCACCTTGACTGTCATAAACGTGTTGGTCAACGACGTTGGAGTAAGTTGAAACGGCATGCTGAGGCGGATGAGGTGAGTTTGTCTCAGCGCGGAAATGTGACCTGCGACGATATTGCGAAAAGGTGTTAGCTTCGTCTCAACCTAAGAAATCGACCCGCTACAGGACGGAAGCAAGCAGTGCCTGCTGACGATTGGCTCGTGGGCGGCGAACGCCGCGCAGCGGCAGTCCAGCGCATCTACGACACCGCCGCCGAACTAATCGCCCACGACGGGCTAGACGGACTCGACATTGACAAGCTGTCGATCAAAGTTCACTGCTCCCGCGCCACCATCTACCGCTACGTCGGCGGCAAAGCCGAAATCCGCAACGCAGTCGTGCAGCGGACGGCCGAACGCATTGTCGCCTCCGTACGCTCGGCAGTCGCGCCGCTGAGCGGATCAGAGCGACTCGTCGAGTCGATCCTGTTGACCCTGCAACAGATCCGGTCCGACCCGTTGTGCGCGCTGATGGTGAGCTCCATCCGGGGCGGCACCCATCAAGTGGTCTGGCTTGCCGAGTCGGCGCTCACGGCACAATTCGCAACCGAACTGGCCGGGATTGCAGACGGCGATCCGCTGGCGCCCAGATGGGTCATACGTGTCGTGCTGTCGCTGATGTATTGGCCTGCCGAGAACGACGCGGCCGAACGACGGATCGTGCAGAATTTTGTGGCCCCAGCGTTCGAACAACGCCATTAGACGAGTAATCTACGTTTGTTCGGCGAGTGTGCACTTACTGCGCCATGTGTGCACTGGCTGTGACGACGCGGCGAATGGATTTTCGGTTTGTTTGCAATAGTAATTTCTGGTGGGCTTGACAGTAACCGGTCGAGGACTTACGCGAGGCTGTCACACTCGTAGTCGGAAGCAAACTTCCAGATTTGCGATGCGATAGGCAAACTTGTCGCAACGATCCCATCGCGCGGTCTCGCTGCCGATTTCGAAACAATCGGCGCCAAGGTGTACATCAGGACCGCGGGCAGTGGTGACGGCATGGAATCTGCCTGGCAGCAATGGGACCTGCGCACCGCAGCGCCCGGTGCCACCTGCACCATGGCCCTGGGTCCTGACTATGCCGGCTCCGATGGGACGGTCGTAGTCACCCGAAGCCGTGCCGGCGATGTGTCCCACTACGTGGCCATCGACACCACCAATTGCCAGGCGCTATGGGAGGTTCCCGGCAAGGTCTGGATCCACAAGATAGGCACGGGCCTGATAGAAGTGGACCATGACCGGGACACGGTCACTTCGCTGCTTGAACCCTGAGTGATATCAGGGGACGAGCGCAACGTACTTCTTGAGACTTATCGGACCGGGGGCGAATTGGTGCCGATGTCGTCCGTGCTTCACGGCCCGGTGCTTGCGCCGGCACCGCCGAGGCCGAACAGGCGCGGTGCCCGCTCCGATAGAGTCAGATCGTGAACGTCGGCGCCGCTGGTGGGGGAGCGGCTGATGACCGTCATCTGGTCGAGGATGCTGTCACGGTGATTCTGGGCGAGGCGCCGCCCGGATGGAAGCACCTGCGTGTCGAATTTGACGCGGGGTCGTCCACGGTCACGGCTACGGTGACGGCGGACGCTGGACCGACGCACTTGGCCGCGTCCCCCGAAGCCGTTGCGGCGCTGCACGAATACCACCGTCAGTCCTCGGCAAGCGGGTCTACGTGGCGGTGGCTGTGGATCGATTGCGCATCCGACGGCACGCTCTCGACTCGCACAGATGCGTCCACGCCGACAGGTTCGCGCCCTTGGCCGCAGCGCGTGCTGGCGGCACTCACGCTGGGGTGTCTGTCCGCCGCCGCGGTGGTGTTCGCTGTGGGATGGCGGTGGTCTCCGCCGCCGCGGGCGTCGATGATCGCGGTGCCCGCCCCTTCGCCCCATGAGGCGACGGTGTTTGAGGTGCTCAAGCGCTGGTATGAGGCGGAGGATCGCGGTGACGGCGCGGCCATGCGCGCGCTGGCGTGCGTCCACCCCGGCAAGAATGTCGAGGCCGAGATCAGAGGCGTTGAGCAGAACGGGAACACCGACAGCCTCACCTACCCGGAAGCGATCACCAGCTTCCGCGACGAGGGCGCGCATGTCTGGGCCACGGTCGCCATGCGTGTGCACCCACTGAGCGACCGGGAGCGGCACGCGGTCGAAGAGAACCTGAAGCTAGGTGGTTTTTTCATAGATTCGTACACGTTCGTGCAGGAAAGCGGTGGCTGGAAACTGTGCGACGCGGACACGCCGCCTCTGACATGGTGACGGGCTGCTCGGGGTGGCGATGAGGAGCGCGAACGGGACGCGGGACCGCCGGCGCGATCGGGTCTGGATCGTTATCTGGGCGGTTGCAGCGGTGGCGTCGTCAGCACTGTTAGTAGTCGCCGTCCTGGGTCGTGCGCACGGCGGGCCGACCCTACGACCGATGGCCGCGAGTGAATCGATGTCCGATGATGAGGCCCGCGCGGTCGCCGCCAACACCGCGCGGGTGTGGATGCGAGAGCGCAACGAACGTCACCTGGCTAACCTGGAAGCGCTGTCGTGCAGCGAAACTCACGATGGGGCGCTGGCGCGCGAGATTGGCTTCGTCCGAAATGGCGAACCGTTTGAGAAGTTCGAACTGTCCGCCGTCGCGAGATTCACCCGCGACGGACCGGTCTGGACACTCGACGTCTTCCACGCCGAAGGCGGCGGCGAGATGTTCACCTTTCAGGTTCGACACGGCGAACTCCTGGTGTGCCAAGCAGATTCGGCTCCGATTCCGTAGTGCCCGCGTCTCATCAATCCCGCGATTGCCGCAGCACGGCGACGTCGTCGGCGATCAGCTGATCGATCCGTTGCCTGAGATCCTGACGGGTCACCGGCTTGGCGCAGCTGTAGTCGGGGACGTAGGCGTAGTCTCCGTCGTCAACCAGGCGTACGAAGACCACCGCATTTCGCTCTTGGTCGACGCCCCATTCCCGGGCCGGAAGCCGATGACTTTGCACCGTCGCGTAGGCCCTCACCTCGGCACTGGACACCGTGACTGGTGACGCGGCGGCCCAGGGCTGATCGGCGCGGCTTCCGCCGGCCACTTCAAGGAATGTCTGCGGCACATATTCGGAAATTACGACAGCCGGTCGGGCACCTGGTCGGGTCATGTACACCGATCCCGCGATCGCCGGGCCCAGGTCGTACGGCGACAGGGTGAAGATATCGACGACATCGTCTGTCCCTTGCAGCGCCAGAAACCCGAGTTGGCCTGTCCGGTGGGCGAGCATCCGCTGCGCGGGGGTATCGGCGGCGTAGTACTGCACGCGACATTCCACCCTGAGGTCAGCTTCGGCCAGGCTCGCGAACCACTTTTTGAAGACCACCAGATCCCCGTGGTTGAACCGGTCCGGAATGGACCTGGCGTGGGCTGCGTACTCGTCGAAGTAGGTGAAGCGGTTCGGCAGCGTTGGAATCAACGGGAAGGGCAGGAATTCACGCCCCAGGTACTCGTTGATGATAGCGAGATCTTGAATATCGATGCGGCCGAGCCGCTTCAAATCGACTGTGTCCGTCTGCATTACGTCGCGTATGCCCTTTCGGCGCGGATTTCCTGACGCTACGTCTCGGGATCGGGTGAGACCTTTCGCGGTTCGTCGCCGATCACTGAGTTGACGGCGTCGGCTTCACCGATCACCTCCTCGCCGTTCTTGGTCAGCCGTAGCGCCTTGCCCGCTTTGTGTGTTTTGTCACCGGCGGCGCCACGATGACCTGCCGCCGGGGCACCGGCCGCTCCGGGTGCCCCGCTGCCACTCACTCCGGCGCGAGAGGCCGGAGTCGGGGTGCCCGCAACATTCGGCGACGACGCCAACTTCGCCGGAGTCTTGGCGACCACCGGTTCCCGCCCGACACCACCGCGCCCACCCCCTCCGCCGCCCGTCTTCGCGGCACCCTGCAAGCCTTTCGGACCGAGTCCCAGCACACCCTCGGGAAGCCCGGCCCCGTTGGGGGCGCCGCTGAGCGCACCCAGCGCCTTCTGGGCCGCGTCGGCGCCCTGCCCCGCGGCCTTCTGCGCCTGTTCGCCGGCCTGTTTGGCGGCGTCGGCGGCACCGTTGGCGGCGTCTGTCGGAATCTGAGGCGGCGACGCCGCCTTCGCTTGATCGGGCTGCGCCCGGTCCGGCGTCGCGAGGTTTGCCATGCTCCCGGTGTTGAGTCCGCCCCGGGGTAGTCCGACCGGTCCGCCGCCCGGACTACCCGGCGATCCACCGCCTCCACCACTTCCCACCGACCCCGGTAAGCCCACGCTGGGTAGGGCGCTCGTGATGCTGGGATGACTCTGCGCGATCGTGTCGATCGGCGGACGGTACTGAGCCATGATCGGGCCTACCAACGCATTCAGCTGATTGAGGGTCTCTTTGTTGGTCGGGTCTTGCGGGTCCTGGATGGCCTGTCTGTACAGCTCCCAGTTCCTCGCGAAGTTGTCCTTGGTGGTCTGCAGATCGTTGAAGAATGCGTCGATGAGCGTCTCCATGGTGCGCGCATGATTGCTCAGATCATCGAGCACGCCGAATGATCGCTCCAGGTTTGCCCGGAGTGCGTTTCCGAATTGACCCTCGATTCCACTGTTGATGGTGGAGAGCGCCTTTTTCAGGCGCCCGCGCAGACCGTCGATGGTCGCATTCCAGCCGGTGTTTCCGGGTCCGTGTTCGGTTACGTCCTGGACGGCCTTGTAACCGTCGACATACGTCGGGATGGGATCGAAGGGAACCGCTTCGGCGGTTTTGTTCTTGTGGCCCAGCATTCCCCGGAATTGGTCCAGTTGATTCTGCGGCGCATTGATGGTCCGGTCGACAGGTGTTCCGGGCGCCGGGCCGGGAATGATTGGAGGCGCCCCCGGGGGTGCGCCCGGCGGAGGCAGATTGGGCGCGCCTTTCGGTGCGCCGGCGAGTTGCCCGCTTGGGCTGAACGCGCCACTCGGGGCCAATTGTCGAAGCGTGGCGAACAGCTCGTTTGGCGCCTCCTGCTGCAGCCCGTGAGGCTGGCTCAGTGCGTCGTTGAAATTGTCAACGATTGCATTCGTACCCGGGAGCGGGACGTGTCGTGGGTCCCAGTCCGGGTAGGCCTTGCGGATCGCGTCGACGGCGGCCAGCAGGTCTTCGTAGGTAGCCATGAATCGGCGGCTCGGGTCGCGTGCCTGCTAGCCCGCGGGTGTGTCTAGAGCCAGAAAGTTCTTGCGGGCAGCATCGGTGGTGGCCTCGACCGCGTTGAGATATCTGTTGAACTCGTGCAGCGCGGTGATGAACTCGCGGACATCGTCCTGAAGATGTCCGCGCGTCGCCACAGCCGACTCGAACGTTCCGACGCTTGCAGCTGAAAGCCAGTCGTGCAGGCCGCTGGCTCCGGCAAGCTGACTCTTCAGGTCATCCTTGGCCCTGCCGACCTCACCCAGAAATGCGTTCACCAGCGCGTCGTTCAGGTAGAGCTGATCGGCGTTGGCCGATCCGAATCTGGTCATCTCCCTGGTCAGGTCTCCAAGACCGCGATCGTCCTGCCCCATACGTCCTCCCTCGTCCAACCGCCTGATTCAGACCTGTTGGGCGCCTCCGACCAACTGGCCGCCGCTGGTTTGCGGCCACGTGTACGCGGATCCCGGCACTCGGTCTTCTCAGCCTAAGGGATCGCCAACGGCAATTAACCGGCAAATCCGAGCCGTTGCCGGGTGGCGGCGTGGTGTGGTTAGCCTGACCGTGGTGTCGTTGACGGGGCGGGAGGTGTCGGGTGTCGGGTGCGGGTGCACCGCCGGGAGGGTATCGCTGGGTCGACTCATCCGGATCGAGCGGTCCGGTGGCACAGCGCCGTCGCCGTCGGTGGTGGGTTGGCGCCGCCGTCGTTGTGGCCTTGCTGATTGTCGTGGTCGCGTGGTGGATGTGGCGCCCCGGGACTGGAGAGGGCCACGGCGGGCAGGCAATGGCCGGGCCGTCTGCGCCGCCACTCGGCACCCCGAAAGAGCTGCTGATCGGGTTCCCGTTGAACCGTCCGCTGACAACGGTCTGGCAGTCCAAAGCCGCCGAACTGGGGTTGCCGGCCGATGCGCCGCTGGGCGATCTGTTCGCCAGCACGGGGGACAAGGCGTACTTCCTGTCCCAGTTCGTGGATCTGCACTGTTCGGGTCGGTGCCGGCCGCAGGCAGCCTGGGTGTACGGCGTCGACACCCGAACGGGCGCCCGGTTGTTCAATCCCGTGCAGTTACCGAACTACCAGTTCGCGGTGACGTGTTTCGGCAACGGGCCGACGACGGCCGTGTGTCTGAAGGCTGACCCGCCGCTGACGGCGTGGGTGATCGATCTGGACCACGGCAAGCTGACCTTCACCGGACCCACCGATGTTGCTTACAGCGCATACGCGGGACAACCCGAGGCTCATCCGGTCGGCACCAGCGTCGGGCAGAGTCGCCTGGTCTCGACCGTCCGGGGCAAAGGTGTCTACGGCATGGGTTCGCACACCGAACGCACGTGGTTCGTCCCCGGAAACGGCTTCCTGTCGCCGGGCGACAATGAGGTGGCCGACGATATACCGGCGACCCCGATCGCCGTCTCGACGGGCGGCGGCAATGATTCCGACCGGGTGTTCTCGGTCATCGACGGCACCGACCTGACTCCCGCGCCTCCGGCGGGAGCCGCCTTGAGCCGGGCCGTCGTGTACAACGGCGGTTTCGCCTACGCGTACCAGAACCCTGGCACCCGGGCCACCGGCGTGCGGTTCTACGACACCAAGGGCACGTTCATCAGTGATCGCCCATTCGGTACGTCGTTCGTGAAGTTGCTGAACAACCCGGCCATGCCGATCGTCGCAGCCGATGGCACCTTTCAGGTCTACACCGCCGACGGCAGACAACTCAGCCAGTTCGCCGCCCCGGAGGTCGCCCCGGATCTGCGCACCATCGGCACCAAGCTCTACGTGAACATCGGCGAGCCGAGTCAAAAGCGTTGGCAACAATTCGATTTGATGACCGGGCAACCCGGGCCAACCTGCACAGGCTGGCAACTCAAGGGCACGGGTCCTTCCGGTGGTGGCACGTACGTCGCCTCCGACGGCGCGAACATCCTGACCGAGACCGAGGAACTCTCCGGACAATTCGAGGTCACCGACGCCGCCACGTGTCAGGTCCTGTGGCAAACCCCCGCCGACGCCAAACTGCAGATCTGGAAAGTCGGAACCGGGCTCCTGCAGATCGAAAAAGGCAGCAATGTCATGACGTGGCTGCGCCCACCGGCCTGACCGCGCGTCGCCCGGCTAGAGATTTTTGATCCACTGCCCGACGCCACCGATGATGCCGAACCAGGCCGCGGCGCCGAGCGCAAGTGCAACGAGCGGGTAGTAGAACGTCAATCCAGAAGCCTGACAAGCCAATACGATCGCAGCGAAGTACAGGCCGATGACCACGACCGGTGGTAGGGCAATCGCCGCGAGGATCAGGTTATGGTGGGTGCGCGGCGATCGCCGATCTGCTGAATCGCCGAACATGAACCACGTCGGTGCGGTGCCGACGACGAAGATCACGCCAGGCAGCAGCAGGACGAACCCGACGACCGTCAAGGTGGTGTCCAGCCCGGGGCTCATGAAGTGGTGAGTCCGGCGAGGCTGAGCTGGTTGAATGCTGCATCGAGATCGGCGTCGGCGACATTGGAGAACACCGCGGCGAGGTGCCGCCGGGTGGCGCTGTGCCCGGCCGCCGCATGCAACAGTTCGTGACAGGCGTTCTGGGTATCGGGGCCGGTGAAATCGAGCATCGCCATGACGGTTTCTTGCGGGGTCCATATCGGGGGCAGCGGGGCGTCGAGTTCGTCGAAGGTGTCGGCGGCGCCGCGGTACCACTGCCGGTCGAAGTGCCAGTAGCAGAAGCTGAGTAGTCCGTTCTGGTTGCGGGTGTTCAACACCGAGTCGTTGACCCAGGCCGGGGCCCCGGCATAAAGATCGGGCAGTGGTCGACGGTTCTCGTACGCATCGGCCAGCAGTCGGGAATCCCACCGTCCACCGGAAAGCACCGCACGGTCTCCGGGCAGTACGTACAACGTCGACCCGCTGCGCGCATCGGACTCATACCAGGCCAGGCCGGGGAAGATGCGTGGTCCCCAGGCAGAGCGCGCCCCGACATGGACAGCGGCCAAAACCGCCCACCGTGTCCAGGTGTCCTGCAACGGTTCGATGTCGTCGGTCTTGGTGGCGATTCGCCCGGCGGTCTCATCGGCGGCAGCGGCCTCGGCCGCTTGTTGCGGTGTACGTCCCTGCGCGGTCGGCCCGGCGAGATAGCCCGCGAGCCATACGGGCAACCTGGGCCGTGGGAAGGCGGCGATGTCGTCGCGGTAGTTCTGCGCGGGCTGCAACTGGTCCGCGGGGAACGGTTCGTCACCGTAGTCGTAGCTCACCGACATTCGGCCCTGACTGGTGACGGTCATGATCAACCGCCACCATGGCCCCGCCGACATCCGGGCAGTGAATTCCCTTTGGCGACGCACCATTTCGACGATCGGCTCTGGTATCCGGCTGGGCTGGACGCCATCGGGGGTGGTGAACTCCAATTGGGCGACACCGGCACGCACGGTCAGCGCGAATGCCGCACGGTATTGCTGCCAGCCCGGCGGGCCCAGGTAGGCCAGTTCCTGCGCGACCGGATCCAGCATCGTCGAGGCTTGAGCGCGAATCTGTTCGTCACGGCGGGCCACGTCCGGGTCACCCGGCGCGTCGTCGACGATGGTGAATCCGCTTGCCAAAGAGGATCCTCCGGCGTCTTCGAATGCCTGGGCAACCCCTGCCAGGAACCCCCGCTCGCCGTCTTCGGCGAACAGGGGCCGTCCGGCCGGATCTTCGAAGGACCGCATTATCTCGTCGGCAGAGGCCTTCAGATACAGCCACAGCGGCGCCAGTTCCCATGTCCCCGAAAAGGCATCGCCAGAACTGATGGCGACCACACCGCCCGCGGGATCGACCAACCCGCGACACTGTCGACCGTCGAATTCGACGTCGGCGAGCGTGAACCCGTCACCGATGTCGTCGGCGGACGCCGGTAACCGCACATCGGGTAAACCCCGGATACCTCTCCATGTCGATCCGAACACGCCGAAGAAGTACTTCTCGATGACGTCCAATGTCCGTGCGGCGAGGACAAAGTACTCCGCGCTCATGCGATCGGACTCCGTGACGGTGAACCACCCGTCCGAACGTAATCCGACGAAGTAGCGCACCTCGCCGCCGCTGTTGTAGAAGATCGCGCGACCGTCGTCGGTGACCGGTCCCGGCGTCAGCGTGTAACCGGCCAACCGCGCCCATCGTTGCAACGTGGAGGAGATCTCGATGTCGTGTCCCATCACAGCCAGCCTCTCTTCAGTAGTCCGGCGGCGGGGTTGGTCAGGGTCTGAACCTTCTGGACGCGGCCGTTGCTGTCGAAAATGAGGACCTGCAGTCCGCCGCCCGGTTGTCCGAGTCCTGGGGCGATCTCCGATATCTCGATCTCCCAACCGGGAGGCAGGTACTCCAAGGTGTAATCAAACAACGGATCGCGCAAGGATTTGACGTGCAACGCCCGCTCTTCCCAACTTGCCCGCTCACCGTTCGGCGCCAGCCCCAGGTACTTGCCGTCTTCTCCGCCGATCCGATCGAAGTGGCGGCCGTAGTCCGCGAAGAACTGGTCGATGTCGGTGTACCGGATTCTGGTCCCCGGCACGGCGCCGTCGTTGCCGGGGAAGTTGTTCCACTCCTGCCCGTTCGGGCCTAGCGTGTTGAAGCGTTCCGCGTATTCGGCTTGCGTATAGGCATTTCCGTCTTGGTCGCGGCCAAACGGTGCGGTGGGATCGGCGATCAGGCTCGCGACGGCCGGGGTCGTTTGGCCCGGGTCGACGGGGTTGCCCGGATAATCCCAGTGCCGCGGCAGCGGTTCACCGTAGTGCGGATCGATGTTGTCGGTGTCCGCGACGCGGTGCCACCCGGGACCCGACGGTTCGGCCGAGTGCACGGGATCCGGGGTACCGGACAGCCAATGAGGGTCCCAGAATTGGCGTCGCAACGAGTCGAGGTCGCCGGTGTCATGCTCCAATGGACGGCTCATGGCCGGTTCGTGGGTGCGCCATCCCGGTATCACCCGGGGTCGATCGTCGACGAAGCGGTGCGCCTCGGTGTGTACCTGGTCGGACTCGCCCGCGGCGATACGGCCGAAATTGGCGAGCGACTCGCTGCGCACACCGGATCGCGGGTCGAATGCGTAGTACGCGCTGTGGGTGGCGGCGGTGCCAACCAGATCGTCCATATGGCGAGGGAACTCGGCGTTGATGCGGTGCGCCCCGAACCCGCGCATCGCCGGGTCCATCCCGAGCCCAATACCGAAGAATCGTCCGGCGGAACCGGCTGTGCGTCCCCCGAGCATTGTCACTGGGTCACGCGAGGACGACGCGACGAACACATTGTCGCCGATCCCGAACGCGCTTGCGTGGCGCAGCGGTCCGGCGCCCGGTGAACCGAGCAGTGTGACAGTGCGGACGTCGTCGGCCATCCGGCCGCCGTGCCCTGCGTGACTCGTGGTGGTCGACCCGTAGGAATGACCGAACACGTGGTTGTCGGCGAAGTGGCTGCCACCACCGCCATCACGCGCGGCGTTGAAAGCCGAGATGTCGTTCTGCAGGATGGCGCCGCCTTCTCGCGCCAGGCCCGGGAACATGACACGGAAAGATGCCCGGCCGCTGGGTGCGTCGTAACCGATCCAGGCGATGGAGGAAGCCTTGCTGCCTGGTTTCGCCGCCTGGATCGAATCCAGATGATTCAGTGCGTTTCTGAGGTTCCCTGCAAGCTTGCCGATGTCGTTCCCGAGCCCCGGCACATGCCAGGACACCGATTCCGCACGATAGGGATCGTGGCCGACGCTGACCACCATCCGGCCGTCACCGTGGAAAGCGTGCGGGTCGAAGGCCAGAATGTGCACCTCGCCGCCAAGGCGCCCGGCCTGCTCCCGCGCCTCGTCAAGTGCTCTGCGAATCTCGTTGTAGCGCTTGAGCTCTGCTTTCTCACTGCGGCTGAGGTGCTCGCCAGATTCCATGCGCGCCTGCAATCGGTGTTGCAGACGAGTGAGTTCGTGCTCGCTGGCGGCCGTCCTGGCCCACGCCGGAATCCCTTCGGCGTTGCCGATTTCGCGAGGGTAGGCGTCGACCAGTGCGCGCTGTTCCTCGCCGCTGAGTTCGCGCCACCACGTCGCGTTGTCCCTGGCTCGCTGATCGCCGAACACATTGTCGGTCGGGTGATGCTGGATCTCGCTGGGGTGGACCGGCGGAATGCGGTTCCACAGAGCCTGATTCGCGATCTCCGCCGCGTGCGCGGTATCTGCGTGCGAGGCAACGTAACGCCCGCGATCGCCGGCTTCGATGTCGTCGGCCGCATCAGCGGGTTCATGCGGCACCGACCCGTCGGTCAGAACTCCGTCGTGGTCTCCGCGGGCCAGACCCCGTGGTTCTGCCGGCTCATCCACTCCGCGTGCGACGTCGCCACGTTCGACAGGGTGTCCGGGGGCTCGCTCAGGAGCGTGTGTTTGTTGATGGTCAGCGGGTGTTCCCGGGTGGGTTCGGGCGGGTCGTTCAGAGACACCGCGGTCATCTGATACGTGATGGTCTCGGGGTCCTCCCGCAGGCGCCGGATGGCGATCCTCCACTGGTACGGATAGATCTGGCCCCCCGTCGGTGGGCGGCCGGTGCGGCTGGCTTCCAGGTAGTCCTCGGCCACCATGTTGGTCGACCAACTCGGATATTCCGTGACGACTCCGGTCTGCGAATCGATCACGAGTTTCGTCGAACCCACTGCCGGTCCGGTGGGGTTCTCCTGCGGCAGGATCGGCGAACCCACCCAGCCCATCTCGAACGGGACCACCCGGAAAGTGCTCCCGGGGAAGATCCGCGCCAGGTAGGCCAGTGCTTGCTGCTGGGTGTCCAGTTCCACCATGGTGGGCTCCTTGCTGGGGTGGTATCGGCCCGAAGTGATCCGGCGCGACGGGCGTGAACCACAGTGAAGCCGAATCGTCGACCAACCATGACGGCGGATGGTCTGATGTGAGGCTTCGTTGCGGATCCCACCACACGGGTCCGGCGGCGTCGCGCGGGTAGACGATGACCGTCGCATGAGCGCCGTCGGTTATCGGTGCGCCGTATCTGTTGAACATCGGCCTGCCGTTGGCGTCCATGGCGTGCCACTCGTTGATCACCAGCGCCGAAGCGCCCGGACCCATCTGCTTGATCTGCTGGTGTAATGCGTCGAACCGCTCGGGCACTGAGAGTTTCAGGTCTGCCGGGCGCAGGCCCTCGCCGAGCCAGGCCTTCGCTCGTGAGAATCCGCTGGCCTCGCCGCTCGCGGAGTCGATCCTGCCGCCGGGCAACCTGTCGAGGAATCGTGGGGCGGAGACGGTCGGGTGCCCGTAGAACGATGCCAATGCGGCCAGCGCGCAGTCGGTGCAGTTGTTCCTCCGCCCGGGGACACTCGGTCCACCGTCGTTGACGAGGCTCCCGTACGGATTTGTGCGGGGGTCGGCCCAAGTGGTGTATCCCCCGGCGGGGTCTTCGCATGCCTGGCGAACCGCTGCCTGATGGGCAGGGTCCTCGACCGGGCGGAGTTCGTGCGGTCCGTAGATCCGGTGGTTCGCTGGGTTGTCGAAGCCGGTGGCGTCGGTTGGTCCGTGGTCCTGCGCGTGCGCGGCACCGGATGGATCGTCGGGGTCGCGCCGGGAGCCCGCGGGTTCACGAAGCGAAGCGTGCTGGCCGCCGGTCTTTTCCGCGCCGTGTGCCGGTTGGGGTGACACGGGGGAAATGACGCCGAGCGGTGCGGCGTCGGTGTCGTGCGCTGTGTCCGGATTCGACCGCTGTTGCGAATCATCATGTCCGGCAGTATCTTTGCGATGCGTCGACGACGCTTCCGGGTGGCCGGCGCGTTCGGCGTGTGGGTGCCTGCCGGGCCGGCCGTCGTGGCCGGTCGGCCGTGCGCGGTCGGTCGCTTCGGTAGCGCCCGCCCGTTCGGTTTCGGGATGGCGGTCGGTGCGTCCGGTGCCGTCGCGGGACGGTTGAGCGTCTCGCGGTGACTGAGCGTCGCGGGCGGGTGCGGCGTCTCGTGACGGCTGCCCGTCGCGGGCGGGCTGGTCCTCGCGCTGCGGTATCCCGTCGCGGCGGGTGTCGCGGGCGGGTTGAACCTCGCGTGGCGGCGGGGCGTCATGCGGCGGCGGGGCGGGATCGCGTGGCGATGTCAGCAGGTCGCGGGACGGCGGGACATCTCGGGGCGGCGGGATATCTCGGGGTGGCGGGTCACGCGGTGGGACGCCTTCTCGCGGAACAGATTCGGCGTCGCGCATCGGATGTGTCGACGGTTCGGTGCCAGGGGACGCCCGCATCGCGTCGGCGCCCGCTGCAGACGCGGCGGCGTCCGCCACGCCGGCTCGCGCAGACGGGACGTGCGGAGTGCCTGACGACGGCGACGCATGACTCGCCGGGGGTGCGCCGGTGTGGGCGGCTGCCGGGGCGTTCGCGACAGGTGACGCGGCAGACGGCGGCGAACCCGCCGCGTCGGTGACGCTGGGGTGGCTACCGGTCGGTGGCGCGGAGGTATGGGGTGTGGTGGCGGTGTCGGGCCCGGCAATGCCGACGGGTGCCATAGTGGCGACATCGTGCCCGCGGCTCTCGAGGTTCAGCGGCACATCGACATTGCCGGCCGGGGTGGCGACGTCCCCGGGGGAGCGGCCGGCGACGGTCGGGCCGGCGTCAACCGGTGGCGTTTGTGAATGTTGTTCGGCAGGAAGAGGTTCCACTGTCAACGAACCGGTCCGATCGCCTGCCAGGGCGGTGGTCTCCGGACCGCCGCCGGCGTGCCCACCCGGACTGCGCACGCCGTCGACCGCGCCGAAAACGGCACCGGCGCCGAGGGCATCGCCGAGGTTGAGATGCCCCGTCATGGCCTGTTGAGCCGCCAGGGCGCCACCGGCGTTGCCGACGAACGAAGCACCGAAATTCTTGGCACGGTTGCCCAGTGCCGAACCTGCGTCGAAATCGTGCGCGCCCTTGAGGATCGGGCCCATCACCGCCCCGGAGATCGCGCCGGATTCCACGTCGTCCCAGAACGAGCGGGAATCGAACTCGTGCCGGTTGCCTTGCAGCGCCTGCTGGCCCTGAATGCCGGCGTTGAGCGCTCCGGACATGAGCGCGTTTGCGGCCGCGCCCTCGAGCGCGCGCAGCGCAACCTGGGCGATCACCCGTGCCACGGCTTCGGAAGCCACTTTCGAGACGGCGGCGCGAATGACCTGAGATATCGCAGCTTCGGCCAGTGCCACCGCCCCGGCGATCTCTGCCGGCGCCGTCCAGTTGATCCACGCGGTCGCGATCAACGCCGTGACTGCGGCTGCCAGTGCCACGAGGTTCGCGATGAACATTTCCTTCGCGAACTCGATCTCGGTCGCCACGCCGTCGACCGCATCCGCCAATTGGCGCAACTGCCCGGCGATCTGGTCGACTGACGACGCGAACGGTCTGAGTCGTTCGTCCAGCTTGTTGTGAATCTCGCCGGAAGTGAATCCGGACAGCGTGGTTTGGGTCGCGGAATCCAGCTCGTCTTTGAGACCTTCCAACTGCTCGGCGAAATGGCGCCACCGATCACGCTGCCGCCGGCACGCGGTCTCGTCTCCCTCGGGAAAAGGCTCGCCGATCATGTCGCCGACCCATCGCAGCCAGCCGGGAAGTTCAATACCCACGAATCACGCGTCCACCTGCAGTCGCGTCAGCCTTACTCGAGGCGGCGGCTGCCAGCGTGTCACGGCAATACGTCCCGGCGAATCGCGGCGCGGCTAGCCGGCGACGCCGCCGTCCTGCGCGAGGATGGCATTGGCGGTCTCGGTGAGTACGGGTGCGACGCTTCCGACCGCCTTCTTGAGATCGTCGGCGTGCCCGATCACCGTCGACCGATCCGGGTCGAACTTTGCAGCGAAACTCGAACCGATTTTGTCTTGCGACCAGGGCGAGTCCCCGGCGAGTTCTGCGCGCAAACCGTCCACCAGGGAGCCGACTTCGTTCGCCAGTGCGTCGAACTTCTTGATTCCCGCTCGCGCTGTGCCCTCGTCGTATTCGAATTGTTCTGCCATCGTTCTCGCCTCTCCTGGCCTCTCCTCACCCGCTCGGCGCCCGGCTCTGCCGAATCAGTCCGTGTCGCGAATGGCCGGCCACCGGTCCTGCGCTTCGGGCTCGCGCTCGCCGGGTGGGCGACGGAGTTCGTCGGCGACCGCGCGTCGTTCCCGCGAGCCCGGCGCCGACAGCGGCACCTGCGGTTGCAGCGCCTTGAACTCGTCGATCTGATTGATCGGCTGGACCCCGAACTGAGCCACCTGCTGCCAGAGTGCAGCCTGGTATTCGTCGGTTCTGGCCCGCATCGCGGCCGCAGCCGCTTGCGTGGCCTGCACGACGGCGGCACCTGCCTCGGCGCTGGTTGCCCCGCCGAACAGTCGCTCGTCGAACTCGACCTGAACGACGACACCCTGCGCATTCACCCAGACGTGCGCCAGGTCGTCCTTCGACCAGCCGTCGGCGGTTTCGATCGCCATCCGCTGGGCGGATTGTGCGGCCGCGCCGGTGAACTGTTGCAGATTGGACAGCAGGCTTTCGACGTCGAGTCCGTCGGGCTTGACCCCCCGAAACAGGTCGTCGAGACCGCTCACGAATTCCCCCATAACAATCAGCGTGGGCTGTGCGGTTAGTTTACGGTGCCGCCGCCGGACAAAAGCGCACGAATTCTGCCGGTGTCAATTGCGCGAACCGCGGGGGCGCCCGCGCCGGCGCGGGCGGACGTGATAGCCGCCGCGTTCCGCCAGGGCCCGCAACCGGCGCAGCGCAAAGTCGCGCGCCCGCCCCGATTCGGGGATCACGACTCCCGCCCACAAACCCTCGACGCCGGTGACTTGATACGCCTCGCTGGCGCACAGCCACCGTCGCGGGCACGCCAGGCAGAGCGCCTTGGCATCCTCGTCGGGTTCAGTGGTCGTCCACCGCTCGGGCTCACTGGTGCACGCCGGGACGTACTCGTTGAGCGGTGTGGACAACGGAATTGCCGCAGCAGTCATCGCTTTCCTCCCAGTTCGGGCGCGCGAGCGCCGTCGATGCCACGACATAACCACAAATCTAGCATTAGCGCAACATCTAAAACGTAGCAGCTACGACTTAAGGTCAATCTTGCCTCAATTAGACATATGTACTACAACAGAGCTGTGGCACTTGTCTTGTCCGGATTATGACCTGGCGGGCACGCTTCGCGGACGAAAACGACATAGAAGCCGGTCAACGGATTTTCGAGCGGGTCGTGTCGGCTGTAAGCCCGTAGCGGGAAAGATGTAGCATCTACAAACGTAGTGCCGGAGGAAGGCTGTACGAGACGTGCCCGAGACGTCGGGGTCCGAGCCGGGGGAGAAGTGCAGTGACATCTGACCAGGCGGTGTACAAGTGGCCACCCGCGCTGGTGGTGCGGCTCGGCGACGAGGTCCATACGCTGGACCCGCGGTCGGGTATCGCCATCATCGGCCGGGACAACTCCGCCACCGTCCGGCTTTCCGACGACCGGATATCCCGCTGGCACGTGCGTCTGGAACCGCACCGCGAGGGTTGGCAGGCGATCGACACCAGCACCAACGGCATGTTCGTGGACGGCGTGCGGCGCAGTTCGGTGCTGGTCTCCGGCGCGACGACCCTGCACCTGGCCAATCCGGAGGGCTTCCCGGTCACGTTGACCCCGGAGGCCGACGACGTCACCGGCGTGATCGATCTGCCCGAGCCGGACGAGGACGAGTGGTGGGATGCCGACCTCGACCCCGGCGTGGCGCGTGCCGGACAGGCCGTGGCCGCGCGCCGAAACGAGCTCGAGATCACCCAGCGCGGCCTGGCCAAGGACAAGATCATCAATGCCGGCACGCTGATCGCCTTCGAAAAGGGACGCAGTTGGCCGCGGCGCGGCACGCTGGCCAAGCTCGAGAAAGCGCTGCAGTGGTCCCCGGGCACCATCGCCCGCATCCGCAGCGGATCTGCCGTCATCCCCCTGCCGGGACCCGCCACGGCACCGGCCGAAATGCCAGGCGCCACCGAGGAGGCGACCGAGGCGCTTACCGACACCGTTCGGGCGCCGCTGATGGCCGAGGCCGTCGAACTGGCGATGCACACCATCAGCACGGCCACCTCGGAGCTGCCCGAGCCGGCAGACCCGGCGTTCACCCCGAAGGTCACCAAGATCCTCGCTGACCTGCGCAAACTTGAGAATGTGGCGGCCAGTGCGGCCCGCAACGCGAAAGGCACTCCCTCGGTGGTGCTGGCGTTGAGCACCGTGCGCCGCACCTACAACGACGTGATGGCCAAGGCGGCGCAGTCGCCGAACGCAACCCTGGGGCAGCGGTTGTACGAGGCTCGCCACCGTGCCGAACTCAGCGTCGACGAGGCCGCCGCCGCGGCGGGTCTGCCGACTGATGTTCTGGCCGACGCCGAGGCCGAGCGCCCCATTCCCGGCGACGTCGCCGCCGCGATCACGACGCTGATCGGGCAGCTTTCGGTCAGTTAGACGTTCGGTACTCCGGCTGCTCGCCGGCAATCTGCTGGGCGGGTGCCGCTGAGTGCCCGACGTTGGGCAGGCTCGGCGTCGGGGGGACCGCCTGCGGGGCGGACTCCTGCGTCGGCTGGGAATGCGCGACGAATTCGTCGTAACTCGCACCCTGGGGCGCGCTGGCCCGCCTGGGTTCCGGGGCCGATACCTGGTGCACTTGCTGAGCCTGTGCCGTGCCGCTTTCGTATGCGACGTCGGGCTCGTCGCCGTCCGCATACTCGCCGTAGTACTGCGCCGCGGCTTGCGCATATTGCTCGGCGTACGCCGCGTACCAGGCCTGCTGTTCGTCGGCTGCGTTCGGCTGCGTCAGCAGGGCTCCGACGGCGGCACCGGCCTGTAAACCGTTGAGCACCAACACCACCCACATGGCCCACCCGGGTTGAACCCCCTCCGGGAGCACCGCGACACGCGACAGTGCGTCGAGGAATCCGGCGGCCGCCAGCACGGCGACGACCTTGCCGGTGGGTGTCTGGCGGGGCAGAAGACCGAACCCGGCGAGCAGCCCGGCCAGCACGGCGAACCGCACGTCCCAGTCGATTCCGAAGCCGTTGAGCATCGGCCCGAAACTCACCAGGTAGGAACACAACGCCAACACCACGACGGCCCAGCACAATTGGCGGTGCGAGACCTTGCCGCCGGTCTGCGGCTCGGGCGACCACGTGGGGTAGCCGTGGTGATCGTGGGTCTGCTCGGCCGGGTAATAACCCTGGCTGCCGGGGTAGGCCATGCTTACTCCTTCAAAGAGGGTCAGTCTTCCGCGGCGAACGACGCTTTGAGGTAGCGCATCTCTTCGTCGGTGGCGACCATGGTGACCACTGATGATCCGGTACGGGTGCTCACTTTGACGGTATCGGTGTCGGTGCTGAGCGATTCCAGAGCGACGTCGGCGTTGGCGGTCACCGGGGTGTGGGGTGGGACCACCACGATCGCGGTCACCCCCACCCGCACGGATTGCTCTGCGACTCCGTCGAACATCTCCACCGAGTAGTTGCGATCGGCGCCGGCCTGCATGGACCCGCGGTTGAAGTCCGACACCCACAACAGATCGTGGTCGTCCACCTCGTCAACCATGGTGCGCCACTTCGTCGGACGCCGACTGTGCACCAGCACGTGTGCGCCCAGCGCGAGCGACCGTAGCACCACCTGTTGCGCCAGGTGCAGGGTGCCGGCGATCTCCACCCGCCGGATCTGCGGCCCGAACAGTGACAGCGCCACCGCGCGGCCGTGATCGTCAGCGCCGATTACCTGCCCGCAGCCTGAGGCCGGTACGTGCAGGTGCGCGAAGTCGCGGTCCGGGGCACCCGCGCTGGTCGCCGAAAGGCTGGAATACGACCACTTTTCGACCGGCCGGGGCGGCGGAGGGACCGGCAGGCTGGCGGCCAGGGCGGAGTACTGCTGGCCGCGTAGGTGGGTCAGGCCGCGCAGGTGAATGCGGGCGCGGCCGTGCGTGTCAAACCGGGCCAGGCCCCGGACCTGGATCGGCCCGCGCGGATCATCGCGGCGCAGTGACAGCGACATGGTGGTCGAGTAGCTGGGGATGGTCCACAGCAGGCCGAGGCCGGCCGTGGTGAGCATGCGCGGCTTGATCGCGAAGCTGCGTAACCGGAACCGGCCTTCGCGGCAGGTGCGCCAGGTCTCCTCGACGGTGGTCAGATCCACGCCGTCGGTCAGTTGGTTGGTGGCCTGACCGATTTCGCCGGCGGTCAGCACGCGGGTCCGCAGGCCGCCCTCGGTGAGCCTGTTGGCGACCCGGCGGGTGGCGGTGGTGGCGGCACGGATGATGCCGTCGCGGCCGCCGCCGCCGCGCCGCCGCACCGCGGCCGCGCACCGGGAGGGGTCGAGCCGGACGGCGATCCACACGTTGCGCTGCGCGATGGCCGGCAGCGGACCCAGGACCGCGTCGTACACCGCGGCCACCTGGCTGTGCCCCTGCGACCGCGCGCCCTGGCTGATCACGTCGATCGAATCCAGGGTGATGTCGAACTGCCGGAGGCAGTCCACCAGAGCCTGCACCGGCACCGTCTCCCCGGATACCGTCATGCCCGGCTCCATGATCGTCATCGCCTGCGGATTCTCTTCGATCTGCAGCAGCGACATCAATGTGCTTCCGTCCCAACGGAACCCGATCAGGGCACCATCGGCCATCGGCACGTCGAAGGGCTCGGCCGGCGCCGTCTTCGTGGACCGCTTGCGGCGCTGCCACCAGAACCCGGTTCGCAGCGCGATCAGGCGCGGCAGCGTCGTGCCCCGCAACCGGACCACCAGGATCAGGGCCAGTACGAATCCGGCGAGGCTGCCCTGCCAACCGGGGAAGCCGAGCAGCGGTGCCGTCACCGTCCCGGCGGCGACGATCAGCTGCAGGACCAGCAGGTCAGGCAGGGGCAGCAGCCGCGCGGCGCCAATGTCGGTCGTCGACCGCAGTTCGTTGTGTTCCGGGGGCGCGCCCCGACTCGGGGGCGACGCCGCTCCGGGAGCGGGACGACGCGGCACAGTCGGATCTTATCCAGAGCGGCAGGGGAAAATTCGCGCGCATTTGCCGGTTGACGCTGTTATACGCTACCGAGGCTCGGTGCTTGCCCGACGCTGATGGGGGTGTGTGTATGCCCGCGCAAGTGACTACGCGCGCGCAGGTCAACGGCTATCGGTTCTTGATCCGCCGGCTGGAACATGCGCTGATTCGCGCGGATTCCCGGATGATCCACGACCCGATGCGCGGCCAGATCCGGTCGCTGTTGGTCGGCCTGGTGATCGCCGTCCTGATCACGGGCGCGGCCGGGGTGCTGGCCTTCTTCAAGCCCTCGCCCAACATCGGCAACGCGCAGATCCTGCTCAGTACGTCCAACGGCGGCCTCTATGTCCGCATCGGTGACCGTTTGCATCCGGTACTCAACCTCGCGTCCGCGCGCCTGATCACCGGGAAGCCCGACGCCCCGAAGTCGGTCAGCGACAAATGGCTCAACCAGCTGGCGCGCGGGCCCATGGTGGGAATCATCGGCGCTCCCAACAGCATTCACGGTGGCGCGGACATGGGCACGTCGGCGTGGACGGCGTGTGACTCGGTGCAGACTCCGGACGTCGCCAAGAGCGTCGGCGTCGCCAGCGTGCAGACGACGGTGATCGCCGGGGATCTCACGCTGGGCGAGGACATCCGCAGGGCGTCACCGGCACAGATGCTGCTGGTCCGCTCCGGGGACACCGCTTATCTGATCTTCGACGGTGTGCGGGCGATGATTGACACCAATGACCCGGTCGTGGTGAACGCCTTGCACCTGCAGAACGCCCAGATCCGCCCCATCTCCGGCGCACTGCTCAACGCCTTCGCGCTGGTGCCGCCCATCCGGCCGGTGACGATTCCGGGCGCCGGCAGTGCGATTCCCGGGCTGCCCGCCGGATATCCGGTGGGCTCGATCGTCAAGACAGTGGATTCCCGCGGTGAGCAGCTCTACGTCGTGCTGTCCGACGGACTGCAGCCGGTGTCATCGGCCGCCGCCGACATCATCCGGTACAGCAACCCCAGCGAGGCCGCCTCGCAGGGCGCGCGCGAAGTTCCGCCTTCTCTGCTCAGTCGTGTCCCCGTCGTGCATTCGTTGGCAATCGACCACTACCCGAGCGTGTCGCCGCAGATCGTCAACGTCGAGCCCGACCGGGTGGTGTGCATGGCATGGGAGCGGGCGAACTCCGCCGCGCGAGCGACCGTCGGCTTGCTGGTCGGTCATCGGTTGCCCATTCCGGACGACGCCCAGCCCGTCGGATTGGCCACCGGTGACGGCAACGGACCCGGCGTCGACGCGGCATATGTCAAGCCCGGCACCGGCGAATACGTACAGGCGACCGGTGCCGAGGCGGACAGCCGCGCCCTGGGGCAACTGTTCTACGTCTCCGACGCCGGGGTGCGCTATCACATCAAGGACCTGCCGACGGCGGCCGCGCTCGGTGTCACCGGGGTCCACGACCCCCGGGTCGACGCCGACGTTCCCCAGTTGGCGCCCTGGCCGGTGGTGTCCCTGTTGCCGGCCGGTCCCGATCTGTCCCAGGAGGCGGCGTTGGTCGCCCACGACGGGATGGGCGCCGACCCGCGCGGCTCGAAGGTGGAACCGCCGAAGTCCTGAGGGGCTCTACAACCGCAGCTCGCGGAACACCGCGTAGAGCCGCACGATCCAGAAACACAGCGGGAATACCAGCACGATCGCGAGGTATTCCAGGATCTCCACCTGGCGGCGCATCACCGGTGAGAACTCCAGCCGCGGCGCGATGACACCGCAGCCGACCATCAACACCATCAGCGCCACCAGCGCGAGGGTGGCGTAGAACTCCCAGCCGTCGAGGACCGCCGCCGTCTTGAGGATGCACAGCAGCGCAATGGTCATCCCGGCGGCGATCAGCGTCGCGGACTGCACCAGATCGTGGTGGCTGCGTCCGCGCAGGCACAGCACCGTTGCCACTGCGGTCGCGAATACCGTTCCTTGCCAATAGAATCCGTCGCTCAGGTCGAGAGCCAGGTAGCAGCCTGCGGTCGCTGTGACCGCGGCCGCGGCCAGGATGCCGGTCAGGTACTGGCTGGCCCGCCGGACCCGCACGATCATGCCTTCCTCAGTCGGGATCACCTGCTTGCCGACGGCGTTGACGCCTTCGACGGTGGTGCCGCCCTGCGTCTCGATGTCGTCCAGCGGCTCACCGGCCGTCGGCACCCGCGGTACCGGAAGCTTGGCCAGCAGGATGGTCACCCGGGGCGACAGGTAGACGACGATCACCGACACCGTCGCCAGCACCGCGCCGACGGCCCGCGGCGACGGGTCCCACAGCAGGTCGGCCACACCCGCTGCGCCGCCGATGACGGCCAGTGAGATCACCGCGGTGTGCAGCGCGCGTCCGCGGCCCGTGATCAGCAACACCAGCAGCGACGCGAGCCCCGTCAGGCCGAACGCCATGGGTAGTGACTTGGTGCCGAAGCCGTCAGGAACCACGTACAGCGCGCCGCCGAACAACAGCGGTGTGGCCACCGCGGCCGTCCACTCCGAGCGCCGGGCGCCTGCCGAACGGTGGGCGATCACGCACGCCACGATCACCGCCAGGACGCCGACACCGAGCGCGGTCGCCGGCACGTAGAACCGGGCGGCGTGGCGTGGCAGCAGGAAAGCCGCGGTGAGAGTTGCTGCCAGTCCGACACCGAAGCAGGTGATCAGGCGAGCGTCGCGGTTCAGCCAGCTCAGGGTGGGATTCTGCGGCGGGCCGGCCTCGTCTTCGACATCGTCGAACAGCATCGGGCGGGCCGGCTGATCCAGCTCCCGGATGACCAGCAGCTCGCCGTCGTAGACGTTGGCCTCGCTCAATGAGCGGCCGGGGTCGATCGGGTCGTCACCGAGACGGGCCAGCGTCCATTTGCCCTCGGTGGTGTCGAACATGAGGTCCTCACCGCGGGGGTGCGCAGCCAGTTGCTCGTTGGCGATGTCGATGACGTCGTCGATGAAGCCCGCGATGCTGGTGTTGGACGGTAAGCCGACGTCAAGCCGCAAATCGCCGACCACGAGGGTGGCGCGACTGAGCGTGGGCTCGGCCTCGGATTCTGCGTCTAATTCCGACAGCGACGGCGGTAGAGTCATCGCTGTCGGCCTCCCGCGGGTTGTGTCATTTGCTGGTGACATTACCTAGGCGCCGAGGGCCAAATCTGAGCCAATTTTGGAGTTTCGGGGAATTTGGGGTGATTTCAGGGTGAGGCGGCGTTGAGTACGCAGGGTTTCGTGCGCCGCCTGCGGGTTTCGCCGCCGCGGATGCCGGGCGGCGAGGTGAACCTGCAACCGCCCCCGGAGGTGCCGCGGGTCATTCCCGGGAACCTCTTGATGAGGCTGTTGCCCTTCGTGATGATCGTCGCCGTCATCGGGATGATCGCGCTGATGGTGACCGTCGGGGGCCGGGACCTGATGAAGAACCCGATGTTCCTGATCTTCCCGATGATGATGGTCATGTCGATGGCCGGCATGTTCATCGGTGGTGGTGGCCGCTCGGGGAAGGCCGCCGCCGAACTCAACGAGGAGCGCAAGGACTACTTCAGCTACCTGGCCAATCTGCGTGACGACGCCGATATGACCGGCGCGGGTCAGCGGGCGGCGCTGGAGTGGAGCCACCCCGATCCGCGCGCACTGTCCGACGTGGTGGGCACCCGCCGGATGTGGGAACGCCGCACCACCGACAACGACTTCTGCCATGTCCGGGTAGGCATCGGCACCCACCGGCTGGCCACCCGGCTGCTGGCGCCGGAGACGGGTCCGCCCGAGGATCTCGAGCCGGTGTCCACGGTCGCGTTGCGCCGCTTCGTCAAGACGCACTCAGTGGTGCACGCGCTGCCGACCGCGGTGTCCCTGCGCGCGTTTCCGGCCATCACCTTCGAGGGCGACCGCAAGCTGGCGCGCCAGTTGGTGCGGTCGATGATCTTGGAGCTGTGCGCATTTCACGGGCCCGACCACGTGCAGGTCGCGGTGGTGACGGCGAACCCGGACGGCGAGAACTGGAGCTGGGTCAAGTGGTTGCCGCATGCCCAGCACGCCACCGCCCGTGACGGCATGGGTTCGATGCGATTGCTTTTCCCCGGTCTGGAGCTGCTGGAGCGCTCGCTGGCAACGGATTTGGGGGAGCGGGGGCGCTTCAGCCGCAACGCCGAGCCAACCAAGGGCCTCAAGCACCTCGTGGTGGTGATCGACGACGGCTACATCACCGGAACGGAGCGGCTGGTCACCGACGCCGGCCTGGACAGTGTCACGCTGCTGGACCTCAATGGCGCCGACGCCCCCGCCAACCGGCGCGGGTTGCAACTCGTGGTCGAAGGAGATGACGTCGGTGCGCGCACCGCGGTCGGAGTCGAACGGTTCGCCACGCCCGACACGATCACTGTCGCCGAAGCCGAGGCGACGGCCCGCCGCATCGGCCGCTACCGGCTGGCCAGTGCCGCGCACATCGTGAACCTGGAGGCCGACGCACGGGCCACCGACCCGGGGCTGATGGCCCTGCTGAAGATCCCCGATGCCGCCGAGATCGTTCCCGAGCAAGTCTGGCGCAAGCGGTCTCCCCGTGAGCGGTTACGCGTGCCGATCGGCTACACGCCCAACGGCCAGCCGCTGGAACTGGATATCAAGGAGTCCGCGGAATCCGGCATGGGCCCGCACGGCCTGTGCATCGGCGCCACCGGTTCGGGGAAGTCGGAATTTCTGCGCACGCTGGTCCTGTCCATGGTCACCTCGCATTCGCCTGAGGTGCTGAACATGGTGCTGGTCGACTTCAAGGGTGGCGCAACGTTTCTCGGATTGGAGGGGGTGCCGCATATCGCGGCGATCATTACCAACCTGGAGGACGAGCTGATCCTGGTCGACCGCATGCGCGACGCACTGGCCGGTGAGTTGAACCGCCGCCAGGAGCTGTTGCGGGCGGCCGGCAACTTTCCCAACGTCAACGAATACGAGCGCGCCCGGGCCAACGGCGCCGAGCTCGATCCGCTGCCGGCGCTGTTCGTAATCGTCGACGAGTTCTCCGAACTGCTCTCGCAGAAACCGGATTTCGCCGAGCTTTTCGTGATGATCGGCCGACTGGGCCGGTCCCTGCACGTCCACCTGCTGCTCGCATCGCAGCGCCTCGAGGAAGGCAAGCTGCGCGGGCTGGATTCCCACCTGTCCTACCGGATCGGGCTCAAGACCTTCTCGGCCGGGGAGTCGCGCAGCGTCCTCGGCGTGCCGGACGCCTACCACCTGCCCAGCGTCCCCGGGTCGGCGTTCCTGAAATGCGATGCCTCCGAACCGGTTCGGTTCAACACCTGCTACGTCTCCGGTGAGTACGTCCGGCCACGCCGGGCGCAGTCCGGCCGCGGCAGGCAATTGGGCGCGCTGGCACCCAAGCTGTTCACCGCGACGCCGGTCAAGAAGGATGCGGTGCCGGCGGCCCCGGTGGTCGAGCCTGATGCACCCAGCATCTCGTCGTCCCCGGTGCGGACGACTCTGCTCGACGTCGTGGTATCGCGGCTGCGAGGCCACGGCCGCCCGGCCCACGAGGTGTGGCTGCCGCCGCTGGACGAAAGCCCCGCGGTGAATCAGCTCCTGCCCGATGCGAACTGGTCCGCCCCGGAGAACCTCGACGGACGGCTGTGGCTACCGATGGGGGTCGTGGACCGGCCCTACGATCAGCGTCGCGACGTGTTGATGGTCGACCTGTCCGGCGCCCAAGGCAACGTGGCGGTGGTCGGTGGGCCGCAGTCGGGTAAGTCGACGGCGTTGCGCACCTTGATCATGTCGGCCGCGGCCACCCACACGCCCGAGCAGGTGCAGTTCTTCTGCCTGGATTTCGGTGGCGGCACGCTGACGAGCCTGGTCAACTTGCCGCACGTGGGCGGGGTCGCCGGCCGGATGGACGCCGACGGGATCCGGCGGACCGTGGCCGAAGTGGCTGGGGTGTTGCGTGCCCGCGAGGTGCGGTTCCGCGATTTGGGCATCGAGTCGATGCGCGACTTCCGCCAGCGCAAAGCGCACCTGGCGACGCTGCCGCCCGAGGTGGCGGCACGGGATCCGTTGAGCCAGGACAAGTTCGGTGACCTCTTCCTGGTGATCGACGGCTGGGCATCGATCCGCAGCGACTTCGAGATGCTGGAGCCGACGCTCAACTCGCTTGCTGTCCAGGGTCTTTCGTACGGCATCCACCTGGTGATCTCGGCGACGCGCTGGATGGAGATGCGTGCTGCCGTCAAGGACATGCTCGGCACCCGCATCGAGCTGAAGCTGGGTGATGCACTCGACAGCGACGTGGGCCGCAGGTTCAACGAGCTGATCCCGGTCGGCCGGCCGGGCCGGGGGATGAGTCACGAACGGCTGCACATCCTGATCGCACTGCCACGCCTGGACTCCAGTTCGGGGGTCGAGGATCTGCCCGACGGAGTGTCGGCCGCGGTCAAGGCGATGCGGGCGCACTACGGCAAACGGCAGGCGCCGCGCGTGCGGATGCTGCCGCACAAGGTGGACCGTGCGGCGGTGGTCCGGGTGGCAGGATCGGCCCGAATGCTCGGCAAGGCCCGCTTCGCCATCGGCATCAACGAGGCCGAATTGATGCCCGTCGTACTCGACTTCGACGCGCAACCGCATCTGGTCGTGTTCGGGGAAGCGGAATGCGGCAAGACCGGACTGCTGCGCAACATCGCCACCGGCGTGATGGAGAACGCGAGCCCGGAGCAGTGCAAGATCGTGCTCGTCGACTACCGCCGCTCGATGCTCGGCGTCGTCGCGAACGACTATCTGGGCGGCTACGCCACCGCGTCCCAGTCCTGCACGGAACTGATGGGCGCCCTGGCCGAGACGTTGCGGGAGCGGATCCCGCCCAGCGACATCACCCAGCAGCAACTCAAGGAGCGATCGTGGTGGTCGGGTCCGGACATCTTCGTGATGGTCGACGACTACGACCTCGTGGCGACGGGATCCATCAGCAGCCCGTTGAGCCCGCTGGTCGAATTCCTGCCGCAGGCGCGTGACATCGGTCTGCGCATCGTCGTCGCCAGGCGGATCGGCGGAGCCGGACGCGCGATGATGGACCCCTTCGTCGGCCGGCTCAAGGATCTGTCCTGTAACGCTCTGGTGATGAGCGGAACCAAGGACGAAGGGGCGCTGTTCGGCTACAAAGCCAGCGAAATGCCGCCCGGTCGCGGAATGTTGATCTCTCGCACCGCCAAGAGCGGAGTGATCCAGCTCTCCAGAATGGTCGACCTGTGACCGGCGTCAGCGAACTGAGGCGAATCCGGGTGGTCTCGGCCGCACCCGATCACATCCGCGTGTCGGTTTTCGGAGGTCGGACGCAGCTGGATATCGCACTGCCACTTGATGTTCCGGTGTCCGGTTTCGTCCCCGAAGTGGCGCGCCTGATCAGTTCCCGCGACGCAGAAGAGGACTCGAAGGATGAGTGCCGGACGTTCTGGGTGCTCAGCCGTTTCCACAGCGCTGCCGAGCTGCGACCCGAGCAGACGCTGCGTGATGCCGGGGTGGTCAGCGGGGAGCTGCTGCGGCTTACGCCGCGACGGGCGCTGACGCCGCCCAGCCTCTACGACGATGTGGTGGACGCGGTCGGCCGCTTGAACAAATCCGCCTATGCCGCTTGGGATTCGGTGTCGGCGCGCTGGATGGCGTTTGCCGGGGTGCATCTCGCCGCGTTGGCGATCGTGTACTGCCTGATCGGTGGGGTCGGCGCGCCGAATCATTACGTGATCGTCGCCCTGGCCGCAGCGGCCGTCTTGGCGTTGGTCGGCGGGGCGACGATGGCGCACCGTTTCTACGGCCTGGACAGTGTCGCCGCGGCGCTGGGGTGGGCGGCGATCCCGATCACGGCCGGAATTGCCTTCGCGTTGCTGGGCCACTACGGCAGTTTCGGGGGCTACGTCGGGCTGGCCGGCGCCTGCGGGTCGGTGCTGGCGTTGTGCGTGCTGTACGACCGGGTGATCGGAACCGGGCACTGGGCGTATCTGGCCAGCGCGCTGACGTTCGGGATGGTGGGCATCGCGCTGGTGGCTCGGGCCCTGCACGCACGAGCCGACATCGTGTCGGTGACCGCCGCAGTGGCGGCGACACTCGGATGTCTGGTGGTGCGGCGGTTGACGTCGCGGCTGGGGCGATTCAAGACCCCTACGGTCACTGTCGAAACCAACCGCGAGGACTGGGATTTCGAGAACCCATTCGATCAGTCGGCCTTGACGGCCAAGCGCGACGACGACTCGGGTGCGGCGATGCCGACCGCGGAAACCGTATGGAACCGTGCGAAATCGGCCGCCGTCATTCGCGCCGGGCTGCTGACCGGGTTGGCTGCCGCCGCAGTGGTTCACGTGACTCTGCTGCTCCGTAGCGGCAGTGTCGCGGACTGGTCGGTGTTTACCCTGGCGCTGTCGGTTGCCGCGGTGCTGGCGTTGCGGAGCCGGACATTCGACAGCTGGTTCGAACGTGCGTCGGTGGCGACGCCTGCCGTGGTGATTCTGGTGGTCACCTGTGTCGCGGCGCAGAACGGGCCCATGCCCATGCCGTTGGTGTCGCTGGGCGTGCTGCTCGCCGTGGCGGTGGGTGCCGCGTGCGCCGGCCTGATGATGCCGAGTGGAGGCGTGCCGCACCGAGTGGCCACGCTGCTGTCCTATGCGGAGTACCTGGCGGTCGGTTCGCTGATCCCGTTGGCGCTCTGGGTGGTGGGTGTCTACCAGCGCCTAGGCCTCTGATGAGGCGGGTCGGCGCAGTGCTGGCCGCGGTCATGCTGACGGCGCTGCTGGATCCCGCGCCGGCGTCGGCGATCCAACCACCGGTCGTCGAACCCGGACCGCCGCCCAACGGGCCGCTGGGTCCCCCCGAGCCGACCGACCTCAAAGCGATCTGTGGAGTCCCGACCGGGGTACTGCCGCAAACCGACTTCAGTCTGCAGACCAGCGCCGAAGCCATGCTCAACTACACCGCTGCCTGGCGCTTCTCCCGCGGCGCGGGGCAGAAGGTGGCGGTGATCGACACCGGCGTCAATCGGCACCCGCGGCTGCCGCTGCTGGAGGGCGGCGGCGACTATGTGTCCAACACCGACGGTCTGCAGGACTGTGACGCCCACGGAACCTTGGTGGCGGGGCTGATCGCCGCTGCACCCAGCCCGGCCGACGGCTTCGCCGGGGTGGCACCCGAGGCGACGATCCTCTCGATCCGGCAGAACAGCACCGTGTACGGCGTCAAAGAAGGCGGGTCCGGCCAGGCCAATGACCCGAACGCCACGTCGCCCGGTTATGGGAACACCGTGACGCTGGCGTATGCCATCACCCGCGCGGTCAGCCTGGGCGCCACCGTCATCAACCTGTCCGAGGTGGCCTGCAGCCCGGTCGGCGGCGGTCTGGACGACGCCCAACTCGGGCGCGCGGTGCGCTACGCCTACGAACGCAACGTGGTGGTGGTGGCCGCGGCGGGCAACTTCAACAATCAGGGCCTGTGCAAGGTCCAGAATGCGATGCCCGATCCGAACATGCCGCTCAAGAGTGGATGGGATTCGGTGCGCACCATCGCCAGCCCGGCGTGGTTCAGCGACTACGTGTTGACCGTCGGTGCGCTGACGACGTCGGGTGAACCCGCCGATTTCAGTCTGCACGGGCCCTGGGTGGGCGTGGCGGCTCCGGGCGAACGGATCATCTCGCTGGACTCCGGCGGTCCCGGACTGATCAATGCCGTGATGAGCCAGCAGGGATTGGCGCCGATCAACGGCACCAGTTTCGCGGCTCCGTTCGTGTCCGGCGTGGTGGCCTTGATCCGATCCCGATTCCCGGAATTGAACGCCGGTCAGGTCATCGACTTGGTCAAGCGCACCGCCCACACGCCAGGTGCCGGCCCCAACGAGGCCACCGGCTACGGCGTCGTCGACCCGATCGCCGCGCTCACGTACCGCCTGCCGGCCGCGAACCAGATGCCTAACCCGGAGGCCGCGAAGCCGATCGCCGGCCGGCCCCACCGCGACCCCAGCAGTCAACGGGCCCGCATCATCGTGCTGTCGGTCACCGCGGGTGCCGTGGCTCTGGCGGGAGTGGCGTGGGCGTTCGCGGTGGCCCGGCGACGACGGGATTCGGACCCGGCGAGCTAATAATTATGCGTTTTGCGCTACGTAGAATTGAATACGGCGAATAACGAGGAATTGCGAAAGGGGGGACGACATTGTCGAAACAAACGCCCGAGTCGAAGCAATCGCCCGAGTCGAAGCAATCGCCCGAGTCGAAGCAAACGCCGGACGAAGACGAGCGCGGAGCATTGGCGCGTCCTCCCTGGCTGCCCGGTGAGAAGAAGCGCCGACGGGTCCACCTCGGCCGGGGAAAACGGCACGACGAGGCCGACGAGCGTCGCGATCGGCCGGCCAAGCCGGAGGAGAAGACCGATCAAGCCGGGCCGCAGCGTGCCGAGTTCGAGGATGTGCCGCCCAAGCGGGACCGCGTCGCGGTGTCGCGGCGCACACCGGACGCCGATCCTGAGTCCCAGGCGGCGCCGGGGGACGATCTCCCGGAGGCTCGGCCCAAGCGGGTCGCCGTGCCATTCGACCGAGTCCGGCGTCTTCAGCAGGTGCACCCCGAGCCGCCCCCGCCCACCGCGGAACTGCCGCCGAAGCCAGAACCGCCGCCCCGCGAGCCGCCGTCACCGCCGGAGCCAGAGCCGCCGGCGTCCATAGAGGTTTCCGCCCCGATTCCGGAAAAGCCGGCCGCCAGCGCCGACGTACCGCATGTCGAGGAACCGGAGCCGCCGCTGGCGCCGGACGAGGTGGCGCCCCCGCCGGAGCCCGCGCCGCCATCCGAGGCGTCGCCGGAATCGGTGGAGTGGGTGTCCGAGGCGCTGGCGCGTTTGGAATGGCAATATGACTCGCTGCTTGCCGAGTCGTTGGTAAAACCGGAGCCGCCGTCCGAGCCGGCGGGCGACTCCGAATTCGAGGAGGCTGAAGATTTTTCGGCGGAACCAGATCACCAGCCCGTAATCGAAGCGCCGAGTGAATTCGCCGGGGCCGCTGATGTGGATCTCGAGCCCGCGAAGGCCGAGGTGCTGTCTCAAACCGAACCTTCGACGGAGCTTTCGGAGGAGGCGGAGCATTCGGCGGAACACGAATCGGACATCGAGTATCGAGTCGAACTCGCTGCACCACCGGATTCCGTTTCCGCGGATGCTTTTGAGGCTGAGCCGGACTTTAAACTTCGGGACGAGCCCGAATTACCCGCGACGCTGACGGAACCCGAGGCGATGGTTTCGGTGGAACAGATGGCGGAACCGGACGTCGAGTATGCGGTCGAACCCGTTGCGCCAGTACTTGTTCCGGAGGATGATCTCGATACCGAGCCGGACTTTGAACTCCGGGAGGAGCCCGAGCTGACGGTGACCGAACCGGTGGTGGAATCTGAGCCCCTGTCGGTCGCGTCGGAACCGCAGTGGGAGCCACCGCCGCTGATGGAACCCGAGTCGGTAGTTGAGGTTTCGACGGAGCAGGAATGGACGCCTGAGTCTGAGGTCGAGATTGCGCCGACGGAACCCGAGCCTGTCGAGGAATCGACGCAGGAGTCCGAATCCGGGGAGCTCGACGAGATCGAGTTGAGAGCAGCGGCTTTGCTTGAACGGATGGCTGCCAAGAGGGCTCAAGCCGCGGCCACCCCGCAGGAACCGGAGGTTGACCTCATCGCTGACGACACACCGGACATGGAAGAACCCGACCAGTTGCCTGCCGAGCCCACGGAAGAATTCCAGGCGCCGGCAGAAGAGGAAGACGCCGACGAGGCGGTGCCGACGCAATGGCTGCCGGCCGATCTGGTGAGTGACGTCCAGCAGCCTGTGCCCGAGCCGGAGCCCGACGCCGAGCCGGAACCTGGCAAAGAATCACTTGAGGACGCGGTCGTCGCGCCCACCGAATCTTTCGAGTCTGCGCCTGCGATGCAGGACGTCCAGGAGGCCGCTCCCGCCGCCGAGGAGCGAACGAAAGCGCTTCGCCGGCCGGCACCACCGCCATGGCAGACGCCGAGCTCCGCCATGGCAGCGGAGATCGAAGAAGTGGTGATGGACGCTGCTGTGGCGCAACCTGAGCCGGCGCCCGAGTCGCCTGAGCCTCCAACGCAACAGGGGCCGTTGATTCCCGGCCCGCAACCGCCGCTGCCACCGGCGCAGACCAGAAGACGGCCCCGCGCGGGCTCCCGGCCTCCCTGGCCGCCACCGCCACCGCCGGGACCGTTCCCCCCGCCGCCCTGGTGGCCGGGACCGCCGCCGGGGCAGCGTGTTTCGCCCGCACCCAGGCCGGCGGCATCAGCCCAACCGCCGCGGGCCGCGCAGCCGAAGCCGCCGCGGGCACCCCAGCCGACTCCGCCGCCGGGCCGGCCCCAGCCGCCTGTCGGCGGTCCGCCGCCGGGATACCAGCCTTTCCGGATGCCGCCGTCGATCGACGAGGCGGAGATCGCCAACCCGGATCGCTTTGCTCCGCCGTCGGGTTGGCGCCGTGCGGTGCACAAAGCCACCGGCGGCCATGTCAATCCGGGAGCGTCCCGGAAGGAACGCCAGCAGGATCATCTGCTGGCCGAGATCCGGCAGCCTATCGTCGGTGACTTCCGTATCGCGGTGCTTTCGATCAAGGGTGGGGTCGGAAAAACCACCACCACGTTCGGGTTGGGCTCGGCACTGGCGACGGTGCGACATGACCGGGTGATCGCAGTCGACGCGAATCCCGACCGCGGCACGCTGGGGGAGCGGGTCGGCGACCTGTCGACCCGATCGACCGTGCGTGACCTGTTATCGGATCCCAACATCAACCGCTATGCCGACGTTCGCAATCACACCCTGATGGCGACCAGCCGACTGGAAGTGCTTGCCAGCGAACAGGACCCGGCGGTGTCCGAGGTCTTCGGCGCGGACGATTACCGCCGCACGGTCGATATCTTGCGGCACTACTACAACATCATCCTGACCGACTGCGGTACCGGCATCATGCATTCGGCGATGTCAGCCGTTTTGGACCTGGCTCACACCATTGTGCTGGTCAGCTCGCCCGCGATCGACGCGGCGCGCAGCGCGTCGGCCACGCTGGATTGGCTGATGCAGCATGGGCATTCGGGTCTGGTGCGGGAGGCGCACGTGGTGCTGAGTGCCTCGCGTCCGGGCTCGGCGGCACTCAAGCTGGACAAGGTGTACGAGCACTTCCAATCACGTTGCCGCTCAATCCATCTCATCCCATTCGATCCGCATCTGGCCGAGGGCGCCGACGTCGATTTCGGCCGGTTGAACCCTGCGACGAGGCAGGCCTATCTCGAATTGGCGGGCGCGGTGGCGGAGAACTTCGGGCGGTTGCGGGCGCCGCGCGAACAGGCATGACGTGGGCCGTGAACGGGTGGGTTGTCTAGCGGGATATTTCGTGACAGTCTCGGTCACTTTCGCCGAGCACATGGCCCGGCTTGTCCGGCCACGGCGCTCTCTTCGGAATGACCGCCAGTGACGTCGCGGCTCCGAGGCCTGCAAGGGTTTCTGACGAGCGTTGGCGTGGGTGCTGTGTGGGCGGCGGTCAGCATTGCTGTCGTCTCACCATTGTTCGTTCTGTTGGGCGACAACATTTCACCCCAATCTTCCGCAGCCGGTGTTGCGGGATTCGTCGCTATATGCGTCGTCGCTGTTGCTAGCTGCGGCGACACGTCGTTCGGGCAGGGGCGCGCTCGCCAACTTCTTTGGTCTAGCCGCCGTGGGCGCGGGTGCATGGGGCCTCTGGGAAGTCAGGGGATGTTTCACATCCCGTGCTGTGCTTCCCCTGGTGGCTGACTCATCTGGCGCCAACGTCATTGCTGCGGCTGCAATGATCGCCGCCGCAGCAGCCGCGGTCTTAAGCTTGATCACTACCTTTGGCCGCCGGCAGGCGGACGCCCGAACGGCGCTTGCCACCGGCGAGATACGTTGGCGCAAAACCTTTTCGTGCGTCGATCCGGCCGGCACTCAGGGAGTGTTCGGACAGTTCGGCACACCCCATTCTAACTTCTGAACGCGAATTAACGACTCACGACACTAGTCGGCCTGGTGCAGAAGGCCACTTAGTCGCCAATCGGAAATCTCAGACGAACGTCAAGCTACACGAATGTCGCTAATCACCGTCGTCGTCAAGCCCATCGCGTTCCCGGACGAACATGCGCCACTGGTGTTGGATTTGGCGCTCGCAATATTCCTCGATCCGCGCGCGTTCCTGCTCGGGGATGCTTTTGCCGTAGCCGGGGTTCTCATCGAGCCAGTCCGCGATGCGTTCGTCGACCATGGCGTGATATCGACGACGAAACCGCTCGGCGTCCTGCTCGGAAGATTCATCGGGTTCGGCAGCGACCTCAGGATTGGAATCGTGCAGGTGCGGAGGAAGTTTTCCGGTCCGCAGTGCGTAGAGGACCTCCGGTGGCAGATGAGATGTATCGGCCACCGCTAAACCCCCGGCGTATTGGGCCACCCCGGTGTGGACACCGGGCCCTTGTCAATCGGCGGCGGGTTGGTCGCACAATCAGGATCCATCACGGGGTATAACGTATCGAATTTGCTTGTGTACCAATCGCCGAACACCGAGACCAAAGGTGCCCGCCCCGGTCCTTTCTGGTTGGCTGGTGGTGCCACCCCGACCCGTTGGAACGTGATCGTGCGCTTGAAGATGGTGTAATTGTCCGGGAACGAACCGTCCAGCGATACTTCACCTGCGTAGCAGACGACAGCGGTCGCCGAGCCGTCGGGAGACAGCGTGAGGTCGTGCACCCAATTTGTCTGAAAGCCCGTGGCTGGAAGCCCGGTGTGTAACCAGTGATAGCCGCTATCGCGGGCGGCTTTGGCGAAGCCGGGGTAGGAGCCGTCGGCGCCGTCGACATTGAAGTCAGCGATGTGGTCGGCTTCGGTGTAGGCGCGTAGGTAGGTGCCTTCAGGGCTCATCAAGTCCACTGCCGGGGTCGACACCCAGTGCTCGGAGAACTTCACATTGCGCGGCACCTGATAGCCCGCCGGAGCCCGCGTCGTGGTGGCCGAAACCGGCGGTGTCGCAGGAGGTTTCGACGTCGAGCATCCGCTAATGACCGCCACGACGCAGCTGACCACACACCAAGCCACAATTGCGCCGGCGCCGCGGTTCATCGGTTGCTCATGCCTATCTCCGCCCGGTCGGCGGTTGAGAAACGTTTCCAGGGTCTGGCAATCGTTCGTACTTGATTTGAGTGTCCCGTAAGCCTTCCGCGTAATCTTCGTCCCACATTCCCACGTGTAATCGACCGCTGCCTTCCAGGTCGCGGTAAGCCTGAAGAAATCGTTGACCGTATTTCGAGACTGTGTTCCAGTCGAGCTTCCATCCGTTGTTGCCATCGGGAACAAAGAAATCTTTAGGTCCGTCCGCAGTCGGCACATTCTGGAATGCGCCGACAATCGACGGATCCCGAATTTCATACCCTGAAACTATGCTGTAGTCATGGTAGATGCTGTCGTTGAGGATCTTGAAATTCTTATCAAGGTTATTCAGTGCAGTCGTTGCCAGCTGGTCTATGTCGTTTGACGGTGTCGGCGGATGAAGTTCATCGAGTTTGAGGTAGGGATTGTATCCGTCGATTACCATTTTACCCAGTAATGATAACGCATCGCCGCCAGGTAACTTGCTGAGCGGCAGCGCCCCAAAGACGTCACTGATCATGCCTTTCTTGCTATCCCAGTCCGCCGAACGCTGGTTATATTCCAGGATGCGCGCGGTGTCGTGGTTCGCCTTTATTGCGTCAAGTTCCGCGTTGTAGCCCCCGTGCAGTGCGGTATCGAGTTGGCCGCCCGCGTGCGCATACTTAACTAGTCCGGTCTCTCCATACTGATGGGCATAGTAGTTCTCCCACGACGCCACTGCCGCTTGGAGCCCTTCGGCTGAGGACGGATCGGAAGACAGCACTTTGAACAGGTTCTGCATTTCTTCAGAGTTCCCGTAGCCCGGGATTCCGGCGGAATCGATACCCGGCACCTCGATGCCCCCGAGGTTCCCGAAATACGGAGTGAGGTTGCGGGTCATCGCTTTGACCAGTTCCGGATCGCGTTGTCCCAGACTTTCGAACTGACCGGACGGATCCCCGGCGTCATTGAGGATCGGAATCTTTCCGCCCAGCAGCTCGTGGTGAGTCGAAGCCAGATGCGCCAGCGAGTCGGCGGCTACCGCTGCCTGATGGCCCTCAAACCCGGGCGTGTGGGCGTTGGGGCCGATCCAGTCCAGCATGTCTTTCCAGCCATGGTCATTCGGGCCGAAGTGCACGGTCGCCAGTGCCTCGAATGCGTGACCGTTGTCGAAATGACCGCCGGCGACTCGGTCCATCGCCGGGCCCGCGTGCAGGAAATCGGCGACAGCCTGATGGTCGACGGAAGCGTTCGACATGATCGCGCTGACCGTCTCGTTCACCTTGCTCAACGAGATGTACTCACGCTGAATGTCGCCCTTCGGCTGATCGGGATCGGCGATGACGGCGATCCGCGACCGTTCGGTGTCGGCAATCCGCGATGCCTGGTTGAGCAGCGCCCGGTCGACGTCGGAACCCAGCGCCAGGCCCTTATTGCCCTTGCTCAGCATGTCGTTGAGCGCATTGAACTGTGTTACCGGAATGGACCGAGAGCCAAAATAGGCGTCGCCCATCAAAGCCGCCGGATCCTTCGTCAGCAACTCATTGACCTTGGCGGGCAACGTTTGCAGTCCACCATGGGCCCCCAGTGCGGTGTGGATGTTGGGGTTGCCCATCATCCGCATGCCGTCGCCCATCGCCCCTTGCAGACCGTACTTGCCCATCGCCGCGTCAATGTCCGCCACCGATTTGCCGTCCATCGCGTGCATTAGCGACGTCAAGTAGTCGTACTGCCCCTGCGGCATGTCCGCAGGTTTGCCATTGGCCAAGGCCGCCAACTCCTCTGGCGTCCAGCGTGTCAACGACGCGCGCACCCGAGCCACCTGCTGGGGGGTGGCATTGCCACCCAGGATGGCGCCGGCGTCATCACGGGCCTGCTGGCCCCCCACCAGCCCGCTCGCAATGGGAGCGGCCGCACCGAGCTCGGCCTTGGCCGCCTCAATCGCATTCTTGGTATTGGCGTCCGCTACGCCCAGTTCGTCGGCCAGCCGCTGCAACGTCGCGGTTCCGGTCGCCGCTTCGTTCGCACGCTGGGCCTTGAGGCTATCCATCTGGTCCTGAGCGGCCTGCTCATCCGAGCCCAGCAGAATCAACGCCATCTTGCCCATTTTGTAGTTGTATCTGTCGGTGACCTGCCAGTCTTCGGACACGTCGAAGTCGTCGCCTTCGAAACCTTTGCCCTGCGAACGCAGACTGTCGATCATCGGCTGCATTGCCTTCGCGCCGGTCTCGTAGGCGCCGGCCAGCGCGTCATAGCCCGCGGCGACTTTTCGGTCTTGGGCCAGCTCCCGATCGGCCCTTCCGTCGCACGCGTTCTCGGTGTCGCCTTTCCAATCGAGTCCATGAACGGTTTGGCGGACGGATTCGGCGGCTTCCAGCATTTTGCGGCCCACCTCGCGGGTCGGGGCAGCCAGATCAGCCAACGCGTTGGCGTTCGCGTTGTACACCATCGTCTTGTGCGGACGTGTCACTACATCAGTTCTGGTCGTCGATTAACGGGTAGCTGTGGCTCTAGGTTGCCGGGTTCATGTCGCCCAGCGCCGTCATCGATTTACCGACCGCCGTCGTCAACGCCTGCTGTCGCGTTTGTGGTGGCAGCACCTGGTCAGCCAACTGGAAAATGGTTGCGGCGCCGCGGATCATCTCCGACATTTTCTCGTAGCGGCCACCGACGACCCGCAACGAATCAGCCACCGCTTCCTGCACCCCCGCCAACGCCCCGGCGGTTTCGAATCCGGCCAGCCCGCCGGCCGCGGCACCGGCGTCCGGCGACTGGATGGCGGCAACAGTGCTCTTTGCTGCGCCGATCGCGTTGGCTCCCGCCAGCACATTGTCGAAATTTACCTCCAACAGTGGCGCCACTCATCTCCTCCTTCACGAATTCGCTGATGCCACCCGATTCACGGGCGCATATCGAGAGACCCGTCGGCCCGGACTCACCGCATCCAGTGAGCCCGGGCCAAGGTCAGATCGCCGGAACGATCAGCAGCTGATGTTGGCAGCCTGGCTGTTGTCGAGGTCCTGAACCTGCTGGTTCTGGTCGACGGCACGCGCCCGAGTGGTGTGCAGATCGTTGATGATCTCGTCCATCTCGTTGGAGAACTGCGTGCGCAGCGCATGGATCTCTTCCGGGGCATGGCCGGTGTAGGCCCCCGAGGTGAGTGCGTTGAACAGTTGGTCGACTTCGTTTCGCATCTGCTCGGCGTCGGAGGTGATGCTGCCGATCAGATCCAGCGATTCGTAGTTCGCCGCGAAGTTGTACTTGATGCTGTGCGTCATGATCTTCTCCTGAATTCCTAGCCGTCGAGGTTCTGGTGGGCCTGGATGTATTGCATCGAGCTTTCCGCGAGATTCTTTGTGCGCAGCTGGATTTGCGTCAGGTGGTCGAGGTGCTCGGCCATGCGTCCGTGGAACAGTTGGGCTTGGTTGCCCGCCCAGTTCGCACCGACCATGAGGTTGACTTCGTCTTCCATCTTGCGCAGCAGGCGGTCGGTCTCGACCAGGTGTTCGTGAATTTGCTTGACCTGTGGCGGTGCGTCTTCGGTGACTTCAAATTGCCCGGGAACTGCCATGATTACTCCTTTGTCGGGTGCCCTGGATCGTCGGACACGACGGGTCTGGTCTCATCGAGATACCGTGCTAAACCAATGACGCCTCCCACTGGTCCGTCGATAACTCGACAAGCTGATTGATCGCCTGGCCGATCGTGTGATCAGAGCCCGGCTTCAACGTGGTCCACAGTTGGCCGCTCGGCGAGGCACTCGGCGCGGCGACGATGCGGCCCTTCTTGGTGTAGAACACCCCGACCGCCGCGGGGCGGCGGGTGATGCGGTCCTGCTCGTGGCACAGCGCGTAGAACACGATCTCGGCGAACGCCATTCGTGACGCCAACGCAGACCCGAGAGTCAATGCCGCACGAGGTTCGGCTCCCAGCGCGCGCACCCGATCGGCCAGTAACCGTGCGTCGTGAGTGCCGATGAGGTTGCGGGCGACGATATCCGTCGGCGCTCCCACCGGCGTGATCTGCGCGGCCTCCGCCCGCGGCAGCGCACCGATCAGCGCGTGCGTGGCCCGGGGGAGACTCGCGGCATCGTCTGCCGCCTGCAGGCTGATGTTGTTGCCCACCCGTCGTGCCACCACACCTGATGCACCGCAACGAATTACGCTCACCCGGGCAATGCCGTCGGGAGTGACCAGGCGCATCGCGAACTCACGCTCCGGCCGGCGCAGCGCCCGCAACAGCGGCACCAGTTCCGCGTCGATCTCACCGTCGGCAATCAGGCCACGCGCGATGAGGCTCCGGGTTGCGGTGTCGAAGGCCGCCTCGAGGGCGTCGACGTGCTCGTACCGGGGCCGCACACCCAGCACGGTAGGGAACTCCTGTACGCCGACCCGCTTGCCGGCGACCTGTAGTTCGTCGTCGGTCAGCGTGAAACCGGAACGCAGGGCGGTGGTCACAGGCTCACCTCCTGCTCGGCGCCGATCACCGGCGGGGAGACCCACCGGTCCGACACCTGTTGCAGCGTGCGCTCGGGTTCCTCGGCGAAGCCCTCCGGTTGCTGCGGATCGGGCGCGGCCAGATCGTCGAAGATCGCGGTGTTGGGGCCCCAGCTGACGTGCGAGACCTCAAAGGGTGCGTCGCTCTGCTGCGCGGCGGGCAACCAGTTCTGGCCACCGTCGGACAGGCTGGCGCCGGCCTCACCGGCTCCTTCCAGAGTCCCGGCCTCGCGGAATGACTCGTAGGACTGGCCGCTGCCGTCGCGCCGGTGCCCGCCCATCGGGGCGTAACCGGCACCGCCGCGGCCCATCCCGTTAGCCCCCCCGGAACCATCGGAGGTGAAGTTGGTCTTCTTCAGTTCCTTGGCCTCGGCGCTGGCGGCTACCGGTGTGGCCAGCATCGGCGAAAGCTGCCGCGCCGCACCGCCACCGCCGCCACCGCCCCGCGATCCACCGCCCGACTTGCCCTCCTTCTCGCCTTTCAGCGCAGCGGAATTGGTGACCTGCGGCGGAACCGGCTGTTCCCACGGCTCGGCGAGTTCGGCGACGGCGTCCTCGTAGCGGTGCATCACCGCGGCGGCATCCGCCTGCTGCGCGGACGCGGCCTCCTCGAACTCGGCGAAGCTGCCCTGCACGATCGCGCCGTTGTACGCCGACAAGGACGCCATCATGTCCTGTGCCGCTTTGGCTTCAACAGCTTCGGACACGCTGGGCATGGAGAGGATGGCGACGGTATTGGCGACGGCAGCCTCCTCGGCCCGCCGGCCGTTGGCGGCCGCACTCAGGCTGGCCGCTTGCAGCCACTTCCCGAACGTCTCCAGTTTGCGGACGACCGCTTCGGAGGCGTTGCTGTCCCATGAGCCCCGGACACTTTCGACCAGCCGGTCGTAGTCGGCCGAGATCTTGGCGAACTCGTTGGCCACCCGGATCCATGCCGCACCCGCTTCACCGACCGAGGAGGGGCCCGGGCCCTCGGTCAGGTCGCGCGCCAGCTGCTCGGTGCTGCGCGATTCCCACACCACGTTGGTGAATCCCATTGCCGTACCCCCCTTTCGGTGTCAGTCGTGATAGGTCAGTCAGCCGGATCAGTCAGCGAGATCGGTCTCGGAGATGCGTCCCGCGTGTGAGCGCATCGTCGCCGAGACCTCGCGAATCTCGTTGGCGCCCTGCTCGGATGACTTGGTGAACGAGCCGTGCACCTCGTTGAGGGTGTGTGCGACGCGCTGCGACACCTCGTCCTGACCGGAGGCGATGGTGGTCAGGTTGGGCCGCTCGGTGTCCAGCACATGCTGCATCCGGTTTGCCAGTTCGTCGAGCTGCCGGGTGACCTCGGTGACCTCGTCGGGCCGGATCGAGAGGTGGTTGTAGTCGGTCATGTGAGGGCTCCTAGATTCGCAGTTTGATGTCGGGGCTGTCGTCGGGATCGATTGTGGTGTCGCCGATTACGGCGGGGCTGGCATGGCCGAGGTCGCCTACGATCTCGCCGCCCTGATCCGTCGTGTGCAGGAACGAGGCGGCGGTGTGATTGCCGCCGGCACCCGCCTTCCCGCCGTGCGCGCCGGCCGCGCCGCCCATCATGCCCGCGCCGCCCATGCCCATTCCGGTGCCGCCAGAACCGACCGAGGCACGTGCGGCGCCGATCGATCGTGCCGCGGCGGCTCCGCTGTTCTCGTTCTGCAGCATCGGCGAGGAGGCCGGGTTGCGGGCCGGTGTCGTCGCCCCGATCCCACCGCCGCCACCACCGTGACCGCCACCGCTCGGATGGGTTGCGCTGACCATCCGGCCGGTGTGGCCCAGAGCGGATGCGGGCGCCGCGGCGCCCTGTCCGGCCTGGCCCAAACTCGAAATCAGGCCGGTGCCCGCTTGCATCCCCGCTTGGAGCGCCTGGGTGCCTGCCTGCACCCCCATCGTCAGCGGCATCATGCCCATCTGCATCGCGGGGCCGATCATGCTCATCCCCACCGACATCATCGGGCCGAGCATGCCCATGGCCATCTGGGGGCCCTGTGCGACTGCAACCGGAGCGCCGGTGGCCGTGGTGGTGGCAGCCTGGCTGGTCAGGGTGCTTTCCAGCTCGGTGATGCACTCTGTGGCCAGCGCGCTGGCTCGCGACGCGGACTCGACCATGTTGGCCGCGGTCCACGGCAGCCCGGCGGCGAGGCCCTCGAGCTCGTGCTGGCACTGCTGCAGGATCTCCAGCAGTCGTGCCTGGCCCTGCGCCACGTTGGCCGCGGCCGCGCTGTATTCGCCACCCAGCGCGGTGCCTTGTGCGGCGACGGCGGCGCCGTTCGCCAGCGTCTCGCCGGTTTTGGCGGCGGCCGCGCCGGCGCCGGCGCCGGACCAGCCCTGGCCGCCCATGCCGCCCATCATCTGGCTCATGGCCTGCTGCACACCGCCGGCTGCCTGCTGGAACGCCTGACTGATCCCGCTGAACATCTGCGTGGGATTCAGACCCTGGAACAGGCCCGGTCCCAGCGTGCCGAGCATGTCGGTGACGGGTTTGAGCAGCCCGCTGGCAAAGCTGTTACCCATCCCCCCAGGCGCCGCAGCGCCGGTGAGTTCGGCCGGAATGTCTTCGCCGGGTAAGCCCGGAAACTCCGGGCCACCGGCGGGCAGCTGCCCCATATTGAACTGGTTGAGGATGTCCTGAACAGGCCGGTTTAGCCACGCTTGCAGGTCGTTTTCCATCTGGTTGACGACCGGCGTGTGATCGAAGTCGGGAATCGGCTGCGGCGCCGCGTCGGTGTTGACCACGACGGGGTGCTTAGACGTCGGTGGCGTCGACGGCGGTGTGGGTCGCGCCCACGATGTGGGTAGCGACACCGAGCATGCCGTGCTTGGCGGCCGTCATCATCCCGCTGGCGACATTGTTCGCCGTGGATTCGAACATCGCCGGGATCATGTTCGCCGCGGCGATCGGGCCGAGCGCCATCGAGAACGAGCTCAGCTGCGCAGGCGTGACGGCGCTGAACGCGGTGGTGATCGCGGTGCCGGCGGCCTCCTGAGCGTCGGTCAGCGCCTCCATGAACTCGGGCTGCAATTCAAATGTCATCGTCGGCTTCTTTCCCCCAGGATTCCCGCTGAGCTGCCGCTAGCGCTGGTCTCTCAACCTTAAGCGCCGTCTCCACCAATAAATTGCACGAAATTTAAGCAGACTTTCCGAAAGACCGCAGTTCACATGTGTGCAATAACGCAGAACGCCATGCTCTACATATGTGTAATAAGGACGAAAGTTGTCTATCTCGGTTCGATAACGGTGCCGTCCGAGCGGGTCAACGGCGCTTGCTGCAGCTCCTGCATGCGGGTCATGAACTCTCTCAGCAGGAAGTTGTAGCGCTCCGCCGCCACCTTGGCCGCGGCCTGCGCGGTTTCCACGATCAGAGCGGCGAGCGCGTCGGGATCCAGGCGGCCGGCCGGCGGACCCAGCCACAATCCGGTCGGGCTTCCGAGCCCGTCCACCTCGGCACTCACCGCGCGGTCACGGCTGGTCACCCGTGCCGTGATGGTCTTGGATTGCTCGGTCATCGCCTGCATCAGGTCGCGTTGTTTGATCGCCCGCGCGATCACAGACTGCGCCAGGCTGGTCATACCGACCTCATCCAGGTGGCCGGAAGTTCGTCGTCGTCTTCTCCGAACAGTTCTTGCTCGGCGCGGGCGAGATCTTCCTCAGTGGGCAGGCCGATCTCGCGGAGTGTCGAGGCCGTGTACCCCTTGCCCGCGAGTTCCCGGCGGAAGGCGACCTGGGCCCGCAGCGCCGACAACTTGCACAAAGCAAGGATCTCGTTGGCCAACTCCTGAGGGGGCCGGGCGAGTTCGGAGCGGTCGAGCTTGAGGGCCGTGGGCAGTCCCCGTTCGGTGGTGACGACGGCGATGGTGCCGGTGCGCGACCGTACCGGTGGCCGCTGTTGCGGCTGTTGCTGTTGTGGCATGCGGCCTCGATTTGGCTGGCAGGATTTGACGACGAATTCAAAGTCGCCAGATCGGTACAATAACTTTCTACCGCTATGTCATGCACAGGACGTTTTACGTGCATGATTACGCGGGACACCTCGAGGGGCAGCGGGTTTGTTTGAGCGGCAGGACCGCCGCGTGCCGCTAGTAGTAAGGACACCGAGTAGATGCCTGGCACCAGGGACGCGCAGCGGGTCTTCGACGCCGGCGTGTTGTCGCTCGGAATCCCCATCGACGGGCTGGAGACCGACCGTGACGTCGCCTACGCGGCTCTGGCGTTCAAGCGTGCCACCGAGCACGACCCCCAGATGAGCGACGCCTGGCTGGGACGCGCCGCTGCCGGTGACGTCAGCAGCGAGGTGCTCTACAACCTGTGGCGGACCAGCAAGGAAAATCTCAACCGCGAGCAGCGCCGGCTCGGGCTGCCCCGGCATGCGCTCAGCGGCCGGTTCCAAACCGGTCTTTATCTCGATTACACCCTCAGCACCCTCACCGAGGTGTGGCTCGCGTATGCCGCCAGCATGATCGCGGGAAAGGACTTCGACGAGGCGCAGCGGGTGCTCGACGAACTGGAGACCTTGCGGCGCTCGATGCCCGACGGCGACGCCGCCAACAACGAAATCTGTGCCTACCTCCGCGCGGTGCTGCACTTCACCACTCAGCGCTGGCCAGATGTCCTTACTGCACTTGCCAATTCGTCTTCGTTCAGCGACGAGTACATCGCCGCCGGGGCGCACCTGATGGTGGGGTCGGCCTGTGCGCAGATGGGCTTGTTCGGCGAAGCCATCCGCCGGCTCGATCAGGCGATCGACGGGCCGATTCCGGCCGCGAGCCGGGCCGCCGAGTTCTGCAAGGGGCTGACCCTGCGCGAGATGGGCAAGGAGCAGGAAGCCCGAACCATTTTCGAGCGCATCTACAGCGAGGAGCCCGGTTTCGAGGCCAACGCCGCCGCGCTGCACGACCCGAAGTACCGCCTCATCGTCAGCACCAGGGAAGACATCGATTCCCGCACCGACAAATGGGATCCGTCGACGGCGCGCAGTGCCCGGGAGGTCAGCGCCGAGAGCCTGTCCGAGCGCGGCAACGAGTACCTGCGCGCCGCTCAGATCGAATTGGACCGTCAGATCGGCCTTACCGACGTCAAGCTGCAGGTGGCCAAGCTGCGCTCGGCGGCCAAGTTGGCCAAGGTGCGGGAAGGCAAGGGTCTGAGTGCGGCCGCGCGCAGCCTGCACCTTGCGTTCACCGGACCGCCGGGCACCGGCAAGACCACCATCGCCCGGGTCGTCGCGCAGGTGTACTGCGGGCTCGGTCTGCTGAAGACGCCCGCGGTGATCGAGGCCAAGCGAAGCGATTTCGTCGGCGAGCACCTCGGCAGCACGGCGATCAAGACGTCGGCCCTGATCGACTCCGCGATGGACGGCGTGCTGTTCATCGACGAGGCGTACACCCTGATTCAGACCGGGTTGTCGGGTGGGGACGCTTTCGGCAGGGAGGCCGTGGACACACTGCTGGCCCGGATGGAGAACGACCGGGACCGGTTGGTGGTGATCATCGCCGGCTACGACGCCGAGATCGACCGGTTCCTGGCATCCAACGAGGGTATGGCGTCGCGGTTCACCAAACGGATCCGGTTCGCGTCCTACAACCCGACCGAACTCGGTGACATCGGCAGGCTTATCGCCAAGACCAGGGACTCCGAGCTGACCGAAGGGGCGTACGACGAACTGGTCGCCGCCTGCGAGGTGCTTTACCGCAATCAGTCGGTGGACGACACCGGAGCGCTGCGCCGTGAGATCGACCTGGTGGGTAACGGTCGCTTTGTTCGCAACGTCATCGAATCGGCCGAGGAGGAGCGGGAGTATCGCTTGAGCGAGCGCGACGACGTCGACGTGGAGGATCTCGACGAAACCGAACTGATGCGCATCGAGCCCGGTGATATGCGCGCCGCGTTGGAGAATGTGCTCGGTATGACTACCGGCCAGCTGATGTCGAGAACCCGATAGTGAGCGGATCCGACGCCCCCAAGTTCAAGCGGAGCAGCGACGCGGACACGAATCCCATTCCGGTGCGCGAGATTCGGGCCAAGCTGGCCCAGGAGGCTGCCGACTCCGAAGCCGCGACGGTCGCCGAGGAGGTGCCGAAAAACACGGCTCCGTCAAAGGCGGGAACCCGGGTGATCGATGTGCCTCCGGCACCGGAGCCAGAGCCCGCGCCGGAGGCGGAGCCAGAGCCCGCGCCGGAGGCGGAGGTCGAGCCCGCGCCGGAGGCGGAGGTCGAGCCCGCGTCGGAGGCGGAGGTCGAGCCCGAGCCGGCACCGGAACCCGAGCCGGAACCCGTGCGTCCGGCCCCTACCACCGAGGGCACCCGGGTGATGGACCTGCCGCCGCTACCGCGGCGGCCGGTGTCCGAACCGCCGGCGGACACGCCGCCGCCCCGCCCGGCTCCGGTGTTCAGCAGGCCGCCGGTATTCAGTGAGCCACCCGCTTTGATCGAGCCGCCGGAGCCCCCGGCACCGGAGCCGACCGCGGTCATCGAGATTCCGGAGCAGCCGCCGGTACGCCCCGCGCCGATTCCCGGCCGGCCCGCTCCCGAGCCGTCGCCGGCGCCACCACCCGCGCCACCGCCTCCGGTCCCGCAGCAGCCACCGCCTCCCGTCGCGCAGCAGCCGCCGGATCCAAGACTGAACCCGCCCGCCCCGCCGCCGGTGGCAACACCGTTCACCCGGACCGCGCCCGGCGCGCCGCCGCAGCATCCCCAAGACCCGCGGATGCCTTCGCACACCGAGTTGGGGCTGGTACGTCGTGTCCGGCCGCTCCCACAGAGCGGATGGCGCAAGGTGGTGCACCGGGTCACCGGCCTGAATCCCAAAGAGTCCGAACAGGAGAACACGCGGCAGAAGCTGGTCGCGCGGGTGAGCCAGCCGGTGCGAGGCGACTACAGCATCGCCGTGTTGTCGATGAAGGGCGGCGTCGGCAAGACTACGACCACGGTCGGTCTGGGTTCCACCTTCGCGGCGATCCGGGGGGACCGGGTCATCGCGGTCGACGCCAACCCCGACTTCGGCACCCTGGCCCAGCGTGGTCCCGACCAGAGCCGCTCGACGGTGCGCGATCTGTTGTTGGACGACAACATCTTTCGCTACTCCGACATCCGCCGGCACACGTCACAGAGCACAAGTCGGCTGGAAATCCTTGCGTCCGAACGTGATCCAGCGACCTCGGAAGCGTTCTCCGACGCCGACTACCGCGTGGTGATCCGCCTGCTGCAGCGGTTCTACAACCTGATCCTCACCGACTGCGGCACCGGGCTGGTGCATTCGGCGATGTCGGCGGTGCTGGACGAGGCCGATGCCATCGTGTTGGTCGCCTCGCCCGCGATCGATGCCGCCCGCAGTGCGTTCGCCACTCTGGACTGGCTCGAACACCACGGCCGCGGGCATCTGGTTCCCAACGCCACGGTGGTCATCAGCGCGTCACGTCCCGGGAAATCATCGGTGGAACTGGACAAGCTGGCCGCGCAGTTCCTCACCCGGATCCGCGCGGTGCACGTGATTCCCTTCGACGACCATCTGGCCCAAGGGTCGGAGATCGTCCTGGATTTGATGGCCGGCCGAACCCGGCAGGCGTTTCTGGAACTGGCCGCGTCCATCGCCGACGGGTTCGCCCACACCAAGCGCGCCGACCGGAGTTCCCGCGGCTGAGGGAGTGTCCTGGCTACCCGCCGCGCGCCGCGACCATCGCGGAACGGTTCACCTTGGTGGCCGCGGTGCGCGGGATGGCGTCGACGAATTCCACCGTCTTCGGAACCTTGTAGGGAGCGAGCCGACTCTTGGCGTAGTCGATCACCTGTTGCTCGGTCAGCGGGTCGGCCGCGTGTATGACGGCGTGGACCCGTCGTCCCCATCGCGTATCGGACAATCCGATGACGACGACGTCGACGATGCCGGGATGCCCGATGAGCGCCGATTCCACCTCGGCCGGAAAGACATTGGCGCCGCCACTGATGATCATGTCGGCGCGCCGGTCGGTGATGTGCAGGTAGCCGTCGGCGTCCAGGTGGCCGATGTCGCCGGCCGAGCGGAACCCGTCCTCGGTGGACGGCAGCGGCGGCGCCCCGCCCAGATAGCGATAGCCGGCGCTCATCGGAGCCCGCAGATAAATGTCACCGTGCTCGCCCGGCCCGAGGGGTCGTTTGTCGGCGTCCAGAATCCGGATCTCGGTGTCCCGGAAGCCGCGACCGACGCTGCCCGGGTGGCTCAGCCACTCGTCGCCGCGCAACGCGGTGAGGCCGAGATTTTCGGTCATGCCGTACGCCATCACGATCTGTTCCGGGCTGAGCAACTCGAACCAGGTGTGCAGCAGGGAGGGCGGCATGACGGCCGCGCCCTGCAGGATGAACACGATGCTGGACAGGTCGCGCCGCCCGATATCAGGCAGTGCGGCCACGCGGGACAACATGGTCGGCGTGGCCGTGAAGTTGGTGATCCGGTAGCGCTCGATGGTGTCGACAAACGTTGGTGCGTGGAACTTTTCGAGAATCACCAGGTGGTCGCCGCCCAGTAGCATCAGCAGTGGGGCGAAGCCGTTGGTGTGATACATCGGGGCGGGCACCATGATCCGCTGTGGCTTGGGCACCGGTGTCCAGTTCTCCAGAAAGGGCTCGCCCTGCTGGGGTATCCACAGCGACGGGGCCAGGTTGAGAATCACCTTGGGCACCCCGGTCGAGCCGCTGGAGCAGATGCCGTTGGCGGTGGGAGAGACGGCGGTAGGCAACGGACCCGCGGGTGCCGCTGCCGCGAATGCGTCCAGTTCCCAGCGCGTGGTCTCATCGACCACCACGGCGGGGTTGATCACCGCGCGCACCCGGTCGCGTTCCCACTCGGGCAGGTCCCAGTGCATGGGAATCGGTACGGCGCCGATCTTCCAGCAGCCCAGCGTAGCCAGCACCAGATGCATCGAGTTGGGAATCGCCAGGGCCACCAGCGAACCCGTCTCGGCGCCGCGGGCCGCCAGGGCCCGGCCCCATTGATTGGCGCGGGCGTCGAGTTCGCCGAAGGTCACCGCATGTGCGCTGCCGTCCAGCGAGACGATCGTCACCGCGGTGTCGTCTCGCTTCTGCTCCGCGAGCTCGGCCAGCTTCGTGGCGAACGGGACGCCGTCCTCGAACGGGTTGGGCGGCACGTTACCGGTGACGGCGGCGCTGGCGGGCTGGTTCATGCCGGGACGCGTCCGTTGAACAACGTTTCGAAGGATCCGTCGCGCACGTCCGGAATCAGCCGCAGGGCCAGCGCCTCCGGGCTCAACGGCAGCCGGATCAACGGCTGGGTGTGGCGATCGAGGACGCTGATGTCGGACTCGTCGCAGAAGCCCAGTGCGCCGAGCAACTGATGCGCGGTGCGCAGCACTTGACGCGCCGTCTCGGCCGCCTTCAACCGCAGTATCAGTGCGTCTGACGAAAGATTCTGTGCCGGTGACGATTCCGGCCTGCACAGGGTGTACTTGGCAAGTTCGTGCAGGCCGCGCACCGCGACCGCGGCATCGGCGACCGCGAAGCGGACAGACTGGAAATCGGCCAGGGGTTTACCGAACTGGACCCGCGCCTGCACGTGCCCGGTGGCGATGTCCAGCGCCTGCTGCACCGCACCCAGAATCCGCCATGATCCCAGCACGAGATGAAGGTTAACGTCGGCGGCCGGCACCGTGCCGTCGGGTGCCGACAACGTGGCCGGCACCAGGAACGGCCCCAGTTTGGCGGTCGTCCGCAGTGCCGGGCGCACCTGATAGCGAGTGCCGTCGAGATCGGCAGCGAGCCAGGGTCCTTGCAGATCGCCGTGGTCGATTCGCGGCGCTTCGGGGTTGACCAGGCTCAGCCGGACACCGTCGACGCTCAAGAGCTCCTCGACGAGCGGGTACGGCAGGGCCGTCGCTCCGGCCGCCTGACAGAGCACCGCAGCGGCCAGCAGGTCGTCGGATCCGGACCGGACGTCGAGGTCGAAGGCGCCGACCTCGGTCAGCGCGTCGCGTGCGGCGAGCCGGACGCCGTCGTCGGTCTCGGCGTGCAGCGCCGCCGGTGGCCCGCCGAGGCGGGCCAGCCGCTTGACCGCAACGGCGGCGAAGTCGGTGATGTCCTGTGGCAGTTCGGTATTCACCGGTGCTCTCCCAACACGTCACGGGCCACCATCATCCGCTGCACTTCGATGGTGCCCGAGGCCACGGTGGCCGCCTGCGCGTAGCGCCAATGATCGTCGACCGCACCGTACAGCGCCGCTGAGCTGCCGCTGTCGAGTGCCGTCGGGCCGAGTACGTCGAAGAGCAGTTCGGCGACCAGTTGATCGCAGGTGGTGGTGGCGATGCGTGCTGCGCTGGCCGCCGCGCCCGCCGCGGGGTCGTCCTGTAGCGACACGGCGCGGTAGGCCATCAACCGGGCGACCCGCAGATCGACCAGCGCCCGAACCCAGCGCACCCGAATCGATTCGGGCAACCGGTCCCAGTCGGCTCCCAGTTCGGCCTGCATCCGGTGCAGTAGCGACTCGCAGCGGGCGTAGCGGGCGATACCGACCCGCTCGAACGCCAGCGCCTCCCGCATCACCCGCCAGCCGTCCCCGGGCTCGCCGAGCACATCATCGGGATACGCCGGCAGGTCGTCGAGGAACACCTCGTTGAGATGATGAGGGCCCAGCATGGACGGGATGCCGCGGACGGTGAAGCCGGGCCGGTCCATCGGGATCAGGAACAGGCTGAGCCGCTTGGGTTTCGGCGCATCCGGGTGGGTGCAGGCGGCCAGCACGCACCAGGACGCCATCCGGGCATACGACGTCCACACCTTCTGGCCGGTGATCCGCCACCCGTCACCATCGGGAACGGCGCGGGTGCGCAACGACGCGAGGTCGGTTCCGGCTTCGGGTTCGGAGAAGCCCTGGCACCAGATCACCTCCCCGGACGCGATCCCGGACAGGTGTTTGGCCTTCTGCTCGGCGGTTCCGTAGCGCATGATCGCCGGGCCGACCCAGTTGATCCCCATGTACTGCGGTCCGCGGGGCTCGTAGTTGGCCCACATCTCTTCGCGCAGCACCGTCTGTTGCCAGATTGAACCACCGCCGCCCCCGTGCTCTTTCGGCCATGCCAGGGCCAGCAGCCCCTCGGCGGCCAGCAACTTGCAGAAGGATTCGGTGGTGGCGAGGTCGTCGGGGTCGTCGGTGCAGGCACCCAGGAAGTCAGCTGGGATGTGTTCGGCGATCAGCTGCCGCAACCGGTTTCGCAGTTCGCCCGCGTCGTCACCGAGGTCGTAATCCATCGTGGTCATCCCTTCGGCAGCCCGAGCAGCCGCTCGGCGATGATGTTGCGCTGAACCTCGGAGGTCCCGCCGTAGATGGTCGCGGCCAGGGCGTCCTGCCGTTCGAACAACAGGTCCGGGTCGGCCGTCGAAGCCGGGCCCGCCGCGGCCGCGCTGAGTTCCCAAACACGCTGCAAGGTGACCGATCCGAGCAATTTCATGATGTCGGCCTCTGGGCTGGGCCGGCCGGCGAGCTCGTTGTCCAGGGCGCGGTATCCGGTGGCTCGCAACGCTTCGGCGTCGGCGATCAGCGTGCCCAGTTCGGTGTACAGGTCATCGGTCGCGTGCGCCCGGGCCGAGTCCAGGCCGCGCTTGATCTCGACCCAGTTCATGATCCAGATCATTTGGCGCTCATGATGCAACGACGACATCGCGACTGCCCAACCGCCGTGCAGGGGACCCAGCAGGTTCGCCACCGGCACCTCGACGTCGTCGAGGAAGACCTCGCAGAACGTCTCATCGGAGATCGACGACATTCGGATGGGCTCGATCCGCACACCGGGTGACGCCAGGTCGAGAATCAGACACGAGATGCCGCGGTGCTTGGGCGCCTCCGGGTCGGTACGGACATACAGGGTGCACCAGCGTGATTCGTGGGCCTGGGTGGTCCAGATCTTGTGACCGTTGACCCGGAACATGTCACCGTCACGCTCGGCGCGGGTGCGCAGGCCGGCGAAGTCCGAACCGGCTTCCGGCTCGGACATGCCCAGAGCCCACCATTCGTCACCCCGCAGCAACGGCACCAGCAGGCGGTCGATCTGCTCGGGTGTGCCGAACTGGCGAATCCCGGGCGCGGCGACACCGGGGCCCTGGATATTGGGTAGCTTCGGCGCCGACCGTACCGCGGCTTCGATGCGTATCTCCATCGCGTCGCGCAAACCCAGGGACCGGCCGCCGTGTTCGCGGGGCCAGGTGGGTTGCAGCCAGCCGGCTTCGAACGCCGCCCGCTGATAGTCGCGCCGCAATGGGATGTCCCAGCGGTACTCGCGATAGCGCCGGTAATAGTCCTCCGGCAGGAAGTCGCTCAACCAGGCGCCGAATTCTGCCGTGATGGAGGTCATTTCGTGCCTTCCGCGAACCGGCGGCCTACCTCGTGGTAGAGCGAGCGGCTGTCGCCCAGCATTGCCGCCCCCTGCCAGGCGCGCCGAACGTAGAGGTGCGAATCGTGCTCCCAGGTCTGTCCCAGCGCGCCGTGCACCTGGACCATGGTGCGCGCGCAGGCGCTCGCGGCATCCGCGGCCGCGGCCTTGGCCAGCGCGGCCGTGGTCCAGTCAAGGTCAGCGGTGCCGAGTTGGGCCGCGGCCGCGTAGGTGAGACTGCGGGCGCGTTCGACGCCGACGTAGTTGTCCGCCAATGCGTGTTTGACGCCCTGGAAAGCGCCGATGGGGCTGCCGAACTGACGCCGCGTCTTGGCGTGTTCCACGGAGCGTCGCAGGGCTGCCGCGGCCACGCCGACCAGGTCCGCAGCAATCGCCAGCAGCGGTGCCGCCAGAGCGGCTTCGATGGATTCCACCGGCACGACGGCCAGGGGAGCGGCGTCGATCTCGACGTCGACGACGGGCAGCGCGGGGTCGGTGGACTCGCCGGTCGTCACCGTGACGCCGTCACCGGCGCGCACGACCGCGGCCACCGGGCCGGCGTCGGCGTCGGCGAGGGTGACGATCAGCTCAGCGCGGGCTGCGTTGGGGACGGCGACCGCCCGTCCGCGCAGCCGGCCGTCGCGCAACGCCATGGGGGCGCCCGGCAGCCGGACGCCGGGAGAGTGCACCGCCAGAGTTGCGACCACGCCCGAGGAGATCTCGGCAAGCACCTCGCCGATCTGCGGGCCGGCCGCGTGGAGAACGCCGGCGGCCAGGCCCACACTGCTCAGCAACGGAACCGGCGCGAGCGCAGCGCCGCATTCTTCAAGCACCACCGTCAGTTCCACCGGTCCGAACTCGCTGTCGGCCTCATAGGCAGCCAGTTCAGTCCAGCCCAGGTCGACGAACGTCTTCCACAGGGCGCGCCAGCGTTCCGGATCCTCGCTCGCCTGGCGGGCGGCGTCGGGGGGACACTCGGCGCGCAGGATGGCGCGCACGGTGTCGCGCAGCTCCAGCTGCTCCGAAGTCAGACCAACATCCATAAGACCCCTAACATAATAAAAATAGTAAACTAGCGAGCGGCACGCAATCGCAGCCGGCGGCGAACATGCTTAGGTGGTCGGATGGTCGAGTGGTATCTGTTCCTGCCGCAGGTCCGATTGCCGGTGGCCGACATCGTGGAGCGGGCTCAGCGCGCAGAGGCGGCCGGTTTCGACGGCATCGCGTTCATCGACCATCTCGAGGCGCCAGGTCAGCCCGACGAAAACATCTGGGAGGCAATGGGCGTTGCCAGTTGGGTCGCAGCCAAGACTCAACGGCTGCGCATCGGACACCTGGTGCTGTGTGACGCGTTCCGGCATCCGGCGGTGCTGGCCAAGCAGGCCGTCACGCTGTCCGCCGCCTCCGACGGTCGCTTCGACCTCGGCCTCGGGTCCGGCTCCTGGCCCGCAGAGTTCGCCAAATTCAATGTCGGTCAGCAGGATCCGGTCGCTCGCGTCGAGCAACTCGGCCGCCATCTGGAGTTGATCAGCCGGTACTGGGCCGGGGACCAACATCCGGGGCCGGCACACCCGATACCGCTGGTGCTCGGCGGCAGCGGTCCTCGGATGATGAAACTCGTTGCCGAGTATGCGGATTGGTGGAACCTACAGGCCAATCACCTGGACCGGCTGCCGCGGCTGGCGGGGTCCACCGGATCGGCCCGCATATCGGTGCAGCAGATGGTCGGCTTTGCGCGTGCGGGATCTGATCCCGCGACCGTGCGCGAGGTGAGTGTCCGGCGCTTCGGCCATTTGGGGTCAGGTCTGGTCTGTGGCGACGCCGGAGAGCTGATCGCCCATTTCGCGGGCCTGGCCGCCCAGCGGGTGGAACGGTACTACGTCTGGTTTGCCGACTTTGCGGCACCGGGGACCCTCGAAGAGTTCGGCGAATCGGTGATCAGGAACTTCCCGAACGGCGCCGGTGCACTTCGGTAGGCACCACCGGCGGCCGGGCATAGGGCCCGCGCTGCACCGCACTGAGCCTGATCTCCGGGAGGTCGACCGAGGGATCGACGGTGTCCAGCCATGCCACCGCGTTGGCGATGTCGGACACCTGAATCGCGAACATCTCGAACGGAACATCCCGCAGCATCTCGGTTTCCACCGGACCCGGCGTCACCAGATGCACGGCGATGCCGTCCCGGTCGACTTCCATCGCCAAGGCACGGGCGAAGGCGTTCATGCCGGCCTTGGACGCCGAGTACGCGGTCCGCGCCATCATCGGCTCATGCGATGCTGACGAGGAGATGAAGATCAGGCGTGACCCCGGGCGCATCCGCGGCAGCACCGCGGAGGTCACCACGAAGCAGGAGTCCAGGTTGGCCGCGATGATGGTGCGCCACTGCTCGAATGTCTGCTTGCGCGCATAGGTTCCGCCCAGCGCACCGGCGGCGTGAACGACGAGGTCGATGTGCTCCAGTGGGCTTATCGCAGCAGCGAATTCGTCCGGGTCGGATGCGTCGGCGACGATGGCGCGAGCGCCGATCTCGTGCGCCGCGGCATGCAGCGGGCCGGCCCGGCGCGCGACCACGACCACGTCGTAGCCGAGTTCACTCAGCTTGGCGGCGCAGCCTTTTCCGATGCCACCGCTGCCGCCGGTGACCAACGCGGTGCGCGGCGTCGTCAAGGGCGGCGGACATCCCGCGGACGCGACAACGCTTGCGGGGACAGTGCGTAGATGCGTTGTTCGGGACGGCCGGACAGCACATAGGTCTGGGTGTCGGCGAGGTGGCGCCCGGCGATGCGACGGGCTCGGTCGACGTCGCCCTCGGCGATCGTCTCGGTGAGCTTGATGTGGGTGTTGAGCGCCGCGCGCCGCTTGGTGAGCGAAGGATAGGTGCCGCGCGCGGAACTCTCGTCGGCCCACTGTTGTTCGTGGCTGCTCCACAACGTTTCCAGGCTGCCGACGACGGCGATGATGGTGTGGTTGCCGCAGCCGCGGACGATCAGATTGTGGAACTCGCGACCGATCTCGGTGAACAACCGCCCGTCTTCCAGGTTTTCGGCCATAGCGTCGTTGACCCGTTTGAGTTCGGGCACCAACGTGTCGGCGCGGTCGGGCCGCTGGGCGGCCAGCGCGGCGCAGGCCGGCTCGAGTTCCTGCAACGCCGCGCCCAGGTCGCTGACCGCGACCGACTCGCTCTGCAGGACCAGGCCCAGCATGTAGGCGGCGCTGGTCTTGGCGGGCGCATGGACGACGGCGCCACCGCGGTTTCCCCTGCGTACCGAGACCAGTCCTTCGGTCTCCAGGATCCGCAGGGCCTCGCGCAACGACACCAGACTGACCTTGAACTGGTCGACGAGCACTTCCTGCCGCGGTAGCAGGTCGCCGTCGGCCAGTTCACCATCGATGATCTGACGACGCAGTTCGTCGGCTACGATTTCGGCAATCCTGGGCGCCGAGAGTCGGCGACGGGCGTCGGGTCCAATGCCCAAGGCGGTCATCCGGTTCCTCGCAACCTGCAGCAGGAGAGAGCGCACGGTGACTGACCCGCGAACTCGGTTGGCTTAGCTATTTTAGCAGTAATGGTATAAATAGCCGCGTGAGTCACCAGGCCGATAACCGGCCGACGCCCCTGGCGGAATTGCGGGTCGTCGAGATCAGTGACCGACTGGCCGGCAGCTACTGCGGGAAGCTGTTAGTGGACGCCGGTGCGGAGGTCCGCAAAGTGGAACCGCCGCAAGGGGATCCGCTGCGGAGCTATTCGGCGACCTGCTCGCCGGTGCCGCCCGGTCACGCCTCGCCGCTGTTCTGCTATCTCAATGCCGGCAAACACAGCCTGTCGCCGGAATCACAGCGATTGCAAGCTCTGACCGGGGCCGACGTGGTCATCGTGGCTTTGGCGCCCGCCCGGGCCGCCGAACTGGGCATCGATCCCCAGCGATTGCTGGCGGATATGCCGCGGGCGGTTATCGTCACCATCTCCGACTTCGGCTGGACCGGACCGTTCGCCGACCGCGCCGCCACCGAATTCACCCTGCAAGCCTGGTCGGGTTGCACCGGATTCCGGGGGGATCCGGCCGGGCCGCCGATCTCGATCGGCGGCGACCTCGGGGAATACATGGGCGGCGTGTACGCGGCGTTCGGCGCGCTTGCCGTCCGCCGGCGCGTGGAGCGGGGCGGTCCGGGTGAACACCTCGACCTGTCCATGCTCGAGGCCATCACCGCGATGCAGAGCAGCGAATGGCTGCACTCCCAGTTGCTGCGCGTCCCGCCTGTCCGCCGGACGCTGGAAGTGCCGTCGATCGTGCCGGCCAAAGACGGTTATGTCGGCATCACGATGGTCACCGGTCAGCAATGGCTGGACTTCGCGGCGATGGTCGAATGCCCGCAATTCGAGGAGATTCCGCAACTCCGCTTCCAGATCGGCCGCTGGGAGTACCGCGACTTCATCTACGAGTCGATCGGCCCATGGATGGCCGAGCGCACCGTCGCGGAGATCGTCGAACTGGGCCAGCTCTTTCGGCTGCCGATCGCGGCCCTGGGCAACGGCGCCACGATCCGGGACATGGAGTACATGACCGAACGGGGGGTATTCGTCAGCAACCCCGCGGGATTCCATCAGCCGCGTCCGCCGTGGTTGATGGCGGAGTGCGGGCCCGCACCGCTACGGGCCGCCCCGGGCCTGGGCGCGGACAATGACGAATCACCTTGGCGGCAGCGGGAATACGGGGGCTCGGCTGGGGCTGACGGGCTGCCGCTGCAGGGTGTGCGCATCGTGGACCTGACCGCTTTCTGGGCCGGGCCGGCGGCCACCCACCTGCTTGCGGCGTTCGGCGCCGACGTGGTGAAGGTGGAGTCCATTCAGCGTCCGGACGGTATCCGGTATTCCGGCGGCATGCGCACCGACGTGGACGACTGGTGGGAATACGGCTGGGTGTTTCATGCGATGAACACCAACAAACGTTCTGTCACAATGGATTTGGGGAGCGAAGAAGGCCGCGGCCTGTTCCGCACCCTGGTCGCCCAGGCCGATGTGGTGATCGAGAACTTCTCGCCACGCGTGATGGATCACTTCGGCCTCACCGCCGATGTGCTGCTGAAGATCAACCCGCGCCTGGTCGTCACCCGGATGCCGGCCTTCGGCCTGGCCGGACCGTGGCGCGAGCGGGTGGGATTCGCCCCCACCATGGAACAGATCGGCGGACTCACCTGGGTCACCGGCTTGCCTGAAACGCCTCCGGTGACACCGCGCGGTGCCTGCGACCCACTGGCCGGTGTTCACGCGGCGTTCGCGGTACTGGCCGCGCTGCATTTCGCCGAGCGCACCGGCACTGGCCAGCAGGTGGAGTTACCGATGCTGGAAACCGTGCTGAATACCACCGCAATACAGCCGATCGAGGCCGAGGTCTTCGGGAAGACATTGAGCCGAAGAGGAAATAGGGGTCAGGGTGGGGCCCTGCAGAACATTTACCGGTGCACGGGCGAGGACGACTGGATCGCCGTCAGCGTCTGTGATGACCGGCAATGGGCCGCGCTGGTGGATGTGACCGGCACGTTGCGGGATGAGGGATTGACCAGCGAGGCCGGGCGCCGCGAACGGGCCGACGAGATCGACCGCGTGCTGCAGGACTGGTTCGCCGCGCAACCGCTCGAGGCGACGGTGGAAGCGTTGGCGGCGGCCGGTGTTCCGGCCGCGCCCGTTGGTTCGCCGTCGTTGGTCACCGATAATCCCCAGCTGCGCGCCCGTGGTTTTTTCGAGTCGCTGCATCATCCGCGGACAGGTCCCGGTCTCTATCCCACGCCACCGTTCGCCTTGCTGGACGGCCAACAGCAGTGGCTGTTGCGTCCGCCGCCGACGCTCGGCGAGCACAATGAAGACGTGCTGCGTGGTCAGTGTGGGCTGACAGAGCAGGACCTCGCGCATCTCGCGGCCAGCGGGGTGATCGGGACCCGTCCGGTGGGGCTTTGAGTAGGAAGGACATCTTCTGATGCGGGTGATCGTTGACGCAGATATGTGCGAGGCCAACGGGTTCTGTGAATCCATTGCCCCGGACACCTTCGAGCTGGGGGATGAGGACGTGGTGCAGATTGCCGACGGCCCGGTGCCGCCGGATCGCGAGATCGACGTGCGGGCCGCGGTCGAACAGTGTCCGAGGGCAGCGCTGCGCATCGTCGAGGAAAGCGACGCTGAAGCCGGCTAAGGTTCGTCCGCCTCTGGCTTCAGTGGCCGTTCCGGGTGGTGCATGCAGTTGGTGCGGGGACGCCCGAAGTCTAGGTGTTTGGGTGGGATCCATTCGGCGATGCCGTGGATGTTGCGGCGGGTGGTGTATTTGTGGAGTTCGACGAGGCGGTTGTCTGGTGGGCAGGCGA
>RXJD01000103.1 GCA_003987775.1 Mycobacterium sp.
GCACGTCCTGCAGCATCGAGCGGTCCAGCGTCAGGTCTGCGACCAACCGCTTGAGCTTGCCGTTCTCGTCCTCCAACTGCTTCAACCGCCGAATCTCAGGCACGCCCATGCCGACGAACTGCTTCTTCCAACGGTAAAACGTCGGCTCGGATACACCCATCTTCCGGCAGACTTCGTCCACCGTGCCGCCATTCTCCGCCTGCCGCAGGGCAAAGGCGATCTGTTCGTTCGTGAAGCGTTTGCGAGGCATGGCATCCTCCCACCTTCAGGGTTCAAGATGCCCGAAAAACTTGCGCTCAGCGCGGACCACTTTGCTGGGTCAGGGTCATCCGAACGTGACCCCTTTTTTGAATAATACTAGTCGATCGGTCTAATTATTAGGAAGGAACCCAACCATGAGCATATTTCGTGCGGTCGTGATTGAGAAGAACGACACGGGCCAAACCGTCACGCTGAAAGATTTCAGCGAAGCCGACCTGATGGAGGGTGATGTCACTCTCCGAGTGACGCATTCGACGGTGAACTACAAGGACGGCCTTGCCTTGACCGGAAAGAGCCCGGTCGTGCGACGCTTTCCCATGATCCCCGGCATCGACTGCGCCGGGGTGGTCGAGATATCCAGCAATCCCGACTTCCGGGCCGGAGATCGCGTTATCCTCAACGGTTGGGGCACGGGGGAAACGCATCTGGGCGCCTATGCGGAAAAGAGCCGCGTGAAAGGCGATTGGCTGGTGCCGCTACCGGACGGCCTGACGCCTGCCGAAGCGATGGCGATCGGCACCGCGGGCTATACCGCCATGCTCAGCGTGCTTGCCCTTGAGAAACATGGACTGAAGCCGACTGACGGGCCTGTCGTCGTCACAGGTGCGGCCGGTGGCGTCGGCTCGGTCGCGATTGCCCTGCTCGCCAAGGCTGGATGGCACGTCATCGCGTCGACGGGCCGGGCCAAAGAGGCGGACTATCTCAAAAGCCTCGGCGCGACCGAGATCATCGATCGCAACGAACTCTCTGGCGCCGGGCGGCCACTGGGCAAGGAGCGCTGGATCGCCGGCGTCGATTGTGTGGGATCGCATACTCTGGCCAACGTCCTGTCGATGACCAGATATGGCGGTGCCGTCACCGCATGCGGCCTCGCGCAGGGGATGGATCTCCCTGCCTCGGTGGCGCCCTTCATCCTGCGCGGTGTCTCGCTGCTCGGCATCGATTCCGTCATGTGCCCGAAGCCGCGTCGCGTTGAAGCCTGGGCACGCCTTGCGACCGACCTCGATCGCGGCAAACTTGCCGGGATCACCTCGACCATCCGTCTGGAAGATACCATCGCGGCCGGAGCCGACATTCTCGCGGGGAAGGTGCGCGGGCGTCTGGTCGTTGAGATCGATCGGAACTGATCAGATGGGGATGGAGCGGCGCCGGAGCGCGCCGCTCAGATTAGGTCGCGCAGTTCCTTCAGGAGGGCCGCGATATTCTCCTCGTGGCGCTTGTAATAGGTCCAGGGTCCGATGCGCTGCGAGGTCACCAGCTTGGCGCGCTGCAAAGCGGTTAGGTACAGAGAAACGGTGGACTGGGACAGGCCAGCCTGTTCCTGAATGATGCTCACGCAGACGCCAACCTGCTCAGGATCAACGTCCTGTTCAGGGTAACTTTTTCGCGGGTCCTTGAGCTTCGCCAGGATTGCGAGCCGGGCGGGATTGTCCAAGGCCTTGAGTGCTTCACTGATATCGATGCTCATGTTCGTTTATATAATTATATTTTGCAATATTGCAATATCTCACTAGCCATCCGGGCTCTGATGCCGCCAGGGTGCTGGAGTGGCAAGCGTTTCGGTTTCTGGCTTTGCCGAATGGCCGCGTTGAAGGCGACTAATGGACATATTCGTGTCGCGCCAGTCGACATCGATGATCCCGTTCGATTACCGCCGCTGTCGAGGGCTGCACGATCATCGTCAATGCCGTGCGCCTGCGTGGCGAAATTGAGCCGAGTGCGGTCCTCGATTTCCACGAGCGTATCATGAAGTCCGTGGCGGACCTTGGGCAGGAGCAGCCGATCCAGGTCGTCATCGTCGGTGGGGCCGGCACGGTGCGATTGCCGGACGGCCGCCGCTTCTGGCAATCTCCATCCTTTCCGCCGGTCACCCTTCCGCGCGGCCGTGCCCACGCCCTGTTGCGCGATCACCTGGAGGAGCGTGAGCACGCCTATGGATGGGCGTATCTGGTGCCGCCTCCGCGCTTCGATCCCGAGGGGCCACGCACCGGCCATATCGCCCGCTGGCCCGCACAGTGTGATGAATCAGATTTCCTGCGATCCTCGCCCAGCTACGCGGATTTTGCGCAGGCCGTGCGGCAAGCCGCACTGACGCCATGGCAAGGCGTCTGTCTGGTGGGTCGGAACGACACCGGGCAGCCGGCTTGAAGTCTCATTTCAAAACACGACCCAGGCAATGAAAGTCAGGGTCATTCCCTCGCAGCAACGCATTGCGTCCCGATCCGACGACATGGCGGCCCTCCGCGGTCGGCTGCCCCGATCTTCTAACGTGGCAATGATTGAGGGGGCACTGAAGGCTTGTCGCTCGGGACAAGAATGCTGGACGGTCGGTCGGGAGGATAATTTGCCTATGATATTCAGATGCATACCCGGATTTCTGAGTACGGCGAGGCTCTCAACAGACCCTGCATCGCAATATCGCAACATCGCGATATTGACATTTCTCGATATAACTCTACTTTGTCAGCACCACTTCCGCACCAAAGGAGATGCACAGTGCTGATGCTAAACAAAACCGCAGCGACCTACGCTCCCGATGATAGCTATGGTCATTTCATCGACAACCAATGGGTCGATGGCGAAAATGGCGAGACGATCGAGAGTATCAATCCCGCCAATGGCGCCTATCTGACGCGCACCGCGAACGGCACGGCCGCCGATGTCGATCGCGCCGTCCAGGCCGCTGCCCGCGCCTTCCAGACCTGGCGCAAGACCTCGGTGACCGATCGAGCGAATGCGCTCCTCAAGATCGCCGATCTGTTCGAGGCCGATGCCGAACGCTTCGTCGTTCTCGAGAGCATGGATGTCGGCAAGCCCGTCCGCGAAGCCCGGCTCGACGTGTCGCTCGCGATCGACCATTTCCGCTATTTCGCCGGCGTGATCCGCAGCCATTCGGACGAAGTGGCGATGATCGATGAGCAGACGATGAGTCTGACGATCAACGAACCGATCGGCGTCGTCGGGCAGGTCATTCCCTGGAACTTCCCCCTGTTGATGGCGGCCTGGAAGATCGCGCCGGCGATCGCGACGGGCAACACGGTGGTTATCAAGCCGTCCGAGATGACGCCGGTCACGATCCTCGAACTCGCCAAGATCTTCGCCCAGGTGCTGCCGGCCGGCGTGGTCAACATTGTCTCGGGCACTGGTGCCGTGGCCGGGCAAGCGATCCTCGACCATCCTCAGGTCGCCAAGCTGGCCTTCACCGGCTCGACCCGCGTCGGTGGGATTGTGGCGGAAGCCGCCGCCAAAAAGCTCATCCCCGCGACGCTCGAATTGGGCGGCAAGTCCGCCAACATCGTCTTCCCCGATGCCAATTGGGATCGCGCGGTGGAGGCTGCCGCCCTGGGCATCCTCTGGAACCAGGGTGAGGTCTGCGAGTCCGGCGCCCGGCTGTTCGTCCATGAATCGATCTATGATCGCTTCGTCGATGAACTGAAGGAGCGGTTCGAGAAGGTCCGCGTAGGCGATCCGCTTGATGAGAAAACCCAGATGGGCGCGCAGGTCAGCCAGACCCAGACCGACCGCATCATGGGCTATATCAAGCTCGCCACCGAAGAAGGCGCGCGCATCCTGACCGGCGGCAACCGTCTGACCGGCAGCGGCTATGACGCCGGTTTCTTCATCCAGCCGACGATCATCGTCGATGTCCGCAACGACATGCGCGTCGCCCAGGAGGAGATATTTGGCCCGGTGGTCGTCGTGCTGCCGTTCAAGGACGAGGATGAGGTCATCGCGCTGGCCAATGCGTCGGACTATGGCCTGGCCGGCGGCGTCTGGACCCAGGACATCAACCGGGCGATCCGGGTGGCGCGCGCGGTAGAGACGGGCCGCATGTGGGTCAACACCTATCATGAACTTCCGGCGCATGCCCCGTTCGGCGGCTACAAGAAGTCGGGCATCGGCCGTGAGACCCACAAGTCCATGCTGGACGCCTACAGCCAGAAGAAGAACATCATTGTGAGCCTCAACGAGGCGCCCTTCGGACTGTACTGAAATCCAGTGGTTGCAAGCATTTTACTGCCTTGCACATCTATAAATCGCGATATTTAGGAGTAATGAAATGAAGAACTCGGTTCTTTTCGACAGCGTTGGATTAGGTCCGTACACCCTGCGCAATCGGATCGTCCTCCCGCCGCTCACGCGTTCGCGCAGCTCGCAGCCGGGAAATATCCCCAACGACCTCATGGCCGCCTATTACCGTCAGCGCACCGGCGCCGGGTTCATGGTGACCGAAGGTACGCAGATCGAGCCTCGCGGCCAGGGCTATGCCTGGACGCCGGGCATCCACAGCCCGGAACAGATCGCGGGATGGCGCAAGGTGACCGACACGGTGCATGCCGAAGGCGGGATTATTTTCCTCCAGCTTTGGCATGTAGGCCGTGTTTCCCATACCTCGCTGCAACCGGGGGGAGCAGCGCCTGTCGCGCCGTCGGCGATCGCCGCGAACGCCGTCAAGGTGTTCATTGAAACTGGCCCCGGTGAGGGCGCATTGGCAGAGCCGTCAATTCCTCGCGCGCTGACCACCGCAGAGGTCAAGGAGCTGGTGCAGCTCTATGCGCAGGCGGCACGCAATGCACTCGAAGCCGGTTTCGATGGCGTCGAGATCCACTGCGCGAACGGCTATCTGGTGAACCAGTTCATATCCGCCCACACCAACCGGCGCGACGACGAATATGGCGGTTCCCTGGAGAACCGCCTGAGGTTCCTGCGTGAAGTGACGCAGGCAGTCGCCGATGTCGTCGGCAAGGATCGGGTAGGGGTGCGATTTGCGCCGTTGTTCGCGACCACCCAAGAGGATCGCGTCTATCTCGGCCTCGTCGAGGACGATCCCCACGCGACCTATATCGAAGCCATCAAGGTTCTCGAAGACATCGGGATCGCCTACGTCTCGCTCGCCGAAGCTGACTGGGACAATGCGCCTGAACTGCCTGAGACATTTCGCGAGGATGTGCGGAAGAATTTTAGCGGCAGGGTGATCTATGCCGGAAAATATACCGCAGAGCGCGGCGTGCGGGTGATAGAGTCTGGCTGGGGCGACCTGATTGCATTCGGCCGTCCCTTCATCGCGAACCCTGATCTGCCCAAGCGCATCGCCAACAACTGGCCGCTGACCCCGGTAGATCCGGCAACCATGTATGGCGGCACCGACAAGGGCTACACCGACTATCGCACCTACCAGTCGTGAGCTTGCGAGCCGCGTCCGGACCTCTGGACGCGGCTCGCGCTTCCGCCTGCGGCCGCCGGGAACGAGATGGCGCGTACCGATGAATACGAACGTCAGCGATACCCTGAAGGCTCTGGATAACCCGACCCGCCTCGCAATCCTCGGCTGGTTGAAGAACCCTCGCGAGAATTTTCCGGGGCAGGAAGTCGATCCCGAACAGGTCGGTGTTTGCGTGAGCGCCATCCAGGATCGGGTCGGCCTCTCCCAGTCGACGGTGTCCCTGTATCTGGCGTCGTTGCAGCGCGCCCGACTGGTCACATCAAAGCGTGTCGGTCCCTGGACCTATTACAAGCGCCATGAGGAAAACATCTCGACCTACCTAGAAAACCTTGAAGCCCTGATTTGACGATGCGCGTGCCGGAGAAGCTAACCATCAAGGAAATAAAGATGTATCAGCCCAATACTATTCCCTGCCAACAGCATCGCGGGTTCCGCTACACCTTCAAGGCTGGCCATCTTAGCCTAGGGCTATTCTTCCCTATTGAGGCGTTCCAGGGCGATGCTCCGGCCATGCTCAGCCAGGTCGAGCTGGCCAATTGCGCGGAAGAGCTTGGCTTCTCCACGCTCTGGTTCCGGGACGTACCCTTGCGCGATCCGAGTTTCGGCGACGTGGGACAGGTCTTCGATCCGTGGGTCTATCTCGGCTTCATCGCTGCCCGGACCTCAAGGATCGCACTCGGGACCGCATCGATCGCGATCCCGCTGCGCCATCCGCTTCATACGGCCAAAGCCGCCGCGAGCGTAGACCGGCTGAGTGATGGTCGCCTGCTCCTGGGAGTCGCCACAGGCGATCGCCCGGTGGAATTTCCCGCCTTCGGCGTGGACCCGGACCAGCGGGGCGACGTCTTCCGTGAAAATCTCGACATTATCCGCCGAGTGCAGAGCACCAGCTTCGAGCCGTTACAGTGGAGCCGTGGCCTGCTGGCAGGCGCCGACCTGATCCCGAAGCCTACCACGAACGAAATCCCCTTCTTCGTGACGGGGAACAGCCGCCAATCCCTGGACTGGATCGCGCGGGAGAGCAGCGGATGGATGACTTACCCGCGGCCGCCCCAGGCACAGCAACTGTTCGTGCAGAATTGGCGGGAGTCGGTCAAGGCGCAGGTCGGCGAGACCTACAAGCCGTTTTTTCAGTCGCTCTATATCGATCTCGACGCACATCCGGCCACGCCCCCGTCACCGATCCACCTGGGCTTCAGGCTGGGACGCGACCATCTGCTGACGCTTCTGGAAACGCTGGAAACGATTGGCGTCGATCACATCATCCTCAACCTCAAATATGGCCGCCGCCCCGCCCCCGAGGTGGTCGAGGAGCTTGGCACCTACGTCGTGCCCCGTTTCAACGCGCATCTTTAAATCATGGCGCCACGACAGCCGCCTTGCCTGATGACGCAAACGCCCGTCGTCACCAAGGTGCGGCAAGTTCATAATGGGATAGGTATGCGACGACATAGAATGAACAGGCAGAATGAAGCAGTAACAACATTCCCTAGATTTCTAAGTGGCCGATTTCCGATGACGGCTCTCATTCAAGTCTTAGCCGTTGCGGAGCATTTGAGCTTTCATCGGGCTGCCAGAGTGCTTGGCGTCAGCCAATCTAGCGTCAGTTCGAGGGTCAAAGCGCTGGAGGACGAGCTTGGTATCGTGCTTTTCGACCGCAACACGCGCGGAGTTCGTGTAACCGCGGCAGGACGCCGCTTTTTGGATCAGGTGCATGAAGCCCTGGGAATTCTGGACAACGCCGTCAAGATGGCGCGGACGCAAGCGCGCGGCGAAGAGGGAGAACTTAGAATCGGTGTTCATGCCCTAACGGCAGGCTCTTTCCTCGACCTGACGTGCTCCCCTGAAACTCCGCCAGTTTGAGCTAGAGTCCGCCTTCGTGAGGAGACGGACGTGAAGAAGACCAGGTTCAGCGAGGAGCAGATCATCGCGGTGCTGCGCGAACAGGTGATCCGCCCCCACTGAAGTGGCTCTTCGTCGGGTTTGGTGGATCACGCTGCGAGGAGGAAGCGGCGACGCAGGAGGTCGAGCTTGGCGCGGCC
>RXJD01000099.1 GCA_003987775.1 Mycobacterium sp.
CCACCATCCCCACCGGCGCCCGAACCCCGGCACCAGACCACCCCCCCAACACCAAATCCCGCTCACCACCACCCAACAACGACACCTCACCCACCACCACCGACGCATCCGCCACCACCGCCTCGAGGACGTGTCGGTAGAAACCGGCAATCCGCTCGACGGCGGCTGCATCGAAAACCTCGGTGAGGTAACTGAACTCAACCCGCAACCGAGCGTCGTAGCTGACCGCCAAGCTCAGTGGGTAGTGCGTCGCGTCCGCCACGGTGAACCCCTGCAGATCCAGATCATCGATGGATTCCAGAATCTGTTGGAGGGCGGTGGTGTTGACGGGGTAGGACTCGAAAGCTATGGCAGTGTCGAACATTGCTCCGGGGCCGGCGAGGTGCTGGATGTCCGACAGCCTGCGATGGTGGTGGTCGATCAGGGCCGCTTGTTCGGATTGCAGGCGGTGCAGTGCGGCGGTAACGGTCTCAGCCGGGATGACGCGTACGCGAGCGGGCACGGTGTTGATGAGGAGGCCGATCATGGTGTCAAAGCCGGGCAGTCCCGCGGGGCGTCCGGAGACGGTGACCCCGAAGACGACGTCGTCGCGTCCGGTCAGGTGGCTCAGTACGATCGCCCACGCCAGTTGGATGACCGTGTTGAGGGTAACCCCGGTTCGCCCGGCGAAGTCTGCCATGCGGGAGCTGTGCTGGTCGTCGTACTCCAGGACATGTTTGGCTGGGACAGAAGCGATTCGGCGAGCCGGATCGATCGGGGCGAGCATGGTGGGTTCGTCTGACCCGGCCAGGGCGTGACGCCATGCCTGTGCTGATTGCTCGGTGTCGGCCAGGGCGACCCACTCGAGGTAGTCGCGGAACGGCCGGGACGGTGGCAGCGCTGAATGGTCGCCATCGGCGGCATAGAGGGCGAGGAATTCTTGCAGCAGCAGCGGCGAGGACCAGCCGTCGAGCACGATGTGGTGGTGGGTGATGACCAGCGCCGACTTGTTGTGTCCCCTGGTTACCAGGGTGAAACGCAGCAGCGGTGGGGTGGTGAGGTCGAACTGTTGCAGCCGGTCGGACTGGGTGAATCGGCTGAATTCCTCGTCCGGGCTAGCCGAGCCGGTGAAGTCCAGGTCGCGCCACGGTACCTCGACGTGTGCGAGGACGACCTGCACCGCGGTGCCGTGCGCGGTCGTAACGAACGCCGTGCGCAAGTTGTCGTGGCGGTCGATGATGCCTTGCGCGGCAGTGCGCAACCGGGTGATGTCGACGTCGCCGACGATGTCGATGACGGTTTGCACGGTGTAGGCGTCGACAAAGGATTCTGCCAGCAGTGCGTGGAAGAACAGGCCCGCTTGCAGCGGCGCCAACGGCCAGATGTCGACCAGGTGGGGGTAACGCGCTTCCCAGGTGGTCAGGTCGTCTTGGGCGACCGATACCAGCGGGAAGTCTGACGGGGTGTGGCCGCCGGCTCCGGGCAGTTGGGTGTGCCGAGCCAATCCAACCAGCACCGCCCGCCACAGTTCGACGAGTTCTTCGACGTCGCCTCGGGCGAGCAATGTTCTCGGATAAGCGATCTGGGCGCTGAATTCGTCATCCAGCACCATCGCGTCGATCTGGATGGTGGACAGAACGGGCATGTCGGCGTCGGGTGTGCTGGTCAGTGCAGTGAAGTAAGGGGCGACCCACCATCCGCCGTCACCGCGGGAACCGTCCGACGATTCGGCGGCCGCGATACGCCCGAGGTAGTTGAACATGAGCTGGGGATGTCCCACGTCGGGCAAGGCGCCGGCAGGTGTGAGATGCCGCAAAACGCCATAGCCGATGCCACGATTCGGGATAGCGGCCAGCTGCTCTTTGATCGACTTGATCAGTACACCGGCGGCCGCCCCGCCCTGCAGCACGTCCTCGACATCGATGTCGGACACGTCCAGCCGGGCCGGGAATACGGTGGTGAACCATCCCACCGTCTGAGACAGATCCGCACCGGCCACTGCGGACTCCTCGCGCCCGTGGCCTTCGAGATGAACCAGCACCGAGGATTCGGCGGCCGCGCGGCGCGACCGCCACACCGCCACCGCCACCGCCAATGCCGCCAGCAATCCGTCATGCACGCCGCTTCCGAAAAAGGCCGGCAGTGTGGTCAGCACCGGCTCAAACACGTCGTGAGGTAGCCGTAGCTGCACCCGATCCAACGTTGACATCACGTCGACATCCGGATCAAACGGACGAGGTCCCATCAGTGGATCGGGGCCGTCTAAAATCCGGGCCCATCCCGCCAGCTCGGCGTCGAAGTTCCCCCGCCGGGCCGCCTCCTGAAGCCCATGAGCCCACCGGCGCATCGACGTTCCTGCCGGCTGCAGAACAGCGCGCCGCCCCGCGGACACCTGCTCCCAGGCCCGCATCAGGTCAAACACAATGATGCGCCACGACACAGCATCAACGACCAGATGATGCGCGACGATGATCAGTCGGCTCGACCGATCCGAAATACCTTGCATGCCAACGGGATCCATCCAGACCATCCGAAGCACGGATCCCGCCGACGGGTCCAACTGATCCACTGCGGCGTCCAGCGCCTGGCTGGCCAGCAACGTCAAGTCCTGCGGGAGCGCATCGGCAGCAAACGGGGCCCGGTGCAGCAGTGCGTCCACGTCGACCGAACCCATCTCACAGGTCTGCATCCGCCACCCCTGCGACGGATCCCGCCACAACCGTGCCCGCAGCATGTCGTGTCGCGCCATCACCGCCGAAACCGTCTCCACGATCCCGGCCCGGTCCACACCAGCCGGCAACTGGACCATGACCGACTGAACGAACCGGTCGAAGCCGCCACCGCGGCTCACCAGGTCCCACACAATCGGGGTCAGCGGCACGTCGCCCACACCTGAGCCTGGCAACTCCTTCAGTGCCTGTCCGCTCGGCGCGGCCTCGGCCACCTCCGCCAAGCGAGCAGCCGTCCGGCACTCGAAGACATCCCGGGGCGAGAACCACACCCCGCGCGCACGACACGCCGACACCACCTGAATCGACACAATGCTGTCCCCGCCCATCGCGAAGAAGTCGTCATCGAGCCCGACCTGGTCAAGCCCCAAGACCTCGGCGAACACCTCGGCGACGGCTTTCTCGGTCCCGGTCTGCGGGGACCGGGACGGGGTGGGGGCAAACACCGGCGCCGGCAAGGCGTTTCGGTCGATCTTGCCCGAGGAAGTCAAGGGGAAGTCGTCGAGCACCACCACCTGAGCGGGCACCATGTAATCGGGCAGCCGCGCGCCCAACCACTGACGCACCACGCGGATTTTGGTGATTGTTCCGGGAACATTGGCGTACTTGGCGCCTTGCTCGCCTCCGCTGGCGGGTAGATAGACCTCCGTCAGGGGGCCGGGGTCGGTGATGAAGACGGCATCGAGGGTGCCGGGGTGGGCGCCCCAGGTGACGGCGACGTGATAGCCAGTGGTCTCGCCTAGGCGGTGCAATTCTTCGGGAATGGCGGTGTGGCCGGTCGATTGCGTGAGTGCATCTGTCAGGGACAGCCCGTCGGCGAGGGCTTGTTCGACGTGGACGTCGGTGATCAAACCGGCGCGGGGGATGTCGGTGACGCGCACGGCGGCCGGCCGTAACGATGTCAATCGGGTGTGCAGTCGGCTCAGGCCCGCGCCGGCCCAATCCCAGGTGGGTGCGGCGGCCACCGAACGTACCGATGTGGGGGTTTTGTGAATGATGACGTCGTAGCGGTACCGGTTGAGCTCATTGTCCCCCGATCCGCGCTTGACCTCGATGTCAAGTCCTGCCACCGACGCGCGGTCGGCGGCCCAGCTGGTGAAAAACTCCGGGGCCACCAGTAATTCGGCTTCGCCCAGCATGGCGCGACGGACTCGGTGGCGGATGTCGGCACCGTCGGTGGGGCAGTCGGTCTGGGCCAGCGCGACCGCTGTGTGGAACGCGCCCTGCAGGGTGTGGTTGCGGACGTCGCCGATGAACACCGCCCCACCGGGGGCCAGCAGGTCCACGACCTTCTCGATGAGGTCGGCCAGATACCCCACGCTGGGGAAGTACTGGATGACCGAGTTGAGAATAATGGTGTCGAAGTAGCCCTGCGGCAGTCCCTCGGTGGCGTGGGCGGGCCGGGTCATCAGCTGGACCCGATCACGCCACGCGATCTGCAACTCCTCCAACGAGCGCGCGAGATGGTCGATAACCACCGCTGACATGTCGGTGGCCACATAGTGATCGCACCGCGGGGCGATCTGGGATAGCACCAGGCCCGAGCCCGCGCCGATCTCCAACACTCGCCGCGGCCGCAGGGCCATGATCCGATCCGCCAGGACCGAACGCCACTCCACCATCTCCTCAAGCGGAATCGGCTCACCGGTGTAGCTGCTGTTCCAGCCCCGAAAATCCATGCCGAACTCCGACACCGCAACGTCGGTGCCGTACAACACGTCGTACATGCATTGCCACTGTTCGACGATGTCGGCGTCTTGAACGGAGGTGGAGCCGTGACTGGTGGTGTGCTCGAGGGTGATGTAGCCGACGAGTTGAGAGCCTCCGTTGGGGCTGTGGTGCACGGTGGCGGCGGCCTGGGTGACGTGTGGGCAGGCCAGTAGGGCGTTTTCGATATCGCCGAGTTCGATGCGTTGTCCGCGGAGTTTGACCTGGGTGTCGGCGCGGCCCAGGCATTCCAGGGTTCCCTCGGACGTCCAGCGCACCAGATCTCCGGTGCGGTACATGCGCGCCCCTGGCGCACCGTAGGGGTTGGCCACGAACCGTTCCGCGGTCAACTGCGGCTGGCCCACATAGCCGTGTGCCAGCGCGGGCCCCGCCAAATACAACTCACCCACCACGCCGGTCGGCGCCGGGTCCAGCCGGGCGTCGAGCACCAGCGCGCACACCCCCGGGATCGGGGTGCCGATGGTGACGGACTGACCCGCCGACAGCAGCGCAGTGCAGGTGGCCCAGATGGTGGCCTCGGTGGGGCCATAGGCGTTGAACATGCGCCGGCCCGGCGCCCAGGCCGCCACCAACTCCGACGGGCAGGGTTCGGCGCCGGCGATCAGCGTCTCCAGCCCGGCCAGCCGGGTCCGATCCAGCGACGCCAGCACCGTCGGGGTCAAGATGGCGGCGCTGACGTGCTGCTGGTGCAGCAAGCAGGTCAGCAGTTCCCCGGCGTACACCTGCGGGGGTGCCACCACCAACGCCGCCCCCGCCCCCGCCGCCCACAACCATTCAAAGATCGACAGGTCAAAGGTCGGCGCGGCCACCATCAGGATCCGCGCATCGGCGTCCAACCCGAACAGCGCGCGTTGGGCCGCGGCCACCCCCAAAAGACCGGCGTGGCCGACTGCCACCCCCTTGGGGATGCCGGTGGAGCCCGACGTGAAGATCACATACGCGGTGTTGTCCACGCTCAGCGGCCCTACCCGCTCGGCGTCGGTGATCGGATCCGCGCAGCGACTCGACAGGTCCAGGCCATCGAGGCGGATCACCGGGCGCCTGCCGGCCCCAGCCATGCTGCCGGCGCCGCAACTGAGCACGCACACCGCGTCCACCGCGTCCAGCACCGCGGCGACGCGCTCGACCGGATGGGCCCGATCCACCGGCACATACACCCCCCCGGCCTTGACCACCGCCCACCACGCCACCACCAGTTCGGCGCACCGGTTCACGGCTACGCCCACCGCGCGCTGCGGACCCACCCCCGCCTCGATCAACACCCGCGCCAGCCGGGTCGACCACTCATCAAGCTCGCGATACGACACTTGTCGGGCACCGTCGATGACCGCCACCGCGTCCGCATCAGCCGCCACCGCCGCAGCCAACAACTCCAACGCCACACCCACCGGCGCCTCCACCCCGGCACCAGACCACCCCGACACCACCAGATCACGCTCACCGCGATCCAGCAACGACACCTGCCCCACCACCACCGACGCATCCGCCACCACCGCCTCGACCACCCGCATGAACCGGGTGACCAACCGTTCGATGGTGTTTCGGTCAAACAAATCCGTGGCATACGACACCGTCCCGGCAGCCATCGGGGCCGCTGGATCCTCGGTCGGCGCCTCACCCAGCTGGAAATCCAGGTCGAACTTGGCTGTGCGGGTGGATACGTCGAGCTCCTCGACGCTGACGCCGTCGATCGTCACCCCCTCGGGGCGCACGTTGTTCTGGAAGGCCATGGCCACCTGAAACAGCGGATGATGCGCCGCAGACCGAACCGGGTTGAGCTGCTCGACCAGCAGCTCGAACGGCACATCCTGGTTGCTGTAGGCATCGAGCGCTCTCTGACGCACCTGCCGGAGCACATCGCTGAACCGATGCCGGGAGTCAACGCCAACCCGCAACACCCATGTGTTGACGAAGAATCCGACCAGCTCGTCGAGTGCCTCGTCCAGGCGCCCAGCGATCGGCGCGCCTATCACAATGTCGTCACCTGTACCGACCTGATGCAGCAACACCGCCAAGACCGCTTGCAACACCATCGAGGGCGTCGCGTTATGCGCCGCCGCCAGCGCCTTGACCCCCGCCCACAGCTGCGGATCGATGCGCACCTCGACGCCGTCGCCGCGGTAACTGGGCACCGGCGGGCGGGCCCGATCCGCCGGCAGCGACACAACCTCCGGCAAATCGGCCAACTGCTGCCGCCAATACCCCAACTGCCCAGCGATCACACTGTCCGGGTCAGTCTCCGACCCCAACCACTCCCGTTGCCACAACGTGTAGTCGGCATATTGCACGGCCAACGGCGCCCACTGAGGAGCCCGGCGCTGCCGCCGTGCTCGATATGCCCTGCCCATATCGCGGACCATCGGAGCCAGCGACCACCCATCGCAGGCGATGTGGTGCACCACGATGCCCACCATGTGCTGCTCGGGCCCCACCGAGTAGATCTGGGCACGAATGGGGACCTCCGCAGACAAGTCGAAGCGATACCCAACCAGTGCCTCCAACTCAGCGGCCACATCCTGCTCCGGCAACGAGATCACTGCCGCGCCCCCTCGCCGCCACATCCCCGCCCGTGCCGGCAACACCTTCTGAAACGGGACTCCGTCGACGTCGGGAAATATGGTGCGCAGCGATTCATGGCGGGCGATGACATCATCGAGTGCTGCGTCCAGCGCCTCGACATCCAGCGCCCCGCTGATGCGGAAGGCGGTGGGCATGTTGTAGGTCGCGGCTTCGCCTTCGAACTGGTTGAGGAACCACAAGCGCTGCTGGGCATACGACAACGGGATCCGCTCCGGGCGGGGCAGCGGCGTCACCGGGGGCCTGATACGGCCTGTGCGGCGGTGTAGGTGGTTGGCGAGGTCGGCGACGGTGGGGGTGTCGAATAGGGAACGCACCGGGACGTCGGTGTCCAGGGCCAGTTGG
>RXJD01000081.1:0-41827 GCA_003987775.1 Mycobacterium sp.
AGGCTCGCCCGAGTGGTCTTCAATCACCTGCATACCGATCAACAAACCCGTCAAAAGCCTTGCCAACCGGCAGCGGCTTGACATAGGAGAAACGCATGAATCGCGGTACCGGGTCGACGCCCGCGGCCCCTGATGGGTTGCTGCAGATCGAGGATTGCCTGGACGCGGACGGCAACATCGTCTTACCGCCGGACACCACGCTGACCTCACTGATCGACCGCAACATCAGATATGTCGGAGACATCGTCGCCTACCGCTTTCTGGACTACAGCGGCGCGGGCGAAGCGCACGCCAACGAGGTCACCTGGGAGGAGTTCGGTGTTCGCTTGCGAGCCGTCGCCGCGCACGTGCAGCAGCACGCGGGTCCCGGTGACCGGGTGGCCATTCTGGCGCCGCAAAGCATCGATTGGGTGGTCGGCTATTACGCGGCCATCAAAGCCGGCACCATTGCGGTCCCGTTGTTCGCACCCGAATTGCCCGGTCACGCCGAGCGCCTGCAGACGGCGCTGCACGATTCTCAACCGACGGTCATCCTCACCACGGCGGCGGCCAAAGACGCCGTCGAAGCGTTCCTGGCCGGCCTCTCACAGCTGGACCGGCCGCATGTGATGCTGATCGACGAGATCCCGGACGAAGCCGAACGCGACTTCGCACCCGTCCACCTGGACATGGATGCCGTCGCTTACCTGCAGTACACGTCGGGCGCCACCCGACCGCCCATCGGTGTGGAAATCACGCACCGTGCGGTCGCCACCAATCTGGCGCAGATGATCTTGTCGATCGATCTACTGAACCGGAACACCCACGGGGTCAGCTGGTTGCCGCTCTATCACGACATGGGTCTGTCGATGATCGGCTTCCCCGCGGTCTACGGAGGACACACCACCCTGATGTCCCCGACGGCGTTTGTTCGCCGCCCTCTTCGCTGGATCCAGGCTTTGTCGGAGAGTTCGAGAATCGGCCAAGTCGTCACCGCTGCACCGAATTTCGCCTACGAGTGGACTGCGCAACGCGGACTGCCCGGGGCCGGTGACGACATCGACCTCTCCAACGTGGTGCTCATCATCGGATCCGAACCGGTCAGCATCGACGCGGTGACGAACTTCAACAAGGCATTCGCGCCGTATGCGTTACCGCGCACGGCCTTCAAGCCGTCCTACGGAATTGCCGAGGCCACGCTGATGATCGCCACGATCGACCACGCGGCCGAAACGTCGGTGATCTACCTCGACCGCGAGCAGCTGGGCGCGGGCCGGGCTGTTCGGGTTGCCGCTGATGCGCCCAATGCGGTGGGGCAGGTGTCGTGTGGTCAGGTGGCACGCAGCTTGTGGGCCGTGATCGTGGACCCGCAAACCGGCGCCGAGTTGCCCGATGGTCACGTCGGTGAACCCTGGCTGCAGGGCGACAATGTGGGCCGCGGCTACTGGGGGCGGCCCGCGGAGACGCGCCGGACGTTCGGCGCCAGGTTGAGCGCGACTCTCGGCGAAGGCAGCCATGCAGCCGGCGCCAAGATCGACGGCGACTGGCTGCGGACCGGCGACCTGGCGGTGTATCTCGACGGTGAGCTCTACGTGACCGGACGGATGGCCGATCTGATCACCATCGCCGGGAAGAACCACTATCCGCAAGACATCGAAGCCACCGTCGCCGAAGCGTCGCCGCTGGTGCGCCGGGGATATGTGACGGCGTTCGCGGTGCCTGCCGGGTTGGTCGTCATCGCCGAGCGTGCTACCGGCACCAGCCGCGCCGACCCGCAACCCGCGATCGAAGCAATCCGGGCTGCGGTGCTGGCCCGGCACGGGCTGCCCCTGTCCGACGTCCGTTTTCTGCCGGCCGGCGCTATTCCGCGCACCACCAGCGGCAAACTTGCGCGGGTCGCCTGTCGCACCGAATACCTCGACGGCACGCTGGGCGTCCACTGAGGTGTTCAGCCTCGCTGCAGAATGAACGCCTCGATTCGACGCTCACCTGCCCACTCCTGTTCTTTGGCAAGACCGGGGTAAATCGCAACGCCTTTGGACCAAATTGCCTGACGTTCGGCGGGATTCGCCAATCGCGCCGTGGCGGTCCACGTGTCTCCCTCGATCACCACCGTGGCGACCGGATTCGCCTTCAGGTTGTAGTACCAGCTGGGATGCTTCTCATCGCCGTAATTGGCTGCCACGAAAGCGACACCGTCGGGATGGGGGATGCCGAGCAGGGCGACGGTGCGCGGCTGTCCGGTTCTGGCACCGGTAGTCGTCAGGATCACCGAGGGCAGGCCGGCCGCGACACCGGCGAAGCTGTACCTTCCGCCGGTGAGCTTGCTGAGGAGCTGGTCCAGTCGGTGCGCCGTCGGCCGGAACAACACCCGGCCGGCTTTCGTCGCAGCGAGGCGGCGCATCGAGCGGTGGAGGGCGTTGGCGTCGTTGAACGAAGTGGCCGGCATAGCGGAATTCTCTCCGAATTCCGCCTGTCGCGTGAGACTATCCACGCGATCGGGAACAAGGAGGCACAGTGGTCGATCTGCCGCGCATAGCTGAACCGTTTACCGGGGTGATCAGCCCGTCGGTCGCTGAGTACACCCCGGTCAAACCGACCATCACCTATCCACCGCAGGGCGCCCCCAACGTCGTCGTCGTCCTGCTCGACGATGTCGGATTCGGGGCGGCATCGACATTCGGCGGTCCGGTGCCGACTCCAGCACTCGATCGGGTCGCCCAAACCGGATTGCGCTACAACCAATTTCACACCACAGCGCTCTGCTCGCCGACTCGCGCCGCATTACTGACCGGACGTAATCACCATAGCGCGCACATGGGTACGATATGCGAAATCGCCTATGGATTCCCGGGTTACGACAGCGTTCTGCCGCAGAGCACGGCCACCGTCGCGGAGATCCTGCGGCAGAACGGCTACAACACCGCATTGTTCGGCAAGGCACACTTCACGCCGACGTGGGAATTGGGTCCCGCCGGGCCATTTGACCGCTGGCCCACCGGGCTGGGCTTTGAACGCTTCTACGGCTTCCTCGGTGGCGACACGTCGCAGTACGAGCCGGCGCTGTTCGACCAGACCACACCCGTCGAACCTTATCTCGGCCGCGGCGATTACCACCTCACCGAAGATCTCGCCGACCGGGCGATCGATTGGATGAAACGTCAACAAACCTCGGCTCCCGGTAAACCGTTCTTCCTCTACTTCGCTCCGGGTGCTACCCACAGCCCCCACCACGTATGGCCGGAGTGGTCTGACAGGTTCGCCGGGCAGTTCGACGACGGCTGGGATGCGTTGCGCGAGAGCATCTACGAGCGGCAGATCGAGCTGGGCATCATTCCGGCCGGTACCCGACTGACACCGCGACCGCAACAGATCCCCGCCTGGGCGGATTACGACGACCGCTACAAGCCGGTGGCCCGGCGTCTGATGGAGGTCTACGCCGGTTTCCTGGCCCACACCGACGCGCAGATCGGACGGGTCATCGACGCCATCGACGACCTGAACCAATGGGACAACACGCTGTTCATCTACATCTGCGGCGACAATGGGGCTTCGGCGGAAGGGACCATCCACGGCGCATGGAGCTCACCCTCATTTCAGAACGGTCTGCCCGAGGACCCCGAGTGGCTGCTTGCCCATCTGGATGACTTCGGAACAGCTCGGTGCGAGAACCACTACAACGTGGGTTGGGCCTGGGCGCTCGACGCCCCGTTTCAGTGGATGAAGCAGGTGGCCTCCCACTTCGGCGGCACCCGCAACGGCTTTGCCATGTCATGGCCACGCGGCATCACGGCCAAGGGGGAGCAGCGCAGTCAGTTCCACCACGTCATCGACGTGATGCCGACCATCCTCGAAGCCGCCGGCATCGAAATGCCGGCCCGCGTCAACGGCGTCGAGCAGAAGCCGGTCGAGGGAGTCAGCATGCGCTACTCCTTCGACCATCCGGATGCCGAAAGCCGCAGAACCACGCAGTATTTCGAAATTTTCGGCAACCGGGCGATATACCACCAGGGCTGGATCGCGTCGTGCTTCCACGGCCGGCTGCCCTGGGTGCGCACCGGTCGTCACCCGTTCGGCGAGACCGAACGCTGGGAGCTCTACCACCTCGTCGACGACTACAGCCAGGGTGTCGATCTCGCCGCCCTACACCCGGACAAACTGGCCGAATTACAGGCCGTTTTCGACGCCGAGGCCCGCAAGTACGATGTGTACCCTCTCAGCGACGCCACTCTGGCCCGGGCCCTGCCGGTCAACCGGCCGAATCTGTTGGGTGACCGCACATCCGTCACGTATTACCCCAGTCACGTCCGCATCCCTGAGACGGCGACCGTCACCTACACCAGCACGTCGTTCCGGTTGCGGGCGCAGCTGGTGATCCCGGCCGGCGGCGCGCAGGGCGTGGTCATCTGCATCGGCGGGGCGATGGCCGGGTGGAGTCTGTATCTGCAGTATGGCGTTCCGATGTTCACCTACAACTACCTCGGCCATGAACTCACGACGGTCAGCGCCATCGAACCGTTGCCGGAAGGCCCTGCCACCGTAGGCCTTTCGTTCGACTATGACGGTGGGGGGTTGGGCAAGGGGGCGACGATCTCGCTGCTTGTCGACGAGCACCCGGTGGCAAGTGGCCGCATCGAGCGCTCCGTCCCGTTCCGGTACTCGATGAGCGGCGAGACGCTGGACGTGGGGATCGATACCGGTTCGCCGGTCGCACCCTACGGGCATGCCTTCCGGTTCACGGGACGCATCGATCGGATCGAGGCCACCATCGATCCGCGTCCGGGCGACCTGGCGGCAGCGTTGGCCGAGGCGGAGATGCGTTCCGCGATGGGTTCGCAATAACGGTGTGGAGCAGCCTCATCCCGCTGATTCTCGGCGGAGCACTGGAACCGATTGAAATCATGATCACGATCATGTTGCTGGGCACGCCTGCCGGTGCCCGGGCGGCGGGTGCGTGGATCTCCGGGCATGTCGGCACGAGGCTGCTACAGGGCCTCATATTCGGAACCATCCTGCATTGGGGGGCGCGCGGCGGCGACTCGAAACACTCCCATCACTGGGTCGTGTCGACCATTCTGCTCGTCGTCGCGGTGCTGTTACTGGTCACCGCCGCGCGGGAGTTGCTCAGCGACGACGATCCCAATGCGCCGCCACCGAAGTGGATCACGATGCTGAGGTCAGCGACACCCACCAAAGCCTTCTTCATCGGCGCCGGCGTCGTCACGGTGTCGGTGAAGGCATGGGTCTTCACCTTTGCGGCGATCGGCGTGATCGGCAGTTCGGAGATGGGGCGGGCCGGCCACATGACGTCGTACGTGGTGTTTGTCCTGCTCGCGACCAGCGTGAACCTATTAATCATTGCCGCCGCGGCCATATTCGGTGACCGGTCGCGGTCCGTACTGGAGCGGGTGCTGCGCTGGTTGCAGGACAACAACCGCCCGATCGTCGTTCTTGTCGGTTTGGTCTTCGGAATCTGGTTCGGGTTGAAGGCGCTGCGCGGCTTCGGGATTCTGTGAATGTCAGGCGCGCGACGCGGCCCCGCGACGGCGTAGCCATCGCGTGTACAGCACACCGACCAACGCCGTGACCACGCCATAGAGCGCCACCGCCCCGCGTTCGTCGGCGTTGGGAAAATTCGCCGAGGCGATGGTCAGCGCGGTGGCCGGGTGGCGACAGGCGCTCGCGAAGGCCACCACCGCCGAGAACTGCCGGTCGGGCCCACCGAGCACATGCCCGACGGCGAACGCGCCCACGACGAATATCACCATGGCGAGCAGCGTCACGTCGCCCAGTAGCTTCCACATCTGCGGCGCCGCGGCAACCAGCAACACGATCATCGCGACCGGCAACGCCCAGCGTTGCGCGTGTCCGATGGGCCCTCCGATCCGCGAAGCCGCTGCGGGCCAGAACTTTCCGATCGCCATCCCGGTGACGAGTGGCAACAGCACCGAGAAAAGCAGCAGTTTGCCAACCGACCATGGACTCGTCACATACTCTCGCCCGAACAGGTCTCCCAGCACCCGCGCGGCCACGGAAATCCCCGGCACCGCAAGCACGGCCAGCACGATCACCAGTCCCAACCCGAATTGCACTTGTCCGCCGGCCTTTTCCCCACGCCGCGGGAGCAATGGCGGCAGCGGCGAAATGGCCAGTGTGACAAGCGCAATGGCAACTTGCGGGAGCAGGTTCACCACGTGGACCAGCAAGACTGCGAGGGCGGGTGTGATGATCAGTACGGCCAGGATTGCGCGCCCCAGCAATCCCGGGCGTTGCAGCACATATCGAACATCGGAGAATTGCGCCGTCAACCCGTAACCGAGAATCACCACGAACAGACTTATCTGGAATGCGAGCTTCGCCGCTTCTGCCACCGTCACGACGGACAGCCTGCCACGGTGAAGGGGTTCAGATCAGCCCATTCGCCCGTGCCCGCCGACCCGGATCGCGGATTCGATCTGCTCGGCGCTGATCTCTTTGGTGCAGAAGAACCAGTCTTCGCATGCGATGCCCTCGGCGTGGCCGTCCATGCGCTCCTTGGCGGTGCCACACGAGCCGGCAGGCGGCACGATGACCCGGTCTCCCGGACGCCAATCGGCGGGCGTCGCGACGTGGAAGTGATCGGCCGTCTGCAGTGCTTTGATGACCCGCAGCAGCTCGTCGAAGTTGCGGCCCAGGCTCAGCGGATAGTAGATGACAGCGCGGATCCTGCCTTCCGGGTCGATGACGAAGACCGCGCGCACCGCCTTGGTGGAGTCCTCACCCGGCATGATCATCCCGTACTTCTTCGCGACCTCCATCGAAACGTCCTCGATCAGCGGGAAGGTGACCTCCACGTCATGCATGCCGCGGAAGGAGATCTTCTCTTTGATGGTGCGCAGCCATGCGATGTGGCTGTAGAGCCCGTCCACCGACAGCCCCACCAGCATGGTGTTGTAGGCGGCGAATTGCTGCTGCATCGACGCGAAGGTGATGAACTCGCTGGTGCACACCGGGGTGAAATCAGCCGGATGAGAGAAGAAGATGATCCACTTACCGGCGTAGTCAGCCGGGAAGTTGATCGGCCCCTGAGTGGTGACGGCGGTGAATGGCGGTGCCGGGTCGCCGATGCGGGGCATACCAACCGTCGTGGGGGAAGTCTCGGTCGTGGTCATGGACGGTCCCTTCGCGTTGTATGGCACCATTGCACAGCGCGGACGGACGGGCGGATAGGGACTAACGCCCTCTGACGCGGGGCCGACCGTCGTCTAATCAGGGACTGGTGGCCTGGTTGATGATCAGTGGCGGCGGCCCGGCTCCTTCGTGAGGATCAGCCTGGGTCTTGTAGAACGGCGGCAGGGTGCCCGCCCCGGACTCGAAGTGGTTCAGGTACTCGGCGTCGAATACCACGTGATACCACTGGATTCCGAGCGACGCGGAGACATCCGGGTCGCTCGTGGGAGCATTGGTGATCGCGGTGACGCGGACGCACTTCAGGTGCTGACGCATGGTCGAGGAGAAGCTGGCGAGGCCGTCAGCGTCTTGTTCCGGTGCCGTCGCGCCATAGCTGGCACGCACCTGCCGCCCCAAGTAGCCCCAAGCGGTGAGGTAATCCTTCTCGTTGATCGCGGTGAAATAGTCGATCAGCACCTGCTGGCCCTTACCCGTGGCCCGCGCGTCCGGCTGCCCATTCGAGCATGCCGAATCGGCGGCAGCCTGCCCCGGCATGAGCATCGATACAGAGAGCGCCAGCGCGGCAAGCTGCCGATGCCAAGCCCATGTCAAACGAGTAGCCGCCCACATATGGATGACTTTGGCCTCTTATCCGCCGGTGTCAAGAGTGCAACCATGGCGACAGCCCGATACCGAGGAGCACTTCATGATCGACTATGAACTCGACGCGGCCTCATCGGTGCTGCTGGTGCGACCGGAGTCGGCTTTGGACAAGGACGATTTCGTTCGACTCGCGAAGGTGGTCGATCCCCACATCGAGGCGAACGGCGACCTGAACGGTCTCATCATCAGCGCCGCGAAATTCCCGGGATGGGACAGTTTCGGCGCACTGGTCACTCACTTCCGCTTCGTCAGAGATCATCAGAAGCACATCAAAAAGGTGGCCGTGGTGACCGACTCCCACCTCGGAGATGTCGCCGAACATCTCACCTCACATTTCGTGTCAGCCGAGATTCGCCACTTTCCCGCTGGGCAGGAGGACCAGGCCCGCCACTGGGTCACCGACGGCTCGCAATGACAAGCGCCAAAACTTCGCCCGCCGCGTTCCCGGCATCCGTGTCACCATGGTGCGATGACCGCCAGCCCTGACCTGCCGCACGCTGGGGCCGGCGGAAAGCCGGTCCTGGCCGGCTACCCGGTGACGCCGCCGCCACTGAGGCGTCCGGTCACCTTCGACCAGCGCTGGAGCGACGTGACATTCGTGCACTGGCCGGTGGCGCCGGAGAGCATCGCGCACCTGTATCCGCCCGGCACCCGTCCCGACGTCTTCGCCGACGAAACCTATGTCGGGCTGATTCCGTTCACGATGTCGTATACGAAACTCGGCACCGCGGTACCGCTTTCGTACTTCGGGCGATTCCACGAGACCAACGTCCGCCTGTACTCGGTCGACGACGCGGGCCGCCACGGCGTGCTGTTCCGGTCTCTGGAGACGGCGCGACTTGCGGTGGTACCCGTTACCCGGATCGGCCTCGGCGTCCCGTACACCTGGGCGAAGATGCGGCTGACCCGATCCGGGCGCCAAATCACCTACCAGAGTGTGCGCCGGTGGCCCCGGCGCGGATTGCGAAGCCTGATGACGGTCACAGTCGGTGACGTCATCGAGCCGACACCGCTGGAGGTGTGGCTCACGGCTCGCTGGGGTGCACACACCCGCAAGGCGGGCCGTACCTGGTGGGTCCCCAACGAACACGACGCATGGCCGTTGCACGAGGCCGAAATATCAGAGCTGCATGACGAATTGGTGGACGCGGCGGGGGTACAGCCGGCCGGTCACCGATTGCGGGCCCTGTATTCGCCGGGTGTGCAAACCTATTTCGGCCGGCCCTGCCTGGTCCAGTAAGCCAGGGAGCCGAGCGTGAAATTCACGACGCAACACGCCGCGATGGCGTCGTGTGGTTCACAGTCGCTGCGGAAAATCGGGGCAAATCAGTAAGCCAGCACGTGGAAATGTCGACGCGGGCAGTCACCTTCGACACCGCTGTACGGTTCGTCATCGAAAGTCCGCCAATTCCAGTGCTCACCGCAGTAAGACGCCGCACAGTCCGGGCAATGGAACGGCGCATAGCTGTACCCGATGCGGTAAAGCGCCCCCGCGTCACGGGCGGCGATCGCCTGGCTTACCGCTTCGATGCGCTCTGCCGACACGGGCGAACTGGTGACACCGAAGAAGCTCTGCACCAACACCGCCGCCTGCTCATCGGGGCGCTGCAGGACATCCAGCTCGGCCACCGCCTGCAGCGCCGGGCCGCAAGATTCGCCGACCGCATCGGCCGGGGTGACGAACTGCACGCGGCCCGCCACGGCGCCGCAGATTGCGCAGCGGAACTCAGGGGAGGCAGTAGCCACCGTCGATCACCAGATCCGATCCGGTCATGTAGCTGGACGCCGCGCTGGCCAGGTACAGGTACAGACCGGTGAGCTCCTCCGGACGACCGATGCGGCCCATCGGAATCTTCGGCTCCCACTGCCGGTGGTATTCGGCGAGTGGTTCGACGAGCTCGGTCATGATGTAGCCGGGGCTGATGCTGTTGACCCGGATGTTGTGCGGCGCGAACTCCACGGCCATCGCCTTGGTCAGATGGATGACCGCCGCCTTGGACGTGCAGTAGTGACCGACCTGCTGGGGGATGTTGATGATGTGGCCCGACATCGACGCGGTGGTGATGATGGACCCGCCCCTGCCCTGGGCGACCATCGCCCGGGCCGCTGCCTGCGCAGTGAGGAATACGCCCGTGACGTTGGTCTGCTGAATACGTTCGAACTCCTCGAGCGACATGTCCAGCATCGGGGTCACCGAAACGATTCCGGCATTGCAGACCGCGATGTCGATCCCACCCAACTCGGCGGTCACCCGATCGACCATGGCGGTCACCTGGTCTTGCCGGGTCACGTCACACGCTATGGGGACGGCCTTGCCGCCGGCCGCCGCAACCTCGTCCGCAACAGCCTCTAGAGTATCCAGACTCCTTGCCGCAAGGGCTATTTCGGCACCCGCCTCAGCATAGGCCAATGCCACCTTCTTGCCGATGCCGCTCGACGCCCCAGTCACCAGGGCCCTCTTACCGCGCAAGTCGAACAGGTCCAACACGCTCATACCTCTAGTGTGTCCGGGATGGGCAAGTTCGCCAAAGCAGAGATCGAAGAGGCCGTCCGGCACTACACCGAAGTCGTCGAAGGATGCAGCGCTTCGGGCGACTGGCGCCCGTTCGCCGACCTGTTCACCGAAGACGTGGTCTACACCGAACACCACTACGGCGTTTTCCACGGTCGTGAGGAGGTGCGTCAGTGGATTGTCGACGTGATGGCGCCGTTCCCGCACATGCGTTTTCCGTCGGACTGGACCGCCTACGACGAAGAGAACGACGCGGTCGTCATCATGATCAAGAACCTGCTCGACCACCCGACCGACCCGGACGGGGAGCCGTTCTGGTTCCCCAACTGGACGCGATTGGTCTACGCCGGTGACGGCTTGTTCGCCAGCGAAGAGGACATCTACAACCCCAACCGGGACGCGCCGCGCGTGGTCGGAGCGTGGATTCAGGCCGGCGGCAAACTGGCCACCGACGCGATTCCCGCGCCTAAACGCTGACGGCCGGGCGCTTGCGCCGACGTGAACGTGCCGCCGCCAGCGCCTGCTTCCACGCCAGCAGTGTCGTGGCTTTGATGTTGTCCGGCTTCAGGCTGTCCTTGGACAGCAGCGCGGTGGCGGCGGCCTTCGTCGTCGCCGATGCCTTGGACATGTGACCGGAGTCGAACGGCGGCTGCGGGTCGTACTCGATGGCCAGCTGGATCGCTTTTGCGCGGCCCTCACCGCCGAGCTGTGCGGCCAGCCACAGTGCGAGGTCGAGGCCGGCGGATACGCCGGCGCTGGTGATGATGTCGCCCTCATGCACGATCCGCTGGTCACTGACTGGAATCACGCCGAAGGCTTTCAGCGCCGGCAGGGCGATCCAGTGCGAGGTGGCGCGCTTGTCCCGGAGCAGGCCGGCGGCCGCCAATATCACCGATCCGGAGCAGACCGAAGCGGTCCACTGGGCGCGCTGGTGAGCCTGGCGGAGCCACTCGAGCAGGTTCTCGTCGCGCGCATGTACCGGAGTGCCGGGACCTCCTGGCACGAGAATGACGTCGGGGGAGGGGGTTTCGGCAAACGAGTGGGTCGCTCCCAGTACGAGCACTCCGGAGTCAGCGGTGACCGGCCCGACCTCGTGCCAGACGAATCGCACGTCGGCATCCGGCAACTGGCGCAGCACCTCGTAGGGCCCGATCATGTCCAGCGCGGTGAAACCCGGGTAAGCCACGAACGCGATCTGTGTCATCACCAATTTCCTTTCAGGCGAATGCTTTTCGGTACTGGTCAGGCGGGATGCCGACCCGTCGGATGAAGTTGCGCCGCATGGTTTCCGCGGTGCCGAAGCCACAGCGGGAGGCGATCGCCACCACGGTGTCGTCGGTCTCCTCCAACTGCCGGCGGGCCGCTTCGGTACGCACCCGCTCGACGTACTGCCCGGGCGCCTCACCGACCTCCTCGGTGAAGATGCGGGTGAAATGCCGCGGACTCATCGCCGCCCGGCGGGCGAGTTCCTCGACGCTGTGCGCGCCGCCCGGTTCGGCTTCGATGGCTTCCTGCACATCGCGGATGGACGGCCGTTTCGCGCGCGGCATCCATACCGGTGCGGCGAACTGCGTCTGCCCGCCGGGGCGGCGCAGATAGAGCACCAGCCATCGGGCAACCGTCTGGGCAACTTCGGTGCCGTGGTCGTCTTCAACCAGGGACAGCGCGAGGTCGATGCCGGCGGCGACGCCGGCGGCCGTCCAGACGCGCTCGGAACTGCGGATGAAGATGGGATCCGGGTCGACCTCGATTTTCGGGAACTCAGCGGCCAGCTGGTCGGCGAAGGCCCAGTGCGTGGTGGCGCGATGCCCATCCAGCAATCCGGCTTCTGCGGCCAGAAACGCACCGGTGCATACGGTGACGACGCGACGCGCGGTGTGGGCGATCGCTGTGATCCAGTCCAGGAGTTGAGCGTCGGCCCGCGCGGCCTCGACCCCGAAGCCGCCCGGCAACACCACGGTGTCGACGTCTTCGTGCGGGTCCGGCAGCACTGCGGCGCTGAAACCCAGGCCGGCCGGCGTGGTGACGGGTTGTCCGTCGCGGGCGGCCACGACTACCTCATAACCGCCCCCGGTGAGCAGCGACGCACCGGTGAAGACCTCATAGGGCCCCACCACGTCGAGTGCCTGGACCCCGGGAAAGCCGGCGATCACGACCTTGCGAGCCATGCACACAGTCTTGGCCACGGCAGGCGATGGCGTCTAGGCCATACATCCCACGAATCAGGACATCGGACCTACTCGCAGGTGGCGGCGAGGGCCTTTGGCAGACTGTCCCCATGGCACAGATAACTTTGCGCGGAAATGCGATCAACACCGTCGGCGAGCTTCCGGCCGTCGGATCTCCGGCCCCCGCCTTCACGATGACCGGCGATGATCTGAGCCCCTTCGGCAGCGACCAATTCAACGGTAAGCCGGTGCTGCTGAACATCTTTCCGTCCATTGACACCCCGGTGTGCGCCGCCAGCGTGCGTACCTTCAACGAGCGCGTCGCGGGCAGCGGTGCGTCGGTGGTCTGCGTATCCAACGACCTGCCGTTCGCGCAGAAGCGGTTCTGTGGCGCCGAGGGCATCGACAACGTCAGCGTGGCGTCGGCGTTCCGGGACAGCTTCGGCCAGGACTACGGCGTCACCATCGTCGACGGTCCGATGGCCGGGCTGCTGGCCCGGGCGGTCGTCGTGATCGGCGCCGACGGCAAGGTCGCGCACACCGAACTGGTGCCGGAGATCGCGCAGGAGCCCGATTACGATGCGGCGATCGCCGCGCTCGGCACCTAGCCTCAGCGTCCCGGGTAGTCCACAGATACGGCGGCGCGCGGCGCCAGGGGCGCTTGTGCACTGACCGGGCAGCCGGCCAGCATCATCCCTCCCGTCACGGTCATCACCAAGGCGAGCACCGCGCGGACGATCCGTACTCTATTTCTGTCACTCATGGCTTGCTCCAGGGCCGGCAGAACGTCGCAATGGCAGCGAGGTTAGCGCCGAATCGCGGCTGCGGGAAGTACCTTGCGGCGAAAATTGTTGCCGTGCAGCTGATTCGCTAGCGTTCACTGTCAACGGGTTTGACATTTTCCATCCCTGAGCCCACCAGTTGGGCCGCATGTACACGCAAGTCGACTTTGCGGACTTTCCCCGTCGCAGTCATCGGGAACGCGTCGACGATGTGGACGTAACGGGGGATCTTCTGGTGCGCGATCCGCCCGGAACAGAACTCCCGCACTGTCGCGGCGTCCAGCGCCGTCCGGCCCGGACGCATCACGATGCATGCGCAGACTTCTTCGCCATACCTGTCGTCGGGCACGCCGACCACCTGCACGTCCTCGACGTCGGGGTGTGTGTGCAGGAAGTCCTCGATCTCCCGTGGTGACAGGTTCTCGCCACCACGAATGATCATGTCCTTGCTGCGCCCGGTCACCACGCAGTAGCCGTCCTCCCGCATGACGCCCAGGTCGCCGGTGTGCATCCAGCCGTCGTCGTCGACAGCGTCACGGGTTCGCTCCTCGTCGCGCCAGTAACCCAGCATCACCGAGTAGGCGCGGGTGCACAGTTCGCCGGTCTGTCCGCGCGGCACGATCCGGCCGGTGTCCGCGTCGATCACCTTGACCTCGACGTGGGGATGCACCCGGCCCACCGTCTCGGTGCGGCGCTCCAGGTCATCATCGACCGCGGTCTGGCAGGACACCGGTGATGTTTCGGTCATCCCGTAGGCGATCGACACCTGCGGCATGTGGAGTTCGTCGATGCAGCGCTTCATCACCCGCACGGGGCAGGATGCACCGGCCATGATCCCGGTGCGCAGTGACGACACGTCCCGGCCGGCGAGGTCCGGGTGGTTGAGCAGGGCGATGAACATCGTCGGCACGCCGTACAACGCGGTGCACCGTTCGCGTTCGACCGCCCGCAGGGTCGCCGCGGCATCGAACCCCGGGGACGGGATCACCATGGTGGCGCCGTGGCTGGTACAGCCGAGATTGCCCATCACCATGCCGAAGCAGTGGTAGAACGGCACGGGTATGCACATCCGGTCTGCCGGTCCGAGCCCGATCTGCTCGGTGACGAAGAACCCGTTGTTGAGGATGTTTCGGTGCGACAAGGTGACCCCTTTCGGGGAACCCGTTGTGCCGGAAGTGTATTGGATATTCACCGGATCGTTTGGTCGCAGGCCGGTCATCCTGTCCCGCAGTCTGGCACCGTCCGTCTCGGCCGCCCGCCCTAGCAGCCGCTCCCAGTCGCCGGTGCCCAGGAACACGACGTCGGTCAAATCCTCTGCCTGCGAACGCACTTCGCCGAGCATGCGCCGATAGTCGGATGTTTTGAACCTGGCGGCCGATACGAGCAGACGCGTGCCCGAATGACGCAACACATGGGACAACTCGTGGCTGCGATACGCCGGGTTGATGCTGACCAGGATGGCGCCGATTTTGGCGGTCGCGTACTGCAGAACGGTCCACTCCGGGCAGTTTGGGGACCAGATGCCGACCCGGTCGCCGCGCTCGACGCCGGTGGCCAGCAGAGCCAGGGCCAGTCGGTCGACCTCGGCGTTGAATTCGGCATAGGTCCAGCGCCGCCCGCTCGCCACGTCGACCAGTGCCTCGATGTCAGGGTAGGTGCGCGTGGTGTGCTCGAGGTTGGCGCCGATGGTGTCCTCGATCAGCGGGATGTCGGCCGGGCCGGCCGCGTAGGAGTCCACCGCTAGAGTCCCGCGCGGTCGGCGAGCAGGGCGCGGTGGTCTGCGCCACTGCCCAACAGCGCCGCGGCGGTGGTGGCTCGGCGGAAATAGAGATGCAGGTCGTGCTCCCAGGTGAACGCGATGCCGCCGTGAATCTGGATCGCCGAGCCGGCGCACTGCACGAATGTGTCGGCGGCCTGCGCCTTGGCCAGCGGCGCGGCGATGTGCAACTCGTCCCCTGCCGTCGCGCTCATCGCGGCGTACATCACCGCCGCACGGGTCGCGTCGATTTCGATCATCATCTCGGCACAGGCGTGTTTGACCGCCTGAAACGACCCGATCGGCCGGTCGAATTGCGTTCGGCGGCAGGCGTAGTCGACCGCCATGTCGAGGCATGCTTCCGCTCCGCCGAGCATCTCGGCGGCCAGCAGAACCCGCGCGACGTCGACTACCCTGTCGAAGTCGCCGGGGTTGCCCGCAGCCAGGGATTCGGCAGGGGCTTGCGAGAGTCGCAACCGTGCGACGGGGCGGGTGAGATCGAACGAGGGCAGTCGCTCGACAACCACCCCCGGCGCGTCGGCTCGCACGATGTGCGGGGTGACAACGCCATCGCGGCGGGCCGGCACGACGAACAGGTCGGCGACATGACCGTGCAACACCGGGCCGCATTGCCCGGTGAGCAGGCTGTCACCTACCGCATCCGCCACCTCCGGGCCGAAAGCCGCAAACGCCGCAACTCGTTCGCCGGACAGCAGCCCGGGCAGCACGGTCTTGCGCTGTTCCTCGTCGCCGGATCGCAGAATCGCTTCTATCGCAAATGCATTCGCCGCGAACGGGACTGGCGCCAGAGTTCGGCCCAGTTCGGTGCAGGCGATCGCGGTTTCGACGAGAGTGGCACCCGCGCCGCCATACTCCGCGGGAACGTGCAGCCCGGGCAGTTCCAGTTCACCGCACAGGCGCCGCCACATCTCGCCGTCGTGGCCGTCGGCCGAGCGCAGATCCGGCGCCTGATGACCCAGGAAGGCACGCAGCGCCGCACGGAAGTCGTCGTGTTCGGTGCTGTACTGGAAATCCATTCAGCGCACCCCCTCCCCGCGTGGCTCCCGCGGCAGCCCGAGCAGCCGCTCGCCGATCACATTGCGCTGGATCTGTGAGCTGCCGGCGTAGATTGTCGCGGCACGCGAATACAGCAGCTCGTCCATCCAGCACGAGGGGGAGTTGGGCGTGCCCGCCTCCGGCACCACCCGGGCGCCGCCGTTGCCGGGACCCGAGGGGCACAGCGCGTCGAGTCCGAGAATCTCGACGGCCAGATCGGTGTAACGGCGGAAGTACTCGCTCCAGATCACCTTGCTGATCGCGGCGTCGGCGCCGGGCAACTGCCCGCGCAGCGACTGGGTGAGGCCGCGGTAGCCGCGATAGCGCATGATCTGGACGCGGGAATAGCACCACGCCAACGCATCCCGGATACGCGGTTCGGTGTTCACGCCGCGTTGCCGGGCCAGTGCGCACAGCCGATCCAAATCGCGGCCGAACTCGATCGCGACCGTGGTGACCGCGGAGCCGCGCTCGAAACCCAGCAGGGTCATCGCGGTCGGCCAGCCGTTGCCGACACCGCCCAGCACATTGCCCGACGCTGTGCGGACATCGGTGAGGAAGACTTCGCTGAAGGACGAGTCGCCGGCCGCGTTGACGATCGGTCGCACTGTGACCCCGGGTTGGTCCATCGGAACCAGCAACAGCGACAGGCCCTGATGTTTGGGCAGGCGCGAGTCGGTGCGCGCCAACAGAAATATCCAGTTCGCTGTCGTCCCCGCAGATGTCCAGATCTTCTGTCCGTTGATCACCCATCCATCCGCATCCAGCACGGCACGGGTTCGCACCGCCGCCAGGTCCGATCCGGCCTCGGGTTCGGAAAAACCCTGGCACCAGCGGTCTTCACCGGCGAGGATGCGCGGCAGAAATCGAGCCTTCTGCTCGTCGGTGCCCAGTGCGATGAGCGTGTTGCCCAGCAGGTCGATGCCCAGCAGGTCGTTCTCCGCGCGCTCGGGAGCCCCGGCGCGGGCGAACTCCTCGGCTAGCACCACCTGTTCGAGGGGGGACAGGCCGCCACCGCCGTACTCACGGGGCCAGGACACCGCGACCAATCCGGCGCGGGCAAGCTCCTGCCGCCACTCGCGCGCGAACGCCTCCCGCTCGCGGGCCGTCAGCGCACCGGGCCCGCGCCAGTCGGGGGGCAGGTGCTCGCCCAGAAAGGCGCGAATCCGGTTGCGAAACTCCTCCGCCTCGGGCGGGTAGGTGACATCCACGCCGGGCCCGCGTCAGGGTTGCCGCTTGTCCGCAGCCCGGATTTCCGGCGCATCGCGCCAGTCCTCGAGCCCGTACTCGACGGTTCCATAGGAAAGCTTTCCGCCCGTCACCTCACCCCAGTGCGCATGGTTGAGCTGGTGGATCTTGAAGCAACCGTCCAGCGCGGTGGTGAATCCCATGGCGTCGACGGTCTGATTGACCGACTCCTTGATCAGCAGCGCCGCCATCGTCGGCACCTTGGCGACCCGCCGCGCGAACGCGATGGTGCTGTCCGTCAGATCATCGGCAGGGAACACCTTGCTGACCATGCCGAGCCGGTGCGCTTCGTCGGCTCCGATCGAATCCCCGGTCAGTAGCAGCTCCTTGGCCTTGCGCGGCCCGAACTCCCACGGATGGCCGAAGTATTCGACCCCACACATGCCCAACCGGGTGCCGACCACGTCGGCGAAGACCGTGTCCTCGCTCGCGACGATGAGATCGCAGCACCACGCCAACATCAGACCCGCCGACAGGACGGTGCCGTGCACCTGGGCGATGGTGATTTTGCGCAGGTTGCGCCACCGTTTGGTGTTTTCGAAGTAGTAGTGCCACTCCTGACGGTTGCGCGACTCGACGCCGCCGAAGGTTCCGCCGTTGCATCGATAAGTGGGGTGCTGGCCGGGTCCCGCGGTGCGTTCGCGCACGTCGTCGGACGAGCCGAGGTCGTGTCCGGCCGAGAATCCAGGGCCGGCACCGCGCAGGATCACCACCCGAACCGTGTCGTCGGCCTCCGCGAGCTCGAACGCCGCGCCCAGCTCCACCAGCAGTCCACGGGTCTGGGCGTTGCGCTGCTTCGGGCGGTCGAGGGTGATGATCGCAATCAGCCCGTCGTCGCACGTCTCGTAGCGGATGAAACGGAAGTCTCCGACGGGACGCTCCCCGTTGGACCGGTGATCGACCGGACCGATCCCGGTGACACTCATGGCTACTCCTTGCTGCCGACTGCGTGACGTGTGCGAGGCTACGCGGAAGTTCCACATTATGTCCATAGCCAATACGCCGATTCTGGACATCTTGGTCTGCGAATTACCAAGCAAAAAGCATCTTGTGTACAACGAAGTATCTTGCTAGTACTGTGTTATACCTAGATACGAGCCAACCGCGGCGCGCCGGAATCCCGGCCCGGGTACACACGACAAGAAGGGTTAACGATGGAGATCGGAATCTTCCTGATGCCGGCCCACCCACCGGAGCGCACTCTGTACGACGCGACCCAGTGGGACCTCGACATCATCGAGCTGGCCGACCAGCTCGGGTATGTCGAAGCCTGGGTGGGTGAACACTTCACTGTGCCCTGGGAGCCGATCTGCGCGCCCGATCTGTTACTGGCCCAGGCGCTGTTGCGCACCAAGCACATCAAGCTCGCGCCCGGTGCCCACCTGCTGCCGTACCACCACCCGGTCGAATTGGCGCACCGGGTAGCGTATTTCGACCATCTCGCCCAGGGCCGCTTCATGTTGGGCGTGGGCGCCAGCGGCATCCCCGGCGACTGGGCCCTGTATGACGTCGACGGCAAGAACGGCGAGCACCGCGAGATGACTCGCGAGGCACTGGAGATCATGCTGCGCATCTGGACCGAGGACCAGCCGTGGGAACACCGCGGAAAGTACTGGAACGCCAACGGGATTGCGCCGATGTTCGAAGGGCTGATGAAACGCCACATCAAGCCGTTCCAGAGTCCACACCCGCCCATCGGGGTCACCGGTTTCAGCGCCGGCTCCGAAACGCTGAAGCTGGCAGGCGAACGGGGTTATCTGCCAATGAGTTTGGACCTCAACACCGAATACGTCGCCACCCACTGGGATGCGGTGCTGGAGGGAGCCGAGCGCAGTGGGCGCACCCCGGACCGCCGCGACTGGCGCCTGGTGCGTGAGGTGCTGGTGGCCGAAACCGACGAACAGGCCTTCCGTTACGCCGTGGACGGCGCCATGGGCCGGGCCATGCGCGAGTACACGCTGCCCACCTTCCGGATGTTCGGCATGACCAAGTTCTACAAACACCACCCGTCGGTGGCCGACGACGACGTGACCGCGGAATACCTGGCCGAGAACACCTTTGTGGTCGGCTCGGTGGAGACCGTCGTGGACAAACTCGAAGCAACCTATGACCAGGTCGGCGGGTTCGGCCACCTGTTGGTGCTCGGGTTCGACTACCGGGACGACCCGGGGCCGTGGAAAGAGTCACTTCGCCTCCTGGCGGAAGAGGTCATGCCGAGACTCAACGCCCGCATCGCCAGGAAACCGGTGGCCCTGGTCGTCTAGCGCACTCTAGGAAGGGCACCGCAATGTCGATTCCAACGTCGATTCGCCAAGTCACCGTCGGTTACGCGGACGGAACAGCCAGGACAATGCCCGTGCGGGCGGACCAGTCGATACTGGATGCCGCCGAAGAACACGGTGTTGCCATCGTCAACGAATGCCAGAGCGGCATCTGCGGCACCTGCGTGGCCAGTTGCCCCTCCGGGCAGTACGAGATGGGGCGCACCGAGGGCCTGTCCGACGTGGAGCGTGCGGCACGAAAGATATTGACGTGCCAGACATTCGCCACCACGGACTGCCGCATCGAGCTGCAGTACCCGGCCGACGACAACGCCGCGCACCTGGTCGCCGGCGACGGTGTGGTGACCGGCGTCGAGCTGGTGTCGTCCAGCACGGCCATCCTGACAGTTGACGTCTCCGGGCTGGGCACGCCGGTGCGTTACAAGGCCGGCCAGTTCGCACAGCTACAGGTGCCCGGCACCGACACCTGGCGGAACTACTCCTACGCCCATCCCGACGGCCGCTCTGAACTGGAGTTCATCATCCGGTTGCTGCCCGACGGCGTCATGTCGAACTATCTCCGCGATCGCGCCAAGCCCGGCGACCGAATCACCATGCGCTGCAGCAAGGGCAGCTTCTACCTACGTCCGGTCGCGCGACCGGTGATCCTGGTCGCCGGGGGCACGGGTCTGTCGGCGATCCTGGCGATGGCAGGCAGTCTGTCGCCGGACACCAACCAACCGGTCTATCTGCTCTACGGGGTCACTGCGGCCGATGATCTGTGCAAGCTCGACGAACTCACCGAGTTGCGGCGTCGCGTCGCCGCCCTCGAGGTGCACGTCATCGTCACGAACTCGGACGCCGGCTGGGACGGGCGAACCGGGATGGTGACCGACCTGCTCGACGAACGGATGCTGGCCGGCGGCGATGCCGACGTCTATCTGTGCGGTCCGGCAGCGATGGTTGAGGCTACTCGAAGATGGCTGGACGACAACGGTTTCCAGCGCGTCGGTCTCTACTACGAGAAGTTCGTTCCCAGTGGCGCCGCCCGCCGGCGCGCCCCGTCGCGCCTGGACTACGCAGCCGTGGACATCGGCGAGGTACGCCGGCGCGGCCGCGGCACCGCGGTCGTGATCGGCGGCAGCATCGCCGGCATCGCGGCGGCAAAGGTGTGCAGCGAAACCTTCGAACGCGTCATCGTGCTGGAGAAGGACGACCCACACCGCCGCCGCGAAGGCAGACCGGGTGCCGCGCAGGGCTGGCATCTACATCACCTGCTCACCGCCGGGCAGATCGAGCTGGAGCGATTCTTTCCCGGCATCGTCGACGACATGGTCCGCGAGGGCGCGTTCAAGGTCGACATGGCAGCCCAGTACCGGATCCGGCTGGGCGGCTCGTGGAAGAAGCCCGGCACGAGTGACATCGAAATCGTCTGCGCCGGCAGGCCCCTGCTGGAATGGTGCGTACGGCGCCGGCTGGACGACGAACCGCGCGTCGACTTCCGTTACGAATCCGAGGTCACCGACCTGGTGTTCGACCGTGAGAACAATGCCGTCATCGGCGTCGCCGTCGGCTCTGAATCCGAGGTGATCCCAGCGGAGTTCGTCGTCGACGCATCCGGCAAGAACACTCGGGTGCCGGAATTCCTGGACCGCATCGGAATCGGCGCCCCCGAAGTCGAGCAGGACATCATCAATTGCTTCTACTCCACGATGCAGCACCACGTTCCACCCGAGCGGCAGTGGCAGGACAAGGTCATGGTGATCTGTTACGCGTATCGTCCGTTCGAGGACACGTACGCGGCGCAGTATTACATCGACAGCAGCCGCACGCTGTTGTCCACCTCGCTGGTGGCCTACAACTGCTATTCGCCACCGCGAACCGCCAAGGAGTTCCGCGAGTTCGCCGATATCATGCCGTCGCCGGTAGTGGGGGAGAACATCGACGGTCTGGAACCGGCCTCACCGATCTACAACTTCCGCTACCCGAACATGCTGCGGCTGCACTACGAGAAGAAGCGCAATCTGCCGCGCGCCCTGGTTGCCGTCGGTGACGCCTACACCAGCGCTGACCCAGTGTCGGGCCTGGGAATGAGCCTGGCGCTCAAGGAAGTCAGGGAGATGCAGCTGCTGCTGGCCAAGTACGGACCAGGGCACCGGGACCTGCCTCGCCGCTACTACCGGTCGATCGCCAAGATGGCCGACACCGCCTGGTTTGTGATCCGCGAACAGAACCTGCGGTTCGACTGGATGAAGGACGTGAACAAGAAGCGCCCGTTCTACTTCGGCGTGCTCACCTGGTACATGGACCGCCTGCTGGAGCTGGTGCACGACGACCTCGACGCCTACCGCGAGTTCCTCGCCGTGGTCCACCTGGTCAAGCCACCACTGGCACTGATGAAGCCGGGCATCGCCGGACGCGTCATCGGCAAATGGGCTCGCACCAGGCTCTCGGGGGAGAAGACCCTGATCGCCCGAAACTACGAAAACCGTTCGATACCAACTCAGCCCGCCCACGAGCTGGTGGGCGCGGCCGCAGGTGACGGACATTAAGGGAGACGTGAGCATGCTGCATCGGATCTTGAACTGCCGGGGCACCCGGATCCACGCGGTGGAGGCCGGACCCCAGGATGCCGGGGCGCCGCTGGTGGTGCTGATTCACGGCTTTCCAGAGTCGTGGTACTCGTGGCGCCACCAGATTCCTGCTCTGGCCGCCGCCGGTTACCGGGTGGTTGCCATCGATCAACGCGGCTACGGACGTTCGTCGAAGTACTTCCTGAACTCCGCCTACCGCATTCACGAACTCGTCGGCGACATCGTCGGCGTCGTTGACGCCTACGGCGCGGACACCGCGTTCGTCGTCGGGCACGACTGGGGCGCACCGGTTGCCTGGACGTTCGCCTGGCTGCATCCACAGCGGTGCGCCGGTGTGGTCGGCATCAGCGTTCCCTTTGCCGGGCGCGGCGTGATCGGGTTGCCGGGCAGTCCTTTCGGTGAACACCGTCCCAACGACTACCACCTGGAACTGGCCGGCGAAGGGCGGGTCTGGTACCAGGATTACTTCTCCGCACAGGACGGCGTCATCGCCGAGATCGAAGAAGACGTCCGGTCCTGGCTCCTCGGCCTGACGTACACGGTCTCCGGTGACGGGATGATCGCGGCGACCAAGGCCGCCGTCGATGCCGGCGTCGATCTGGCCGCCATGGACCCGATCGACGTGATCCGTGCGGGCCCGCTCTGCATGGCCGAAGGCGCGAAACTCAAAGACGCGTTCGTCTATCCCGAAACCATGCCGTCCTGGTTCACCGACACCGACCTCGACTTCTATGCAGCGGAGTTCGAGCGCTCCGGCTTCGGCGGGCCGTTGAGCTTCTACCACAACATCGACAACGACTGGCACGACCTCGCAGACCAGGAAGGCAAACCGCTCACGCCACCGGCTCTGTTCATCGGCGGACAGTACGACGTCGGCACCACCTGGGGAGCCGAGGCCGTGGAGCGGGCGGACGAGGTCATGTCGGACTTCCGCGGCACCCACATGGTCGCCGATGTCGGTCACTGGATTCAGCAGGAAGCACCCGAGGAAACCAACCGGTTGCTGCTGAACTTCCTTGACGGAGTCCGCTAGTCATGGTCGAGCTGACGGCCGATCGTCTCGACGGCACCGCGCTGCGCCGGGCCTTCGGTTGTTTCCCGTCCGGGGTGGTCGCGCTCTGCGCTGCCGAGAACGGGGTCCCGGTCGGCATGGCCGCCAGTACTTTCACGGCGGTATCTCTTGAGCCCCCGCTGGTATCGGTCTGCATTCAGCGAAGTTCGACGACGTGGCCGCGGCTACGGGAGCGGCCTTTCCTGGGTGTCAGTGTGCTGGCCGAGGGACACGACGACGCATGTATCAGCCTGTCCCGCAAGACCGGAGACCGATTCACCGGAGTGCCGTGGATCGAGTTGCCCAGCGGGGCGGTGGTGGTCCACGGATCCGCGGCGCGGCTCGACTGTTGCCTGCGCGACGAGATCCCGGCCGGCGACCACCTCATCGCCTTGCTCGAAATCCGTTCGCTGTGCGCCGATCCCGGCACCCCGCCGCTGGTCTTCCACGGCAGCCGATTTCACCGACTTGCAACTGCTGGGGGAGAAAGCACATGAAGACCACCGACGTGCGAGTCCGGCGTGCGATCACCGCGATCGCGGCCGGACAACCCGTCGTGCTCACCGACGGCACCGACGGTGACGGTTTTCTGGCATTCGCCGCCGAAGCAGCCACGTCGAGCCTGCTGCACTTCGCGGTCCGCCACACCTCGGGCTATGTCCGAGTAGCGTTGCCGGGCAACGAGTGTGAGCGACTGCAGCTGCCGCCGATGTGTCATGGCGACAGTCCGGACTGCGTCTCGGTCGACGTACGTGGAACGGGCACCGGCATCTCTGCGGCAGACCGGGCGAAAACCATTGCGGCACTGGGCTGTGCTGCTACCGTCGGCTCGGATCTGCAACGCCCGGGCCACGTCGTTCCGGTGCAGGCCAACGCAGACGGGGTGCTGCGACGGCGCGGCGCCGCCGAGGCCGCCGCCGACCTGGCGCGGCTGGCCGGCCGGAGGCCTGCGGCCGGCTTCTGCGAGATCGTCTCCCGCCGCAACCCCGTGCAGGTCGCCCGTGGTGGCGAGTTGGTCGAGTTCGCACTCGAATACGGGCTCGCGGTGGTCTCCATCTCCGAACTGGTGGCCTACCGGCGGCGGACCGAACCTCAGGTGGTGCGGCGTGCCGAAGCCGTATTGCCGACCTGGGCCGGGGATGCCCGGGTGCTCGGCTTCCGGGGCGTCCATGACGGAGGCGAGCATCTCGCGGTGATCATCGGTGCCGCGGATGCGGGCGTGCCGGTGCCGTTGCACGTGCACGTCGAGTGCCTGACCGGCGATGTGTTCGGCTCCAAAGCTTGTCGATGCAGTGGTGAACTCACCAGTGCACTCAACAGAATGTCGGCACAGGGCAGCGGGGTCGTACTGTACCTGCGCCCGGCCGGACCGCCGCGCGCCTGTGGCCTGTTCGCACGTGACGAATCCGCTGACCCCACCGCGGAAACCGTCGCCTGGATGCTGCGCGACCTCGGGGTATATGCCCTCAAACTCGCCGAGGACATGCCAGGATTTGGGCTGGTGCTGTTCGGGGCGATCCGTGAGCACGGCGTGGATGCCCAACCGTGGGCAGCGGCCGGCTGAGAACCGAAGTAAGACACAGACATGAGGCAAAAAGAAGCACATGACGCATAAAGACCTGGCCGGCAAAGCGGCGATCGTCACCGGGGCGGGCGCAGGCATTGGCCTGGCGGTGGCGCAACGGCTTGCCAGCGAGGGCTGTCAGGTGCTCTGCGCGGACATCGACGCCGCGGCAGCCGAAACCGCCGCGACGAAAATCGGTCATGGTGCCGTCGGTCATCAAGCCGACGTCAGCGATGAAGAGCAGGTTATCGCCATGGTCCAGGCGTGCGTCACGTTGTTCGGCGGTGTGGACAAGCTCGTCGCCAATGCCGGTGTCGTTCATTTCGCTTCGCTCATCGACACCTCGGTCCAGGACTTCGACCGCGTCATCGGGATCAATTTGCGTGGGGCCTGGCTCTGCACGAAACACGCAGCGCCACAGATGATCAAGCGCGGAGGCGGAGCGATCGTGAACATGTCGTCGCTGGCCGGACATATCGCGGTGGGCGGGTCCGGAGCGTATGGCATGTCCAAGGCCGCGATCAGCCATCTGAGCCGGATCACAGCCGCCGAGTTGCGTTCGTCCAACATCCGCGCCAATGCGCTGTTGCCCGCCTTCGTCGACACTCCGATGCAGCAGACAGCGATGACGATGTTCGACGAAGCACTCGGCGAGGGCGGCGCCCGCAGCATGATCGGCCGACTGCAGGGCCGGATGGCAGCACCCGAGGAGATGGCCAGCATCGTGGCCTTCCTGCTCTCCGACGACGCGTCGATGATCACCGGAACCACCCAGATCGCCGACGGCGGAACCGTCGCCGCGCTGTGGTGAAGCTCAGGACCGGCTGGTCAGGATGGACAGTGCGATCGCGGTGATCTCATCGGCAACCCCGGAATAGCGGGTGAGATGCCATGTGCGAGCGACGTCTTCGATAAAACTGATTGCCGCGGCGACCAACAGCCGGCCCTCGACGACGGTCGGGGCGGGGATCAGATCGATCCACACCGACTCACGGTCAGCCTGGTTACGCAGGTAGCTCTCCCGCACTTCGGGGGATGCGTAGGACAACTCTGTGACGCAGACCGCCACCAGATCCGGCGCGTCCAGACTGATCCGGACATGGCCCTCCACCAGCCGCCGTAGACGTTGCGCCGCTTCCGATTCCGCGCGCAACGCGCGGATGGCCTCCAGGCTGCGCCACTCGTCGAGGCGGCGGATCAGCGCATCGAGGATCGCCTGCTTCGAGGAGAAGGAACGGTACAGTCCCGGGCCGGCGATACCGGCGCCCTTGGCGATCTCGCTGGTGCTGACCGCGGGATATCCCTGCGCGCGAAACAGCCGCGCGCCGGTGGCCAGCAGCGTTTCATAACGCGAGAACAACACGTCCACAACGGTGTCGGCCTCGAGCGGTTGCAGCCCGGCGACCGGAGGTGTCCGCGCCGCAGCCATACAGGCGTCATAGAGCAGGGTTCTGAGGTCCTCGGCGGGCAGTGTCAGATTGTGCCGGCCCAGGCTCGTCAGGGTGCTGGACACCGCCCAAGCCCGCAGCTCGGAATGCCGCGGGCTCAGTCCGGGTACCTCCAGCAGGACGCTTTCGCGCATGCCGGCGACGATCGCGTTGATTCGCCGGCGCACCTGAGCGCGGTCATCTTCGTTCAGATACCGAGCTTCTCGCTGCCACAGCACCGTCAGCACCCGGGAAGCCACGGCCGCGGCGATCAGATCTGGCAGGTCGATGCCCAACGGCCGGGGCTCGGGCTCTGACTCACCATCGCTGAGCCGGCGCGCACTCTGGTACTGATCTTGTCCGGTCCGGATCGCCTCGGCGAGCAGGGCCTGCTTGTTGTCGTAATGCCGGTACAGCGCGCGGGCGGTGACGCCGGCCGCCTCCGCGATGTCCTCCAGCTTGACCGAATGGAAACCACGGTCGATGAACAGGCGGACAGCCTGGTCGAGGATCTGCTGCTTACGGTCTTTGGGTCGGCGGCGCACGGGCTGGACGGCGGTCTCCATCAAGCCGAACCCCTTTCTGCGCCGCGGGACTTCAATCCTGCCAGAGAAGTATCGCCTAGAGCCGCAGGCCGCTCTGAGACTCGAAGTCCGCCAGGTCGAAGTAGTCGCTGAAGCGGGTGATCCTGCCGCCCTTCACTTCGAAAACGCCGGTGACCGGCAGTACGACTTTGCGACCGTCGTTCATGGTGAAGTAGTCGATGCGTTCGGCGAGCACCAGGCCCGGCGCGGCCGCCAGCGACACGATGTCCAGTTTGGCAGCCGAGAACGCGTCCAGGAATCCTTGGAAAGCGGCGCGGATTCCGTCGATGCCCTCGATCGGCTGGACCGGCACATTGTGGTAGACGGCGTCTTGGGCGAAGCCGCTGCAGATGGTGTCGAGGTTGCGCGACTCCCAGGATCCGAGGAAGTCACGGACCAGCCGCTCGCTGATCTCCGTTGTGTCGGTCATAATCTCAAGATACATCAGCAGGGCAGAAACGGTCTATCACTTGCGGTTACGCCTCTTGTCGTCCCAATCCTAATGGTATTGGCTGTAGACTTATGCTTGCGCAGTGCATCGCGCCGAGCCTGCAACCCAGCAGTGCACGTGCGAGTAGGGCCGCCCAATCTCTTGGCCGGGCACCGCAGACGCATTGAGCCTCACCCCAAGTCGGGCACGCTGGCCAGTCGCACATACGCCGATGCGGCCTCCGCGCGGTTGGTCGCATTCAGCTTGCGCAGCACCCTTTTGACGTGTGACTTGACCGTGCCCGCAGAGATCACCAGCTCATCGGCGATCTGCTGGTTGGTGCGACCGGCCGCCATCAGTCGCAACACCTCCACTTCGCGACGGGTCAGCATCGCCATCACCCGCGTCTGTACCTCAGCCAAAGACCTTGCGGCGGGGCTTCGTTCGACCGGTTCGATCTTGCGCAGATCCAAATCCGCGTCCTGCATAGCACGGGCAGCTTCGTCAGCCGAGGCCAGCGCGCGCAGCACTTCGGCGTGCTGGCGGCGCATGCGCTCCAGCAATACCGTGCGCTCGTAGGCATAACCGAACCCTTCGGCGAAAGCCCACACCGTGTCGCGATCGATCTCGTCGACAATGCGCCCGGAGTAGAGCCGGTCGGCATGCAGGAACCCGATCACCTTGCCCGTCGGCATCACCGGTGCGGCCACGTAGGAGTGCGTGAGCGAGAAGTCGACGATCGGCCGGTTCACCCGCGGATCGTTACGAGCGTCGCGCACGATGGCGGGCGCGTGCCGGCGGATCATCTGCGTCTCGATCAACATGTGATCCAGCGGCGGCGCCACCGACTGCGCGAAGGCCACCATCTTCTCCGCACCAGTCGTGTCCTCACCGAAGTAGGCCGACTCCATGACCATTCGCCCTTCGTGCACACGAAACAGCACGGCGCGGTCGAATCCGCACGACTCCACCAGCTCGCGCGGCGCGCGGTCGACGATGGTCGCCACATCGTCGACTGCGCGCAATTTGCTCAACGCCTCCTGCACGGCCAACAGCGCGAAAGTCCGCCGCTTGGCACCGTCCTCGATCAACTCCCGCTCCAGGGCGCACAAGTCCAGCAGCGATTCCAGCGCATCGGTTGCGGTCTCGCGCCCGATCGCCTCGAGCGCAGTGCGAACAGCCGCGGCCTTGGCGTCGATGGCTTCGGCGACCACCGCCAGCGGGTCATCGGTGGGGTCGACCCCGCAGCCGTCGAACGCATCGCGGTAACGGCGGGCGGCGTCAGTCTCCCGCACCGGGTGCGAGCGCCACCCGGGGTGGTCTCCATCGGCCAGAGTTCCGAGAACCTGGTCATCGATCACGGTGCTCACTGTCCTCCCGGAAGTGGACTGGCGCGAGAGAATCCGGAAATTGCCCTCCTACGGGGGCAGGAGTCCTCTCCATCGGGGGATCGCTTTGCCACCGCCGCTGCCCGAAGCTGATCGACATGTCTTTCACGACCGTCCCCGCCATCGAACTGCTCACCACACCCGAGGGCATCGCCAACCCGTATCCGCTGTATGACCAGCTCCGTGCACTGTCTCCCGTTGCGGGATACCGGGATTGGCCGCCGGGGACGGTGCCCGGGGCAGACGAGCCCGTCACTGCGTGGGCCCTGTTCCGTTACGACCAGGTCCACGCGGCGGCACGCGACAGCACCACATTCTCCTCGCGGGATCCGCTGCAGGAGGCCTCGTCAGCGCCCAGCCTGATGCTGGTCAACACCGATCCGCCCAAGCATGAGGTGGAGCGCAAACTGGTGAGCCAGGCATTCTCGCCGCGGCGCGTTAAACGTCTCGAGGGCTGGTTGGGCGAGTTGGTCCCGCGCCTGCTCGACGCTCTCGGAGCCGGCGAGGTGGACGTGATGGAATTCGCCGCGGAGGTCCCCACCCGGGCCATGGTTCGACTGCTCGGCTTGCCCGACGGCGACCACGTACGGTTCCGGCGCTGGGCCAACGCGTTCATGCTGTCGTCGACGCTGACGCCGCAGGAGCGCATGGCGAGCAACGAGGAGATGGTGGCGACGTTCGCCACGCGACTTGCCGAGCACACGGCCCGGTTGGCACAGTGGCCGTCCGGAGCCGATGGCGAGGACGTGGAAGACGCCGAAGATCTGATCTCCGCCCTGCTGCGCGCCGAGGTCGACGGGCAACGGCTCACGCCGGAGGAAATCGTGCGCTTCTGCGTGACGCTGGTGGTCGCGGGCAGCGAAACCACCACCTTCCTCATCGGCAACCTGTTGCACGCCCTTGCGCGAGAACCTCACGTGCAGAAGCGGGTTCGCGCCGACCGCGCACTACTCAACATCTTCATCGAAGAGACGATGCGGCTCGACGGACCACCGCAACGTCTCTTCCGCATCGCCACCCGCGACGTGGAGATCGACGGCAAGTCGATCCGTGCGGGGGACTGGGTGGCGCTGTTCTTCGGTTCGGCCAACCGCGATCCCGCGGTGTTTCCCGACCCCGACCGCCTCGACATCGACCGGCCCAACATTCGCCAGCAGCTGTCACTCGGTCACGGACTGCACTTCTGCCTCGGCGCAGCGCTGGCCAGGCTGGAGGTCATGTCGGTGCTCAACGCCGTACTGGATCGCTATTCGACCATCACGCTGACCGACGACCCCGGCACCAAGCAGACCGCCAGTCTGCTGACACACGCGTATGTCCGCCTGCCCCTTCACCTTTCATGACGAACGCCGCACGCAACATCGCAGCGACCAAGGCGGTTTACGCCGCGGTTCCGGCGGGCGACCTGCAGACTGCGCTGGCCCACCTGGATCCCGAGGTCCGCATCACCTACTACGGCACCGAAAGCATCCCGTATGCCGGCGAGTATCGGGGCATCGACGAAGCGGTGACGTTCTTCACCACGGTCGGTCAGCACATCGAGATCGTCGAGATGCAGGCATGGAAGTTCATCGCCGAAGGTGACGACCTGGCCGCCTGGGGACGCCAGCGGTTCCGCCGGCTTGCCACCGGACACGAATGGGAGTCGGAGTTCGCCCACATCATCACCCTGCGCGACGGTCGCTGGCTGCACTTCCGTGACTTCATGAACTCGGCGCTCACATTGCAAGCGTTCACCTCATGATCTGCCAGATTCCGATATCAGCAAGATACATGCTTGCAGATAATCAGTGTTTTGCTTGGTAATTTGCCGTACGTCATGCGAAATATGAGCGTATCGTCTATGGACATGAGCGCTGCGTTCCGCGTACCCTCGCGGATGTCACACGTCCACTTCGATCAGCCCGGGGGGTGCGCGGCGACATGGTGATCGCGATCGGCCAAGCGGCCAAACCGGTCCGCGCGATCGGCGATTTCTTCGCGATTTCCCTGGATACGTTCCTGGCCACCTTCCGTGCGCCGTTCGCCTGGCGCGAGTACCTGCTGCAGTGCTGGTTCGTCGCGCGGGTATCGACCCTGCCCGGCATCCTGATGACCATCCCGTGGGCCGTCATTTCGGGATTCCTCTTCAACGTATTGCTGACCGACATCGGCGCCGCCGACTTCTCTGGCACCGGATGCGCGATCTTCACCGTGGACCAGAGCGCCCCGATCGTCACCGTCCTGGTCGTCGCCGGCGCCGGATCCACCGCCATGTGTGCCGATCTGGGGGCCCGCACCATCCGGGAGGAACTCGACGCGCTGCGGGTGATGGGTATCAATCCGATTCAGGCACTTGCGGTTCCCCGCGTGCTGGCGGCCACCACCATCTCGCTGGCCCTCAGTTCGATCGTGACTGCGACAGGATTGATCGGAGCCTTCTTCTGCTCGGTGTTCCTCATGCACGTATCGGCGGGCGCCTGGGTGAGCGGACTCACCACCCTGACCCACACCATCGACGTGATCATCTCGATGATCAAGGCGACGCTGTTCGGCCTGATGGCAGGACTGATCGCCTGCTACAAGGGCATGTCGGTAGGCGGCGGCCCCGCCGGCGTGGGGCGTGCGGTCAACGAGACGGTGGTGTTCGCCTTCATCGTCCTGTTCGTCATCAACATCATCGTCACCGCAGTCGGCATGCCGTTCATGGTGTCGTGAGATCATGACAATGACGCAAAGCGTTGCAGCCGAATGGAATCGGCTGGGAGCACAGATGCGGTTCTACGTCAGCACCCTGACAGGGATCCCCGATGCCATACTGCACTACCGGGGCGAACTACTGCGCGTGATCGCGCAGATGGGTTTAGGTGTCGGCACACTCGCGGTGATCGGCGGAACGGTCGTCATCGTCGGTTTCCTGGCGATGACCACCGGCGCAATCGTTGCGGTGCAGGGCTACAACCAGTTCGCATCGGTGGGGGTGGAGGCCCTTACCGGTTTCGCGTCCGCCTTCTTCAACACCCGCGAGATCCAGCCGGGAACCGTGATGGTCGCACTGGCGGCCACCGTCGGTGCCGGTGCCACGGCGCAGTTGGGCGCCATGCGGATCAACGAGGAGATCGACGCGCTCGAGGTGATCGGCATCCGCAGCGTCAGCTACCTGGCCAGCACCCGGGTGCTGGCCGGCGTGGTCGTGGCAGTGCCGCTGTTCTGCGTCGGGCTGATGACGGCGTACATGGCCGCCCGGCTGGGCACCACGGCCGTCTACGGGCAGGGCTCCGGAGTCTACGACCACTACTTCAACACTTTTCTTCGTCCCACCGACGTGCTCTGGTCGTCGTTCGAGGTCGTCGTCGTGGCCCTGCTGATCATGCTGGTGTGTACCTACTACGGCTACACCGCGCACGGCGGTCCGGCGGGGGTGGGCGAGGCGGTCGGCCGGGCGGTGCGGGCCTCGATGGTCATGGCCTCGATCGCCATCGTCATCATGACGCTCGCCATCTACGGCCAGTCCCCGAACTTCCACCTCGCGAGCTAGCGACATGAGCCGCGGTCCGGGTCGACACCGTCTGCACGACGGCTGGTGGACGCTGATCCTGTTGACCACCATCGGGATTGTCGTCCTGGTGACTGCGGTGTCGTTCGACGGGACCTTGCACACGCACGTACCGGTGACATTGACCGCGGACCGCTCCGGGCTGGTGATGGACACCGACGCCAAGGTCATGATGCGCGGCGTGCAGGTAGGCCGGGTCAGCCAGATCGCCGACGACAAATCGGGTACCCGGCTCGGCCTGCAACTCGAGCCCGATCAAATGCGTTACATCCCAGCCAATGTCGAGGCACGGATCAGTGCCACCACCGCTTTCGGCGCCAAGTTCGTCGAGTTGGTCGTGCCGCAACAGCCGAGCCGGGCACGACTGGCCGCCGGGGCGGTTCTGCACTCCACGAACGTCGCCACGGAGATCAACACCGTCTTCGAGAATGTGGTGAGCCTGCTCAACGTCATCGACCCTCTGAAGCTCAACGCCGTGCTGACCGCGGTGGCCGACGCCGTAAGGGGACAGGGTGAGCGAATCGGCAGGGCCACCACTGATCTCAATGAAGTGCTGACGGCCCTCAACGACCGCAGCGAGAACATCCGCCGGGACTGGAAGTCGTTGAAAAACTTCTCCGACACCTATGACGCCGCCGCCCGGGACATCCTGACCATCCTGGACGCCGCCAGCACCACCAGCACCACGATCACCCATCACGCCAAGGAGTTGGATTCCCTGCTGCTCAACGTCATCGGCCTGTCAAGCTCTGGAACCACCCTGTTGGGGAGAAGTAGGGACAATCTCGTCGCCGGAGTCAACCTTCTGGAACCGACGACCCGACTGCTGGGCAAGTACAGCCCCGAGTACACCTGCTTCCTGCAGGGCGTCACGTGGTACCTCAACAACGGCGGTTACGAGGCATGGGGCGGCGCCGACGGCCGCACACTGCAACTCGATGTCGCTCTGCTGCTGGGCAACGACCCCTACGCCTTCCCTGACAATCTGCCGTTGGTGGCCGCCAAGGGTGGCCCCGGCGGACGACCCGGATGCGGATCGCTGCCCGATGCCAGCAAGAACTTCCCGGTGCGCGAACTGGTCACCAATACCGGTTGGGGCACCGGCATCGACATCCGGCCCAATCCCGGTCTCGGACATCCGTGTTGGGCCGACTATTTCCCGGTGACTCGCGCGGTGCCTGAGCCGCCCTCGATCCGGCAGTGCATTCCCGGCCCGGCGGTCGGCCCCAACCCGGGCGGCCCGCCATACGGTGCGGCGCTGTACGGCCCCGGGGGAGTACCGCTGTGGCCCGGGGTACCACCGGCAGCACCTGGCCCACCGTGATCGGCCGAGAAACCACCAGAGCAGGAGAGCAACCATGCGGGACAGTCTGAGAGGCACCGTGCTGCGCCTCGGTGTCTTCTTCGCGGTGTGCCTGCTGACCGCTTTCGTGCTGATCGCCGTCTTCGGAGAGGTGCGGTTCACCGACGGCAAAACCTACTTCGCCGATTTCACGAACGTTTCAAACCTGCGGCAGGGCAAACTCGTTCGCATTGCCGGGGTGGAAGTCGGCAAGGTCACCAAGATTTCCATCAATCCCGATGCAACGGTGCACGTCGAGTTCACAGCAGAGGACTCGGTCACGCTCACCGAAGGGACGCAGGCCGTCATCCGCTACGACAATCTGTTTGGTGACCGCTATCTGGCCCTGGAGGAAGGCGCCGGTAACCTCACCGTTCTGCGCCCCGGACAGACGATTCCCCTGGCGCGCACCAAACCCGCCCTGGATCTCGACGCCCTGATCGGCGGCTTCAAACCACTTTTCCGCGCCCTCAACCCGGACCAGGTCAACGCGCTGAGCGATCAACTCCTGCAGGCTTTCCAGGGACAGGGGCCCACGATCACCTCATTCCTCGATCAGGCCGCGGTGCTGACCAACACGCTGGCCGACCGCGATCAGTTGATCGGGCAGGTCATCGGCAACCTCAACGTCGTCCTGGGTTCGCTTGGCGGCCAGAGCGATCGACTCGATCAGGCAGTCCTCTCACTGTCACAACTGGTGCGCGGACTTGCCGAACGCAAAAACGAGATCTCGAATGCGGTGGCCTACACCAACGCCGCGTCGGGTTCCATCGCCGACCTGCTGGCACAGGCGCGTGCGCCGCTCACCAAAGTGGTGCACGAAACCGGCCGCGTCGCAGACATCGCGCTGGCCGACCACGACTATCTCGACAACCTGCTCAACACGCTGCCAGATAAGTATCAGGCGCTGGTACGCCAGGGCATGTACGGCGACTTCTTCGCCTTCTATCTGTGCGACGTGGTGCTCAAGGTCAACGGCAAAGGCGGACAACCGGTGTACGTCAAGGTCGCCGGGCAGCAGACGGGACGGTGCGCGCCGAAATGAGAAGCTTCGCCGAACGCAACCGGCTTGTCCTCGGCACGGTCGGCATCGCTGCCGTGACCGCAGCGGTGGTGGGCGCCCTGCAATACCAACATCTTCCGTTCTTCGACCACGGCACGCGCGTCTCAGCCTACTTCGCCGACGCCGGCGGGCTCAGGACCGACAACACCGTCGAGGTGTCCGGCTATCCGGTGGGCAAGGTGTCCTCCATCGAGCTCGACGGACCCGGCGTACTGGTCACCTTCACCATCGACAACGACATCCGGCTCGGTGACCGCACGGAGGCGGCGATCAAGACCAAGGGCCTACTGGGCAGCAAGTTTCTCGATGTCCTGCCGCGCGGCGGGGGCCGGCTCACCGGACCGATCCCGATCGAGCGGACCATGTCGCCCTACCAATTGCCAGATGCGCTAGGCGATTTGGCGACCACGATCAGCGGCCTCAACACCAGCCAGCTGTCGGCGTCGCTGGACATGCTGTCGCAGACCTTCGCCGACACACCGGCAGATTTCCGGAACGCCGTCAAGGGAGTAGCCCGGCTCGCGCAGACCCTCGACGAGCGCGATACCCAGCTGCGCAACCTGCTCGACAATGCGGCCAAAGCGACGCGGGTGCTGGCCAAGCGCACTGACCAGATCGTCGACCTGGTGCGCGACACGAATGCCGTCCTCGCGCAACTGCGAACCCAGAGCACAGCGCTGGACCAACTGTGGGCGAACATCTCGGCGGTGTCGAAACAGTTGCAGGGCTTCATCGCCGAGAATCGGCAGCAACTACGCCCGGCACTGGACAAGCTCAATGGCGTACTCACCATCGTCGAGAACCGCAAAGAGCGCCTCCAACAGGCCCTTCCCTTGCTCAACTCCTATGTCATGTCGCTGGGTGAATCACTGTCGTCGGGACCGTTTTTCAAGGCCTACGTGGTCAATCTGCTGCCTGGCCAGTTCGTGCAGCCGTTCATCAGCGCCGCGTTCTCCGATCTGGGATTGGATCCGGCGACTCTGCTCCCCTCGCAACTGACCGACCCCCCGACCGGTCAGCCGGGCACGCCGGCCTTGCCTGTTCCGTACCCGCGGACGGGGCAGGGCGGCGAACCGCGACTGAATCTGCCCGACGCCATCACCGGCAACCCCGGCGATCCGCGCTACCCGTACCGTCCGGAACCACCGGCTCCGCCACCCGGTGGACCGCCGCCCGGCCCGCCGGCGCAGCAACCGGGAGGCACTCCGTGACAACGAGATTGCGGCGTGCCCGCTCGGTCCTGGCGACCACCCTTGCGCTGGTGTTCGTGGCGGGGGTCATCGTCGCGATGCGGACCGCGGGGGACACCGGCCGGACGGTCGTGGTCGCCTACTTCGACAACAGCAGCGGCCTGTTCGCCGGAGACGACATCCGCATCCGCGGAGTGCCGGTAGGGAAGATCCTCAAGATCGAACCCCAACCACTGCGGTCCAAGATCACCTTCTGGTTCGACCAGCGGCACAAGGTTCCCGCCGATGCGAAGGCAGCGATCCTGTCACCGCAACTGGTGACCGGCCGGGCGATTCAACTGACGCCTCCCTACCACGGCGGCCCCACCATGGTCGACGGTGCGGTCATTCCACAGGACCGCACCGCGGTGCCGGTCGAGTGGGACGATCTGCGCAATCAGCTACAACGGCTCACCGAACTGCTGAAACCCACCCGGCCCGGCGGTGTCAGCACGCTCGGCGCCCTCATCAACACCGCCGCCGACAACCTGCGCGGCCAGGGCTCCACCATCCGCGACACCATCCTCAAACTGTCCCAGGCGGTCTCGGCGCTGGGCGACCACAGCAACGACATCTTCGCCACCCTGAAGAACTTGTCGACCTTGGTGACGGCGTTGCACGACAGCGCAGATCTGCTTGAGCAACTCAACCGGAATTTGGCTTCGGTCTCCGCACTGCTGGCCGACGATCCCCACAAGGTCGCCGCGGCGGCCGAGGATCTGAACGCCGTCGTCGCCGACGTTCAAAGTTTCGCCGCCGATAACCGCGAGGCGGTCGGGACGGCATCGGACAAACTGTCGTCGATCACCCAGGCGCTGGTGGCCAGCCTCGACGACATCAAGCAGACCCTGCACATCAGCCCGACCGTGCTGCAGAACTTCAACAACATCTTCGAGCCGGCAAACGGATCGCTGACCGGAGCTCTGGCCGGTACCAATATGGCCAATCCAATCGCGTTCCTGTGCGGGGCAATTCAGGCGGCCTCACGACTCGGCGGGGAGCAGGCAGCGAAGCTCTGCGCGCAGTACATGGCCCCGATCGTCAAGAACCGTCAGTACAACTTCCCGCCGCTGGGGGAGAACCTGTTCGTCGGGGCGCAGGCCAGACCTAACGAGATCACCTACAGCGAGGACTGGATGCGTCCCGACTTCGTGCCGCCCGGTGCGCCGGTACACCCCGATCCCGCCGCCGGCCTTCCCGGACTGATGTTGCCGCCCGGAGCCGGCTCATGAAAAGACTGGTGACGCTCGTAGCGGCGCTTGCAATCGTGGCCGGCGTTTCCGGATGTGGCTGGCACGGGCTGAACTCACTGCCACTACCCGGCACGGAGGGCAATGGACCCGGCTCATTCGTGATCGCCGTGCAGATGCCCGACGTCAACAACATCCAGGCGAATTCACGGGTGCGCGTCGCGGACGTGACAGTCGGTCACGTCACCAAAATCGAGCGGCAGGGCTGGCACGCGCTGGTCACCATGCGCCTCAACAGTGATGTCGCGCTGCCCGAAAACGCTACGGCAAAAATCGGCACCACCAGCCTGCTGGGCTCATATCACATCGAGCTGGCGCCACCGAAAACCGAAGCACCCCAGGGTAAGTTGCGTGCCGGATCAGTCATTCCGCTCTCACGCGGCAGTGCCTATCCGAGTACCGAGCAGACGTTGGCAGCGTTGTCCCTGGTACTGAACGGCGGCGGCCTGGGCCAGATCCAGGACATCACCGAGGCATTGAGTACTGCGTTCCGCGGCCGTGAGCATGACGTGCGCAGCTTGATCGGGCAACTGGACCGCTTCTCGGCCTACCTCAACGATCAGTCCGGCGACATCATCGCCGCTACCGACAGTTTGAACAGGGTGGTCGGCAAGTTCGCCACCCAGCAACCCGTACTGGACCGCGCGTTGGCGACCATCCCTGAAGCACTCGCGGTGCTCAACGACGAACGCGACAAGCTCGTCGAGGCCGCCGATCAGTTGAGCAAATTCAGCGCCCTGACGACGGACTCGGTCAACAAAACCAAAGCCAGCCTGGTCAGCGAATTATCACAGTTGGGACCGGTTTTGGAGTCACTGGCCAATGCCGGACCGAGTCTGACGCGGTCGCTATCGCTACTGGGCACCTTCCCGTTCCCTAATGAGACGTTCCAGAACTTCCAGCGCGGCGACTACGCCAACCTGACGGCGATCGTCGACCTGACGCTCAGCCGGATCGACCAGGGCATCTTCACCGGCACCCGGTGGGAGTGCCATCTCACCCAACTCGAACTGCAGTGGGGCCGCACCATCGGCCAGTTCCCCAGTCCGTGTACCGGTGGCTTCCGGGGCACGCCAGGTAATCCGCTGACGGCCCCCTACCACTTTGAGCAGGGGCCCTAGTGCTACACCTGCCGCGGCGAATCATCGTCCAATTGGTCATCTTCGGCGTCATCGCCCTGAGCGTGCTGGCAGTGACGTTCTTGCACTTCGTCAGATTGCCGGCCATGTTGTTCGGGGTCGGCCGATATACGGTGACGATGCAGCTGCCGGAATCGGGCGGACTCTACGGAACCGGCAACGTCACCTACCGCGGATTCGAGGTGGGCCGAGTGGAATCCGTGCGACTGACCGAGTCCGGCGTCGAAGCGGTGCTGTCTTTGAAATCCGGCATCGACATCCCGTCCGACCTCAAGGCGGAGGTACACAGCCACACCGCGATCGGTGAATCCTACGTCGAGTTGCTGCCCCGCAACGGCACCTCACCGCCACTCAAAGACGGCGACGTGATTGCGCTGTCCAACACCTCGGTGCCGCCCGACATCAATGGATTGCTCAGCTCCGCCAACTCGGCCATCGCTGCGATACCTCGCGACAACCTGCAGACCGTCGTCGACGAGTCATACACCGCCGTCGGTGGCCTGGGGCCCGAACTTTCGCGACTGGTAGCAGGTTCGACGACCTTGGCCACCGACGCCCGCCGCAATCTCGATCCGCTGTTGACGCTGATCGACCGCACGCCAGCGGTGCTTGACACCCAGACCCAGACCTCGGATGCGATCGCGGGTTGGGCCTCGCACCTGGCGGCCGTCACCGCCGATCTACAGGCGCACGACGGCGCGGTCAGCGGCATCCTCGAGCACGGCGGCCCGGCCCTGCAGGAAGTGCGTCAGCTGATCGACCGCGTGCAACCGACCCTGCCGGTTCTCCTGGCCAACCTGGTCAGCGTCGGCCAGGTGGCGTTGACCTATCAGAACGACATCGAGCAACTCCTCGTCGTGTTCCCACGCTCGATCGAGGCCGAACAGGCGGGCATTCTCGCCAACCTCAACACCAAGCAGGACTATCGAGGGCAGTACTTGAGTTTCAACCTGAACCTCAATCTGCCACCGCCGTGTACCACCGGCTTCCTGCCAGCCCAGCAGCAGCGCATCCCGACGTTCGAGGACTATCCGGGCCGACCGGCCGGTGACCTGTACTGCCGGGTGCCGCAGGACTCACCGCTGAATGTTCGCGGCGCGCGAAACATCCCATGCGAAACCGTGGCCGGAAAGCGGGCGCCCACGGTCAAACTCTGCGAGAGCGCCGAGCAGTACGTGCCGCTCAATGACGGCTTCAACTGGAAGGGCGACCCGAACGCCACGATGTCGGGGCAGGCGGTCCCGCAGTTGCCACCCGGATCCGCGCCCCTGCCGACGCCCCCACCCGCGCCCCCGCCGCCGGCCGCGGCCGAATACGACCCTGCCACCGGCACTTACACCGGACCCGACGGGCACCAGTACACCCGATCGGATCTCGCTCAAACCGCACCGAAGGACAAGACATGGCAATCGATGCTGCTGCCGCCGGGCAGCTGACAGCGGAATCCGTTGCAGCTGAGGATGAATCCCCGGTGCCGATGCGAGGGAGACGGACTCTTTCCACCCAAGGGTGGTCGACGGTGTTCGGTGTGCTTGCAGTGGTCGCCTTGACGACACTGACTTGCTGGCTCGGAATGCGCTGCCATCAGTCGCGCAACGCTCAGGTCCAGCGCAGTCAGTTCCTTCAGGTGGCCCGGCAGGGTGCACTGAACCTGACGACCATCGATTGGCAGCACGCCGACGTGGATGTGCGGCGAATACTCGACGGCGCCACGGGGGAGTTCTACAACGACTTCGCCAGGCGGTCAGGCCCGTTCATCGAGGTGCTGCAACAGGCCAAGGCCGCGACGGTCGGCACCATCACCGAGGCGGGGCTGGAGTCAGAGGCCGCCGATTCCGCCCAGGCGTTGGTGGAAGTGTCCGTACAGACCTCGAATGCCGGCGAAGTTGAACCGGTTCCCCGGATATGGCGAATGCGGGTCACAGTTGCCAAAATCGGCGATCAAGTCAAGGTCTCCAACGTAGGATTCGTGCCATGAGCGCGATCAAATGGTCGCGGGTGCTCACCTACGGACTGCTGCCGGCGGTGGCGTTGTCGCTGGCGGCGGCTGCTGGCTGGCTGAAGTGGCAGGACACATCGGTCCGCGACGGAATCGTGGCTCGCACCGAATCGATACGTGCCGCCACCGAAGGCACCGTCGCGTTATTGTCCTACAAGCCCGACACCGTGCAGCAGGATCTCGACGCCGCGCGCGGTCGGTTGACCGGTACGTTCCTCAGCGCCTACACCCAACTCACCCACGATGTGGTGATCCCCGGCGCCAAGCAGAAGCAAATCTCCGCCGTCGCGACCGTTCCGGGAGCCGCGTCGGTTTCGGCGACCGCTGACCATGCCGTGGTTCTGTTGTTCGTGAGCCAGACTGTCACCGTCGGCCATGACGCACCGACCAGCACCGCGTCCAACGTCCGGGTCACCCTCGACAAACGCGGCGGGCGTTGGCTGATCTCGCAGTTCGATCCGGTCTGAGGTGATGCCGATGCGCCGCTTCGCTTCTCTCATCGTATTGGCCGGCTCGTTGCTGGTCGTCGGCGCGCAACCACAGGCTCACGCTGATGCTGTCGCCTACCTGGTGAACGTGACGATGCGGCCCGGATACGGCTTCGCCAATGCCGATGAGGCTTTGCAGTACGGAAATGGTCTGTGCGACAGGGCTTCTGAGGGACGCAGCTATGCGCTGTTGATCGGCGATATCAAGACCGACTTCAACACAGCCGACGAGTATCAAGCGTCTTATCTATTGAGCCAGGCCGTCAACGAGTTGTGCCCTGCCCTGATTTGGCAACTACGCAACTCTGCGGCCAACTATCGGATTGGAGGCTGAGATGCGACGGCTCGTACTCACACTTTCCACACTCTCACTGGGCGTGGTGTCCGGTATGGCCACAGCGCATGCGGACAATAAGCGCCTCAACGACAGCGTGGTCGCGAATGTGTTCACCGTGCAACACCAGGCCGGCTGCAAAAACGATGTAAGAATCAACCCCCAGCTGCAGTTTGCCGCTCAACGGCACACGCTGGATGTCCTGAACAACCGAAACCTTAATGGCGACATCGGCTCCGACGGTTCCACACCCCAGGACCGAGCCGCCGCTGCAGGCTATCGCGGCAAGGTCGCCGAAACGGTGGCAATAAATCCCGCCATGGCGATCAGCGGGGTCGAGTTGCTCAACCAGTGGTATTACGAGCCCGCATATTTCGCGATCATGTCGAACTGCGCCAACAGTCAGATTGGCGTGTGGTCGGAGAACAGCCCGGACCGGACTGTTGTGGTAGCGGTCTACGGCCAGCCTGACGCCCCCACTGTCAACCCACCCCGGTCGCCATCCGCCGTAGCGGCGCAGGAGAACATTCCGCTTGATCCCCGGCCGGATTACGACGCCACCGACGAGATCGAGTACGCGGTCGATTGGTTTCCCTGGATCCTGCGCGGCGTGAACCCGCCGCCTGGAATTCCGCCGGAGTAGAGGAGCAGTGCGGCGCAACCGTTGAGCATCAGATAAGCTTATTTATCAAGGCCTTTCGTCCTCGTCGCGATCCGAACTTGTCGGTGGTCCTTCGTAGAATTCGGGTATGTCATCGAGTTCGCTTGAGGAGATCGTGGAGGTCTTCGACGCGTCCGAGGAGGTGCAGGACCGGCTGTGCGCGTTGAGCTTTGAC
>RXJD01000081.1:41877-96191 GCA_003987775.1 Mycobacterium sp.
GCGGCTACGGATCACCAAAGCCGAAGCCAACACCGGACCAGGGCAAGCCCTACACCGCGCACATGCGAGTGACCAAGGTCGACAGAGAGCAGATGTTGTTCGACGTCAATTCCCGGCCGAGCTAGGCAGCCGATCGGCAGTGGCGGCCAACACCTGCCGGCACCCCGCCCACATTCGGTCAATGATGTCGGCGGCCGGCGGAAGATCGTCGATGCGCCCGGCGACCTGACCGGTGTTCGCGACACTGGCGTCCATATCGCCGTCGAAGTAAAGCCGTTGCACCCGCTGCAGTGCTGCGCCTCCGGCCTCGAATGATCCGGCGCTATCGAGCTTTTCGGCGGCAGGCGTCCGAATCACGCGCATCATCCGCCTGCCGTCCAGAGGCAGCAGCACCGTGGACGTCTCGTCGGCACTGACCACCGCCTGCTTGAGGTTGCCGTGCACCGGGGAGTCCGCCGAAGCCAGCAGTCGGGTTCCCATCTGCACACCGTCGGCGCCGAGTACCAACGCGGCAGCCATCGATCGGGCGTCACAGATACCACCCGCCGCCACGATCGGCACGTCGACATGTGCTGCCACCAAGGGCAATAAGACCATCGTCGAGGCGCCGAAGCGATTCTTGAAGCCGCCCCCCTCCACACCTTCGACCACCAGGCCGTCCACGCCGGCGTCCACGGCCTTCCTCGCCGCCGCCAGCGTGCCGACCACGTGGAACACGGTGATGCCAGCGTCATGCAGGCGGGTGGTGAACAGCGACGGGTCACCGGCCGACGTCGTGACAAAACGAATATTGTTGTCCGCCAGGAGATCGACGACCGCCGGGTCGCGATTGAACAGCAACGCGATGTTGGCTCCGACGGGCCGGTCGGTGAGTTCGCCCACCCGCTGCACGTCGGCACGACCCTGTTCGGACGTGGTTTCGATAATTCCCAGCGCCCCGGCATTGGACACCGCCGCCGCCAGTTGAGCGCCGGCGATGTAGGTCATGGGCGCTTGAACGATCGGGATGTCAATGCCCGCCAGCGCGCATAACCGGTTGGTCTGATCAATCGGCATGGGGCCCTCCGCGTTTGACGTTGCGCGGGTCGATCAGGTCACGGAAACCTTCGGCGCGGGTCACCGACGCACCGAGGCTGCGCACCCGCTCGCTCAGCACCCTGTCTGATGTCACGACCCGGATTTCGCTGGGCCGTGGGTCGGCCCGGACCAACCGGACGATCTCGTCATCGGCCGAATTCGCCGCCGCCCGAGGCGCATACGTCACCTCGATCAGTGACGACCGGATCGCCGTCGACGGCGGGCGCTCGAACACTACCGTGACCGGCTCACGCTGAGCGTCGGCCCAGCTGTCAAGCCGGTCCGCCAACACCACCATGGCGCGCTGACGATCCTTCCACCAGCCATCCGGGCGACTACCGATGACATTCATTCCGTCGACGATCCACCGCACACCTCACGGTACGACCATGCTCAGAACCAGCGACGTCTGCGGGTGGTCCTGCTGTAATTTCGGGCACTCTCTTCCAGAGCTCCCAGCGCGTTGATGATTTCCAGTTGCGACAGAATCATCAGCCCGTTCAGCTGCTTGAGCCGCTCCGGGTTGGCGGCAATCGACTCCTCATCGTCGACATAGATGAGCAGAAAGTCCCGCAGCGCCTGACTGCCCTTCATCCGCTCGGGGACCTTCATCTGCCGCAGGACAGTGGCCATCTCGGGCTCGTCGGTCACAACAGCGCTCCTTCACGTCGAGTGTCACGCGTTAGCGTAGATGCCTCGACAGCGTGAAAGTCAGAGCAGCCGCTCGCGGGCCTGCTCGTCCTCGCCCTCGTGTTGGCGATCTTCTTGCTCGTCGGCAGGCGCGGTGGCCGACGCCAGGCTTGCTTTCGAGGCGCCACCGGACGCCCCGGCGCCGCTCATCCCGCTGCCCAGCGGGGCCGCACCGCTCATCGCCGACGAACCGGCGTTGGCAACCGCGGATGTTGTCCCTGGCGACGCCGCCTCAGCTGCGAAACCCGCTACCAGGGGATTGCTCGCCGCGGCGCCGAGTTGGCTCTGCAATGCGGCGGCACCTAGTCCGCCCCCGCTGAGGCTGGACCCGCTGGCCGCCCCGAACCGCGACATGGTGGCCGTACTGAACGCCAACGCGCCTGCCGCGGAATCGTCGGATTCGCCATACATCCTGGCGATGTCGGTCAACGCGCTGCCAGCGCGCATCAGTTCTTCCTGAGCAGCAGTATTCTGCGCGAGCATGGTCGCGGCCTCCTGCGCAAAGGCCATCACCGCCTGCATCGAGACTTCTTCGCCGCCAGCAGGTATCAGGCCGGTCAACACCGACATGGCCGCCGTCGAAGCGGCGCTGATGCCCTGGCTACCGATGTCGACCAATTGCGAACCGATGTCACCGGCGGCCGGATCATGGGACATGGAATCCATTGCCATCTGCGTGCTGCTCCTGTGTTTGTGCGCGGCCACTACGGCGAGCGTGCCGGTCCGGCCGCGCTGGACAACAACTCAATTCTAAGGTCCCCGCAGGGGGCCCCGAAGCACTTTCTGCTGCGCCGGAACCGGCCCTGAGCACAATGCGCAAAACTACGAAATCGTCGCTTACTCCGACTATCGCCCACAACCGCGACATGGCTTCCACCGCGCCCTAACTTCGATTCCAACAAGTGAGGCGTCTGCCACGCGGGAACGCATTGTCCGTCAATTTTCGCATCGCGGGGAAAATCCGGCTTTGCAGAGATGAGGAGTACACGAATGGAACCCATGACATTCGATCCGGTCGTCGGCGACATCGGTGCGCAGGTGGTACAACTCGGCATCAGCAGCCTCGAGGCCGGCGAGCACGCACAACTGTCCATCACCGGCCTGGCGCCCGCCGGCGCCGACGAGGTATCGATGCAGGCAGTGACTGCTTTCCATGAGGACGCCGCAGCATTGCTGCAGGTGCACCGAGCCGCCCAGGAAGAACTGGTGCGCACCGGTACGACCTTCACGCAGATTTCGCAGACCTACACCGATGCCGACCGGTCAGCCGCTGACGCCGTCATTCTCAGCGCGCTGCCGATGTCGAATCCGTGGGCCAGCGAATAAATTACCGCTATTTCCACTAATTAGGAGTCAGAAATGCGCGCCCACGACAATTCCCACCGCCACGTCGACAATGTCATCGATTTGGCCGACCAGGCCATGTTCCTGGGCGAAAAGGCCACCGGAGCCACCGGCCTGCTGCAGTGCGCCTGGGTTTACCACCGCGCGATCGACCTCGACGGCCTGCGGACGTTTTATGGCCACCTGCGGCAGGGACGGCTGCGGCGCAGCATCGAGCGCTCACCATTGCCGTTCGGCCGCCACCGGTGGGTGACCCCGCAACGTTGGTCCGACGTCGAGATCGTCGCGACGCCGCGACCGCGCGCGGAGTTCGATGCCTGGCTCGTCGAGCAGGCGCACACTCCGCTGGACGCGGAGCATGGGCCGCCGTGGCACCTTGCGGTGCTCCCGTTCACCGAAGGAGGCGCCGGGGTGAGTCTGGTGCTGTCGCATTGCCTGGCTGACGGACTGGGGCTGTGCGAGGCGTTGGTGGACGCCGCTTCGGGACACGACGACGCGATCCGCTGGCCCGCGGCCCGGTCGCGCCGGCGCTCGAAAGTGCTGCGGAAAGACCTTCGTCAGACGATGCGCGATATGCCGGCTACCGGCCGCGCCGCCCGCGCCGTTGCCCGGTTGGCCTGGCGGGAACGCGGCGCCGCCGCGTCGGCGTCGTCGACCCGGCGGGCCGCCAGGGATGAACTGGTTGCGATGCCGATGACGACGGTTTTCCTCGACGGCAGAGAGTGGGACTCGCGCGCGCACGCACTCGGTGGCACCAGCAACACATTGTTCGCCGCGGTCGCGGCCCGGTTGGGTCAGCGGGTGGGCCGGGTGGCGGCAGACGGCTCGCTTGTGCTGGCCATGCCTGTCAACGAGCGCATTCCCGGCGATACCCGCGCCAACGCGGTGACCAACGCCGACATCACCATCCCGCGCGTACCGGATCCGACCGACCTTCGTGAGATCCGGGGGACCATCAAGGATGCGCTGACCCGCCACAAGGAGGCTCCCAATGAGCGGTGGGACCTGATGCCGCTGGTGCCCTTCCTGCCAAAGCGAATGGTCAGAAAGTTGGTCGGGATCGCTGCCGGCACGCCGAGCACCGTCGTCACGTCCAACGTCGGCACCATCGACCCTGCGGTGACGCGGGCCGACGGCACACCAGCCGACTGTTTCGCGGTGATGTCGCTGTTTCCCGGGGTGACGACGTCGATGATGCACAGCACCGGAGGACGGTTGGCGCTGGCTTCCGGACGCGTGCAAGGCCGCATGTTCATCTCCGTCCTTGCTTATCAGCCGGACCGCTTCAATTCGGATGACGTTCTGCGGCAGGACCTTCTGAGCACGCTGGGGGAGTTCGGATTGGCCGCCACCTGCGGCTGGTCACATCCGGTCGACGAAGCCGCCTAACGGCCGCGTGCCGTGTCGGTCGATCCGCGCGGGGAGCGCGCGGATCGATTGGCGGCCGCGAACTCCTGTTCCGGTCGGCCCGTCGTCCCGTATCGCAAGCCCACACTCACCTCCCCGGTGGTGGCCAGCGCGGCCAGATACCGTTGCGCCGTCGCTCGCGAAATACCGATCGCGCCGGCTACCTCTGCGGCGGACATCGGCGCCTCGGACGAGTGCAAGGCTTGCAGCACAAGCTTTTTCGTCGGCGATGCCACCGTGGTGGCCGACTGAACCGGAACGACCTTGGGCCGCAGCGCATCCAGCGCCGAGTCCACGTCGGCGGCGCTCAGGTTCGGACTGGACAGGATCTTGCGGTAACGCGCGTAGCCGGACAGCCGCGCGGCCAGTTCAGTCGTCGCGAAGGGCTTGACCAGATAACTCACCGCGCCCGCCGCCATCGCCGAGCGGACGGTGTCGGCCTCCGTGGCCGCCGTGAGAACCATGCTGTCGCTGCGTAGTTCGCGAATGAAATCAATGCCGGAGCCGTCGGGCAGGTAGACATCGACCAGTGCGAGGTCGACGGGAGCGGCGCGTCGGGCGGCGGCCAGGGTGTTAGCGGTGGCGGCCACAACGAAACCAGGCATCGCATCGACGATTCCGGCATGCATGTTGGCGACCCGGAAGTCGTCGTCGACCACCAGCACGGTCAGGTCTGTTCCGCCCACTGCTCCTCCTCAGTCATCACACCCGGCAGGCGGGCGATGAACTCTGCACCCACCAGCCCCGCCGGGGCGGCCGGGTCACCCGGACTGGACAACCGAAGTTCACCGCCGAGAGAGCGGCTGATCTGGCGTGACAACGCGAGCCCGATGCCGCGGCCACCAGGTATTCCGGAGTCGGGCTTGGTCGTTGTGCCCTCGGTGAACATCTTCTCGACGAAGTCGGGTGCGACGCCGTCACCACTGTCGGCCACCGTGACATGCAGGGTCGAGCCCTCCTGCACGAGTTCGATTTCCACTTCCTTGACCGGGTTCTCACTCATCCGGGCGGCGTCGATCGCATTGTCGAGCAGATTGCCTACCACGGTAGTGACATCCACGGGAAGCTCGAGCCGTCCTGACACCCAGGTGTTTTCGCCGATCCTGAGCGTCACGCCCGCTTCCCGGGCGGCCGCGGCCTTGGCACCGAGGAATGCCTGCAGGTGATTGTCGCGGATGGAATCGATGCCGGGAATTGCCGAACCGAGCGGACCGGATCCGAGCAACTCTTCCAGGTATTGGAGTCCCTCCTCGACATGGCCGGTGTGCAACAGCCCGTTCAGCAGATGGAGCCGGTTGGCGAACTCATGACGCTGCGCGCGCAGCGCCGTGCTCATCACCTGCACGGCATCGAGTTGCCGGGTCAGTGACTCGACATCGGTCCGGTCACGCACCACCAGTACGGTGCCCAGCGGCCGGCCGTCACGCTGCACTTTGCGGGCGGAGACCACCACGATGCGCTGTCCGATGGTGGCCAGAGTCGGTGCCGAGTCGGCGGCGTGGAACACATCGAGAACACGTGGTGTCAAACCGATTTCGTCGATTCGGCCGCCCAGCTCGGTACCGATCTCGAGTAACCGGCAGGCTTCGTCGTTGACGAAGGTGATGCTGCCGGTTTCGTCCGCCGCCAGCACACCCTCGCCGATGCCGTGCAGCACGGCAGCCTGCGTGCGGACCAGTTCGGCCATCTCGGCCGGTCGCAGGCCGAGCGTCATTCCCCGCCAGCGCCGGGCCAGCGCCACCGAGCCGACCACGCCGATCAGCAGCGCCGCGCCGCCCAGCGGGGCCAGCACCCGGAGATTCCTGGAGAACTGTTCGTCGAACTCCTTGGTGGATATGCCGACGCTGACCATGCCCAGCACCCGGTTCGTCCCCGGTTCGACCACGGGCACCTTGGCCACGATGGACCGTCCCAGAGTGCCCGACTGATGAACGACTTCTTCGTGTCCGCTGAGGGCTTTCGAGGGATCGGTGCTCACCCGCAGGCCCAGCTCGGCGCGGCGGGGGTGCGCGAGCCTGATGCCCTGCGCGTTGGTGATGACGACGAACAACACATGAGTGCGTTGCTCTACCCGGGTGGCCACGGACTGCAGCGGCCCCGTAGCAAGCTCATTGGTCAGGGCCGGCGGTGCGGTCACGGTCGGGGTCAACGAGACATCCTCGTAGCGGCCGATGTTGTTCAGCACGGTCGGGGAGGACGCCACGACGCGTGCGATATCCATTGCGTGCACGCCGTATTGCAGGTCCAGACGGTGGCGGTTGAACTCAGCGAACAGCCCGAACGCCACGATCAGCGTCAGCGTGACGACGACCAGTTGCAGCAGAAGAATCCGGCTGGCGAGCCGCAGGTCGATGCGACCCCTGGTGGCCATGCCGGGCACCCTATCACGCCATCTGAGCAGAATGCGCAAAACCGATGGACTCATGTGCCGGATGATCGGGCCCACCGCTACCATCGGCCCATGCGCGACTCGAAGATCCTGATCACCGGCGTCACCGGACAGGTTGCCACACCCGTTGCCATCGCCTTGGCGGCCGATAACGACGTCTGGGGAGTGGCCCGCTTCACCGACGCGGCCGCGCGCAGCACCCTCGAGCAAGCAGGCGTGCACTGCGAGACGGTCAACCTGGCCGCCGGGGATTTCAACGGCCTGCCGTCAGACTTCGACTACGTCCTGAACCTCGCGGTCGCCAAGAGCGGCAAGTGGGACAAGGATCTGGCAGCCAATGCCGACGCCGTCGGCCTGCTGATGGCGCACTGCCGCGGCGCACAGGCCTTTCTGCACTGCTCCTCAGCTGCCGTCTACGACCCACCCGACGACGAAATCCGTTCGGAGAGTGCGGCGCTGGGCGACAACCACAAGCCGCTGTTCCCCACCTACTCGATCTCGAAGATCGCGGGGGAGGCGGTCGCGCGTTCGATGTCACGCGCCCTGGGCCTGCCGACGACGATCGCCCGGCTGAACGTTCCCTACGGCGACAACGGGGGGTGGATGTTCTACCACATGGAGATGATGCTGGCCGGTATCCCGATCCCGGTGCCCGCGGGCCAACCGGCTCGCTACAACCCGATCCATCAGGACGACATCATCGCGACCATCCCCAAACTGCTTGAGGCAGCATCAGTCCCGGCGACCACCGTCAACTGGGCAGGCGATCAGATCGTCAGCATTCAGGAATGGTGCGCCTTCCTCGGTACGCTGATCGGCCGTGAACCGGTCTTCGACGAAAGCCCGCAAGCGCTGCGCGGCAACCCCGTCGATGTGAGCAGACTTCATGAGCTCATCGGCTCCGGCAGCTCGGTCGACTGGCAGGATGGGCTGCGCCGGATGGCGGCCAAGTTCCACCCCGAACTGGTCAGCGCCTGACCTCAGTTTTCACATCACCGCGCCGCCATTGACGCCCAGCACCTGACCGGTGATGAAGCCTGCCTCATCCGAGCTCAGGAACCCGACGGCGGCCGCGATGTCCGCGGGAGAACCCATGTGGCCCAGCGGAATCAGCTTCGCCAGCTGCTCGGGCGAGCCGAGCCGGCCCGTTGCTTGCGCCCCTCGTGACATCGGTGTGTCAATACTCGAGGGCGGCACGTTGTTGACGGTGATCCCGTGCGGCGCATACTCGTTGGCGAGCGACTTGGTCAATGTGATGACTCCGCCTTTGGCCGCCGCGTAGTGCGCCATGTACGGAGAACCGCGTTGAGCGCTTGACGAGGAGATCATCACGATCCGGCCCCATCGCGCGGCGACCATATCCGGCAGCGCGACCTGGCAACAATGGAAGGTTCCGGTCAGATTGATGTCGATGATCTCAGCCCAGGACTCGGCGGTGATATCCGCGAATGGCGAGAACGCCGCCTTTCCCGCGCTCGTCACCAGCACGGCGACGGGCCCCAACTCGGCTCGCACCGTGGCGAAGGCGTGCTCGACACCGGGCCGGTCCCGCACATCTGCCTCGATGCCGAGAGCCGTGACACCCGCGGCCTCCAGGTCGGCGGCGACGCGCCCGGCGGCGTCCCCGTTGATGTCCAGTACCGCCACCCGGTGGCCGCGTCTGCCCAGTTCGTGACAGGTTGCCTCGCCGATTCCCGAAGCCCCGCCCGTCACCACCGCGACGCGCATCAACGACCTCCCCGGTAGATCGACGCGACCCATGACTGCGTGCACAGCTGCTGCTGAGCGGTCGCGGGGTTGACCCCGGCGGCTTGGAGCGCCGCCGTCCGTTGCGCCCTGGCGCCGGGTGGATCGTCGTCCTCGCTCAGCGCGCACAGCACGTCGCCGGTGCGCACCCAGGCGCGTGACTCATCGCCCGGAGCTGCCGCCGCCTGGGTGTCGAGGACGGCGACGGTCACCAGCTTGTCGTCAGCCCACCGATACAGCGTCACACTTCCCGACGCGGCACTGGAGTGGGCGTAGTTTCCGAAAAATCCCTCAGTTGTTCGGTAGAACTGCCGGAACCCGAACATCTCACCGGCGCGCACGAACCGGTCACGCGAGGCGGTCATCCGCCACACCGCCATCGGCTCTCCACCGGTCCCGCCACGGCCGGTGACGACCAGCAACACGGGCGTTCCGCTGTCATCGATGTCCTGCAACAGCGGCGCGACGCCGGTTCCACCCACTTCCTCGGTGGGCTCCCGGAACCGCTGAATCACGCTGCCGCGGCTCTGCAAGCTGAACGACCAGGGGAGGTCACTGGACACGTCCAGAGTGAGGTCACCGATCGCAAGCGCACAGTGCACATGCTGATCTGCCAGCTTCGGCTCGCTGGGCAGGTGCAGGGTGCTACATGATTGCTGTTGTGGCGCAATCACATTGGTGGTCATCGTATCGGTGGTCATCGTAGTGGTGGTCGTCATCGTATTGGTCGATGTGACCGGCGCCGACTTTTGCGAAGCGGCGCAGCCGCCGAGTGACAACGCTGCGGCCAACGCCGCCAAGACAAGTCCGAGCGGTGCCGAACGGCGGCTGATGAGCATGCCGCGAGCCTATCGTCCGGCCATACGACGAATGGTCCCGATGACTCGGGACCATTCGTTGGCCTCAGCTCGTCAGAGTCGTTCCGCCTCGCTGCCCTTGTGATACCGGGTCAGGAAACCGATCGCCCCGATGGCGGCGGCGCCGCCGAAGACCAGTGAGAAGACGATGTTGACGGCCATCGCCCCGGCGAACATGCCGAAGGTCATCGAGATGTACAGCATCCAGAACAAGCGAAAGACGGATCCGGCAGCGACCAAGGCCAGGCTGACGCCGATCCACAGGCTCCACTGCCGGTCAACTCGGTTGATCTGAGCCTGGATGCCGGCGGGGACGATGTTCATGTGCGGTGGTTTCCTTTCGTGGCGCGCCGCCTTGGTGGCGTCGTCGTTGCACGAAGTACACCGGTGCCGCACCGCTACCGATCCCAAAAACCTCAGATGCGCTGCAGCTCAATGACCGGGATCACGCGGTCGGTCTTGGACTGATAACCGCCGAATCCCGGTGCCTGCTCGACAATCCGCGGGTACACGGCGTCGCGCTCGTCATCCGGCAGCTCGCGGGCCCGCACGTCGTAGGCGTCGGTGCCGATCTCGATGTGCGCGACGGGGTTGGCGCGCAGGTTGTGCAGCCACGCGGGGTCGACGTCAGCGCCGGCGTAGGAGCCGACGATCAGTAACTTGCCATCGATGTCGAAGGTCATCACCGGGTTGATGCGCTGCTTGCCGGACTTGGCGCCGGTGGTGTGCAGCAATAACAAGGTCGCCCCTTCAAACGGACCACCGACCTTTCCACCGTTGGCGCGGAACTCGTCGATAATCGCGGAATTGCCAGAGACATCGGGGCGATCAGCCATGGTCGGACACTCCTATCTGCGGGTGGTTCATCTCAGCTTGGAACATCCGGTATTGCTCGGCGCGACCGGGGCGCCGTCGCACCACCAGCCAACCGACCGCAAGCAGCAGGAACCACGCCGGGAACCAGCCCAACGCCACAGCGGTGTCAGGTCCGGTCGACAGCGTCCAGATGACGAATGCGAAAAAGGCGAGGATGGCCCAGCACATCACCGTGCCGCCCGGCATCCGATACTCCGATTCCGCGTTCCGCTCCGGATGCCGACGACGGTAAACCAGGTAACTGGCCACGATCATCACCCACACGAACATGAACAACAGTGACGCGACAGTGGTGATGACGGTGAAGACGTCCATCACCGAACCGCCCGCATACAGCAGGGGAACCGAAATCAACAGCAGGGGAGCGGTCATCAGCACGGCGGACCCCGGTACACCACCACGGTTGAGTCGTCCGAACACCGATGGTGCGCTGCCTTCATCGGCAAGGCCGAACAGCATCCGGCCGGTGGAGAAGACACCCGAGTTCGCCGAGGAGGCCGCCGAGGTGACCACGACGAAGTTCACCAGTGATGCCGCGGCACCGAGACCGGCCAGCGCGAACATGGTCACGAACGGAGACTCTCCGCCGGCGAAGTGCCGCCACGGCACCACGGCGAGGATCGCCAGTAGCGCGGCGATATAGAAGATCGCCACCCGCATCGGGACGGCGTTGATAGCCCGCGGAAGTGTGCGGTGCGGGTCGGCGGTCTCGGCTGCGGCGGTGCCGACCAGTTCCACACCCACGAATGCGAAGAAAGCGATCTGGAAGCCGCTGACGACACCCATGAAACCTGTCGCGAAGAACCCGCCGTCGTTCCACAGGTTTGCCACTGCCGCGCGGTCACCGCGCGGCGAGACGAAATCCGTGGCCACCAGGACGATGCCGACCACGATCAGCCCTACGATCGCCGCGATCTTGACCAACGAGAACCAGAACTCGATCTCCCCGAAATTGCGCACGCTGAACAGGTTGAAAGCCAAGACGAGCGTCACGGTCACCAGGGCTGGGATCCAGTCGGGCAGGTCGGGCCACCAGTACTGCGAATAACCCACGATTGCCACGATTTCGGCGATACCGGTGACCACCCATGCGAACCAGTAAGACCACCCGACGAAGAAACCCGCTGCGGGGCCCAGCAAGTCGGCCGCGAAATCGACAAACGATTTGTAGTTCAGGTTCGACAACAGTAATTCGCCCATCGCGCGGAGCACGAAGAAGACAAAGAATCCGATGACGGCATAAACCACGACGACCGCCGGACCTGCTTGCGTGATCGTGCGACCCGACCCCATGAAAAGCCCGGTTCCGATTGCCCCGCCGATGGCGATCAGCTGGATCTGACGATTCGAGAGGTCGCGATGCAGGTGCCGGACGGCTCTTGCATCCGGCTCATCAGCCGACATCGGGACGCACCATGGCCACGACATTAGGGGCAGCATCCCCGCGCCGCGGGCATTTCCGCGGCAACAGCCACGACTGTGGGCGCATCACCCACAGCCGGCGATCTCGGTGTGCGCAATGCTGTTGAAGCAGTTGAGTATTCGTGCTAGGCGAGATACACGCTACCCGCGGTGAGCACATCACCCGCTGCCAGGTCGCTCTTACTCAGTCCGCGAAGCAGGATCCCGATATTCTCGCCGGTCGACGCGGTATCCAACTTCTTGCGAAACGCCTCGATCGCATCGACCCGCACCGGCGGACCGTCGTTGATCCGTACCTGATCGCCGACCCTCAGTTGCCCGGACTCGACCCGGCCTGTTGCCACCGTGCCCCGCCCCTTGATCGCGAAGACATCCTGGACGGTCATGCGAAACATGAGGGCACGCTAGTCGATCGGCCGGATATTTCCCAGAGCTGACCGCAAAAATATCGACACAAATCCCAACTCGGTTCGGCAGTAACTCAATTCGTCGTACGCTGAGCCGGTGAATTGGTTCCAGCGTGCGCGAAAGGCCAGCGCGGGTCAGCGGGTCCGGCGATCCGACAAACAGCAGGCGGCGGACACTCTCGCCGAACTCACCGCGCTCAACGCCGAACGGGAACGGCTGCAGCGCGACGGAATCGCTGGCGTAGCCACCATTGTGGGAATCCGCGAGAACGTCGCCACCACTTCGTTGGGCCGCTGGCACGAACTCGAGCTCGACGTCGAAATGCCCGACCGCGAAACGTTCCGGGCCATCCGTCGCGTAGCCCTGGAGCTGTCGTCGGCACCGCACATCGCGATCGGCGCCCGGGTCCCGGTACGCGTCGACCCTCGCGACTGTTCGAAGGTCCTGGTCGTCGCGACGGTGTAGGGCTTACGCGTTCGTCGTCGCGAGCCGGGAGAGCAGGACCTCGGCCAGTTGCTCTCCGCGATCCTCCTGCAGAAAGTGCGCGGCACCTTCGATCCGCACCTGCTCACCGGCGGTGGGGATCAGATCGCAGAACAGCTGCCCGGCCTTCGGGTAGGGGAAGACCGGATCCGAGTCCGAAAAGGCAACCAGCGCAGGCTTATTCCACCGCGAGAGGTCATCGGTGATGGCCCGCATCTTTTCGGTGCCCGGCGCGTCCTCGGTGATGGGAACCAGCAGGGGGAACTGGGCCGCTCCGGCTTTGGACTCCGTGGTGGGGAACGGTGCGTCGTAGGCGGCCACGATGTCGTCGGGCAACTGGGTTGTGGTGGCACTCTGGATGACAAACCCCACCGGCAGATCCGGATTCTTCTCCGCGAAGTTGCGCCACGCCATGAAACCCTTGGACACGTTGCCGGTGAACAGTCCGGTATTCATGATCATCAGCGCCTGGACCCGTTCGGAATTCTCCGTTGCCCACCGCAACCCGATCGGGCCCCCCCAGTCCTGCACCACTACGGTCGCGTCATGCAGGTCCAAAGAGCTCAGCACTTTCGCGACCAGATCGCTGTGGCGGTCGTAGGTGTACCACCGGCGGTCGGTGGGCTTGTCCGAGCGGCCGAAGCCGGCCAGGTCGGGCACGATGACGCGGCGTCCGGCCGCGACCAGCGGGGGGAGCATCTTGCGGTACAGGAAGGCCCAGCTGGGTTCGCCGTGGAAGCACACGACGGGCGTGCCGTCGCGCGGTCCTTCGTCGAGATAGTGCATCCGCAACCCGTCGACCTCAAGGTAGTTCGGCGCAAAGCTGTACCCCGGTAGATTCTCGAAGCGCTCGTCGGGGGTGCGGAAAATCTCGGGGCGGGGACTCATCGCGGCGATCTCCAATCAATCGTGGGTCGGACCTCAACGTAACCGTGTTTTGACCGACCAGTCAACTATTCGGTATCCTGGGACCATGCCCCGAACTTCGGATGCCCGGGACCGCATCGTGTCCACGGCGGCGCGCCTGTTCCTCGAGCGCAGCTACCACGACGTGGGGGTGGAGGAATTGTGCGCGGTGGCCGATGTCCGCAAAGGCAGCTTCTACCACTACTTCTCTTCGAAAGCAGAGGTGGCGAAGGCGGTTGTCGACCTGCACCTGGGGGTGTTTCAGGCTCGCCTGTCCGCCAGGCCGGGAACCAGCCCGGCCGAGCGGCTGTTGGCCATTCCGGATGCGATCGCGGGTATTCAGACCGGATTGCACGGTCAGTTCGGGAGGTTCGTCGGGTGCCCATTCGGCAACCTGGCGGCGGAGTTGTCCACCACTGACGAAGCCGTTCGTGGCCACTTGGCCGGGCGACTGGCCGCACTCGAAGGCCACCTCGCCGGCATCTGCCGAGACGCTGCCGCGGACGGGACGCTACGTGCCGACGTCGATCCTGACCGATTGGCTCACGCGTTGTTCGCGCACTATCAGGGCCTGATCCTGCTGGCCAAGCTGCACGGCTCAACCGTGTCGGATCTGGCGCCCGCCCTGCACGAATTCATCGACAGCTACTTGAGCCGCCCTGCTGCGAGTCGCGGTTAAGTGACCTTGACCATCAGCTTGCCGACGTTCTTGCCGTCGAACAGCATGTTGATGGCCGTCGGCAGCTGCTCGAAGCCTTCAACCACGGTTTCCAGCGGCTTGAGCTTGCCCTCGCCGATCAAGCCGGCGATCTCGCTGATGGCTTCGGGCGCCCGACCGAAGTGGTCCAAGACGATGAACCCCTGCACCGTGGCGCGCTGAATGAGCAGGTTGCCGAATGCCCGCGGACCCGGCGGCGGATCGGCCTCGTTGTAGCCCGAGATCAGGCCACACAGGGCGACGCGCGCATTGATGTTCAGGCGGGCGAAGATCGCGTCCATGATGTTGCCACCGACGTTCTCGAAGTCGACGTCGATTCCGTCCGGGGTGGCAGCGACCAATTGGGCATGCCAGTCGGGGGCCTTGTGGTCCACTGCCGCGTCGAAACCGAGTTCCTCGGTCAACAGTGCACACTTCTCCGGGCCGCCGGCGATCCCGACGACGCGCGCGCCGTCGGCCTTGGCCAGTTGGCCGGCCACCGAGCCGACCGCGCCGGCCGCGGCCGAGACGACGACCGTCTCGCCCGGCTTGGGCTTGCCGATGTCGCGGATACCGATCCACGCGGTCAGTCCCGTCATGCCGAGCGCGCCCATGTAGGCACTCGGCGAGACGCCCTCGGCGACCTGGACCGGCATCAGCGGGTTCTGATCGGATGCCACGACGTATTCCTGCCAGCCGAGCAACCCCTGAACTGTCTGGCCCACCGGGTAATTCGAATTTTTCGACTCGATCACCTCGCCAACACCGCCGGCCCGCATGACCTCGCCGATCCCGACCGGGGGCAGGTAGGTCGGCGTGTCGGTGATCCACATGCGGTTGGTCGGGTCCAGCGAGATCCAGTCGACGCGGACCAGTGCCTCACCGTCGCCGATCTCGGGGATCGGCGCCTCGCTGAGTTCGAATGTGGTGGGCCCGATCCGTCCGGTCGGACGTTCGTGCAGAAGAAAGCGGCGGTTTCGGTCGGCCATGAGCGAACCGTACCCGACCCCGGATCGGCGCGACATGGAAGAACCCGTCCTGTCGGTGGCCGCTGCTATAACCCAGGTATGGCAGGTACCGAACACGTCATCACCCATGTCTCCGATACCGCCCGGTGGACGGCATTGCATCGGGCCACCGAGTCAGCGCGCCCGGACTCGCTGTTCAAAGACCCGCTAGCCGAACGCCTTGCCGGCGAGCAGGGCCGCGCGATCGTGTCCCACGTTCCACGCTCGACTCGCAACGGCTGGTGGCTGGTCGCGCGCACGAAGATCATCGACGACGCGATCTTGCAGGCCATAAACGACGGTTGTGACCGGGTGCTGAACCTGGCCGCCGGATTGGACACCCGTCCTTATCGACTGCCGTTACCGGCGCATCTCACCTGGGTGGAGGCAGACCTGCCGCAACTTCTCGACGAGAAGACGCAACTACTGGCCGATCAGGAACCGCGATGCCGCTTGACGCGGACTGCGGTCGACCTCGCCGACCCTGCTGCTCGCGACGCCTTCTTCAACGAAGCCCTCGATGGAGCCGAAAAAGCCCTGGTGCTGACCGAAGGCCTGTTGATGTATCTCGACGAGGGCGATGTCCGGGCTCTGTCAGCCGCACTCGCCAGACCGGAGGTGGGCTGGTGGATGCTGGATTTCGCGGGTCCCGGCCTCAAGCAGATGATGAACCAGAAGATGTCCGGACTGCTGCAGAATGCCCCGTTCAAATTCGCGCCGGAGAACGGCTTGGCCTATTTCGAGCAATTGGGGTGGCGCGTCGTCGACTCCGAATCGCTATTCACCGCCGCGCGGCGCTTCCACCGCTTGCCGATGTTCATGCGGGTCTTCGCCTGGCTACCGCAACCAGATCCGCGACGGCCCGGCAGCCGACCGTGGAGCGCGGTCGCGCTGCTGGCTCGGTGAGCTGACGCCGGGGATATGTGACGCAGGTCATCGCACGGTTTCGAATTCACGGCAAATTCTCATCTAAGGACACGGTTAGGTCACAGCTTTGCTGGGCATCCTCAGGAACAGAGTTGCGAACCCCGTGGTTGCAGCTTTCGCGCAGTAAGTCGGAGAGGAGTTGACAATCGTGGCGAGTGAATCAGAGGCGAACGTTATTTATCTCCAATCCCATCCGATTTGGACGGCAGCTCACAGGCGAGAACGTCAGCTCCAAGAGGCGATGCGTCGCCACCCCGCCTATATCGCCAGGCAGCGTGCCGCGGCGATGGGCGGCGCAGTCTCCGCCGAACACAGCGACTTTGGCCGGTACTCCACCGCCGACGCCCCCGCTTAGCGTTTCTGCACCGCAATCGGCCTACTCCGCTACTGAATCGAACGCAAACCATCCGCACGCACTCTCACCGCGTGCGGATGTTTTGCTGCCGAATTATCTAAGCGCGGTCCCCTTATCCTGATACGGACAGCGAGGGGACCAGCATGTCTCAAACACCTGCCTCAACGCGGGCCGTTTTTCCGGAGATCAGCTCACGGGCATGGGAGCATCCCGCCGACCGCACCGCGCTGTCGGCGCTGCGCCGGCTCAAGGGGTTCGACCAGATTCTGAAGCTGCTGTCCGGGATGCTGCGCGAACGCCAGCACCGGCTGCTGTACCTGGCCAGCGGCGCGCGCGTGGGCCCGCGCCAGTTCGCCGACCTCGATGCACTGCTCGAGGAGTGTGTGAACGTCTTGGACGCGCCTGAAAAGCCGGAACTCTTCGTGACGCAGTCACCGATCGCCAACGCCTACACGATCGGGATGGACCGTCCGTTCATCGTCATCACCTCCGGACTGTACGACCTGATGACACATGACGAGATGCGCTTCGTGGTGGGGCACGAGCTCGGCCACGCGCTGTCGGGGCACGCGATCTACCGCACGATGATGATGCATCTCATGCGGCTGGCCGGGTCGTTCGGTTTCATGCCCATCGGCGGCTGGGCGCTGCGCGCCATCGTGGCGGCCCTGCTGGAGTGGCAGCGCAAGTCCGAGTTGTCCGGTGACCGTGCCGGCCTGTTGTGCTGCCAGGATCTGGACACGGCGATACGGGTGGAGATGAAGCTCGCGGGCGGAAACCGCCTGGACAAGCTGGACTCGCAAGCGTTCCTCGCCCAGGCCCGGGAGTACGAAAAGACGGGGGACATGCGAGACGGGGTGCTCAAGCTGCTCAATCTGGAGCTGCAGACGCATCCGTTTTCAGTGTTGCGGGCCGCCGCGCTGACGCAGTGGGTGGATACCGGTGGCTACGCCAAGGTGATGTCGGGGGACTACCCGCGACGAGCCGACGACGACGGCTTCTCGTTCGCGGATGACGTCGGTGAAGCCGCCCGGCACTACAAGGATGGCTTCGATCAGTCCGACGACCCGCTGATCAAAGGTATTCGCGACGGACTGGGTGGCCTCGTCGACGGAGTCGGCCGGGCTGCGACGAGCGCGGCCGATTCCCTGGGCCGCAAGATCAGCGAGTGGCGACAGAAACCCGAATAGCGGCCGGCTAACGAGGGGGACTGGCGTCGACGTCGGCCGGTTCGGCGACCCACGCCGCGAAGACCGGTACCCCGGCCCACGGATCGCGACGGGGACGACCGGGGCGCTTGCCGACGCTGGCCACTACGGCAAAGGGATGGCCGAAGCGCAGCGTTGCGGTGCGTGACATGCCCGTCGGCAGCATCGCGCTGCGCAGTGCGACGGCGGTGACCGCGGCCGCCTCGAAACCCCACCGGTTGTAACGGGCGACGGCGGACTGGCGAGCTTGAATTTCCGGGACCGCGGGCAAAGCCGCTGCCAGCGCTCGCCCCAGCGCGCCGAACCCGAGGCCGGGATCGGCCGTCAGATCGTGGTTCGAGGAGGCCTGCCAGGCCGGCAACACCACCCGCACCTGATCTCCCCCCGGTCGGCGCTCCTTGGTGACGGTCCAGAACTGACCTTCGCCGAGTGGAAGATCGGCGAGTTTCGCCCGGCGCACGCTCGACCCGGTGGCCTGTCTCCACGCGATGTCGTGGGCGGCAGCAAGCACTGCCTGCGCCGAGGCCTTTGGGTCGGCAATCACCGACGTCACCTGCAGGCAACCGCCGCCGACGGCGGAGTGCACCGCAACAGTGCCCAGCCCAGCGACGTCGGTGAGGTATCCGTCTGCGCCGGCGAGCGCCTCGGCGACCTGCTCACCCCAGGGTGATCGTAATTCCGCGGCATCGGTGACGTCGTAAGGTCGCGCCCAGGCGATGCGGGTGGCAAGCGCGCTGGCCAGCACCGCGGTCATCTCCGAAACGTCGACGGGGAAGCGGTCGATCATTCCGTCGGTGTGATCGCGCGCCCATGCGTCGGCTTGCGCCTGAGTGGGCACCGGTCCCGTCTCCACCGCGGCGGGCAGCTCGGTGGGCCAAGCGGGCACGCCCCACACGGCCAGCGCACTGCGAATAACCTCCGGCGGATCGTCGAGCAGTTCATCCAGCGCCCGTCGGGCGCGCTTGACGTCGACACCCAGAATGTCCTCGAGGTCCCTGCGGACCGGGCCCTTGGCCAGCGGCGCAGCCAGCGCGAGCAACAGCCAGGCGCCCAGCGGCGAGGACACCGAGTGGCCCACGTGCACCCCGCCGAAACGCTGGGAGTAACGCGTGATCAGCGGCCCTGGGGCGGCGTTCATGCCCGAACTGTAGTGCTACCAGACCCGCACGTAATCGACGAGCATCTGCGCGGGATAGCTGCCCGGGCCGGGATCGCCGCCGCCGGAGCCGGCGACCGCGAGGTTCAGAATCGGAAAGACCTGGTAACCCGGGTTGTTGAACGGCCAGTCCGGCAGTGAGTTGGCCGCGACGGTGAAATACGGTTGCGCACCCTCGGAGTAGTCCTGCCAGAAGCGCATCCCGGCGTCGTCCCACTGGACCCGCCAGGTATGCCATGCGCTGTCCAGGGCGATGTTGTGGGTTTTCCACTCCGACCCGTTGGCCTTGGCGTGGACGGTGGTGGCCGAGGGCCAGCTGCCGTTGCCGTACCACTCGACGATGTCGATCTCGCCTTGCGCGTCGCTGGACAACCAGAACGCCGGCCAGGCGCCCGGCGTCAGGCAGTCGAACTTGATGCGGGCTTCCCAAGTGTGGCCGATGCCGCCTTGCCACGGACTGAAGACCTTGCCCCCGTAATACGTGGGACCGTCTTTTGCGGCGCGGATGACGAGGTTCGAGTTTCCGTCGATAAAGACGTTCTGCCGGTCGTCGCGGTATTGGCCGACATGTTCGGGGAGTTCCCAGTAGGTCGGGTCCTTGATGGTCTCGCGGGCCTTGGACACCGTCCATTTCGCCGGGTCGGGCGCGGAACCGGCCGGCCCGTCGAACTCGTCGTGGAAGATGTACGGGCCTGTTGCACCGCTGGGAGCTGCGCCGGCCTTCGGAGCGGGGGCCGCGCCAAGCGCGGCCGCACCAGTCAGCAGGCCCGTCATCACAAGCATGCGGCGACGATCAATCTCGGGCATTAGCAAGGCACCCTAGCAGCCACGGCGAGACCTTCGAAAATTCCCGAAATTCACAAGCCCCTATCCAGCGGCCGGTGGCCTGGTCATGAACGTCAACCGGTGCCCGTATGCGGGCGTCTTGCGACCGCTTCCGGCATTGAAGAACTGCCCGAACGGCGGGGCTACCGGGGTATTCCCGGCGGCGACAGCACCCTCGGCCGCGGCGGGGATCGCGGTGGCGTTGCCGATAGCGGTCGCTCCCTGACCCGTTGCCGCGCCCACCGATTGAGTCCAGCTCGCCGGCACCGACAGGCCACTGAGCGGGACCGCCCTGCCCAGGCCCGCGGTCACGCTGCCGACCTTCGTCCCGAGGTTGGCGCCGGCCGCGCCAGCGGCCTGCGCCGCGCCTTCGACCGCTTTGGCAGCGGGGGCCAGGTTGTTCATGAAGTTGGTGATGGCGATGGAACCGCTGCTTGCCTGCCCGAAAGCCTGACCCGACTGGAATACCGCTGTGATGGTCGAGACGTAGGGGGAGAGGTACTTGCTGTATAGCGGAACGATGTCGTCCAGCGGCGTGTTCGCAATCAGCCATTGGTCGATCGCGGTGCTGTTGATCGGCGTGGACAGGGTCTTGAGCACGTCGGCCACTCGCGGATTCAGTTGCGAGCCAACGTTCATCATGTTGCTGAACACGTTGTTGTACTGACCTTCGAAGGCCGCGATGGCCTGGTCGACCAGCTGGTACGGGTCGGCCACCTCGGCCGGCTCCGGCAACTCCCCGAACTGGGTCGCCGCCGCCGCGCTGCCGGCGTAGTTGTACATGGCCGCGGCGTCCTGGGCCCAGAACTCCGCGTACAACGCTTCGGTCGCGGCGATAGCCGGGGTGTTCTGCCCCAGAAAGTTGGTTGCGACCAGCACCGCCAGGAGTGCGCGGTTGGCCGCGATCACCGGTGGTGGGATCGACGCCGCAAAGGCCGCCTCGTAGGCCGCGGCTGCCGCGAATGCCTGGCTTGCCGCCTGCTCGGCCTCCGCGGCGCTGCTGTCCAGGAACGCGACGAAAGGAGTCGCCGCCGTGAGCATCGCCGCCGATGAGGGGCCAAGCCATGGCCCGCTGGTCAGTTCCGCTATGACCAATCGATGGCCCGACGCTGCGGCTTGCAGGTCGGCGGCCAGTCCACTCCATGCCGCTGCGGCAGCCAGCATGGGGCCCGCCCCCGGACCGGTGTATATGCGGCCCGAATTCACCTCGGGCGGCAATATGCCGTAATCAACCATTGCTGGGATGCTGTAGCCGTCAGCCCGCAGCCGGCGGCTTTGCCATGACCGACGGCTTGAACCCGTAGGTCGGCTGATTGCGGCCGTAGCCGCCGTTAAAGAACTGCCCGAACGGCGGGGCCATCGGGAAGCTGTTGCTCTCGGCGGCGGCCGGGATCGCGCTGGCAATTCCCGGGTTAGTGGTGGCGTGCCACGGCACCCAGTTCGCCGGGGCCGACAGACCGCCGATCGGAATCGCCTTACCGAGGCCCGCTGCCACGCCTCCGAGACTGCCGGCGGCACCCGCGGCGGACTGGCCGGCGCCGGCTGCGGCCGCGCCGGCGGCCGACGCTGCGCCTTCTGCCGCCTTGGCCGCTGCCGCCGCGGGCTTGGCGAAGTTGGCCATGGCGGTCAGACCGTTACTGACCTGGCCGAACGACTGCGTGGACTGGATCATCGCCGCAAGTGAGTTGACGTACGGCGAGAGGTACTTGCTGTACAGCGAGACGACGTCGTCCAACGGCGTGTTCGCCACCAGGAACTGGTCGATCGCCGTGCCGTTGATCGGGCTGGACAGCGTCTTCAGCACATCGGAGACCCTCGGGTTGACCTGCGACGCCACGTTCATCACGTTGGTGTAGCCGGAGTTGTACTGGGCCTTGAACACCGCGATGGCCTGGTCGGCCAGTCCGTAGGGATCAACCACCTCGGCCGGTGCGGGCAACTCCGCGAGCTTGGTGGCCGCCGCGGCGCTGCCTGCGTAGCTGTACATCGCCCCGGAGTCCTGAGCCCAGAATTCGGCGTACTGCGCCTCGAGTGTGGAGATCGCCGAACTGTTCTGGCCGAGCAGGTTGGACGCGATGAGCTCTTGCAGCAGGGCCCGGTTGGCCGCAATCAGCGGAGGAGGAACGCTGGCGGCAAAGGCCGTCTCGTAGGCGGTCACCGCAGCGGTTGCCTGACTTGCTGCCTCCGCGGCCTGCTCGGCACTGTTGTCCAGCCAGGCGAGGAAGGGACTGACGCTGGCTGTCAACGACGCCGCTGCCGGTCCCAGCCACGGACCGCTGGTCAGCGCGGTGATAACCGAGCGGTGGCCGGACGCGGCCTCTTGCAGGTCGGCGGCCAGTCCACTCCATGCCGACGCTGCGGCAAGCAGCGAACCCGCTCCCGGGCCGGCGTATATGAGTCCGGAGTTGATCTCAGGCGGCAACAGGCCGTAGTCAGCCATTACTTTGTTTCCCCTAGTCTCTGGCGAGCGCTCAGACCGAGGCCGCGTTGGCCGCTTCGGTCGCTGCGTAGGAACCTGCGCTGGTCCCGAGCGTCGCTGCCAGCGCCGCCTGGATTTGCGCGGCCCGCGCCTGCAGCTCCTGGAACCGCGCGGCATGGGTGGCGAACTGTGCAGCCGTCAGAATCGACACATCGTCGGCCGCCGCGGGCAAGACACCCGTCGTGGGGGCAGCGGCAGCCGCGTTCCCCACGTTCAATGCGGCGCCGAGCGATTGCAGGTTGCTCGCCGCAGCAGCAAGGTGCTCCGGGTAAGTGCGTACAAAAGACATCGATTCCTCCGAACAGGCTGTGGGTCGCGAGCTCAACACATCAACGTGTTGCCGTTATCCCGGTACGGTATTGAGCGTTGCATCACCGGTTCAATGTGGCTAACCCCGCCGAATGGACCCTGATCTTGATGTTTAGCCAACATTCACCTTGATTTTTAGTCACATCATCTTCATAGAATCTGCGCAGCATCCGTGCAGTAAGAGACGACATAATCGCCGCGCTCGCCCGTGCGGCACCCCGAAACGGCCCTTCCGACTCGGCAGGGACCCCGCAATCGCAGCCGTCCAGACTCTGGTAAAGCTGCGAAATGATTTACAAGACTGAGCTTTTCGCGTCACAGACGAGACTTCGGGCGACCCTCCCCGGCCCTTGGCACGCACAGATCCGGGCGCCCGTCGCGCCGCAGCGATGAGAAGGTGGTGAATTGCTGCGTGTGCCGCTGACCGCCGGCGCCGGTCACCGAACCGAGCGAACTAACACGAGCGCCGAGCGTCGCTAAATACTAAAACGCCCGCTAATCATATTAATACCCACGCCCTCCCTTAAAACTCACGATGAACATATCTCCCCGCTGTGTGATCGCAGATCCCCGGCGTCGCTGAATAAACTTAATTCTCAGCCTGATTTTTATTGAGATCCGTCATCGCCGCAGGCCGAGCGTCTGCCGGCAGCAGTGATTTGTTGGCCGAGGCGTAGCTCCCGCGTGACCCAACCGCGACGGCGGGGCAGCAGGCTTCTCTCCATGACGGTGCTGATCGGGCTCGCCCTCTTCTCGGCCCTGTGCACCGGATATCACTTCGGGCGGCGCTCGGGATCCAGACCCCCGACCTGGCGGACGCGGACGTCTCGCCTCTATCTGGGCAGACTCACCGCCGGCCTGGTGGTGCTGGTGGTCGCGCGCAGGATGCGGCGGATCATCGTTGCGCAGGCACGGGTGCCCGCGTTGGCAGGTCTGCGGGGGTATCTGCCTGCAGCGCAACTTCTGCAGCCGCGGGGGCGTCCCGTCAGGCGGCGACAGAAGAGCAGGTAGCGAGCTACAGCTTGCCGGCGACGAAATCCGCGGCCTGGTTTGCCATCCCGGCCTGGATGTACGCGCTGGCCAGGTGCTGCGGCCAGTTGTCCTTCCAGGTGTTCGGATCGGCGGGGTTGCAGATCGGGTCGGCACCGTGGCAGAGCTCGATGGTCCGGTCGTTGTAGAGCGGGCTGAAATTGGTGATGGGTCCGACCCATTGGCTTCCGTTGCCGAACAGTGCGACCGCGGCAATGTGCTGATCGGCTCCGTCAGGAAGCGGGCTGTCGAAACCGAACGCGGATAGGGGCACCGCGAGCACGACGTCGGTGACCGCCGCACCCAGGGAGTAGCCGCCCAGCACGAGCCGGGTGTTGGGACAGTTGTTGACCATGTACTGGATGTGGCGGCTCATGTCGTTGGCGCCGATGTCGACCTCGGTGTCGGCCGGGTACTTCACGGCGTAGGTGCCCATGCTCCGGCCGCCGATCTTCGAGCTCAGCGAGTTGATGAACGCATTGCCGAGGGCGCCGGGCCCCGCCGATTCGAAGCGGCCGCGGGCGAAGACGACCTCCACCTGCGGGCAGTTCGCGGCGACAGCCGATCCGGCCCCGCCGGGAGCACCGGCCGGCAACACCAAGCCGGCGAATAGCAGCGCGGCAGCAGTCACCATGGCTTTCGGAACGAGTCCTACCGATCGTCGAGCAACTAGTCGGCGCACAGCACATGATGGTAGCGAGTGATGTCCGGTCGCGCGCTGCTTAGCGATTATGTGTAATCGGCCCAGAGGGCGGCTGGCCTTTCGCCCCTCGGTGGTGATACTTACCTGGTGGACGATGACGAACCCCCGGTTGTGGAGTTTCTTCGCGACGGGGGCCCAATCGCAATGGCGCACAGGGGTTTTACGTCGTTCAAGTATCCGATGAACAGCATGGCCGCCTTCCAGGAGGCAGTCCAGCTCGGGTTTCGGTACATCGAGACAGACGTACGAGCGACCCGCGACGGCGTCGCAGTGGTTCTGCATGACCGGCGACTCGACGACTCCTGCGGCGTCCGGGGTGCGGTTGACGAGTTGGACTGGCGTGATGTGCGTTCTGCAGATCTGGGCGGCGGAGAGGCCATACCCACTCTGGAAGATCTGCTGACCGCTCATCCCGACATCCGGGTCAACATCGATATCAAGGTTGGTTCGGCCGTGGAACCTACGGTCGACGTCATCGAGCGAATGAACGCACACGCCCGGGTGCTGGTGACATCGTTCTCCGAGCGCCGGCGCCGGCGAGCCTTGCGGTTGCTGTCGAGAAGGGTCGCCAGCGCGGCGGGAACCGGTGCATTTCTGGCGATTTTGGCGGCCCGGACACGACGCGACCAGGGGTATGCCTATCGGCTCATGCGCGACAGCGACTGCCTGCAGCTCCCGTCGCGACTCGGATTGGTGCCCGTCATCACTCCGGCCCTGGTGCGCACGGCGCACGAGATGGGCCGTCAGGTGCACGCCTGGACGGTCGACGACCCAGCGGAGATGACCGCACTATTCGACATGGGAGTGGACGGCATCATCACCGACCGCGCCGACCTGCTCCGTGACGTGCTCATGTCCCGAAACCAGTGGCGGCACGGGTCAATTCATTGATCGGCACGTGGACGGCCTGAGTACGTGGCCGTTCCGGTATTCGTCGTCGCGCCGCACGCCGTGAACGGGCACCTGGCCGCGGCTGATTTTCGGCTGCCTGCGCGGCGAAATCGGCGACCGATAGGCGCTCAATTCGGGCCCGCCGGCCAGTTTGTCGATGTCACCGGCGGCTCCGCCAGCTGGGATCGGAATGAATTCTCGACGATCGCAAACATGCGGTTGCTACCATCGCGCCGTGCCCGATTCTGCTTCATCCGGCGGTCCCCGTGAGCTGTCCAGGCGCGCAGCGTTCAGCTACGCCCTCGCACCGGTTCTGCTCGGTGCGCTCGCAGCGACGGCCGGGGCGCCCAGAGCCTCCGCCGGCAGCGGTCAGCTGATCGACTTCGCCTTGCAGAGAATCCCTCCGGACGAGATCAAAGCGGCCGGCTATGAGGGCGTCGTGAACTACGTGTCTGAGTCGCGGCCGGGAATGAACTTCGAAGCCAAGCCGATCACCCGCCAGTACGCCGATGCGCTGCGTGCGGCGGGTCTGCATATCGTCAGCAACTTTCAGTACGGCAAGCCGGGCGGGTCGGCGCCTTCAGATTTCACCCGTGGCTATGACGGCGGAGTGGCCGATGCACAGACAGCACTGGCCCTGCACAACGCCGCCGGGGGAGGGGCCTCGGCGCCGATCTTCTTCAGCGTCGACGACAACATCGACCAGGGCACCTGGAATAGCCTTGCGCTGCCGTGGTTCCGGGGCATCAACTCGGTGCTCGGCGTGGGGCGCACCGGGATCTACGGGCATTCCCGTGCGTGCGGATGGGCCATCAACGACAACGTGATCGGGAACTCGACGACGCCGGGCCACCGATGGGCCTGGCAGACCAGGTCCTGGTCGAACGGGGATCGTGAACCGGCCGCGGTGCTCTATCAGGGTGTCGTCAACGGACCGCTGCTGGCCGGAACCCAGATCGACATCGACGATGTCCTGGCCGCCGACTACGGGCAATGGGATCTCGCCCGTTAATTGCGCTGATCGGCTCGATCAGCGTCATCGCAATCTCGGCGTGCAGCACGCCGGCGAGCAAGGAATTGCCGCACTCGCCGGTGGCGACCGCCATATCCACCAGCACACCGGTGACGCGACCTACCACGTCGAGCAGCGTGAGCCGGACGGGTGTGTACGGTGACCCCGCCGCGGCCGCCAAGTACTGGCAACAGCAGTCTCTCGAAGACAACTGCGGGCTCGTGTCGGTCGCCGACGTGGTGGGGCAGATCACCGGGCACGCACCGACCGAGCAGCAGATCATCGCATTGGCAGTCAATACGCCCTCCGGAACCAACCCCGGTCCGATCTATGCGCCGGTGAACGACCCGAGTCACGCGAACGGCACCGGTGGCATCGAGATGGCGGACGAGGTGGTTCTTCTCGAGCACTACGGCATCAAGTCCGTGATGACCGACGCCACAACGCATCCCGAACAAACCGGACTGCCTGCGCTGGAGCGGTACCTCACCGACGATCGCAAGATCATTGCGTGGGTCAATTCCGCGGTCATCTGGAACACCAGCGACCAGCGCACCGCGGCCGATCACTTCCTTGTCGTCACCGGGATCGATACCAACGCGGAAGTGGTTCACCTCAACGACCCCGGAGCCGATCGCGCGGACGAGCAGGTTTCGATCGCCACCTTCACCACGGCGTGGCAGCCTGGTGGCGACTCGATCGTCGTCACCCTCCCGGCCTGAAGGCCGCCTGAGGGTCCGCTGAAATGACGAACACCCCGCGTGCGCCTGGCTCGCGGGGTGCCGTCAGACCGATGCGGACTACTTCAGATCGAACCGGTCGTTGTTCATCACCTTGACCCAGGCCGCGACGAAGTCCTCCACGAACTTCCCGTGGTTGTCATCCTGGGCGTACACCTCAGCCAGCGCACGCAGCACCGAATTCGACCCGAAGACAAGGTCATTCGCGGTCGCCGTCCACTTGAGTTCGCCGGTTGACCGGTCGTGGCCCTCGTAGACGTTCTCACTGTTCTTCGATGGCTTCCACTCGGTGCCCATATCGAGCAGGTTGACGAAGAAGTCATTCGTCAACACACCGGTCTTGTCGGTGAACACGCCGTGCTTGCTGCCGCCGTGGTTGGCGCCGATGGCACGCAACCCACCGATGAGCACCGTCAACTCCGGACCCGTCACACCCAACAGGTAGGCCCGCTCCAACAGCAGTTGCTCGACCGGAGCCTTCTCTCCGGGACGGACGTAGTTCCGGAAACCGTCAGCGCGCGGTTCCAGTACGGCGAACGACTCCACGTCGGTGTTCTCCTGGGTGGCGTCGGTACGGCCGGGCGCGAAGTGCACCGAGATCTCATAGCCCGCGTCCTTGGCCGCCTTCTCCACTGCCGCGGATCCGGCCAGCACGATCACGTCAGCCAGCGAGATCTTCTTGCCGCCGGACGCCGAACTATTGAAGTCCTGCTGGATCTTGGTGAGGACCGGCAGCACCTTGTCCAGCTCGGAGGGTTCGTTGACCTCCCAGCTCTTCTGCGGTTCCAGACGCAGCCGGGCCCCGTTGGCGCCGCCTCGCTTGTCAGTGTTGCGGTAGCTGGCCGCCGCCGACCAGGCCGTCTTCACCAACTGCTGAACCGACAGGCCGGACTCAAGCACTTTGGCCTTGAGCGAAGCGACGTCGCTCTCGTCGACCAGCTCGTGGTCGACGGCCGGCACCGGGTCCTGCCACAACTGCGGCTCGGGAATCCACGGGCCGAGGTAGCGGCTGACCGGTCCCATGTCGCGGTGCAGCAGCTTGTACCAGGCCTTGGCGAACGCCTCGGACAGCTCCTCGGGATGCTCCAGCCAGCGCTGCGTGATCTGTCGATAGATCGGGTCCTCGCGCAGCGACACGTCGGTGACCAGCATCGTCGGGTTGCGGCCCGGCCCGCCGAACGGGTCGGGAATGGTGCCCGCGCCGGCTCCGTCCTTCGCGGTGAACTGCCACGCGCCGCCCGGGCTCTTGACCAGTTCCCACTCGTAGCCGTACAGGGTCTCGAGGAAGGTGTTGTCCCACTTCGTCGGAGTCGGCGTCCACACCACCTCCAGACCACTGGTGATGGCGTCCTTGCCGCTGCCGGTGCCGAACGTGCTCTTCCAGCCCAGCCCCTGCTGCTCGATCGGCGCACCCTCGGGCTCGGGGCCGACGGGGTCCGCGCTGGCACCGTGCGTCTTGCCGAAGCTGTGGCCCCCAACGATCAGCGCGGCAGTCTCCTCGTCGTTCATGGCCATCCGGCCGAACGTCTCGCGGATGTCGCGGGCCGCGGCAATCGGGTCCGGCTTGCCTTCCGGGCCTTCGGGATTGACGTAAATCAGCCCCATGGTGGTGGCCCCGTAGGGTTGCGCGAGGTCACGTTCTCCCGAATAGCGCTTGTTGGTACCCAGCCATTCGTCTTCCTCGCCGAACAGGACCTCTTCCGGCTCCCACACGTCCTCGCGGCCGAAGGCGAAGCCGAACGTCTGGAACCCCATGTCTTCCAGAGCCACGTTGCCGGCGAGGACGATCAGGTCGGCCCAGGAGATCTTGTTTCCGTGCTTCTTCTTGACCGGCCACAGCAACCGGCGGGCCTTGTCCAGGCTGGCGTTGTCCGGCCAGCTGTTGAGCGGAGCGAATCGCTGCAAACCCTGGCCCGCGCCGCCGCGGCCGTCATAGATGCGATACGTGCCGGCCGCGTGCCAGCTCATGCGGATGAAGAAGCCGCCATAGTGGCCGTAGTCGGCTGGCCACCAGTCCTGAGAGGTGGTCATGACTGAGACCAGGTCGGCCTTGAGCGCATCGACGTCGAGCTTGGCGAACTCGGCGGCGTAGTCGAATCCGTCACCCAGCGGGTTTGCCTGCGGTGAGTGCGGGTGCAGCCTCGACACGTCGACCTGGTTGGGCCACCAGTCCTGGTTGGTGCGCGGCGCGTCTGACTTCGGGGTGGGTGAGGGGATGGCCGGGTTCTCGCTCTCGCTCTTGCTCGCCGAGTCGCTGGCGTGAGGAGGTCGGCTATCGGATGTATCGGATGACACAGCATTCCTTCCGGGTTATCTGAAACGGGCTGTGATCACGGTTGTGATCAGGAATCAGTACTTGAGCAGTCAGGGCAGAAGCCCCAGTAGATGACTTCGGCCTCGTCGAGGACGAACCCATCCAACACGTTGCCGTCGTCCAACGGCGTTAGGCACGGCGTATCTCCGACCGCACAATCGACGTCGGCGATGACCCCGCAGGACCGGCAGACGACGTGATGATGGTTGTCGCCGACGCGCGATTCGTAACGCGCGACCAGACCGGATGGTTGAATTCGCCGTACCAGGCCGGCCGCGGTCAATGCATTCAGCACGTCGTAGACGGCTTGTCGCGACACATCGGGCAGACCGAGTCGCACCGCGGAGAAGATCGTGTCGGTGTCGGCGTGAGGATGCGCATGAACAGCCTCCATCACTGCAATTCGTGGCCGCGTTACCCGCAAATCGGCCATTCGTAACTGCTCGGCGTGGTCCGAGGACACATGCTCATACTCCGCACTTATCTGGAGTCAGTCAAGACTTTGCGCACAGGAACGCGGGTAATCTCGGGCCGAGTTTGCACCCGTGGATTCGCCCCACAACCTGACAGAGGCCATGACGACAGAGCACGTTCGGTGGACGGCGTCCGGGGTGCGCATGCGCCTGTACCGGCGTCGCAGCGGTGACGCCAATTGGCTCTTCCTGCCCGGCGGCCCGGGGATCGGCTCGGAGAGCTTGCAGGAACTTGTCGACGCGGTCGCGGTATCGGGATGCTCGTGGTTGGTCGACCTACCGGGCGACGGTTCCAACGTCGATGCCCCCGGCGCACCGGCCGATCCCTACAGCCTGTGGCCAGAGGTGCTGGCCGAGGCGTCGCGCGCCGTCGAACGCCCGATCTATGTGGGGCATTCGACCGGGGGTGAATATCTGCTGTCGACGCCGGCTCTTGCCGAAGTGCTTCATGGCCTGGTGTTGATCAGCACCGCCCCCGACGCATCCTGGATGCCGCTCTACGACCGGATGACCGCCGATAATCCGCTGCCGGGCGTCGAAGCCGCCACCGCCCGTTACGCGAAGGACCCCACCCGGGAGAATCTGCGCGAGGTGGCGGTGCAATCCGCCCCGTGGAATTTCCTCGCTGCCACGGTCGCCGCCGGCGCCGAGCTGCTGGGACGCATGCCGTACAACATCCCGGCGGTGCAGTGGTCTGCAGAACATTTCGACCGCGACTACCAATTCGCCTGGTGGCCGTCGACATTGCCAACCCTGATCATCAGCGGCTCCGAAGACCGGATCGTCACGCAATCGTTGTGGCGAACAGCGTCCTTTCAAACCGAGAATGTGCTGTGGAGCGTCATCCCTGAGGCGGGACACTTTCCCTGGATGGAGCAACCCGAAGCGGTGCGTGGGTCTTTCGCTGAACTCGAGCAGCGAATCGGAGTCAGCCCGTGACCGAGCGCTCCAGGCCGGCCAGTGAAGCGCTCAGATACTCCTGCGGAAAGGGCGGCATTCCGCCGATCTGGTCCCGGAACTCCTGCGGGGTGGCCGTCCAGTCATACGTCAGCGTGACGTCGGTGCGATCGCCGTCGGGGTCCAGTTCATAGCGCCAGAACCAGCCACCGGCGGCATGCTTGCCGGTATCGTCCATCCGGCCGGGCATCCAGGCGATGACCTTGTCCTTGGCGAACTCGGTGACCAGGTTGTAGGTGACGTAATCACCGCCGGCCGCTTCGAGATACATATTCATGGCGAAAATCTGGCCGGCGCCCGTGAGTGGTTCGCCGTCCACGGCGTCGCGGACCCAGTCGGTGGGCTCCGTGTCGCTATGCCGGGTCGGGTCGGCCAGAATCGCGAAAATTGCCGTCGGCGGGGCCTGAATGGTTCGGGTGACCGTGAAGCATTCGCTAGTCATCATTCCCTTTCGGTCCGTAGGCACGGGCGATATCGGGCGAGCCGGACCACCTGGAGTAGGTGGGCCTCGACGGCCAACCGGGCGGTGAATCGAGCCATTCCTCCTGCCGCCCCCACGGCAGGATGTCGATCAACGCGAAAGAATGGCTGAGCTGCTCGGTTCCGCGGCCGTTAGTGTGCCATGTCCGGTACACCGTGTCACCGTCGCGCAAGAACACATTGACCGCGAAGCCGCCGCCGGCCGGTGCGTCCATGTCGGCGCCAAAGGAGCTGTCCGATGACGAATACCATTCCATCCGATTGCCGACCTTACGCCGGTATTCCAGCGCCTCGTCGATCGGGCCGTTGGTGACGATGACGAATCGCGCGTCGTAATTGTCGAGAAACTCGAGCCGCGTGAATTGCGACGTGAACCCCGTGCATCCGCTGCACTGCCATTCCGCACCGGGCGACCACATGTGGTGGTAGACGATCAGCTGCGAACGCCCGCCGAACACCTCAGCCAGCGGCACCGGGCCGTCGGCGCCGGTCAATGTGTAGGCGGGCAGCTGCACCATCGGTAGTCGGCGACGCTGGGCGGCGATCGCATCCAATTCCCGCGTTGCAGCCTTCTCGCGGCTGCGCAGCTCATCGAGCTGTGCGCGCCAGGTCTGCTGATCAACGATCGGAGGCTTGGCATCAAGCATGGGTCCACCTTCTTCTGCGCTGTGTCCGGTCGATGGATTGACCCGCCGCGGTCCCGAAACTCACCGCGGTGTGACGCAGCGGGTGTTTCGTGCGGCACCGACGGGGAACTAGTTACCCGCCGGTGTGAGCGACGCCGGCTAGCAGTCGTAACCCAGGCGCCACGAAAGGCACGACCCGCTTGTCTCAGGATTTGAAGCCGCACTTTGACGATGTGCAGGCACACTACGACCTGTCCGACGAATTCTTCCGGCTGTTCCTGGACTCGACCCAGACCTACAGCTGCGCGTACTTCGAGCGAGACGACATGACGCTGGAAGAGGCCCAGATCGCCAAGATCGATCTGTCGCTGGGCAAGCTGGGCCTGCAACCGGGTATGACGCTGCTCGACATCGGCTGCGGTTGGGGCGCGACCATGCGCCGTGCGATAGAGAAATACGACGTCAACGTGATCGGCCTGACCCTGTCCAAGAACCAGGCCGCGCACGTGCAGCAGACATTCGACGCCTTGGACACCACACGGAGCCGTCAGGTACTGCTGCAAGGCTGGGAACAGTTCACCGAGCCGGTGGACCGCATTGTGTCGATCGGCGCGTTCGAGCACTTCGGCCGCGATCGCTACGAGGATTTCTTTTCGCTGGCCTACAAACTGCTGCCGGCCGATGGAGTGATGCTGCTGCACACCATCACCGGGTTGACCCGCGAGCAGTTGAGCGAGAGCGGTCTGCCCATCTCCATGAACCACATCCGGTTCGTGAAGTTCATCCTCACCGAGATCTTCCCGGGCGGTCAGTTGCCGGATACCGATATGGTGGCGGGCTTTTCGGAGTCGGCGGGCTTCGCTCTGACCAGACGCCAGTCGCTGCAACAGCACTACGCCAAGACCCTCGACCTGTGGGCGGCCGCCCTCGCGGCACGACGCGACGAGGCGATCGCAATTCAGTCCCACGAGGTCTATGACCGGTACATGAAATACCTGACCGGCTGCGCTGACCATTTCCGCACCGGGTATATAGACGTCAATCAGTTCACCCTGGAAAAATAAACCCCGCTCGCCTCGCGCTCCGCAATTGCGACCGTGTTTGGGAATGCGCGCTGCGGTGTATAGATAGCTACGACTCCGACCGTAGAAAGGGCTAGTGATGAAACCCCTCGCACCTGCCGCGATTGTCATTGCCGCACTGATGTTCAGCGGATGTTCGGCTTCAAAGGTGATCAATACCGGTGGCGACACCAAGTGCAAAGACTTCACCACACAGGACGAGAAGAAGCAGAGCGAAGAGGTCAGCAAGATGCTCAAGGACAAGAGCGGCGCCGAGCCGACGTCCTTGGAGATCAACGCGACCCGACTGTCGGCGCAGACCTACTGCCAGACCCTGGGCAAGCCGGACAGCAAGATCTCCGAAGCCCCGCACGGCTGAGCGAGTTCCTGCTGGACAGCCGGACGGCTGTCCAGCAGGGCCTCTGCCGACACCGCGCCAGCAAGTACCGCGACCAGGCTGTCGGCATCTCGCGGGTGCCGGATAAGTTGCAATGATGAGCGATGACGACACCGGTTCCACCGCGCGTTTGTTCGCGCTCGCCGAGCGGGTGCGCGGGTTCATGCCCGCCGATGAAGGACACGCGCTGTACGACGCCGCGCGGCGCTATCTCGACGGCGGAATAGGGGTGGAGATCGGCACGTACTGCGGCAAATCCGCACTGCTACTCGGGGCGGCCGCGCAACAGAGCGCCAGCGTGCTCTACACGATCGACCATCACCACGGATCCGAAGAGCATCAGGCCGGGTGGGAGTTCCACGACACCTCGCTTGTCGACGAGGTAACCGGGCTTTTCGACACATTACCGACGTTCCGCCGCACCTTGGACGCCGCCGGTCTTGACGATCATGTGGTCGCTATCGTCGGCAAATCACCGATCGTTGCCCGCGGTTGGGCCGCGCCGCTGCAATTCCTGTTTATCGACGGCGGTCACACCGAGGCTGCCGCTGCACGCGACTACGAGGGATGGGCGAAATGGGTGGTGGTCGGCGGCGGTCTCGTCATCCACGATGTGTTCCCCGACCCCAACGACGGGGGGCGCGCTCCCTACCAGATCTATTGCCGTGCACTGGCTTCCGGTCAATTCAAAGAGGTCGGGGCAACCGGGTCGCTGCGGGTGCTGGAACGCACGGCCGGCCAGGCCGGAGAACCGGTCGAGACTAACGCCCAGGTCCGGCCGTAACGCATTCACAGTCGAAGTCGGTCTGCAGGCCCACCGGCAGCGCGTGCCCGCGGAATATCCCGCTGGCCGGCGTTGTTCCAGACAACGCATCGGCAGCAAGGATCATCGCCGCCCCGGTCCACGTGGTGCGCTCTTCTGGCCACCGCTTCCCGTCGGCGAAAACCAGCCCAGTCCAATAAGATCCGTCACCTTCGCGCAGGTGTTGCATTGCCCCGAACTGCCGGTGCGCTGCTGACCGATGCCCGATCGCGTCCAGCGCCATCACCAATTCGCAGGTTTCCGCACCGGTGACCCAGGGCCGGTCGACTACGCAACGAATGCCGAGATCACCCACCACGAATTCGTCCCAGCGCTGGCGGATTCGCGCCGCAGCCACCGGCCCGCGCAACGCACTTCCGAGGATCGGGTAATACCAATCCATCGAATAGCGGTCCTTCTCAGTGAACGCCTCGGGATGGGCCACGATCGCGTGACCCAGGCGGCCTAGTGCCAGTTCCCACTCCGGCTGGGGTTCTCCGATCAGAGCAGCCAGTGCCAGTGCGCACCGGATGCTGTGGAATATGCTGGCGCAGCCGGTCAGCAGCGCCTCCGGCAGCGGCCCGGCTTCGCTTCGGGCCCAACAGATCTCGCCGTAACCGACCTGCAGGTCGATGACGAAGTCGATCGCCTTCTGCACTACCGGCCACATTGCGGCGGCGAACCTGCGGTCGCTGGTCACCAGGACGTGGTGCCACACACCGGTGGCGATGTACGCGCAGAAGTTGCTGTCGCTGTTGGCGTCTTCGACCACGCCGGCCCGGATCTGGATCGGCCAGGAGCCGTCCGGACGCTGCGTGCGGCGGCACCAGTCGAACGCAGCGCGCGCCGGCTCCAGTAAACCCGCTGCGGTGAGCGCCATGGCGTTTTCCACGTGATCCCACGGGTCGGTATGCCCTCCGGCAAACCAGGGGATAGCTCCCGAGGGCTCCTGCGCGGCGGCGATCGACACAGCGGTCTGCCGGCACTGCTCGGGGGTCAGCACACCGACGACACCCGGCGCGTCGTTATCCCGAGGCAACCGAATACCCCTGCGCAGGATTGCTGTGCACCGACTGCGGCTTGGTGAAGTACATGGCGACACTCTTGCCGACAAGTGGATTCAGCACATTCTCAGCCAGTTGCGTGATCTTGGGTCGCTGCATCAGATCCCACACCAGCAGCTTGTGGTAGGCGGTGACCGCCGGGTGATCGTTGTTCGACGGTCCCACAGCGCATTTGAGCCACCAGAATGGCGAGTGCAGGGCGTGCGCATGATGGGTGTGCGTCAATTCCATTCCGCGACCCGCGATTTTGTCACGCAGCGCACTGGCCCGATAAATCCTGACGTGGCCGCCCTCATTGCTGTGGTACTCCTCCGACAGCAGCCAGCACACCTGCTCCGGAAGCCACCGCGGCACGCTGACAGCCAGTGTCCCACCGACTTTGAGCACCCGGATCAGTTCGGCGATGGCGGCGTCGTCTTCGGGTATGTGCTCCAAGATCTCCGATGCGATCACGCAGTCGAACGTCTCGTCGGCATAGGGCAGGTTGAGCGCGTCGCCACGAACCACTTTCGCGGAAGCCGCTTGTGGCGCCTCGCCAGTCTCGGCCATCGCGCGCAGCAAGGTGTCCACCGAACGGAGCTCGGCGGCGTCCTGGTCGAAGGCCACCACATCCGCACCGCGCCGATACGCTTCGAAGGCATGCCGGCCGGCGCCACAACCCACGTCGATGACCTTGGTGTCCGGCCCGATTCCCAGCCGCTCGAAATCAACCGTCAGCATCGCGGTCCGCCCTCATGGGCACGACGTTCGATCGCCTGCTGGTAAACCTGCACGGTTTGAGCGGCCACCGCGTCCCAGCTGAAGACGTTGACCGCGCGCCGCCGTCCCGCCTCGCCCAGGCTGCGGCGCCGGTCCGGTGAATCCAAAAGCTGCCCGATCGCATGGGTCAGCGCGTCCACATCGGCGGGCGCCACCAGTTCGGCGCACGCGCCATCGGTGCCGAGGACTTCGGGCAGCGCACCGACGCGGCTGGCGACGATGGGTGTCCCGCTCGCCATCGCCTCCACCGCCGGCAACGAAAAGCCTTCGTACAACGAAGGAATGCACGCAACCTCTGCCGATGCGAACAGAGCGGCAAGCTCGGCGTCGGGCAGGCCGCTGGCGATGTGGACGATGTCGGAGATACCCAGCTCGGCGATGAGCTTGTGGGTGGGACCGTTGCTTTCCACTTTGGCGACCAACCGCAACTCCAGATCGCGGCTGGTGCGGAGTTTGGCTACCGCGTGCAGCAAGGTGCTGACACCCTTGAGCGGAGTGTCCGCGCTGGCTATCGCCATCACCCGGCCGGGCTGCCGCGGCGACGACCCCGGCTTGAACAGTTCGGTGTTTACCCCTAACGGCACCACGTGCAGTTGCTCGGGGGAGACCCCGAAGTCCGAGACGATGTCGGTAGCCGAAGACGACGAGACCGTCAGCAGGTCGGGGATCTGGCGCGCCACCTGCTTCTGCATTCGCGAGAAGCCATACCATCTGTGCACCAAAGGCTTTCGCCACCAAGGCGCGGCAGCAAGGTCGAGCAGCCGGTCGCGGGTGATGGGATGGTGCACGGTGGCCACTACGGGCATCCCGGCGTCGGCGATGGTGAGGAGCCCGGTGCCCAGGCTCTGATTGTCGTGTACGACGTCGAAATCGCCCGCGCGATCGGCTAGCAGCCGCGCCGCCCGCAGTGTGAAGGTGCGCGGTTCGGGAAACCCTGCCGTCCACATGGTGGCCAGTTCGAGCACGTCGATCGAATCGCGGATTTCGCTCGGCCGCGGCACCCGGAAGGGGTCCGGCTCGCGGTACAGATCGAGGCTTGGGACTTTTGTCAGGCGCACCCGGGGGTCCAGCAACTCCGGATACGGCTGACCGGAGAACACCTCTACCTCGTGCCCCAGATCGACCAGGCCGCGGCTGAGATGCCGCACATAGACACCCTGCCCTCCGCAGTGGTCTTTACTCCGGTAGGACAGCAGAGCAATTCGCATACTCAACCCTTCGCCGCCAGCGATCGACCGCGCAAAGGCGCCAATCTCATTGCTGTCAACGCACCCGCGAACGACGGGACAGCAAACTGGACATGTGTCCAGATTATAGTTCGATCAGCTAATCGACGCAAACGCACCCCCATTGATCACCGCCACCCGCTGTCACGGTGCGCACCGAACCCAGACCGATCGGGAGGCGCGTACCCCGATGCTCCAACACGGGCACGTCGCTCCCGATTCGAGCTCTACACCGGCTGCTCTGCTGAACCGGCCGAAGCTAGGACAATCCCGTCTCAAGCTACGACAACCACCGCCGCGAGCGCGAACCCACACGCTCGGACTTCTCCGTGGGCTCGGGCCGGGCCGGGTTCACGTTTGCGGAGCCTGCGGTGAAATGGCGCCAAATCGGTTTAGTCTCATCGAGATGACTCGGCAACGACTTCCCAAAGAACTTCGCCATCGCGATCCGGAGTTCATTCGCGCGGTGCTGCCTCCGCTCTGGTTGGCCTCGACCGTGTGGTTCCGAGCCGAGGTACACGGCTTTGAGAACGTGCCCGATGAACCGGTGCTGTTCGTCGGCAACCACAGCGGTGGCGGCGCAACCCCGGACACCTTCATCTTTTTGCTGGCCTACAACACCTACTTCACGGTCGAGGGCCGTCCGCTCTATGCGCTGGCACACGACACGGTCACCGCCGCGCCGGTCATCGGCGGACTGACCCGGAAGCTCGGCGTAGTCCCTGCCGCCAATTCCTTTGCCGAGCGCATTTTCGACAGCGGCGGCTCAGCGCTTGTCTACCCGGGTGGCGACGTGGAGGCTCTGCGCCCGTGGCGCGATCGCAACAAGATCATTTTCTCGGGACGCAAGGGATTCCTGCGACTGGCCCACAAGTCCAATGTGAAGATCGTGCCGGTGGTGGCCACGGGTGGACATGACACGTTGATCGTGCTCAATGACGGCCGCCGCACGGCGCAGCTGTTGCGCCTGGACAAGATCGCCCGAGTCAAGAGCATGCCAATGACCCTGAGCATCCCGTGGGGACTGTCACCGCTCCCGCTGCCGCACTTTCCCCTTCCGGCCAAGATCCGCATGCAGGTCCTCGACCCGATCGACGTGCGCGCCAAATTCGGCGAGGATCCGGATTGGGACCACGCTCTGGCCTACGTCACCAGCGTCATGCAAGTCGGGCTGTCGAAGCTGGCCAGCAAGACCATCGTCCCGATGATCCGGTGACATGACTCAAACCGTCACCGTCTCCCGCCATATCGACTGCCCGCTCGAGACGAGCGGCGCCTTCATCACCGACCCGCACGCTCTTTTTCCCCACGTGTCCACCTTCAGTCGGTGCCGCTTCGTCAAAGCGCGTGACGACGGAGAACTGTGGGACGTCTATATGGACAGTGGCACCATCCAACTCGGTGGCCGCGTGCTGATCACACCTCCGACCGGCAGCCTGTTGAAGTGGCGAGCGGTGCAGGGCACGCGCCATTCGTTTGCGGCGCTCGTAGAACCCGACAACGACGGCAGCCGGCTCACTCTGACCTTGACGTTTTCCACAACCGGTCTGGGTATCGCCCGGCTGAGCGAGTGGCTGGGACGCGGTCTGGTCTCCCGAAACCTGGAGGCGGCGGCCGAGGAGATCCGGCACTATCTCGAATTCGAGCGATAGCTTCGCGCGTGCATGCAGTGGACCGGCATTTCGGTAGCGGGCCAAATATGTGCTTTATTGGTAAAGGCTGTGCAAACAGCAGGCAACGAGATGTTGTTCTGGTGTAACGCTACGAGGTGATTTCCGCTCATAGGCTCCTGCGGGGGTTCGGGGCCGGGCTGGATTGGTGCCACCGGAGTGCGTCTGCCAGCCGACCACACCGATCGGAGGAAGCGTGATGGACTTCGCGTTGTTGCCGCCGGAAGTCACCTCGGCGCTGATGTACGCCGGGCCCGGCTCTGGATCGATGCTGGCCGCCGCGGTGGCGTGGGACGAGCTGTCCGCCGAGCTCCACTCCACCGCCGGTGCCTACGAGTCCGTGGTCACGACCTTGACCGCCGGACCGTGGATCGGCCCAGCGTCCGCGGCCATGGCAGCGGCGGCGGCCCCCTATATCGCGTGGCTCAGAGTCACTGCGATGCAGGCCGAGCACACCGCTGACCAGGCCAAAGCGGCGGCCGTCGCATACGAGACCGCATTCGCCGAGACCGTGCCGCCACCGGTGGTCGCGGCCAACCGCAGCCTGCTGATGACCCTGATAGCTACCAACTTCTTCGGCCAGAACACGCCGCTGATCGCACTCACAGAGACCCAGTACGCCGAGATGTGGTCGCAGGACACCGCGGCCATGCAGGGCTATGCGGCGTCATCAGCCGCCGCGACCACCCTGACACCGTTTGCCGACCCTGCATCCACCACCGATTCCAGCGGGTTGCCCGCACAAGCAGCCGCGGTCAGCCAGGCCACTGGAACTGCCGCCGGAGAGGTGCAGAACGCCGTCTCCTCGGTGCAGCAGGCGTTGGCCGCAGTGCCCAACGCCTTGGCCGCGCTGGCCACCCCGGCTCCGGCCGCAGCCGTTTCGCCGTTCGACATCGTCACACTCCTCGACTTCGGCGCGGGGCTCATCAGCGGGACTTTGGACGGAATTGTGGGAACGACAGCCCTCCCGTATGACATCGGCGGCTACCACATCGGGGTTCACACCGATGACATCGTCAGCGGCTGGGCAGGCATCGAGTCCTGGCCAGGGTCGGCACCGGTGCCCCCGACCCAATTCCCTGTCATCACCAACCTCGGCTCACCGGTGTCGGCGGGCCTGGGTGAGGCGGGATCCGTCGGCGGCCTGAGGGTGCCGCCGGGTTGGACCACCACCGCTCCGGGCTTTCGCCTGGCCGCACTGACGTCACCGGCAGCCAGTGTCGGCGCCGCCGCAGAGGCGGCATCCGCCGAAGGCGCCGGTGCGCTGTTCAGCCAGATGGCGGTCGCCGGCATGGCCGGCCGGGCCTTGGCCGGAACCGTCGGCACCGGCGGGTCCGGTGGTCCGCGCACCAAAGAGCGGCTCGGGGTGGCCAAGCGCGGCGCGCCGGCAACGGCGGAGGCGACGGGGGTGACAGAGGAGACGCCGGCGCCGGCGCCGGTACTGCCCGGGGGCCCGATCACCAGCATCGCCGCCGAACTGCGCGAGCTGGCGTCACTGCGCGACGCCGGAATCCTCACCGAAGCGGAATTCATCGAGCAAAAGCAGCGCCTGCTCCCGCACTGACGTCACCTACCCTTCGCGAGCAGCCGCAAAATCGTGCTGGAGCGTATGCTCCAGCGCGATTTTGCGTCTACTCGGCGTTCGTACGATGGGTCCAGCCGGCCGCTGCTCGGGCAAGCGCTTCCGGGCGCCGACTTCGCCGCACCACGGGTGTCGCCAGCGGGTGAGGTGCCCCTGCGCCAGGCCATGACCTTTCCGGTGACCGACCTCGCCTTGCACAGTTGGGACGTGCACCGGTCGCTCGGCCGGGACATCGAACTACCCGAAGGCCTGCTGGCACTGTGCCGTCAGCTGGTGGAGTCGGTGCCAGAAGACAGGCTTCGTCGTCCCGGGGCCTTCGGACCGGCGCAACCTGCCCCGCACGGTGCGACGCCAACCGCCCGGCTGATGGCCTTCCTCGGGCGCTCGGTCGGCGAAGCTACTTGACCCGGTTGGCGGCGAAGGTAGCGGCCTGGGTCGTCATTCCGTTTTCGATGTAGGAGACGTGCGCCATGATGTTGCCGCCGCCGGTGCAGATCGGGTCATCGGTGGCGCACAGGCTGATGAGCTTGCCGCTGTAGAGCGGGTTGATGGTCGGCAGGGGTCCGCCGCCCCACAGAGCGCTGGAGAATCCGCTGGATGGCTCGCCGAAGTAGGCGACCGCGGCGACATGGTCGGCGACCGGACCCGGCATCTGCGTGGTGGCCAGGTTGATCACGGTCGCACCCTGCGAGTACCCGCCCATGACGATCTTGGTGCTGGGGCAGCCGGCTACGGTCCCTTGCACGTGGGCACTGGCGTCGTCGGCGCCGCTGGTGGCGCTGTTGTGGTAGTCGTCGTTGGCGGGGTAGTTGACCGCATAGACCTCGACCGAGCGCCCGGCCAACTGCGAGGTGAGCGAGTCGACAAACGCTTGGCCGACATTGCCGAGCCCCGGCTCCTGGTGAGTGCCGCGAGCGTAGACGATCGAGACGTCGGCGCACGGGTCGGCCGAGGCAACGGTCGGGCTGGCGATGGGCACGGTCAGGAGTGCCCACGTCATCATGACGAAGACACCGGAGATTCGTGCGAGGCTGCGTGCAGTCATGCCCCAGATCCTGGCACACGCGCAGCGACGGCGTAGCCGGCGGCTCGGGTACCCGGCGGCGGGGTCAGCCGGCGCTGCTCAATCAGCGGTCGAACTGGGGTCCTGATCGTGGTTACCGAACCACTTCAGGGCTTCGAGAGCGACCGCGACGCGAACGGTCGTGCGCTCCAAGGGCCGGGGCAGTAAGCGCTGCGCGGCGTCGAGTCGGCTCAACAACGTGTTGCGATGGATGTAGAGCTGTTGAGCCGCGCGGGCGGCGTTGCACTGCTCGTTGATGTACGTCAGCAGAGTGTCACGCAGCACCGAGCCGGCCGAGGCCAGGGCCCCGAGTGTGTGGTTGATGAAATCGTGGGCCTGCTCCTGCTTTTGGGTGAGCAGGGCAACCATTTGAATATCCTCGAAGAACGCGACCTGCTGTCGTGCCCGTAGCCGCACCATCATGTGCTGTGCAGTGAGGGCCTGCTCGTAGCTGGCACGGAATCCGTCGACACCTCGCGCACCGGTCCCGATCGCGATGCGCAGCTTGGGCGTTTCTTCGAGCACACGACGGACCTGCTCGGCTTCGACCTCCGCGATGTCTTTCAGCCACACCCACCGGGTCGCCTCGCTGGCGATGACGGTGAAGGGCTGCGGGCATCCGACAGCGTGGCCCAGCGCGGCGATCGTCCGGTCCAGCAGGCGGCTGTCGCTGTCCCCCTCGTCGCACCACACGATGGCAGCGGTGTGAGAACCGTTGAGCGCGTAGCCCAATCGCGCTTCGGCCCGTTTGTGGTTCATCGACTCACCGTCAAGGATGAACTCCACGATCTTGCGCCGCTCGACGATCGCCCCCTGGGCAAGCTCGTCGTGCTCCAGCTTTATCTGCCGGGCGATGGCCGCGAGCGTGACGTCGACGAAGTCACTGGCCGAACGCGTGACCACATTGAGCAGCTCACGCAATTCGTGGGGGTCGGACGTCAAGTCGAACACAATGTCCATCCAGCGTTGCAAGGCCACGTTCTGGCCGATGCGGTAGACGTCCAGCGCCGAGGCGCCGAGACCACGGCGGACCAGAATGCGAGCCATGCGCAGCGGCTCCGGGCCCAGATAGGGGGACACGACGCCGCCCGGATCACGCAAGTGGCTGGTGGCGAAGTGCACCAGGCTCGCCCGGTTGGAGGAACTGACCGCTGCGGCCAGAGTGGGATCCCCGGCGATGGCTGAGCTGCCGGCCACCGTTGCCCGGTCAAGCTCGTCCAACCACTCGGGGGTGGGGTTGAGAGCGATCCAGGCACCTTGGCGGATCAGCTCGCGGATCTGCGGCGACAACTTGCTATCTACCACGGAAAACCATTCGGTCGTAGGCGCACTTTGTACTTTCATCGAGTTCTCTCGGTGAGGTGGGGGGGGTTCGGTTCGGAGCGGGCCCTGATCGCCGCGACCCGTGTCCAAATGCTACATACACGTATCGTATACAGTCAAGCATTATATACTTCTGTGTATTCGATGGAAGTTGACGATCGATTTTTCAGACCCCGGCCGGGCGACTCGGGTCTAAAGTTCCAATCCATGCGTCGCGCGTGGACCTGGACTTTCGACCTGCCCCCGGAGCAACTCTGGCCGGTGCTGGCCGACACGAACCGGTTCAACGAGGCCTTGGGTCTGCCGCCCTACACGCTCGAGGAAACACCGCAACCCAATGGGACGATCCTGCGTCGGGGTCGCGGGAAAGCCGCCGGTTTCGCGCTGGAGTGGGAGGAGAAGCCCTACGAATGGGTCACCGGTCGGCACTTTCGCCAGTCCCGTGTGTTCAGCAAGGGGCCGTTCCGCCGCTTCGGCCCGGACTTCTATATCGAGCCGGATGGCCACGGCGGCTCGCGCGTCTCCTATGCACTGGAGTGGGAGCCGTTGAACATGGCGGGCCGCCTGTTCGGCGCGCGCCTCGCGGCGCAGGCCGGGGAGAACGTACGACGGCGCGTCCTCGAGGCGGTCGCTTTCGCCCGGGGTGACCAGCAACGGGTGACACCGTTCGTGCTGCCGGAGCCGGCACTTCCGCACGGGGCGCGCGAACGTGCCACCGCAATGGCGCACCAAATAGACAGCGGCCCGTACGGAAACGGCCTCGGCAATCGCCTCGCCGACCAAGTGCTGCACGGCATGGCGGCCGACCTGCACCGGCTGCGGCCCAAAGTCCTGGCAGGCGAACTGGGGGTGCCGACGCGCGCCGCAACGGAGGCGTGTTTCGCCGCGGTGCGGGCCGGTTTGCTCAGCATGAAATGGGATCTGTTGTGCCCCAACTGCCGCGGGGCCAAGGTGAGTGTGCCGTCGCTTGCCGACCTACCGCACGGCGCGCACTGTTCGTCGTGCAACATCGATTACGACCGCGAGTTCGAGCGCAATGTCGAGCTGACGTTCACACCGTCACCGACAGTGCGTCCCCTGCGCGAGGGCGACTTCTGCCTCTCCGGCCCTATGAGCACCGAGCATGTGGCGGTGCAGGTCCTGCTGAAGCCGGGGGAGCGACGTACGGTGGCGGTCGAGCTGCCTGCCGGCTCCTATCGTCTGCGCACCTTGCACCCAGGTGCCGCCGTCGACGTCGAACACCGAGCGGGTGCCTTCCCCGGTCTGCGCCTCACGGCCTCCGGTGTGGAACCGCTCGCCGAGCCGGATGACCAACCCGGAATGGTGCGGTTCGTCAACGACGCCGGCTTCGAACTGGCGGCCCTGATCGAGGAGCGCACCTGGACGAGCCAGGCACTGACTGCACCGGAAGTCATTTCCCTGCAGGCCTTTCGCGACTTGTTCGCCGAGGCCACCCTGCGGCCGGGTGACGATGCGGGCGTGAGTCAGGTCGCGCTGCTGTTCACCGATCTGCGCGGCTCGACCGAGCTCTACGAGCGGATCGGCGATGCCGCGGCGTACAACCTGGTGCGCGAGCATTTCACCTTGCTCGCTCAGGTCGTCCGTGATCATGACGGCGCGATCGTCAAGACGATCGGCGACGCGGTGATGGCAGCGTTCGACGACCCCGCACAGGCGGTGCGCGCCGCGCTGACCATGCAAAACCGGATCGCCTCGTCGGCACAGGGCGCCGAGCATCTGGTGTTGAAGGTCGGCGTCCATACCGGACCGAGCGTCGTCGTGACGCTCAATGACCGCCTCGACTACTTCGGCTCGACCGTCAATATGGCCGCGCGCCTGCAAGGCCAGAGCCGTGGCGAGGACGTCGTGCTGTCCGAGGCAATCGCCGCCGATCCGGCGGTGCGCGACATCCTGGCTGCGGTGCCCCAGCGCCGCGAGACGGTCGCGCTCAAAGGCTTCACTGAACCGGTCGGTTTCCTCCGGTTGACGAGTTTGGGACCGCCCCGGGAGGGGAAAAACGGGCTTTGAGTGCGTCGATTCGCTCGCGTGAGACGAGGTGTGCAATGTGGACGATGCTTTGTCGGCTGATATCCGTTGCCGCCATGGTGTTGGCACCGATGGCGGTCGTGACGGTCGCGACGCCCGCCATCAGTTCGGCGCAGTGCGCCGACGGCGAGTGGTGGGACCCCACCGGTAAAGTGTGCCGGCCCTTGGGCGTTGGACCACAGCCGCTCGATTGCGAGGCCGGTCAGTGGTGGGATCCGACGGCCAATGTCTGCCGCCCCCTGGGTGTCGGGCCGCAGCCACTGAACTGCCAGAACGGCGAGTGGTGGGACCCGGCCGCCAACGTGTGCCGCCCGCCGGTGCTACCGCCTGCCGGGTGACCCGCGCGCTCTATTTCGGCGGGAAACCGCCCGTCGCCACCGGACCCCACCGGCGCGCGGTCACGCGCAGCAGACACTTGTTCTGATCACGCATCGCGCGGCGATAGCCGTCCCAGTCCGGATGTTCACCGGCGATCGCCCGGTAGTAGTCGACGAGAGGTTCCACGGCAGCCGGTCCGTCGATGACCTCGGCGTCGCCGTCGAGCTGTACATAGGGCCCGTTGAACTCGTCGGAGAGCACGACCACGCTCGCTCTGCCCGCCCGTCGGATGTTCACACTCTTGGCACGCTGCGGATAGCTCGCGATGACCACCCTGCCTTCGGCGTCGACTCCACCGGTCACCGGCGAACTCTGTAGGGAGCCGTCCGCGCGAAAGGTGGTCAGGATCATCCGGTGCCGGGGCCGGATGAACTCCAGCAATTCAGAAGAGTCCACGACGTCCGCTGTCGCAATTTTCGGAGCCATGAGACCAACCTAACCCCGCTCGGCCGACCACTACTCTGGCCCGGGTGGCCGATCCGACCGTCAGCGAGTTGCGCAGGCGCCTCGACGAGCTGACGATCCGCGACGCCACCCGCATTCGTCGGCGTCTGCAGAATCTGCGCGGCGGTGCCCAGCCCGACAAGCTTCGTCAGCTGGCCAAGCAGGTCGCCGCCGCGGAATCACTGGTGAGCGCCCGCCAGGCGGCCGTGCCGACGATCGGCTACCCCGACCTCCCGATCACCGAGCGGCGTCAAGAAATCAGCGACGCCATCCGTCACCATCAGGTGGTCATCGTCGCCGGTGAGACCGGCTCCGGGAAGACGACGCAGCTGCCCAAGATCTGCCTCGACGTCGGCCGCGGTGTGCGCGGCACCATCGGGCACACGCAGCCCCGCCGGCTGGCGGCAAGGACCGTAGCGCAACGCATTGCCGACGAACTGCACAGCCCGCTCGGCGATGTCGTCGGCTACACCGTGCGGTTCACCGACCAGGTCAGCGACCGCACCCTGATCAAACTGATGACCGACGGCATCCTGCTCGCCGAGATCCAGCGCGACCGCCGACTGCTGCAGTACGACACGCTCATCCTCGACGAAGCCCACGAACGCAGCCTCAACATCGACTTCCTGCTGGGATACTTACGCGAGTTGCTGCCCCGCCGTCCCGAACTCAAAGTGATCGTCACCTCGGCGACCATCGAACCCCAGCGCTTCGCAGCGCATTTCGCGGGAGCACCCATCGTCGAGGTGTCCGGGCGAACGTATCCGGTGCAGATCCGCTACCGGCCGCTGGAAGTGCCCGTCTCGACGGACGGATCGGAGGATCCTGACGACCCCGACCACGAGATCATCCGTACCGAAAGCCGCGATGAGATCGAGGCGATAGCCGACGCCATCACAGAACTGGAAGCAGAACCACCTGGCGACGTGCTGGTGTTCTTGTCCGGCGAACGCGAAATCCGGGATACCGCTGAGGCATTGGCGGGACTGAAACATACCGAAGTGCTTCCGCTGTACGCCAGGCTGCCCACCGCCGAGCAACAGAAGGTGTTCGCGGCGCATACCGGGCGCCGGGTGGTGCTGGCGACCAATGTCGCCGAAACGTCGTTGACCGTGCCCGGAATCCGCTACGTCGTCGACCCGGGTAATGCCAGGATCTCCCGGTACAGCCGCCGATTGAAGGTCCAGCGACTACCCATCGAACCGATCTCGCAGGCCTCGGCCGCCCAGCGAGCCGGCCGGTGCGGAAGGGTCGCGCCGGGGGTGTGTATCCGCCTCTACTCCGAGCAGGACTTCGAAAGCCGCCCTCGCTACACCGAACCCGAGATACTGCGGACGAATCTGGCCTCGGTGATCCTTCAGATGGCGGCCCTGCAACTCGGCGACATCGAGAACTTCCCCTTCCTGGATCCACCGGATCGCCGCAGCATCCGCGACGGGGTGCAACTGCTGCAGGAACTCGGCGCCTTCGACCCGCAGGGCATGATCACCGACCTCGGCCGCCGACTGGCGCGGCTGCCACTCGACCCGCGGCTGGGGCGGATGATTCTGCAGGCCGAGAGCGAAGGGTGTGTGCGTGAAATCCTGGTATTGGCCGCGGCACTGACGATCCCTGATCCTCGCGAACGGCCGATCGACCGCGAGGAAGCAGCACGCCAGAGCCACGCCCGCTTCGCCGACGAGCACTCCGACTTCATCGCTTACCTCAACCTCTGGGGATATCTGCGCAGTCAGCGGAAAGAATTGTCCGGCAGCGCTTTTCGCCGGATGTGCCGCAAGGAGTTCCTGCATTACCTGCGCATCCGCGAGTGGCAGGACCTGGTGGGGCAACTGCGCAGCATCGCCCGGGACTTGGGAGTCGTGGAGTCCGACGAACCGGCCGATCCGGCCCAGGTCCACGCGGCGCTGCTCGCCGGGTTGCTGTCGCACGTGGGTATGCGCCGCGAGGACACCCGGGAGTATCTCGGCGCACGCAATGCCCGTTTCGTGCTGGCGCCCGGCTCGGTGCTCACCAAGCGTCCGCCACAGTGGGTCGTCGCGGCCGAACTGGTCGAAACGAGCCGGCTGTATGGACGGACGGCCGCCCGCATCCAGCCCGAGATCGTCGAGCGAGTCGCGGGCGAACTGGTGCAGCGCACGTACAGCGAGCCACACTGGGACGCACAGCGCGGCGAGGTGCTGGCCTACGAGCGGGTGACCCTCTACGGCTTGCCGCTGGTCGCACGCCGCAGGGTTGGTTACGCCAAGGTGGAACCGGCGGTGGCGCGGGAGTTGTTCATCCGGCACGCACTTGTGGAGGGCGACTGGCACACTCGACATCACTTCTTCCGCGACAATGCACGGCAGCGTGCGGAGCTGGAGGAGCTGGAGGAGCGGGCCCGTCGTCGCGATCTGCTCATCGGTGACGACGACGTCTTTGCGCTGTATGAGGCGCGCATTCCCGCGGACGTCGTGTCCGCCCGGCACTTCGACGGGTGGTGGAAGAAGCAACGGCACCGGACCCCGGACCTGCTGACCTTCAGCCGTGATGATTTGTTGCGCGCAGACCGCACGGCCGCCGACGAAGATCGCCCGGACACCTGGCAGACGGGTGATGCCGAGCTGGCGCTGACCTATCGGTTCGAACCGGGCGCCAGCGACGACGGGGTCACCGTGCATGTGCCGATCGACGTGTTGGCCCGTCTGGGAGGTGACGAATTCGCCTGGCAGGTACCGGCCTTGCGTGAGGAATTGGTGACCGCGCTCATCCGCTCGCTGCCAAAGGATCTGCGCCGCAACTTCGTTCCCGCTCCTGACACCGCCCGAGCGGTGCTTGCCGGCATCGATCCGTCCGGCGAGCCGTTGCTGACAGCGTTGCAGCGCGAATTGCGCAGGCGCACAGGCGTTGTAGTGCCCGTCGAAGCCTTCGACCTGGATAAACTACCGGCCCATCTGCGAGTGACATTCGCCGTCGAGTCCGCGGATGGCACCGAAGTGGCGCGCGGGAAGGACCTGCACGTGCTGCAGGAACGGCTTGCGGCTCCGGCACGTCAAGCGGTCGCTCATGCGGTCGCAGGCCAGCTGGAACGAACGGGATTGCTCTCCTGGCCAGCGGAGATGGCAGAACTGCCGAAAGTGGTCGAGCGCACAGTCGACGGACGCTCGGTGCGAGGCTTTCCCGCCTTCGTCGATGCGGGCACCGCCGTGGACGTGCGCGTGTTCACCAGCGCCGCCGAGCAGGGGAGCGCGATGGGTCCCGGCCTGCGCCGCCTATTACGGCTCAGTGTGCCTTCGCCGGTGAAAACCGTTGAACGTCAGCTTGATCCACGAAAGCGACTGATCCTGGGGACGAACCCGGACGGCTCGCTGGCCGCGCTGCTCGACGATTGCGCTGATGCGGCCGTGGACGCGTTGATACCCCAGACCGTGTGGACCCGCGACGCGTTCACCGAACTGCGGGAGCGGATTGCGGCGAGCCTGGCAACGGCAACCATCGAGATCGTAGGCCGCACCGCAAGGGTCTTGTCGGCTGCGCAAGAAGTCCAACTGCTACTACCCGCCCAGCCGCCCGCCGCGCACGCCGAGGCCATCTCCGATGTGCGCGCGCAGCTCGACCGGCTCCTGCCGGCTGGATTCGTCACCGCCGCCGGGGCGGCGCATCTCGGCGATCTGGCGCGCTACCTGACGGCGATCAAGCGCCGGCTCGAGAAACTGCCGCAGGCACTACAGGGGGATCGGGAGCGGATGCGGCGGGTGCACGGCGTGCAGGATGCGTACGAACAGCTGCTGCTGACCCTGTCTGCGCCGCGTGCGGCAGCGAGAGACATCCGCGATATCGGCCGTCAGATCGAGGAGTTGCGGGTGAGCCTGTGGGCGCAGCAGCTCGGTACCCCGCGTCCAGTCAGCGAACAGCGGATCTTTCGCGCGATCGACGCGGTGCGCTCAGCCTGACGAAAGCGACTGGTGGCGAGAAAGATAATCGCGCACCCGACGCGTGCCGCCAACCAGAAGTGCGAAGCAAGCGATTTCGCGCGAACGGTTGGGGGCTGCGGAACTCGCACCTCAACCGCGTCGATACCGGCACCGAACCGGATGACATGCACAAGCTCTTTCAGCCGTCGCATCATACGAACTGAAGACCACCGCGTGCAGATCGCGCCGCACGATGGAAGTATCGCGAGAGTGGCCACCAAAAAACCGCAGACTATCTCGTACCCGGCGCCCGAGGCGCGTCCCCACCACCACGACAATGCGCCGCTGGAGCCTCACGTCATCGTGTTGTTCGGCGCGACAGGGGATCTGGCTAAGCGCAAGCTGATCCCGGGGCTTGCGCACCTCGACCAGTCCGAACTGGCGCCCAACATTCAGATCATCGCCACGTCACTCGAAGATCTGACCGACGACGAATTCCGGGAGATCGCCAAGAACGCGATCGACGAATTCGGCGCCCACAAACTCACTTCCGAACAGTGGGAGGAATTCGCAAAGATACTCACCTATGTACCCCAGAACGCCGGGGCGGAAGCACTCGCCGGTGCGGTGGCGAAAGCCGAAGAGACGCTGGGTGACAACGTGCGGAGGCTGCACTACCTCTCGGTTCCCCCCAAAGCGGCGCGCGACGTCATCACCATGCTGCGCGAAGCCGACCTCGTTGATAACTCGAGAGTCGTGATGGAAAAACCGTTCGGCACCGACTTCGACAGTGCGGTGGCACTCAACGACTTCGTGCACGAAACCTTCAATGAATCGCAGATCTTCCGCATCGACCATTTTCTCGGCAAAGAGGCGGCCCAGAACATCTTGGCGTTTCGATTCGCCAACGGGCTGTTCGAGCCGATCTGGAACCGCAACTTCATCGATCACATTCAGATCGACATTCCCGAAACCCTCGGCTTGGACCAGCGCGCGAACTTCTACGAAAATACTGGCGCCTACCGGGACATGGTCGTCACCCATCTGCTCCAGGTGATGGCTTTCGTCGTGATGGAACCGCCTACGGCGTTGGAACCGCGCGCGATCAGTGAAGAAAAGAACAAGGTCTTCCGGTCCATGTTGCCGATCAAGACATCGAACGTGGTGCGCGGTCAGTACAGCGGCTACCGCCAGGAAGACGGTGTGTCGAAGGATTCCGACACCGAAACGTTCATCGCACTGAAGGTGGGGGTCGACAATTGGCGCTGGGCGGGGGTGCCGATCTATCTGCGCACCGGCAAGAAGATGGCCGAAGGCATCCGCATCATTTCCATCGCTTTCAAAGAGGCGCCGCGGACCATGTTCCCACCGGGATCCGGGGTGGGCACCCAAGGTCCCGACCACCTCACGTTCGATCTGGCCGACAACTCCAAAGTGTCGCTGTCCTTCTACGGAAAGCGGCCGGGCCCGGGGATGAAACTCGACAAGGTGTCCATGCAGTTCTCGACTCAGGAAATCGACACCGCCGCAGACGTGCTGGAGGCCTACGAACGGCTGATCCTGGACGCCATGCGCGGCGACCACACGCTCTTCACTACCGCCGAGGGCATCGAGTCCCTCTGGGAGCGCTCGCAAGATCTGCTCGACGACCCGCCACCCGCCAAGCTCTACCAGCCGGGGACCTGGGGCCCTAACGCGATCCATCAGCTGATCGCGCCGAACGCCTGGCGGCTGCCCTTTGAGCGGGAGTGGCGCGAACGCCGATCCGAGTCGTAGCCGCCGACCCGTCGGCCGAGGTCAGTCGGGGATGTAGTCGAACTTGTCCGGATGAGGGCCGGTGCGACCGCTCTCGCCGCGATCCAGCGCGCTGATCGACGCCACCTGCTGGTCGGAGAGTTCGAAGTCGAAGATCTCGAAATTCGACCTGACCCGATCGGCGGAAACAGACTTCGGGAAGACGATGTCACCGCGCTGGATGTGCCAGCGCAGCACCACCTGCGCCGGTGTCTTGCCGAACTCTTTCGCTATGCCTGTGATGACCTCGTCGTCAAGGACCTTGCCCTGAGCGATCGGAGACCATGCCTCGGTCGCTATGTCGTGCGCCTTGCCGTAGGCCCGCACCGCGTCGTTGGCGAAATACGGATGCACTTCGATCTGGTTGACTGCCGGCACGGTCTGCGCGCCCTCGGCGAGCCGATCCAGATGTGCCGGTTGGAAGTTCGAGACGCCGATGCTGCGGGCACGTCCGTCGGCGGCGAATTCCTCGAGCGTTTGCCAAGTGGACACGAAGTCACCGTCGTACAAAGTCGGCAACGGCCAGTGGATGAGGAAGAGGTCCACATAGTCCGACCCGAGTGCCGACAGCGTCGCGTCGAACGCCCTGCGCGCGTCGTCGGGCCGGTGAAAACCGTTGTTGAGTTTGCTCGTGATGAACACCTCGGCGCGATCCACCCCGGCGTCGCGGACGCCCTGTCCGACCTCCTTCTCATTGCCGTACATTTCGGCGGTGTCGATGTGCCGATAACCGACCTCGAGTGCGGTGCGCACTGCGGCGGCCGTCTGATTGGGCTCGATCTGGAAGACGCCGAACCCCAATTGCGGGATCGACTTCCCGTCGTTGAGCGTGATTGACGGGACAGTGCTCATGCTGAAGCCTCCTGGTCTTTCGAATGATCGTGTCAAGGAATGCCCACTTCTGGGCAGAACCCAACACCGCCGGTGGAGATGCGGCAGCGCAGTCAGGTCAGTTCGGCGCTGATATAGCTGATGGTGTCGCGGAATCTGGCGAGAATCTCGTTGTCCGGCAACGCAAATCCGTGTTGCGCGTACAGCTGCTCGGTACGGAAATGCGTGACTGTCCAGCCGGTGGCGCTCAGGTATTCGGCGGCCTGCCGACGCTCACCCATCCATACCAGTTCGGCGACGTCGATATCGAGCCCATGCTTGCGCCAGCCGGCACGCATGTTCCGGGCACGTTCATCGGTGAAGACGCTCATATCGCTGATATTTTCGGTCGCCAGCCGGCTACCCCGCGCACTGAGTGCGGTGATGTTGTCCAGCAGCCGGTCCTGAGCGTCCGGCGGAAGGTAAGGGAGCAGACCTTCGGCAATCCACGCCGTCGGTTCACTCGTATCGAACATGTTGTCGCACAACGCTTTCGGCCAGTCCTCACGCAGGTCGATGCCAACCGGGCGACGCTCGACCGCAGGTTCTTCACCGATCTGGGCCAGCGTCAGACTCTTGAAGGTGATGACTTCGGGCTGGTCAACCTCGAAGACCACTGTGCCTTCGGGCCAGGGCAGGCGATAGGCCCTGGCATCGAGTCCAGCGGCCAGGATCACCGCTTGGCGGATGCCGTCCCGGGTTGCGGCGTTGAAGAAGTCGTCGAAGAAGCGGGTGCGCACCGTCATCTGCTCGCGCCGCTGCTGAAACGTCATCGGCATGTCGTCGTCTTCGAGCGGTATTTCGCCGTCCAGCATGCGGGTGAAGAACGGATGCCCGACGGCACGTACCAAGGGTTCGGCGAATCGATCGTCCAGCAGCGGATCCGGTTCGCGGGAGGCCAACGCCCGGGCCGCCGCCACCATGGTCGCGGTGGCCCCGACACTCGATGCGAGGTCCCAACTGTCGCCATCGGCGCGCGCCGAACCAAACGATGACATCCGCTGCTCCCGTCCCGGCCTGCCGTGTCGTAACTTGCTCAGCGTAACTGCGGTGTGCCGCCCTGGCAGTCCACCGGGGATGCCGGATGAAATGATGGACGGCACCATGGCACCGACATTGCGCCCCCGTCGATCCGCTCTTTACCTGCCTGGCAACAAAAGCAGGGCCTTGGAGAAGGGGAGAACCCTCCCGGCGGATGTGTTGATCCTCGACCTGGAGGATGCCGTCGGGCCCGACGCCAAAGCCGAGTCGCGGACGACGGTCTGCGAGGCCGTGTCGTCCGGAAGCTACCGGCCCCGCGAAGTGGTGGTGCGCATCAACGGCCTCGATACCGACTGGCACCACGACGACCTGGCCGCCGTGGCGTGTTCACCCGCAGACGGGGTGTTGGTGCCGAAAATCGAAACAGCTCAACAGGTTCAGCAGCTGGTCGGCGCGATGGACGCTCTGGGGGCGGCAGAGTCGTTGCAGCTGTGGGTCATGGTGGAAACACCCCGGGCCTTCCTGCGCATCGAGGAAATCGCCTCGGCAAGCGATCGTCTGGCGACGCTGGTAGTCGGCACCAATGATCTGGTGAATGAGTTGCACGGCCTGCATGTGCCCGGACGTGGTCCCGTTGTGCCGGCTCTGTCGCTGGCTGTTCTGGGTGCCCGCGCCGCCGGAAAAGCTGTCCTGGACGGGGTGTTCAACGACATCACCGACGAAGACGGCTTTGCCGCAGAAGCTCGGCAGGGTCGTGAGATGGGCTTCGACGGCAAGACTCTGATCCATCCTTCGCAGATCACTCCGGCCAATGACACGTTCGGCCCCTCGGAGAAGGAACTGGTGCACGCCCGCAAGGTTGTGTCGGCGTACGAAGAGGCGCAGGCCGCTGGGCGCAGCGTCACGACGGTTGACGGTCGCATGATCGAAAACCTGCACGTGCGCGACGCCCAGCGGATCCTGGCTCTGGCTGACCTCATCTCCGATCTGGAGGGTGCTGTCAGCGCTTGATGTGCAGCCGGCCGATGCCGATCAGGTTGTCTCCGTAAAGGCCGATGCCGATGTTGTTGTTGCCGGAGTTGAGCAGGCCCTGGTTGAAGTTGCCCTCGTTACCGATACCCAGCAACTGCAGCGGACCCAACGGCAACCCACTGTTGCCGACGCCCTGATT
>RXJD01000067.1:0-7286 GCA_003987775.1 Mycobacterium sp.
TAGCGACGCGCCGTGGGCTTCCCAGACAATTGTTCCTTCGGCATACCTGCATCCTCGTTTCCAAGGTCAGGAGCCTCCGGGATTTCCAGGGCGATTCAGTTGGCGATGGTGCCACAGAAACGTCAGGAAATTCGCTAGGTCGTAGGCGATCGCTGCCTGAGTGTTTTCCGGCGCCGGGTGCAACAGGAAGTAGGTGTTCAGGTCGATGTCGTAGTGGCCGTCAGGCGATATCAAGAATGGCACGCCGTCCTCAATGCCCTTGCTGTCCAACCACTCTGCGACTACGTCTGTGTTCAGGCTCTGCAGCGTTGGCCGCGCCGTGCGCGGCATCACCAATTGTCGATGCGTGAAATGCACTCGCCAACCTAAGATCGGCATTGCCTGGAAAGCTACCGCGGCGTCTATCGCATGCGCGCGACCGACACACGGCAGACACTCGCATGTGCCAATCCGTCGATGTCTGGGCGCCCGCTGCTTCAGCAGGAGTCGCCGCGATCAAGGTGTCAGTCGATGACCCAGCCACTCAAGTAGGCCTGCCCAGCTGATGACTGTGACCGAACCGGTCCTGCGTGTAGTCGTGCGGGAGCTGGTGTGCACCATGTCAATTCGGTATACCGACGGCTCGGCTGATGCTTAACCATCACATGGCGCTGAGCTGATCAATGGGTAACGTTCATCGGGCAGTGGTTGACCCGGGGAATATGGGAGCCCGTCGTGGCCGGGAAGCGGCTGGTAGGTGGCTTGGGCGTCGGTGTAGGTGATCAGCATTGATACCCGGTTCTGGGCGGTGTGGTTGGCACCGGCGCAGTGTGCGGTGCGGCGGTGGTGCAAGGTGACGTCACCGGCGCGCAGCGGAACGGTGACCCGCGCTGCCCACCGAAGTTCGGGCCAGTGGTCAAACAGGTAGGAGTGGTGCTCCTGGCGCACCAGGTCGGCGAGGTCGATACCGGTGATGTCGATGCGTTCCGGGCCGCCTCGCCGGTGTGAGCCCGATAGGAACGTGAGGCAGTTCGTAGGCGTCGATGCGGTCCAGCGTGGCTTGCAACGCCGCGATCCGCTCATTCGTGCGCTGCCGCGACGCCGCCAGCAGTGCGGCAAGTCGTATCCCCGGCGGTTGGGGGTGCGGGCGGGTCAGGTCACCGATCTCACGCAGCGTCAGTCCCATACCGCGCAGCGTGCTGATCAACTGCAGGCAGCGCAGCGCCTCGCGGGTATAGGTGCGATACCCGCCGGGACTGCGCCCGATGGTGTTCACCAAGCCCTGATCGGTGTACTCCCGCACCGCCTTGATCGGGATGCCGGTGCGGCGCGACAGCTCACCGACCGTGAACACGTCAGCGTGAAAACTGTGGTGGTTCATGAATTCTCCTGCGGCTTGCGTGGACCGAGGTCGAGTCGTTCGGCGGCATGCAGCAAGGCCTCACTGTAGGTGGGGAATTGGGCGATGCCGTCGAGCAAGACGTCGATGGGAACCTGGGCGCGGATGGCCAACGCGGCCTGATGAATCCATTCCCCGGCCATCGGAGCCACCGCCCACGCACCAACCAGGACGCGGCGACTACGGTCGGCGAGCAGCCCGAGGGTGCCGGCGGGCTGGGTTTCATAGGTCCACGGCCGCGCCAACGCATCAGGCAGGTTCAGTTCGGTACTGACGACGTCCAGGCCTGCGCTTTGGGCCTCCTCACCGGTCATTCCGACGGCGGCGATCTCGGGTTGGGCGAACACCACCCGCGGAATGCCGGTGTAGTGCGCCCGCCGCGAGGTGCCCGCGATGTTGTCGGCGACCACCCGGGCTTGATACATCGCGACGTGGGTGAACAACGCGACACCAGTGACATCGCCCAGCGCCCACAACCCATCACCGGTCACCCGGCAGTGCTCATCGACGGCCAGCTCGCCGCGATCGCCGATGGTGACGCCGACGCTGTCGAGGCCCAGGCCGGCGGTGGCGGGTTCGCGTCCGGCGCCCAGCACGATCACATCGGTGCGCACCGATGTGCCGTCGTCGAACTCGACCACGGCGTCGGCGCCGTCGCGGCGCGCCCGGGTGGCTTGGCGGCCCAGCCGCACGTCGATGCCGTCGTCGCGTAACCGGGCAGCGACCAGCTCACCGACTCGCGGGTCTTCGCGGTCCAGCAGCCGCGGGCCGCGCTGCACGAGGGTGACGTGGCTGCCCATGCGGGCCAGGAACTGCCCCAACTCGACCCCGACCGCGCTGCCGCCGATCATCACCGCCCGTTGCGGGATCTCGCGCAGGGTGGTGGCCTCGCGGTTGGTCCACACCACAGTCGCGTCCAGGTCGTCGAGGCCGTCGATGGGTGGGCGCACCGGCTGCGAACCGGTGGCGATCACCACATGCGCCGCGGTGATCTCGGTGTCGGCGACGCTGATGCGCCAGGGGTCACGACCGGTCAACCGGGCGGTGCCTTTGAGGACCGTCACCCCTTGCCGCTGATAGCCGGTGACCTGATTGGTGTCGTCGAGGTGGCGGATCATGTAGTCGCGATAGTCCCGCAGCGCCGGCCAATCCAGCGCCGGCCGCGATAACCCGGCGGCGGCCGCGGCTTCGGCGCGGGCCTCGGTGGGCCGCAGCAGCGTCTTGGATGGGATGCACGCCCAATAGGCGCATTCCCCGCCGATCAGCTCCCGCTCGATCAGTGCCACGCGCAAGCCGGCGGAAATCAGCCGCCCGACGGCGACTTCGCCGCCCGGGCCGGCGCCGATCACGACGGCGTCGAAGTGCTCTGCCATACGGATTGTCTCCTTCGGGTGGGTGCGGTGGTCAGGGGCGGCGGCGCCGCAGCGCCCACCAGCCCTCGATGACGGCGGCGGTGACCGCGCCATAGGCGAGATGCGCCAGGAATCCGCGCACGTGGGTGCTGACCGGATAGGCGCGGTCTGCGGCGCTGAACCCCAGCAGCGGGGTCAGCATCTCATCGACGATCAGTGACATCGACGCGCCGGTGAGCAGACCGGCCACCGCAGGGTTCAGGCCGACCGCGCGGCGCAGGACCGCATACACCGGCGCCCAACTGATGCCCAGCCCGTAGTGCACGACCATCCCGGCGCGCTCTCGCACCGGGTCGGGTAGGTGGATGCCGAGCAGGTCGAGCGTCTTGTCGGCGGCGACCTGAAACGGCGGGCCGGGCCGGGCGGCGTCTTCACGCTGGCGATCCCGCTGGGATTCGCGCTGGTAAAGCTTGCTGCTCACCGGCTCCATCACTTTGGTGCCCACATAGCCGCCGACAGCCCCGACGAGCAGATCTTCGGCGAATTCGCCTCTGCTGGACCAGATCATCACGACACCACCCGCCAAAGTGTGATTGCTGTGGCGGGCACCCGGTTCGGCGGGGCGAGCGCGATGGTAGTCATGTAGCCCTCCCTCGATACTGCATGTTTCTCAGGCGGCGCAGCAGGACAGTTTGGTGACGTCGCGGGTGAAGGTTTGCGCGGCCAGTTTGAGGCCCTCGGCCATCGTCAGATACGGGCTCCACAGCTGCGCCACCTGCTGCACGGTCATCTTGTTGGCCAGCAGGTAGACGGCGGCGGCGATGACGTCACCTGCGCCGGCGGCCAGCACATGCGCACCGAGTAGGCGCCCGGTGCCACGTTCGGCGACAAGCTTGATCGCGCCGCGGGTGTCGCGGTTCACAATCGCGCGGGGCACGTTCTGTAGCGACAGCACCCGGCACTCACAGTCATAACCCTGGGCCTGGGCATCGGCCTCGGTCAGCCCAACGGTGGCCAGGCTGGGCGAGGTGAAGGTGACCGCCGGCAGCGCGCGGTAATCGACGCTGCGCCCGGCCCCGTCAAAAGCGTTGTCGACCACCACGGCGCCGTGGGCGGCGGCGACGTAGACGTATTGCGGATGACCGGTGACATCACCGGCCGCCCAGATCCGCGGGTTGGCGCTGCGCAGCTGCCCGTCGACCACCACCCGACCACTGTCAGCGGTGGCCACGCCGACGGCGTCTAAGTTCAACCCGGCGGTCACCGGTGCCCGCCCGGTCGCCACCAGCAGCCGCTGCCCGCTCACCCGCTGACCGCCGCTGGTCGCGACGATGACGCCGGCGTTGTCGGGATCCACGCGGACAGCGCGCTCGCCGATCACGGTGATGCCCTCATCGGCGAACACCGCCGCCAGTCGCTCGGCCAGTTCGGGTTCGGTGTGCGGGGTGAAGCGGCCCACGATGCTGACCCTCATCCCCAGCCGCGCCCATAACTGCGCCTGTTCCAGCCCCACATAGCCGGCGCCGACCACGACCAGCGATTCCGGTAGCGCGGTCTGGGCCATCGCAGTAGTGGAGGTCAGGTAGTCGATGCCATCCAGGCCGTCGAGCCGGTCGATGCGCGGCGCGGAACCGGTGGCGATCAGATAGTGCTCGGCCTCGATACGCGCGCGCCCCCCGTCCCCTAACTGCACCTGCAGCACCGGCCCCGGGGCGAAGCGGGCCTGCCCCGGCACGATCTCCCACCCATATTCGGCGGCCAGGTCGGCGTACTTGTCGGCGCGCAGCCCCTCCACGAGGGCGTCCTTGCCGCCGATCAGCGCGGGGGCATCCACCGGGCCCGCCGCGGTGGCGATGCCCGGAAAGTGCTGGTCCAGCGCCACATGGCGGGCCTCGGCCGCGGCCAGCAGCGCCTTGGACGGCACGCAACCGGTATTGACACAGGTGCCCCCGGTCACGTCGCGCTCGATCATCACCACGGTTTTGTCCTTGCCGCGGGCGGCGATCGCCGCCGCGAACGCGGCACCCCCCGAGCCGATCACCGCCAGGTCATAACTGACCACAATGCTTCCCATCCTCACGTATCCGCCTTGCCGAATATATAGATGGCATCCTAGTATCTGTTTATCCGAATATCAGCGACTCAATCGAAGGACCGTGTTTTCGTGCCCGAGACTCCCCACCCCAGCCCCACGCTGTTGCCAGCCACCGCCAACGGCGTCGAGATGGTGGCGAAGTTCTTCCGCGCCCTCGGGGACCCGGCCCGGCTGCGGCTATTGGAGTTCCTGCTCAACGAGGAACACACCGTCAGCGAATGCATCGCACACATCGGCCTGTCCCAGGGCCGCATCTCCACCCACCTGGCCTGCCTATCGGACTGCGGTTATGTGCAGCTGCGCCGCCACGGCCGCTATGCCTACTACCGGGTGAGCGACCCGCGGGTGGCCGAACTGGTGCTGCTGGCGCGCTCGGTGGCCGCCGACAACGCCGCCGCGCTGGCCGCCTGTATGCGCATCGCCCCGGCCAGCCGCGAGGAGATCGCGCCGTGACCAAACACCACGACACCGGGACGCTGGCAGCGATCCTGGGCGCCATAACGTTGGCCGTGGCCGCGATCGCCTGTTGCGCGGCGCCGCTGCTCATCGCCTCGGGTGCGCTGGCCGTGATCGGCGGCCTCGTGCGTAACGGGTGGGTCATCGGCACCGCCGCGGCGGTGCTGCTCGCCGCGCTCACCTACACCGTGTATCACCGCCGATCCCGCCACCACGGCCAGCAGTCACCGCACTGCGATCCACCCACACACCCCAACACCGGCGACCAGCACCGCGTTAACGGAGAGCGATCATGACCGACACCAGCACACCCACCGTGCACACCGGCCCGCGACGGCGGCTCCTGATCATCATCGGCGGCGTGGTAGTCGCCGCAGCGGCCATCGCTTATGTCGTGCTCTGCTGGCACCCGTGGACCGACGCTGCGGCAGACCAAAACGGTGGCGCCACACCTACTTTGACTGCGCACACCGCCACCGGCACACCGCTCACCGTGCCCGGTTCCCGACCCGCAGTGGTGTTGTTCTTCGCCGTCGAATGCGGCACCTGCGGGCCTACCGCCCAAACACTCGCCCAAACCCAAGCCCAGAACCCCACCCGGGCGGACTTCGTCGCCGTGGACATCGCCGGGCAGGAGCCGCAATCCGAAGTCGCCGGCTTCCTCACCGCCAACAACGCAGCGGGGGTGGCCAACGCGATCGACACCGACACCGCCTGGGCCCGCCGGTTCAATATCACCCAACTGTCCACCGTGGTGATCATCGACACCACCGGCAAGGAAGTATTCCGCGCCGTCGAACCCTCCGCCCAACAACTCCAAGCGGCACTAGCCAAAGTGGCCGATCGGTGAACGGACTACTGGCACTTGCCTTCGGCGCCGGCATGATCGCCCCCATCAACCCGTGCGGATTCGCGGTGCTGCCCGCCGTGCTGGCCTACACCGCCACCGGTGAGCACACGTCCGCGGGATTGGCGGCCAGGATCAGCCGGGGGCTGCGCGCCGGCGCGGCGCTGACCATCGGATTTGCCGGCACCTTCACAGTTCTCGGCGTGGCCGCAGCACTCGGGCTGCGCCAACTCATCGGCGCCGTCCCGTGGGCCGCGACCGTCCTCGCGGCGATGCTGACCCTTGCCGGACTGGTCATGCTGGCCGGGCGCCATATCCCAATCCGGCTGCCCGGCCCCCACTTCGGCCGCAATCCTCAACGGCCCCTGGACATGCTCCTCTACGGTGTCGGGTACGCGATCGCCTCGGCCTCCTGCAGCATCGCGATCCTGCTCTCGGTTATCAGCCAGGCACTGGCCACCAGCAACGTGTCCGGTGTACTCGTTGTCTTCGGCGCCTACACCGCCGGCTCAGCCACCCTTCTGCTCACCGTCGCACTACTGGCCGCCGTCGCGAACACCGTTGCCACACAGCGCATGCGGCCACTGATGCCGCACATGACCCGGATCGCCGGGACCATTCTCTTTGCATCCGGGGTCTATCTGCTCCACTACTGGATCCCACAACTCACAGGACACCGCCTCCCCCCAGATCCCCTGGCCACCGGCGTCGCCCGAGTCGGCACCTGGATCACCACGCACCAAACACTCGTCGCCACAGCCGCATTCGCCATCATCGCCATCAGCACCGCACTAGTCACACTCCCGCGACGAACGCACCCAGCCGCGGCCAGCGACACTCACCGCGCCGCCACCGCTGAACCCGCCTCCACCAACCCAACCAGCGACTGAAGCATCGCAGCGAGTTCAACCGATCGGCGAATCGATGTGGGCCCGACACAGCCGCGCCCAACAACGCGCGGCTGACCCGATGACGCCGCGGCGCGGGCCTGAAGCGGGCACCAACTGCAAGAGACAGCCCCGCTCACCTGCAGCGCATCGGCTCAAGACGGCTGCCGAGGGACATTCGACACACCAACACTCGTTAACGGGCCGACCGTCGCTTACGCATGGTGTCCCACCACTTCTTCTTGGGCACGAACAGTGTTCAGTCATACAT
>RXJD01000067.1:7336-11022 GCA_003987775.1 Mycobacterium sp.
GGACTACCTGCGGTGGCTGGCCTCCAACGACTACCCGCTTGCAGCGGTCGAGGAGATCATCACCGGCACAACCGATGCCGAGACCGTCTACAGCGAGTATCTGTCCGACGCCGGGAAACAGTAAATTCGGGCGGCTGGTGGGGGTCAGGGCTTCGGCGCTGGCCCCCACTCCCATCTGACCGGGCCAATCCCGTTGTGCAACAAGCACACTGCACTTTGCCTTCTGGCTTGTCGATCGTGACCGGCCGGATCGGCTGCACGCAAGGCGCCGGCCTGCGCGTTGCTCCGGGCCCTACCGGACTCGCGAACTTTTCCCCGAGCCGCTCGCCCACACAACGGGCTCCCTGGGAAAACTTCGCGCCCGGGCCTTGCGCTCCACCGCCCGTAAGCCGGTCTAGATCGTGCTGCCAGAAGGGCAAAAAGAATAGATGTCACAGACGGACGGTAATCAAATGAAGTGTGCAGAAAGGGGAACGCATCAGCCGATAAATTACGACAATCAATCTGTTGGTTACCGGATGCGCGAAAGCAGTCAGATAATGCATTTCTTCGTCGGGTCACTCCACCCGAGAAACAGGGAGACACCGCCGCGCTGCACGGTGGCCAGACCAGGAGGTTTGTCCCAAGCGAAATGCGCTATCAAACAACTGCACTACCTGCGTCGAGGCCAGTGGTAGAGAGCAGGGATTCCGGCGTCCGATGCGCAAAGAGAATCCGTGACAAAAGATCAACGCATTTGTTTCTCACCGATGTGGCGCCAGCCTAATTGGCGCAGTAATCTTGAATTATCAATAACCCATCCCGCAATTACTTCCAGGGGGCTACCAATGTCTACTCTCACCGTCTACACCAAACCCGCATGCGTGCAATGCACCGCCACATTCCGCGCCCTCGATAAAGCAGGCGTGCACTACCAGACAATCGACATCACCACCGACGCCGAGGCCCGCGACTACGTGATGGCGCTGGGCTACCTGCAAGCACCCGTGGTGGTCGCCGAGGACACGCACTGGGGGGGCTTCCGCCCGGACCGCATCAAGGCGCTGGCTGCCTAGGCCGCCTTCCATCGAAAGGACAACTGCCATGCACACTTTCGCCGCCCTGGACCACGACCTGCACGACATCGGTGAACTCGACCATCTCGAACGCATCGGTGAAACCCGCGCTCAACTGCTGGCCCACATCGCGGCCGGCATCGAATCCCTGCAAAGCGCGGCCGACACCCTGGATCGGTTGTGCGGCAACACTGTCTACGACGCCGACTTCATCGACGGCCGTGACGGCCGCGACGTCGCCGCGTTCCTGGACGAAACCATCCGCAACGCTCGCGCCACCTACGCCGTCGTGCATGCCGTCATCGACAACGGGGTCCCGCGATGAGCTCCGCACACCACACCTGGCGGCCGCGTGATGCATTCGAGCACGTCTACCAGGCGTTCGAGGCCGCCGGTCACCACATCTGCCCCCGTGGGACCGATGCCTTTATGGCAAGTTGCCCGCTACACACCGACCACAGCCCGTCGCTGTCGGTCACCTGGCGGCCCACCGGGCGCGGCGACCAGGGGGGTGCGGTGCTGATGCACTGCTTTAGCTGCCAGGCCAGCATTGCCGACCTCGCCGCAGCCCTCGGATTGCGAGTAGCCGAGTTGTTCGACGCCCCCGCACCGGCTCCCACCAATCACCCCACGCCGCAGCGGCGCAGCGCCGCTGTGCGACCCGCGCTCGTCTCGGGTCCGCTGCCCGCGCGGATCACCCGAACCGCCGAGCCCGTCGACCACCAGTGGACAACGGTGCGCGTCTACACCTACACCACCGACCGCGGACTGCCCCACCAGCAAGTGCTGCGCCAAGAATGCGGTTGCACCGGCAACCGGCACAAACGATTTCAGCAACGCTACCGCGACGGCCGCCGCTGGGTGTACCGCAAACCCGAAGGATTCACCCCCGTGCTTTACCGCAGTAGCGCGATCGGCACCGCCGCCGCCACCGACCAGTGGATTTGGATCGCCGAAGGCGAGAAAGACGCCGACACCCTCACCGGCGCAGGCCGTCTGGCCACCACCAACGCCCAAGGTGCCGCCAACTTCACCGACGACCTGCTCGCGCACTTCGACGGCCTGAAGGTGGTGATCGCCGCCGACCGGGATCTGGCCGGCTACCGGCGCGCCCTGGACCTGCACACCCGGCTGCGCCGACGCGCCGCGCAGGTTGTCATCGTGCTCGCAGCGCTGCAGGCCGACAAATCCGACATCACCGATCACCTCGCCGCCGGCCTGTGGCAACCGGGCGAACCCTTCGGCGGGCTCACCGTGGTCAGCCTCGACGAACTGCATGCCCTTGCCCTGGCCGCCACCGCCGCCGAAGCCGCCGCCCAATGCGCGACCGCGCTGGCCGAAGCACGCGCCACCGTCGCCCAAGCGCACACCCACCGCCGCTGGCTGGCCGAAGCCGCCCGCCAGCTGCGCGCCGTGCACCACCAACACCAGCAGCTGACCAAGATCGTGCGCCACAAACGTTCAGCAACTGCTGAGACGGCCCTGCGTACCGTCACCGCACTGCGCACCCGCGCCGCCGCCGACTACCGGCGCAGCGTCACCGCCGAGCCCTGCCTGCAGGAGTCCGCATGAATACCGGCATCGACACCCTGGTCACCTCACAAGTCACCACCGCCATCACCGCGGCCGCAGGCCGCACCGGCGGCCCGGCCGCCCACACCGCCCGCGCGTGGATCGACGGCCTGTGGGCACGCGCCCAGCTGCGCTCCGAACGACACCTCCGCCCCCACCGCCCCCACTCCTCGACGAGGTAGCCACCCATGCACATCACCAGCCCAGCCCGCGCGGCCGCGACTGCGCTTGTCCTGGCTGTCCTGGCTGTAGCCGGACCACCACTGGCCTCCGCCGACATACCCACGGTCAGCCCCGGCGACCGCATCGAATACCTCAGTCCCACCGCCGATGTCACCATGTTCTGCACCATCGGCTACGTCTACACCGGCCACGACCTGCACACCTACGCCGTCACCGCCGGGCACTGCCGAGGCAAAACCGCGGGCTACGCCCGCGCCACCCGCACCGGGTTGACCGGAGACTTCACCCGCGCCATCGTCGAGCCGCCCTACCAGGGCGGCCCCGACTACGGCCTGATCGATTTCGGTATCCGATCGCTGCCGCTGGCCTACATCGGCGACACCCCCACCACCAACCGTCACCCCCAACCCGAAAAAGGCCAGCAAGTCTGCCGCACCGGAGTCTCCAGCGGCCAACACTGCGGAGCCATCACCGGCTACGCCGGCAAGAACCAATACCTCACCACCGGCATGCCGGCCAGCATCCCCGGCGACTCCGGCGGCCCCGTCTGGCTCACCACCGCAACCGGATCCGCCGACATCATCGGCATCTGGCTCGGCGAAAAAACCACACCAACGGCCAAGAACACGGCCGCTTCGCCTCCCTGGCCGACGGCCTGCAACTGCTGAACTGATCCGAGGAGTCGACCCGTGCCACCCTCTGCGTTCCCGCCCGCCGACGGCGATGGCGACGTGGGCATTCCCACCACGCGACACCGTCGTGTCGGGGCCGAGTTCATCACCGTAGCTACTTCGACCTGAAAAAGTCAGGGCGTGGCGGTGGCTGAATTGGGCTTTGTTTGACGAGATGATGGCCTCGAACCCTTGGGCTAGAAGG
>RXJD01000069.1 GCA_003987775.1 Mycobacterium sp.
CCCGGCACCATCGGCACCGGCGGCTGGCTCGCCGGCCACAACGGCATCCCCGGCCTGCCCATGAGCCCCAACCTGCTCGTCAACGGCAGCTTCGAATCTGCCAGCCCGTCCATAACGGGCTTCAGCTCGGTGACCATCCCCGGCTGGACGGTCACCGGCACCCCGACGATCATTCCCTACGGCACCGCGCTCACTTATCCCTCGCCGACGTCGACTCCGTTCCCGACGCTGCCCAATTTCCTGGGCCTGGGCTTCCCCGGCAACCCCTCCCCGGGCGCGGGCAGCAACTTCGCCGGCGGCGGTCCCGTGGCCACGTCGTCGATCAGCCAGACCGTCAATCTGGCCGCCGCAACGGCCAGCATCAACACCGGCACCGTCCCCTACACCCTCAGCGGACTGCTCGGCGGCTACCTCCTGGACCCGTCCTCGACCTCGGTACAGGTCACCTTCCTCAACGCCAACGGGGTCGCGCTGGGGACCGGCTCGATCGGGCCGGTGTCGACGATCGACCGCCTGGGGATGACTGGATTCCAGGCCCGCGATATCTCCGGCACGGTCCCGGTCGGCACCACCTCCGCGGTCGTCACCGCGACCTTCACCGACCGCAACCCGATCCTGGGCAACTACAACGGCGCCTTCGCCGACAACCTGTCGTTCACGGTCGGCGACCCCACCCTGGCCGCGCCGGTGCTCACGGTGCCCACGTCGAACGTCGGCCAACTCGACCACGTCTACCTGATCTACATGGAAAACAAGGGCGCCGCCGACATCCTGGGCAGCGTCAACGCTCCCTACCTCAACAGCCTGATCAACTCCTACGGTTACGCCAACAACTACTACGCACTGGGCCACCCCAGCGACCCGAACTACTTCCGAATCATGGGCGGATCGGACTTCGGCCTGATCTACAACCCCACCTCGCCGTCCATCAACGCCCCCAGCCTGATGGAAGCCATGGACAACGCCGGTATCTCGTGGGTGGGCTATGCGCAGGGAATGCCGTATCCGGGCGCCATCGTGTCGTCCGGGGACTACGCCGTCGACGCGCTACCTTTCGCCCAGTTCACCTACGTCTACAACAACCCCAATCCGGGCTACCTGCAGACCCACCTGCAGCCGCTGACACAGTTGAGCATTGACCTACAGTCCACGGCAACCACCCCGAGGTTCTCGTGGATCGCAGCCGACGGTTCCTACAACATGGAAGGTCCGGTCGATTTCCCGACCGGTGCAGCGAATTGGCTTACCAGCCAGCTCACCAACCACCAATACAACGTCGCGGCCGGCGACCATTTCCTCCAGCAGACGGTCTCCACCATCCAGAACTCGGCGTCGTGGAACACCAACAATGCGAACGCGAAGTCGGCGATCATCATCACGTTCGACGAGGACTACAACAACTTGTCCCTGGGCATCGGCAACCAAGGCAACCTCATCAACACGGTGATCATCCCGAACGACGCGGCCGTGACGTTCGGAGGCATGCAATCCGGGCACTTCGTCACCAACACCCGCTACGACCACTACGGCCTGATGTCGACACTCGAATACGCGTTGAGTCCTACCGCGGGAACGCCGCTGACCACGCTGACATACAACGACAAGTACGCCATACCGTTGAACGATTTCTGGACCTGATAGTTGACCTGATAGTCGAGGCCGCCCCCTCGGGTCGATCACTCCGACAACTGAAACTCCACCATCGCGGCAACCGAGTCCACCGCGTCGAGCAACGCGGCCAACCGGTCCGCGGCCGACGGTGCCGACAGCACGGCGTAGCGGTCGGCCGGTCCCATCGGTACCCGAGATGCCAACGCGTACAGCAGGTGTGACAGCTCGGCGCCTTCTTCGTAGTCGAATACCGCGTCGCGGCTCGGCAGTTCAGCACCCTGCATCTCGGCGATCCGCTCGAACAACGCCCACACCCGGTCCTCGGCGTCGAGGAACGCGGCGGGGGTCAACGGCGGCCCGGGCTCGTCGGGCCACACCTGTACCCGGGCCCGCGGGTAGGGGTCGTCCGGCAACCACTGCAGCACTTTGATGCGTTCGCCCATCCGGCACTGCAGGGCGTAGCGGCCCGCGCCGGCGTCGGCGTAGTCGACGATGGTCGCCAGGGTGCCGACGTCGCAGCGCGCGTCCCCCCCGCCGACTTCGCGGCCGCGGGAGATCAGCACCACGCCGAAGCGGGGGTCGGGGTTGTCCAGGCAATCCCGAACCAGCGCGGCGTAGCGGGGTTCGAAGATGCGCAACGGCAGATCCTCATCCGGCAACAGCGCCGATTCGAGGGGAAACATCGCCACATCAAGTGATTCCATCCGCCTCATCCCCTTTCTCCCCATAACTATGCAGCACCGCGCGGGCGGCAGCCGCGACATCGGCCTCCAGCCAATCCGGCATCGGATCGTCCTGAGCGTGACGACGCACCACGGCATAGGGCAGATCGGAGACGGCGCGGTACACCGCGTCCTGAGCCCGCGGCTCGCCGCTGCCGTAGAGCCGGTGCGTCAACTCGTGCATCCGCTGGGTCAGCGGCGCATTCATCGCGGCCAGGGTCTCCCGGAATTTGGTGTCGGAGTGGCTGTCCACCAGGTCGGCCGGCCGAATGGTCAGCAACAGTCGCGCGTCGTCGGGAAACTCGCGGGCGAAGGCGATGGCAGACACGGCCATGGCCACGGCGTGGTCCACGGCGGTGTCGCCGGTCGCCGCGAGCGCGCGCTGCTGGAACCGGTCCAGCGCCCGCAACCAGGCGGCCATCACCACGCCGTCGCGATTGCCGAAACGGTGGTACAGCGTGCCGGCCGGGGCGCCGCTGGCTTTGGCTATCGCCGCGACGCTGGCCGCCCGCGGGCCGGCCGTGAGCACCAGCGCCCGGGTCGCATCCAGAATCAGGTCGGTTTCGTGCTTCCGCGGAGGTGCCACGATCTAGTATGGTCCTTCTATATGGAACGATTACCCTATATCGATGAGCATGCTATCGCGATACCCGCCTCCCCGGCACAAGCCTGGGCCGCGCTGCTGGCCAAGACCTGTCGCGATCCCGCAGACCCCCGCACTGTTCCTCTCGGCTTCGCCCTCGAGGAGGCCACCCCGCCGCGCCGGCTCGCGATCGAGGGCCGCCACCCGTTCGCGGCCTATCGCCTGGTGTACGAGCTGGACCCGGACGGCGACGGAGTCCGGTTGCGCGCGTTGACATTTGCCGCGTTCCCGGGCTTGCGCGGCAAGGTGTACCGCGCACTGGTCATCGGCAGCGGGGCCCACCGGATCGTGGTGCGCCGAATGCTGCGGCGGGTCGCCGCCCGTACCCACGGAAATCGAGTGTGCGTCTGAGAACACTCGAATTCGCGAGGGTCAGATATCGAGCTCGGCCACCAGTGCGTCGACGACCGATCGCAGGTCGCCGTCGTGCTCCTCGGCTACCCGCCGCTGCCGTTGATAGGACGCACCGCGGCGCGGGATGTCGGCCACCGCCGCCAGTTCGTCAGAACACTTGAGCGACTTGGCAATCGGTTCCAACCGGTTCAGCACGTCATCGAGGTCCTCGGTGACCAGCCGCTCGTTGCTGTCGGCATCCAGGATGATCACCGCGTCCAGCCCGTACCGGGCGGCGCGCCACTTGTTCTCCTGCACATGCCAGGGCGGCATGGTCGGCAGCGGCTGATCGGCCTCCAGGCGGCGGTCCAGGTCGACGATCAGGCAGTGCGTCAACGCGACCAGCGCGCCCAGCTCCCGCAGATTGGACACGCCGTCGCAGATCCGCACCTCGAGCGTGCCCAGATGCGGGGACGGCCTTACGTCCCAACGGACTTCGTCGACGTGGTCGATGATCCCGGTCTTCTTCTGGTCGTAGACGAAGCCCTCGAACTCAGACCATTTCTGAAATTGGAACGGCAGCCCAGCGGTGGGCAGCTGCTGGAACATCATCGACCGATTGCTCGCGTAGCCGGTGTCCTCTCCGCCCCACCACGGCGACGACGCCGACAGCGCCAGCAGGTGGGGGTACTGGTTGAGCAGGGACGACATGATGGGCATGACCTTGTTGGCCGAGGAGATACCGACGTGCACGTGCACGCCCCAGATCAGCATCTGCCGGCCCCACCACTGGGTGCGCTTAATAAGCTCGGCGTAACGCGGTGCGTCGGTGAGCTTCTGGTTGGACCACTGCGCGAACGGGTGGGTGCCGGCGCAGAACAACTCCATGCCGCGGTCGCGCACGATCCGGCGGGCCGGGCCCAGCGTATTGCGCAGGTCCTGCATCGCCTCGGCGGCGTTCTCGCAGATGCCGCTGACGACTTCGACCGTGTTGCGCAGCAATTCCTTGTGAACGCGCGGGTTTTCACCGATCTCGGCGATGACCGCGGTTGCCTCGTTGCTCAGGTCCCGAGTGCCGGCGTCGACGAGCGCGAACTCCCACTCCACACCCACGGTGGGCCGTGGTGAACGAGCGAAGTCGATGTGGCTGCGCGCCCTGCTGGTGGGCAGGTTCCCCAGAGCGTTGACCGGGCCCTTACCCGGATCCAATGACACCGCACGCCACCCGCTTGCCGGCGTCACCGGTTGTCATCGTCGTCTCGTCAGGACCGGGCGTTCCGTCGTTCTGCTTGTAACGATCGGCCGGGATGTTCGCGAAGTTGTCGGCGCCGGCGTGGATGATGATCGCGGTCTTGGCTCCGGAGGTCAGGTCGTCCATGGTGAAGGCGTCCGTGGTGGTCACCAGCATGCCCGAGCCGTCCTTGCGCACCTGCAGCGGCGGCAGGTCACCGCTGGCGTGGCCACTGGCTCCGGGCAACTGCAGGTGCCCACCCGCGGACAGGAAGTCGCCGGGCGCGCCACCGTTGGGGGCCACGGAGTTGGCCTCACACTTGCCCACCTTGTGCAGGTGCATGCCGTGGAAGCCGGGCGAGAGCGCGCCGGTGCCGGTCGTCGCGACCGTCACGGTGGCGTAGCCGTTGCCGAACTCGAACTTCGCCGTGGCGATCTGCGCGCCGTCGGGACCCTTCAGCACCGTCATCAGCATCTGGGCCGACGCGCCCGCCTGCGGACTGGGCGTCGCCTCCTGATGACCGGAGGTCGACGGCGCCGAGGATCCCGTCCAGACCGACGGGGTCGTACCCGGAGTCGTCGTAGCGTGCTGGGGAGAGGAGCAGGCGCTCAGCAGAGCGACAGACGTTACGGCTGCGACTTTCAAACCGGCAGGCTTAGGCATAGCGGAGAGCCTAGCGTGGCGACGGTCTGGAATCAGCGTCAACCCATCACCAAAACGATGACGCCCGGCGGCTGGTCGGAAAGTGCCGAGATCCGCTTTTCCACCGGCGCTCCCAGCTTCTTGCCCACCGCGTCGGCGGTAGCCTTCTCACTCTCTTCGCCGTAGTAGACGGTGGTCGCCGTGACGTCGGAAACGGAGAGGTTGGTCACCTCGGTCACCTTGAACCCGGCGGCCTTGAGTTCGTCGGCCGTCGACTTGGCGATGCCTTCCTTCGACGAGATGTTGTACACCCGCACCTCGGCCTCGTTGGCGGCTGCCGGCTTGGCGCTGGTCGACGAGGACGGCGCCGTGGTGACCGACACCGTGCTGACCGGCGATGCGTCGTCGTCGGACTTCCCCGAGGAGTCCAGGGCCTGCCAGCCGAGCAGCAGGAAGATGACGCCCAGGAACAAAAGCACCATCACCATGGCCCGCAGGGGAAGCCCGGAAGAGTCGGGTACGCGCTCGTTCATCGAGCCCACTGTAGCCGGGGGGCCGTCAGGTCACCTCGAAGCCGAGTCGGCGGGCCGCGCGGGCCTTCTGACGGCTGGCCCGCAGCCGCCTCAGCCGCTTCACCAGCATCGGGTCGGCCGCCAGCGCCTCCGGGCGGTCGACGAGCGCGTTGAGGACCTGGTAGTAGCGCGTCGCCGACATCGAGAACAGCTCTTTGATGGCGTCCTCTTTGACGCCCGCGAACTTCCACCACTGACGTTCGAACGCCAGGATGTCGTGTTCGCGACGGGTCAGCCCATCGGCGACCTCAGCGTTGTCCCCCGATCGATGTGCCCGCGCCATGGCGCTGTCCATATCGCTTCCCCTGGACCCTTCCGGCGAAAACTCGATTGAATCGAATGACCTGACCTAGATCGGGGGCATTCTCCGGCGATTATTGAAACACGCCGCATTCTGCTGGGCCGGAAACCAGACCCGCGCGTCGGCCGAGTTGCTTTGGAATACCCGGCCTCTCCGCGTTCCAGGATGCCTGGCAGACGGGCTCGACGGTCCCGCCCCCGTCGGATTGGTCACACTTGCCGCGCGGCCCGTTCCGGACCGTGCCGATCGCACGCCTTAAGCTAGCCGACCATGGCCGTCGTACCCATCCGCATCGTGGGCGATCCCGTCTTGCACAACCCGACGACGCCGATCCCGGTCGGCGCCGACGGATCGCTCCCGGCCGATCTGCCCGCGCTGATCAAGGACATGTACGACACGATGGACGCCGCCCACGGTGTCGGCCTGGCCGCCAACCAGATCGGCTTCGGGCTGCGGGTGTTCGTCTACGACTGCTCCGACGACCGCGGACTGACCAACCGCCGCCGCGGGGTAGTGGTCAATCCGGTACTGGAAACCTCCGAGATCCCCGAGACGATGCCGTCCGCCGGCCACGACGACGACGAGGGGTGCCTGTCGGTTCCGGGCGAGTCCTTCCCCACTGGACGTGCCGACTGGGCCCGGGTCACCGGCCTGGACGGCGACGGAAAGCCAATCTCCATCGAGGGCACCGGCCTGTTCGCCCGCATGCTGCAGCACGAGACCGGACACCTGGACGGTTTTCTCTACGTCGACTGTCTGATCGGCCGGCACGCCCGGGCTGCCAAACGGGCCATCAAGTCGCACGGCTGGGGTGTTCCCGGCCTGTCCTGGCTGCCGGGCGAGGGACCCGACCCGTTCGGTCACTGATGTTCTCGTGGCCGGCCCTCGGTACGCGGGTGACGCTGCGGTACCGCCGGCCCCCCGGGTCGGTGCCGCCACTGACGGACGCGGTGGGCCACCTGCTGGCCACCGACCCGACGGTGCGGGTGCAGACCAAGTCCGGCGCCGTGGTCGAGGTCGCCCCGGCCGATGTCACGGCACTACGCGTGCTGACCGGCGCGCCGGTCCGCACCGCCGACATCCGCCGTCTCGAGTGCACCGCCGCGACGGATGCACCCGGAACCGAGCAACAGTGGCTGGAGGGCTGGCTACTGCGCGCACACGGCCCCACCCTGGCCGGTAATTCCGCAGTGCCACTTGAAATTTCGGCTCACTCCGGCGCGATAACGGAGATCTTCGACTGGTACGACCAACGCGGACTGACCCCGCGACTGCTGATCCCCGACCGCCTACTGTCACCGCCCCCGGCCCTGGTCTGCGAGCTCGTCGAGCAGCTCCTGGTCCGAGACACGACAGCGGAGGCCCCGGAGTACATATGCCTTCCGGAAACCGAATCCACCTCCACAGCAGTGCAATCAGGCTTCCGGCTGCACCATCGCCGCCGCTACCTCGTCCGCCCCTGACCCGCGCCACTGATAGGAGACACACCTCATGTCCGAAGTCTTGCGGCTGGCCACCTGGAACGTGAACTCGATCCGCACCCGCCTGGACCGCGTCGTCGACTGGCTCGACCGCGCCGAGGTCGACGTGCTGGCGATGCAGGAGACCAAGTGCTCGGACACCCAATTCCCCGCGCTGCCACTGATCGAGCGCGGCTACGAGGTGGCACACGTCGGTTTCAACCAGTGGAACGGCGTGGCGATCGCGTCCCGCGTCGGACTGGAGGACGTGCAGGTCGGGTTCGACGGTCAACCGGCCTGGAGCGGCAAGCCCGACGTGGCCGCGGCGTCCGAGGCCCGGGCCGTGGGCGCCACCTGCGGCGGCGTCCGGGTGTGGAGCCTGTACGTGCCCAACGGCCGTGCGCTGGACGATCCGCATTACGCCTACAAGCTGGAATGGCTTGCCGCACTTCGCAACACGGCTGAAAACTGGTTGCGCGCGGATCCGTCGGCACCCATCGCACTGGTCGGCGACTGGAACATCGCACCCACCGACGAGGACGTCTGGAGCACCGAGTTCTACCAGGGCTGTACGCACGTCTCCGAACCGGAGCGACAGGCGTTCAACGCGATCGTCGACGCCCAATTCACCGACCTGGTGCGGCCTTTCACCCCGGGACCGGGGGTGTACACCTACTGGGACTACACCCAGCTGCGCTTCCCGAAAAGGCAGGGCATGCGGATCGACTTCATCCTCGGCTCACCCGCGTTGGCTGCCCGGGTGGTGGATGCGCAGATCGTGCGCGACGAACGCAAGGGAAAAGCGCCCAGCGACCACGCACCGGTGCTCGTGGACCTGCGTAGCAGCTGAGAATCTCTGGTCATGCGCGCGGTAGGGGGGTATACAAACAGGAGAAACTGAGGGCAGGGAGGCATCATGGGTGTCGTCGATCAAGCGCTGCGGGGCGTGGGGCGAACGGTGAGTCGCGCCGCGACGGCGACAACGTCCGCCGCCGGGGCAGTCGGCGGGGCAGCCGTCAACGGCATCGTCGGCGGCGTCAAGGGCGCCGCGGAGGGCATCCAGCAGGGCCTCAGCACCGGAAGCAAGTCCACGCCGGCGGCGGCGCTGGCCATCGGCGCGATCGGCGCGGCAGGTCTGGTGGAATGGCCGATCCTGTTGGCCGTGGGCGGCGGTGCTCTGCTGCTCCGGAAGCTCAGTCACTCACCCGAGCCGCCGGTCCAGGCCGCGCAGCCAGCGAAGGCCAAGCTCGCGCCGGTCCCCGACGAGCCGCCGGCCAAGAAAGCTCCCGCGAAAACGGCGGCGAAGAAGACGGCGGGCCGCCGGGCCGGCCCCACCGGCCTGCGCAGCACCAACTGACCCTGCGTAGCACCAACTGGCGAGGCGTCGATTCAGCTCATCAACCGGTTGCCCGGCGGTACGTCGGCTGCGCGGCGACCAGCCGCGGCTGCCGCCGCTCGGCCGTCCCGACCTCCAGCACGCCAACACGCCACAACAGCGCATAAAGTTCGGTTAGCGGCCCCCTCAGCAACACCGCGAACGACGCAGCGAGCGGGTCGGTCGGGTGTTCTGTCGTCGTCATATCTCCGACGGTGACCGCACCAACCGGCAGGATGGCAAATCCGACGTTACCGAAAGGCAAATGATGGCGGAAAAGAAAGAACGCCGGCACACTCCGCAGCGAGAGGCTGTGGACCGGATCCGGTCGGCACACACCTTTGCGGTCAACCTGCCGATCGTGGGGCGGGTGACGGTGCCGCCACCCGAGCAGCTGGCCTATTTCGGTGGGCTTATCGCCCTCACCGCCTTCGAGTTGATCGACTGGCCCGTCGCCCTGGTGATCGGCACCGGCCACCTGTTGGCCAGTAATCACCACAACCAGATCCTGGAGGAGATCGGCGAGGCGCTCGAAGAGGCCGATTAATCAGCGGGCACTGTCGAAGCGCAGCGTCACCCGGGTTCCGCCGGCGGTGCGCACGGTTTCCACCTGGTCGGCCAGGCCGCTGATCAGGGTGAGCCCACGGCCCCGCCGCCGGCTGCGCCGGCTGGCCGACGAGTCACCTACCCAGCGGCCGGAGTCACTGACGCTGATCGACACCCCGTCGTGGCGCAGAAACGCCTCGATCGACACCGTTTTGCGGGCCTCGCACCCGCTCCCGTGCTCGATGGCGTTGGTGACGGCTTCGCTCACCGCCAGCAATATCTCCTCTGCCCGGCCGACATCCCGGCCGGCGGTCGTCGTGGCCAGCCACTCCCGCAGCCGGATCCGCACCTCGGGAACGTGGTCGGAGGTGGCCGGCACCACCGTGGCGAAACTGCGGCTACCCACATGCCGCGGCCGCACGGCGAGCACCACCACGTCGTCGCGGTAGCCGCCCGGCGGGGACATCCGGCGCAGCAGCTCGGCGCACACTGATTCGACGGGCAGGTCGGCGCACTCGGCTGCTGCGGCCCTGAGTCGCTCGAAGCCTTCGTGCAGCGTCTCGCCGGCCCGCTCTATCAGACCGTCGGTGTAGAGCAGGATCAGACTTCCCGGCGGCAGATCAGCGGTCGCGGTCACCGCCGTGTCCCCTGCTGCACTGGTCGCCACCGGCGCCCGGCGCCCCGCTTGCAGGTAAACGGGACTGCCTTCCGGGCGGACCAGCAACGGATACGGATGTCCCGCACAGAGATAGCTGATGCGCGCCGGTTGCACACCGGTGTCGATGGCCGCGTAGGCGACGGTGGCGCAACGTGCACCGGCCACGGTCTGCGCATAACGGTCCAGGGCGCCCAGCACACTGGCCGGGTCGGCGGCGGTCAGCGCCGACACCGTGACCGCGGCGCGCAGCCTGCTCATCACGATCGCCGCCGGCAGACCGTGGCCCACCACGTCACCCACCGATATGCCGATCCGGTCGGGATGGTCGAGCGCGGTGGCCGAGAACCAGTCACCACCCACTCGCATCACCTCGCCCGCCGGCTGGTAGACGGCCGCAACCACCGCGGCGGTCGACCCGCGGTCCAGGTCCAGCAGGTGCTCCTGGAAGTCCACGGCGATGCGGTGTTCACGCGAGGCCAGCCGGATCCGGTCCAGCGCCGACTGGGTGATGTCGGCGGTTCGGGCGAACAACTCCAGCTCGGAGTCCGCAAAGCGGCGCGGCTGGCGCCACAACAGGGTGAGCACGCCGACCACGCGTCCGCTGCCGGCCCGCAACGGGTGCGCCACACAGGCCCGGACGCTGCCCGCGGTGTCGCTCACCGCGTGGCTGTAGCGCGCGGGCAGATCAATGGTGTCGGGGATGATCATCCGCTGGCCGGTCACGATGACGTCGACGCCCACCAGGGGACTGTCCAGCCTGGCAACGTGGTAGCGGTCGCGCAGTTCGGCCGGCAGAGCCCCGCCGAATTCGAACTGGACATGGTCCTCACCGTCGACAACCACGCCGATCGCCGCGGCGGCGGCATCGCCGCTGGCGAACGGGGAGCGCAACACCGCGTCCAGCAGAGCGGCTATCGAGTCTGCCCGCTGGACCGCGGCGTCCAGCTGCAGCAGGCCGGGCGACTGCTCGGCGCGCTGCCGGGCAACCGGGCCGGCCGCACCGGTGACCGCGGCCGTCACCGCACTGACCGCTCCGTCACCGCCCAGTACCGGATTGACGGCGAACGTGAAGTGCCGCACCGCCGAACCACCTACAACCGGCAGCATCAGGCCGTGCGACAAGGTCGCGACGCCGGTTGACAGGACGCCATTGAGCATCGGACCGATCTGATCCCACTCGTCCCGCCACAATTCGCGGGCCGTCTGGCCCAGCGCCCCGGGGTGATCGTCACCCAGCAGCGTGAGATAAGCGTCGTTGTGCCAGACGAACAGCTCAGCTGCGTGCAGAAACACGATGGTGGGCGACCCCGACGTGAGCGCATTGGCCACCGTTGTGCGTATCTCGGACGTCCATCCCCGCGGCGGACCGAGCGGATGGGCGGCCCAATCGAAGTCGGCGAATCTCCGCCCCATCTCGCCACCGAGCGTGACCGCAGTCTTGAGGTCAGCCGGCAGCGAGAGAGGGTTCATCGTTGCAACGCGTCAGACACTGTCGGATAGATCTCGAAGATTCGGTCCAGCTCGGTCACCCGGATCGGCTGCAGCACCTGCGGGTGGTCGGCCACCAGCCGGACCACCGTCCCGGCGGCCCGGCCCGCCTCGTGGCAGTCGAGCACCGCGTTCAATCCGGCGCTCCCGAAAAAGTTCACCGCCTGCAGGTCGACGATCACCAGACGCCGCGGGTGCGTCCTGGCGACGTCGAGTGCAGCGGCCAACTGATCGCGCAGGTAATCAGCGGTGCTGGAGTCGACGTCGCCCTTGACGAGCACGATTACCGCCTCCTCGCCCGACTCATACGCGACCTCCAGCAACTCCATTCGTTACCCGCCTAAATGTGTCAAATTTCGGCCGGTGGTTAAGGTGCGGATGCCCGAATCCGCTACCTTTCCCGTCCCAGGTAGGTGGAGCCTAACGCCGGGTCAGCGTGCGGAATCCTCAGGGATGCGCTCGTGCACCGTGAGCAACAGGTGGTCGAACTGACTCTGGGCGACGGTGGACGGGTGGTCCAGGGAGCTGACCTCATCCAGCAGCTGCTTGGCCAGCTCGCGCAGTTTGGTGTTCGTCTCCTGCGATCGCCACTGCAGCACCCGAAAGGCCTGCTCGGGACTCACCCGGTAGACGTACATCAGCACACCCTTGGCCTGCTCAATCGCCGCGCGGTTCTCGAAAAGGTCCGGCAGGGCGTCGTCGAGCACCTCCTGACGCGCCTGGTCGAAGCTGTTGGTGAGGTCGATGTAATGACCGGCGGTGCCCAGCACGGCCCCGTTGTCGTCCAGCATCCGGTCGGCCACCACGATCGCGTCGTGCACCGTGCCTGCGGTGTCGATGAACCGGTGCCGACTCGAGAACGGCTCCCCGGACCGCAGCGCATAATCCAGCAGATCCTGCACGTGGGCGCGGTCGTCGGGATGCTTGTGGGACATCAGCAGCTTGGTCGTGGGTTCCACGGCGTCCGGCTCGTACCCGTGCATCCGGGCGATCTCGTCGGACCACTCCCAGCGTTGTCCGACGAACCAGAACCGGAAGCTGCCGACGTTCAGGTAGGGCCGGGCTCCGGCCGGCAGCACAGGACTGGCAGACTGTTCGCGACCATCGCTCTGCACCCGGCCATCATCCCATCACGTCCCGGCCGCGGCCACCTCACCTTTCGGCTACCGCGCGACGACCTGACCAGGCCCGTTCAATAACCATGCGGTAAGTCCGCAACTCTTCCCGGCGACAGTGAGCGCATGTCGTCGGTGATCGCAGCTCCCGGTGGCAGCGGCGACGCGACCTTCGCGCCGGGCTCCGGCGGTCGCCTGAAGACAGGGTGCGCCGCCCTGCGCTAGCGTGGGGGAATCCAACCGAAAATTCACGCGGGAGCGCAACCCTTATGCGCTGAGAGGACGGCTGGGGCCGTCGACCGTACGAACCTGACCGGGTAATGCCGGCGTAGGGAGATAGCGATGACTGTGACCGTTGAACCGTCAGCACCGTCCGTGACCACCGGCCCGATTGCCGGCAGCAGCAAGGTCTACCGGGATCTGGAGGGCTCGGAAAGCGTTGCCGGGATGCGCGTCCCGTTCCGGCGCGTGCACCTGTCCACGGGTGACCATTTCGATCTTTACGACACGTCCGGGCCTTACACGGACTCCGACGCCGTCATCGACCTGAACGCCGGCCTGCCGCCGCGGCCGGGTGTGGTGCGCGACCGCGGCACCCAGCTGCAGCGTGCGCGCGCCGGGGAGATCACCGCGGAGATGGCGTTCATCGCCGCCCGCGAAGGCATGCCCGCGGAACTGGTGCGTGACGAGGTCGCCCGCGGCCGTGCCGTCATCCCGGCCAACCACAACCACCCCGAAAGCGAGCCGATGATCATCGGCAAGGCCTTCGCGGTCAAGGTGAACGCCAACATCGGCAACTCGGCCGTCACGTCCTCGATCGCCGAGGAGGTCGACAAGATGGTGTGGGCGACCCGCTGGGGCGCGGACACCATCATGGACCTGTCCACCGGCAAGAACATCCATGAGACCCGCGAGTGGATTCTGCGCAACTCGCCCGTACCGGTGGGCACCGTACCGATCTACCAGGCGCTGGAAAAGGTCAATGGCGACCCCACCGAACTGACCTGGGAGCTGTACCGCGACACCGTGATCGAGCAGTGCGAGCAGGGCGTCGACTACATGACCGTGCATGCCGGGGTGCTGCTGCGTTACGTCCCGCTGACCGCCAAGCGGGTCACCGGCATCGTGTCACGCGGCGGCTCCATCATGGCGGCCTGGTGCCTGGCACATCACCGGGAGTCGTTCCTGTACACCAACTTCGAGGAACTCTGCGACATTCTGGCCCAGTACGACGTCACCTTCTCCCTGGGCGACGGCCTGCGGCCGGGCTCGATCGCCGACGCCAACGACGCCGCGCAGTTCGCCGAGTTGCGCACCCTGGGCGAGCTGACCAAGATCGCGAAAGCCCATGGCGTGCAGGTGATGATCGAGGGTCCCGGGCACGTCCCGATGCACAAGATCGTCGAGAACGTGCGACTGGAAGAGGAACTCTGCGAGGAGGCGCCCTTCTACACCCTCGGCCCGCTCGCCACGGATATCGCGCCGGCCTATGACCACATCACGTCGGCGATCGGCGCGGCCATCATCGCCCAGGCCGGCACCGCGATGCTGTGCTACGTCACCCCCAAGGAGCACTTGGGTCTGCCGGACCGCAAGGACGTCAAGGACGGCGTGATCGCCTACAAGATCGCCGCACACGCCGGCGATCTTGCCAAGGGCCACCCGCACGCACAGGACCGCGACAATGCCTTGTCGCAGGCGCGTTTCGAGTTCCGCTGGAACGATCAGTTCGCCTTGTCCCTGGACCCCGACACGGCCCGGGAGTACCACGACGAGACGCTGCCCGCCGAGCCGGCCAAGACCGCGCACTTCTGCTCGATGTGCGGGCCGAAGTTCTGCTCGATGCGTATCACCCAGGACGTGCGGGACTTCGCCGCCAAGCACGGGCTGGAAACAGAAGAGGACGTCGAGGCGATGCTGGCCACCGGCATGGCCGAGAAGTCGCGTGAATTCGCCGAGCACGGCAACCGGGTGTATCTCCCGCTCACCCAGTGACTTTCCTGCCCCTGGCGCCGCCGGGAACGACGCCGCTGCGGGTGCTGACCATCGCCGGATCGGATTCCGGCGGAGGTGCCGGCATCCAGGCCGACATGCGCACCATCGCGCTGCTCGGCCTGCATGCCTGCGTTGCCGTCACCGCGGTCACTGTCCAGAACACATTGGGCGTCAAGAGTTTTCACGAAACCCCTGACGACGTGGTGGCCGGGCAGGTCGAAGCGGTGGTCACCGACATCGGCATTCAGGCCGCCAAGACCGGGATGCTGGCGTCGTCGTCCATCATCGAAGCGGTGGCGCGCACCTGGCGCGGGCTGGGCCTGACCGTGCCCCTGGTCGTCGACCCGGTGTGCGCGTCCATGCACGGAGACCCGCTGCTTGCCGCCTCCGCACTGGATTCGCTTCGCACTCAACTGTTTCCGATGGCCACCCTGGTGACACCCAACCTGGACGAAGTGAAACTGCTGGTCGATATCGACGTCGTCGACACCGACTCCCAGCGCGCCGCCGCCGAAGCACTGCACGCCCTGGGCCCGCGCTGGACGCTGGTGAAAGGCGGGCACCTGCGATCGTCGGAGCGCAGTAGCGACCTGCTCTACGACGGCGCGGACTTCTACGAATTCGACACGCAACGACTGCCCACCGGCAACGACCACGGCGGCGGCGACACCCTGGCGGCGGCGATCGCGTGTGCGCTGGCGCACGGACACCAGATGCCCGACGCGGTCGCCTTCGGAAAGCGATGGGTCACCGAATGTCTGCGGGCCGCTTATCCGTTGGGCGGCGGGCACGGCCCGGTGTCGCCCCTGTTCCGGCTCGGCTCATGAATCTCGGCTCATGAATCTCGACGACATCGACGGCATCGCCCACGAACCAGCCGGCACACCGCTCGGCGTGGCGGTCTTGACCCACGGGGCCGGCGGAAACCGGGATTCCGCTCTGCTGCAACGAATTTGCGACGAGTGGGCACGGCGGGGCTGGCTGGCGGTGCGCTACAACCTGCCCTACCGCCGGCGCCGCCCCAAGGGCCCGCCGTCAGGTTCGGCGATGGCCGACCAGGCCGGCATCGTCGAGGCGATCGAGTTGTGCCGCACACTGGCCGGCGGACCGCTGATCGCCGGAGGACACTCCTACGGCGGACGGCAGACCTCGATGGTGTTGGCCGCCCTGGAAGTCCCGGTTGACGTGCTTACGCTGTTCTCTTACCCGGTTCACCCTCCGGGCAAGCCGGAGCGCCCCCGCACCGAGCACCTGCCCCGCATCACGGTGCCCACCGTTTTCACCCACGGCACCTCCGATCCGTTCGGGACCATCACCGAACTGCGTGACGCCGCGGCACTGATCCCGGCGCCCACCGAGATCGTCGAAATCACCGGCGCCCGTCACGATCTCGGCTCGAAGAGCCTCGACGTCCCCGCCCTGGCGGTCGATGCGGCGCTTCGTCTGCTGCAATCTCCGGGCCGAAAAGCGTGATCTCCATCAGCTTCCGCACGCACGCTTGCAGGTAGGCCGACTCACCCATCCGGCCCAGGTCCACCACCAGCGCCATGGCGGCGTGTACCAGGAACCGCGCCTGCGCCGGTCGCAGCGACGGCCGGTCGGCCGTCATCAGCCGGACCCACGAATCGATGGTCGACAGCTGTACGTTGTGCAGCAGCATCTGATCGGCAGGCGTCAGGTTGGTCCGCTCGGTGTAGTAAACGGCGCCCAGTTCGGGGTTGGCGAACGACGTCGCCACATAGGCCTCGATCAGCAGCGTCAAGGCGTGCCGCGGTTCGGTCAGCGCACCGACCACCGGCGACAACTGGGCTGACACCCGGTCGGCCGCCCGGCGCAATCCGGTCGCCAGGATCTCGCATTTGCCGGAGAAGTACCGGTAGATCCCGGACACCGGCACCCCCGCCGCCTTGGCGATCTGAGCCATGCTGGTCTCGGCATAGCCGCGCTCTGTGAACAGCATCATCGACGCGTGCAGCAGCGCTTCGTAGACGCCGGCATCCTCGGTGAAGAGTCGCCAGGACGCGGCCCGCGGAACGACCTCTTGTGGCTGCGGAAGTTCGGCGGCGAGGATCGCGGACGCCGCCGCGCCGAACAGCGCCCGAATCTGATCGGCCGGCAGCCGCTCCGAGTGGTCGACGATGCTGCCGATCACGCTGAGCACACCGGCCGACAACAACCACCGCTGGTCTGACCGCAGTTCCGGACGAATCTTCTTCAGCGGCTGCTGAATCCGGCGGTTGATCAGCTTCAGCTGCTCGGCCAGCTCGGCCTGGTCCTCCGCGCGCAGGTAACGCGCCTGCCAGCGGTACAGGCCACCGGATGCGCGGTTGTCCAGGGCTGCGTCGATGAGTCCAGCGATCATCCGCTCCTGCGTGAGTCGCGGGTTCTGGTCGCCGTCGTGGCCGAGGTCGGTGGCATCGACCAGTTGGCGACTCAGTGTCAGCACCGCCTCCCGGAAGAGGTCGTACTTGCCCGCGTAATGGCGGTACAGGGCGGGAGCGGACACCCCGACCTTGGCGGCGATGGTCTCCATGCTGACCGCGTGGTAGCCCTGGGCGCTGAACGCCTCGGCCGAGGCGCGGGCGATCTGGGCCTTGCGGTCTTTCGGCCGCCGGCGAACTTCGGGCGCAGCGCTCGACGGGCTGGACACCGCCTCACTTTAGCCGGAATCACACCGCCCCAAACTTGCGAAAACTACCCGGGCGCCGGAATCTCAATTAACATAGCCCTCTATTGAGGGGTGGTCCGATGGTTGGTCCAGCTGCTGGCCATCGGGCTTATCAATCAGCAACCATGCCTTCGCCGCACATCACTCATTAACATCTTCGGGGAGACGTTGTGAGCCGACGCCAGCTGCTCATCGGTACCGCCGGCCTGGCCCTCGGGCTCATCGGCCTAGCGGCGCTGTGGTTTCCGGTCTACCTGGACCGCTTCGACGGCTACGGCATGCAGATCGACTGCGGTAACGGACTCGGTGTCCACCTGTCCCTGGCACACGCCGACGACGGCGGCGCGGCGTCCCAGTGCGGCAGTGCCATGCTGGTCAGGCGGGTGTGGGCGATCCCCACGGTGGCGGTCGGAGCAATGCTGGTGGCCTGGTTCGTGGCGCAGTGGGCGCGGGGCGAGCAGACGAACCCCGAGGATGCCGAGCCACAACACCACGTGCCGCATCCCGAGATCGCTTGACGCTGATCAGCCCGGGTAGCGGGAGAAGCACCCGTCCATCTCGCCGCCACCCACCCCGGCGCGGAACGCCGCGATCCGGGTGAAGCCGGCGGGGACGCTGATGCCGTCAGCGTCGCTGGCGACGATGTGGTTGGTGAGCAGCCCCGCTACGGCTTCATCGAGGTCACCCGCCGTCAGTACCAGCGAATTGCCGGACGGCAACTCGATGTTCGACGCCATCTTGCGGTGCGCGAAGCCGGTGAGACAGGCCGTGCGCAGCGCGGTCCACGGGCTCTGCATCGCCTGCCCGCGCTCGTGCTGCACCGCCAGCGCGTACCGGGACATCACGATCGACAGCGCGGTGTCGTCGCCCTGCGGCAGGCTGTGTTCCTTCTCTCCGGCTACTTTGCCCATCGTCGCCAGCGCGGGCAGATCCACGCTGATCGTGTTGGTGGCCGGGCAGTAGGACGCCGGCGGGCTGGGCTTGGCGTCCGAGCAGCCGCCGGCCTTGAGGACGAGCGTGGGCGGACTCTTGGGCGAGAAGATCTTGCCCATCAACTCCATCAACGTCTTGAGGGTGTCTTCGGTGATCTCCACCTCGCCGGTCTCCGGGTTTCCGCCGGTGTCCACCCGCAGCGCGGTCGGAAGATCGCCGCGTCGCTGCTCGACTTCGGCCTTGTTGATCGCCGCGCAGGCCGAGGTGCCCGTGATGAAGCCCATCTGGAAGGCGCTGACCCGGTCCAGTGCGGAGCCGTGCTCGTCATCGTTCTGGGAGTCGGCGTCCATCACCGGGTCACGCGTCGTGATGATCCCCGCGAGGACATGGTCGAGACCGTCGGCGGTGCTGATGTTGAAGCGCGGCGACTTTCCGGAGGCCACGTTGTACATGTAGACGCCGGCGAAGCAGTCGGCCTGCTGCTCGCGAACGATGGTCGGGTCTTTCCGGGTGACCAGCTTGGCCATGGTCTGCAGCGCGTGCCCGAACTCGTGGGCCAGCACGCCGTTCACCGACATGTCGCCGAAGTACTTCTGGGCGACCGCCATGAACACGCCGCGGTCCCAGGCGATCATGTTGCACCTGGAGGTGAAGAAGGCGTTGACGAGGTCGTAGGTCTCGTTGTGGCAGACGATGGGGCTGTTCGGGTCGTTGGAGTCATACGACACCAACTTGTCGACGGGCTTGAACGACCCTTGCAGCGGTGCGGTGTAGTTGTTCTGCCAGTACTCCTCGATGTCGTTGATCGACAGCAGGGACAACTTGTCGATGGGCCCGTTGTTGGTGTTCAGCACGGTGCCTGTCGGTGCCGGTCCATTCGGTTTGGCCCCGCTGGGCCCATCGGTGGCCGGCAGCCCGCCCACCCGGAACGGATCGTTGAGGATCGACACCGCGCGTCCGGTGACCATGGTGGTACAGCCGGCCACCACCAGCACCGCGCTCAGACAAGCCGTCAGGGCCCGTGACGACGCGACCACCCTGCGCGAGCGCAATTTCATCCGATCAACCCCGTCCGCCGCCTGCACCGAAACTCATTCTAAATGGGCCGCAACCCGATAACCGGCACCTGGTGCCGCGACGCTTCCTATGCCGGGACTGACCCCGAGAATGCTTGCCGCCCAAGGTCAATCAGTATTACCGCGTCCTGCGCATTGCCGGAATTCGACGCCGTGAGGACGATCGCCAGGAAGAAGTAGAGCAGCATGATCGCCACCCCCACCCCACCGATGATGGTGCCGGCCAGCGCCAGCCCGCGCCCGCCCTGCCCGGTCTGCTTGATCTGGTTCAGCGCGATCAGACCGAACACGATGCCGAGGATCGGCCCGATGCCGCAGACCCAGCCCACCAGGGAGGACACCAGCGACGCGATGGCCATCGGGTTGGTGGTGCTCGACGGCGGCGGCGGGTAGCCGTAACCCGGTGCCGGATAGCCGTAACCCTGCGGCGGCGGCGGGTATCCGCCCGGCGGCTGGTATCCGCCCCCAGGCTGGTATCCGCCCGGCGGCGGGTAGTCACCCGGTGGCGGCGGATAGCCCGGCGGTTGATCCGTCACAGGAAACCTCCTACGCGAAATGACGCTCTCGTCTGCGGTGATCTGGCCTGAGCCCGCAGCACACTCTACTCAGGAAACCCGGGTCCGATGGCGTTTGTCGTGCGGGGTCACGCCGTTGACGCCCCCGATCGACTCCGCATAGGTGCCGACCGCGAATGCCACCCCGGACCCCATCACGGCCAGCGCGTCGCGGTTGATTGCGTCGACGGTGTCGCGGGGGCCCTGATAATTGGGATCGAACGCGGCGCCCGGCTGTCCGCCCCACAGCCGTGCCTGCACCGTCGTTTTCGTCTGGGAGGCACCGGTGTTCATGCCTCCCACCGGCACACCGGCGACCAGGAACGGGTGGTAGTCGGTCCTGGTGTTCAGCGGCATGTCGGCCGGCCGTTTTCCGGCCAGGTTCAAGTAGCCGGCCAGGGTGCGCTCGATTCCGGCTGACCCTTCTGGAATGTCCGACGACGCAACGCCCGTCCCGGCCGGGCCGGACTGGTCACCGTCGTCGGTGAAGAATCCGGGGTTGGGCGATCCCAGCATGTCGAAGTTGAGGTACAGGGCGATGTCGTTGAGCGCGTCGTTGTCCAGCCCGAACACGTAGTCCATCGAACCGTTGAGCCCGTTCTCCGCAGCACCCCAGAACGCGAACCGCACCGCGTTGGAGACCGGCGGCAGCGGGCCCAGCTGTAGCGCGGTCTCCAGCACCGCGGCCACTCCGGAACCGGCGTTGTTGATGCCCGGACTGTCAGCCGGGCTGTCCAGATGGGTGCCGACCATCACCACCTCATGGGCCGACCCGGTTTTGGTCTGGGCCACGACGTTTCGCGAGACGATCTTGACGTTCTCCGCGTCCAGCACCAACCGCACCGACGCGCCCGAGCGCGCCAGCGCAGCCGCCCCGTTGGCACCTACCACCGCGACCGGCACCGTCAGTTGGTTGTAGTAGCCGGCGTTGAACAGGGTGGCAGGCGCCCCCTGACCGCTGGGCTGGCTGGTCACGATCACCGCCGCAGCGCCCTTGGCCACCGCGGCGTTCTGCTTGTCGACCACCGAGCAGCGGGTGTCGTCGACTACGGCGATCGCGTCTTTGGGCAACGCCGCCGCATAGTCTGCGGCCGTACAGCCGGCCGCTTGGCTGGGGCGCACCGGCTGGCCGGTCAAGCCGCCGGGCGGTGTGCGCACCAGCAGTGAAGCCTGGTCCACCGCAAAAGCGCGGCCGCCGACCGTCACGGCCGGCTTGCCCTCGGACACGTTGCGGATTCGCTCGAACTGCGGAGTGGAAACGTCGAACCCCTTGGCACGCAATGCTTTCACCACATAGTCGACGCTCGCGTCATATCCCGGTGTACCCGTCGTCCGGTTCCCCTTGTTCGCGTCGGCGATCTGCTGCAGCGCGCGCAGGTGGACGAACATGCCTTCCGTGGTCACCTTCGCAGCCAGCGAACGCCCGGGGTCGGGCGCGGCGGCCGGCTGGTGCGCCGTCGGGCGAGTCGTCGTGCACGCTGCAGTGAGAAACGCCAGAAGCAGGACAGCGAGCGAACGTGTCATGGCTTGGCGAGCACGTGCCGCACCCGGTCTTCAATGACCGGAACACCGTTGCGCCCGCCCAGATCCTGGGCGTAGACCGCCACGACGTAGGCGACGCCGCCACCCTGGATGCCCAGCGACGTCCGGTCGATGTGCTCGAGATTGTCGCCCTTCTGGTGATAGTTGGGGTCGAACGGCTCGTCCGCCTTGCCGCCCCACAGCTTGGCCTGGTCCTGGGACATCTTGACCTCGGCGCCGGAAAACAGCCCACCCGACGGGATGCCCGCCAGCGTGAACCCGTCGTAGTCGGAGCGGCCGTCGAAAGAGGTGTCCTGGGCGGTCTTTCCAGCCTGCTTCAGGTAGGCGACGAGGGTGCGCTCGATACCGGCCGACCCCTCGGGCACCACCGGCTGGCCACGCTGGTCCATCGGCAGCGACTGGTCCCCGTCATAGGTGAAATACCCGGGATTAGGCGAAGCCAGCATGTCGAAGTTCAGGTACAGCGCGATGTTCTTGAGGCCCTCGACGTCCAGCGATTCGACGTAGTTGCGGGATCCGATCAGCCCCAGCTCTTCGGCGCCCCAGAAACCGAACCGCACCGCATTGTGTACCTGCGGCGAATTGCCAAGTTGCACAGCGGTTTCCAGGATCGCCGCCACCCCCGAGCCGTTGTCGTTGATGCCTGGCCCCTCCGGCACGCTGTCCAAATGTGCGCCGGCCATCACCACGTCGGTCGGTGATCCGGTCTTGGTCTGCGCGATCACGTTCCGGGCCTTGAAGCTCTGCGTGTTCGCGGCCAGTTTGATCGTCGCCGGGCCGGACTTGGAGCGTAGCTGGAAGCCAACCGATTTGGTGACACTGACCACCGGAATCTTCACTTCGGTGTTTGCTCCGAGCGTGCCGCCCATCGACTGCTCGTCGACGTTGTCGACGACGATCAAGGCTGCCGCGCCGCGCTGGGCGGCCGCGTCTTCCTTCTGCGCAAACTGGCAACCGCCGCGATCGACAACCACCACCGCGTCTCGCGTCGGCAGCTTGTCGTAGTCGGCCGGCGCGCAACCGGGGCTGTCGCCGGGGGGCGCGAACAGCAGCGGCCCCGTCACGCCGGCCTCGGAGGTGCCGAGGCTGTATTCCAGTGCCCGCGCGTCCGCGGTCAGGTCGCCGGCTGACACCGAACCCTTTTCGGAGTGGAAGACCCGAGCCGAGAACTCAGGTGTCTGCACGTCAAAACCGCTCTTGCGCAACGTCTCGACGACATAGTCGACGCTGGCCTCATAGCCCGGAGTGCCCACCGCACGCGTGCCGTTGTTCGCATTGGCGATGTCCTGCAGCTTGGTCAGGTGCGCCATCATCGCGTCGGTGGTGACTTTGTTGCGGATCGTGTTCGCGAACTCGCCCGCCGCCTGCCCGCCTCCGCCGGACCCGGCCTGGTTGGACCCCCGCCCGCAGCCCACCGCCAGGAATGCGACGATCGCAACGGCCGCCAGCACCGCCGGAATCATCTTCGTTTTGTGCACCATTGCGCCCACGTTAGACCAGAGGCGCGGCAGGCAATCTCACACGTACAGCGCGCTGAAGGGGGCAAAGGGCAGATTTCGCACCACAAACCAGGCCACCACCAGCGACAGGGTCACGATGGCGGCCCAGCGATTGTGCTGCCAACCCCGGATCCGCCGGCCGGCCAGCCGGCCGTACGTCCACGCGAGGTACGCCCAGACCAGGAGTCCGACGGCCACCAGGCCGAGCGCGTTGAATTTGGCGGCCGCCAACACATCACCGTGCATGAGGCTGTACAGCATTCGCATGCTGCCGCATCCCGGGCAGTCGATACCCAGCAGCGCTTTGGTGGGGCAGGTTGGCAGCGGACCGTTCGGGGTCGTCGGGTCACCCAGCCAAATGCCGGCGCACGCCACAGCCGAGGCTGCGGCCACGAACACTGGGGCGCTCAATCGCGCACCCAGTTTCGCGGGCACCGACCCTTGGCGGGTCACCATCGGATCAGCCCAGGCTCAGTGCGTCGACCATCATCATGGCCGCCGAGCTGGTGTCGGTGTTCATCGCACCCAGCGCGATGATGACGCCGTAGATGACGGCGCCGACCACGCCGGCGATCACGGAATACTTCACGAACTTCTTGGCGCTGTCTGCCGCCGCCTGTGCCTCGGCGTACTGACCCTGCGCCCACAAACCACTGACCTGCGTCGACTTGACGATCGCCACGATCCCAAGAGGCAGACAGCAGAACAGCGTCGCAAGGATCGACCAGACCAGGTAGTTGTCGGGCTGCTGGCCTGCCGGCGGCTGCTGCGGCGGGTAACCGGGAGGCGGTGGTTGTGTCATGGATTCTCCAGATCGAAATAGTTAGCTGGCGTGAAGCGAGGCTTACCATACCGGAGAGCAGTCTCGACGGCATCACCAATCTGAAATTGCTTTTGGGGCACCTCCGGCGCCGTCCCGGCGGTCGTGCCGGCACGGTGCTGCGGTGCCCCGGTAGCGGCGTCAAACCCCTTGCTAGAGCGTGATTTCCGGCTGCGGCGCCCAGCCGGATGAGTGGCCGCCGGATCTTCCGGCGCCGGTATCGATCGGTGCCCACACAGACAATTGCCGACGGAATGTATTGGGTTTCCGGGGCATAGCTCTACGATGCCAATTGGCATGAAAGCCCTGTTCTATGGCGAGTTTGAGAAATACACTCACCGATATCAACGCAGTCGCAGGTGTCGGTCCGCCGACGTGTAAGGAGCCAAGGAGTTGTCTCACCTCAACACGGTGCTGCGCGCCGCCACGGCAGCAGCCCTCATGGGCGGCTTTGCCTGGCTAGGCACCGCCACGGCGAATGCCGACCCGAACGACACACTCGCCGGCTCCCTGTCAAAGGGCTACTCGATGAGCAACTGCACCGCCAAAGAGCCTCCCGCGGGTGTGCTGGCCGCCATCAACTGCGGACAGAACGCCGACGCCGCCGGTCCGGTCAAGGCGACTTACCTGCTGTACAACAACACCGGTGACCTCAACGGCGGTTTCACCGCCAGCATCAAGGACGAGAGCCTGACCGCCTGCGGCGACAGCGGACAGTCGCCCACCACGTGGCACACCGGCAGCGCCGGCGCCACTGCCGGACAGGTCGCCTGTGGGACCTATCAGGGTGCCGCCGAGATCATCTGGACCACCGAGGCCAAGAATGTGCTGAGCTACATCCGGGGATCCAACACCGACGTGCAGGCGCTCTACCAATGGTGGCGCACCAACGGCTGATATTCGTTCGGCCGCAGAGACTTCCAGTGTGTCTGCGGAGCATTTCCTACAACCCTGAAGGAGCTGGAAAATGACCTATTTGAAGAACGCGCTGCGGGGCGTCACCACCGCGGCACTCGTCGGTGGTTTCGCCTGCGCGGGCGTCGCCACCGCGTCCGCGGACCCCACCGACGCCTTCGCCGGCTCGCTGTCGAAGGGCTACTCCTCCAGTAACTGTGCCTCACAAGCGGTTTCCGAGGTGCAGTCGGCGTTCCCGACGGTGCAGGCGGTACTGGCCTGCGGGCAGAACTCCGACAGCAGCGGACCGGCCTCGGCGAAGTACTTCCAGTTCCCCAACAGCGCCGACCTCGCCAGCGCATTCACCAAACTCATTGGCAGCGACACGCTTACGAATTGCGGCGACGCGAAGTCGCCGACCGTGTGGCACCAGGGCAGCTCCACCGACTCGGCCGGCCAGGTGGCGTGCGGGACCGATGACGGTAAGGCCGAGGTCATCTGGACCGTGGACGCCAAGAACGTGCTGGCCTTCGTGCGGGCATCGGGCGGCGACACCTCCTCGCTCTACCAGTGGTGGCGCACCAACGGCTGAGCCCCGTTACAGCCGGCTCACTATCAGGTCAGCGACCGCCCGCATCCCCGCCTCGTTGGGATGTAAGGGAGCCGGCCGACCCGGCAGCGGCACACCGGATTTCACCGTCCAGGGTTGTCGCGACCACGCATGATGATCGCGGCTGGCCGCCGCGGCGGACACGACTTCACAGTCGGTCGCCGCGGCGGCCTTTGCCGTCAGATGCTCGAGAGTGGCGGCCACATGCCGGCCCAGATCGGCATGTTCGCCAGACAGCGGCGGCGCCGCCTGCCCGGCGGGCGGCAGCAGCGTGAGGTAGTCGACGAACAGTACCCGGGCCCGCGGGGCTCGCCCACGGATGGAGCGGCCCACCTCGCACAGCGAGTCGAACACCCGGCCCAGTGCCAGCTCGCGGGCATCGCGGTCCAGCAGATCGCTGATGCGGCCGCCGATCAGCGGCAGATGCCGGGTGACGGACGGCAGTGAGGCCGCCATCAGCAACGGCACATAGCCGACGTCATTGCCGCCGATGGTGACCGTCACCAGCGCTTCCGATCCGTCCAGCGCAGCAAGCTGCGGCGGCGCACCGTTCTGCCGTTCCGCCAGCACATGTTCGGTGGTGGCCCCCGAGTAGGTGACGTCGATCAACTCGAGGCCGGCACGGGCGGCGACCAGATGCGGATAGTTGCGCGCCGAGCGGCCCGACCGCCACGGCGCACCGTCGGCACGAGGCCGGATACCGGGACCGGCGGCCATCGAACTACCCAGCGCGACATAGCGATTCATTTGGCGGGACTGGAAGCTTGGGCCCAGAAGCGCTTCGGGATCCGCCCGGCGCGGCGCGCCAGAAAACCCGCGGTGACCCCGGCGGCCATCGCCGCGGCCATCGCCGGCGGGTCGGTGGCGCGGGTGACCGCGGTGGCCAACAGCACGGCGTCACAACCCAATTCCATCGCCAGCGCCGCGTCGCTGGCGGTTCCGATTCCCGCATCCAGCACCACCGGGACACCGGCCCGGGCGACGATCATCTCGATGTTGTGCGGATTGGTGATGCCGAGCCCGGTGCCGATCGGCGAGCCCAGCGGCATCACCGCGGCGCAACCGGTGTCCTCCAGCCGTCGGGCCAGCGCCGGGTCGTCGTTGGTGTAGGGCAGGACCACAAACCCGTCATCGACCAATTGTTCTGCGGCACGCACCAATTCGACTGCATCGGGCAGTAATGTGCGCTCGTCGGCGATCACTTCGAGCTTGACCCAGTTGGTGTCCAGCGCCTCCCGGGCAAGTTGCGCGGTCAGCACGGCCTCGGCGGCGCTGCGGCACCCGGCGGTGTTGGGCAGCGGGGTGATACCCAGTCGGTTGAGCAGGTCGAGCAGCCCGGTGCCGCCCTCGGCGTCGACCCGGCGAATCGCCACGGTGGTCAGCTCGGTTCCGGAGGCGACCAGCGCCTCCTCCAGCACCGACAGGCTGGTCGCCCCGCCGGTGCCCATGATGAGCCGGGACGCGAAGGTGCGGTCCGCGATCGTCAGTTTGTGGTCAACCACCTTGCACCGCCGTCACCACCTCTAATCGAGCGCCATCGAAAAGCGTTGTGGCCCAAGATGAACGGGGCAGCACCGCATCGCCCATCGCGACCGCGACACCGCGCTCCGGAAAACCCAGCGAGGTCAGCAGAGCGCCCACCGTGGTTCGGTCGTCCACCTCGACCTGTTGCTCGTTGACCACCACGATCATGAGCTGGCCCCCACCGGAAGGAGTTCGGCCACAATTCGTTCGGCGGTCCATGGGGCCAGCAGGAAGCCCGACCGGCCGTGGCCGGCGGCCACCAGGGTCCGCTCGTCGAGTCGCCGCACAATGGGCAGGTTATCGGGCGTCATCGGCCGCAGGCCAGCAGCACATTCGGCCAACTCGTACTCGCCGAGCGCCGGCATCACCGCGCAGGCGTCGTCGAGTAGGTCACGTACGCCCGACACCACCGGCGCGGTGTCCCTGCCGTGCTCGTACTGGGTGGCACCCACCACCACGCCGTCCGCCCGCGGTACCAGGTAAACCTGACGCCCGTGCACGCGGGCCCGAACCACCCGGCCCAGCAACGGCATACAGCCCTTGCGCCAGCGCAACCGCAGCACTTCGCCCTTGACCGGACGCACCTGCAGGCCGGGCCACAATGAGGGCGCATCGATCCCGTTGGCGATCACCACCGTGTCGCCGGCCGCCGCACGCAGGTCGCCGACGGGTGCCGCCCACCGGACGCCGAGCCGCTCGCAGTCCCGGGCCAGTGCCTCGACGACAGCCCGGTTGTCCACCGCCAGCTCGGTGGGCGCCCGGAAACCATGCCGGATGCCTTGCGCCAGTAGCGGTTCCACGTCACGGGCGGCCGACTCCCACACCACGGGGTGGCCCTGCTGCGACAACCAGTCGGCCACGGTGCGCAGATCGGCGACGTCGGCCCGGTCGACGGCCACCACCAGCGATTCGCGTGCGGTCACCACCGCCGGGTCCAGCCCGTCCAGGAAGCCTTCGCGCCACAGCCGCAGCGACTCCAGACCCAGCCGCAGCAGCCGTTCCTCACCGGGCCAGCCTTCGCTGTGCGGCGCGAGCATCCCGCCGGCCACCCAGGAGGCACCCGGTTCCTGACTGCGGTGCACCGTCACCGGCAAGCCGGCCCGGGCCGCGCGTCGCGCCACCGACAGGCCGATGACGCCGCCGCCGATCACGGCGACCGAATCCGGCATCCTGTGCTCCCTTCGCCGGCATGACCCGGATCAGGTGTGACGGTAAGGGCAGGTCCGCAGTGCCCACTCTCAGCCCCGCTGGTCGCCCGGGACTCCCGTGTGTTCTTCAGACTCCACGCTAGCGCGCTAACGTCGCGGTGTGCAGGACCCCCGCCTCCGTCTCCCCGCCGTTCTCGAGAAAGCACGGCTGTACCTGTGCACCGACGCGCGCCGCGAGCGCGGCGACCTGGCCGAATTCGCCGACGCCGCCCTGGCCGGCGGGGTCGACATCATCCAGCTGCGGGACAAGGGCTCGCCCGGCGAACGCCGGTTCGGCCCGCTGGAGGCCCTCGACGAGCTGGCAGCCTGCGAAATCCTGGCCGATGCGGCGCGCCGGCACGGCGCGCTGTTCGCGGTCAACGACCGCGCCGATATCGCCCGCGCCGCCGGCGCCGACGTGCTGCACCTCGGTCAGCGCGACCTGCCCCTGAACATCGCCCGGGACATCGTGGGACCCGGCACCCTGATCGGCCGGTCCAGCCACGACGCCGGCGAGGCAGCAGCGGCGGCCGCTTCCGCAGTCGACTATTTCTGCGTCGGGCCCTGCTGGCCCACCCCCACCAAACCGGGACGCCCGGCACCGGGGCTGGACCTGGTTCGCGCCGCTGCCGCCCTGGGCACCGACAAGCCCTGGTTCGCCATAGGCGGCATCGACTCCCAACGGCTGCCGGAGGTGCTGGCCGCCGGAGCCCGCCGCGTCGTGGTGGTGCGCGCCATCACCGCGGCTGCCGATCCGAAAGCCGCCGCCGAACAGCTCAAACGGGCACTGACCACGCGCCCAGAGTGAATCTGGCGACGCACCAGCGGCGTGTCGCGTCGCCAGATTCACTCTCAGCGCGCCAGCGGCAGGCCGGCAAGCACGGTGCGCAGCCGGTCCCAGCTCGCCGCGAATCCCGGGTGCAGCGGCAATCCGGCCACCTCGTCCTCGCCCACCCAGCGCAGCTCCGCGCTTTCCCGGTTGGGGACGGTCGCCAGCAACTCCCCCGCGTCGGCGACCACGGTGGTGTAACTCCACAGCGTGCCGCCCACGCCCGCGACTTCCGCGGTCACCACCGTGGTGCGCACCGTCAGCCGCTCGGCCACCAGGCCCGCCTCCTCCTGCGCCTCCCGCACCGCGGTCTGCTCGGGGGTCTCGTGACTGTCGCGGGCGCCGCCCGGCAGGCCCCAGGTACCGCCCTGATGGCTCCACACCGCCCGGTGCTGCAGCAGGACCGCGGGGGTCCCGTCCGGCAGCGGTGCTCGTAGTAGCAAGCCGGCCGCGCCATAGCGGCCCCAGTAATGGGCGCCGCGCTCGGAGATCACCCACCCGTCACCGTCGCCCTGCACGGATTCAGGATATGCACGCGACCCCGGTTAGGTAATTGGTCACGCCTCCCCCCATCCGCCGCGAGATGCTCTTAGAATTCGCTTATACGGGTTCGTAATATGGCCGAGATGAGGTCCGAGCAGACGTGACGGTTGAGCTGGCGCATCCGTCGACCGAGCCGATGGGATCGCGCTCGCCCGCCGAACCGGCCCATCCACGCTGGTGGTTCATCTCCACCACGCCCGGGCGCATCCTGACCATCGGCATCGTGCTGGCCGCTCTGGGCGTGTCGAGTGCGTTCGCCACCTCCACCACGATCAACCATCGCCAGCAGGTGCTGGCGACCGTGCTCGAACACACCGAGCCGCTGTCGTTTGCGGCCGGCCGGCTCTACACCACGCTGTCGGTGGCCGACGCCGCGGCCGCCACGGCGTTCATCGCCCAGACCGAGCCGCGGGCCGTGCGGCTGCGCTACGAGCAGGCCATCACCGACGCCGCGGTCGCGGTGACGCGCGCCTCCAGCGGCTTGACCGACGAGACCCTGGTGCAGCTGCTGGGCCGGATCAACGCCGAACTGGCCGTCTATACCGGGCTGGTCGAAATCGCCCGCACCAACAACCGGGCGGGCAACCCGGTCGGCTCGTCGTACCTGTCGGAGGCCTCGGGGCTGATGCAGTCCCGGATCCTGCCCGACGCCCAGCAGCTCTATCAGGCGACTTCGGCCCGGGTGGACAGCGAGACCACGGCGTCCACGCAGATCCCGGCGCCCGTCATCCTCGTCGTCACCACCACGGTCGCGTTCGGCGCGTTCGCCCATCGCTGGCTGGCCCGGCGCACCCGGCGACGGGTCAATCCGGGCCTGGTCGTGGGCGGTCTCGGTATTCTCATCATGGTGGTCTGGGTGGGGACGGCACTGACAATCTCGACGACGGCCAGCCGCAGCGCCAAGGACACGGCGGCCGAGTCGCTCAAGACCGTGACCAACCTGGCCATCACCGCCCAGCAGGCCCGGGCCGACGAGACGCTGTCGCTGATTAGGCGCGGCGACGAAGAGGTCCGCAAGCAGGCTTTCTACCAGCGCATCGACGCCATGCACCACCAACTGGACGCCTACATGGCGCGGCGCGACGCCGTCGACAAGCCCGACCTGCAGGGCGCCGACCAGCTGCTGGTGCGCTGGCAGCAGGCCAACGACCGGATCAACGCCTACATCTCGGTGGGGAACTACCGGGCCGCCACCCAGGTCGCGCTCGGCAAAGGCGAGGACGACTCCACCCCCGCCTTCGACAAGCTGGACGAAGCCCTGACCAAGGCGATGGAGCAGAGCCGCAACCACCTGCGCAACGACGTCCTGAACGCCAAACGCGGCCTGGCCGGGGCGCAGGTCGGCGCGGTGGTGCTCAGCCTGGGCGCGGCGATCGCGGTGGCGCTGGGCCTGTGGCCCCGGTTGAAGGAGTACCGGTGATTGCGCGCCGGGCCGCCGCGCTGGTTGCCTCGGCGATCCTGCTGGCCGGTTGCGGGCACTCCGAGCCACTGAAGGTCGAGGTAACGCCCACGCTGCCGCTGCCGACTCCGGTCGGAATGCAGGAGCTGCCGATGGAAGCCCCGCTGCCGCCGGACAACACCAGCCAGGACTGCAATCCGACCGCCAGCCTGCGGCCGTTCCCCAACCGCGCCGATGCCGACGCCGCTGTGGCCAACATCCGCGCCCGTGGCCGGCTGATCGTCGGCCTCGACATCGGCAGCAACCTGTTCAGCTTCCGCGACCCGATCACCGGCGAGATCACCGGTTTCGACGTCGACATCGCCGGCGAAGTGGCGCGCGACATCTTCGGCGGGCCTTCGCACGTCGAATACCGCATCCTGTCGGCCGACGAGCGCATCACGGCGCTGCAGAAGTCGCAGGTCGACGTCGTCGTCAAGACCATGACCATCACCTGCGAGCGACGCAAGCTGGTGAACTTCTCCACCGTGTACCTCGATGCCAACCAGCGCATCCTGGCTCCGCGGGACTCGGCGATCGCCAAGGTGTCCGACCTGTCCGGCAAGCGTGTCTGTGTGGCCCGGGGTACCACCTCGCTGCGCCGCATCCGCGAGATCACGCCGCCGCCGGTGATCGTGTCGGTGGTCAACTGGGCCGACTGCCTGGTGGCGATGCAGCAGCGCCAGATCGACGCGGTGAGCACCGACGACTCGATCCTGGCCGGCCTGGTGGAAGAGGACCCCTACCTGCACATCGTCGGGCCGAACATGGCCACCCAGCCGTACGGCATCGGCATCAATCTGGACAACACCGGATTGGTCCGGTTCGTCAACGGCACCCTGGAACGGATCCGCACCGACGGCACCTGGAACACGCTGTACCGCAAGTGGTTGACGGTGCTCGGCCCCGCCCCCCTGCCACCGCAGCCGAGGTACGTGGACTGATGGGCAAGCCGGCGCAAGAGAACGAACTGGGCCAGGAAGAAGAGTCTCCTGGCACGCAGCCGGTCGGCCAGCAGGAGGAGGCGCAGACCGGGGCGACCGCGACCACCGGCCGGCCACAGGCGACCCAGGCACTGTTCCGGCCGGACTTCGACGACGACGATGACGACGACTTCCCGATCTCGCTGGGCAGCGTCGACACCCAGCCGCAGGACCGGATGTCGGTCGCCACCCGGGCGCTGCCACCTGTCCGCCAGCTGGGCGGCGGCCTGGTGGAGATCCCGCGGACCCCCGACATCGATCCGCTCAAAGCGTTGATGAAGAACCCGGTGGTGCCCGAGTCGAAGCGGTTCTGCTGGAACTGCGGACGGCCGGTAGGCCGCTCCGGCTCGGAAGGCAAAGGCACCTCCGAGGGCTGGTGCCCCTACTGCGGCAGCCCGTATTCGTTTCTGCCGCAATTGAATCCGGGCGACATCATCGCCGGTCAGTATGAGGTCAAGGGCTGCATCGCGCACGGCGGCCTGGGCTGGGTCTACCTGGCGCTGGACCACAACGTCAACGACCGGCCGGTGGTGCTCAAGGGTCTGGTGCATTCCGGCGACGCCGAGGCCCAGGCGATCGCGATGGCCGAACGGCAATTCCTGGCCGAAGTGGTGCACCCGTCGATCGTGCAGATCTTCAACTTCGTCGAACACAGCGACAAGCACGGCGACCCCGTCGGCTACATCGTCATGGAGTACATCGGCGGGCAGTCGCTCAAGCGGGGCCGCGGCGAGAACCTGCCGGTCGCCGAGGCCATCGCCTACATCCTGGAAATCCTTCCCGCCCTGAGCTATCTGCACTCCATCGGCCTGGTCTACAACGACCTGAAGCCGGAGAACATCATGCTCACCGAGGAACAGCTCAAGCTGATCGACCTGGGCGCGGTGTCGCGGATCAACTCGTTCGGCTACCTCTACGGCACGCCGGGCTATCAGGCTCCGGAGATCGTGCGGACGGGGCCCACCGTCGCAACCGACATCTACACCGTGGGCCGCACGCTGGCGGCCCTGACGATGAGCCTGCGCACCCGAAATGGCCGCTACGTCGACGGACTTCCCGAAGACGATCCGGTGCTCGCCCAGTACGACTCGTTCGCGCGGCTGTTGCGCCGCGCGATCGACCCCGATCCGCGACGGCGGTTCACCAGCGCCGAGGAGATGTCCGGCCAGCTGATGGGCGTGCTGCGGGAGGTGGTGGCCCAGGACACCGGCATCCCGCGGCCCGGGTTGTCCACGATCTTCAGTCCCAGCCGCTCCACGTTCGGGGTGGACCTGCTGGTGGCGCACACCGACGTCTACCTGGACGGCCAGGTGCACTCGGAGAAGCTGACCGCCAAGGAGATCGTCACAGCGCTGTCGGTGCCGTTGGTCGACCCGACGGACGTGGCCGCCCCGGTGCTGCAGGCGACGGTGCTCTCGCAGCCGGTGCAGACGCTGGATTCGCTGCGCGCGGCCCGCCACGGCTCGCTCGACGCCGAGGGAGCCGACCTCAGCGAGTCGGTGGAGCTGCCACTGATGGAGGTGCGCGCCCTGCTGGACCTGGGCGACGTCAGCAAGGCCACCCGCAAACTCGAGGATCTGGCCGAGCGGGTCGGCTGGCAATGGCGGCTGGTCTGGTACCGCGCGGTGGCCGGTCTGCTCACCGGCGACTACGACTCGGCGATCAAGAATTTCACCGAGGTGCTCGACACCTTCCCCGGCGAGCTGGCGCCCAAACTCGCGCTGGCTGCCACCTACGAACTGGCCGGCGAACCGGACGAGCACAAGTTCTATCAGACCGTGTGGGGCACCAACGACGGCGTGATCTCGGCCGCGTTCGGCTTGGCCAGGGCCCGTTCGGCTTTGGGCGACCGCAGCGGAGCGGTGCAGACATTGGACGAAGTACCGCCCACCTCAAGGCATTTCACCACCGCGCGGCTGACCAGTGCGGTGACGCTGTTGTCCGGGCGATCCCAGAGCGAGATCACCGAGGAGCAGATCCGCGACGCCGCGCGCCGGGTGGAAGCCCTGCCGCCCACCGAGCCCCGGGTGTTGCAGATCCGCGCGCTGGTCCTGGGCGGCGCGATGGACTGGCTGCAGGACAACCGGGCTAATAATCAAGCCAGCACGAATCACATCCTGGGGTTCCCGTTCACCGACCACGGACTGCGACTGGGCGTCGAGGCGTCGCTGCGCAGCCTGGCTCGGGTTGCCCCGACGCAGCGCCACCGCTACACCCTGGTCGACATGGCCAACCAGGTGCGGCCCACCAGCACGTTCTGACCCGTACTTCTACGCGCGCAACGGGATTGAGAAAAATCTCGGCATCAGTGTCTTGCGTTCGGATGCTCGGCGTGGTATCTCAAATGTATGCCTTTTGGCACATATTTACTTCGGCTTTGACACCACATTAGGAGTTGGAGGTGGCGACGATGCTGATGCGAACCGATCCGTTCCGTGACTTCGAACGCTTCACCCGGCCGGTGTCGGGGACGGCGTCCCGTCCGTCGGTGATGCCGATGGACGCGTGGCGTGACGGCACGACATTCGTCGTGGAATTCGACCTACCCGGCATCGATGCGGATTCGTTGGATCTCGACATCGAGCGCAACGTGGTCACAGTGCGGGCGGAACGCCCCGAGATCGACCCTGGCCGGGAGATGCTGGCCAGCGAACGTCCCCGCGGAGTCTTCAGTCGTCAGTTGGTGCTGGGCGACAACCTCGACACCGAGAAGATCGAGGCGTCCTACGACACGGGAGTGCTGACGCTGCGAATTCCGGTGGCCGAGAGGGCGAAACCCCGCAAGATCGCGGTCGGGCGGAGCAACGGACATCAGGTCATCAACGCCTGAGAGGTCCGGCGATGACCAGTCTGTTGATGCCGGCTGAGCTGGACCTGGACGCCTTGGACCCTGAAGTCGCCGAGCTGATGGCCGAGGTCGAGGCGATCTTGTGTGCGGCCGTGGCGGTTGATCGCCGGCGGCCCGCGCCGCCGGTGTCGGCGCCCCTGCCGCTGACCCCGCGGCGGGGACCGGCATATCCGGTGCGTGCCGTCCAGCGCAGCCCTCCGGCTTCCCGTGAACACCCGTGCAACCGAGCAGCGAAAGGCAGGTGATGGCATCTCAATAGACCCAGCCGAGCGGCCCGCACCCCGGCCCTACGAGTGAGCGTGCTCTTCCCTCAAGCACGCCAAGCCTATTCGGGCGCTGAAGGCCGGGGCGGGCGTCGGCCGCCTTTTGATTTTCCGCTTTCCCTTTCCATCGAGTGTGCGGCTACCGTCGAAATCCTGGCGGATCTCGACGGTAGCCGCACTGTCAAAGCAGCAGGCGCACAGTCACACTCGCGAACGTTCCGCGGCCGCCTCGAGGGCAGCACGGACGCGTCGCACAATCGCGGCGCGATCGTTCTCCGCGACCACGCGAACGACGATCCATCCCATCCGCTCGAGCATTTCCAGACGCCTGATGTCTTTCACGTACTGCCGCCGGTCGGTGCGGTGCTGATCTCCGTCGTATTCGACCGCGACCATCGACTCCGGCCAGCCCAGATCCAGGTAGGCCACCGGAAAGCCGTCGGCGCCCGGTACCGGAATCTGCGTGTGCGGCCGCGGGAATCCGGCATCGATGAGCAACAGCCGCAGGTAGCTCTCCCGCGGCGACTGCGCCCCGGCGTCAACCAGCTCGAGCGCCGTTTCCAAACGCCGCAATCCGGGCGAGCCGGGATGCCGCTGCACGATGGTCACTACGTCGTCGGTCTTGAAATCCGTTGCGCGCGCTAGGGCATCGAGCCTCGCCACCGCCGACCGAACGGCACCGCGCCGGCCGATGTCGAATGCGGTGCGCTCCGCGGTGGTGACGGCAAGGCCGCCGAGCACCTGGACTTCACCGTCGAGCAGCACATCGCGCCGAGTCAGCACGCCATGCGGCGCCCGCGCGTTGGGGTGCACCAGCTCGATCGGCACGTCGTCAGGAATCCACCTCGCACCGTGTAATGCGGCTGCGGCCGCACCCGCGACCGTCCCCTTCCGCCGCGACCACAGCCACGCCGCGACAATCCGCTGCTGCAGCGAGGGCTGCAGGCCTCTTGGCACGTAGACGTTCGGGAACACCGCCCAGTACCGCTTACGCAGCTGATGCCAGTTCAGCGTTCCGCACGCCAGAGCCTCGCTGCCGATGAACGGGCCCGGGATATCGCTCATGCCGGCACGCTCGCATGGCACCCGGGTGCGGCGCATACCGGCATCCACAGCCACACTCAGCGAAAACATAGGTTCGGGCGCGACAGTGGTTCACTATGGCCGGGCAGTCCCCACGGTGGATCATGACGGCCCGTGCCCTACGCAGGAGCGGGTTCGGCGTCACCGGCGCCGAAGTCGACGCGGTGGTCACGCAGGACTGGTCGAGCTACGTAGACACCGCCCTGGCCACCGACCCCGACGCCGACCGCGGTGCGCTCGCCACCCCCATACCGTCACTGCCGCCCCCGCAACCGCCCGGCAAAGGCGCGACCACAGCAGCGCGGACGCAGTACCGGCGCCGGCTCTCCGAACAGAACGACGAACTGACCCGGTGGTGGCTGCGTCGCATGACCGCCGTCGAGCTGCCGCTACACGAGAAACTGACCCTGTTGTGGCACAACCACTTTGCGACTTCCGCGCAGAAGGTGCGGATCGCGGCGTACATGGCGGCGCAGAATCAGAAGCTGCGCGCCCTGAAGCTGGGCGACTTCCGCACACTGGCGTACACGATGCTCACCGACGCCGCGATGCTGCGCTGGCTGGACGGGCAACTCAACACGGCCAAAGCCCCGAACGAAAACCTGGCCCGGGAATTCATGGAGCTGTTCACCCTCGGCCACAACAACGGCTACACCGAGGACGACGTGCGCGAGGGCGCACGTGCGCTGACCGGGTGGACGATCAGCGACGGCCGGGCGGTGTTAGCCACCCGCCGTCACGACCCCGGACCCAAAACCCTCTTCGGGGTCACCGCGGGCTTCGACGCCGCCGGTTTCTGCGATGCGGTCCTGGCCCGCCCCGGCTCCGCGGCTCACGTTGCGGGGCGCCTGTGGCGACAACTGGTGTCCGACGAACCGCCGTCCCCGTCGGCGCTGGACCGCATCGTCGCCGCCTACGGACCCCAGCGCGACCTCAGGGCCCTGACCCGCGCCGTCCTCACCGCCGACGACTTCACCGGCGGCCGCGCGACCGTCGTCAACACCCCGGTCGAGTGGCTGATCGGGGTGATCCGCGCGCTCGGGAATCCCGGCGACCACGACAAGCTGATCGAGAGCACACTCAAGGCGCTGGGCCAGCGCCCCTTCTTCCCCACCGACGTCAACGGCTGGCCGCGGGGCCAGGTCTGGCTGTCCACCGCGTCGGCCCGCACCCGTTGGCACGCCGCGCTTCAACTCGCCCGCGCGGCGGACCTGTCGGCGATCGAAAGCACCGCCGCCGGCGACCGCATCGACGCGGTCGGCTATCTGATCGGTGTGGGTGCGTGGACCGACCGCTCTGCGGATGCATTGCGCCCCTTGGTCCGTAGACCGGCGCAGCTGGTTGCCGCTGCCGTCAACACTCCGGAGTACCTGACCTCATGAACCGCCGCAAATTCCTGATAGCCGGGGCCGGCGTCGGCGCACTCGGCCTGTTGTCCGGCACCGTGGCGGTCGGCTGGGACGACCTGCTGCACGCGGCACAGGAGCGACCGCTGGCCGACGACGCCGGGGTTCTGGTGATCGTCACCCTCTACGGCGGCAACGACGGCATCAACACTCTCATCCCCTACGCCGACAACGCCTATCACGACGCCCGCCCGGAGCTGGCCTACGCCGCCGAAGACGTGTTGCACCTCGACGACCGGCTGGGACTCAACCCGGCGATGCGGGGGCTGGCCGAGCTGTGGACCAAGCGGGAACTCGCGATCGTGCGCGGGGTGGGTTATCCCAAAGCCGATCACAGCCACTTCCGGTCCATGGACATCTGGCAGACCGCGTCGCCGTCCGAGCCGGTGGCCACGGGCTGGATCGGGCGCTGGCTGGATGCCACGGGTGACGATCCGCTGCGCGCGGTGAGCGTCGGCAGCGTGCTGCCGCTGCTGTCGGTGGGCGAAAAGCAAACGGCGGCAGCACTGTCCACCACGGGGACCGGCCACCGAGACGACGCTTTCCGGCCGACCATCCAGACCCTGAGCGCCGACGACCCCGGCGACACCCCAGCGATGTCCGCGGTCCGCCGGTCCTATCGCGCCGCGCTGTCGACGGACGCGGCGTTCGAGAACCTGACGGCAGCCCAGTCCGACAACGCTCTGACCGGCCGGCTGGGCATGGTGGCCGCCGCGATCACGGCCCGGGTGCCGGCACGCGTGTACATGGTGCACCTCGGGGGCTTCGACACCCACGCCGACGAACGCGGCACGCAGCAACGGCTGCTGCAGACCTTCGACGAAGCCCTCACCCCGTTCCTGCAGCAGATGGCCGGCGACCGGTGCGGCCGCAACGTCGTGGTGCTCGCGTACTCGGAGTTCGGTCGCCGGGTGGCCGCCAACGCGTCGCAGGGCACCGACCACGGCACCGCCGGGCCGGTGTTCGTCGCCGGCGTCCCGGTCAAAGGCGGATTCTACGGCGAAGAGCCCAGCCTCACCGACCTTGACCACGGAGACCTGAAGTACCGCACAGACTTTCGAGACATTTACCACGAGCTGCTGGTTCGGACGCTCGGCACCGATCCGGTCCCCGCGGTGGGCGCCGGCCGCACCAGCCTGGGTTTCCTATAGCAGGCTCACGCAGTCCCGGGCGATCGCGAGTTCCTCGTTGGTCGGCACCACCAGCACCGCGATCCGGGAATCAGCCGCCGAGATCAGGCGCGCCCCGGAAGCCGCCTCGGCATTGCGTTGCTCGTCGAGCTCTATTCCGAGTTCGTCCAGCCCCGCCAATGCATCCCGGCGCACGTTCGCATCGTGCTCGCCGATCCCGGCGGTGAAGCTGATCACGTCGGTGTGCCTGAGCACAGCCAGGTAGGCGCCGATGTACTTGCGCAGCCGGTGGATGAACACGTCGTACGCCAATTTGGCTGCGGCATCGCCGGATTCGATCATCGTCCGCAGCCGCCGGAAGTCCCGCTCGCCGGACAGGCCCAGCACCCCGGACCGCTTGTTGAGCATTGACTCGATCTCGTCGACGTCCATCTTGGCGGTACGCCAAAGGTAGCTGAAAACGCCCGCGTCGATGTCGCCGCTGCGGGTGCCCATCACCAGGCCCTCCAGCGGTGTCAACCCCATCGACGTCTCGACCGGACGTCCGCCCGCGACGGCGGACGCCGATGCGCCGTTGCCCAGGTGCAGCACGATCTGGTTCAGTTCGCCGGGCGGCCTGCCCAGGAAGGCCGCGGCCTGACCGCTGACGTATTCGTGTGAGGTGCCGTGGAATCCGTAGCGGCGGATCTGCCACTTCTGCGCGAGGTCGCGGTCGATGGCGTAAGTGGCGGCGGCCTCCGGCAGGTGATGGAAGAAGGCCGTGTCGAACACCGCGATGTGCGGGACGTCGGGCAGCAGCTTGCGTGCCACCTCGATGCCCTGCACGGCGGGCGGATTGTGCAGCGGGGCCAACGGCGACAGCTCGCCCAGCTCGCGGATCACCTCGTCGTTCAGCAGTGTCGGCCGGTGAAAATGGTTGCCGCCGTGCACCACTCGATGCCCGACCGCCGCCAGCCCACACCGCTGCAGGTCGATGCCGTCGTCGTCCAGCATCTCGAACGCGCGGCGCAGCGCCGCTTCGTGGTCGGGGATCGGCGACGAGGGCTCGCCGATCTGTTCGACGGTGCCGCCCGCGCGTGATTCACCGGAATCGGGGTCGACGAGCTGGAACTTCAGCGAGGAGGATCCGGAGTTCACCACCAGGACCAGACGCTCACTCATGGATGCCCTGCGCCTGAATCGCGGTGATGGCAACGGTGTTGACGATGTCCTCGACGAGCGCGCCCCGGGACAGGTCGTTGACCGGCTTGCGCAGGCCCTGCAGCACCGGACCGATCGCGATGGCCCCGGCGGAACGCTGCACCGCTTTGTAGGTGTTGTTGCCGGTGTTCAGGTCGGGGAAGATCAGCACGGTAGCGCGGCCGGCCACCGGCGAGTCGCTCATCTTGGTCGCCGCGACCGACGGGTCGACGGCGGCGTCGTACTGGATGGGACCCTCGACGAGCAGCTGCGGATCCCGCGAGCGCACCAGTTCGGTTGCCTTCCTGACCTTCTCGACATCGGCACCGGATCCCGAGGCGCCGGTCGAGTAGGACAGCATGGCCACCCGCGGCTCGATGCCGAACTGAGCGGCCGTCCGCGCCGAGGAGATCGCAATGTCGGCCAGCTCTTCGGTGGTCGGGTTGGGGATGATGGCGCAGTCGCCGTAGGCCAGCACGCGGTCCGGCAGGCACATCAGGAAAATGCTGGAGACCGTGGACACGTCGGGCACGGTGCGGATGATCTGCAGCGCCGGGCGCACGGTGTGCGCGGTGGTGTGCACCGCACCGGACACCATCCCGTCGACCTTGCCGTTGTACACCAGCATGGTGCCGAAATACGTTGCGTCGTTCATGACTTCGCGGGCCTGCTCGAGCGTGACACCCTTGGCCTTGCGCAGCTCGGCGTATTGTTCGGCGAACTGCTCGTGCAGATCGCTACTGCGTGGGTCGATCACCGTCGCGTCGTCCAGGCTGACGCCGAGTTCGGCTGCCCGCGAACGCACCTGGGATTCGTCCCCGAGGATCGTCAGGTCGGCGACGGAGCGCTGCAGCAGCCGTCCGGCCGAGCGCAGGATCCGGTCGTCCTCGCCTTCGGGCAGCACGATGCGCTGACGGTTCGCCCGGGCCCGCTCCTGCAACTGGTGGGTGAACATCTGCGGCGTGATGACCGTCGGGATCGGGATGGTGAGCTGCTCGAGCAGGTCGTCGACGTCGACATGCCGGTCCATCAGCTGCAGTGCGGTGTCGATCTTGCGCTGCGAGGAGGCGGTGACCCGGCCGCGGGCCGTGGCCGCCGCGCTGGCCGTGTCGTAGGTGCCCAGCCCGGTGGCGATGATGGGTAGCCGCAGACGTAGCCCGGCGACCAGCGCCGCGATCGAGGGGTGCAGGTCGAACCCGCCGTTGAGGATCAGGCATGACAGCGACGGAAACCCATCCGCCGCATGGGCACTGGCGACCGCGAGCACCACGTCCGAGCGGTCGCCCGGGGTGATCACCGCCATCCCTTCGCGCAGCCGCTCGAGGCAGTGGTCGGCCGTCATCCCGGCGACCATGACGCCCATCACCTCGCGCTGAGCCAGTTGCTCGTCACCACGAACGGTCGTCCCGTTCACCGCTCTGGTCAGCTCGGCCACCGTCGGCGCGGCCAGCAACGGCTCCTCGGGAAGTACATAGGCGCGTGGCGTGAATTTGCGGAGCGCCTCCGCGACCGCCTGCATCTCATCCGGCTCGCACCGGTTCGCGACGACGGCTGCCGTGTGCGCCCGCTGAGCCGACAGTTCGGCCAGGCACACCTCGACGACGCTGGCGACCTCGTCGGGAGTGCGACCCTTGCCGCGCACCGTGAGCAGCACCGGGGCGCCCAGATTGACCGCGATGCGGGCGTTGACCGAGAGTTCGGCCGGGCTGGTGACGTCGGTGTAGTCGCTCCCGACGATCACCACCGCATCGCAGTGCTCGGCCACCGCGTGATAGGCGTCGACGATGGTGGCGATCGCGGCGTCGCTGTCGTCGTGCAGCTGCTGGTAGGTGACGCCGACGCACTGTTCGTACGTCAGGCCAGCCGTGGAGTGCTCGAGCAGCAGCTCCAGAATGTAGTCGCGGTCCTCGCCATGTCGCGTAATGGGCCGGAACACACCGACTTTGGCGACGGTGGCGGCCAACCGGTGCATCAGCCCCAGCGCGATCGTCGACTTGCCGGTCTCGGATTCCGGCGCCGCGATGTAGATGCTGGAGGCGGGCACGGCTGGCGTGTCAGCCAAGTTTCCGGAGCCGCGGTGCCAGGTCCTTCTCGAACAACTCCAGGAACCGTCGCTGGTCATGCCCCGGCGCATGGAACACCAGGTGGTTCAGACCCCACGACACGTACTGGCCGACCTTCTCGACGGCCTCGTCCGGGTCGGAGGCAACGATCCAGCGCTTGGCGATCTGCTCGATGGGCAGCGCGTCGGCGGCCTTCTCCATCTCGATCGGGTCGTCGATGCTGTGCTTCTGCTCGGCGCTCAGCGACAGCGGCGCCCAGAACCGGGTGTTCTCCAGCGCCAGATCCGGGTCGGTGTCGTAGGAGATCTTGATTTCGATCATCTTGTCGATGTCGTCGTCAGATCTGCCCGCCGCCGCTGCACCCTCCAAGACGGCCGGGATCAGCTTCTCGGTGTAGAGCTCCTCGCCCTTGCCGGAGGTGCAGATGAAACCGTCGCCGGCGCGACCGGCGTACTTGGCCACCGCCGGGCCTCCGGCGGCGATGTAGACCGGCACGCCGCTCTCGGGCACGTCGTAGATGGAGGCGCCTTTGGTGCGGTAATACTCGCCGTCGAAGTCGACGCGGTCACCACGCCACAGCTCGCGCATCAGGCGCACCGACTCGCGCAGCCGGGCGAAGCGCTCCTTGAACTCCGGCCAGTCGCCCTCGTATCCGGTGGCGATCTCGTTGAGCGCCTCGCCGGTGCCGACACCCAGGAAAACACGGCCCGGATACAGGCAGGACATGGTGGCGAACGCCTGCGCGATGACAGCGGGGTTGTACCGGAAAGTCGGCGTGAGCACCGAGGTGCCCAGCTGCAGCCTTTCGGTGCGCTCGCCGACGGCGGTCATCCAGGCGAGCGAGAACGGAGCGTGCCCGCCCTTGTGCCGCCAGGGCTGGAAGTGATCGCTGACGGTGGCGCTGTCCATGCCGTGCCCTTCGGCGAGGACGGCCAGTTCCACGAGTTCACGAGGTGCGAATTGTTCAGCGGACGCCTTGTATCCCAGTTTCAGTTCAGCCACTAGTCTTTTCTACTCCTCGCGGCTTTTAGGCTGATAGCCATGTCCGGGCACACACAGCTTGTTCAGATCACCGACAAGGTCCACCTCGCTCATGGCCCCGCGGTCAACTGGACGCTGGTCACCGACGACACCGGAGTCATGCTGATCGACGCCGGCTATCCGGGCGACCGCGAGGAGGTGCTGACCTCGCTGCGCACGCTGGGGTACGGGCCGGGCGACGTGCGGGCGATCCTGCTCACCCATGCCCACATCGATCACATGGGTACCGCGATCTGGTTCGCCGCCGAGCACGGCACGCCGGTCTACTGCCACGCTGACGAGGTCGGCCACGCCAAGCGGGATTATCTCGAACAAGTGGCGATTCACGATCTGGCACTTCGCATTTGGCGGCCGCGGTGGGCGGCGTGGACGGTGCACGTGGTGCGCAGCGGCGGGCTGATCCGCGACGGGATCCCCAGCACCCGGCCGTTGACACCGGACATCGCCGCCGGGCTGCCCGGCCACCCGCAACCTGTCTTCAGTCCCGGACACACCAACGGTCACTGCTCGTATCTGGTGGACGGGGTGCTGGCCAGCGGCGACGCACTGATCACCGGCCATCCGCTGATTCGCCACGACGGGCCCCAGCTGTTGCCCGCCATCTTCAGCTACAGCCAACAGAACTGCATCACGACACTGTCGGTACTGGCGCAGGTGGAGACCGAGATCCTGGCGCCAGGCCACGGGCCGCTGTGGCGCGGCCCGATCCGCGAAGCGGCAGACGCCGCCCTGCGCAAGGCAGGCGCCGCCTGACGGACGACGACAGGTGCCCGATCTGCGTGAATCACGAAAGTTGGGATCGGTAGCCGCGCCGCGGGTGTTGATTTGGCCGGGAGATACGATCCTGCCGCACATACGCGGGAGCGCACACAGAGAGGGACACATCATGGCCAACACGGTGAAGCGGACTCTCACCGGCGTTCTGATCACTGGGTTCGGCGCTATCGCCGCTCTGGGGCTCACCGCCCTGGGGCCGGGTGCCGCGACCGCGCACGCGGATCTGGTGTACGACCCTGTCGGTCACGGCACCTGGTGCCCGGGCGATCCCGTTTACTGGCAGATCCGGGACTTGGCGGCAGGCTGGGACATGAACACCTGCCACGAAGTGCACCAGGTATCCGGAGGGGTATGGGCCGAGGGGCCGCTTCCACCGGGCACCTTTGTCTGCCCACCGATTTCCTTCATGTGCCCCTGAGCCGGGCGAGCGGTCACTCGCCCAGCTCGCCGGTCGCGAACATGATTGCACCGCAGACGAATTCGTCATCCTGAAACAGCAACTCGTACGTCATTCCCATCACCTCCTCACCACTCGCGTTGGTGAAGAAAATCATATCCTGCCGCAACTGTTGCTGTATGCACTATTTTCGGGACCTCGGAATGCTCTGCGCGGCAACGCACGTCGCACAGGTCGGCTACGGCCGGCTCAGCCCCAGGTTTTCCCGCAGCGTCGCACCTGGATACTCGCGCCGGAACGCGCCCCGCTCCTGCAGCAACGGAACCACCCGGTCGACGAACTCGTCGAGGCCGTGCGGGGTCAGGTGCGGCACCAGGATGAAGCCGTCGCAGGCGTCGGCCTGCACGTAGCGGTCGATCTCGTCGGCGATGTGGGCGGGGGTGCCGACGAACTGCTCTCGGCTGGTCACGGCGATCACCAGCTCGCGGATCGACAGGTTCTCCGCCTGTGCCCGCTCCCGCCAGCGCCGCGCCACCGCGACCGGGTCGCCGTGGCGCACCCGCCCCTGGCTGATATCGCTGTCGACAATGGGCTCGACGTCGGGCAGCGGACCGTCCGGGTCATAGCCGGAAAGCTCGCGGCCCCATACCTGTTCGAGCATGCCGATGGCGGTCGCCCCGCTGACCTGCTGGCGGCGGACGTGACGAGCCCTGTCCCGGGCTTCCTCGGTGGTATCCCCGATGACGAAAGTAGCCGCCGGAAAGACCTTGAGCTGATCGGGATCCCGGCCGAACGCGCGGGCCCGGCCCTTGACGTCGGCGTAGTAGCGCCGGCCGTCTTCGAGGGAACCGTGCAGGGTGAACAGGGCGTCGGCATACCGGGCGCCGAACGAGCGGCCCTCGTCGGAATCGCCCGCCTGCAGCAGGATCGGATGGCCCTGCGGGCCGGCCGGCAGCGTGGCGAAACCCGTCACGTCGAACTGCGAACCGGTGTAGTCGACGCGGCGGATTCCCGCGGGGTCGACGTAGACACCGTCCTTGCGCACCACGGCATCGGGCGCCCAGCTGTCCCAGAACTTGCGGGCCACGGTGACGAACTCCTCGGCGCGCCGATAGCGTTCGGCGTGCGCGAGGTAGCCACCCCGGCGAAAGTTCGCACCGGTGAAGGCATCCGAGGAGGTGACGATGTTCCAGCCGGCACGGCCGTCCGACAGGTGATCAAGCGTCGCGAATTGCCTTGCCACTTCGAAGGGTTCGTTGAAGGTGGTGTTGATGGTGCCGGTGAGGCCGATGCGGTCGGTCGCACCGGCCAGCGCCGCCAGCACGGTGAAGGTGTCCGGACGCCCCACCACGTCCAGGTCGTGGATTCGGCCGCGGTGCTCGCGCAGCCGCAATCCCTCGGCCAGAAAGAAGAAGTCGAACAATCCGCGTTCGGCCGTGCGAGCCAGGTGCACGAACGATTCGAACTCGATCTGGCTGCCCGCGGTCGGGTCGGTCCACACCGTGGTGTTGTTGACGCCCGGGAAGTGGGCCGCGAGATGAATCGGCTTGCGGGTCATGGGGTCAAGCCCAGCTACCGGCGATCAGCTCGTGCGACCGCAGCCGGTCCTCGTGGCGGTGGGTGACCGAGGTGACGACGAGCTCATCGGCCCCGGTGACCCGTGCCAGCGCCTGCAACCGTTCGGCCACCTCGTCCGGGCTACCGACGAATCGTGTTGCAAGACGGTCCTTTACCAACTCGTACTGCTCGTCGGTGAGTGGCCCGCAATCCTCCGGCGCCGGGTAGGGCATGGCACCCACGCCGGTCCGGATCGAATAGACCCACTGGCCGTAGCCGGCGGCCAGGCGTTGCGCGGTCTCGGTGTCGTCGGCCACAACGACGTCCGCCGACACCACCACGTACGGCTCCGTCAGCGCCGGCGACGGCACGAAGGTGTCGCGGTAGGCCTCGATGGCTTCCAGCGCAGTGGCCGGCGTGATGTGATAGCTCGCCACGAACGGCAGTCCCAGTGCGCCGGCGACCCGGGCGCTCTGCCCCCTGGTGCTGCCGAATATCCACGGCCGCAACGGGCTTCCCTCACCCGGCACCGCATGCACGTCGAATCCGTCGACCCGGTAGCTGCCGTCCAGCAGGGCCAGAATGTCGTCCACCTGCTCGGCGAAGTCCGGGGATATCGCCTCGGGCTGCTGCAGGATCTTCATGGTGGCCGCCAGCCGTTCGAGATCGAGCATCCCCCGCAGGTCGAACGGTGTCGGAATCACCACACCGTCGACTTCATGCCAGACGCGCGGTGGCCGTGGCTCGCGTGGCTTCTTCGGTGCGCTTTCCTGGGAACGACGCTGCCCGGACCGCCCGACGCCGAGGTCGATGCGCCCCGGGTAGAAGGCCTCGAGCATGCCGAAGTTCTCGACGACCGCGACGGCGGTCGTGTAGCCCAGTTGCACCGCTGCCGCTCCGACCCGGATCTTGTTGGTGGCGGCCGCGATTTGACCGATCAGCACGGCGGGCGACGAGCTGGCGACTCCGACGAAGTGATGTTCGGCGATCCAGTAGCGCCGGTAGCCCCACCGCTCGGCGTGCTGCGCCAGGTCGATGGTGTTGTGCAGAGCGGCGGTCACGGTGCTGCCGGAGCTGATCGGCGCCAGGTCAAGGATCGACAACGGAATCATGGGAGCACCGCCGAATACCGGTTGACCGCCACCGGCAGCCCGAGTCGCTCGCGCAGCGTCTCGCCGTCGCGGTACTCGGTGCGAAATACGCCGGCGCGCTGCAAGCGGGGCACCACCTCGTCCACGATCACCGGGAGGTCGGTGGCGTGCACGGCGGGCCGGAGCCGGACCCCGTCCACGCCCTCGTCCCGCCAGCCCGTCACCATGTCTGCCAATTCTGCCGCGGTGCCGCCCCAGACCAGCGTGTCGGACCGGAAGTCGGTTTCGCCGTGGAACGAAACCACAATGTCGGCAAAGATTTTCACTCGCTCTCCGACGTCGCGGACTTCCGTCACGAGGCTTTGCAGCGACGTGTCAACGGGCGTGACGAAGACGACGTCGGCGGCATCGGCCGCGAATTCGTAAACGGGTCTGGCATGGGCGAGGACGGCGATCACCGGCTGGCCCTGCGGGGGCCGGGGCGTGATCGACGGTCCCTTGACCGAGAAGAACGGCCCGGCGAAATCGATGTAGTGCAGCTTGTCCCGATCGATGTAGCGGCCGTCGGCGACGTCGCGGATCACCGCGTCGTCCTCCCAGCTGTCCCACAACCTGCGCACCACCTCGACATAGTCCCGGGCTTCGGGGAACAGCTCCTCCGGCCGCACGGTCCGCCTGCCGAACAGCGCCGCCTCGTGCGTGGTGACGCTGACCCGCGGCTGCCAGCCGGCCCGTCCGTGCGAGACATAGTCAAGGGTCGCAATGGCTTTGGAGACGTGGAAAGGCTCGGTGTGGGTGACGGTCGCCACCGGGATCAACCCGATGTGCCGGGTGGCGGGCGCGACGCGCGCGGCGGTCAGCACGGCGTCCGCACGCCCGGCCAGCCGTTGCGGGTCGATACGCTCGCGGCGACCGGGCTGCGGCATGAGCGAGTCGTCGATGGTGAGGAAGTCAAGCAGGCCACGTTCGGCGGTGACCGCGAGATCGGCCCAGTATCCGCCGCTGAGCACCGAGCGGGTTTCGCTCGTCAGCGCCCAGGCCTGCGTGTGCCAGCCGTAACCGTCCAGCGCGACGCCGAGATGAAACGTCATGCGAGCACCTTCAGGAATGCGATGGGAAACACCGGACCGTGCGACGGCAGCGGCTCGGACAACCGCGTGTACCCGGTCGCTTCGTACAGCTCCTCGGCCTCAGGCTGACGGTCGCCGGTGATGAGGTACACCCTGGTGTAACCGCGCGAAGCGATCTCCGATTCCAGCGCGGCCAGCAGTGCCCGGGCGTAGCCGCGGCGGCGGTGATCGTGGTGCGTCCAGACCCTTTTGAGTTCCGCGGTCTCGGCGTCGAACCGGCAGAAGGCGCCCCCGGTCACCGGTTGGCCGTCAACCAGGCCGATCAGCATCCCGCCGTGTGGAGGTGAGAACTCGCCTTCCGGGCCGTCCACAAGCCATTCGGCGATCCGTTGCGGATCCGCGCCGTACCGCTGCGCGTATTCGTCGGCCAGCTCGGCCAACAGCGGCTGGGCGAGCGGATCGTCCAGGCCGGCCGGTACGAAGCGCAGCCCGGTCACCGGCCGGCCAGCGTCGCGGTGACGTAGCGGGGGGTGATCGCCAGATCGTGCCGGCTGACCCGCCGGCGCCCCGCCAGGCCGGCGGTGGACAACAACTCGATCAACGTGCGTTCGCTGGTCTGCCAACCGTGCGCCTCGAGGTTCTCTGGGAGAGAACCGAATTCGGCGGAGTAGGTCAGTTTGCCCAGGTCGATGTCCAGGCCCTCCTGGCGCCAACCCTCGATGAACGCGCGGCCCTCCTGCAGCTGCACGTCGGTCCAGGGCATGTGGTCGGCGGCAAACCAGCTGCCGGCCGCGCTGGACGCGCTGACCTGATGCAACAGCCGATCCTGCGCATCCGGCGGCAGGTATCCGATCAACAGGTTCTCGGCAATCCAGACCGTCGGTTGGCCGGGGTCGAATCCGACCCGCTGCAGCGCCGTCAGCCAATCGTCGCGCAAGTCCACTCCCACCGCGCAGCGATGCGCGGTCAGCTTGCCACCCAGGTCCCGCAGCACCTGCGCCTTGAAATCCATCACCCCCGGCTGGTCACACTCGTACACCGTGGTCCCGGGCGGCCACCACAAGCGGTATGCCCTGGTGTCCAGCCCGCAGCCCAGATTGACCGCTTGCCGGATTCCCGCCCGCGCGGCCCAGGTCAGATACTCGTCGAGGAACCGGCCGTGCAGGGCAAGGATGTTGAGCATCCCGTACATGACGGGGTCGCCGCCGCCGTCGGTGGCGTATTGCTCGTCCTCGATCAACCGGATGAAGTACTCGACCCCCGCGGCGCGCACCAGCGCCTCGGCGAACGGATCGTTGATCAGGCCTTTGTTGGTTCCCACCGCCCGGGCGACCGCACCGAACGTCGCCGTCATCCCGACACCGGTCGCCGGGTCCCAGCTATCGCCGTCGGTGCGTACCATCTAGCCCGGCTCAGCCGTCCGAGCGACGCCGTGCGGCGAGTAGAACGATGGCCCGCCAGCCGAGCAGGAACACGGCGGTCACTGTCGAGGCGACCACCACGAAAGCCCCCGCGACACTGGCTGAGCTGGCTTTACGCAGCAACATGCCGACCACCACCGTCGAGATCCAGACGATCACCCCGGTGGGCGCCACCGCCGTCGGCCGGCGCCACCCGCGAGACAGCAGCCAGCCCAGGGCCGTCCCACTCAGAAATGGCCAGGCCGTGGTCGCCAGCCCCCCGACAGTGATGCCTTCGTCATGGCTGCGGCGCCCGAGAGCACAGAAAACGAGCACGGCCGCCACGTCCATACCGAGCCACGCCAGCCCCCGCCGCGGTTGCATGCAGCGAGACTACCGGGCGGGGGCAGGATTGACCCATGAGCACCGATACCCATGACCGGAAGCCCCCCGCTTTCGACGCCTTTGACCCGCTGGGTCTGGACGCCTCGCTGTCCAGTGACGAGATCGCCGTGCGTGACACGGTGCGGGCGTTCTGCGCAGAGCAAGTGATCCCTCACGTCGGTCAGTGGTTCGAGGACGGCGACCTGCCGGTGGCCCGCGAACTGGCCAAGCAGTTCGGCGAACTGGGACTGCTGGGCATGCACCTGGAGGGCTACGGTTGCGGCGGCGCCTCCGCGGTGCACTACGGCTTGGCCTGTCTGGAGCTGGAGGCCGCCGACTCCGGGGTCCGGTCGCTGGTGTCGGTGCAGGGGTCGCTGGCGATGTTCGCGATCTGGAACAACGGCTCGGAGGAACAGAAGCAGCAGTGGCTGCCCGGTATGGCGGCCGGTGAGCTGATCGGGTGCTTCGGATTGACCGAGCCCGATGCGGGGTCAGACCCGGCGGCGATGAAAACGCGGGCGAAGCGCGACGGTTCGGACTGGGTGCTCAACGGGCGCAAGATGTGGATCACCAACGGCTCGATCGCCGACGTTGCGGTGGTGTGGGCCGCCACCGACGAGGGGGTCCGCGGGTTCATCGTTCCGACCGACACACCGGGGTTCTCCGCCAATACCATCCACCACAAGCTGTCGCTGCGCGCGTCGATCACCAGTGAGTTGGTGCTCGACGACGTCCGGTTGCCCGACGAGGCGATGTTGCCCGGCGTGGTGGGACTCAAAGGGCCACTGGCGTGCCTGTCGGAGGCGCGCTACGGCATCGTCTGGGGGTCCATGGGCGCGGCGCGGTCAGCCTGGCAGTCCGCATTGGAGTACGCGACCGAGCGCACCCAGTTCGGTCGCCCGATCGCGGCGTTCCAGCTGACCCAGGCCAAGTTGGTCGACATGGCGGTCGAACTGCATAAAGGCCAGTTGTTGTCGCTGCACCTGGGCAGGCTCAAGGACAGCGTCGGCCTGCGGCCCGACCAGGTGAGCTTCGGCAAGCTCAACAACACCCGGGAGGCGATCGAGATCTGCCGCACCGCGCGAACCATATTGGGCGGCAACGGGATATCGCTGGAGTACCCGGTGATCCGGCACATGGTCAACCTGGAATCGGTGCTGACGTATGAGGGCACCCCCGAAATGCATCAACTGGTCCTCGGCCAGGCGATCACCGGCATCAGCGCCTTCCGCTGATGCGACTGATGCGACGCCTCGGGGTCGCCGCCGCCCTGGTGTTGCTGGCCGGGTGCGCGGTGCCCCGCGTCGTGCCCCCGGCACCGCCGGGGGCTACCGCGGCCAAGGCCGATGCGGTGATGCGGATTGTCCGCGACTTCATGGGGCAGGCGCACCTGCGCGCGGTGATCGTGCGGGTGACGGCCAACGGCCGGGAGGTGGTGACGGGTGCCGCCGGTGAGTCGATCACCGGGGTGCCTGCCGGTGCGAACATGCACTTTCGCAATGGTGCAGTGGCGATTTCGTATGTGGCGACGTTGCTATTGAAACTGGTTGACGAGAAGAAGGTGAGCCTGGAGGACAAGTTGTCCAAGTGGCTGCCCGACTTCCCGCACGCCGACCGTGTCACGCTGGGCCAGCTGGCGCAAATGACCTCGGGCTATCCCGACTATGTGATCGGCAACGACGCCTTCAACACCGCTCTCTACGCGAATCCGTTCCGGCAGTGGACAACTGCGGACATTCTTGCGCAGATCTCTTCGCGGCCACTGCTCTACGAGCCGGGAACCAACTGGAACTACTCGCACACCAACTACGTGCTGCTGGGGATGGCGCTGGAAAAGGCGACCGGTCACGACATGCCGTCGCTGTTACAGTCCAAAGTGCTTGCTCCGCTGGGCCTTACGGAGACTGCCAACTCGGATACTCCCGCCATTCCGGTTCCGGTCCTGCACGCGTTCAGCTCCGAGCGGCGGGAATCTCTGAAGATTCCGGCCGGTGTGCCGTTCTACGAGGAGTCGACGTTTTGGAACCCGTCCTGGACCATCACCCACGGCGCGATCCAGACCACCAACATCTACGACATGGAGGCCACCGCGGCGGGCGTCGGGTCGGGCCGGTTGCTGTCTGCCGAGTCGTACAAGAAGATGGTGTCGACAGAGCTGCGCGGCAAGACGCGACCCCAGCCGGGTTGCCCTACGTGCTTCGATCAAAGTGATGGATACACCTATGGTCTCGGGATCGTGATCTCCGGCAACTGGTTGTTGCAGAACCCCATGTTCGCCGGCGAGGCCGCCGTAGAGGCGTACCTGCCGTCGCAGAAGGTGGCGATCGCCGTCGCGGTCACCTACGCGCCCGAAGCATTCGACGAACAGGGCAACTACACCAATCAGGCCGACATCCTGTTCCGCAAGATCGGCGCCGAGCTGGCGCCCAATGACGCCCCACCCATGCCACCCGGGAGGTAGCCGATGAGAGTTGTTGCACGCCTTGCCCTGATCGCCGCGTTGTGGCTGGGGCTTGCGCCGACGGCAGCCGCCGACCCCGCCGGCGGGCTGCCGCCGATGACTTCGACCGGCAGCGGACCCGTCATCGGCGGCGGTGGTAACGCGAGTGCAATCTCGCAGCAGCTGTTCAGCTTCCACGACCCCAACGTGCAGGAGGTCGACGGGTCCGATGCGGCGCAGTTCATCAATGCCGCCGCCGGCCTGACGAACCGTGACCTCGCGACCGTTTTCCAGCCCCTGCAACGGGCACTGGGTTGCCAGACGAAGGGAGCCGGCTTCGGAGCGCGCGCCTATCGGCGGGCCGACGGGCAGTGGGGCGGCGGGATGCTGGTGATCCCCAAGAGTGGCGTTTTGGATGTCGATGCGCTCACGGCATGCGCGAAGTCCAGTTGGCGCCGGGCGACGATGGGCACGCCGACCTCGATGTGCAACAGCGGATGGAGTTACCCGCCATACAGTTTCACCCACAAGGGCGAGGGTTATTTCGTCCTGCTGGCCGGGACCAACTCGGACTTCTGCAATCCTCCGAATGCGAACTTCCGGAGCAACGCGAGCGCCTGGCCCACCTAGAACGGTGGGGGTTCGTCGTCGGGTGGGCCGGTGGCGGTGATGCGGGCGTTGTGGTTGGCGCGGCGTTCGGCGGCGACGCGGGCGGCG
>RXJD01000100.1 GCA_003987775.1 Mycobacterium sp.
CCTCCGGCGCCCGCGTCACCACCCTTGCCGCCGGCGCCGCCGTCCTGTCCGGCGGTACCCACGCCCGCGGCGCCGGCCGCGCCCGCACCGCCCCGGCCGCCGTCGCCTCCCTGGCCGCCCGCGCCGTTGGTGCCACCGGCGCCTGCTGAACCGCCGTGGCCGCCGGCACCACCGGCGCCGCCGGAATACCCGGCCTGGCCCGCTGATGTGTTGGCCGCACCGCTTCCGCCGTTGCCTCCGTGGCCGCCGGAGCCGCCGCTGCCCGCCTGACCAGCACTGCCGGCAGCACCGACACCGGTGCCTGCCGCGCCGCCGGCACCCGCGTCGCCGCCTTGACCGCCGGCACCGCCGGCCTGTCCCGCGGTCCCGACGCCTGCCTGACCGTCACCGCCGCGACCGCCGGAACCGCCGTCACCACCCTGGCCACCAGCACCGTTGGTGCCACCGGCACCGGCCGACCCGCCCTGACCGCCGGCGCCACCGGCGGCACCGGCGTATCCGGTGCCGCCCGCGACGCTGTTGGCGTCACCGGACCCGCCGTCACCGCCGTGGCCCCCCGCACCGCCGGTGCCCGCGTGACCCGCGCCGGCGGCGGCACCCGCACCCGTGCCGGCCGCTCCGCCGGCACCGGCGTCGCCGCCATGACCGCCGGCACCGCCGGCCTGACCGACCGTGCCGACGCCCGCCTTGCCGTCACCACCGCGACCGCCGGCGCCACCGTCACCACCCTGACCGCCGGCACCGTTGATGCCGGTCGAGCCTGCCGAACCACCCTGGCCGCCAGCGCCTCCGGCACCACCGGCATAGCCCGTACCGCCCGCGCCGGTGTTGTCGCCGCCGGTCCCACCCGTGCCACCGGCGCCGCCCGTACCGCCGCTACCGGCGTGCCCGGCACTGCCGGCTGAACCCGCCCCGGTACCGGCGATGCCGCCGCTGCCCGAGTCTCCGCCTTTGCCGCCGGCGCCGCCGGTCTGACCCGCGCCGCCCACGCCCGCGGCACCGACACCGCCGGCGCCGCCGGTGCCACCGTCACCGCCCTGCCCGCCATCGCCGTTGACGCCGGTGTAGGCCGAACCGCCAAAGCCGCCGGCACCGCCGCGCCCCGCCGAGCCCCCGGCGCCGCCGGTGTGGCCGCTTCCGGCCAGGCCGTCGGCGCCGGTGCCGCCATCGCCACCGCGGCCACCGGCACCGGCGTCGCCCGCGGTGCCACCCTGGCCACCGAACCCGGCGGCGCCACCGGCCCCGCCGATGGCCCCGTTACCGCCTTGGCCGCCTGCTCCGGGACCGTTGCCGGTGTCGACGGTGCCCGCGCCGCCCTTACCACCGCCGCCGGCCGCCCCACCGGCACCGCCGTCACCGGCACGGGCGGTCTCGCCGCCGGCGTCACCGCCGTCGCCACCGCGACCGCCGTTGGCGCCGTTACCACCGTTGTTGCCGGTGCCGTCGAGGCCGGCGCCGCCACTGCTGCCGGCGCCACCGGCGCCACCCTTGCCACCGTCGCCGCCGTTTCCGCTGGCTCCGGCGCCGGAGCCGGCCACCCCGCCGCGTCCCCCGGCGCCGCCGTCTCCGCCGAAGCGACCGTTCTGGGAAGCTCCCGCTGCCCCGCCGTCACCGCCGGAACCACCACCGCCGCCGGTACCGCCGTCGCCGTTCACGCCGCCCGCGGCCGCCGTGCCGCCCTGGCCGCCCGCACCTCCGGAGCCGGCGGTGCCGCCGCCTCCGGCGACCCCGGTGGGACCGAGTGCGGTGCCCCCGGTACCGCCGTCGCCACCCGCGCCACCTGTCCCGCCGGTACCGCCCGTGCCCCCGGCACCGGCGGCCCCGCCAGTGCCGCCGACGCCGCCGGTTGACCCGGTCCCGCCTTTGCCGCCGAAGCCGCCGTAGCCGTCGCTGCCCACCACGGACTTGCCCCCGTCGCCGCCGTTGCCGGCCGCGCCGCCGCTGCCGCCGGCCCCTGCGACGCCGCCGGGCGCACCAGCGCCACCGGTGCCACCGGCACCGCCGCTGTTGCCCGCGCCGCCGATACCGCCCTGGCCGTTGTATCCGCTGGCAGTGCCGCCGACCCCGCCGTCGCCGCCGGCGCCTCCGGTACCGCCGGCGCCCGCCAGGTTGCCGGACGCCTTCGCGGCTCCGCCGGTACCACCGGCGCCGCCTTTACCGGCGGTTCCGCCCGTTCCCGCCGCGCCGTTGAAGGCGCTGTCGCCGCCGGCACCGCCCGCTCCGCCCGCACCCCCGGCACCGCCGTCACCAGCGGTCGCACCGATGCCGCCCACACCGGCCGCACCGCCGGCGGCGCCTGCACCACCGTTGCCGCCCTGACCGCCGGCGGCGCCTGCACCACCGTTGCCGCCCTGACCGCCGGCCCCCGCCGCACCGGTACCGACCGAGACGCCCGAGCCGCCGCGGCCGCCGCTACCGCCGACGCCGCCGTCACCACCGCTGCCATTGACGCCCGTCGCTCCACCGGCGTTGCCGCCGAGGCCCCCGAAGCCGGCGTCGCCGCCTGCGCCGCCGTTGTGCCCGGTGCCGGCGAGGCCGTCGGCACCGTTACCGCCGTCGCCGCCACGTCCGCCCTGGCCACCGCTGCCGTCAACCCCGCCGACACCGCCGGTGCCGGCCGCCCCGCCACTGCCGCCCCGGCCACCGACCCCGCCGGCGGCGCCGGCCCGGGCGCCGCTTCCGTTGTCCGGAATGCCATTGCCGCCGACACCGCCGCGGCCACCGGCGCCGCCGTCCCCACCGTCGCCGTTGTGCGCGGTGGCACCCCCGGCGTTGCCGCCGACACCGCCGGCACCACCGTCGCCCGCATAGCCGCCGGCGGCTCCGTAATAGGTGGAAATGCCCCCGCCGTCGGCGCCGTTTCCACCGTCACCCGCATTGCCGCCGTCGCCGCCGACTCCCGCAGCGCCCGCGCCGGTCCCCGCAGTTCCGCCGCTGCCACCGTTGCCGCCCCTGCCTCCGAACCCTCCGTTCTCGGTGCCGCCGGCAGCGCCGCCGTGCGCGCCATCCGCGCCGACGCCACCGGCGCCACCGGCACCGTTGATTCCGCCGGCGGCCGCCGCGCCACCCTGGCCACCGCCGCCGCCGGCCCCACCGTCGCCGCCGTTGCCGGCCACTCCCGCGGGAGCCAGCCCGTTGCCCCCTAGCCCGGCAGCGCCACCGGAGCCGCCTTTGCCACCGGCACCTCCGGTGCCTTCGGCGCCGGCCACCCCGCCGTCGCCGCCCAGGCCGCCGGTACCGCCGCCGCCGCCGTTACCGGCGTAGCCGCCCAATCCGTCCTCGCCTGCCAGCACATCGCCGCCGGCACCGCCGCTGCCGGCCGCACCGCCCACACCACCGGTACCGGCGACACCACGATCCGCTCCGGCGCCGCCGGTGCCGCCCGCTCCGCCGTTGCCGCCACTGCCCCCGGTGCCGCCCTGACCGGCCAGGCCTGACGAGATGCCGCCGGTGCCGGCCGCTCCGCCGGTGCCGCCCGCTCCCCCGCTGCCGGCGACGCCGCTGAGCGAGGTCGCCGCCCCCCCGGTACCGCCGGCCCCGCCCGTGCCACCGGATCCGCCATTGCCGGCGACCCCGTCGAAGGTGGCGGCCGCGCCATCGGCACCGGCACCCGCGTCGCCGCCTCGACCGCCCTCACCTGCCCGGCCGCCGGTGCCGCCGGTACCGGTGGCACCCCCCTGACCGCCGGCACCCCCGTCGCCGCCCGAACCGCCGTCGCGCGCGACGTTGCCCGTGGCTCCGGCGACACCGTTGCCGCCCTGGCCGCCGGCACCGCCGGCCCCGCCGCTGCCGTTGGTGCCGCCGGTCCCCGCGTTACCGCCTTGACCGCCCGCGCCGCCATGGCCACCGGCATAGCCGGCCGCACCGGCGGTGGTGCCGTCGGCGCCTGCACCACCCTCGCCGCCCTGGCCACCGCCACCGCCGGAACCGCCGTGGCCGGCCGAGGCCGCGGCACCGGCACCCGAACCGGCTGCACCGCCCGCCCCCGCGTCACCGCCGGCGCCACCCGCACCGCCCGCCCCGCCGGCTTTGCCGGCCGTGGTGACGCCTTGGGCACCGGCGCCGCCGTCGCCACCGTCGCCACCGGCACCGCCCACACCATTCGTGCCGCCGACGCCCGCGGAGCCGCCCTGGCCACCGGCGCCACCGGCGCCGCCGGCAAACCCGTCAACGCCGGCGGGCGAACCGTCGGCGCCCACCCCACCGTGACCGCCCTGACCGCCGGCCCCACCGGTACCGGCGCTGCCGGCCGCGCCGCCGCCGTTACCGAACCAATTGGCCGCTCCCCCAGCGCCGCCCGCACCCGCAGCGCCGCCGTCGCCGCCGGTTCCGCCCGCCACGCCGACACCCGAGCTGACGCCTCCCATGGCTCCGGCACCGCCCGCACCGCCGGTGCCTCCGACGGCTCCGGCGCCGGCCGAGCCGAACAGCAGAGCGTTGTTGGAACCGCCGGCTCCGCCGGCACCTCCGATGCCTCCGTTGCCGCCGCCGCCGGCAATGCGCGCGCCCGCGTCGCCGGCGAGGCCGGTTCCACCGGCGCCACCCGTACCGCCGATGCCGCCGGCCCCGCCCTGGCCGAACAGCACCTGCATGTTGGCCCCGCCGGCACCACCCGCGCCGCCCGCGCCGCCGGCCTGCCCTGCCGCACCGGCGGCACCCGCCCCGCCGGCCCCACCGTTGCCCCCGCCGAAGCCACCGAGAAGTCCGCTGGCCCCGCCGGCACCGCCGTTGCCACCGGCGCCGCCTGCGGTGACCGCCGCCCCGCCCGCTCCACCGTTTCCGCCCCGCCCGAACAACCCGGCCGATCCGCCGGCGCCACCGTTGCTCCCGGCGGCCCCGGATCCGCCATTGCCCCCGCTGCCCCACAGCCATCCGCCGTCGCCACCACGGCTGCCGGTGCCCGCCGCGCCGTCGGCGCCGTCGCCGATCAGCGCGCGGCCGGTGAGGAACTCGCTGGGGGCGTTGATGAGATTCAGCGTCGCCTGCTCGATCTGCTGCAGCAGGTTTCCGTTTGCGGCCTCCGCCGCGGCATACGAGCTACCGCCGCTCGCCAGCAACTGGGCGAAGCGCTCCCGGAACAGCTCCACCTCAAGGCTCACCGCGCGGTACTGCTCAGCGTGGTCGGTGAACAGCGCGGCGATCGCCGCCGAAACCTCGTCAGCGGCCGCGGGCAGCAGATTCGCCGTGGCCCCGCCCGCCTGAGCGTTCGCCGCGCCGAGGGCCGATCCGATCCTCGTCAGATCATTCGCCGCCACGGCCAATACGTCGGGTGCTGCAAACAGGAAGGACATGCCCCGGACCCTCTCAATTGGTTGGCTGCTGGCGAATCGAACACGCGGAGTATATGAACGTGGGCCATTTCATTCCAGCAATTCACGCAGAAATCTAGCAATTATTCTTGACGACCGCAATGCGAATCTTTTAGTACCGGCGACGCGACCGCCCGCCCCCTGCAGCTGACCGATCAATGCCGATCCGTGGGATGAAAACCCCTCTTGTACAGCCCTTTTCGCCGCAAGACGGGTGCACTCGAGACGGTACCGGCCAGCTCAGGCCCCCTCCTGGACGCTAACCCTCCAGCCAGGTACTGCGATCCGCATAGCGGCCTTAAGGGGGATGGAAGTTTCTGAATAATATTCAGAAATTGCTGAATTTTCTTCAATTATCGGACGCCGGGAAGGATCACTCCGAAACGAGTTAACCTAATCGTGCGAAAACCGCGATAAACGGTCTCGGATGCTGCTAATTTCTAGCGCCGTCTGCACTCGCAGGGCTTACCGGCCCGAGGTGGGCGCGCATGGTCGTCAGAGGACATGAAGGGCTGGGCATGGACTTTCCGATGTTGGCACCGGAGATCAACTCCGCGCTCCTCTACGGGGGCGCCGGGTCGGGTCCGTGGGTGGGGGTCGCGACGGCCTGGGACGGGCTGGCCGCCGAACTCAGCGCGGCTGCTGAGTCCTTCGGATCCGCGACGTCGGGGCTGGTGGGTGGTGCGTGGCAGGGCGCGGCCGCATCGGCGATGCTCGCCGCGGCCGCTCCGTACGCCGGTTGGCTGCACGCCGCGGCGGCGGGAGCCGAGGGCGCGGCGGCTCAGGTGCGAGCGGCCGCCGAGGAGTTCGAGTCCGCGTTGACGAGCGCCGTGCCGCCCGCGGCGGTCGCGGCCAACCGCGTCGAGTTCGTGTCGTTGGTGACCTCCAACTGGTTCGGTCTCAACGCCCCGGCGATCGCCGCCGCCGAAGCGTCCTACGAGCAGATGTGGGCGCAGAACGTCGCCACCATGTTCGGGTACTACTCCGGCGCGTCGGCGGTGGCCGCCGCCATTCCCTCCTTCGCCTCGCTGCCCGACCTGCTGAACGACTCGGTGATCAATTTCGGGTTGGCGGATGTGGGTCGGTTCAATGTGGGGTGGGGGGATGTGGGTGCGTTCAATGTGGGTGGGGGGAATTTGGGGAATTTCAATGTGGGTAGTGGGAGTGTGGGGGATTCGAATCTGGGTGGCGGGAATCTGGGGAGTTTGAATTTCGGGTGGGGCAATCTGGGGTCGTCGAATCTGGGTGGGGGGAACCTGGGCAGTGTCAACTTCGGCAGCGGCAACCTGGGCAGTCTAAATATCGGCAGTGGGAATGCGGGGAGTCTGAATTTCGGGTTCGCCAACACCGGCGACGGCAATATCGGGATCGCCAATACCGGCAGCGGCAACATC
>RXJD01000078.1 GCA_003987775.1 Mycobacterium sp.
GATCATCAGAGCGACCCTGCACCCACCAATTGTCCCCAAAACCCCAGCACAACCAGCCCCGCCACGCGGGATTAATTCAGCAGTCTCCTAGCGATCGACCCCGCCCATGGCGGCGACCCGCCGCGCCCGACTGCGCCGCGCTAGCGATCGACCCACCCATGGCGGCGACCCGCCGCGCCCGGCTGCGCCGCGCTAGCGATCGCCGGTGTTGGCGTTGCCGGCGCGCCACACATCCCACGGGATGTTCCAGTCGCCGAGGCCGTCCGTCCCGGGCAGGATGCTGCCCACCGTGTTGACGACCTCCACGACGTCCCCGCGCTTGCTGTGGTCGTAGAACCACACGGCATTGCTGGGGCTCACATTCAGACATCCGTGACTGGTGTTGGAGTGGCCCTGGGCGCCCACCGACCACGGCGCCGAGTGCACGAAGATGCCGCTGTAGGAGATCTGGGTGGCCCAGTCGACGTCGGTGCGATAACCGTTGGGCGAGTTGACCGGTACGCCGTAGGTCGAGGAGTCCATGATGATGTGCTTGAACCGCGCGCCGACGATGTAGACCCCGTTGTTGGTCGGGGTGCTGTCTTTACCCATCGACGTCGGCATCGTCTTGACGACTTCGCCGTTGATCCGCACCGTGATGATCTTGGTGTTGTCGTCGACCGTGGCGATCATCTCGTCGCCGATGGTGAAGTGCATCTTCACGTTGTCCTCGCCGAACATTCCCTCACCGAGGTCGACGCCGTACGTGTTGACCGCGACGTCGACGTTGGTACCCGGCTTCCAGTAATGCTCTGGGCGCCAACGCACTTCGCGCCGGTTCAGCCAGTAGAACGCGCCCTCCACCGGAGGGTTGGTGGTGATCTTGATGGCCTTCTCGGCCGCGGCGCGGTCGGCGATGTTCTCGTCGAAGCGAATCGCGACCGGTTGCCCGACGCCCACCACCTCGCCGTCGCTCGGTACCACGTACGGCATCGTCAAGTGCGCCGGCGAGCTGGTCTGGAAGCTCATCTGGCGAGTCACCGCACCGCCGAGGCCGGTCGCCTTGGCGTTCAGCGAGTAGCGCCGGTTGTAGCCGAGTTGCTCGGTGGTCTGCCAGTGCAATCCGTCTGGGCTGAGTTGCCCGGCGATGGCGCGGCCGTTGTCGTTGACCATCGAAACCGACGCGAGCACGCCGTCGGCGACGGTGACCGTCACCGGCGCGTCCACGGTGACCCCCACAGCACCGTCGGTCACCGAGGAGGTGAGCTTGGGCACCAGCAGATCGGCAAACGGCGTGCCCTTGTTTTCGATGACCTTGGCGGCGACGGGCGCACTGGGCCCGCTGCTGCAGGCAACACCGAACACAGCAACTAAGACCATGGCGGCAGCCAGCCACGATCGACGTCTGCGCAAAGGCGTCATCAAGTGACCTTCCACATTTTGTTTGCCTATCACGGTCACCGCTGACCCTGGATTGTTTCCAGCATTGTAGTGCCTCAACGGCACTCGCCGTGGCCATGCGGGGCGATTGGTGCCCGGCGGTTCGGCCGATTCAGCCCCTGGCCGACCTCGGGATTTCACTCTCCGACGGGATGCCTGTTATTGTCGAGAGCCGGTCTCAGGCCGGCACGCGCCGTTAGCTCAGTTGGTAGAGCAGCTGACTCTTAATCAGCGGGTCCGGGGTTCGAAACCCTGACGGCGCACCACATGCCAACGTCTCGACACCCTTCCGAGCAAACGCGGCCGCAGGACCCGTCGGACGAAACCGACGACCTCGAGGCAGCGTTTCAGCGGGCTCTGCATTCCGGCGACCTTGAACAGGCGGCGCCCGCGGCGTTCGCCCTGGGACGCCGGCGGGCCGCCGAGGGCGACGCCGATGGCGCTCGGGCGGCCTATCAATGGGCCATCGACTCCCAGCACCCGCACTGGGGCTCCGCCGCCGCGTTCGCACTCGGCTCTCTGCTGGCCGGGCAGGGCGACGAGGCGGGCGCGACGGCGGCCTACCAACAGGCCATCGAGTCCGGCCACGCCGAACACGCGCCGATGGCGGCACTGAACCTGGGAAACCTGCTGGCAGAACGCGGTGAGGCGGATGAGGCAGAAGCGGCCTATCGAGTGGCGATCGAGTCCGAGCATGAGCAGTCGATTCTGATCGCGCTGCTGCAACTGGGCGGATTGCGGGCCGGTCGCGGCAATGCCGCCGGGGCCGAGGTGGCCTACCGAATCGCCGCTGCATCCGGAAACCCCGAGGTCATTCCTACTGCCGCCTTCAATTTGGCACTAACCAGAGAAGCACTGGGTGACATCGAGGGCTCCGCGGAGGCCTACCAGATCGTCATCGCCACCGATCACCCCGAACTGGCACCCCTGGCCGTCTTCAATCTGGCCACCCTGCTGGAAAAGCAGGGTGATCTGGCCGGAGCGGCAACGGCCTCTCAGGCCGCGGTCGACTCCGGTCACCCTGAGCTGGTGCCCAGGGCTCTGGTCAATCTGGGACAGCTGCGGGAGAGATCCGGTGACTTCGACCGCGCGCGGGCGTCCTATCGCCTGGCGATGGACAGCGGGGACGCCGAGGCGGCGCCGCGGGCGGCGATCAACATGGCGAGGCTGCAGGAGAAGGACGGTGATTTCGCCGACGCCACCGCGTTCTATCAGTCGGCGATCGATTCCGGGCATCCCGAGCACGCACCGGAGGCCGCGAATTCGCTGGGGATGCTGCGGGCCGGGCTCGGAGACATCGAGGGCGCCACGACCGCGTACCAGTTCGCACTCGACTCGGGCCACCCCGACCACGCGCCCGGAGCCGCACTCAGATTCGGAATCCTGTGGGCGGGACGGGGCGAGGTGAAGCGCGCGGCGGCCGCCTTCCAGGAGGCGGCCGACTCCGGGAACACCGAGTCTGGGCCGGCGGCCGAATTCGGACTCGGCACATTGTGGGCCGAGAACGGCGACATCCCGGCCGCCCAGGCAGCCTTCCGGCGCGCGATCGAATCTGGCCACCCGGTGTGGGCTCCGAAGGCACTCGAACGCTCTCAGAGCACCCCGCCGCAAGCCCGGCGCGGTCTGTTCCGCCGAAAGCCGTCAGCCGGCGACTGAGACTTCGGCAGCCTCTGCCGCGGCGCTGCCCGGAGTCATGATCCAGCGGATGCTCCCGACGGCCACACGACCGGCCATGCGTGTCACCGTCGTCTCCAGCAGCGGGACATAGGGAAGCAACAACGGCCGGCGTGCCCACCCCGGCAGCATCGCCACCGCGGTGGCGGCCAGCACGCCGTACGCGGGCCTCGCCGGCAATCGCAACGGAGGCGTCAACAGCAGGAACCGGGCGGCATCCCGGGCAGCAGCCGTTCCGCGCAGTTCGGGACGGAATTCTTCGATGCGATCGTGCAGTTCTCGCTCGGTCATCGGCGGTGTGGGCACGCCGAGCGCGCCTGCCACGACGGCCATGTCGGCGACGTAACCGTCTCGGCCGGCCTGGTCGAGCGGGGCGGCACCGTAGAGCTGATGGGCGAGCAGGAAGCTGTCCACCTCGGCGATGTGAACCCACTCGAGCAGATGCGGGTCGGAGGCCTGATACGGCCGTCCGTCCGGTGCGACGCCGTGCACGTATTTGTGGATGCGCCGGACGTGGTCGACCGCGGCCTGGGCATCGGCGGCACAGCCGAAAGTGGTCGTGGCCAGGAAGGTGCTGGTGCGTTGCAGCCGTCCCCAGGGATCGCCGCGATAGTCCGAGTGCTCGGCCACCCCCGCCATGGCCAGCGGGTGCAGGGACTGCAACAGCAGGGCCCGCAATCCGCCGACGAACATCGACGCGTCGGCGTTGACCCGACGGATGGGGCGGTCCGCGGCGAACCACCGTTCACCCGGTGTGCCGTGGATGCGCTCCCGATTGGCCGGCCCGTCCGGCCCGGCCACCATGCCGAACAGCTTGCTTCCCAGGTCACGCCGAACAGCGCCGACCGCCGACAAGATAGTCACGTGTCCACCGTACGAGTCGGAACACGCTGCGCGTCCGCGCTTCTCAAGACCATGTCGACAGCGGCCTCGATAATCTCGTCGTCCGGGAGGGTGCCGTACATCAGCGACGGACATGCGACGACACCGGTCAGCATGGAGACGGCCGCGTCCAGTGCCGCACCGGTGAACACCTCTCCCAGCATCGCGTACATCTGATGCTGGCCGTCGGTATTGACCTTGTCTCTGAGTGCCCTGATCTGCTCCTGGGACGCCCACTGCGCCATGCTGGCGAGCACCCGGTCGAGTCGCATGTCGATGATTCCGGAACGGAAGACCTTGAGTTCCCCGATGAGGTCCGTGCGCAGGTCGCCGGTCCGTTTGTGGTGCGGCATCTCCCCGAGTGATTCGATCGCCAGGGTGATCAGGTCCACGCGTGCCGGCCAGTGCGTGTAGACCGTGGTTTTGGAGTAGCCGGCCAGCTCAGCCACCCGCGCATGCGTAATCGCTTCGGATCCTTCGTCATTGAGGATCTTGAGGGTGGCCCGCGCAACGTCGCCACGAGTCCGTGCCACCCGTGCGTCTTCGCCGCCGTCGGACGGCCGGTTAGCCGGTGCCGGAGTCATCTCTGCCGCGCCTCTGCTTTCGCAACGGCCCCCTCTTCGCCTTCGCCGTCCGCTGGCTCGTTCGGGCCAGAAGTCTACTGAACAACACGTCGGCCCTGCGTAACGCGACGGCGAGTCCGCGCGCTACGCGGGGAAGGACATTTGCTGGACAGAGTATCCACTATCCGCAGCTCTAATCATTACTGTACGTTTAGATCAGTAGTGGACGGGGCAACCACCATCAGTCCACTCGATCAAAGGAAACTCATGACAGCCGTCCTTTTCGGATCCATCAGCACTCTTGCCGACACATCGGAACTTCAGCGCAGGGCATTCAACGAAGCGTTTGCCTCTTCCGGGCTCGACTGGGAGTGGTCGCGTGACGAGTACGTCGGGATGTTGGGATCCAACGGCGGCGCTCAACGGATCCGGGACTATGCGCAGTCGCGCGGGCAGGACGTCGACGCCGCGGCGGTGCATGCACTGAAGTCGGAGATTTTCCAGCGCCTGCTCGGCGACTCTGAGGTGACCCCGCGCGATGGCGTCACCGCCACGATCGCCGAGGCCAAGAAGAACAACCACAAGGTCGGCTTCGTCACCACCACCTCGCCGGCCAACATCGACGCGCTGCTGTCGGCACTCGAGCCGGAGATCAGCGCCGAGACCTTCGACCTCATCGTCAACAAGGAATCCGTGGCGGCCGCCAAACCCGATGCGGCGGCGTACGAATTCGCTTTGGGCAAGCTCGGTGAGCGCGCCGACAGCGTCGTCGCGATCGAGGACAACCTGGGCGGTGTCGCGGCAGCGGTGCAGGCAGGTATCCCGTGCATCGCGTTTCTGAACGAGAACACGAGCCGAGCCGAGCAGGCCGAATACACGGCTGCGATCCAGATCGTCGACTCCCTGGACCCCGAAACGGTTCTCGGCCTCGCCACGTCCTGACCCCATCCCCCATCAAGACCCCCCGCCCCGAGGAGTAACGCCTTGAGCAACCTTCAAGCCCGAGTGACGGCCGGCGACAGAGCCTTTCACGTCGAAGGCTACGAACGAATCGAGTACGACCTGCTTTACGTCGACCACGTGTTCGCGCCGGACAACACCGAACTCGCGGACAGTTACCGGGAGTACGGACGCGCGCTGGCGGTGGTCGACGACACGGTCTACCAGATCTACGGCGATGCGATGCGGTCCTACTTCAGCCATCACGACATCGAGCTCACCGTGATCCCGGTGCAGATCCGCGAAACGGCCAAGTCGCTGGAGACCTACGAGCAGATCGTCACCAGGTTCGACGCCTTCGGTCTGGTGCGCACCGAACCGGTGCTGGTCGTCGGCGGCGGGCTGACCACCGACGTCGCCGGATTCGCTTGCGCCAGTTACCGGCGCAACACGCCCTACATTCGGATTCCGACCACGCTGATCGGCCTGATCGATGCGAGTGTCTCCATCAAGGTGGCGGTCAATCACGGCAAGCACAAGAACCGGCTGGGCGCCTACCACGCATCCGAGAAAGTGCTGCTGGACTTCTCGTTCCTGAAGACGCTGCCCGAAGATCAGGTGCGTAACGGCATGGCCGAACTGATCAAGATCGCGGTGGTTGGCAACGCCGAGATCTTCGAGCTGTTGGAAGTGCACGGCGCCGATCTGCTGCGAACCCGGTTCGGCCACCTCGACGGCACCGCGGAGCTACGTGCCGTGGGAGACCGGCTCACCTACCTGGCGATCGCAACGATGCTCGACCTGGAAGCGCCCAATCTGCACGAGATCGACTTGGACCGGGTTATTGCCTTCGGGCACACGTGGAGTCCGACTTTGGAACTCACGCCACCCACCCCGTTCTTCCACGGCCACGCCATCAACATCGACATGGCGTTGTCGACGACGCTTGCCGAGCAGCGCGGACACCTCTCGGTCAGCGATCGTGACCGCATACTCAACGTGATGAGTGCGCTGGGCCTGGCCCTGGACAGCGAGCATCTGACCTCGGAGCTGCTCGAGCGGGCCACAGTGGCGATTCTCAAGACACGCGACGGCCGACTGCGGGCGGCCGTACCCGACCCGATCGGCCGGTGCCACTTCCTCAACGACGTCACTACCAGCGAGCTGGCCGATACGTTGTTGCTGCACAAGAAGATCTGCCTCGAGTTTCCCCGCGCAGGAGACGGCGTCGACGTCTTTGCGGCACCTGCGCCGGGAGCGATGCGCACGTGACGGCCACGTTGGACGAAGCCACCGGTGTTCGGGTACACCGGATCTCGGATGCCGACGTGGGCCGCACGCTGGCCACCCTTGTCGTCCTGTTCGGCACGCTGCCGTTCGACCTCGCGCTGGTGCTGGTCGCGTTACTCGCCGGACGGCGGCCGTCGCGCGGGCGCCTGCCCGCCCAGGCTCGCCGAACCATCCTGCTCAACGGCGGGAAGATGACGAAGGCGCTGCAGCTGGCGCGGTCGTTTCACCTGGCCGGGCACCGGGTGATCCTCGTCGAATCCGAGAAATACCGGTGGACCGGGCATCGGTTCTCCCGCGCGGTGGACGCGTTCTACTGCGTGCCGGAGCCGACCGAACCGGGTTACGCGCTGGCGCTGCTCGACATCGTCCGGTACGAGAACGTCGACGTCTACGTGCCGGTGTCCAGCCCTGCCGGAAGTGTGCCCGATGCGGTGGCGCGCGAGTTGCTCGACGGCGCCTGTGACGTCGTCCATTCGGACGCCAAGACGGTGCAGTTGCTCGACGACAAGGCCGAGTTCGCCTCGACCGCAGCATCATTGAGCCTGCGCGTGCCGGACTCCCACCGCATCACCGACGCCCGGCAGGTGGTCGACTTCGCATTCCCGGCGGGGCGCAGCTACATCCTCAAACGCATCGCGTACGACCCCGTCGGACGGATGAACCTCACCCGGTTGTCCGGAGCGACGCCCGACCACAATGCCGCCTACGCGCGATCGCTGCCGATCTCCGAGGACGACCCCTGGATCCTGCAGGAATTCATCGAAGGGCGCGAGTACTGCACGCACGGCACCGCCCGCAGTGGGCGCCTGCAGGTCTACGGCTGCTGCGAATCCTCCTCCGCCCAGGTCAACTACCGCAATGTCGACAAGCCGGAAATCCGGCGGTGGGTCGAGACGTTCGTGAAGAACCTCAACCTGAGCGGGCAGGTGTCCTTCGATTTCATCGAGGCCCGGGACGGGCAGGTGTACGCCATCGAGTGCAATCCGCGGACCCACTCGGCAATCACCATGTTCCACGACCATCCGGATCTCGCGGCCGCCTATCTCGATGACAACCATCCGCTTATCACCCCGAACGACGGCGCTCGGCCCACTTACTGGATCTACCACGAACTTTGGCGCCTGCTCCGGCACCGCGGGCGGATCAGCAGGCTCGTGACCATGCTGCGGGGTAAGGACGCGATCTTCGCCGGATGGGATCCGATGCCCTACCTGATGGTGCATCATCTGCAGATCCCGGCGCTGCTGTGGGCCAATCTCCGAGCCGGAAAGGGTTGGAGCCGTATCGACTTCAACATCGGAAAGCTCGTCGAGAACGGCGGGGACTGAATGACCGCGCCGCCCCGCGTATCGGTCCTGCATCTCGTGGGGTCCGCGGTCGACGAGTTTCATGCCGAATTGTCACGGCTCTACGCGCGCGCCTGCCTGGCCGCGCTGCCGGGCGAGGACTATGACGTGCTGCTGGCATACGTGTCGCCCGACGGGTCCTGGCGGTTTCCCGCGGACCTCAGCGCCGAAGCGCTGAGTTCGGCCAGGCCCTTACCAGTTTCGAAGGCGATCGCGCATCTGCGTTCGCTGCGGGTGGATGTCGTGGTGCCGCAGATGTTCTGCCTGCCCGGGATGACCTCCTACCGGCGCCTGCTGAGCGCACTGCGACTCCCCTTTATCGGCAACCCGCCCGAGGTGATGGAGATCGCGGCGGACAAGGCGGCAAGCCGGGCGATCGTCTCCCAGGCAGGCGTCGCGGTGCCCGCCGGTGAGGTGGTGCGGGCCGGTGACCGCTCGACCCTGCCGCTGCCAGTGGTCGTCAAGCCGGTCTGCGCGGACAACTCGGTGGGCGTGTCGCTGGTGCGCACACCGGCCGAACTCCCGTCAGCGATCGATCGGGCGCTCGCCCACGGAACCTCGGCTTTGGTCGAGACTTACGTCGAGCTGGGCCGAGAAGTCCGGTGCGGCATCGTCGTTCGTGACGGAGAGCTGGTGTGCCTGCCGCTGGAAGAGTACGCGGTGGACACCACCGCCAAGCCCATCCGCGACCACGAGGACAAATTGCGCCGCTCGCAGGGTGGTGAGCTGTACCTCGTCGCGAAGGACGCGTGTCATGCGTGGATCGTTCCCGTCGACGACCCGATCACCGACGTGGTCTGGGAAGCCGCGCGGCGCTGTCATCTGGCACTGGGATGCCGCCACTACAGCCTGTTCGACTTCCGCATCGACCCCGACGGACGGGTGTGGTTCCTCGAGGCCGGCCCGTACTGCTCGTTCGCCCCGACCAGCGTCATCGCCGTGATGGCGGCAGCGGCGGGCATGGACGTGGCGGAGTTGTTCGCCGACCAACTCCGCGAACTCGGTCTCGAAGGAACGCCATGCTTGAGTGCGCAACGCTGAAACCGCTGGGCGCCTTGGTGACCGACCTAAAGGTCGGCGCGCTCAGTGAGAGCGAAGTGCACCAGTTGCGGACCGTGCTTGCCCGGCGCGGTGTCATCGTTCTGCCGGGTCAGGCCGTCGACGACACCGCGTTTCTGCAATTCCTGCGCAGCTTCGGCGATCCGGTATTCACGGTGGGCGAGACTCCCGTACCGGACTTTCCGGACCTCAACGTGGTGAGCAACGTCGGCCGCGACCGCCCGCCCCGCTCCACGTTTCACACCGATACCAGTTACGTGCGAAATCCCCCCGCCTATACCGCTTTACGAGCGGTCAGGGTGCCCAGCCGCGGCGGGCACACGCTGTTCACCGACCAGTACGCGGCGTACGAGACGCTGCCCGAGCGGGTCCGCGAGTGCCTTTACGGGCGCACCGTAACCCACATCATGACGGGGCTGGAGTTGGACGAAGACCAGGAGACGTCGGCGGAGCATCCGATCTTCCGGCCGCATCCGCTGTCCGGGCGGACGGCGCTGTACCTGTCGGCGCCGCAGCGCTGCGCCGCGGTCAGCGGGATGACGCCGGAGGTGGCGGCCGAGACCGTCGCGTACCTGTTTCGGCATTCCACGCGAGCGGACAACACCTACCGTCACGAATGGTCGGAAGGCGACGTCGTGATGTGGGACAACCGCTGCGTGCTGCACTGCGCCGACCACAGCGGGGTGGTCGGCGACCGCGTCATGCACCGCGGTATGGTCGCCGATCACCGGTCAGGTTTTCCAGTTCCACCGAAAGAGTGAGCTGATATGGACGAAACGGAAGTTCTGGTCATCGGCGCGGGGCTGGCCGGCCTTCGCTGCGCCGACGTGCTGGCGGCCGCCGGTCGCGACGTGCTGATCTGGGAAGCCAAGAGCGCCGTGGGCGGCCGTATCCGTACCGACAACGTCGACGGGTTCCGGTGCGACCGCGGCTTTCAGGTGCTCAATCCCGCCTACCCGGAGCTGCGTCGCGCGGTCGATCTGGCAAAGCTGAAACTGCAACCGTTCGGCGCGGGTGTCGTGGTCCGCCGCGAAGAGGGTTCGGCGGTGTGGGTGCATCCGCTGCGCGCCCCCGGGCGGGTGCCGGCCATGCTGGCCTCCGGCGGCATCTCGCCGCGCGATGCGCTGGCAGTGGCGCGCTGGGCCGCCCCGGCGCTACGGCCCAAAACGCTGAAGACCCACACCGATCGCGACGTCAGCCTCAGCGAGGCGCTGGATCGGGCGGGCGTCCGTGGCGAGGTGCGCAGGGTGATCGACCGCTTTCTGGCGGGGGTCCTCCTGGACACCTGCGGGGAGAGCTCGAACGCGTTCGCGCTACTTCTGGCGCGCATGTTCCTGCTCGGGGTGCCTGCGCTGCCGGCCGGCGGCATGGAGGCCCTCCCCCAACAGCTTGCCGCCCGCGTCGGTGAGCGAATAGCGTTCAACCACAGGGCGTTCCGAATCGACCCGGATGTCAAGGAGTACCAGGTCCACGCGGATGGGGCGCGCGTCCGGGCGCGACACGTGGTGGTGGCCACCGAAGCCGTAGCGGCCGCGTGGCTGACGTCGGAGACGGCACCGCCCATGCACGGGGTGGTGACCGATTGGTGGGCCACTGGGGTGCCGGTCGCGGGACCACCGATGCTCCGGGTGGACGGCCGCCGGCACCCGCCGGGTCCGGTGCTGAATACGGCGGTGATCAGTGCTGCCGCCCGCACCTACGCCCCGCCTGGCCAACACCTCATCGCGGCGTCAGCGGTGGTGGAGCGGGACGGGACGGTGCCCCCGGAAAATGTGATGCGCGAACACGCGGCCGACATCCTCAACAGCGATCAACGTCAGTGGAGGCCGTTGGTTCGCCACGTCATCCCCAATGCGCTCCCGGCGCAGACCCCGCCACTCTCGGTTCGCCGCCCGATCCGCACGCAGGCCGGTGTCTGGCTGTGCGGTGACCATCGCGACACCGCCTCCATCCAGGGTGCGCTGGTCAGTGGGCGCCGTACCGCGGAGGCTATTCTCGCGGCGCGATGATTCGCCGGGCGGCCTCGACGAGGGCCGCCCGCCGCGCCGCGATGGCCTCGGGATCGGACGTCCGCGCGTCCGGGTGCGGCGACTGCGCCCACGACAGCCCGACGCCGAACAACACCACCAGCAACTCCAACGGGGCCCACGCCGGATCGACCTGCCCGGCCGCCTGCGCTTCCTGGATGGCACGGATGTCGCGGGCCGGCACGGAATCCCACTCCTGCGAAGGCGGCGGGTCGAGCGTCAGCCCCTCCAGGTTGGCCCAGGTGATCATGCGCAGGTGTTCCGGACGCCGGCAGGCCAGGTCGTAGATGTCACCGACGAACTCCGCGACGGCCTCGGGCCGGACCACTACGGCGGCGAAGAACTCGGCGCTGTCGGCCGCGACGACGCTGCGAAACAGCGTTTCTTTGTCCCGGAAGTGCGCGTACAACCGCTCTTTGCTGGCATTTGCCGCGCGGGCGATTCGGTCGATCCGGGCGCCGGCCAGACCGAACTGAGCGAACTCCGATCGCGCTGCGGTCAGGATCGTGTCGCGGAGTTCATCTTTACTACGCACCTCCAAAAGGTACCATACGAACTAGTTCGTTCGGTATAGTGACCGGAGAAACGGAGGACACCATGACCGAGACACACCTGACAGTGATGAACCACCCCCGCCGGGTGCAGAAGTTGAGCGAGGCGCTGCAGAAGATCCAGGCCGGCATCGAACCCGTCGTCGACCTGTACCGCCCTTATGTCGACGGGCTGGAAAATCTGCCCACAGATGGCCGATTCCTGTTGGTGGGCAACCACACTCAACAGGCATTCGCCGAGATTCTGCTCATTCCGCACTACGTACGGCGGGCGATCGGGACGCGGGTGCGGCCACTGGCCGACCGCAGGTTCGGTGAGAGGAAAGGACTCGGGGGTGACATCATCGCCGCCTACGGCGGCGTCGTCGGCTCCCCGGAGACGGCGCGCGAATTGATGCGCCACGACCAGACCATCCTGGTTTTCCCTGGCGGCGGCCGCGAGATCGCCAAGTTCAAGGGCGAGGAATACCGGCTGAATTGGCAGGGCCGGTCCGGATTCGCGCGCCTTGCCGTGGAATGCGGCTATCCGATCGTGCCGGTCGGATTGGTCGGCGGCGACGACGTCTACAAGAGCCTGGTGACCCGCGACAGCAGGGTGGGCCGGCTCAGCCAGGCGGTCAGCAAGAGACTGAGCGGCACGGCCGATATGGCAATGCCCTTGCTCAGAGGCATCGGCCCGACTCTCATCCCCCGTCCACAGCGGATGTACCTACGGTTCGGCGACCCGATCAATACCGTCAAACCACAACGGGTGAAAGCCGATTCGTGGGTGACGACGGTACGTGACAACACTCAGCACGAACTCGAAGCGATCCTTCGCGATCTGCAGGTGTTGCGGGCCGACGACCCGTTCCGGGAACTCAATCCGCTGGCGTGGGCACACGCGGTCGCCTGAGTCAGGCCGGGCGCGACCCTGAGAGTGCCTGCCGCGCAACGAGATCCAGCGCATAACCGATAACGCCGATCACGACGATTACCGCGACCACCTGCCCGTACGCCAACTGATCGCGGGCGTTGAGGATCTGGTAGCCCAGTCCTGAACGCACACCGAGCATCTCGGCCGGCACCAGCACGACCCACGCGATACCCAGTGCCACCCGCAGGCCGGTTTGCAGGTGACCGCGGATCGCGGGCAGCACCACGACGGTCAGCTGCTCGAGCCGGGTGGCGCCGAACGACCGGGCGACCTGTAGGTAGCCCGGATCGATGGCGTGCACCCCGGCGGCGGTGTTGATCAGGATCGGCCACACCGCTGCCGCCGCGATCAGGAAGATGACCGGTTCGTCGCCGATTCCGAACAATGCCACCGAGATCGGCGCCCAGGACAGGGGCGAGATCATCCGCAGGAATTGGACGACGGGACGCGTGGCGCGATCGGCGGTGTCGTTGAGGCCGATCAGCAATCCGGCGGGCACGCCGATCACGGCGCCGACCAGCAACCCGACCAGCAGCCGCCACAGACTCACCCCGGTGTCGGGTAGCAGCACGCCCCGGTTGTACAGCTCGACCAGCGACTTCACCACTTTCACCGGCGTCGTCTCGCGAAGCAGGGACTGCGAGGGAGCCAGAACCGCGGTCGCCAGCCACCACCCCGCCACCGCGACAGCGATCGCCAGTGCCGGCGGCCACCAGCGCCGGATGGGCCGCGCCGACGACGGCGGTTGGGGTAGCGAGGTGGTCGAGGTGGACAGAGTCATCGCGGCTGCACCTGTTCGGTTCGGGTCAGATCGTCAGAGATTCCGAAGGCTGCTGGTCCGCCGTGCGCGGCCAGTGCCTGGCGGACGAAGGTGTCGTCGACCAGCTCGGAATGCACCGACGCGGGGTCGATCCGGTCCAGGAAGGAGCGGTCGCCGTCGACGACGGTGTCGTGCATGGCCTCGACGAGTCGGCGGGTGAAGCTCGGAAAGGGAAACGGCTGATACCCGAGCCGTTGCGGCTGCCAGTCCGGGTGCAGGAAGCGGTAGTCCCCGGAGCGGTAGGTCAGCGCGGTCTTGATGGCAGGTTGAGGTTGCGGTAGGTAGGTCCCCGCCGACAGGGCAGTCGCCGCCGCGGGCCGGTCGGAGTTGATGCGCTGCTGTGCCGCCACGATCGAATTGACCAGTGACGCAGCCGCATCCGGTCGGTGCTCGATCAGGTCGTCATGGGCCAGCACCACGCAGCAGGCGTGGTCCCGCCACACGTCACCGAGAAACGTGTGGATGCGGCCGATCTTGCGCACCTGCGCCATGGCGTTGAACGGATCGGCCACCACGTAGCCACTGATGGAACGGTTTGCCAGGGCGGGCACCATATCCGAGGGGCTCATGACGATCAGCTCGACGGTGCGGGCGCTGCGCGAGGCGCTGCGGCGGACTACCGGCACCAGGTCGTGAGCCCGCAGCAGTTGCTGGAGGATGATGTTGTGAATCGACCACCAGAACGGGATGGCCACCTGAGTTCCGGCGAGTTGCCCGAAATCGGTGATCCCGGGCGCCACGGTGAAAGCCGAGCCATTGGTGTGATTCCAACTCAGCACCCGCACCGGGCTGCGCAGCAGGAAGCGCAACTGGATTGCGGTGGGCATCAGCATGTGCACGGCGTCGACCTGGCGGGTGACGAACGCTTCGGCGAGCGACGCCCAGCTGCGGAACAGCACCGGTTTGGCCGAGCTCACCACGCCCGGTTGATAAAGGCCTGCCGCGTGCGCGATCAACAGCGGCGCCGCATCAGTGATCGGCAGATAGCCGATTCGCAGTTGTCCGCTGGTGTTGGTGCGGTCCACGCTGGCCGCATGGGCGAGGTCTGCGATGCCGGCCAGCCCGCCCGCCGCGGCCGCGCCGATCAACAGGCGCCGCCGCGTGATGAGTCCCGTCACTGCTCGACCAGGCGGTAATGGTCCAGGATCTCCTGCCGCAGTTGCTCGTCGCCAGTGCGGACTGCGGCGGTGAGGGCCGGCTGCCACTCCCGGCGGATCCTGCCGTCGGGCCCGAGCAGCACCACGCGGCCCGCGAGCAGTAGAGCCTCGTCCACATCGTGGGTGACCAGCACCACGGTGATCCCCAACTCGGCCGCCAGATTGGCGAGCCAGGATCGCAGGTCCCCCCTGATCGCCGGATCCAGCGCGCTGAACGGCTCGTCGAGGAGCAGCAACCTCGGCCTGGTCGCGACGGCCCGGATGATCGCCACCCGCTGCGCCTGGGCCGCCGGACAGCTGATCGGGATAGCGGTCGGCCACCCATTCCAGGTCGAAGCGGCGCAGCAGTTCCTCGGCATATTCACGCTGGAACGTCGCTTTGTTCGCGGCGAATCGCCCAGCGATGGCCACGTTCTCACGAACGGTCAGCCACGGCATCAGCAGGGCCTGCTGGAACACCACGCCGGTGTGCGGACGTGCCACACCGTTGGCGCTGGACCATTCGACGGTGCCCGTGGTCAGCGTCTCCAGGCCGGCGATGACGCGCAGCAGTGTGGACTTGCCGCTCCCGCTGCGCCCGAGAATCGCCAGGAAGTCGCCGTCGTCGATGGTCAGGTCGATGTCGTTGAGGACGTGGCTGTGGGCATCGAAGCGCTTGTGGCCACCGAGTATTCGTACGGTGGCTGCTCCCACCTTCACATTCCTTTCCAGAGACCGATACGACCCACATTTCCCTGGCGTGCCGCGCCGTGTCACGTCCGTCGATGCCGCACAGGTGAGCGCGCGCCGCGCGCCGCTGTGGCGGTACCGTCGAGCGAGCGAGAACCGCTTACCCACGAATAGCCTTGTTAATGAGCATGTTTCACTGCCTTCCCGTGGCTCGGCGCGCGCGGCGCGATGCCGGCGGCCGCCGGCCCGGTGGAGATGGGATCCCGCTGATCGCAACCGCGCGACCGGATCGGCAGATTCCCCTCCCGCTCAGTCGACGCAGGCCTGTCGCCCCAACCGCGGCGCGGGTAATTTCTTCTGACAGCCCGACCTTCGCTCGCGGGCGTCCTGGCACACTGCCGGTCACGGCGGCGCGTCGTTGGCACCCGTGGGCGCTCGCCAGTTCGAAGGAGCAGCAATGGGGTTCATCCAGCCGAACCTGCCGGTCGTCGAAGTGGCCGAATGGAGCAAACTTCCGCGCTCCCAACGTGTGATACCGATGATGCAGCACATCGCCGCGAACGGCTTCGGAACGCCGCTGGTGATGCACGTGATGTACGGCGTGAAGATCGGGCTCTACATCCTGGGGGCCTGGGTATTCGCCTGGACCACAACGGGCATCGGCGGCTTCACCGACATCGCCTCGTGGTGGACCGAGCCGATCGTCTTTCAGAAGGCCGTGCTCTACACGATGCTGTTCGAAGTCGTCGGACTGGGTTGCTGCTTCGGGCCGCTGGCCGGACGGTACTTCCCGCCCATCGGTTCGGCCCTGTACTGGCTGCGCCCCGGGACCATCCGGCTGCCCCCGTGGCCCGATCGGGTGCCGTTGACCAAGGGCACCAATAGAACCCCGTTCGAGGCCGTGCTCTATGCCGCCCTGCTTGCCCTGCTGGTCACCGCGTTGGTGTCCGATGGCACCGGGCCGATTCCCGCCCTCGGTACGGCGATCGGTGTACTCCCCCGCTGGCTTCCGGTGGCGATTCTCTCGGTGCTGGCGGTGCTTGCGCTGCGTGACAAGATCATCTTCCTGGCCGCCCGCGGCGAGGTGTATGCGCCTCTGACCGTGGTCTTTCTGTTCTCCGGGGCCGACATCGTGGTCGGGGCCAAGGTCGTCTTCATGGTCATCTGGCTCGGCGCGGCAACGTCGAAGCTCAACAGGCATTTTCCCTTCGTCATCTCGACCATGCTGGCGAACAACCCGTTCATCCCGTCGGGCTTCCTCAAGCGGTCGTTGTTCAAGCGCTACCCGGATGACCTGCGGCCCAGCGCCTTATCGGGCTTTATCGCGCACTTCTCCACCGCGATCGAGGGTCTGGTTCCGTTGGTGCTGCTCTTTTCCCATGGTGGATGGCCCACGGCGATCGCAGCATTCGTGATGATCGTGTTCCACCTGAACATCCTGCTGGCTTTTCCGATGGGGGTTCCGCTGGAGTGGAACGTCTTCATGATGTTCGGGGTGCTGTGGCTGTTCGTCGCGCACGCGCACATCGGCCTGTCGGATGCGCATCAGCCGGCGCTGGTGGCAATGCTGTTCGCCGTGGTCGCCGGCACCGTCGTCGTCGGAAACCTGTTCCCGCGCAAAGTTTCCTTCCTCCCCGGCATGCGGTATTACGCCGGGAACTGGGACACCACGGTGTGGTGCGTCAAGCCGTCGGCCGACGAGAAGATCCGCATCGGCTCGCGCGCCCTCGGGCCGATGCAGCACCTGCAGCTCGAGCGGTTGTACAAGAGCAAAGAGGCGACGTTGGTTCCCATCCATCTCGCCTACGCATTCCGCGGAATGAACACGCACGGGCGCGCGCTGTTCACCCTCGCGCACCGGGCCCTGGCCGGATACGACGAAGACGACTACAACCTGTGCGAAGGCGAAGTGCTGTGCGCGATGGTGCTCGGCTGGAACTTCGGCGACGGGCACCTGCACAACGAGTGCCTCATCGAGGCGCTGCAGGAGAGATGCAATTTCGAGCCGGGCGAGGTGCGGGTGGTGATTTTGGACTCTCAACCCATCCAGACGCAGCGACAGGAGTACCGCCTCGTCGACGCCGCGACGGGCGAGTTCGAGCGCGGCTACGTCGAGGTCACCGACATGGCGAACGCCCAGCCCTGGGACGACGACATTCCCGTCCACGTCACCAAGCAGGCGCCGGGCATGAAGGGCATGAAGGGTCTGCCCGCATGACGACCGCGTTGATCACTGGCGCCTCGACCGGCCTGGGACGCGAGCTGGCCGTCCTCTTCGCGCGCGACGGAATCGACGTGGTGTTGGTGGCAAGCGAACGCAGCACCGCGCAGCTCGCCGAGTTCGCCGGCGAACTTCGCGCACGCCACGGCGTACGCGTGGACCCGCTCACGATGGATCTGGCCGCACCCGGCGCGGGGCCCGAACTGGTCGGCCGGGTCGACGAACTCGGCGTCGACGTCGAGTACCTGGTCAACAACGCCGGAGTCGGAATTCTCGGTCTGAAGATCCAGGATTCCGACCCCGTCGCGGTATCGAAGATGGTCCAGCTGAACGTGGTGACGCTGACGGATCTGACGACGATGTACGCCGCGCGCATGGTGCAGGCCGGCCGCGGGGCGATCCTGAACGTCAGCTCGGTCGCCGCCTACGTCATCCCGCACGGGCTGGAGGCCGGTTATGCCGCCAGCAAGGCCTACGTCAGGAGCTTCTCGGAGGCGGTGGCCGATGACCTGCGCGGCACGGGTGTGACGTGCACGCATCTCGCGCCGGGCCCGACCCGCACGGAGTTCGGGCGTACCGCCGGCGTCGGGGACTGGTCACGGCTGGACCGCTACATGATGGATGCCGCACCGGTGGCGGCGGCCGGATATGCCGCGATGCGGGCAGGACAGGCCGCGGTGATGCCCGGATTCGGGACCAAAGTGATGAGAGTGGCTTCGACGCTGTCGCCCTCGCGAAGGTTGACGGCGCTGGTGTCCGGCTACTTCGTGGCCCGTCACTGAGGTGCGCGCCGGTGCCGAGCGGGACGCTGGCTTCACGCTCGCGGCACGCCTGTGTCAGTGCTTCCTGATCCGGTAGATGACCACCACGACGGCGGCCGCACCGAGCCCCGTCAACGACACCGTCACAATGGGCTTGTTCAGGAACTCGATGACCTTGGCCTTGACGTCGTCAGCCAGGCGGCGAGGATTGGCCCGCTCAGCAAGCGAGTCGACGGTTGCCGCCAGTTGCTCGCGGGCCTGATCGATCTCCTGCTTGATGGTGTCGGGGTCGCGGTCCGCCACGTGTCTGTCCTCCAAGTCAGGCTGGTGCACTGAGGAACTACCCTAGTGCCGACGCTTCGGCGACAAGAAAGGGATGCACCTTGACCGAGACCACGCGCCTGGCGCCAGGCGACAAAGCGCCCGCCTTCAACCTGCCCGACGCCGACGGCAACAAGGTTTCGCTGTCGGACTACAAAGGACGGCGGGTCGTTGTGTACTTCTACCCGGCAGCCTCCACGCCCGGCTGCACCAAACAAGCCTGCGACTTCCGGGACAGCCTGGCCGAACTCAACGAAGCCGGCATCGACGTCGTGGGCATCTCCCCCGACAAGCCGGAGAAGCTGGCCAAGTTCCGCGACGCGGAGGGCCTGACCTTCCCGCTGCTGTCCGACCCGGAACGCAAGGTGCTCACGGCATACGGCGCCTTCGGCGAGAAGCAGATGTACGGCAAGACGGTCACCGGCGTGATCCGCTCGACCTTCTTGGTCGACGAGAAGGGCAAGATCGCCGTGGCGCAGTACAACGTCAAGGCCACCGGGCACGTCGCGAAGCTGCGCCGGGACCTGTCGGTGTAGTTATGCGCACGACGTTGCCGGTATCCGTCACATCCGGCACACACCGGCCATTGGCAGGACCGAGGCACGTGGCGCCCGCCGTTGAGCGACAAGCGCGGTGTCGCTATGAGGCGGGCCACAGCGTGCCGACTAGACCAGAGACGAATCCGCCGGACCCGTGGCCAGGTTCGCCAGCAGCAGTGCCTCGCTGATCGCAGCACGCTCCAGCACACCCAGGTCGAGGCTCTCGTTGATGCTGTGCGCCTGTGTACCCGGATCTTCCACCCCAGTGACCAGAATCTTGGCGTGCGGGAACGCCTTGGCGAATTCGGCGATGAACGGGATCGACCCACCCATGCCCATGTCGATGGCGTCCACACCCCATGCCTGCCGGAACGCCGCTCGGGCGGCGTCATAGACCGGCCCGCTGGCGTCTATCGCGTACGGCTGACCAACCTCGCCGCGCAGGACGTTGACGTGCGCGCCCCACGGGGCATGCCGCTTGAGATGGTCCTCCACCGCGTCCAAGTGCTTCGCTGCGTCACCACCGGGCGCCACCCGGATGCTGATCTTGGCCCGCGCCCGCGGTATCAGCGTGTTCGACGCGGCGGCGACCGGCGTCGTATCGATTCCGATCACCGTGATCGCCGGCTTGGCCCACAGCCGCTGCGGCACCGAACCGCACCCGATCTCGGTAACGCCGTCCAGCAGACCCGACTCCTTGCGTACCCGTTCCGGCGGGTACTCGGGATACTTCAGATCAGCGCTGCGCATTTCGTGCAGCCCTTCGACCGCGACGTTCCCGTTATCGTCGTGCAGGCTGGCCAGCAGCCGCACCAGCACGCTAAGCGCGTCGGGCACCACCCCACCCCAGAGTCCTGAGTGCAGGCCGTGATCCAGGGTGGCGACCTCCACCACGCAGTCGGCCATTCCACGCAGCGACACCGTCAGCGCGGGAATCTCGGTGCTCCAATTGTCCGAGTCGGCGATCACGATCACGTCGGCGGCCAGCTCGTCGCGGTGGGCGGCCAGGAACTGGCCCAACGTCGGTGAGCCCGATTCCTCCTCCCCCTCGACGAACACCGTCACTCCCACCGGCGGCCGGCCACCGTGTGCCCGGAAAGCCGCCAAATGTGTTGCGATGCCGGCTTTGTCGTCCGCCGTGCCCCTGCCGTACAGCCGCCCGTCGCGTTCGGTCGGCTCGAAGGGCGGCGAGTGCCACTGGCTCCGGTCGCCCTCGGGCTGCACGTCATGGTGGGCATACAGCAGCACGGTGGGCGCACCCGGCGGCGCGGGATGGTGCGCGATGACCGCCGGAGCACCACCTTCGGTGACGATACGGACATCGTCAAAACCCGCCTGGGACAACAAATCCGAGACCATGCGGGCGCTGCGCTGCACCTCGTCGCGCCGGCCTGGGTCGGCCCACACCGATTCGATCCGCACCAGATCCTCGAGATCGCGCCGCACCGAAGGCAGTACCTCGCGCACCCGCTCAACCAGATCAGTCATGACTCCGAGGCTAGCCAAACCGACTTCATTACCGGCTTGGCGTCCCGCATCGCAGTTAGAGCGCAGGCGGTACTGCCCCAATGGCTTGCGCGAATTGTTCGGGCAGGTAGGTCAATAGGCCGGGAAGGATGCCACCGAACTCCGCGCCGCCGAGAGGGAAGGGCACTCCGGGCGTGATGTCTGTGATGAGTTGGCCACCTTGCAGCGGAGTGAGTATCCCGCCCAGCGGCAGATACGTCGTCGAATTTAGAACCCCACTGCCTCCTGGGAAAGAGACCCCAGCATTCAGTGGCAGCGCCGTCTGCCCGTTGAGGAAGCCGTTGGCAACGTTCGCTGGGGCCGCCAGGATTGCGGCTGCGGCCCCGGCCACATCGCCGGTTTGTACCGCTGCCGACAATGACGCCAGGCTCGATTGCATCGCATCGCCGGTGGTGAGCACGGGACCTACAGCGTCGAGAGCCAGAACGACGGGCAACCCGACGTGCAAAGGGATAGGAAGGCTGCTCACACCGAGGTTGATCCACTGTGACGTGTCGGTCGCGGTGTCGATGACGTTGGTGAGGTTCTGGGAGATCATCGCCGGAATCGAACCGGCGGGCAATAGGTTGGTGAAGTTCTGTGCCATCTGTCCAGGGATGGCGAAGATCGGGGTCAGATCTCCGAAGGCGCCCTCCGGCGTTACGTTGACGAAGCCGGTGCCGAAGTCGAGCTCACCACTGAACCCGGTCAGGAACAGATTGACGAAGCCGGCCGACACGTCGTCGACCGCGCCCTGCAAATCTCCTGCCTGCAGGGCTTGGCCAGCTGCCTGGAAACTGGCGGGCAACGCCTGCAAGCCCGCCATGAAATCTTTGCCAGCAGCTTGAAGTGACGTCGAGATCGTGTTGAAGTAGCCGATCTGATTGTTGATCACCGACTGCGCAAGAGCGCTGGGTTGGAAATTCGCGAGGACCTGTATGTTGCCCTGAATCGAGAGCGGTAAGTTGGCTATCGCAGCAGGCGCGTTTCGAACAGCATCGACGAACGCGACTGCGGCTGTCTGCAGGTAACTGCCTTGATTTGCGATTAACTGACGCAGGAACGGCATCGGATTCGCCGCGATGGCACTACCCAGGCTCTGTAGGTTCGCGACGGTGTTTGCGAAAAGCGTCTGGTAGGGGGCCGCGACAGCACCCGCGAATGACGACAGCGGCTCCATGGGCGACGTCCCCGCACTGGCACCGGAGCCGGCGAGCAGCGCTGCCGCAGTCGCTTCGGCACTGGCATACTGCGCCGCACCTGAAGTCAATAGGCTGACAAACTCGTTGTGAAACAACGTGGCCCGGGTACTGAAAGCCTGAAAGGCTTGGCCATGAGCACCGAACAGTGCGGCGATCGCCGTGGACACCTCGTCGGCTCCGGCCGGCAACACAGATGTCGTCGCAGCCGCCGCGGATGCCGTCGCCTCCCCCACGGCTGATCTAATGCCCTCCAGGTCTTCGGCTGCCACCTCTACCAACTCGGGTACGGCGATCACGAAAGACATCTACGTCTCCTTTGATTAGCTGCGGGCAATGACCAGTGGTCGCTGAACGAAGATGAATTTAATGCGCGACGGCACGGTAATCGCTATTCTCAGCCAACTGGCAGGAACTTTTACTCAAGTACCAAGATTGAATCTTGAGCAGCGCCTATTGCCCCCCAAGAACATCACTTGGGGAGTGCCTAATATGCATGAATAGAGCAGCCATTCCGCGCGCTCTGCGATCGAACGAAGTTAGCTGGAGACCATTCCCGTCCAGCCGATCACCGGCGCAACGCGCGGTTGATCGACGTCGTGCTCGTGACGAGTCGTGGACCTACTTCTCAGGCGACCCCCCAGTAACTTACCGCAGAGTAATATTCCGAAGGCTAACTGCTGTTCCATACGTGCGCAATAGGGTTGGTCGTAGCAACAGACTGACCGACAGCCGAAGGAAGCAGATCGGTCGGGCCTGCGAAGCTGGCTATGCTGAGCCCGTAATGGCGAGCACCGGCCCCGACCCGACGACACCGCTGTGGCGCGCGGCGCAGCTGTTTCGGCTGCTGAGCTGCCTCTACGCATTGGGCTTTCACGTCGCTATCAGTTCGGACCTGCGTCATCCCGCGGTGGGCTGGTTGCTGTTCGGCGTGCTGCTCGGCTGGAGCGCAGTGTGCGCATTCGCATACCTGCGCGGGTTCGGCCGGCGGCCGGCGTGGGTGGTCGCCGAACTCGTGGTGGTGGTGGCGCTCATGCTGTCGACCGAGTTGGTCGCGTCCGGGCAGTGGGCCCACAACAATCAGACCTGGCCGACGACCCTGTGGGCCAGCAACGCCACCATCTCGGCGGCCCTGCAGTTCGGCCCTACCGGCGGCATGTTGACCGGGCTGGCGGTCACCGCAGCCAGTGAGTTCGTCAAGGGCTACATCAACGTCAACCTGGGACGCAACGCGACGATCATCGTCGAGTTGGCGGCCGGTCTCGCGGTGGGACTCGCGGCCAGCACGGCCCGGCGTGCCCACGACGAACTGCAACGCGCGGCCCGTCTGTCGGCAGCTCTGGAAGAACGGGAGCGGCTATCCCGCCAGGTGCACGACGGTGTCATTCAGGTGCTGGCGCTGGTCGCCAAGAGAGGCCGCGAAATCGGTGGCGCGGCATCCGAACTCGCCACGCTCGCCGGCGAACAGGAACGGGCGCTGCGCAGTTGGGTGACCTCCACCGAGATGGAACGCGAGAGCGACCGGACGGTCGACGTGCGGGCGCTGCTGCGCCGCCGGGAAGGCGAGCGCGTCTCGATGAGCCTGCCCGGCACCGCCGTGGTGCTGGACGGAAATGTCGCCACCGAACTGGACGCGGCGGTGGGTAACGCCCTGGACAACGTGCGGGCGCACGCCGGGCCGGAGGCCCGCACCTTCGTCCTGCTCGAGGACCTGGGCGATGCCGTCACGGTCAGCATCCGCGATGACGGCGTGGGCATTGCGCCCGGACGCTTGCAGGAGGCGGTTGACCAAGGGCACGTGGGCATTTCGAAGTCGATTGTGGGACGGTTGAAATCGTTGGGCGGCAGCGCCGAACTGCACACCGGTGTGGGAGAGGGAACGGAATGGGAATTGAGCGTGCCCCGTCATGACTGAGGCGGCCGAGCCCACGGTGATGGTCGTCGACGACCACCCGATCTGGCGGGACGCGGTGGCCCGTGACCTCGCCGACGACGGTTTCAAAGTGGTCGCCACCGCCGACGGTGTCGCGTCCGCACGCCGGCGCGCGGCAGTGGTCAAGCCGGACGTGGTGGTGATGGACATGCGACTGGCCGACGGTGACGGCGTGGCGGCGACGACCGAGGTCCTGGAGGTGTCGCCGGACACCAGAGTCCTGGTGCTCTCGGCCTCCGACGAACGCGACGACGTGCTGGAAGCGGTCAAGGCCGGTGCGACGGGATACCTGGTCAAGAGCGCCTCCAAGGCCGAACTCGCAGACGCGGTGCGGGCCACCGCGGCCGGGCGCGCCGTGTTCACGCCGAGCCTGGCCGGGCTGGTGCTGGGCGAATACCGGCGTATCGCAACGAACCCGACCTCCGACCCGGCCACCCCCCGCCTCACCGAGCGCGAGACGGAGATACTGCGATTCGTGGCAAAAGGATTGTCTTCCAAGCAAATTGCGGAGCGGCTCTCGTTGAGCCATCGAACGGTGGAAAACCATGTGCAGGCGACGTTCCGCAAGTTGCAGGTAGCCAACCGGGTGGAGCTGACGCGCTACGCCATCGAGCACGGACTCGACGAATAGCGGCATTCAGGTAGTCCTACTCATCCGATGGCGCCGCCGCCCCGGCAGGGTGGGACACCATGACCGAGTCGCATCAGGCTGTGATCAGCCGGCTTTCGCACGAGTTCGACGCCCTGGCCCGGCAAATGTCCCGGGTGTCGGGCGAACTCACGCAGTTGGACAGGCTGTTCGCCAACACTGAGGCCACCCCCGCGCCAGCGCCCGCTCCGCAGTCAGCGCCCGCTTCGCCGCAGGCGCCCGCTCCGCGCCCGGCGCCCGTGTTCGTACCACCGCCGCCAGTCGCGCCCCAGCAGGCATCGCCTCAGCAGGAGGCAGCGTCGTACTGGCAGAACTACTGGCAGTATTGGCAGCCCGCATCGGTTGCGCCGCCCGCACCCCGACCTCCGCGCCAATACCCGCCAAGGCCGGTTGTGTCCCCTCCCGCCCAGCGCCCGGACACCGGGTCCGACCCCGCCGAATCCGGCTGGATCGGCAAGCTGCTCGCGGTCGCCGGAGTGGCGGTGACACTGATCGGCGTCGTGCTGCTGCTGGTGCTGGCCGCGCAGGCCGGGCTGCTTCGACCGGAGATCCGGGTAACCGGTGGCATCGCTTTGGCGGGTGCGTTGCTGGGGATCGCAGTCCGGTTGCGCGGACGGCCCGGCGGCCGAATCGGAGCAATTGCGTTGGCGGCCACAGGTATTGCCACCGCGTATCTGGACGTCGTCGCGGTCGTCACCATCTATAAGTGGGTGGCCGCACCGGCCGGGCTGGTCCTGGCCGCCGTCGTGGGCGGTGCGGGACTCGCCTTGGCCCGGCGCTGGGACTCCGAACACCTGGCTCTGCTGGTACTGGTGCCGCTGATCGTGCTGGCACCTGAGATCACCCACGGCGTGCACCTGTTGCTGATCAGCTTCATGCTGGCACTCTCCGCCTCCGCGCTGCCGGTGCAGCTGGGCAAGGATTGGACCTGGATGCACGCCGCCCGGATCGCGGCGACGACGCTGCCGTTGCTGGTCGCGTTGCCGGCGGCCCGCGACAACGCGTGGCTGCTCGGCGGTGCGTGCGCGGTGGCCGCAATCTTGGCGATCGCCAGCGGTCTCATTCTGCTGCCGTCCACCAAAAACCCCAGCGCGCTGGCTATTTTGACCTCGGTCGGCACTGCCCCGGTGCTGGCCGCTGCGATCTCGGTAGATCGTGTGTTGGCCGCCGTTCTTGCGGCCGCGTTGGCGGTGGGCATGTTGACGGCCGCGCTCATTGACCGGCACCCGCGGATCGTCACGCAGATCTGGTTGGTGTGGTCGGCGATCTCAGGGCTGATCGCCCTCACCGTCGCCTGCTCCGGTTACGTCGAAGGCCCGGTGCTGTTGGCACTGGCCATCGTCATCGCCATGGTGGGCCGCCAGGAGACCGTGGCCCGCTGGATTGCTTTGGGATTCGGCATCATCGGCTGCGGACTGTTCTACAGCTATGCGCCGCTGCACGCGTTGGTGCGGGCCACCGCGATGCCGGGTGCGGTCGCGGCGTCCACTCTGGCGGCCAGCCTGCTCGTCATTGCCTTCGCGGTGGTGATGACCCGGGTATGGCTGGACTCCGAAGCCGCTGGCTTGCTGATGGCCACCGCGGCAGCGCTGATCGTCTACGCCGTGACGGCTTTCACGGTGACGGCCGGTGTCTTCATCGGTGGCACCGGCGGCGGATTCCTGGCCGGTCACATGGCTGCGACAATCTGCTGGATCGGTATGGCCGCAGCACTTTTCGTCTACGCGCTGCGGCTGGCCGGCGGGGAGCGTCGTACCGAGTCGATCACCGCCGGTCTGGCGTTGACTGGTGCGGCCACCGGCAAGCTGTTCCTGTTCGACCTGGCCACCCTCGACGGCATCTTCCGGGTGGCGGCGTTCGTCATCGTGGGCCTGGTGCTGCTGAGCATGGGCGCCGGTTACGCCCGCAGCCTGGCCCGCTAACTCCCGCGGGTTTCCCGCGAGCTTTCCCCCGCGAGCAGACGCAGAATCGCGCTGGAACAGATGTTCCAGCGCGATTCTGCGTCTGCTCGGCCTACCTGTTCGCGTCGCGCAGGGCGGTGAGCGCGCGCTGGCGGGCCCGGTGGGCCGCCTCGCGCAGCGCCGCGTCCTCGGTGACCGGGTCTGCGAGCAGGAGGCCGCCGCTGCCCGGTGAGCCGCCGGAGCCCAGCTTGTTCATCCGCTTGGGCAGCGGTGCGCCCTGATAGCTCAACGGAATTGAACGCGCCAACGGCTGGTGCACTTCGATATACGCGCCATGCGGGAGGCGCTTGATGATGCCGGTCTCGACGCCGTGTTCGAGAACGTCGCGATCGCTGCGCTGCAATCCGACGGCCCACCGGTAGGTGATGAAGTAGACCAGCGGCGGCAGCAGCACCATGCCGATACGCCCGATCCAGGTGGTGGCATTCAGCGAAACATGGAACGTGACCGCGATGATGTCGTTCATCGCCGCCAGGGTGAGCACCAGGTAGAAACTGATCGCCATGGCGCCGATTGCGGTGCGCACCGGCACATCCCGCGGTCGCTGCAACACGTTGTGATGCGCGTGATCCCCGGTGAACCGTTTCTCCAGGAACGGATACGCGGTCAGCAGAATGAAGACCAGACCCATGATTAACGCGATCGCGACAGTCGCCGGCACCGTGTGCTGGCCGATGTACAGTTCCCAGCCCGGCCATAGGCGTTGCAGACCGTCCGGCCACATCATGTAGAAGTCCGGTTGCGAACCGGCCGCCACCTGAGAAGGTTTGTAAGGTCCCAGGTTCCAGATCGGGTTGATCTGCAGCAGTCCGCCCATGAACCCCAGCACACCGACGATGGATGCGAAGAAGGCGCCGGACTTGACCGCGAAGGTCGGCATCACGCGCACGCCGACCACGTTGTGCTCGGTGCGGCCCGGTCCGGGGAACTGGGTGTGCTTCTGGAACCACACCAACGCCACATGCAATCCGATCAGCGCCAACAGAATCCCCGGAATCAGCAGGACGTGCAGGGCGTACAGCCGCGGTATCAATACCGTGCCGGGAAAGTCGCCGCCGACCAATGCCCAGTGCAACCATGTTCCAATCACCGGTAATCCGAGCGTGATTGACGACAGCGCCGCACGCAACCCGATGCCGGACAGCAGGTCGTCGGGCAGCGAGTAGCCGAAGTAACCCTCGAACATCGTCAGGATCAGCAACAGCGACCCGATCACCCAGTTGGCCTCGCGAGGCCGCCGGAACGCACCGGTGAAGAACACCCGCGCCAGGTGCACCATGATCGACGCGGCAAACATCAGCGCCGCCCAGTGGTGGATTTGGCGGACGAACAGACCGCCACGGACTTCGAACGAGATGTTCAGCGCCGTCTCGTAGGCCCGCGACATCTCGACGCCGCGCAGCGGCTGATAAACGCCGTGATACGTCACCTCGGCCATCGACGGGTCGAAGAACAACGTCAGATACACGCCGGTGATCAGCAGCACGATGAAGCTGTACAGCGCGATCTCACCCAGCAGAAACGACCAGTGCGTCGGGAAGACCTTGTTCAGCTGCCGGCGCAGCGTTGCCGACGGATGGTAGCGGGAGTCGATTGCATGGGCCGTCACAGCGGTCATCCCCTCACCACCGGACCCGCGCCGTTGCGAGCCGGCTGTCGCACGTATTACTACGTTCGGTAGTACCACAAAGAGTAGTACTTCAGCCGCCTCGTGTAAATGAATTCATTCAGCCGCATAATGCAACTTGGCCAAACATGTTGCGCGGCAGCCTAGTACAACCACCGAGACTGCAAATCTGCAGCGAAAGTGCGAGTGACAACCTGCACATTTGCCGCGTCGGCGGAGACACGCCGACCGCCACCAAGGTCCCCCACCCACCCGCGCGAGCAGACACAAAATCGCGTTGGAGCGCAAGCTCCACGGCGATTTTGTGTCTGCTCGCGCTACGAGGTCTCCAGGATCGCGACCGCGGCCGCGGTGTCGGCTTCGTGCGTCAGCGACACGTGAATGGTCACGTCGGCCAGATGCTTGGCGATCTCACCGCTCAACCGGACCCGCGGCCGGCCCCACATGTCGGTGACCACCTCGATGTCGCGGTGGATGTCCTCCGGCAACACCGGCCGCTGGGCGAACCGGGAACCGGACCACGCCTTGATCACCGCCTCCTTGGCCGCCCAACGGGCGGCCAGGTGACGCGCCGCCGACGAACTCTTGTCAGAGGCGTCGCGGCGCTCACCCGGAGTGAAGGTCTCCGCGAACACCGTTCCCGGCTGGTCGACCTGCTCAGCGAAATCAGGTATGGAGACAAGGTCAATCCCGATTCCGACGATTCCCATGGGTGGCCAGGTTAACGGATCCGGTGAGTCACTCGGCAGAGACCTGGTAGGCCCCATAGATCTGGTCGTCGCCCAACCGGGCGGCCGGGTTCAGCAGCATGGAAGCCTCCTGTCGCTTCTCCGGCGCGTCGTGGTCGAACCGGCGGTCCGGCGGTCGCTGGTACATCGGCTCGCCACCGGCGATCGCCGACGCGAGACGGCGCTGACCGGCCAGCAGCCGCGCGTCCGCACGCCGCTGATAGTCAGCCCGCTGGCCGGCGTCCAGTGAGGCGATGAACGCCTGCGGGTGCACCAGCGCGACCAGACCCGACACATGGCCGAACCCGAGGCTGGTGAGCAGTCCGGCCTTGAGCGGGAACTTGTCGCCGAGCCGCAGCGTGTCGCGCAGCCAGACGAAGTGCGACGAACCGGCGAGCTCGTCGTCGACGCAGTCCAGGCTGCGGTTGGGCGGGATGACCCCGTCGCGCAGCATCTGGCACAGCCCCATCGTCTGGAAGACCGCCGCACCACCCTTGGCGTGACCGGTCAGGCTCTTCTGCGACACCACGAACAGCGGCGCCCCCTCGGAACGTCCCAGCGAGTCGGCGAGCCGCTCGTGCAGCTCCGTCTCGTTGGGGTCGTTGGCCAGCGTCGAAGTGTCGTGCTTGGACACCACCGCGATGTCGTCGGCGGTCACACCCAGCTTGGCCAGCGAGCGCGCCAGCGCCGAATCCCTTCCGCCGCGGCCGGCGCCCAGCGCGCCGAGTCCCGGCGCCGGGATCGAGGTGTGCACTCCGTCGCCGAAGGACTGCGCGAAGGCCACCACGGCCAGCACCGGCAGTCCCATCCGCAGTGCCAGATCGCCGCGCGCGAGCAGGATGGTGCCACCGCCCTGGGCTTCGACGAAGCCCAGCCGGCGCCGGTCGTTGGGCCGGGAGAACTTCGAGTCCTCGATGCCGCGCCCACGCATCATCGACGTGTCGGCGGTGGCGGCCATGTCACCGAAGCCGATGATGGCCTCCAGCGTCAGGTCGTCCAAGCCGCCGGCCACCACCAGCTCGGCCTTGCCGAGCCGGATCTTGTCGACGCCCTCCTCGACCGACACCGCCGCCGTCGCACAGGCCGCGACCGGGTGGATCATCGACCCGTAGCTACCCACGTACGACTGCACCACATGCGCCGCAACGACATTCGGCAGAACTTCCTGCAGGATGTCGTTCGGCTTGTTACGGCCGAGCAGGTTTCCGTGGTACATGGTCTGCATCGATGTCATGCCGCCCATGCCGGTGCCCTGGGTGCTGGCCACCAGGCTCGGGTGCACGTAACGCATCACCTCGGCCGGGCTGAACCCGGCGGACAGGAACGCATCCACCGTTGTCACGATGTTCCACAGCGCCACCCGGTCGATCGAGGTGGCCATGTCGGGGCTGATCCCCCACACCGTCGGGTCGAACCCGGTCGGGATCTGCGCGCCGACGACTCGCGACAGCTTGGTCTTGCGCGGAACCCGGACTTCGGTGCCGGCCTTGCGGGTGACCTGCCAGTCCCCCGAATCGGGCGCCGGACGGATCACGGTGTGCTCGGGGTCGAACTCGGCGAAGGACCGGGCCTCGGCTTCCGACGACACGACGAAGGTGAAGTCCTTGTCCAGGAACACCGACACCAGCAGCGGCGAGGCGTGGTCGGGGTCGATCGCGCCGTCGTCGACGAACTCGCGGATGCCGCAACGTTCCACGACGGCGTCGTGGTACCGCTCGACCAGTTCGGACTCGTCCACCAGATCGCCGGATTGTGTGTCGTACCAACCCGGTTGGGGGTCGTCCTCCCAGCGGATCAGTCCGGTGGTCCAGGCGAGTTCGAGAACGCCGGCGGCCGACAGTTCGTTCTCGACCTCCATCTCGAAGCGGGTGCGCGACGATCCGTACGGACCCAGTTCGGCACCACCGACGATTACCACCAGGTCGGCCGGGTCGACGTCGAGGTCGGCCCATTCCGGTGGCGGTGCCGGGGTGTATCCGCGGGGCGGTGACGGCAGCGCAGAAATGGTGCCTTCGGTCGGCGCGTCGTCGTCGGCGTGCGACTCGGCGGTCATCTCCTCGCGGGCCTTGGCCGCCAGTTCGGCCATGTCGAGGTTGACCTCGGCCAGGCCGCCGGTCAGGTCCGCCTTGATCGGCGAACTGGCTGCGGCCACTTTGGATTCCACATCGCAAAGGTCGAGCAGGAACCCGGCCATCTCATCAGTCGAGTAGGTCGTGACGCCGGCCTCTTCGACGGCGGTGACGATGGCGTCGTTGTGACCCATCAGCCCGGTGCCACGGGTCCAGCCGATCAGCGCGTGCGCCAGGCTGACCCGTTCCGCCCACGACGTTTCCGCGTGCCAACGGGTCACCACGGCGTCCAGCGCCGACTTGGCCTCGCCGTAGGCGCCGTCGCCGCCGAACATTCCGCGGTTGGGCGAGCCGGGAAGCACCACGTGCAGTCGCGAGGCGATGTCACGTTCGGCGCCGATCTTCGACAGCCCGCTGATCAGCCGCTGCACGGCCCACAGCAGCACCTTCATCTCCATCTCGGCGCGGGCACCGACCTCGGACAGGTCACCGACCACGCGTGGGGCCGCGAACGGGAACAGCAGCGTCGGGGTCTGTGCGTCCTTGATGTGAATCGACTGCGGCCCAAGGCTTTCGCTCTGCTCATTGCCGATCCACTCGACCAGTGCGTCGATGTCGGAGTAGGAGGCCATGTTGGCCGGCACCACCCACAGCGCCGCGCCGTAGCGGGCGTGGTCGCGGTAGAGGGTGCGGTAGAACGCCAGCCGCTCGTCGTTGAGCTTGGACGTGGTGGCGATGACCGTGGCACCGCCGTCGAGCAGCCGGGCTGCCACCGAGGCGGCGATCGAGCCCTTGGAAGCGCCTGTCACCACGGCGATTTCGCTGCTGTGGGGACCGGGGTCGGGGTTCTCCGCGCCGGCGGCGATCCGGCCGTACAGCGAGGCGTGGATCTGCTTGCCGGCGGCCAGCGACTTACCCTGCCACCAGGTGGCCTGGGTGGCGACGACGTGTCCGGCTCCCTCGAAACGCTCGGACAGCCGCAGCCAGTCGGCGTCGATGTCACCCTCGTCGGTGAGCCACAGTTTGACCAGGTCCTCACGGGCGCTGGCCCAGCGGTCGTCGAAGACGACGGCCTTCTTGCCGTCGAACGTCGGCGCCACCAAACGTGGCCAGTCCGCGCCCAATTCGGCGGTGACGAGGTCGATCAGCTCGGCATCGCTAGCCCCAGTCGGAGCGGTGACCGGGTCGTCCAGGCCAAGCTGACCCAGCACCAGACGGGCCGCCGAGGCCAGCACGCCATCACGGCCGGTGATCTGGTCGGTGAACTCGCTCAGCGCCGCGGCGTCGACGGTCGCACCGCCCCCTCCGCCCGCGGACGGCATCGAGACGGGGATCCCCAGCCGGGCGCCGACGGAGGTCACCGCGGCGTCGATGACCTTGTCCACCGACGCGGCGTCGGCCAGCGCGCCCTCGTGCAGGTGGCCCATTGCGCCGCCCCGCACGCTGGTGCCTTCGCGGGTGCCCAGCGCCACCTCGACGGTGACGTGCTTGGCCCAGCCCTCGCCCAGCTCCCACGTCTTCGTCACGCGTTCGGCGATCGCCGCCGGCCGCTTGCCCGAGGGTCCGAGCACCGTGCGCAGCTGGTCGTTGATCGCGTCGGAAAGCACTGGGCCGAATGGCTTGTAGGTGCGGGCCAGCTTGGTGACCTGCGCGCGCAGCCCGGCCAGGTCGGCCTCGGCGGCGCCGTCGATGGCGCCGAGGTTCAGCTCGGAGCCGAGGTCGACCAGCAGCTGGTTACGCCGCGACGAGGCGCCATCGGTGATCGACTCGATCGAGTCCAGCGGCTCGATCTGGTCCAGGCGCATCTTGGCCGAGATGGCGATCAGGGCCAAAGTGGCGTCGGCGGCGTCGAATCCGATGTCATCGGGGCGCGGAGCTCCGGACGGAGCCGCTGGCGCCGGCGCGGCCGGCGCGGCCTCAGACGGTGCGGCCTCAGACGCGGCCGAGTCGGAATCCTCAACCGGTTCGTCTTCCGGCTCCGGGTCGGTGTCGGTGGCGAACAGCACCGCCGCGTCGCGCTCGGCGTTGAGCACTTCGATTGTGCTGTGCGCATATTCGGGCAACTTGAGGGTATTGGTGGCCAGGCCCGCGACGGTCGGCGCGGTCTTCACCCCGATCTCGACGAACCGCTCCACGCCCAGGCCGCCAGCGGCCTCCTCGATGAACAGCAGGTCCTGCGTCTCGATCCAGCGCACCGGGCTGGCGAACTGCCATGCCAGCAGCTCGATCAGGACCTTGCGCGCCAGGTCGCGCGGGCGCTCATTACGCCACGTGTCGTAGTCGGCAAGGATCTCGTCGAGCGGCTCGGCGGGCACCAGATCGCGGATCTCCTGGATGAAGTCGCGGTCCAGGGTGAACGGCCGCGGGACCAGGTTGGGGATGTAGCGCCCGATGATGACGTCGGGATCCTTGTCGCGCGGCATCAGGCGCTCGAGCGACCGACGGAACTCGGCCACACCCACCCGCAGCACCCGCGAGTGGAACGGCACGTCGATACCGGGCACCAGGATGAACGAGCGCTTGCCGCCGGTGATTTCGCGGCGCCGCTCGACCTCTTCCTCCAAGGCTTCCAGTCCGCGGACCGTGCCGGCGATCGCATACTGCGAACCGCGCAGGTTGAAGTTGACGATCTCCAGAAATTCCCCGGTGCGCTCGGCGATTCCGGCCACGAATTCGGTGACCTCGTCGTCGGGCAGGTCGATCTGGGAGGGCCGGATGGCGGCCAGGCGGTAGTTGGAGCGGCCCAACTCGTCGCGCGGCACGATGTCGTGCATCTTGGAGCCGCGGTGGAACACGGCCTCCAGCAACGCATCCAGTTCGAACACGCCGCTGACGCAGGCCAGCGCGGTGTATTCACCGACCGAGTGGCCGCAGGTGATCGCGGTTTCGACGAAGGCGCCCTGCTCGCGCATCTCGGCCACCTGCGCGGCCGCTACCGTCGCCATCGCGACCTGGGTGAACTGCGTCAGGAACAGCACGCCGTCCGGGTGGTGGTAGTGCACGCCGCTGGCGATGATGCTGGTCGGGTTGTCCCGGACCACGTGCAGCACCGAGAAGCCCAGCGTGTCGCGGGTGAAGCGGTCGGCCTCGTCCCAGACCTTGCGGGCCGCCTTGGAACGGGCCCGAACGTCCATGCCCATGCCCTTGTGCTGGATGCCCTGGCCGGGGAACGCGTAGACCGTCTTCGGCGAGGCCAGCCGCGCGGTCGCTGACATCACCAGATCGGATCCGATCCGGGCGGCAACCTCCAAAACCTCTGCGCCCTGGTCGATGCCGACCCGGTCGACCCGGAAGTCAACCTCGTCACCGGGGCGCACCATGCCGAGGAAGCGGGCGGTCCAGCCGATCAGGCGGGCGGGCGGCCGCGCCTGCCCGTCCGTGGCGGTCACCGCGTGCTGTGCTGCGGCGGACAGCCACATGCCGTGCACGATCGGCGATTCCAGCCCGGCCAGCAGGGCGGCAGCCTTGTCGGTGTGGATGGGGTTGTGGTCCCCGGACACCTCGGCGAACGGGCGCATGTCGACCGGTGCGCCGATCGTGACGTCGCGGCGCCGGCGACGTGGGGTGTCGGTGGCGTTCTCGGAGACCGCGCCACCGGCCCGGGCGGGGTCGGAGAGTTCGGCGGCGCCGGTGCGACCCAGGATCGCGAACCGCTCCTCCATGGTGGCGACGGCGGCGCCGTCACTCGCGGTGACGGCGACGGTGACCGGGACGACTCGTCCCATGTCGGTGTCGACGGCCTCGGAAGCGGTTGCGGCGATGGTCAATCGAGCCGGTTCCTTGGGCAACTGACCGGCCAACTGGACGGCGTGGTCCAGGTGCACAAGGCTGAGCAGGCCTTCCACCACCGGGACACCGGCATCCGTGGCAGCCGCGCCGATGGCGGCGAAAACGGCCGGCCAGCAATGTCCGACGAGCGCGTCGGGCACGGTGGTCAGGCTCGGGGCCAGGAGCTCGCTGAAGGTCGCGGTGACCCCGGTGTGGTCGGCGACCCGTTCGGGGTCCCAGTCCACCGTCAGGGTGGCGGTGCCGTTGACCACCTCGGGCAGCGAGTCCGGCCCGTCCACGCCGGCCGCGATGGCCAGCACGGAACGCATTGCGGCGGTTGCGTCTTCGGTGGAGACGACGGGGATGCCGCCGTCGATGGTGTTGGGGGGCAGGGTGAACTGGATGTCGATCCAGGTGCCCGAGACCGGCACGCTCAGGGTGACGCTGTCGGATGTCACCTGCAAGCGTGATCCGGTGGATGTGTGTGTCGCGGTGCGGTTTTCGTGTACCTGCCAGTCGCCCGGCTCGGCGATGCGGTGCACCGGGTTGATGGTGGTGCGACCCGCCCACAGCACGTCGGGCGCGTCGAGCACCACGGCCAGCGGTCCGCGGATGTCGGCGCGACCGAGCCTGCGTGCGGTCACGTCTTGCGGCTCGGCCCCGCTGCCCAACACCTCGTCGATGGCGGCCTGCTCGAAGCGGTCCAGCAGCTCGCCGACCGGTTCGTCCAGCCGGGTGATGCCCGCGACCGCCGCGGGGCCGGGGATGATGCAGACCTGGTCGGCGTCATAGCGCGCGTCGTGGGCCTGCCACAGCGAGTCGCTGCGCCACCAGCGGCGGACGTCCTTGTCGATGACCGGCACGAAGTTCACCGGCTTGCCGAGGGTCTTGCACAGGGAGATGAAGAACGGCACGTCGGCCGGGTGCAGCTGCACCGTCTCGGCGTCGGGGTAGTGCGTCACCAGCGTGGTGATGGCGCGCTCCGGGTCTTCCAGCAGCGCGGCGTCGCCGAACTGAGTCTCGATAGGACCGAAATCCTTTGCGTGCAAACGTGCTTCGGCCCGCTTGAGCATCTCCGCGAACCGCTCGCGCCAGGTGTCGGCCAGCCACGGGCTGCCCGGCGCCGCGGTGTCTGCGGTCGAATTGCCTTCTCCAATGGCCAGTTCGACGTAGCGCCGGAGCCACTGCAGGTAGGTCATGTCGCCGACGTCGCCGAAATACGGCTTGGCGGTCTTGGCCATCGCGGCGATGATCTCGTCGCGACGCTCCGCGACGGCATCCGCGTCACCGGCCACCTCGTCGAGCAGCTGACCGCAGCGCGAGGCGCTGTTATCGATCTCGTGAATGTCGGCGCCCAACTGGCTGCGGCTGGAAGCCATGCCGCCCTGGGCTTTTCCGGCGCCGATCCATTGATCGGTGCCGCCGGTTTCCACCAGCATCTTCTTCACCGAGGGTGACGTGGTGGATTCCAGCGTCGCCATCGCGGCGGTACCGACCAGGATCCCGTCGATTGGCATCAGCGGGAAGCCGTAGTCCTGCGCCCAGCGCCCCGACAGGTAGTCGGCGGCACGCTCCGGCGTGCCGATCCCGCCGCCGACGCAGACGGTGATGTTGGAGCGCGAGCGCAGCTCCGAGTACGTCGCCAGCAGCAGGTCGTCCAGGTCTTCCCAGGAGTGGTGCCCACCGGCGCGGCCGCCCTCGATGTGCATGATCACCGGGCGGGTGGGCACCTCGGTGGCGATGCGGATGACGGAGCGGATCTGCTCGATGGTCCCGGGCTTGAAGACGACGTGGCTGATGCCGATGTCGTTGAGTTCCTCGATCAGCTCGACGGCTTCTTCCAGGTCCGGGATTCCGGCGCTGACCACGACGCCGTCGATGGCGGCGCCGGACTGGCGCGCCTTCTGCACCAGGCGCTTTCCGCCCAGCTGCAACTTCCACAGGTACGGGTCCAGGAACAGCGCGTTGAACTGATAGGTGCGGCCGGGCTCGAGCAGCTGGGACAGCTCCGCGACGCGGGCGGCGAAGATCTCTTCGGTCACCTGCCCGCCGCCGGCCAGCTCGGCCCAGTGCCCGGCGTTGGCCGCGGCGGCCACAATCTTGGCGTCGACGGTGGTCGGGGTCATGCCGGCGAGCAGGATGGGCGACCGGCCGGTCAGCCGGGTGAACTTGGTCGACAGCTTGACCCTGCCGTCGGGCAGGCGGACAACCGTCGGAGCGTAGCTGGACCAGGCACGGGCCACCTCCGGGGTGGCGCCGACGGTGAACAGGTTGCGCTGGCCGCCGCGGGTGGCCGCAGGCACGATGCCGATGCCCAGGCCGCGGATCACCGGCGCGGTCAGCCGGGTGAGGATGTCACCGGGGCCCAGGTCAAGAATCCAGCGGGCGCCGGCGTCATTCACCTTGGTGATCTCGTCGACCCAGTCGACCTTGCGGACCAAGATGGCCTCGGCCATCTCTCGGGCGAGCGCGACGTCCAGGCCGACCTTCTCGGCCCAGCCGCCGACGATGTCGATGCCGTCGGACAACCGCGGCGTGTGGAAGCCGACCTCGACCTTGACCGGATCGAAGACCGGCGCGAAAACGTCGCCGCCCCGCAGCTTGTTCTTGCGGTCGGCTTCCTCTTTCTCGGAGATCTGCTGGCAATAGAGCTCGAACCGCGACAGCTGCTCGGGGGTTCCGGTGATGACGACGGACCGGCGGCCGTTTCGAATCGACAGCACCGGCGGGAGGACCGTGCGTACGTCCTGCGCGAACTCGTCGAGTAGCTGGCTGATGCGCTCGGGGTCGGCGTTGGTGACCGACACCATCGGTGGCCGGTCGCCGAGCACCGAAATACCACGACGGCGCGCCACCAGCGTGCCGGCTGCGCCGACGAGCTGAGCCATGGCCAGCAACTCCACGTCACGGGTGCCGCCGGCTTTGAGCGCCTCCACCGCCAGCACGCCCTGAGAGTGCCCTGCCAGCGCTACCGGCGGGGTTTCGATCAGGTCCATGCCCTGGCGTGCCAGCGCGCGAACCGCGGCAACCTGTGTGAGCAGGACGCCCGGTATCGACACCGCCGCCGACGTCAGGTGCTTTTCCGAGGGAACGGTGTCCTCGGCCGCCAGGGCACGGACCCATTGCAGCGGCTCGAAGCCGATCGGACGGACCACGACCAGTTCTTTGGCGACGGGCTCGAGCAGCAGCTGCACCTCGCCGACCAGCTCAGCCAGTTCCGATTCGATGCCGGCCCCCGAGACCAGCTCCTCGAGCGTCTCCAGCCAGGCGCTGCCCTGGCCGCCGAACGCGACCGCGTAGGGCTCGCCCGCTGTAAGCCGATCGACCAGAGCGTGGGCGCTGTGCGGTCCACTGCCGTCGCGGTCGGCCGAGAGGCTATCTTGCTCGTGGATCGTCACCTTTTAATCTCCTGTATGCGTCTGTGTCGCGCGTCTGCGTGTGCCACGTGTCGTTCGTTCGGGCCGGCCCCTGCCAAAAGGCCCCGTCACAATCCGGGCGATTCCACACCGAATCGCAGCCGACAGTCGTCTGACCGGTGCTTTGTCGGCGCCTGGACCCTCCGTGAAGAGGCGGCATCGACCTGCATCGGACCCCATAAGAGTGTCATAAGGGCCTGTACGTTTTCTTGACGTCGGAAGGTTACTGACGAGTTCTACGCGCGGGTAACCGTGTCGCGGGTAACACCGGCCCAAATGGGTGGCACGAGCGTCCCGAACAAACGTCCTGCATGCAGGTGGTTACGGTCGAGTAGCTATAACGGCGCTGTTCAAAGCAGCATTGTTACCAAATCGTTATGTCAAAAATTTCAGCTGTGTCGGCAACCGTCGATGTCACGGGTCGCGGCCGACCCGATTCATCGGTGTAGGCGACGGTGTGCACTGAGCGAACGAGTGTTTGCTGGAATGTTTGTCGAAGTCTTAGAAACCGGCCGGCTCACGCCCACTGGCCGAACTGCGGCTTGAGAATCTCGTTGACGTCGACGCCGACGCCGCCCACCGACCGTTTGTCGATCTCCACCTGATGCAGATGCGCCGCGGGGTGGGTGTAGCCCTGGGGCGAGCCCCAGTTGTGCTGCCAGAAGTAGCTGCCCAATCCGTCCTGCAGGGCCCAGTCGATGGTCTTGGAGTTCGCGTACACGCCCGTGCGCTGGTGCCCGATGACCGATTCCCAGGAGCGCAGATACGGCACGATCTGGTTCTTGTACTGCTCCAACGACGGGTTGTCGTCGATCGACGCGTAGATCGGGGCCGCGGCGGGACCCCCGGCCGCGGCGTGCAGCTCTGCGCCCCGCTTGGCGTGCTGGATGCCGGCCGCCGCCCCACCCAGCCAGTCGGAGGAGCTGCCCTTGCCGAATTGGTAACACGAGACGATTTTGAGACCGCTGCCGTGCAGGTCCTGGGCTTCAGCGAGCTGAATCGGCTTTCCGAGCATCCAGTTGCCACCGGGCCGGCGATCCGACACGTATCGGATAGCCCCGACCGCACCCGCTGCCCTGATCTGACTGGCCGGGATGACACCTGCCGCATAGTCCAGCAATGTGCCCAGCGAGGCCGACGCCGGCGCAGCGCACACCGATGCCGCTGCGACCCCGAGCCCGAGCAGGCCCGGCGTCGCGGCGGCGAGTTTCAGCACGTCACGTCGCGATACCGGCACATCGCACAGGGTACGCAACAACCTCAACAGGCTCAGGGACCTCACAAGTCACAGGTGTGTCACTTTGTCGCAACGCCGCCAGGCAAGCTCCGACCCGACGGGGTAGGTACGGCCGCATTTTGTTGTCACTATAAAGTTAGTAAAGTTAGCCACAGGCAATCGCTAAACCCGGGGGTTTCGGGATGCAACATGACCAGCTCATCGACCTCACCCGCCGCGCCCTGAAGCTGGCGCGCGACAAGACAACTGACCTGGCGCCCGCCGAGCATCTGATCGACGCGCGCGAATACACCTCGGCAGAGCGGCACGAGCGCGACCGCGCCATGGTGATGGCCAGCCCCCAGTTGGTCGGCTACGCCTCCGAACTCGGCCGCCCGGGCGCGTACTGCACGAAGACGGTGATGGGCCGATCCATCCTGCTGACCAGAAGCACCGACGGTTCGGTCCGGGCTTTCGACAATGTCTGTCTGCACCGGCAGGCACAGGTGGCATCGGGCTGTGGCGTGGCCAAGCGCTTCACGTGCCCGTACCACGCCTGGACATACGACAACACTGGCCGCCTGGTCGCCGTCCCGGGGCGCGAAGGCTTTCCCGATGTGACGGTGAAGGCCGACGGGCTGACCGAGCTGCCCGCCACCGAATTCGCCGGATTCCTCTGGGTGGCAATGACTCCCGGGTCACATCTGGACGTGGCGGCGCACCTGGGTCCGCTGGCCGAGGAACTTGATTCGTGGGGCGTCGGCCGGTGGTCGCCACTGGGTGAGAAGGTGCTCGACTCCCCCATCAACTGGAAGCTCGCGATCGACACCTTCGCCGAGAACTATCACTTCGCCACCGTGCACGAGAAGACCTTCGCGACCATCGCCCGCAGTAACTGCACCGTGTTCGACGCGTTCGGGCCGCACCACCGATTGATCTTCCCGCTCAACACAATCCATGATCTGGACGGCACTCCTGAGGACCAGTGGATTCCGCTGAACAACCTGGTGGTCATCTACGCGCTGTTCCCCAACATCGTGATTTCGGTGACGATCGCCAACGGCGAACTGTTCCGCGTCTACCCGGGCGACCTGCCGGGCCGGTCGACCACCGTTCACCAGAACTCCACACCGCTGGACATGTCCGACGAATCGGTCGCCGCCGGCGCACAAGCCGTGTTCGAGTACGCGCACGCTACCGTTCGCGACGAGGACTACCGCCTGGTCGAGGGTCTGCAGGCGAATCTGGAATCCGGTGCCCGGCAACGGCTGCGGTTCGGCCGCAATGAGCCTGGCCTTCAGCATCGACACATCGCGTGGGAGCGTGCGATCGCGACACTGGGCTCAGTCTTCTGACAGCGCGGTGGCCAGATCGTCGAGAACGGACACCGGCTCGTGCTGGGTGGCCAGCAGTTTCGTGATCAGCGCGCGGGCCTCGTCGCGTCGGCCCGCCGCCAGCATCGACTGCAATTGATCGACCGCGTCCTGCACTGACGGGTCATCAGCGACGGTGGCCAGCACGTCTACCAACTCCCAATCCCGGTACATCGCCAGCGACCGCTCGTTGAACGCGAATCCGGTTACCGCCTCGCCGGCCAACGTGCCGCGGTAGCGGTACGGGCCTTCCATGTACTCGATCGGCAGGCCGTGCGCTGGGGCCGCTACCAGCGGCTCACCCACGATGTCCAAACCCAGTGCAGCACAGGTTATCCGATGCCGATCCGGCATGTACCTGGCCTTGCTGGGTGGACGGATGAGGGTCCGGATCGCATCGGGCCACCGGACGTAGCTGTCGATCGTCACCTCGAAGTCCTCGGCGCACTGCGGCGGCCGCGCGTCGGGATAGCTCGTCGTGATGCCGGTAAACGGTTGCAGCGCATTGCCTTCGGTGCGCAGGAACTGTCGCCAGATGCTCATGTCGACGCCATTGTCGAAGTTGATCGTGCGCCACTCGTGCGACCGGGTGCGGGGCGGTTCACCGGTTCCCCCACCCGCGTACTTGGGAAACCACTGCCGGTCAACGTGCCCGGCCGTGCCACTGACCTGTTCTTCCGTCGCGCCCCAACGCAGGGTCCCGGACATCGTCATACCGGTCTGGAAGTACGAATACGTGTCGTCCTGGCCGAAGCAGGCGATCTTGCCGTTATACGTCGACGCCCCCAGTGGGGTCGGCGCCCGGGTGGGGGTGACGGTGAGGTCCAAACGCATGGGTTGGCCCACCTGGTCGGTGCCCACCAGGCTGATCTCATAGCTGTAGGGCCGCAGCGCACCGTCGGCGTCGCGCAACGTCGCCCAGCGAGCGGTACCCGTGCCGGTGTCGTAGGCCACGTCGAGATATCCGACGGCACTTGACATTTTCGGTGTCGCACCCGGTTCCATGCTCGCAGGCGGCATGTCGTAGTCGGTGTAGGTGCCGTACTCACCGGTGTCGAGATCGAACAGCGCCAGCGTGTAGAAGTCGGCGACGATGCTGCCACCGGGCCGGTTCCTGTTGAAGATGGTCAGAAACGCAAACGATCGGTCGGCTGCGGCGAGTTCGCCGGCGATGAACCAGGTGTCGGACTCCTGATCAGGGTGCTGACCTTCTGCCGCGGGAAAATCCATTTGGCTGTCCCCGGGCACCAATTCGAACGGGTAGTTACGCCAATCGCCGGTCACGTCACGCCTCGCGTCGAAGGAAACCCCGCTTTTTTGGCTATGTTAGCATCAATAGCGAAATTACCGTCGCCTGCCCTGAGGTGGTTGCCCCCATGACGGCGAGTCTCCGTTCCTACGACAAACTGTTCATCGGCGGACGGTGGCGCAAACCGTCCACCTCGCGACGCATCACGGTCGTCTCGCCGCACACCGAGGAGCCCATCGCGGAGGTACCTGCCGGCTCGGCCGGTGACGTGGACGCCGCGGTCGCCGCCGCCCGGCAAGCGTTCGACCACGGCCCGTGGCCGCGGCTCGAGCCGCATGAACGGATGCGCAAGGTCGAACAGCTGGCCGCTATCTATGGGCGCCACATCGAGGAGATGGCCGACCTGATCACGGCGCAGATGGGGTCGCCGCGGAGTTTCAGCCGGCTCGGTCAGGCTGCCGGGGCGGCTTCGATGATTCATCTGACACTCGCAGCCGCCCGCGAGTTCCCCTGGGTCGAGCGCCGCAGGGGCGTGCTGGGCGAAGCACATCTACGCCGCGCCCCGGTCGGTGTGGTGGGCGCGATCGTGCCGTGGAATGTGCCGCAATGCCTGATCATGCCCAAACTCATTCCGGCGCTGATCGCCGGATGCAGTGTGGTCATCAAGCCTGCCCCCGAAACCCCTTTGGACGCTTTGTGGTTGGCCGAGATGATCGAGCAGCTCGAGCTGCCCGGCGGCGTCGTGTCGGTCGTGACCGGCGGCCCGGACATCGGCGAGGCGCTGGTTCGGCATCCGGGGGTGGACAAAATCGCTTTCACCGGATCCAGCGCCACTGGACGGCGCATCGCGGCGCTGTGTGGCGAGCAGTTGAAGCGGGTGAGCCTGGAGCTGGGCGGAAAGTCCGCGGCCATCGTGCTCGACGACGCCGACATCGCAAAGACGGTGGCCGGGCTGAAGACCGCCGGCCTGATGAACAACGGCCAGGCCTGTGTCGCCCAAACCCGCATCCTGGTCAGCCGACACCGTCATGACGAACTCGTCGACGCCTTGGCCGACATGATGTCGAGCCTCACCGTCGGCGACCCGACCGACGACAACACCGATATCGGACCCCTAGTCGCGCAACGTCAACAGCAGCGCGTGCAGGACTACATCCGGTCGGGACAACAGCAGGGCGCCCGCGTGGTGGTCGGCGGCGCCGACTCCCCCGGGCCGCGCGGCTGGTACGTGCGCCCCACGCTGTTCACCGATGCCGACAACGGGATGCGGATCGCGCGCGAGGAGATCTTCGGTCCGGTTCTGACGGTGCTCACCTACGCCGACGAGGACGACGCGGTCCGGATCGCCAACGACAGCGAGTACGGCCTGGCCGGCTCGGTGTGGACGGCCGACACCGCCCACGGACTGGATATCGCGGCCCGCGTACGCACCGGCACCTACGGCATCAACATGTACATGCTCGACATCAGCACGCCGTTCGGCGGATTCAAGCACTCGGGGATCGGGCGCGAGTTCGGGCCGGAGGGTCTCGACGAATACGTTGAGTTGCAGTCGGTGGCCTGCAACGGAAAGTTACCGCCGCTCAAAGCGGTTGGGGAAGCTGCAGAGTGATCTGCACCGGGCAGCACAGCACATCGTGCTGGTTGCGCACCTCGATGTTCAGGTCGACGAGGTAGCGGGGCGGGTCTACGGTGTCGTCGCGGCGCTTGGCCACCGCCCGCCCGCGGCCGACCATCGTGTCGCCCGCATAGATGGAGCCCACCAGCCGCATGGAGCGTCGCACCACGCGACTGGCCGGTCCGGCCCAGTCGGTGGCGATCCGGTCGGCGAATCCCGCCAGGTGCATCGTATTGACGAAAATCGTTGGGTTGCCTTGACTTTGCGCGTAGGCCGGGTCGAAGTGGCCGGGGAAGTAGTCCCAGGTAGCACCGGCGTTTTCGACCACCCGTTGGTAACTGATGTCGTCGCGCACATCCGGGAGCTCGGTGGGAATGCTGATCGCGTTCCAGTCCAGTTCGCTCACGGAGCCTGCTCGGGCGTGAATCGGAACAGCGTGTTGCGGGAGGTGGCGACGACAGCGCCGTCCTGGCGGCGATAGGTCTCCAGCGTCTCCACGAAATGTCCTACGCCCAGCCGGGTCCGCTTCTCCGGCGACACCGACACCAACTCCTCCACGGCAGTGAGCCGATCGCCCTCCAGGATCGGATGCAGAAACTCCACGTCGTTGGCGGCGTTGATGAATGTGGTGCCGGGCAATGGAACCCGCAGCGCCAGCGACGCGGTCGGCGCGCGACCCCCCGGCTGCCACGGTGGCGGAATCAGCCAGCCCATCAACAATGCCGGCGGCGCCGGCAACCCTCCCCACCGCGCAACGGCGAATTCGTGATCCCAATAAGAACGGTTGCCGTCGCGGACCATAGCGGCGAACAACTGGATACGCGCAGCACTGATGGGTGTGGCCGCCGTGCGGGGTTCACCCGCCGTGCCGACCATCAGCAACGCGTCTTCGTAGGTGCCGAAGGCCAGCTGGTAACTCAGCTCCACGGCGCCGCTCACATGACGAGGTGGCGGCTCGGCACGGAATCCCACACGAGCTCGCGGGACGTGAAGTACCAGCCCCCGCGCTCATAGATCAGCTGATCGCGGTAGGTGCCGGTGGCCTGCAAGGTGGTGTCGTTGTGCACGGCGGCGAAAAGTATTGCCACACAATGCTGTGTCGCGTGCACGCCGTCGATGTGGATCTCATGGTCCACGGCGACCAGGCGCTGCCCGTCGCCGCCGTCGAAGGCCGACCACAGATCGGTGAACGTCTCACCCCCACGGATGTAGCTGGCACCGGAATGGCGGAAGGTGCCGATCCACGCCTCGCGGTTCCCCTCCGAGTAGGCCCGGTTGTGCCGAGCGGTCAAGTCCAGGATGCCCGCACGCCCCGTCGCGGCCTGCAGCATCTGCTGCTCCTGATAGGTCATTGTCATCGTTGCTCTCCAACCTGTCTTTCACCGACTCAGTACGTATCCGTGGCGTTCACGATCCCATGCCCCTGCCGACAATCCCCGGGCCCGCAACAGGTCTTTGCGTATTCGCCCGATGACGTTCCGCGGAAGTTCGTCGACGGTATCGACGTATCGGGGCACGCAGAAGTACGGCATCCGGGTGGCACAGTGATCAAGCAACTCTGCGCAATCCAGTGCCGCGCCGGGCCGTAGCGTCACCACCACGAGGATGTCGTCTTCGCCGAGTTCACTCGGTACGGCGACGGCGGCGGCTTCGGCCACTGCCGGATGGGTCATCACCACCGTCTCCACTTCCACGGACGAGACATTCTCACCGCGCCGGCGCAGCGAGTCCTTGACCCGGTCCACGTACAACAGGTTTCCATCGACGTCGAGCCTGCCCAGATCCCCGGTGTGGAACCAGTCCGGATGGGGCTCCACCTGCAGGCCCGGTCCTCCCGCACCGACGTACCCGTCACTCATCACCTTCGGGAACCTGGGTCGGCAGGTGATCTCACCGACCGATCCGGCCGGCAACTCCACGCCCCCGGAGTCCACGATCCGCACCTCGAAGTTCGGATTCGTCCGGCCCGAGGAGCCTGGCACACCGTCGTAAGAGACACCGTTTACCGCGAGGGGAAATGCCTCCGTCATGCCGTACATGGTGACAATGGTGCAGCGGTAACGCTTTTCGATTGTCCGGTAGGACGCCGCGTCGATAGGTGCGGCCGAGATGAATCGCAACGGCAGCTGCGCGTCGCGCGGATCGGGCGGCAGATTCTGCAGCATCGACACCATCGCGCCGGCGCCGACGAAGCCGGCGGCACCGCGTGCCCGGACGTCGTCCCACACCGTGTCGGGGTGGAACGCGCCGGCGATCACCGTGGTTGCGCCGACCAGCATCGGTGCGAGCACGCTCGGTGCGGCGCTGAGATGGAACAGTGGCATCGCCGTCCACAGCACCTCTTCCGCCGCCAGTTCCCAGGCTGCCACGGCGGTGGCTGCCACCGTGAACAGGTAGTGCCACGACGTGGCAACGGCTTTGGACGGGCCGGTGGTGCCCGAGGTGAAGAACAGCGCGCTCGGCCCGGTCATGGCAGCGGTCGGCACCGCGACGTCGCGGTCCAGTGCTTCGACCACCCAATCATCCTGCGCCACCAATGTTCTTATGCCGTCTAGCTGAGCGGTGATCTCATCGACGCGATGCCGCCGATCGGCATCGGTGAGAATCACCTTGGCCTGCGACAGCCTGAGATTGTGCAGGAGAAAGTCACCCTTGTTGGCCGCGTTCACCGCGGCAGTCACCACGCCGATCCGGGCTGCCCCGAGCCAGAAGTAGACCCATTCCGGGCAGGTTGCGGTGAACAATGCAACGCAGTCACCCGCACCAATTCCCATCTCCAGCAGGAGATTCGCCGCCGCACACGATCGTTGCCGTAGCTGCCCGAAGGTGATATCGGTCCCGGCTACCGACAGCATCACCCGGTCCGGATACTGCTCAGCGCGGCGATCGAGCACTGCCGCGACGGTGAAGCTGTCTACACCGAAGTCGGCGGGCTCCGGGGGTTTCATCAGGCTGCCATCAGGCCTCGGAGGCCGCCGGGTCCGGCTCGCCGTCTGCGGTGTAGCCGAAGTCGTTGGGCGACGGTTGTTTACCCGGGTAGAAACGGTGTGCCCAGCGCCGGAGTGCCGCATAGTCGTGCGCCTCTTCCGGTGCCAGGTTGGGCTTCTCCAGGTATTTCATGTTCTCCCAGGTGAAGAAGTCCTGCTTGATCACTTCCTGCTGCAGGGCAAGGAATTTGGCCGCGCGGCCGGTTGGCGCGTCACCGGTGTCGCCCGGCTCACGGATCGAGGCCTGGGTGTAGAAGTAGTCGGTGTAGTCCTCGTCGACCGGGGTCTGGCCGGTGACCTGGCAGGTGGCCACCAGGTCGCTCGGGAAACGCACGACGCCCAGTCCCAGTGAGTAGTTGTCGTAGATGATCTTGGCGTCCACCGGACCGTTCGGGGTCAACCAGGTCTTGGCCCGGCCGCCGCCGAAGTGGGCGTTGACCGTGGCGTGCAGGTGATAGCCGGATACCTCGAAGGATGCGGTGTTGGCGGGATTGGCCGCCTTGTGCACGTATTGCACGTGATACGGGTCGGCCGCGTTCTCGATGATCATCTGCGCGTGCACCTTGACCCGGTTGACCATCCGGGTGTGCGGATGCAGCGGGTAGTACTCGTCGGTCTCCAGCTCGGGCAGCACCGGCGGCTGCCAGTAGGGCGCGCGGCCGTGCCGCTCGTGCCAGACCAGGATGAAGCCGTACCACTCGGTGGCCGGATAGGTCCGGATGCGGACGTTGTTCTTGCACCCGATCTTGCTGTAGGGGATCAGCGCGTTAGTGCCGTCACCGCGCCACTGCCAGCCGTGCCACGGGCAGACGATGTGTTCGCCCTCCACCGTGCCGCCGACGCCCATGTTGGCGCCCAGGTGCTGGCAGTAGGCGTCCAGTACGTGCACCTTCCCGGACTTGGTGCGGAACAGCACCAACTCCTCGCCGAAGTAGTGCACCCGCTTCACCTCGCCGGCAGCGAGATCGGAGGCGAAGCCGACGATGAACCAGCCCGTCGGGAAGCGGTAGGTGGACAGCGCGATCCCTGACGGTCCGAATTCCTGTTCCGAAGGGTCTTCGGCCGCTGCCAGGTCTGAGGATATTTCCGTCACGAGTTCTCCGTTTCCCACGCGGCGGCGCGGCGATGAGGCCGCCCACACTTCACCGCGGTTCGGCGCGTAAGTCTATTTTTACTATTTTAGACATTGAACGTCAACGCGGGGGTGCACGACCAAGTAGGACACGAACTCCCCTGGTCTAGGAACGCCGTAAGCCAATTCCAGCAGCGGCCGCTTTCTGCTGCTTTCACCCACCGCGAAATCGCTTGGGCCGAGGCTCTTTCAGCTTGCAGCGGGCAACGACTTGTCGGTGTCTCTTCGTAGGATTGGGGTATGCCATCGAGTTCGCCAGCGGAGATCGCCGAGGTCCTCGGCGGGCTCGAGGCATGTGCGGAGCGCTTGTGCGAGCTGACTTTTGAGGC
>RXJD01000015.1 GCA_003987775.1 Mycobacterium sp.
TTGGGCCGCCGGCTGACGACTTCCGCCGCCGCACGCAGTAGATGCTCACGATTCATCGAGACACCCTTCCGCGTTCTCGTTCACCGCACAGGCGGCTACGTCCTTCGATGATGAGATCTTCGCGCGCGTGGGCAGATTGTCTGGGCACAACTCCGTGACCAGCAGCCGGCGCGGGCTATCGAGAACATCAGGATCTACAAACCCCGTCCAGCAGAAGATTGGTGACCATGGTGCTGAAGTCGCGGGGCGCGGCTCGTCCGGTCCGGATGGACCAGCCGGCTCCGGCGACCAGGTTGTAAAAGGCTTCGGTCAGCCAGGTGGACGTGAGGTCGGGCCGGAATTCACCATCTCGTTGGCCGCGGAGGAAAAGTCCCTTGATTTGATCGTCTATTTCAGCCCAGCCCTGCCGCAGTTCCTCGTTGCTGAATTCCTGGCTGTGGGTGTAGAGGAGCGTGAGGTAGCCGGATACCGGCTCGCACTCAGTCACCAGACGCAGCAATGCCTGCGCGGCCGGCCCCTCCTGCCAACGGGCCTCGTCGACTGCCTGGCGCACCTGTTCAAGCGCGAGATGTTGCAGCGCCTCGATCAGCGCGGCTCGTCCTGCAAAGTAGCGATGCAGGGTCGCGCGACTGACGCCGACGGCAGTGGCAATCTCGTCCTGCGTCGCTTCCGGCCGCCGGCCAAGGTACGCCGCAGCCGATCGCAACAGGCGCTCGTGATCCAACGGGGCCGAACGATGGTCCTTGATCAGTGACATGAGAGTCCAGGTGCGGCCCTTATCTGTGACATGTGGGGCCTGCAAGAGTTGTTCTCGATGGAAGTCGACCCTTCTTGGAGCGGAGTCCCCCGGGCCCGTACATCGTCATCGTTGTACGAGCCACGGGCTAGAGGATTGCCTCAAAATACAGAAAATTCTTAATTAAGTCGTGGGGAAATCGTTTGCGACGTTGACGATCATCGGTGACTCGCGGGGCCGACGCGCCCGAATGTACACCTGGGCCGGACGGGGTTGGTCCGAAGAGAAAAATCACTCCCGGACCCCTCAAGGGTGAAGCCCGTCCCCCACAAGCCCGGTGGCTCCCCGCCGGAAGCGCTTTCCAGTGCTGGTCCGCACAGAGGCGGCAAAAAAGGGCCTAACTGGTCGGATTCGTTGAGCCGCCGCATGTGGAAGATCAGGTGATGGCCGGCCTTCCCTTCGGCCTGGCGGCGAATTCAACGACAGGCTCTGCGTTGGCGGCTTCGTGCGAGGGTGCAAGCACGGCGGCTGGGCGACGGTGAACCGAATGCCGATGCGGCGCAACGTATTGGGGAGAGCTGTGTGGGGGCATGCCATGGGCGCATATCCCGCGCAAGAGCAGCTCGGTGATCATGTTGGTGAAGTCGCGGGGCGCGGCTCGTCCGGACCGGATGGACCACCCGGCTCCCGCGACCAGGTTGTAATAAGCCTCTGTCAGCCAGGTAGCGGTGAGGTCGGGCCGGAATTCACCGTCTCGTTGGCCGCGCAGAAACAGTTCCCTGATTTCGGCGTCGATTGCAGCCCAGCCCTGCTTCAGGTCTTCGTTGTCGAATTCCTGGCTGTGGGTGTACAGGAGTGTGAGGTAGCCGGACACCGGTTCGCACGCCGCCACCAGTCGCTGCAGCGCCTGCGCTGCCGGCCCTTCCCGCCAGCGAGCATTGTTGAGCGCCTGCCGCACCTGGGCGAGCGCGAGTTGCTCTAATGCTTCGATCAGCGCAGCTCGGCCCGCGAAGTAGCGATGCAGCGTCGCGCGGCTGATGCCGAGGGCGGCGGCAATCTCGTCTTGAGTCGCATTCGGTCGCCTGCCCAGGAAGGCCGCAGCACCACGCAACAGTCGGTCTTGGTCCATTCGATTTCTTCCTCGCGTGTGTTTCGGCGTCCTGAACGGGTTGATCAGGAGATGAACGTTGAAATATCGGCGGCAATGCGTTGGCCCGCGGTCACGAAAATCAGGACTTGGAGCAGCCCCACTGCACCGATAAGGGCGACGTCGGCAGCGAGCGGATACCCGATCGCGTTGACGAGTCCCATCGGGTCTCCGTTGATCGCTTGCTGAATTCCTTCCAGGTAGAGGTTTATGTTGTAGGACACCGCGGTCGTGACCACCGCGTTCGCGAAATCGGCTGTGGGCAACAAGGTTTCATAACTCGTCGCGGCTACCTTCGTGATCGTGTCGGTGAGGTTGGTATTGGCGGCTTGCACGTCGTCGATCAGATTGCTGAGCGTCGTCAGCGGTCCGCCCAGACCCGCCCCTGGGGAGTTTGGTGTCTCGCCTGGGCTCGGCATCAGGCCTGACAGATCTGGTGGATGCGGAAGGTCCAGATGAGCCATGCCGTAGCTGAAGTCGGCAATCCCCTGCTGAGTACCCGCGCTGAACGCGGACATGATCGCGGCGGGGGCAACTTCGGGCAATAAGCCGAACGGAGTGGCGACATTCGGTGGCGACGTCGAATACCCGTAGGCGGGATCGCCATAGCCCAGGTTGACGATCACCTTCAAGTTAGGTTGCACCAGGTCGGCCAGCGGGTGCCCTAAGACCGGTACGGCGCGCAGCGGTTCCAGAAGGGGGAGATTTTCAGTTCGGATGACGTAGTACTCGGTCATCGTCGGGCCCACCGTGTTGGTCAGCTGGACGGCCGAATCAAGCTGTGCCGGCGTGAGCGTTAAGTAGTCGCTGTGTACGTAATAAGTACCGGCGAGAGCGTTGAGGGTGGATAACACGTTGAGTGGATACCGCGGGAAGTCTGCGACACCGTCGTATTCGAGGGTGTAGATCTTCGTCGGGTAAAGGTTGTCCGGCGTTGGGCCGGTGGCCGTAACCCCGAGACTGGGAAATGCGATTCCGGGGAATCGCGTGGCGACGCCGCCGTTGGGATTGTTGGGGTTGCCGATCAAGGTAAAAGACAGCTGATCTGGGGTAGGCGGATTAACAGACGCTGCAAGGTTCGCCATCGTCAACGACGAGATCGAGGCGCTCTGGGAGTATCCGAACACGGCGACGTTGCTGCCGGCAGCAATCTGGTCCCGGATCGCACTTTCCAGGATGATCATGCCTTGGGTCACCGACGCGTCGAAAGTCAGGTTCTTAACGGCAACCACCGGGTAGAGCCCCTCGGGCGTGAAAAGTGCCTGCGCGAGCACGCCGGGAAAGCCGCGGCTGATGTAGAGGTCATTGGCCCGCTGCACGTACCGCGGCGGGGGTATCGGCAGGCCGCTACCTCCCATGACCAGCCCAACGGTCTGTGCCGTAGCGGCGTTTGCGATGACGGCGTTCTCAGCTGTGCGGGCCAGGGCGCTCGTGTTCGGGGGCGAAATGCTCCACGCCGCACGTGCGGATCCGAGCGTGCTGTGCAACTGCTCCTGCCAGGGTGCGAGCTGTGCCACCACGGCCGAGGACCCGGCGTGGTAGCAGGCCATCGCTGACACGTCCTGGGCCCACATCTCCTCATACGAGGACTCAATGGCGGCGATCGTCGGGGTGTTCTGCCCGAAAAGGTTGCCGGCGACCAGCTCGACTACCTGCGCACGATTGATCGCCACTTCTGCCGGATGCACGGATGCGGCCAGCGCCGCTTCGAACTCTGCGGCCGCGGCCCGCGCAAGACCAGCGACGTCCTCGGCTTGGGAGGCCGACATGTTCAACCATTCGAGGTAGGGTGCCGCCGCGCTCATCATCGCGCCCGATGCGGCGCCATGCCAGGTCCCGCTTGCCAGATTCGACGTCACAGATCCGAAAGACGTCGCAGCGGCACTCAACTCGGCGCCTAGCCCGTCCCAGGCAGTCGCCGCCGCCAGGATCGGCGCCGGTCCGGTGCCGCTGAACACTCGCGCCGAATTGACCTCGGGTGGCAGCATCGAAAAATGCGGCGCAGTCAATACACTGTCCTTCTCTGGAGAGATCACGTATTAGTGCAATCGTTTTCAACGCACGGGCGCATTGTCGCCGTCGGCTGAGATTGAACTTTGTGAACTAATTAGCGGCTTGGTAAATTATGCAAAGGGGCATCTCCACACCCCTATTTCTGCCAGCCGTGAAGCGACGCAGATGCAAGGATCAGAGCCAGGACCGTGCCCAGGGCCCGAGGCTTGAACATCGTTCGCCAGTGCCAAGTTTCCATGGGCGTTCCTTTCTCTTGAGCGGATCGTGGAGCGCGATGCACGTCCGAATGCTAACCAGCGCTTGGTATCTGAGATAGATTTTTCTAGGCCAACACCCAAGTCGAGACCTTTCTGTCCTGAGTGTGACGCGGCTGTCTCGCTGCGGACAGCGCTGCCCACCCGTCGCAGCTTGAGACCATGCCGTCACGTGCGCGACGTGACTGTCTCGCGCGTGACAATGGCCTTTCGCTTTGCAGAATCGTCTGCGAATCTCGTCGACTCGCCGCTAACATCGCGGCCTGGCAATAGTCCAAATCCGCATACGCCTTGCCTATACGCCAGGGTCGAATCCGGAGAACGCCAGCAAGATGTTCAAGACCAAAATCGAATGCAGTGATAGTGGCGGCGTGGCCATTATTTCCCGGCAGCGGGCCGTAGTTCGAAGCCCCGTCGCGTTCCGGAGTCGACCGCGCGTTGAGAGAGGTTCAGGCTGTGAATTTTTCTGTGTTGCCACCGGAGGTCAATTCGGCCTTGATCCTTGCCGGCGCGGGATCGCAGCCGATGCTGGCCGCCGCTGACGCCTGGGCAGAGTTGGCGGAAGAGCTGACTTCGGCAGCCGACTCCTTCGGGTCGGTGACGTCCGGACTGGTGGGTGGCGCGTGGCAAGGACCGTCGGCGATGGCGATGGCGACTGCGGCGGCACCGTTCGCGGGCTGGCTTTCGGCGACGGCCGCTGGAGCCGAACTCGCTTCCGCCCAAGCCGCGGCCATGGCGGTCGAGTTCGAGGCAGTGCGGTCTGCGGTCGTCGAACCGGTGCTCGTAGCGGCGAACAGGTCCGGCCTGGTGTCACTGATCCTGTCAAACCTGTTCGGCCAGAATGCTCCTGCTATCGCAGCGACAGAAGCCGCCTACGAGGAGATGTGGGCGCTGGACGTGTCGGCCATGACTGCCTACCATGCCGGAGCTTCGGCGATCGCCTCGGCGCTGAGTCCCTTCAGCGCGCCTCTAGCGCAACTCGCCGGCATGCCGGCCCAGGTGGCCGCAGCGCTGGGGAGTGCTTCCCCGGCGGCTGCCGAGACACTGGCCGTGAATCTGGGTGTCGGCAACGTCGGCGGCGGCAACGTAGGCAACGCCAACAACGGTTTCGGCAACATCGGCGGTGGCAACTTCGGCAACTCCAATTTCGGCTGGGCAAACTGGGGTGGAGACAACTTCGGTGCCGGGAACGCGGGGTCTGGTAACCGAGGCTTCGGCAACGTCGGCAGCCTGAACACCGGACTTGCCAACATCGGGCTTGGTAACATCGGCTTTGCAAATACCGGTACCGGCAATATCGGAATAGGACTCAGCGGCAATAACCAGATCGGTATCGGCGGGCTGAACTCCGGTGTCGGCAACCTGGGCCTATTCAACTCCGGCAATGGCAACATCGGTTTCTTCAATTCCGGTAACGGTAATTTCGGCATTTTCAACTCGGGAGACGCCGGCACGGGCTTCTTCAATTCCGGCCAAGGCAATACCGGTTTCTTCAACTCGGGGTCCTTCAACACCGGAGCGTTCAACGCCGGAAGCGCCAATACGGGCACCCTGAACCCCGGCAGCTACAACATGGGCAACTACAACGCCGGCGGCTCCAATAGCGGTAGCTTCAACACAGGCGCGGCCAACACCGGCTGGTTCAATGGGGGCAGCATCAACACCGGCGCCTTCAACGTCGGGAATATGAATAACGGCCTGTTCAATACTGGGGATATGAACAACGGCGTATTCTATCGCGGCGTTGGCCAAGGAAGTCTGTCGTTCGCTATTACGACACCGGATATCACCTTGCCGCCCCTCAACATACCTGCCACGACGTTCTCCGGCTTCGATCTACCGGCGTTGTCGATTCCTGCCGTTACGTTCCCGCCTTTGAATATTCCGGCCGGGACCGCTGTGGGTGCGTTTGATTTGCCGGTGTTGTCGGTTCCGTCATTCACGATTCCGTCGTTCAGTATTCCGGCGGGGACAGCGCTGGGTGCGTTTGATCTGCCGGTGTTGTCGGTTCCGTCGTTGACGATTCCGTCGTTCAGTATTCCGGCGGGTACGGCGCTGGGTGCGTTCGATCTGCCGACGCTGACGGTGCCGTCGTTGACGATTCCGTCGTTCAGTATTCCGGCGGGCACGGCGCTGGGTGCCTTTGATCTGCCGACGTTGACGATTCCGTCGCTGTCGATTCCGGCGGGGACGGCGTTGGGTGCCTTTGATCTGCCGACGCTGACGGTGCCGTCGTTGACGATTCCGTCGTTCAGTATTCCGGCGGGCACGGCCTTGGGCGCGTTTGATCTGCCGACGCTGTCGATTCCGTCGTTGACGATCCCGTCGTTGAGCATTCCGGCGGGGACGGC
>RXJD01000001.1 GCA_003987775.1 Mycobacterium sp.
GCGGCGGGCAAGGCGGTACCGGCGGGGCCGGCGGCGTGGGCGGCACCGGCGCCGACGGCAGCGGGAATAACGCCGGCCTCGTCGGCGGCTCCGGTGGCCAGGGCGGCAGCGGCGGCACCGGCGGGCAGGCCGGCAGTGGCGCCGGTACCGCGGGCGCCGCGGGTTCCGGTGGTCAGGGGGGCGCGGGCGGCATCGGCGGCAACGGCGGCAACGGCAAAACTGGCGGTGCCGCCGGCAACGGCGGCGATGGCGGCAGCGGCGGCGATGGCGGCGTGGCCACCGCCAACGGCAACGGCGGAAACGGCGGCAATGGCGGAAACGCCGGGGCCGGCGGTACGGGCGGCGTCGGTGGCAACGGCGGCCCGACCACCGTCAGCGGCAACGGTGGCCAGGGCGGTAACGGTGGCGCCGGCGGCCAGGGCACCAACGGCGGGGCGGGTAGCAACGGCGCCGGCGGCGTCGGCGGCAGCGGCGGCGACGGCGGCAACGGTGGTGCCGGTGGGAGCCCCGGCCTGGGTTCCAGCCGAGACACCTCCGCAGCTGCCGGGGTTTTCTTCGGCAGCGGCGGGGCGGGCGGGGCCGGCGGCGATGGCGGCGCCGGCGGCACCGGAGACAACGCGGCGCCCGGCGACAATCCCGGCTTCGCCGGTGGCAACGGCGGCGCCGGCGGCCAGGGCGGTAAGGGCGGCGCGACCAGCCCACCCGACCTCAACCAGGACTGGCACGGCTTGTTCGGCTCCAACGGCAACGGTGGTGCGGGCGGTGATGGGGGCGCTGGCGGCGGCGGCGGCGTCGGCGGCACCGGCATTGCGAGCGTCGGTGGCACCGGTGGCACGGGCGGCGACGGTGGGATGGGCGGGGCGGGCGGCGCGCCGGGCAACGGCTTCTACCAGCAACCCGCGCCGAAGGGACTGCCCATCGGGACGGGCGGGACCGGCGGCCAAGGCGGCACCGCCGGCTCTGGCGGCGCCGGCGGGCAGGGCGACGGCGGCTTCGACGGCGGCCAGGGCGGCACCGGCGGCAGAGGCGGCGGCGGAGGCGCCGGCGGGGACGCCAGCGGCAACTTCAATGCCCAAGCCAACAACGGCGGCGACGGCGGCGCCGGCGGCCTTGGGGGCGGTGGCGGGACCGGCGGCACCGGGGGGTTTAGCGCCGATGGCGGTCGCGGAGGCGACGCGGGCCAAGGCGGTAACGGTGCCAACGCGGGCCACGGTGGCACCGCCTCAGCCAACGGTCGCGGTTCCTACGGTGGCGAAGGCGGCACCGCCGGCGCGGGCGGCAACGGCGGTGGCGCCGGCGCGGGCGGAGCGGCGGGCTTGGGTGGCAGCACCGGCGCGGCCGGCAACGGCGCCGATGGCGGCAATGGCGGCACCGGCGGTAACGGCGGCAGCGGAGGCATCAACGGCACGTTCGGCACCAACGGCGCCGGCGGCACCGGCGGCCTCGGCTCCCTGCTCGGCGGCCACAACGGCAACACCGGCCTCAACGGTGCAACGGGCGGCTTGGTGGCGGGCAGCACCACCTTGACCAACGCGACCATTCCGGTGCGGATGGTGAATACCACCGAGCCGGTGGTATTCATCTCCGTGAACGGCGGAACCATGGTGCCCGTGCTGCTCGACACTGGATCCACCGGCCTCGTCATGGCCAGCCAATATGTTCCGACGCAGAACCTCGGCCCGGTTATCGGGTCGGGCACGGCCGGTTACGCCGGCGGGCTGACCTACAACTACAACACGTATTCGACGACGGTGAATTTCGGGAACGGCCTGGTTACCGTGCCGACCGGCATCAACGTCGTCACCTCGTCGTCGCCGGGATCGCTTCCCGCGTTCTTGTCGAAATCAGGTGCGGTCGGGGTCTTGGGCATCGGGCCGAATAACGGGTTCCCGGGCACCAGTTCCATCGTCACGGCACTGCCGGGCCTGCTCAACAATGGCGTGCTCATCGACGAATCCACGGGCGTCGTGCAGTTCGGTCCCAACACATCGCCCGGCTCCATCACGGTTTCCGGAGCCCCGATCACCAACGTCGCGGTGCAGATCAATGGTGGGGCTCTCCAAACCGCGCCCGTCATGTTCGACTCCGGCGGTATCAACGGAACCATCCCGTCATCCCTGCTCGGAACCGGTCAAACCTCCGGAACTGTGCCGAACGGAACGACCATTTCGGTCTACACCAGCGACGGTCAGACGCTGCTCTACTCCTACACGGTCAATGGGAACGGTCCGGGGATCACCTCGGGCGGCATCATGAATACCGGGTACATCCCCTTCTCGCAGCAACCGGTGTACATCTCCTACAGCCCCACCGCCATCGGGACCACAACTTTCGGCTGACGGTCGCCCCGCAGCCCGCGATTGGGCCGAGTGATGTTCAACGGGTATTCTCGACCTAATTCTCGCGGCGCCCAGGTGCGCGCGCGGAAACTCCCACAAAAGAGGATGACTCGATCATGGCCGTACCCAAGCGCAGAATGTCGCGCTCGAATACCCGCAGCCGGCGTTCGCAGTGGAAGGCCACTGCGACTGGGCTGGTCAACGTCAATGTCGCGGGGCAGAAGCACAAAGTGCCGCGACGTCTGCTCAAGGCCGCCCGACTCGGCCTGGTTGACCTCGACAAGCGTTAGCGTTCGGCGCGCCTCTCAGGCCGCTCTCAGGCCTTCGTACGAAACTAGGCTCCGTGCGAATACTTGTCGTCGACGACGATCGTGCCGTGCGCGAGTCGCTGCGCAGGTCGCTCTCCTTCAACGGCTACTCCGTGGAGTTGGCCCATGACGGGGTTGAGGCGCTCGAACTGATCGCCAGCGACCGGCCCGACGCCGTGGTGCTGGATGTGATGATGCCGCGACTGGACGGCCTCGAGGTGTGCCGGCAGCTGCGCAGCACCGGCGACGACCTGCCCATCCTGGTGCTCACCGCGCGCGACTCGGTCTCCGAGCGGGTTGCCGGCCTGGACGCCGGTGCCGATGACTACCTGCCCAAGCCGTTCGCGCTGGAAGAACTCCTGGCGAGGATGCGCGCCCTGCTGCGTCGCACCAAGCCCGAAGATGCTGCCGAGTCGGTGGCGATGACTTTCTCGGACCTGAGCCTGGACCCGGTAACCCGCGAAGTCATCCGCGGCCAGCGCCGGATCAGCCTCACCCGCACCGAGTTCGCCCTGCTGGAGATGTTGATCGCCAACCCGCGACGGGTGCTGACCCGCAGCCGCATTCTCGAGGAAGTGTGGGGATTTGACTTCCCCACCTCGGGTAATGCGCTGGAGGTGTACGTCGGCTATCTGCGCCGCAAGACCGAGGCCGACGGCGAGCCGCGGCTGATCCACACCGTGCGCGGGGTGGGTTACGTGCTACGCGAAACGCCGCCCTGATGACCTGGTTCCGCCGCCCTGGCCGCCCTGGCCGCGCCGGCCGCGCACCGCTGCGGGCGACCAGTTCGCTGTCGCTGCGCTGGCGGGTGATGCTGCTGGCGATGTCCATGGTGGCGATGGTCGTGGTGCTGATGTCCCTCGCCGTTTACGCGGTGATCTCCGCCGCGCTCTACAGCGACATCGACAACCAGCTGCAGAGTCGTGCGCAACTGCTGATCGCGAGCGGGTCGCTGGCGGCGGATCCCGGCAAGGCGATCGAAGGCACCGCGTACTCCGACGTCAACGCGATGCTGGTGAACCCCGGCAAATCCATTTACACCGCCAACCAACCGGGCCAGACCCTGCCGGTGGGCGCGCCGGAGAAGGCCGTCATCCGCGGCGAGTTGTTCATGTCCCGGCGCACCGCCTCCGATCAGCGGGTGCTGGCCATCCACCTCAACAACGGCAGCTCGCTGCTCATCTCCAAGAGCCTCAAGCCCACCGAGCACGTGATGAGCAAACTGCGTTTCGTCCTGCTGATGGTCGGCGGGGTCGGTGTGGCGATTGCGGCCGTGGCCGGTGGCATGGTGACCCGAGCCGGGTTGCGCCCGGTGGGCCGGCTCACCGAAGCGGCCGAGCGGGTCGCCCGAACCGACGACCTGCGCCCCATCCCGGTATTCGGCAGTGACGAACTGGCCAGGCTCACCGAGGCGTTCAACCTGATGCTGCGGGCGCTGGCCGAATCCCGGGAGCGGCAGGCCCGGCTGGTCACCGACGCCGGCCACGAATTGCGCACCCCGCTGACGTCGCTGCGCACCAATGTCGAGCTGCTGATGGCCTCGATGGCGCCCGGAGCGCCCCGGCTGCCGGAGCAGGAGATGGTCGACCTGCAAGCGGACGTGATCGCGCAGATCGAGGAATTGTCCACGCTGGTAGGCGATTTGGTGGACCTCACGCGCGGGGACGCCGGCCATGCCGTGCACGAGCCGGTGGACATGGCCGAGGTCATCGATCGAAGCCTGGAGCGGGTTCGGCGGCGCCGCAACGATATTCACTTCGATGTCGAGGTGGTCCCCTGGCAGGTGTACGGCGACTCCGCGGGTCTGTCGCGCGCGGCGCTGAACCTGATGGACAACGCGGCCAAGTGGAGTCCACCCGGCGGGCACGTGGGTGTCACGCTGCGCCAGCTCGACCCGTCGCACGCCGAGCTGGTGGTGTCCGATCGGGGGCCGGGAATCCCGCCGCAGGAACGACGGCTGGTGTTCGAACGCTTCTACCGCTCGACGTCGGCACGGGCGATGCCGGGCTCGGGCCTGGGCCTGGCGATCGTCAAGCAGGTGGTGCTCAACCACGGCGGGTCGTTGCGCGTCGAAGACACCGAGCCCGGCGGCCAACCCCCGGGAACGTCGATCTATGTGCTGTTACCCGGGCGTCCGATGCCGGCCGCCGCACACCCGTCGTCCGGCGCCGTGGCGGAGCGCGATGCGGGAACCGACACGCGGGGGACCTCCGTTAGACGTACTGCGGACAGCGCAAAATCACGGGGATCCACGAATGTCATCTCAGTCGATTCTTAGTCCGCGCACGCAAGGTAGTTGGCAGTTAGTGTTGAAATTCAGCGTCATGCAAGCAACGCATGGCCGAGTCGGCTTGAAGTAAGCCCCCAAGGTAGAGGAAGAACGTTTTAGCGACATGACGAATCACCCGAGGTATTCGCCACCGCCGCAGCAGCCGGGATACGGTGCCACGCAGAGTCAGCCGGTGCCGCCCGCCTATGCCCAGGGGCAGCAGAGCTACAACCAGCAGTTCGACTGGCGGTACCAACCCCAGCAGCAGTACCGGTCCTCCTATGACCCGCTCAGCGGCACCGGAGCGGGCCCGATACCCACCGGGTCCGGTCCCATTCCGGGCAACACGGGCGGGGGCCCGATCCCGGGCGGCACCGGTTCCCGGCCGATACCGGGCGCCACCGGTGCCGGTCCGATGCCGACCGGCCCCGGGCCGATCCCCGGAATGATGCCGCCGATGTCCCCGCCGCCCCGGCAGCGGCGGCGCTCGGCCGGGCTGATCTTCGGTGCGCTGGCCATCGCGGTCGTTTCCGCCGGCATCGGCGGCGCGGCCGCGACGGTGGTGGAACTCGGTCATCAGTCCGGCGCCAGCCGCGGCACTACCGCGGCCTCGGGTGGGGCGCCGGGTGTGCCGGCGGCCAACATGCCGCCCGGGTCGGTGGAGCAGGTGGCGTCCAAGGTCGTACCCAGCGTCGTCATGCTGGAGACCGATCTGGGCCGGCAGTCCGAAGAGGGTTCCGGCGTCATTCTGTCGGCTGACGGGCTGATCCTGACCAACAACCACGTCGTCGCCGCGGCCGCCAAGCCGCCGGCCGGTAGTCCGCCGCCGAAGACGACAGTGACCTTCTACGACGGTCGTACCTCGACGTTCACCGTGGTCGGGGCCGACCCGACCAGCGACATCGCCGTGGTCCGGGTGCAGGGCGCCTCCGGTCTCACCCCGATCGCGATCGGGTCCTCGGCGAGCCTGAAGGTCGGTCAGCCCGTGGTGGCCATCGGTTCACCGCTGGGTCTGGCGGGCACGGTCACCACCGGCATCGTCAGCGCGCTCAACCGGCCCGTCTCGACCACCGGTGAGGCCGGCAACCAGAACACCGTGCTGGACGCGGTTCAGACCGACGCGGCGATCAACCCCGGTAACTCCGGTGGTGCGCTGGTCAACATGAACTCGCAACTCGTCGGCATCAACTCGGCCATTGCCACGTTGGGCGCCGACTCCGGGGACGCGCAGAGCGGCTCCATCGGTCTGGGCTTCGCGATCCCGGTCGACCAGGCCAAGCGCATCGCCGACGAACTGATCAGCACCGGCAAGGCGACCCACGCCTCGCTGGGCGTGCAGGTGACCACCGACAAGGGTGTTCCCGGCGCGAAGGTGATGGAGGTCGTGGGCAACGGAGCGGCCGCCAACGCCGGCGTCCCCAAGGGTGTCGTCGTCACCAAGGTCGACGACCGTCCGATCAACAGCGCCGACGCGCTCGTCGCCGCGGTGCGCTCCAAGGCGCCCGGCGACAAGGTGGCGCTGACATATCAGGATCCGGCCGGCGGCAGTCGTACGGTGCAGGTCACGCTCGGGAAGGCGGACAGTTGATGAAGGTCGAAGGGCAGCTCTCCGACCTCGGTTATACGGTTGCACCCATGGAACAGGGTGCGGAGTTGGTAGTCGGGCGGGCACTCGTCGTCGTCGTGGACGACCGGACTGCGCACGGCGACGAGGACCACAGCGGGCCGTTGGTCACCGAGTTGCTCACCGAAGCCGGGTTCGTGGTCGACGGTGTGGTGGCGGTCGAGGCCGACGAGGTCGAGATCCGAAATGCGTTGAACACGGCCGTGATCGGCGGGGTGGACCTGGTGGTGTCGGTGGGCGGCACCGGGGTGACGCCGCGCGACGTCACCCCGGAGGCCACCCGCGACATCCTGGACCGGGAGATCCTGGGCATCGCCGAAGCGATCCGCGCCTCGGGTCTGTCCGCGGGCATCACCGACGCCGGTTTGTCACGCGGGCTGGCCGGGGTCTCGGGCAGCACGCTGGTGGTGAACCTGGCCGGCTCCCGCTACGCCGTGCGGGACGGGATGGCGACGCTCAACCCGCTGGCCGCGCACATCATCGGCCAGCTGTCGAGCCTGGAGATCTGAGGCGGCTCAGTTCTCGGCGCGCGGTCCGTGTTCCGGGGGCCCTGACAGCGGTACACCTGAGGGCGCCCCGCCGTGCCTGCCTGAGGAGCTGCCGTTGGTCTGCGCGAGCAGGTCACGGATCTCTTCGAGGAGGACGACCTGCGCGTCGTCGGCCTGCTCGACCTCGCCTTTCTTACGCAGCTTGCTGTAGGGCAGCACGATCAGGAAGTACAGCACCGCCGCGACCAGGATGAAGTTGATCGCCGCCGAGAGCACGTCATTGAGGTTGATGAACTGATTGGTGCCCGGGATCTGTTGTTTGAGGATGCCGTGCTCCTCTTTCTGGTCCATGCCGATCGAGCTCACCAGTGGGTTGACGACGCCATCGGTGAAGCTTTTGACCAACGTGGTGAACGCCGCCCCGATGACCACCGCTATCGAGAGGTCGACGATGTTGCCCCGCGAGAGAAACTCCTTGAACCCTTTGAGCATGGGGATGTCCCTTCTTGATCGGACAGGCTTTGCTGCCGACCACGCGCTCAGCGGTGGCTGAGTACTCAGTGCAGGGTGAGGGTGACCGTCTGACCTAGCGCCGAGCCAGCCACCGTGTTCGCCACGCGAGCCGGCAGCGCAACCAAGACTACGCGGTCTGCTTCGCTGGACCGCAGTTTCTCTTTCGCCGACACGAGCACCACCACGGCGTCGGTGGCGATCACCTTGCTGACCGCCGGTGTGGGTTGCTGGAGTTCGCCGCCCGGGGCGGCCAGCACGTCGACGACGTCTCCGACCCGGATCAGGTCGATCAGCGCGCCGTCGGCCAGGTGCAGGGGCACGATCCGCGCCCCGGGGCCGGCGGTCGACTCGGCCAGCCTGCTGCCCAGCAACCGGACATCGGTGAGCACCTCGCCGCGACGCGTGGGACTGGCCAGCGTCGCACCGGCCACCCGCCCGGGGTCAGTTATCGATCCGTCGGGAACCGTTGTCGGCGAGCGCTTTTCGACGCGAACATCGTCTTCGTTGAGCGCGGTGCCGGGACCGATGTCGTGGGCGGCCACCACGACATCGACGCGGTCGCCCTCCGGGTCGGAGCGCAGCGCCGCGATACCGGACAGCACCACCAGTCCGCCCGCGGCGATTCGCCGGGCCCGGACGGTTCTGGTCCAGTCCGGACGCAATGTTGACGCGATGCGACTGAGCAGGGTCGGATTCAGCGAAGGTTCCCGCACGCCGTCACGCTAGGCGCGAGGACACACCGGTCATTGCCGGTGTGAACGTCAGTTGTGGATAACTAGCTCGATGCGGCCGCGGTGGACGCGGTGCTGCTGCCGGCCTTCTCGCCGGAGCTCGAGGACTTGCTTTCGCTGGACGTGGAGCTGGACCCGGAGTCGCCCGAGCTGGAACTCGACGACGAGCCGTTGGAGGATCCCTTGTCCTTCTTGCCGGCCTCGCGGCTGTCGGTGCGGTAGAAGCCGCTGCCCTTGAACACGACTCCGACCGAGTTGAAGAGCTTGCGCAGCCGGCCAGAGCACTTCTCGCAGGTGGTCAGCGCGTCCTCGGTGAAGGCCTGCACCTTGTCGAAGCGGTCTCCGCATTCGGTGCACACGTAGCTGTACGTCGGCACAAAAACCTCCGGATGATGTTAAGTCTGAGTTAGCACTCTACCGTTTCAAGTGCTAGAACCGCCACGTGGTGAGGATCATTCCCGGGTGGGGAGCGTCACGAGTCCGCGTCCGGGCGTGAGGGCGTGCGTCATCGGTACGTCGTGCGGCTCTGAGGGCAACTCGTCGACGAGCTCGCTGTCCCGCACGATCGCGACCAGACGCGACTGCGGGTCACGGAAGCCCAGTGAGCGGTCGTAGAAGCCGCTGCCCCGCCCCAACCGCGCGCCGCGGCGATCGACCGCGAGCGCCGGAAGCAGCACCAATTCCGCCTCGGCCAGCGCGGATTCCGGCAGCCGGGGCTCCGGCGGTTCCTTGAGGCCCCACCGCCCGGCGACGAGCTCACCGGGGCAGTACCGGCCCCACGACAACGGCAGCGGCTCGTCGTCGTGGGTGGTGCGGGCCACCGGTAGCAGCACCCGGTCGGCGAACCGCAGCAGTTCATCGAGCATGTCGACGGTGCCCGGCTCCGAACCCACGGGCACGTATGCGCATACGGTGCTACCCGGAGCCACCACCACCTCGAGGTGGCTGCACAACATCCGTGCTTCGGCGCGATGCTGTTCATCGGTGAGGAGGCGCCGCGCCGCGCTGATCCGTCGCCGCCAGGCCGACTTGGTCGCGGTAGCCATGGCGTCAACGATGTCAGACCACCGGGTCAGACCATTGGCGATCCGCGCGTTCTCCCCGCCAGAGGGTTTGTATAAGGCCGATAAGGCTATGGTGTGAATCGATGTCACGACCAGAAGTAGCGATTCCGTTCACGGCGATCGTCCCCGCCGCCGGCTTGGGGACCCGTTTTCTTCCTGCGACGAAGACGGTGCCCAAGGAGTTGCTGCCCGTCGTCGACACCCCCGGCATCGAGCTGGTGGCCGCCGAGGCCGCCGACGCCGGCGCCGAGCGCCTGGTGATCATCACCTCCGAGGGCAAGGACGGGGTCGTCGCGCACTTCGTCGAGGACCTGGTGCTCGAGGGCACCCTGGAGGCCCGCGGCAAAAAAGCCATGCTGGCCAAGGTCCGTCGGGCTCCGGCCCTGATCAAAGTCGAGTCCGTGGTGCAGGCCGAACCGCTCGGGCTGGGGCACGCGATCAGCTGCGTAGAGCCCACCTTGGCGGCCGACGAGGACGCGGTCATGGTGCTGCTGCCCGACGACCTGGTGTTGCCCGCCGGCGTGCTGGAGACGATGGCGCAGGTGCGCGCCGAGCACGGCGGCACGGTGTTGTGCGCCATTGAGGTGTCGCCCGAAGAGATCAGCGCCTACGGCGTCTTTGACGTCGAACCGATTCCCGGCGGCGGCAACCAGGACGTGCTGCGTGTCAAGGGCATGGTCGAAAAGCCCAAGTCGGAGGACGCGCCGTCGCTGTTCGCGGCGGCCGGACGCTACGTGCTGGACCGCGCGATTTTCGACGCGCTGCGCCGCATCGACCGCGGCGCCGGCGGCGAAGTGCAGCTCACCGATGCCATCGCGCTGCTCATCTCCGAGGGCCATCCGGTCCACGTGGTGGTGCACCGCGGATCCCGACACGACTTGGGAAATCCCGGCGGGTACCTCAAGGCTGCGGTTGACTTTGCATTGGATCGTGACGACTACGGCCCGGAACTGCGGCGGTGGTTGGTGGCGCGATTGGGCCTGACCGAACAGTAACCGGCGGCTCAGTTCGCCTGGCTGGACGGCAGGAAGGCGCACTGTGCGTTCTGTGGAGGAGCAACAGGCACGGATATCGGCGGCAGCGGTGGCCCCCAGGCCGATCAAGGTCGCGATTGCCGAAGCCCAGGGGCTGCTGTGCGCCGAAGAGGTCGTGACCGAACGCCCGCTTCCCGGATTCGACCAGGCCGCCATCGACGGTTACGCGGTGCGCAGTGTCGACGTGATGGGGGTCGGTGATTCCGGGCCCTTGGAAGCCGTCGGCGACGACGGCGTGGCCGAGGTGCGCGAGGTTGTCACCCTGCCGGTGATGGGCACCATCGAGGCCGGCGCGCGGACGCCGAGCCGGCTGCAGCCGCGCCAGGCCGCCAGGGTGCAGACCGGGGCGCCGCTGCCTACTCTGGCCGACGCCGTGCTACCGCTGCGCTGGACCGACGGCGGCATGAACCGGGTCCGCATTCTGCGCGGGGCGCCTTCGGGCGCGTACGTGCGGCGCGCCGGTGACGACGTGCAGCCCGGCGACGTGGCGGTGCGTTCCGGGACGATCATCGGCCCGGCGCAGGTGGGTTTGCTCGCGGCGGTCGGCCGCGAACGCGTGCTGGTGCATCCGCGCCCGCGGGTATCGGTGATGGCGGTCGGCGGCGAACTGGTCGACATCTCCCGCAGCCCGGGCAACGGGCAGGTCTATGACGTCAACTCCTACGCCCTGGCCGCCGCGGCGCGCGATGCAGGGGCAGAGGTCAACCGCGTCGGGATCGTCAGCAACAACCCGAAGGAACTCGGCGAGATCGTCGAGGGGCAGCTCAACCGGGCTGAGGTGCTGGTGATCGCCGGCGGGGTGGGCGGTGCCGCGGCCGAGGCCGTTCGCTCGGTGCTGTCCGAACTGGGCGACATGGAGGTCGTGCGGGTCGCCATGCACCCGGGATCGGTGCAGGGCTTCGGGCAGCTCGGCCGCGACGGCGTGCCGACGTTTCTGTTGCCGGCGAACCCGGTCAGCGCGCTGGTGGTTTTCGAGGTGATGGTGCGGCCCCTGATCCGGCTGTCCCTGGGCAAGCGCCATCCGATGCGACGTATCGTGCAGGCCCGCACCCTGTCGCCGATCACGTCGGTCAGTGGCCGCAAAGGGTTTCTGCGCGGCCAGTTGATGCGTGATCAGGAGAGCGGCGAATACCTGGTGCAGGCGCTCGGGGGAGCGCCGGGGGCGTCGTCGCATCTGCTGGCCACGCTTGCCGAAGCGAACTGTCTGGTCGTGGTGCCCAGCGGCGCCGAGCAGATCCGCACCGGCGAGATCGTCGACGTCGCCTTTCTGGCTCAGCACGGCTGACTGCGGCCCGGCTCGTGAACCTGTTGCGATCCAACTCCCGTCATCCCGGCTGGCCGATGAGTATGGGGCCGTTGCGGGTGGCGGCCGGGGTGATCCGGTTGCGGCCGGTACGGATGCGCGACGGCGCGCCCTGGAGCCGGATTCGGCTGGCCGATCGTGCGCAGCTGGAGCCATGGGAGCCCAGCACCGACGGCGAATGGTCGGTGCGTCATTCGGTGGCCGCGTGGCCGGCGGTGTGCTCGGGACTGCGGGCGGAGGCGCGCAAGGGCCGGATGCTGCCGTACGCAATTGAACTCGATGGGCAGTTCTGCGGTCAGCTGACCATCGGCAACGTCACACACGGGGCATTGCGCTCGGCGTGGATCGGATACTGGGTGTCCAGCGAGCACACTGGCGGCGGGGTGGCCACCGGGGCTGTGGCCCTGGGGCTCGACCACTGCTTCGGGCCGGTGATGCTGCATCGCGTCGAGGCCACCGTCCGTCCGGAGAACGCCGCCAGCCGAGCCGTGCTGGCCAAGAACGGTTTTCGCGAAGAGGGCCTGCTGCGGCGCTACCTCGAGGTGGACCGCGGGTGGCGCGACCATCTGCTGGTGGCGATCACCGTCGAAGAGGTCTACGGGTCGGTGGCTTCGACGCTGGTGCGTGCCGGGCGCGCCAGCTGGGTGTAGCTCTCCTGGTTCTTCTCCGCCGAGATTGCCGTCACGGTTGTGCTCGGGGCGCTGGTCGCGACCATCACGGCAATCTCGATGACTTCACACGCGGGATCGGTGACCAACCGAAATAAAATTGTGGCTAGCGTGACATATGTGGCGTGTGATGCTTGAAAGAGGCAAATTACAGGTGTGTAATTGCCCTGGTCGCAGCGACCCGGCCACGCAGGCGGATCAGGCCTCGCGGGGATCGCAACCGAAGAGAGCAGGTCATCATGCCAAGCATCCCGCAATCGTTGTTGTGGATTTCGCTCGTGGTCCTGTGGTTGTTCGTGCTGGTGCCGATGCTGATCAGCAAGCGCGACGCCGTTCGGCGCACCAGCGATGTGGCGCTTGCCACCAGAGTGCTCAACGGCGGTGCCAGTTCCCGCCTGCTCAAGCGAACCGGTCCGGCGGCGGGTCACCGCAGCAACCCTGACTGGAAGCCGGAAGAAGACTGGGACACCGAGCCGATCGACGGTGCTTTCGCCGATGCGGACAAGGACCATGCCGCTGACGACGCCGACACCGACGAGCTGATGCGGCCCCGGTCGGTCGTCACCGCGATGGCCCGTGCCGAACAGGTCGCGGAGGTCGCCGAGGTTGCCGAGCCCGACTATCTCGATGTCGACGTGATCGACGAGAACGCACCCGCCCTGCCGGTGGGTGCAGGCGAGGCGCGGACCCAGACGGAGGCGCCGGCGCTGGCCGCGGTGGAAACCGAGGCGGTCGACGCGCACGAGAACGACGCCGACGATGACCTCGCCGATGACGAGTACGAGTACGTCGACGACTCTTCCGGTCTGGAACCCGAGGAGGACGACGAGGGGGACGACGCGCCGCCGGCCTACGCGGTGGGCGTCAACAGGCGGCGCAGGTTCGAGAACAAGACCGCCGCCGCGGTCAGCGCCCGCAAGTATGCGTTCCGCAAGCGGGTGCTGGTGGCGATGGCGGTGGTGCTGGTCGGCTCGGCGATCGCCGCCTTCGAGGTGACGCCGATGGCCTGGTGGCTGTGCGCCGCCGCGACGACGGTCACCCTGATGTACCTGTTCTACCTGCGGCGGCAGACCAAGATCGAGGAGCAGGTACGGCGGCGCCGGATGCAGCGGATGGCCCGCAGCCGACTGGGCGTGGAGAACACTCAGGACCGCGAATACGACCTGGTCCCGTCGCGGTTGCGCCGCCCCGGAGCGGTGGTGTTGGAGATCGACGACGAGGACCCGATCTTCGAGCACCTGGACTACGCGGTGCCGATGCGCAACTACGGCTGGCCCCGCGACCTGCCACGCGCGGTCGGGCAGTAGTGCGCGGTTCGTACCTTCGCGGTCGCGGCTGGTAGCCTGCTTAGCGATCAGGGGCTATGGCGCAGTTGGTAGCGCGACTCGTTCGCATCGAGTAGGTCGGGAGTTCGAATCTCCCTAGCTCCACCGGTTTGAGGCGTTGTCAATCGCGCAGTACTTCCTTTGCTGGTGCGCCGGCCCCGATGGTGACGGGCTTGGCTCGTGGTGGGCGGCCGCGTCCACGTGCAATCAGCCGATTACGGAATTCTCGATCCGTTAGCATCACGGCATCGCACGGATTACGGGTCGCAGGGCATCTAGGTGCGGGAAGTAGGCGGGGCTTGTCGTGGTAGCCATCCATTTCATCTCGGGTCTGCCGCGCTCGGGTTCGACGTTGCTGGCCGCGCTGCTGCGCCAAAATCCGCGGTTCCAGGCGGGGATGTCGGGTCCGCTGGCCGGCCTGTTCGGCGCTCTGCTCGACGAAATGGGCGGGCGCAACGAATTTTCGGTGTTCATCGACGACGCCAAGCGAGAGCGAATCCTGCGCGGGTTATTCGAAGATTTTTATGCGGACTCCACCGCCGAGGTGATCTTCGATACCAACCGCGGCTGGTGTGCATGGATGCCAGCGATTGCCCGGCTGTTTCCCGAGGCGAAAGTGATTGCCTGCGTGCGTGAACTGCAGTGGGTGGTGGACAGCATCGAGCGATTGATCCAACGCAACGTTTTCAGTCCGTCGTCGATCTTCAACTACAGCGCCGGCGGCACGGTCTTCAGCCGCGCAACGAGTGTGGTGGCGCCCGATGGCATGGTCGGAGGGCCCTACGATGCCCTGCGGCAGGCATGCTACGGCGCGCAACGGGATCGACTTCTGTTGCTGCAGTACGAAACCCTGAGCACTGACCCGGCCAGGGCGATGCAGGCCATCTACTCGTTTCTCGGTGAGCCGGTTTTCGACCACGACTTCGGCCATGTCGAGTACGACGTCACCGAGTTCGACGAGCGCGCCGGGACACCGGGACTGCACACCGTGCGCCCGACCGTCAGGGCCGAACCGCGCGACACGTTACTACCGCCGGATCTGTTCAACCGCTTCATCCACGACGCCTTCTGGCGCGACCCGGAGAGGATTCCCGACGGGCTGAGGGTCGTGTGAGGCTGTCAGGGAACACCGTTACGGCACATTCACGCCGGGCGTACCGGTGACGACAGCTCCCGTCACAACGGCGGGAGGGGGAACTGTCAGGTCGGCGGCCCCTCCGGTTCCGCCGGTGTTGCCTAGGCCGGTGCCGCTGCCGCCATTGCCGCCGGTGCCGGTGCTGGTATCGATGGCGCCGCCGGCATTGGCGGTGAAGACGGATTCCCCGCCGTTGCCGCCGAAGCCTCCGGTGATGCCGTCCCCGCCGTCGCCACCGTTGGTGGCGCTGCTGGTGACGGTGCCGCCCCCGATGGCGTTTATTCGGGCCTGGTTTCCGGCGCCACCGAGGCCGCCGTCGCTGCCGGCCCCGCCGGCCCCACCGGTAGCAGAGCCAGCGGCGACGGCGCTGCCCGCCCCGTTAGCGAAGAGGGTGGCGCTGCCTCCATAGCGGCCGAGGCCGCCGGTGGTGCCCGCGCCCCCGTCGCCGCCGGTAACCGTGCCAGTGACGGTGCCGCCGTTATAGCCTCTGATCGAGCCGTACCTTCCGCTGCCACCGGCGCCGCCGGTGCTGCCCGCGCCCCCGGCGCCGCCGATGGCGGTGCCGCTGGCGGAGCTGCCAGCGCCGTTAGCGGCGACGATGCCGGCGCCTCCGTAGCCACCGCTGCCTTTGTTGGTGCCTGCACCCCCGTTACCGCCGGTGACGGTGCCAGTGGCGGTGCCGCCGCTGTAAGCGCCGATCCGGGCGCCGCCTCCGTTGCCGCCGGTGCCGTTGGTGGTGCCCGCGCCCCCGACGCCGCCGATGGCGGTGCCGCCGGCGGAGCTGCCGGCACCGTTGGCAAACAGGTAACCGAAACCGCCGGCACCGCCGCTGCCGTTGGTGGTGCCCGCGCCCCCGACGCCGCCGATGGCCGTGCCGGTGATGGTGGCGCCCCCGCTCGCGCTCAGGGTGGCGGTGCCTCCGCGGCCGCCGTTGGCGCGGTTGGTGCCGCCGTCCCCACCGGCCCCGCCGGTGACGGTACCGTCGGCGGAGCTGCCGACACCGCTGGCGAAGAGGGTGGCGTTTCCTCCCGAGCCGCCAACCCCGCCCGCGGCCACGGTGGTACCGACGCCCCCGGCGCCCCCGTCACCACCGGTGGCGGTACCGCTGGTGGTGCCACCGCTGGTGGGTAGCACCCTGGCGCCCCCGCCGCCACCGCCGCCGCCTCCGCCGTAGCCTGGTCCGCCGCTGGTGGCCGCGGCGCCCGCGCCGCCGGCCCCGCCGGCACCGGCGGTCGCATCGGTACCGGCAGCCCCGCCGCTGCCGCCCTGGCCACCGTCCCCGCCGGCACCGTTGGTGCCACCGGCGCCGCCGGAAAGGCCGCCCGTGCCGCCGGTACCGCCGGCCGCGCCTGTGGCCGTGGAAGTGCCGACGCCGCCCACCCCCCCGGTGCCGCCCCTGCCGCCGTCGCCGGCACCCCCGGCGACCCCACCGGTGCCACCGTCACCGCCATTACCGCCGGTACCGGCCGAGGCGAACTGCGTGCCTGAGGCGCCCTGCGCGCCGGTCCCGCCCACGCCGCCGTCCCCGCCGACACCGCCGCCCCCGCCGCTCCCGAACAGCCCGACCGCGTGGCCGCCGACACCACCGACCCCGCCCGGGCCGCCACGGCCGCCAGACGCACCGGGCGCGGCCATCGGGTCGGCGGTCGCGTCATAGCCGTAGCCACCCTGCCCGCCGGCACCTCCGGTGCCGGCGGCTCCACAGAGCTGATAGCTGGTGCCGCCGGCCCCGCCGTGACCGCCCATGCCTGCTGCCGCGGTTGCAGAACCGGCCGCACCGAGCCCGCCGACACCACCGGCCCCGCCGCCGCCGAAGATCAGCCCACCGGCGCCACCGTTCCCTCCGGTACCGCCGGCGGCACCGCTGGCTGCATAGGCGGTCCCGCCCGAACCGCCGTGACCGCCTGAGCCGAACAGGAAGGCTGACCCGCCGGCCCCACCACTGCCACCGGTGGGGCTAATGGCCGTACCCGGCGTGCCCGACCCGCCATCACCGCCATTGCCCCATAGCCATCCGCCGGGCCCACCGGCTTGCCCGGTGCCCGGTGCCCCATTGGTGCCGGGCCCAAACAGCGGACGTCCGGTGAGCTGCTGGACCGGAGTATTGATGGCGTCTTCTAACCCCGCGGCCGCAGACGCGGCCGCTTGCAGCGGCGAGGCGCCGGCGGCCTCAGCGGCCGCATACAAGAACCCACCGCTATTCAGCGACTGCACGAACTGGTAATGAAACAGCGACGCCTGCGCGCCGAGCGCCTGGAATTGCTGGGCGTAACTACCGAACAACGTCGCGACCGCCACCGACACTTCGTCCTCAGCGGCCGCGACGATCGACATCGTCGAGCCACCCGCGGCCGCATGGGCCGCCCTGATCGACGATCCCAGGTCGCGAAGGCTGGAAGACGCTGCGGCGAACTCATCGGGCGCGGCGAACACAAAAGATGACATCGTGACCCCCTACTGCGAGCGGGCGGCCCATCTGCGAGAAGAACCCTCAAGACCGTTTTGAGAGGGTAAGCCCGCCCGCTCGAATCACCGCCCGCCTCGCGACGATCCGATGACACACGTCCCGTGGATTAGGGACTTTGGTCACACCTGGTTGCGAGCCAACAGGTCGACCCGCAGCAAACAGGTCATGGATGCATCACCAGGTACGTCTCGTTGTCTAGGCCGGCGGTCAGCTCGTCGACATCAAACGGGCGGTCCAACCGAGCGTGCAGCGCCTTGACGTCGACCAACAGGCTGATCTCCGCGGTCTGGCGGGCGAACAGCCGGCCGATCCACGGATAGATCCGCCGCATCACCGCCCGCTCGCCGGCGGTGCAGCGTGACGCGCAGTACCCGACATGCCCGATTTCATCGGTCAGGATCTCGCTGTAGAGCAGTTCGATACGAGCTGCCACCTCAGGTTCGTCCGCAAACAACTCTGCCCCGGCCCGCCGCAACTCGTCGAACATGACGCAGCCGGCCATCTCCGCGGCTCCGACGAACATGAAGCCGAGCCGTTGAGGGATGAAGACGCCGGTCTTGACGAACTGCCGCATCACGAAAGGCGGTGGCACGACTTGAAACGCCAGATCGAAGACGTCGAGCGCGTAGGCCAGCAGCCGGGTGTGGTAGTGCTCCTCGAGTTCGAGGTAGACGTTCTCCGGCGGCAGGTTCTCGTCGCTGTTGCGCCCGTAGGTTTCACCTAGCCCGACGCCGAAGCGCTCTGCCTGGTTCAGTTTGGCGGTCGCCAGCAGGAACAGCATTTTCCTGTCCAGCCCGGGTTCGGGCCGCCGGCGGCGTAGATTGCGCAGAAATGTCGCGCGATCCGCGGGGTGTACGGACCGGACCGGGTTGGCTTCCAGGTCGTGGAAGAACTGCTCGCGGTTCGCGAGCTTTCGGTTGAGCAGGTCGGCTTCGCCGTCACGCCTGGCCAGGAATTCCCGGTAGCCTTCGATCCCGTTGCGGTTCATCGCTTCTCCATTCCTTTGACAATTGTTGCCACATAACGGCGTAACAGTGCGGCGTCGTGCGCCCCGGTGGCGAGCAGGGCGAAAAGCCCGGTGAGGAAAAAGGTTCCGAGTTCTCCGGGGTCGCCATCCGAACAGACGTCCCCCGCCTGTTGTGCCCGGCTGATTACGGCGGTCAGAAAATCAAGGAGCGGATGCTGGGCCAGATCGTTATCGGCCGGATGGGTCGAGGCGAAGTGCAGGCCCAGCATGTCACGGAAAACAACTGTGCCTAACCGGCTTTCGGCGTCCAACACGCGCTGGACCAGTCGCCTGAGCACCGATTCCAGATCGCCCTCGACCGCAGCGAGTTCGTCGGCGATCCGTGCTTCCTCGTTGCGCTCCAGCTCTACCAGTACGTGCTCCTTGGTGGGGAAATGAAAATAGAACGTGCCACGCACCACCCCCGCCGCAGCGGCGATGGCACTGACATCGGCGGCGGCCAGCCCCCGGCCCGAAATCTCGGCCAGGGCGGCGTCGAACAATCGCGTCCGCGTCTCGAGTCGCCGAGCCTCCCTGGCGGACGGCGGAGCGGAAACCATGCGAAGACGCTACGCCTGTTCACTGACGGCCGTCAATGACACCTGTCAGTGAAGTTTGCGCCGCGGCAGGTCGCTATGGATTAACACAACGCTTGTTGGATAATGATCTCGTCGGTTCCACACGAAGCCGCGGTAGTGGTCTACGTCGAAAGCCCGCGCACATGTTCACTGTCTTGCTCGACACCGCCGACCTCGGCGAAGCCGAGGAGGTCGTCAGCGCCAGCTTCGGGCGTGTCCGGATGGCTGTCGGTGAGCACGGTGTCCCGACCAGGAGCCGCATAGAGCGTGCGATGGTCGGATCGGTGAGTGTCGACGTCGCGGATTTCGACTTCACTTTCAGCTACGCCATGGTCCCCCCGGAGCGGATCCTGCTCGTCCGGGTGCGGTCGGGCGGCATCGACGCGCGGATCGATCGCGGCGCCTTCGAGGGATTCCGGGCCGGTCAGGTCGGGGCGTTCGGCGCCATCGCGGGTGAGTCGCTGATCGGGATGTGTCGCCATGCCAGTACTGACTTGTACTCGGTCGACCGGGCCCTGCTCAGCCATGTGGCTGCGGATTCGCCGGATTCTGAGGACCACGTGCGGCTCACCGGTTCGGTGCCGATATTCCCGGCTGCCGGCGCGCAGTTGGTGGCCGCCCTGGACCACGTGCGCGCAACGGTGGCTACAGACTCTGATGCGGAACGTAATCCGCTCGTCGTGGGGACGGCGCAGCGCTACATCGCGGCCAGCATGCTGGCCACGTTTCCGAACACCGCGGTGCTGGAACCGATCGCTGCGGACCGGCGCGACAGCACTCCCGTCTTATTACGCCGTGCCATCGCCTTCATCGAGGAAAACGCGGACACCGACATCTCGCTCGCCGACATCGCGGGGGCTGTCTATGTCACACCGCGCGCGCTGCAGTACATGTTCCGCAAGCACCGCGACTGCACGCCGATGGAATACGTCCGCCGCGTCCGGCTGCATCAGGCTCATCTCGACCTCGTCACCGGCGACCAGGCGACGGCGACCGTAGGTGGCGTCGCCCGTCGTTGGGGATTCGGCCACCTGGGTCGCTTCGCCGTCTATTATCGGCAGCACTACGGCCAGAGTCCGCACGTCACGCTTCGCGGCTAGGCGGCATCCCCTGCCGATTTGAGAAGACAGCGCAAGGGGTACAAGGGTTGCGATGAGTACCGATCCTGACGTCGGCCGCCCCTGTGGTGACGACGAGACGGTGCGTGCAACCTTCGACGGCCTGCCGGTGATCGCGTGCGCGCTGGCCGGGCCGCAGCTGCGGCTGGTGGCCTGCAACGCCGCGCACCGCGCCTTCTACCCGAACGCGCTATTGGGCGTGGCAGCCGACGATTTCGGGCCCGAGCTGCGTGAGCAAGGCATCCTGGACATGTACGACCGGGTCTATCAGACCGGGGAACCACTGCACGTCGCCGAGGTGCGTGTCCAGGTCGATCTGGACGGCAGCGGGGTCCGGGAGCGGTTCGTCAACATCACCGCGGTCGCCCAACGCGATTCGCGCGGGGAGATCACAGGTGTCGTGATCGTCGGCGCCGACACCACCGAGTCGGTACAGGCTCGGCTGGCGGCGGAAGAACGGGCCCGGGAGATGGCGGGCCGTTACCAGTCGGCGCGTGCTGCCGCCGGCGTCATGCAGCGGGTGTTGCTGTCGCCGAGCGTGCCGGTGTTGCCGGGCGCTGAGATCGCCGCCGCCTACCTGGTGGCGACCCAGGACACAGCGGCCGGCGGCGACTGGTTCGACGCCCTCACCGACCCCGGCGGGCGACTGCTGCTGGTCGTCGGCGACGTGGTCGGGCACGGCGTGCAAGCGGCGGCGGTCATGGCACAGCTGCGTACCGCGGTGCGAATGCAATTCCACAGTGGCGCGGGCATTCTCGATAGCCTCGCGGCAGTGGACCGGTTTGTCGCGGAGATACCGGGGGCAAAGTCGGCCACCCTGTGCGTCGGCCGGTTGGACACGGCGACAGGGGAATTCGAATACTGCACCGCCGGGCATCCGCCGCCGCTCGTCATTCCCGCGCGCGGCAAGGCGCAGTATCTGCAAAGCACCGGATCGGGCCCCCTGGGCGGCGGGCGGGGTTTCGGCACCCGGAAGGCCACCCTGGCGGTCGGCGACCTGGTCATGCTCTACAGCGACGGAATCATCGAACGGCCGGGTCGCGATCTTGCCGCCAGTGCCGCGGAAGTGGCCGAGGTGACGGCGCGCGTCGCGAGCGGGAAGCCGTTTCCGCTCGACCCTGCCGAGACGCCCGTGGACAGACTGTGTTCACACGCGGTCGAGTTGCTGGTGCGAACCACCGGCTACAGCGACGACATCACGCTGCTGGCCGCCCAGCGCCGCACACCGCCGCCGGCATTGCACATCGAAAGCCGGGCCGATGAGACCGCCGAGCGCACCGTCCGGGCCTCGCTGCGTCAGTGGCTGGCGGGGATGGGCGCCGATGCCGGCAACACCCAGTCCCTGGTGCACGCCGTCAGTGAACTGGTCGCCAACGTGGCCGAACACGCCTACGACTCAGCATCGCCGGGTGACTTCTCCATCGATGCGGAACTCGACTTCGGTGGCCGGGTGCGCGTCGTGGTGGCCGATTCCGGCACCTGGAAGGATGCGGAGAGCGGTGCCCACCGGGGCCGTGGTCTGGCGATTGCGCGAGCGGCCGTGCCTGACACGATCGTCACGCACAGCGGTGACGGCACCACCGCCACCGCCACCCACATCCTGACGCGGCAATCGGTCTACACCGAGCTGGCCGTGCCCGCCCCACGGGTCAGCGCGCCCACGACGTTCGACGTCGGCACCTCCGAGGACGGCTACATCGTCGTCGTGGGTGACGTCGACACGCTCGCCGCCCCCGAACTGAGGGAGGTCCTCTCGGTGCGCAGCCGGGCCGGCACCAGATCTATCCAGGTGGATCTGAGTGCGGTCACCCACCTCGGCTCCGCCGCCGTCAGCGTGCTCGCCGACGCGTGCGATCTTGCCGACCGGCAACGCACGACGTGCACCCTGGTAGCGGTTCCGGGTGGTGTCGCACACGACATCCTCGCCATGGTGGGCCTGCCGGCGACGCACGAACCGGCAGACTCGCAGCTACTCTGATTCGAGTGAAAACAATTCTGGCGCAATGGATTTAGTGCGATAGGTGCGCGTGCCCGAGGACACGGTCAGCACGATGCGCGGCGGTGGGTCCTCCGAACCCGCGGCGTTGTTGGCGGCACTGGCGAACCGTTGCGCATGCCGCAACTCGGTGAGGAAGACCGCATTGCCCTGCGGCGGAATCTCGTGGGGGACGTCGGCGCCGGCGATCGGCTTCTCGACCGGCACCAGCGAGGTGCCGTCGGGATCGGTGCGGATGGCCCAGCCCGCGACGTGGAACGGGCTCCTGCCGGCGTTGACCACCTTCACGCCGATGATCAGCGGAACGTCCTCGAGGTGGTCGGCGACAGCGGCCAGCGACTCGCGCACGTCGGAACTCGCGTCGTTGGTCACCAGCCCGTCAGGCGTGAGCCGCCCGATCACCGGCCTGAGCTTCGGGCGGGGTCGCTGATTGCGGTAGCCGATCAGTTGCCAGCCCAGCGACACCACGGCGAGCACGGTGGCGACCACGCCGAGAACGAACCCCGCGACGCTCATTGCGCACTCCAGAAATCGGCCACGGGTCAACGCTACTGGTTAGAGTCGGTGCGTTGGGGGAAGGAGTGGGGCGAGTGAGTAGTTGGATCGTCGCCAATGTTCCATCGTGGCTGCTGCTGATCGTGCTGGTCATCTGCATCGCCGGCGGTGCGGTGCTGGCCCGCAAACTCGTCCGCCGCAAGTACCCGCAGCTCGCCGACGGCGATCACAACGACGCCACGCGGTTCGCGTACGGCGTCGTCGGCTTCGTCTACGCGTTCTTCATCGGGTTCGTCGTCTCCGGCATGTGGAGCCAGATCAATACCGAGGACGGCCAGGCGCGCGACGAGGGCACCGCCGGAATTCAGCTGGCCAGGGACCTTACGGCGTTCGACGGGCCGGACGCCGATCGAATCAGACAAGCGTTGCTGGACTACGAGCGCGCCGCGCTGACCGAGTGGCCATTGGCGGTCCGTGGTTACGAATACCCACCGGCCGACAAGGCGCTACAGCGCGTCTACCTCGCATACCAACAGGTGCAGCCGCACAACGACAACCAGAAATCCTTCCTGGCAACATCTTTCGGAACCCTCGACAAGATGAGTAAGGCGCGCACGGAGCGGGTGATGCAGGCGCAGACCAACACGGGGCCGTCATTCGCGCTATGGACGGTGATCCTGCTGACCAGCGGGCTGGTGCTCAGTTGCGCGATCATCTACGGCGTCGAGCACCCGCGAATCCACAGCGTGATGGTCGCGACCGTGGGTGTGCTGGTGGCCGTGAACCTGTTCCTCGTCCTCGAGCTCTCGCACCCCTTCCTGGGGGAGATGGCGACCTCACCGGACCCGCTGCGCGACGTGATCACCGTCCTGACAGCGTCGAACTAGACTGTGCGGCGCGCCGCCTGATGAAGTTTTACCAAGTACTGGTCCGGTTGTTCGATGTCTGCGAGGCTGCTGCGTCCTAGCGTCAGGCCGGTTTGGTCGCCGTGACGAACTGCAGCGCCCGCTGCGTCTGCTGTTCGACGTCGGTCAAGCCAGCCTCGCTGAACAGATCGACGAAGGCGTCCTTGTCGAACATGGTCAGTCCGATCAGGCGTGCGGTCGTGTTCAGCGCGAGGTTGATCGGCGGCGGCTGGCCGGCGTAACTGGTCAGAATGGCGATGCGACCACCGGGCCGTAGTACCCGGATCATCTCGCGAGCCACCCGGAACGGTTCGGGTATCAGATACAGCGCGCCGAAACAGCACACCGCGTCGAAGGTTTCGTCGCCGAACGGCAAGTCGCGTGCGTCGCCGCGGACATAGCAGGTCCGTGGCCCGTTGTTGTCCTGCACGGCCCGGGTCAGCATCGGTTCGGAGATGTCAAAGCCCACCGCGAGGCTTCCGGTGGACAGCTGAGCGGCCAAAGGTGCGGTGAAATTGCCTGGCCCGCAGGCCACGTCGAGCAGCCGCGTGGCGCTGCGCAGGTGCAGCGCCGAGGCCGCGCGGCGCTCCTCGGCCTGGGTGGTGACGCCGCTGGCCAGGTAGAAGGACGTTGGCCGCCACAGCCCTTCGTAGACCGCCGCGACGAACGGGCTGTTCATGGCGCGCTGCGCAAACGTCGGGACCGGGGCGGCCGTCGACTCGCCCAGCACGTCGAGGTAGCCGTGCCGCAGCGTGGCGGGCCTGCTGAGCAGACTTCGGGTCAGTTCGACCCGGTCCTGGTTATCGATCATTTCTGGTCCATTTCGGGAGGCTCACGTCTTGCCGGCGACCTGCTGCCAGGCTAATGCGAGCGCCTGCGGACTCCTTGCAGGGGCGGTGGCTGACGCCATAACCTGAGGCGGATCGGACCCAAAGCTGGGCCCAAAACGGGTAAGCATGGACGGGATGGCCGAATTGAGCGGCGTGGGGGCCGAAGAACTCGCGGCAATGGACATCTTCAAGGGTTGTCCGGCCGAGGATCTACTACCACTGGCGTCCTGTCTTGCCCCGCTGCAGGCCCCGGCCGGGCAGATGCTGATGCGCCAGGGGGAGCAGGCCGTCTCCTTTCTGCTGATCAACTCCGGCAGCGCCGAGGTGATGCACGTCGGCGACGACGACACGGTGATCGTCGAACAACTGGTGCCCGGCATGATCGTCGGGGAGATCGCGCTGCTCCGCGACATCCCGCGTACCGCGACGGTCACCACGCTGGAACCGGTGACCGGCTGGATCGGCGGCAAAGAGGCGCTGACCCAGATGGTGCATGTCCCCGGGATCATGGACCGGCTGGTCCGCACCGTCCGCCAGCGTCTGGCGGCCTTCATAACACCGATCCCGGTGCAGATGCGCGACGGCAGCCAACTGATGTTGCGTCCCGTTCTCCCCGGTGACAGCGAGCGCACCGTACACGGGCATATTCATTTCTCCAGCGAGACGATCTACCGGCGCTTCATGTCTGCGCGGGTGCCCAGCCTGGCGATGATGCACTACCTGGCCGAGGTCGACTACGTAGACCATTTCGTCTGGGTCATGGTCGACGGCAGCGACCCGGTCGCCGATGCCCGCTTCGTGCGCGACGAGAACGATCCGACGGTCGCCGAAATTGCGTTCACCGTGGCCGACGCGTACCAGGGACGGGGCATCGGAACCTTCCTGATCGGCGCGCTGGCCGTCGCCGCCCGGGTGGACGGTGTCGAAAGATTCTCTGCGCGAATGCTTTCCGACAACCTGCCGATGCGCACCATCATGGACCAGCACGGCGCTGTCTGGCAGCGCGAGGACATCGGGGTCATCACCACCGTCATCGACGTGCCGAGCGAGCTCGGCTTCGGGCACGCCATGGAGGAGCAGATCAAGCAAGTCGCCCGGCAGGTGATCGAGGTGGTGAGTTGATCACCGTGGCAGCCGCCCCGGCGTGATATGAACGGGCATGCGGCCGTTCTGGTTTGGCCCGTTGCCGGTCCTGATGCTGGCGGGCTGCGCGGCCTCGCCCGCGCCCGCTCCGTCGGTGACCTCGCCGACTCCGACCGTGCACGCTGCGGGGATCACGCCCGGCAACATCCGCCGCGTGGGGCGTGAGCTGCCGGCCGGTTACGAGGTGTCCAACATCGCCCGCGCCCCGTCGCCACGCGCCATCTGGGGTCTGGGCGACCACGCGGCGGCCAGCCCTCCGGAGTGCCTCCCGCTGGCCGAACTCGCGGCCGGCCGCGATCAGCCCGCCCAGGGTGTCTCCGGATCGGGGCCGGGCGGAATCGTCGACGCGGTCGTGGTGGCCGCACCGGCGGCACTGCCGCGCGACGTCGTGGCCGCCTGCGGGCACTGGGACCTGACCGCCGGGCGCACCGTGGTGAGTGTGGGGCTCATCGATGCCCCCCAGGTGGAGGGCGCGACAACCCTCGGCATGCTTGCGGACATCCGGGCGGCCGTCGAGTCTGGTAGCGAAATCGATTCACGGGCATACACATTCATCGCCTACCTGGGCGACTACTACGCCTTCACCACGCTCACCACCGATCCCGGATCGATGCTGCCACCGCTGCCGCCGCAGTTCGCGGCCGATCTCCTGGTCAAAACGGTCTCGACGCTGCGCGGCTGAACGGTTGGGTAGATTGGCCACGATGTTGAAGCTGATGCTCGCACTCGGATCGGTGTGCCTGCTCGTCGGCTGCTCCCCGGGAGCCGATCCCGGGCGCTCCACCAAGGGCGACATCGCCAGAATCACCGACCTCAAGTCGAGCTTCGGGCCGGAATTCAAGGTCACCGACATCACCCCGCGCGCGATCGACCCGCAGTTCTTCGCGTCCCGCAAGCTGCCTGACGGGCTCACCTTCGACCCCGCGAACTGCGCCAAGGCGGCCGTCGGCCCCGAAATGCCGGCCGGGGTCGAAGGCAACATGGCCGCCATCTCCGCCGAGGGCAACGGCAACCGCTTCGTGGCTCTCGCCGTCGAGACTTCCAAGCCGCTACCGCTCACCGACCCCGGCAAAGACTGCGCCAAAGTCGGGTTTTCCGGCGCCCAGCTGCGCGGTGCCATCGAGGTCGTCGATGCCCCGAAGATCGACGGCGTCCACACTCAGGCCGTGCACCGGGTGCTGCAGGCGCTGGTCGAGGGGGCGCCGCGCACCGGGGAGCTCTACGACTATTCCGCCCAATTCGGCGACTACCAGGTGATCGTGATCGCCAACCCGCTGGTGGTGCCCGGACAGCCGGTGGCCAAGGTTGATACCCAGCGGGCGCGTGATCTGCTGGTCAAGGCGGTCAGTGCGGTCCGCGGCTAGCGCACGTCGCGGGGCCGGAACTGGATGCTGACCCGTGGGCCGGCTGCCCCGGTGGTCTTGGGAACCGCATGCTCCCAGGTGCGTTGGCACGATCCGCCCATCACCAGCAGGTCACCGTGGGCCAGGGGCAATCGCAGAGAGGGGCCGCCGCCGCGTCTGCGCATCGCGAAGGTGCGGGTGGCGCCCAGGCTGACGATCGCCACCATGGTGTCCTGCGAGCTGCTGCGACCGATGGTGTCGCCGTGCCAGGCCACGCTGTCCGACCCATCGCGGTAACAGCACAAACCGACGGTGGTGAAGGGTTCCCCTAACTCGCCGCCGTAGATGTCGTTGAGCCGGCGGCGCAGGCGGGACAGCGCGGGGTGCGGCGGAGCTTCGACCGCTAAGTCATGGAAACTGACCAGCCGGGGTACGTCGACCACCCGGTCGTACATCTGCCGGCGTTCGGCCCGCCAGGGCACCGTGCGCAGCAGCGCCTGCAGCAGCTCGAGCCCGTCAAACGGGCCGTCCCGCAGCCAGTTCGCCCGGATGTCGATGAAGGCGCCGTCACCGAGTTGCCTGCGTTCGTTGTGCTCGAAGAGCGAGCCCTGAGCCGCGATCGCCACGGACCCCAGTCTATCGCACACCAGTTCGATCATCCGGCGTGTGGCGCGCCCGATACGGCCCGCGCGGCTACGGTTTGATCTGTGGGTGTGGAGCTGGGCGTCAATTCCGAGGTGGGCGCGCTGCGGGTTGCCATCCTGCACCGCCCGGGTGCCGAACTGCGCCGGCTCAACCCCAGCAACAACGACCAGTTGTTGTTCGACGGGTTGCCCTGGGTCGCGCGGGCGCAGGACGAGCACGACCAGTTCGCCGAGTTGCTGCGCAGCCGCGGTGTGGAAGTGCTGCTGCTGTCGCAGTTGCTGACCGAGGCGCTGCAGCACAGCGGTGCCGCGCGGATGCAGGGCGTGGCAGCGGCGGTCGATGCCCGACGGCTGGGACCCATTCTGGCGCAACAGCTTTCGGAGTACCTGAGAGGTCTCGAGCCGGCCGCGCTGGCCGACGTGCTCACCGCCGGCATGACCTTCGAGGAACTCCCGCCGAGCACCCGCAGTGGCGTGTCGCTGGTACTGCGGATGCACCACGGCGCGGATTTCGTCATCGAACCGCTGCCGAACCTGGTGTTCACCCGCGACTCGTCGATCTGGATCGGGCCCCGGGTGGTGATCCCGTCGCTGGCGTTGCGGGCGCGCAGGCGCGAGGCTTCGCTGACGGACATCATCTACGCGCACCACCCGCGGTTCACCGGCGTGCGGCGGGCCTACGAGTCGCGCACGGCCCCGGTCGAGGGCGGCGATGTGTTGCTGCTCGCTCCGGGCGTCATTGCGGTAGGCGTAGGGGAGCGGACCACGCCGGCGGGCGCAGAAGCGTTGGCGCGCAGCCTCTTCGACGACGATCTGGCGCACACCGTGCTCGCTGTGCCGATCGCCCAGAAGCGCGCGCAGATGCACCTGGACACCGTCTGCACGATGGTCGACACCGACACGGTGGTGATGTATGCCAACGTCGTCGACACATTGTCGGCGTTCACCCTGCGGCGCACCGCGGCCGGTGTGGTGATCGCGGACGCCGAACCGTTCGCGGAGGCGGCCGCCACCGCGATCGGCATCGAGAAACTTCGTGTGATCGACACCGGCCGCGACCCCGTCGTCGCCGAACGCGAGCAGTGGGACGACGGCAACAACACCCTTGCTCTGGCGCCGGGGGTCGTCGTCGCCTATGAGCGCAACGTCGCGACCAATGCCCGGCTGCGTGACGCCGGCATCGAGGTGCTCACCATCTCGGGCTCGGAACTGGGCACTGGGCGCGGCGGGCCACGGTGCATGTCCTGCCCGGCCGCCCGCGATCCGCTCTAAGTCGTTGTCGCGCCGAGATTGCCGTGGGGGTCGCACCAGTGGTGGGTTTCGCAGCCGCCATGGCAATCTGGGTGACCCTCGCGCCGAGATTGCCGTGGGGGTCGCACCAGTGGTGGGTTTTGCAGCCGCCATGGCAATCTGGGTGACCCTCGCGCCGTCGTAGCGGGTTATCAACAGCCCGCACCGCTTACTGGCTGGGCGAGCTGAGGTGATTCCCGCACGATCGGCACGTGTCACAGGTCTTTCGCGGCAGCGAAGCGCTCGCCGGCGGCGCGCTCACCCGCGGCCAATTGCGTTGGAACTACCGAAAAATCCATCACGACGTATATCTGCCGAAAGACGCATCCAGGACGCTGTGGGACAACATCTCTGCGGCATGGCTGTGGTCGGGCCGCCGGGGAGTCATCACCGGTCGTGCGGCCGCGGCACTGCACGGAGCGAAGTGGGTTGACGACTTCGCGCCGGTCGAGCTGCTAGGCCCCTTCAATCATCCGCCGCCCGGTGTGATCGTTCGCCGGGAACGGATCATCGCCGAGGAGATCACGGAGCTGGCCGGCGTCCCCGTGACGACGCCGGCGCGAACGGCTTTCGATCTGGGCCGGCACCTCCCGCGCAACCTGGCCGTCAGGCACCTTGACGCACTGTGCGCCGCGACTGGGCTGGTCGAATACGACGTGCAGCCGCTGTTCGGTCGATACCAGGGGGCCAGGGGGACGCGATCATGCCGAAAAGCGTTGTGCCTGATGGACGCTGGCGCTGCGTCCCCGCGGGAAAGCTGGTTGAGGCTGCTGCTCATCGACGGTGGCCTACCGCGACCCGCCACTCAGATCCCAGTGCGGGACGCGACAGGCCACCTGTTGGCGTATCTGGATCTGGGCTGGGAGGGGCCGATGGTCGCGGTCGAGTACGACGGCGACCACCACCGCACCGACCGCGGGCAGTACGTGAAGGACATCAGGCGATGGGAGCTCCTCGAGGACATCGGCTGGCGGATTATCCGGGTGGTCAAGGAAGACCGGCCCAGCCGCATCCTCGAGCGCGTGCGGGACGCGCTGGCAGCCCGCGGATTCGCGACCTGACGTCCCCGAGATTGCGGCCACGGTCGCGACAAGCGGGCGAGACGCGACCGCTACGGCAATTTCGGCGCTAAAAGGTCACCGCCAGCTGGGCAGCCAGATCTCCATATCCCAGGTCTGCTGCGAGATCGGCAGACCGGTCAGCACCGGGAACAGCCAGGCGAAGTTCGTCACCACGAGCGACACATAGCAACAGACCAGGATCAGCCCGAGCGTGCGCCGCTCCTTGTTCTGTCCCGGCTGGTGCAGGATGTCGCCGAGGATCAGCGCGATGCCCATCACCAGGAACGGACCCATCGTCGCCGCATAGAAGAAGTACATCTGCCGGTCGATATCGGCGAACCACGGCAGCCACCCGGCGCAGTAGCCCACCCACACCACCGCGTAGCGCCAGTCGCGGCGTACCACCATGCGCCATGTGGTGTAGAGCAGCACCGGTACCGCCAGCCACCACAACGCCGGGGTGCCCACCAGCATCACTGCCTTGACGCAGGACTGCGCCCCGCAGCCGGGCACATTGTTCTGGTCGATGGCGTACAGCACCGGCCGCAGCGACATCGGCCAGCTCCACGGCTTGGATTCCCAAGGGTGGTGGTTGCCCGCGGAATTGGTCAGGGTCGCGTGGAAGTGGAAAGCCTTCGCGGTGTAGTACCACAGCGATCGGATGGCGTCGGGCAGCGGCACTTCGCTGTTCGGCCCGATCGTCTGGCCCACCTGATGGCGGTCAATCGCCGTCTCCGAGGCGAACCAGCCCGCATAGCTCGCCAGATAGACGGCGAACGGGATCAGCACCAATGCGTACAGAGACGGGATGAGATCGCGCCTCAGCGTTCCCAGCCAGGGTCGGGGCACCTGGTACTGACGCCGGGCGGCGATGTCGAAGGCCAGCGACATGACGCCGAAGAACGCGATGAAGTACAGGCCGGACCACTTGGTCCCGAAGGCCAGGCCGAGCAGCACCCCGGCGCCGAAGCGCCACCAGCGCACCCCCAGCCGCGGACCCCACACCGTCTCGGCGCAGCGCCCTTCGAGGTAGGCGTTGTGCATCCGCGCGCGAACCTGGTCCCGGTCGACGACGAGCGCGCCGAAGGCCGCCACCACAAAGAACGTGAGGAATCCGTCCAACAGTGCCGTCCGGGCCGTCACGAAGCTGACTCCGTCGCAGATCACCAGCACCCCGGCGATGCCGCCGACCAGACTCGACCGGCTGATGCGCCGCACGATCCGGGTCACCAGCACCACCAGACCCACGCCCAGCAGCGCGCCGGTGAACCGCCAGCCCACTCCGGTGTAACCGAACAGCGCCTCACCGATCGCGATCAGCTGTTTGCCGACCGGCGGATGCACGACCAGCCCGAACCCCGGGTTGTCCTCGATCCAGTGGTTGTGCAGGGTCTGCCAGGCCTGCGGGGCGTAGTGCTTCTCGTCGAATATCGGTGTGCCCGAGTCGGTCGGCGAGCCCAGATTGAGGAAGCGGGTCGCCGTCGCCAGCACGGCGATCACGGCGGTCACGAGCCAGCCGCGCAACCGATCTACCGGCCCGAAGTCGGCGACGGGCACCAGGGGGGCCGGGCTGACCGTGGCTGACGGGCCGGGGTCCGCGCGCCCAACGCCGACCTCCGCGTCAGGGCCGGCCTCGCGGATGGAGGTTTCTTGGGGCGGGGCGGTCATCACGTCGATCGTAGGCTGTCCGTCATGACCACTGGGCGCCTGTTACTGGGTGCGACGCCGTTGGGGCAGCCTGCGGATGCGTCGCCACGCCTGATCGAAGCATTGGCCGAAGCCGATGTGGTAGCCGCCGAGGACACCCGGCGGGTGCGAAACCTGGCCAAGGCCCTCGATGTCACGATCGGGGGCCGGGTACTCAGCCTGTTCGACCGGGTCGAGAGCACCCGGGTGGGGACGCTGGTGGACGCGATCGGTTCCGGTGCCATCGTGCTGGTGGTCAGCGATGCCGGGATGCCGATAATCAGCGATCCCGGCTACCGATTGGTCACCGCCTGCATCGAAGCGGGTCTGCCGGTGCAGTGCCTGCCCGGCCCGTCGGCGGTGACGACTGCGCTGGTGGTGTCCGGGCTGCCGGCCGAGAAGTTCTGCTTCGAGGGCTTCGCGCCCCGCAAAGGATCGGCGCGCCGCACCTGGCTGGCCGGCCTGGCCGACGAACGGCGCACCTGCGTGTTCTTCGAATCCCCGCGCCGGCTGGCAGCGTGTCTGCGCGACGCGGTCGAGCAGCTCGGCGGCGCCCGGCAGGCCGCGATCTGCCGGGAACTGACCAAAGTGCACGAGGAAGTGGTGCGCGGATCACTCGACGAGCTGGCGGCCTGGGCGGCCGACGGCGTGCTCGGCGAGGTCACCGTCGTGCTGGCCGGGGCAACGCCGCGGGCCGATCTTTCGACGCTGGTCGGCGACCTGGTCGCCGAGGTGGAGAATCTGGTGGCCGGTGGCATCCGCATCAAGGACGCGTGCAGCCACGTAGCCGCCGGATACCCGGATGTGCGGTCGCGACAGCTCTACGACGCTGTGCTCAAGTCCCGTCGCGAGACGGAGCCAGAGGCTTAGGAAGAGCCAGGAACAGGCCTCTTGCTCAGAAGCAGGGGCCGCCTGGGATCGGGCACAGCGGCGGGTGCGGAATCGCCGGCAGCGCGGGCAGCGGCGGCGGAGCCGGCAGCGGGGGCAGACCCTGCGGTAGCGGGGGCAGACCCTGGGGCAGCGAGGTGGGGATGCCGGCCGCGGCGGCCATGGCCGGCAGCGCGGCGAGCACCGTGGCCGGGTCCACACCCGGCAGCGCCGGCGCACCGCCGAGCAGCGCGGGCAGCACCGCCGCCAGCGTCGCGGGATTGACCCCCGGGATACCGCCACCGGTCAGGGCCGGCAGCGCGGCCGCCAGCGCAGCCGGGTCGATCCCCGGCAGCGGCGGCAGACCCGGGATACCGGCGGCGATCGCCGGCAGGGCGGCAACCAGCGCTGCCGGGTTCACCCCCGGCAGACTCGGCAGACCCGGGATACCGCCGGCGGCGGCCAGCGCCAGCAGGTCCGTCGGCGACACACCCGGCAGGCCGGGCAGGCCGGACGAGGCCAGCGCCATCAGGCTCGCCGGCGAGATGTCGGGCAGGCCCGGCAGGCTGATGCCGGGCAGGCCACCGGCCGCGGCCAGGCCGATCAGACCCGCAGGCGAGATACCCGGCAGGCCGGGGATGCTGAGGGCGGGCAGGCCCGGCAGGCTCAGCGCGGGCAGGGCGGCGGCCGGCAGGGCCGCGGCTGCCGAGGGCAGCAGCATCGAGCTGAGCGAGTTGATCGTGCCCTGCGCCGCGGGCAGGATGCCCGAGGACTGCAGGGCGTTATAGGCCAACACCACGTAGGTGACGGCGAGCGCGCTGGTGGACACCACGCTGGCGACCGTGTTTCCGACGCCGAGGACGCCGTTGACGACGGCGGAGGCCGCGTTCACCCCGTAAGGCACGCCGGCCAGGCCGGCAACCCCGCCGGCATAGCCATAAAGGTCGGGTAGGCCGGGGATGCCCATGCCGGGAACGTCACCGATGCCGGGAAGCGCCGCGGCGTTCGGGTCGAAGCCCGGTGGCAGCGCGCTGGCGGGAGGCGAGGCGGGGGTGACGGTGTTGTCCGAACCGGGCAGCAGCCCCGGTCCGGCGGGCGACGGACCCGGAGGCGTGTAGGCCGCCGGCTCGGCGGGCGGGCGGGGCGCTACCGCCGACGATGGTGGCTGCGGCGGCTCAAGGGCCGACGGGGCACCACCGGAGGTTGCGGCGGGGGGCTTGCCGGTTTCGGGCATGAGGACCGATGCCAACTTGTCACACTGCTGACCTGCACTGCAGGTCCCGCCGACCGTCGTCCGGCTCTGGTTGGAGATCGTCAACGGCGCAACCGCCAGCGCACCACCCAACACGGCGGCAGCCGCAGCGCCCGCGATGGCAACTCTCATGACAATCCTCTCCCGACCCTTCGGAACCCCTCGCGTCTGACGCGCGAAAGACACGCGTCGATGGCAGAAGCTTATGCGTACCCGGCGGCCCATGTGGCCGATCGGAAAAATTCGCACCAGTCAACTCTGCGTTCGCAGATTTGCTGAGCTAACTCACCCGGCTCGCCGTCGCGGACGTTTGCAGCCCTACCACGGGCGCGGCTTTGTGCAGGCACTCGGCCCACTCGGCGTCCGGGTCGGAGTCTGCTGTGATGCCGCCGCCGACGCCCAGCACGGCATTGTCGAGTGCGTCGAATTCGACGGTGCGGATTGCCACGTTGAGTTCACAGCCCGCCACTGGTGATGCCATTCCGACTGTCCCGCAATATATTCCGCGACGATTGCGTTCCCACTGCGAAATAAGCTGGCGGGCACGTAGTTTGGGGGTTCCGGTGACCGACGCCGGTGGGAAGGTGGCGTCCAGCAGCTGCGCCATCGGGAGCTCGGCGGGCACCTGCGCCGACACCGTCGACACCAAGTGCCACACTCCGGGTGCGCGCCGCACCACCAGCAGTTCGGGAACGGTTACCGTACCGGTAATCGCCACTCGCCCAAGGTCATTGCGGACCAGATCGACGATCATGATGTTCTCGGCGACTTCTTTGGGCGACGCCCGCAGCGCCGATGGCCAGGCATCCAGCGGCAGCGTTCCCTTGATCGGGCTGGACGTCACCACGTCGTCCCTGCGGCGCAGAAACAGTTCCGGAGAAAGTGAGGCGACCGCCCCCCATGGTCCAGCGACGAACGCGGCCCGGGCGGGGGCGGTCCGGGCCACGCCGTCGATGAAGAAGTCCAGCGGCGATCCGCTGACGATCCCGGTGAACTGAGTGCACACACAAGCCTGGTAAACCTCGCCTGCCGCGATCGCCTCCAGGCATGCCAGCACACCATTGCGGTGTGCTGAGCGGTCCCCGGACACCCATTCGATCTGGCACGTGGGTGCCGTTCTGGGGGTTGGCGCCAAGGCTTCGGCCAACCAGGCCGCCAAAGGCGCACCGGACAGGCTCTCGTACCACCATTGTCCGTCCCGATCCCGGCGCAAGACGCAGTCGGTCCAGCCGCCGGCGGCCTCCGGAATGCGGTGGGGCCGCCCGTCGGCTCCGGCGTCGGGGTAGGACAGGAACCCGATCCAGCCCCCGCCCACCGCACCCAGCTGGGACTCTGTCGTCGGCTCGGTGCCGGCGGAGAACACCTCGCCCGCCGCAACCGGGCGCACCGGCACACTGGGCGCGATCACGGCCAGCGCTCCGAACCACTCACCGGTCAGTGCGGCCGGCGGCGGCAAGCCGAGCCGGCTGGTGGCGCGGCCGATGGCGCGCAGCACCTGCGGCGCGCCACCCAGATCGCCCAGCCGGTCGATTCGCACCGCTCTAGCTTGTCAGAACGGGGGATTCCGGCACGAGCCGAAGGTCAGCGCCGACTGATCTGCCGGGCGTTGCCCAGCGCCACCAACTTGTCGGGGTTGCGCATCGCGTAGAAGTTGGTGATCTTGTCGTCGACGATCTCGACCGTGATGACGCCCTCCATCTGGCCGGCGAGGTACAGCACCACCGCGGGGGCGCTGTTGCAGTTCACCGTCTCGACATGCAGCTGCGCGTGCGTCTTGCGCAGCAGGCCGACGATGGCCCTGGCCACCTTTTCGGCACCTACCACCGGCTTGCGGGCCGCGCTGACCTTGCCGCCTCCGTCGGCCATCCAGACGGCGTCCGGGGCCAGCATGCCGACCAGCGCCTCGACGTCACCGTTGGCCGCCGTGGCCAGGAACTGTGCGGTGATCTCCGCGTTGCGCCGGGAGTCGACCGACCCGAAGCGCTTGCGCCGCGCGTGCACGTGTTCGCGCGCCCGGTGGGCGACCTGTCGCACCGTGGCCGCGGGCTTGCCGACGGATTCGGCGATCTCGGCGTAGTCGAAGCCGAAGACTTCCCGCAGCACGAACACCGCGCGTTCGTCCGGGGTCAGCGTCTCCAGCAGGATCAGCATGGCCATCGACACCGACTCGGCCAGGACGACATCGGCCGAGGCGTCCTGGTCCTCGAGCAGCAGTGGTTCGGGCAGCCAGGGCCCGACGTACTCCTCGCGGCGGCGCGCCTGGGCCCGCAGCGCGTTGAGCGCCTGCCGGGTGACCAGTTGGGCCAGGTAGGACTTGGTGTCCCGAACGGTCGACAGGTCGACGTCGGCCCACCGCAGGTAGCTGTCCTGCAGCACGTCGTCGGCTTCGGTTGCCGACCCCAGAATCTCGTAGGCGATGGTGAACAGCAGCGGGCGCAGCAGGGTGAAGCGTTCCGCGTGCCCGCTGCTGTCCGATGCGTCGGTCACCGCAGTGCGGCCTGCTCGTCCGCGCTCAGCCGCGCGGGCCGGTTGCCACCCTTGAGCCAGCGGTACCAGCCTGGCTTGGCGGCTTCCTTGCGCAGGCCCCACAGCGTGCCCTTGCAGACCAGCTCCTTGATCGACGCCGCTGTGCGCCCACCGATGTACAGGTTCACCGGGGTGTCGTCGGTGCGGGCCAGTTGGATGGTGCCGAAGGTGCGGCCGACGCTGATGCACTGCCCGGTGAATGCCTGGTTGAGCAGCGCCGGAGCGGTTCTGGCGAGGCGGGACAACACGGTGTTGGCGGCTTGGGCGGCCAGCGGAATGGCCGCCTGGCAGCTCATCCGCAGCGGCTGGTTGGAGGGCGCGGCGGCGTCGCCGGCGGCGACGATGCGCTCGTCGCTGATGCTGGTCAATGTTTCGTCGGTGAGCAGCCGGCCCAGCGAGTCGGTGTGCAGCCCGCTGCGTGCGGCCAGGTCGGGGACGCCGAAGCCCGCCGTCCAGACCGTCACTGCGCTGGGAAGCATGGTGCCGTCGCCGAGCGCGACCGAATCCCAGCGCACCTCGGTGACGGTGGCGGATTCCAGGATGTTCACCCCGAGTTTGCGCAACTGCTTGGCGACCGAACGCCGTCCCGGGCCGCTCAGCGACGGCCCCAGGATCCCACCGCAGACCAGGGTCACCGCGCGGCCCTGTTCGGCGAGTTCGCCGGCGGCCTCGATGCCGGTCAGGCCGGCGCCGACGACGGTGACGGGCGCCTGCAATGGCAGGTCCGCGAGTGCGTAGCGCAGCTTCTGCGCGCCCTCCAGCTCGGCCAGGACGTGGGCGTACTCCGTGGCGCCGGGCACCGCGACGGGTGCGGCGCCGGTGCTGCCGATCGCATAGATCAGATAGTCGTAGTCCAGCGCGGCACCCGAGGCGAGCAGGACCCGCCGCGCGGCGGCGTCGATGTGATCGGCGGTATCGACCACCAGCCGGACACCCGTGCCCAGCAGCGTGCCGTAGTCGGCGGTGGCGGTAGCAGTGCCGGCGGCCAGTTGGTGCAGCCGGATCCGCTCGACGAACTGCGGGCGCGGGTTGACCATGGTGATGTCGACGTCGGTACGCAGCCGAAGGTGGTTGGCCGCCATCGTCCCGGCGTAGCCGCCGCCGAGCACGACGACGTGCGCCTTCCGGTCGGTGGGATTCGGTCGTTCAGACATCGTTGTCTCCTTCTCGGTGTGCGGTTACACCCTTCAGACACCGTGGGCCGGCGGTCCGTGACAGAAGGAGCGGCAAGTGTGAGCTGTCTCACGTGCGGAGGGCACCCTCAGGCGTCCGCCGGTTCGAAGACGAAGTTGTTCACGTACACGCCGCGCGGCGCCCAGTCGTCCTCGGCGCCGCCGATGTTGGCCGGATCCTGGTGGGCGGCGGCGTCGAACTCCTCGATGGGCCGGCGCTGATCGCCCAGCCAGAAATAGCCGCGGAAACCCAGCCCGCGCAGCAGGTCGGTGATGTCGGCGACGGCGTTGGCGTGGTGACGTTCCTCGGCCTCCACGACGATTTTCGGGCGGTTGCGGCGCAGCGTGTTGACGGCGCCGCGAAGCACGGCCAGTTCGTGGCCCTCGACGTCGATCTTCACCAGGCCGACGTTGTCCAGCTTCAGGTCGTCGAGACGTTTGACCGGGACGTCGATGGTCGCGACCGGGCCACCGACCGCGGTGTCCAGCACGTTCTGCTGGTCGATCGTGCTGCGGCCCGGGTCGGATTCCACCACCCGCATCGCCGTCATGCCGGGCTGGTCGGACAGTGCCACCGCCTCGATGCGCACCGGCGCTCCGACGGCGGTGAACATCAACGCCAGTTCGCGAGCCTGGGCGGGGCGCGGCTCGAAGGCGATCACCGAGCGCGACGTGGGCAGCATCGCGATCGAAAACTCACCGACGTCGGCGCCGATGTCCAGCGACACCCGGTCGGGGTCGCAGAGCGAGGCCACCAGCACCACATCCGGACGCGACTCCCCGAGTCGTTGCAGGATCTTGAATTTGCGCTTCCAGAACATATGTGGCGCGACGGTCTTCGCCGCGGGCGCGAGCAACCTTTTGGCCGATCGTGCGACAGACATCTGCCCGACCCTAGCCGAAATCCTGGAATCGGCCGCTCCCGCCCAGGACGATCGTGCAGGTCAGCTGGTTTTCAGCAGGGGGAGCAGACCGCTCGCATGCTAGTCTCTGGTAACCAGAATTCCATCCGTGACCTGCGCCGGTCCGGGGTAATCGGCCACTTCGATGCGCATCGGTGGGCATCGGAAGACGGGCAAAACGGCGGCCGCCAATACGGTCCGCCGACCGGGCCGGTCACCCATAATTGACGCAGTCGTTGAACACGTGCACAACATCGGAGGTCTCGTTGCCGCGCAGCTTGGACCTCGTCGTCACCTCCGTAGCTACTCAGCTCATGGAAGCGACCGCGTCCACCGCGACGCAGGTGAGTGAACGGGTCCTCGCACAGCTGGTGGAGCAGTTCGACGTGGACGCCAGTTTCCTGCGGCACCACGACCACGACATCCGCGCCTCGGTCCTGGTGGCCGAATGGCCCCCGCGCACCAACATCCCGGACCCCGACCCACAGGCTGTCGTGCACTTCACCAGTGCCGACCCGGTGCTCGCCCAGTGCGAGCACGGCCGCAAGCCGGTGGTGATCCGCCCCGATCAGAACAACCGTTCGCTGCGCTGGGTGGGCGGCGCCAAGCAGACGGCGTCGCCGTCGGTGGCGGCCGCACCGCTGGTGTCCGGGGAGATGACCACCGGCGTGCTGGGCTTCGTCAAATTCGGCGCGCGTAAGTGGAAACAGGAAGAGATCAACACCCTCGAGGCGGTCGCTGCGTTGTTCGCGCAGCTGCAGGCCTGGATCGCCGCCGAGGAGAAGCTGCGGTACCTGGCCGAGCACGATGACCTGACCGGGTTGTACAACCGCCGGGCCCTGGTTGCGCACCTGTCCGACCGGCTGGCGGCCGGCAACCCCGGCCCCGTCGCGGTGCTCTACATGGACCTCGACCGGCTCAAATCCATCAACGACTACCTGGGGCACACCGCGGGCGACTGGTTCATCCGCGTCTTCGCCCAGCGGCTGCGGGTGTGTGCCGGCAGCCAGAGCATGATCGCCCGGCTGGGCGGCGACGAGTTCGTCGTCATCCCGGACCAGACGATGTCGAGCGCGGCCGCCGAGTCGTTCGCGCGTCGCCTGGGCACGATGCTGCGTGAGCGACTGGCCATCGGTGGCCACCAGATCACCCGGACGGTGAGCATCGGGCTGGCCGTCGGAATGCCCGGCCGCGACAACAGCACCGACCTGTTGCGCCGCGCCGACGAAGCGGTGCTGACGGCCAAGCGTGCCGGGGGTAATCAGGTGGCGCTGTCCACCGACGACATGTCCCTGAAGAGCGCGTTCCGCAACGACATCGAGTTGCACCTGCAGGGTGACATCGACAGCGAGGCGCTGCTGCTGCACTACCTGCCGGAGGTCGACCTGTGGACCGGCGCCATCGTGGCCGCCGAGGCGCTGGTGCGGTGGCGGCACCCGATCTGGGGCCTGCTGCTCCCGGATTCGTTCATCGGGGTCGCCGAGTCGACCAACCTCGCCGGCGAGCTCGGGCGCTGGGTGATGCGCAGTGCCTGCGCCGAGTTCAGTCGGTGGCGGTCCAACGGCGTGGGGCAGAGCGCGGTCCTGCGCATCAACGTCTCGCCCGTGCAACTGATCACCCGCGGCTTCGTCCGCAGCGTGGCCGACACGATCGAGGAGTTCGGGATCGACGGCGGCTCGGTCTGCCTGGAGATCACCGAGCGCGCGGTGGTGCACGACATCGAAGCCACCCGCAAGACGCTGTCCGAGCTCAAAGAGGTCGGGGTGCAGATCGCCATCGACGACTTCGGCACCGGTTACGCCGTGTTGTCGCACCTGAAGTCCCTTCCGGTCGACATGCTCAAAATCGACACCGGGTTCGTTCGCGACCTCGGTACCAACGCCGGTGACCTGGCGATCGTCCGCGCGATCATCGGCCTGGCCGAGGCGTTCGGCCTGCAATTGGTCGCCGAGGGCGTCGAGACTCCGGCCGCCGCACTGACTTTGATGCAACATGGTTGTCACCGGGCGCAGGGATTTTTGTTGTCCCGCCCCGTTCCGGGCAACGCCATGGAGGCGTTGCTGGCCGCTCGCTGGATGCCGATGCCGTTCCTCGCCGACCGTGAGGCGCTGACGCTCGGCGCAATCTAGCTCACGCAGAGATTGGTTCGAACCATTAGGAAAATCACACTTGTCGCTGTCGCGTGCGTGACTGTCCTCGTTGCCGGTGCGGCACTGATGATCGGCGCCTGCAGCCGCCAGCACACCGACCCGGGCCCGCTGGCGGCGATGGTGAGCCCCGCCATTCCACCTGCTGCCCAGGAGATTTCCAATCCGCTGCGCGGGCAGTACGAGGATCTGCTGGAGCCGCTCTTTCCGCAGGGCGAACCGGCCCAGCAGCGCTACCCGGCCTGGCCGGCGTCCTACGACGCCAGCCTGCGGGTCACCTGGCGGCAGTTGCAGCCCACCGACCCGGCCACGCTGCCCCCGGACGCCCCCGATGACCGCAAGTTCGACTTCAGCGTCATCGACGACGCGCTGAACAAGCTGGCCGAGCGCCGGATGCGGCTGACGCTGCGGGTGCAGTCGTACAACTCGTGCTGCAATGCCAGCTATCCGAACAACACCAACATCGAGATCCCCGACTGGGAACGCGCCAAGCCCGGCACCAGCACCAGCTATCCCGCCGCCGGAAACGGGCCCGTCCAGGTGGTGCCGAACTTCAACGACCCCACCTATCTCGGTGACTTCGGGCAGCTGCTGGCGGCGCTGGGGCGCCGCTATGACAACGACGAGCGGCTCAGTGTGTTCGAGTTTTCCGGATACGGCGATTTCAGCGAGAACCACGTGGCCTATCTGCGTGATTCGCTGAACGCACCCGGTCCGAGTCCCGACCAGAGCGAGGCGGCGCTGGGCTATTACAGCCAGTTCCGCGACCAGAACATCACCAAGGCGTCCATCCAGCAGTTGGTCACCGCGAACGTCAGCGCCTTTCCGCACACCCAGCTGGTGGCCACTCCCAACAATCCCGAGATCATGCGCGAACTGCTGGCCGATGACGTCACCAAGAAGCTGGCCGCCCCGGTCGGCATTCGTTCGGACTGTCTGGGCGTCTACGCGCCCCTGCCCGTCTGGGCCGAGTCCGGACATTACGTCCAGACCTCCGACCCGTTGGTCGGCGCGCTGAAGGATCGCCTCGGCAAGGCGCCCGTGATCACCGAATGGTGCCAGCTGCCCGACGGCACCACGCCACAGTCCTATTACGACAAGGGCCTGCACGACGTGATCCGCTACCACGTCTCGATGACGTCGAGCGTCAACTTCCCGGACCAGGATGCGACCTCGCCGATGGATCCCAAGCTGTACGTGCTGTGGGCACAGGCCAACGCCGTCGCCGGCTACCGCTACTCGGTGGAAGCCCGGGCCGGATCGCAGTCGCTGCAGGACCAGGTGGCGTCCATCTCGGTCACTTGGACCAACTACGGCGCCGCGGCGGCCACCGAGAGGTGGGTAGCGGGCTACCGACTGGTCGACTTCGCCGGGCAGACGGTGCGGACGCTGCCTGCCACCGTCGACCTGAAAGGTCTGGTGCCCGACTCGTCCGGGGACCGCAGCATCGACCAGCCGCCGCCGGCGTCTGCGACCGAGAGCGTCCACATCGACCTCAAAGGCCTGGCACCCGGGCACTACACGGTGCGCGCCGCGGTCGAGTGGCAGCAGCACAAGCCGAACGGCACACACGCGGTGAACTACCCGCCCATGCAACTGGCGCGCGACGGCCGTGATGACTCCGGTTTCTACCCGGTCGCCACGCTCGACGTGCCGCGTGACGTGCTGGCGGGCTCCCCGAAGACGTGAGCCCGAGCGCCGCCCATACCGGTAGACTGTTGTCAGTTTGTTTACCGTACTAAAAGTAGGTAAATTACTCATGGGGGGACAAACGGTGTCCTCTGCACGCTGAGTCGGCCGCACGGTCGAAGGGCGCCCTGGAAGCGCCCAGTGAGGCCCCGGAGAGGCATGAGATGGATTTCCGAACGTTCGTCCGGACCCTGCTGCTGCACTGGAAGCTCTTTCTGGGCGCCGTACTGGCCTGCCTGGCCGGCGCGGCGGCGATCACGGCGTTTCAGACCAAGAGCTACGAATCGTCGGCGACGGTGCTGATCTCGTTCTCCGGTGAGACCGACCTCATGCAGGTCTACCAGGGCACTCAGGCCGCCCAGGAGCGGCTGTCGTCGTATGCGGCGATAGCTGGCGGCCACGCCGTGGCCGAGAAGGCAGTCACCCAGTTCCACCTCCCGGTCAGCGCCGACCAGCTGGCCAACCAGACCAAAGTGGCGTTCACTCCCAAGACCACGCTGTTCACCATCACGGTCACCGACACCGACCCGCAGCGCGCGGCAACCCTGGCCAAAGGGGTGGCCGACGAGTTCACGATCATGGTCGGCTCGCTCGGCGCCACCCCGAAAGCGCCGGCGGCACCCACGACCACACCCACCACCACGCCGTCTGTCGCAGCGGCTCCGGTGTCGGATGGAGAGCAACCGACCAGCCAGCCCAGCGAGACGCCGGTGGCGACGTCCACGCCGACCGACCCGGCGGCTCAGGCACCCTCTTCCGGTACCCAGCCGCCGGTCGCCAGGGCGACGGTCGTCGAGCAACCCGGTGTACCCGACAAGCCCGTCAAGCCGGTCCCGGTGCGCAACATGGCGATGGGCCTGGTGGCGGGGCTGTTGCTGGGCACCGGTGTGGCGCTGACGCGTGAGGCCGCCGACCGCACGGTTCGTGACCGCGCCAAACTGGAAACTCTGTCGGGCCTGCCCACCCTGGCCGAGTTGCCCGGGCACCGGGGCAGTGCTCCGCGATTCGGTACCGACATCTCCTTCGACGACGCGGTGCGCGGTCTGCGCGCCCGGCTGCTGCGGGCCATGGGTCCGGGAGCCAACCGGGTGTTGTTGACGGCGCCATTCGGCGGCGAGGGCACGACGACGACCGCGATCAACCTGTCCCGGGCCTTCGCCGAATTGGGTGAGGACGTGCTGCTGATCGAGGGTGACACCCGCCGGCCGGTGATCGCCGGGTTGCTGAAAGTCGAGTCGGGTGAGGGCTTGTCCAATGCCCTGTCCAATCCCGAGATCGCTACCGAGGCCACCAAACCGACCTCGATTCCCAAGCTGTTCGTCCTGGCGGCGCGTTCGATCCGCAAGGAGACCCTGCCCACCAGTGCCTACGTGCCGGAGGTGCTGGACAAGGTGTTGCGGGACGTGGCAAAGACTTTCGAGCGCACCGTCGTCGACGGGCCGCCGGTGCTGGCCAGTGCCGACTCCGGTCTGCTCGGTGGGGCGGTGGACGCCACGGTGCTGGTGCTGCGGGCCGGGCGGACCACGGAGGACGAACTCGCCGACGCGTTGACCGCGTTGCGTGCCGCCGGTGCCAATGTGGTGGGCACGGTGCTGACCGATGCCCGGATCGCCCGGCACACCAGGGCGTCGACGAAAACGTACCGCGCCAAGATCAGCGGACCGGCATGATCCGCTACCTGCGGAGTCGCCACCGTCTGGTGATGGCCGCAGTTGTGTTGGCGCTCTTCCTGTTCGGGTGCTTCGTTTACGGTGCGCTGTCGGTTCGTAACACCACCCAGGGCATCCTGCTGGTCGGCCTGACGTTCTTTCTGATCGTGTACTGGGCCAAACCGGAACTGATGATCGGGCTGGCGCTGTTCCTGGGATGTGCGGCATTGCCGCAGGGGCTGCATGTGGGCAAAGTGATTGGCCCCGTGTCCATTTACGCGTCACACGTGGTGCTGGTGCTGGCGATCTGTTTCGTGCTGCCCGTGGTGCGGTTGCGCATGTCCGACTACCTGCTTCCGGGCATGTTCGGGCTCTTCGTCATCTACTCTGCGGCAGTTGGCTTTTCGATGGGCCACAGCACCGCGATCGTGGTCCGCGAGACGACGTTCCTGCTGGAGATGCTGGCCGGCTTCGTGCTCGCGCTGGTGGTGGTGTACGGCGACTACGTCATGTTGTCGGTGCACGCCATCGCCTTCACGCTGTGGTTCTCGGCGGGAATGGCCGTCCTGGGTTCTTCCGGTGGCATCCGGCTGGCCGGCCGTACCGAGAGCCTGCAGATGGACACCGGCGACGACGCCAACCGGATCATCACCTCCGCGCTGATACCGGCCATCGCCGTGCTGACCGCGTTGGTCGCCGCGCAGATCCTGGGCCGGGTGAAGCCCGCCACCTACCTGCTACTGGGTCCGCCCGCGCTGGTGGTTGCGGTGCTGGCATTCACCCGCAACACACTGATCTCCATCGGCGTCGCCGCTGTGGTCGCGTTTTTCGCCAGCATGGGCTGGTCGGCGGTGCGACGGGCGGCGCGGCTGGCGATCACCGCGGCCGGGATTCTGGCGGTGACCATCCCGCTGGCACTGTTCCTGCTCGGGGACTCGTCGGCGGGGGTGTGGCTGGCCAATCAGATCACCGGATTCAGTCACCGCGTGCTCGGCAGATCATCCGGCGCCGCGCTCACCCAGGATCCTTCGACGCTGGCGCGATTCGAGGAAGACCGGCATCTCAACGAAGCGATCGCCCAGGCACCGCTGTTCGGGCACGGGCTGGGCTATGCCTACCAATTGCCGTTCGGTGGTGACGATCCCACCGAATTCACCCAGTCACTCGGCACCACCTACGCGCACAACTTCTACCTCTGGTGGTTGGCCAAAGCCGGCGCGGTCGGGATGGCGGGTTTCGCGGTCTTCGCGTTGACGCCCCTAGTGCGGGCGCTGCGCAGCGCGTCGGTGCCGGCCAAGATCAGCGCGGCGGTGAGCACCGGTCTGATGGTGATGTGCATCATCGACCCGCTGCCGGAGGAACCGACGAACGCGATGACCCTCGGCATCACGCTCGGCGGCGCGCTGGCGTTCGCCATGGCCGGACGCCGCGGCGACGAGAGTGCAGCTGTGGCAGAGGTTTCGGACGAAGTGCTGACGCCCGCCGGGGCGGTGCGATGATGCGGGTTCTGGTGGTGGGCCCGGCGCCCGCGCAGGCGGCCAGCCGTGGCGGCATGGCGACCGTGATCACGCTGATGGCTGCCCATCCGGCGGCGCGCATCATCACGGTTCCGACGTATATCGAAGGGCCGCTGTGGTTTCGGCTCTGGATCGGTGGTTCGGGCATGCTGCGGGCCGCCTGGCTGGTCGCGCGCCGGCGGGTCGACGTGTTGCACGTGCACCTGGCGCACGGCGGCAGCGTGGTGCGCAAGGCACTGCCGCTGGCCGTCGCCCGGTGGACGCGTGTTCCGACCGTTGTGCACGCCCACAGCTATGACTTCGCCGGCTGGTTCGACGGATTGCGACCGGCCGTGCAGGGATTGGTCAGGCGCGTGCTGGTCGCCGATCGATGGTTGGTGCTCGGGACGCGTCACGTCGGGGAGTACGCCAGTCGACTGCGGCTGCCCGCCGAGCGGATCGCCGTGCTGAACAACGCGGTCGCGATCCCGGAGACGGCGGTCGAACAATCGGATGCGCCGTCGGTGCACGCCGTTTCGCTGGGCCGGCTCGGAGTGCGCAAGGGCAGCTACGACCTGATCAGCGCCGTCGGGGCGCTGGGCGACGACGCGCGTAGCCGACTGCGGGTGACGTTGGCCGGTGACGGGGAAGTGGACGAGGTGCGTGCTGCGGTGGCCGCAGCCGGGCTGGGCGACACTATTCATGTTGCGGGCTGGCTGGATCCGGGCGCGCGTGATGAATTATTGTGCACCGCACAGATTTTCGTGCTGCCGAGCTATGACGAGGGTCTGCCCATGGCATTGCTGGAAGCGATGGCGTACGGCCTGGCGCCGGTCACGACGTTGGTGGGCAGCATCTCCGAGGCGATTACCGACCGGGTGAACGGGCTGGTGGTGGCGCCCGGCCGTCCCGAGCAGATCGCCGACGCGCTGCATGAACTACTCAAAGACGCTGATCTGCGGGCAGATCTGGGCACCGCTGCGCGCAGCCGCGCTTGCGACTTCGGCCTGGACCGTTGGTATGAGCAATTGACGCGGCTGTGGACCGATCTCGACGGAAAGGCGGTTCGACGATGAAAGGTGCTCTGCTGCAGAGCGAAGCGGCCAACTGGGCGGCCAGGTATGTGACGGTTCGCAACGTAGGACGGCTGCTGGGCCGCAACGCGATGACGGCCGCGACCGAGGCGCTGTGGCGCCGGCGACGCACCCAGGACCTGGCCATGACGGTGGCCGATCACTTCGCTCCCAGCGGCGCCACCGTCGTCGACGTCGGCGCCAGCTGGGGCCTGTTCACCTACCACCTGGCCCGCCGCGTCGGAAAATCCGGACAGCTCTACAGCTTTGAACCGCATCCCGACAATGCTCCGATGCTGCGCAAGCTCGGCCGGGCACGACCCAACGTCCACTTCAGCCAGGCCGCGGTGTCCGATGAGACCGGCACGGCGCAACTGCTGGTGCCCGAGCACCGCCACCGGCAGGTGACGGCGCAGGGGAGTCTGGCGCACGGGTTCGACGGGCAGGGCGTGGACGTTCGCAAGATCGAGGTGCCCCTGGTGCGACTCGACGACGTGCTCGAAGGTGTCGACGTCGATTTCGTGAAGATCGACGTCGAAGGGCACGAGATGTCCGTGCTGCGCGGCGGTGCCGAGACGTTCCGACGTTGTGGCCCTGCGATTTTGATCGAGATCGAGCAGCGCCATCTTTCGGCGCCGATCGGCGATGTGTTCGGTCAGATCGAGGGCCTGGGCTATCGACTGTTTTATGTCACCGAGTCGGCGCTGCGCCCTGTCGCTGAGTTCGAGGTGCAGCGCGACCAGATGGACTTCCTGTCGGGCTCGGGGTCTGGGGAGTTTCATCCCTTTGCGATGCCGCCGGGTTACGTGCACGACTTCGTGGCGGTCCGGTCACCGGAGCTGGTGGCGGGGTTCTGCGGCTGACGTTGTCGTCCGGTGGTTGTCAGTGCCCCGCAATAGAATTGGGGTATGGGTTGCAGCACGCGGGACGACTGGGCCGAGGCGCTGGGCGCGCTTGGCGAGTCGGTGTCGCGGCTGCTGGACCTCACCGCGGATGGGTTG
>RXJD01000033.1 GCA_003987775.1 Mycobacterium sp.
GCTGCCCGGGGCGGGGGTGTCAGCGGGCTCAGTGGCCTGGGTAGCGTACCGACGTCACTGCTGGGCCAGCTGGGCTCAGGCGGGGCCAGCGGCGGTGCCAGAATACCGGCCAGTCTGGTGGGCCGCTCGGCTGGTGGGGTGTTGCCGCCGGGTGTGGCGTCGGAGAAGGGGTTGCAGCGCGACACGATTTTGGCCGCTCGGGCGGTGTCGGCGGCGTTTCCTGAGATCCGGACTATCGGTGGGGTGCGTCCTGATTCGTTGAAGTGGCATCCGAATGGTCAGGCTATTGATGTGATGATTCCTGATCCGAGTTCACCGCACGGCAAAGCGTTGGGGGATGCGGTGTTACGGTTCGCGCTCGCGCACACCGACCAGTTCAACCTGAATCACGTGATTTGGCACCAGACGTTATACAACCCGGACGGGTCGTCGCAGCTGATGGAGAACCGCGGGTCTGCGACGCAAAACCACATGGATCACGTCCATATCGCGACCAACGGCGGCGGGCATGCCCGTGGCGACGAGGTGTACCGGCTGTGAGTGAGATAGAGCCTGTGAGCAGGTCTGAGGAGGATCGGCGGCCGGGCCGTGGTCTGGTGCTCTCGACGCGGGTGCAGGTGTCGGGGCACCAGTTCTTTGCCCGCCGCGCGGTGTTGGCGATGACCAGGCGGCGGGTGCGGATGGAGGCCGAGCCGGGGCGGCGCCAGTCGATGGCGCTGCTGGCGGGAGTGACGGCCACGGCGGTGTTGTGTCTGGGCGCGTTGTTCTTGTCGTTCGTGCGGCCAGCGAGCTCGGCGGGCTCGTCTCGGATTTTGGCTGACCAGCATTCCGGCGCCTTGTACGTGCAGGTGGGCGACAAGCTGTATCCGGCGCTGAATCTGGTGTCGGCCCGGCTGATTGCCGGTGAGCCGTCCATTCCGGATCGGGTGCGGCGCAGTGAAATCGACGCACGCCCCCGGGGTCCGTTGGTGGGTATTGCGGGGGCCCCGCAGGAGATGTCGGCGACGTCCCCGCCGCGGTCGTCGTGGTTGGTGTGCGATGAGATTACGAAGGCGTTGGGCGCTGGAGCTCCCGAGCCGGTGACGGTGACGGTGATCGACGGGCGCCCGCAGTTGGGTGAGCGCCGCCGCGTGTTGGGCCCTGATGATGCGCTGGTGCGCCGGTTCGGTGACGACGTGTGGCTGATCCGCGATGGTCGGCGTTCGCTGATTGATCGGGGCTCACGTGCGGTGTTGCTGGCGTTGGGGTTGGGGGCCGAGGCGTTGTCGTCGGCGCGGCCGATGAGCCGGGCGTTGTTGGATGCGATTCCGGTGGGTCCGGTGTTGTCGGTGCCGGTGATCGCCGGTGCGGGGTCACCGGCGGGGTTCGTTGGGGCCCCGGGGCCGGTGGGGACGGTGGTGTCGACTCCGCAGGTCGGTGGTCAGACGGCGTATTCGGTGGTCCTTGCCGAGGGTGTGCAGCCGGTGTCGGCGTTAGCGGCGCAGGTGTTGCAGAATGCGGGCCCTGCCGGGGTGGGGACGCCGGTTGTCGCGGGTGCGGTGTTGGCAAAACTGCCCGTCGTCAACGTGCTGGATCTGTCGGCGTTTCCGGCCGCCCCGCCGCGCGTGGTGGATAGCCAGGTCAATGCATCGGCGTGCTGGCAGTGGGAGAGGGTGTCGGGGGAGTCGATGGCGTCGACGTCGCTGATTGTGGGGCCCACCATCCCGGTGGCCGACTCTGATACCGGCAAGGTGGTTGAACTGGTGAGAGCCGGCGGTTCGGCGTTGCAGGCCGACCGGGTGTTTTTCGGTCGCGATTACGCTAATTACGTTGTTTCCACCGGTAATTCACCGTCATCGTCCACGGCCGAGTCGTTGTGGTGGTTGTCCGATTCCGGGGTGAGGTTCGGTGTGGCTCGCGAGGATGAGACGTTGAGGGCGTTGGGGTTGTCGAGTCCTCCGCGGCCGGCTCCGTGGTCGGTGTTGCGGCTGTTGGCGGCTGGCCCGATGTTGTCGCGTGCCGACGCACTGGTGCGGCACAACGCGTTGCCGGTGGACGGTAACCCTGCCCCATTGGAGATCCCCAAGTGAAGGAAGCGTTCGCCCGGTCGAAGCCCGCTGCTGCGCCGGAACTGAAGCCGGCATCGATCGAGCTTCCCACGCCACTGAAAACGCCTCCGCCGGAGGGTAAGCCGTGGTGGACGGTGGTGCTGGTGATCGGGTTGATCGGCCTTGTCGGGGCGATGGTGGGGATCAGCTTTGCCAGCGGTGCGCGATCGTTCACCGGGGCGGGGTCGTTCTTCCCGATCCTGATGGTCGGCGGTCTGCTGGCGATGCTGTTCACCGGCCGTGGCGGTTCGCAGGAGTTGTCGCGCACCAAGTTGGATGCGTTGCGGGCCAGGTTCTTGTTGGTGGTCGACCAGTTGCGGACCAGCACCGCGGAGATGGCGGACCGCCTGGATGCCAATTACCGGTGGTATCACCCACCGCCTGCGACCCTGGAGGCCAGCCTGGGCAGCGTGCGGATGTGGGAACGCAAGGCCGACGGCACCGATACCTGGTTCGGCGTGGTGCGGGTGGGCGTGGGTATGACGGATCTGGTGGAGTCCGGGGCGGCGAGATTCGCCGAGCCGCAAGACATGCCGACCGATATCGAGCTGGAGCCGGTGACGGGCAAGGTGTTGCAGGAGTTCGTGCGCTATCAGACGGTGGCTTACGGCACGCCGGCGTTGGTGTCGTTGATGGTCGAGCCGGGTTATGAGTTGCGGGGGCCGCGGGAGCGGGTGCTGGGGCTGATGCGCTCGGTCATCTGTCAGCTGGCGTTTTTCCACGGCAGCGATCACATTCGGCTTGTCGTGGTGACATCGGATGCGGCGGAATGGGATTGGGTGAAGTGGCTGCCGCATGCCGCTGACCCGGCTGTTGAGGACGGCGCCGGGCCGATACGGATGGTGTATGGGTCGGTGGCGGATTTTCTCGCAGCCCAGCAGGAGGCGCTGGCGTTGCGGGGGCGCGGCGAGTTCCGGGCACGACATGGGGCGATCAAAGAACCGATCGCACCGTTGCCGCAGACGGTCATTGTGTGCGACACCGGCGAGGGTTGGGATCGGTTGGGGGATAGCGCCGGAATCAGCGGGGTGACGTTCTTCGGTATGCGGGGGAGCGGCGTGGTGCCGGCCTGCGCTGACCCGAAGCGGGTGCTGGATATCTCTGAGGTCGGGACAATCACGGCGGTTCCGCGTGACCCGGTGACCTGGGACGCCAAGGAGGCCCACCGCCGGCAGTTTTTCGCCGTCGCCGACCAGATGAGCCGCGATGACGCCGAAGCCTTCGCCGAACGGATGGCCCGCTGGCGGTTGGCGGAGGCTTACGAGACCCTCGATTTGAGCGGCGCGGACCGGTTCATGGCGCGAGACATCCTGGCCCATTACGGGATCAACGATGCGGCAAACATCGATTTCGAGGCGCTGTGGGCGAGTCGGCGTGACATCAATTCCGCGCAGCGATTGCGTATTCCGCTGGGCAACCGAGCCGACAACCGAGAGCTGTTCTTCCTGGACCTCAAGGAGTCGTCGCAGGGGGGCCACGGCCCGCACGGGGTGATGGCGGGAACAACGGGCTCGGGGAAAACGGAGATGCTGCGCACTGCGCTGGTGTCACTGGTGCTGGGGCATCCTCCGCAGAACCTTCAGTTGATGCTGGCCGACCTCAAGGGCGGCTCGGGCGTCAAACCGTTCGCCGGCGTTCCGCACGTCGCGCACATCATCACCGACCTCGAGGACGACCAGAGCCTGTTGGACAGGTTTGTCGACGCGATGTGGGGGGAGATCGCGCGGCGTAAAGCGTTGTGCGACAAGGCCGGCGCCGATGATGCCACGGAGTACAACAAGATGCGCGCGGCCCGGTTGGCCTCGGGGCAGCAGCCGTTGCCGCCGCTTCCGGTGCTGTTGGTCATCATCGACGAGTTCGCCGAGCTGTTCAAGATGATGGCGGCCGACGTGCAAGACGCCCTGGATCAGATCTGCCGGCAGGGCCGCTCGTATTGGGTCCATCTGCTGATCGCCAGCCAGGAGATCGACAACCGGGCCGAGAAGCTGCTGGGAAACATGGGGTACCGGCTGGCGTTGAAAGCGCAGACCCAGGCGGCGGCGACGGCGGTGGGCGTGCCCAACGCGGTCAACCTGAAACAGTCCGGTGACTGCTACTTCCTGCACGGCACGCCGTCGAACGCGGACGTGACGAAGTTCCGGGGCGAATGGCTGTGGCGGGAGTACCGCAAGCCGGGCATCGAGGACTTCGACGACGACAGTTCTGCGGGAGCTGGCCCGTCCGTGACCTACGTTGCACCGCAACTCTTTACGACGGATCCGACATCCGTCCCCTCCACCGATGCCGGTGAGGACCGCGCCGGTGCACCCGATTCGGGTGTGCCGGCATCAGCGCCGCATTCGGAGCCCACCGCGGGTGAGGACGCGGTCAATGCGGCGCTGATGCGGCCCAAGGTCGCGCGCATCATCATCGATCAGCTGCGCCACGTCGACTTCGAGCCGTACCGGCTGTGGCAACCTCCCTTGGACGAGCCGTGGAGCGTTGAGAAGCTGGTGAATGCACACCTGGGCCGCAACTGGCAGGACGACTATGCCGGCACCGCGGACCTGGTGTTCCCGATTGGTGTGGTGGATCGGCCGTTCAAGCATGATCAGCACCCGTTGAGGCTGGATGTGTCGGGCCCGGGCGCCAACGTTCTGGTTGTCGGCGCGCAGGGTTCGGGTAAGACGACCGCACTGCAGGACTTGATGTGCGCGGCCGCGATGACCCACACCCCCGAGCAGGTGCAGTTCTACTGTCTGGCGTTCTCCGGTGCCGCACTGGGCAGTGTGGCGGGTTTGCCACACGTCGGCGGGGTTGCATCGGCGTTGGATCGGGATGGCGTGCGCCGCAGCGTGTTCGAACTGACACATCTGCTCAAGCAACGCCAGCGCAGCTTTGACGAACACCGGGTGATGTCGATGGAGGTGTTTCGGCGACGCAAGTTCGGCGATGAACCTGGCGACGTTCCCGACGACGGCTACGGCGATGTGTTCCTGGTGATCGACAACTACGCGGGCCTGGCAACCGAGTATGAGGTGCTGCTGGACCCGGTCAACAAGCTGATCAAGGAGGGGCCCACCTTCGGGATTCATGTGGTGGTCACGGTGAGCAAGACCAGCGAGTTGCACCCGGAGGTACGCAACAGCTTCGGGGTGGGGTCGCGGGTCGAACTTCGCCTCGGTGAGACCACCGATGCGGTGCTGGTCAAGCCGCGAATGGCCGACACGGTTCCGGCGAGCCGTCCGGGCCGGGGCATGATCGCCCAGAACTATGAGCGCCGCGGCGCGGACCCGGTGGGTTTGCACACCTTGATGGCACGCCCGACCACCGAAGCCGCAACGGGCGACGGGTTCGATTCACGCAGTGTCGTCGAGGCGGTGAGCGCGCAGGCGGCGCGATTCAGTGCGGCGCCTCGGGTGCGCCGCCTGCCCAAGCGGGTGACGCCGGCGGAGCTGACTGTGCTGGCCGGCGCCGTTTCCAGCGCAGATGAGTCGCTGGTGTGGGCGCTGAGCGAGACCGAGCAGCCGGTGCACTTCGAGGGACAGCATCTGCTGATCACGGGGCAGGGCAAGTGCGGGCGCACGTCGGCGTGCGCGGTGATCATGACCGAGCTCGCCCGGGCGTGTGCGCCGGGCGCTGAGGGGCATGCACCGCACTCCGTTGGCCGTAAGGCGGTGCAGGTGTGGCTGATTGATCCTCGCCGGCAGCTGCACAACGTGCTGGGCCCGTCCTATGTGCACCGCTTCGCCTCCACGCCGTCGACGATCAAGCAGCGGATGGCGGAGTTGGCCGCGGTCCTGGCCGCGCGGGAGCCCGACGACACCCCACAGGCGGGCCCGATCGCGCAGAGTACCTGGACGGGTCCGGAGATTTGGCTGGTGATCGACGACGCCCAGCGCCTGCCGCCCGGCTTTGACTCCCCGCTGGAACCCATCGCGCGATTCGTGGAGTCCGGGGCCGATGTGGGCCTGCGGATCATCTACACCCGCGCGTTCGGCGGGTTCGTCTCGGCGATGGGGGCCGATCCTGTCCTTCGCAGGCTGCGGGAGTCCAGGGCTCCACTGCTGGTGATGGATTCCGACCCTGATGACGGTTTCATCCAGGCCCGATGGAAGGGGCACCCCATGCCACCGGGCCGCGGATTCCTGATGAATACCACCGAATCGGGAATATATGTGCAGGTCGCGGACCCGGAGCTGAGGGAAACGGGGCCATCGTGAAACCGCGCGCATCCGAGTCGGTGGCGCTAGACTCCGGCCAAGAACCAATTATCCATTCAGCGATGTTTGCGATGCACTGACGTTTCAGGAGGGGTGTATGTTCGTGACAGCGTTACCGACGTCGATGGAATCGACGGCGTCGAGCCTGGCCGCAATTGGGAGCACCGTGGCGGCGGGCAATGCCGCGGGTGCCCCGGCCACGCTGGGCGTCATACCGCCGGCGGCCGAGCCGGCCTCTGCCCTGCTCGCCGCCGCGTTCGGAACCCATGCCGGGGTGTATCAGGTGACCCAGGCCATCGGAACGATGGTGCACGAGATGTTCGTGGCGACGATGGGGGCCAGCGCCGGCAGTTACGCCGCCGCCGAGGCGCTCAACGTCACCGCCATGATTTAGCCTTGCCATGACCGGCTACGAGGTGCCACCGGAGATCAACTCGGGACGGATGTATGCCGGCCCGGGCTCGTCGTCTCTGGTCGCCTCGGCCGCCGCGTGGCAGGCGCTGGCAGTGGAGTTGGGCTCGGCCGGCGCGGCGTTCGGGTCGGTGGTCTCAGCGCTGGCCGCGGGTTCGTGGCTGGGGCCGTCGTCGATTTCGATGGCACTGGCGGCGGCACCGTATGTCGTGTGGATGATCGCCACGGCCCAGCAGTGCGAGGAGGCCGCCGCCGCGGCGGGTGCGGCCGCCGCGGCGTTTGAAGGCGCGCGGGCCGGGGTGGTGCCCCCGCCGGTCATCGAGGCCAACCGCAACACGCTGATGACGCTGATGGCCACAAACTTTCTGGGCGTCAACACTCCAGCCATTGCGGCCACCGAGGCCGCCTACGACGAAATGTGGGGCCAGGACTCGACAGTCATGTACGGGTTCGCCGCCGATGCGGCGGGAATCACCGGCACGTTGGTGCCGTTTCTGCCACCGCTGCCCAACTCCAATCCGATGGGCCTGGCCGCCCAGGCCGCAGTGCTGGGTCAATCGGGCGGTACTGCCGCGGGGCAGCAACCGTTTAACCTCGCCAGTCAGAGCAGCGGGTTGACCGGTCTGCCGGCCGGTATTGACGCGCAAACGATGCTGACGATGGGGCCCCAGCTGGTCACCATGATACCTTCTGCGCTGCAAGGACTTTCGTCTCCGCTCAGTAGTGGCCTGGGGTCACCGGCCGGCGGTCTGGGCCAGTTCCAATCCCTGCTGTCCCCCTTCATGGGCATGCTGAACAATCCCGGCCTGCTCGGGACGGGCACCGGCGGCGCGGGAGCTGCCGGCGGCCTCACGGGTTCGGGGTTATCCGGGCTCAGCGGGGCCGCCTCGGCCGGTGGCGGGGTGGAGGCGATCGCGGGGCGCGCGGCGTCACTGGGCGGATTATCGGTGCCGGCGACCTGGACGGCCGGTGGGCCCAGCGAATCGGGCGCGACAGCCGCCAGGGCTGCGGCGCCCGTGGTCGCGCCACCGGGTGCGGCGACGGGGGCAGCGGTACCCGCCTCAGCCTCGGGTGCGGGCATGTACGGAGGCGCACCGATGGCAGCCGGGCTGGGTGGACGCGGCAGCGACGGCGCCGGCACACCCCGCTACGGGACCCCGGTGAAAGTGTTCGACCGCCGCTAGTCTCGCTCGGGATTAAAGGGACCGGAATGGCGTTTCACAGAGTCTCGAACTTTCTTTGAAACTGGCCATCGGCCGCCGTTGCCCGACATTGTGCGGGCCCAATAGACTTGGCTCACAGCAACGGCTGAACAATAGTGCGCAATCCCCGTCAATTAAGGAGTGAAGAGGATATGACGACACGGTTTATGACCGACCCGCACGCGATGCGGGACATGGCCGGGCGTTTCGAGGTGCACGCCCAGACCGTCGAGGACGAGGCCCGCAAGATGTGGGCGTCCTCGCAGAACATCGCCGGTGCCGGCTGGAGCGGTCAGGCCCAGGCGACCTCGCTGGACACGATGAGCCAGATGAATCAGGCGTTTCGCAACATCGTGAACATGCTGCACGGCGTGCGCGACGGGCTGATCCGTGACGCCAACAACTACGAGCAGCAGGAACAGGCGTCCCAGCAGGTTCTGAGCAGCTAGCCGCGGACGAGAACCACAACCGTCAGGAGAACGCGAACCATGTCCATCAACTACCAGTTCGGTGACGTCGACGCCCACGGTGCCACGATCCGCGCCCAGGCCTGCGCACTCGAGGCCGAGCATCAGGCCATTGTGCGTGACGTGCTGGCCGCCGGCGATTTCTGGGGCGGCGCAGGCTCGGCGTCCTGCCAGGAGTTCATCACCCAATTGGGACGGAACTTCCAGGTCATTTACGAGCAGGCCAATGCTCACGGGGCTAAGGTGCAGACCGCCGGTAACAACATGCACAGCACCGACGGTGCGGTCAGTTCTGCATGGTCGTCGGTATAGATCCGGGCGGCCTCGGCGCGGCGGCACCTGTTTGGTGCCGCCGCGTTTCGTTGAGGAAGGGTGAGTTGGCGCGGTGAACGCTACTGCCGGTGACATCACCGTCAACCTCGACGGGTTGTGGCTGCTCCAGGCGCTGCTGGGGGTGGGTCGGCTTGCTCCGGAGTTGCGCGGCCGGCCCTATGGGGAGCCGCGCTCGATGCAGTGGGTGATGCAGCACCCGGGTCTGGGTGTGCTCGTCGAGGAGGGCATCTGTGACGAGGGTGCCGTCGTGCGCCCGGACATCGCAGCCCGCATGCGCGTGCTGGGCACCCCTGACGTGGAGGTCATCGTCCTAGTGGCGCAGGGGCCGATGAGCTGGTCAGCCCCGGTGGCACTGGACGATCCGGCCAGCTGGCGCTCGATCCCGGAGGGGCAACTCAGGATCGTGCTGGCCCGCCGGGACGGGCGCTGGGCGTCGGCGGTGCGTGCCGGCTCACACGTCACCATCGATGACTGCGCCGTGGTGGATCCGGACTGGTTAAGCCGGTTGGTGTGTGAGGCGTTGGACTCGGTGCACCGCGCGGCGCCTGCGGCAATCAGCGCGGTGAATGTGCCGTTGGACGGGATCTGCGGTGCGGCAGCCGAATTGGCCGGGGCCAGTACTGCCGCCAGCCGCCAGGCGGCGCTCAGGTCGGTCGGGTTGGCCGGGGCGGCGCTGGCGCATGTGGCGCAGGCGCTCGAGGAGCCGGTGGCCGAGGCAGTGCTCTACGGGCGGGCGTACCTCGATGCCACGACGGCACCCGGTGACTCGGTCCTGGACTTGCGCGACACCGACGCGGGCCGGGTGGCGCTGTACCGGGTGAATCCGCCGCGGGGCAGCCAGCAGCAGTGGATGGCGGTGGGTCCGGCGAATGCGGCGCAAGTGCGTCACGGGGTGGTGTCGGCTCTGGACAGTGTGCCGGTGAAGTCCTGGGACACCCACGAAAGAATGGGGTGAAAGGGTACCGCCTCGTGACACAGCCGGCCATGACAGGAAGTGATTCCAGCAAACGGATTCGCGGAAAGTATCGGGTGGCCGTGGTATAGCGAGAATTCGCGTCATAAGATTGGCGCAGACGGTCACACTGAACGGACTATGTGGGGTTACTGAATGACTACCGATAATACAGATTTCATGGCGCGCTACCTGCCCCCTGAGGGCCCGGACCGCGCCAATCCCGCCGGCCCGGCCCCACAGCCGGGTGAGCCGTCGATGCCGGCCCCTGTCGCGCCGCCGCAGGCCCAGATGGAGACCGCGCGACCGCCTCAGGTGGCGCCGCCGCCCTCGGGGCCGTCATTCGCGCCGCCGGCCAGCGAACGCACGCCACCGCCCCCGGCGCCTCCCCAGCCCACCGGAGCCGGGGCCGCCGGGGTGGGGCACCTTCCCGGCAGCGGTAACCGGCCCGAGCCGGCGCCGCCGCTCCCGGCCGGGCACCAGCATGAAGTAGCCGCCGCGGCCCAGCGGTGGGCCCCGCAGGCCGACCCTCATGCCGCGGCATACGGCCACCGGCAGATTCAAGTCGGCGAGGTCGTCAAGCAGCGCCGGCGGCCACCCGAAATGGGTTGGCGCAAAGCGGTTTACGCAGCGACGATGCATCAGGTGAACTTGGGCGCGGGCCCGGCCGAGCGGACATTGCGGGACCAGACGGCACGGATCACGACCAACATCCCGGGCGTCTACCAGATCAGCGCGATTTCCATCAAGGGCGGTGTGGGGAAGACGACGTTGGTCGCGGCCGTGGGTAGCACACTGCGCAAGTTCCGCAACGAACCGGTCATCGCCATCGACGCCAATCCGACCTACGGGGGCTTGGGCCGTTTGGTCTCAGATGGCACCAAGGCGCCGTCCTCCATTCGGGAATTCCTGGGGCACGGCGACTTGACGAGCTACAGCATCGCCCGGCAATTCTTCGGCCACAACGAGGAAGGGCTCGAGGTCCTGGCCGGCAACCAGAACGTGGCCCATCCGCTGCCCCTGACACCGGAGACGTTCGCCGACACCATCGCGCGCACCCAAGGCTTCTATCAGCTGTCACTGGTGGACTGCGGGGCTGAAATCGACCATCCGGTCATCCCGTCGGTGTTGTCGGCGTCCAACGCGCTGATGATCGTGGGATCGATGAACATCGAAGGGGGCCTGGCGGTCGAAAAGACGCTGGACTGGCTGGCCGCCCGCAACGGGCACGAGCTGTTGAAGCGGTCGGTGATCGTGCTCAACGACGCCTACCGGTGCGCGAACAAGAAGTTCATCACGCACGTCACACAGACACTGGGTCCGCGGGTGGCGGCGGTGAAGGTCATTCCCTTCGACGCGCACCTTCGCGACGCGCAGCCGCTGGACTTCGGTGGGCTGCGACCACGGACGCGCGCTGCGTTGATCGACCTGGCCGCCGAACTGGCCGACGGATTCCCCACCGCAGGAGCGCTGCACGGGTGAGCGCCGAGCAGCACGACGCCGCGGGCACACCGGCGGCGGTGTTACCGCCGCGGGTGCTGGTGGCAGTGACGGCCGCAACGACCAAAGTCGGTGTGGTTCTGGATGCCTGCGCGCCGGTGTCGGTGCAGATGTCGGCCCTGGTCGAGGTGATCAATGCCCGGCTCGACGAGCTTGGACAGCCCGCCGTGACCGCCGGGCAGGGCCGGGGCCGGTGGGCGTTGTGCTGGGTGGACGGCACCGCGCTCAAACCATCGCGGTCGCTGGCCGATCAGGGTGTCCGCGACGGTACACGCCTGTGGCTTCGGTTCGTGCCTGATAGTGAGGCGCGGATCAATGTGGTCGAACATGTGACCTCGGCGGTGGCCGAGGAGCTCACCAAGCGGTGGCCGGGTCTGACGCCGGCCTGGGCGGGCCGGGTCGGGGCGGCGATGGTGGTCGCCGGCGTGCTGGCCGCCTCGGTGATGATGCTGCGGTGGCGTTATGGCCACCCGGGGTGGTGGCCGAGCCTGTTCTGCGGCGCCCTGGCGGTCATGCTGTTCACCGCGGCGGTGATCATCGTGGTGCGCTCGAGGCGCACCGAACCCCGCCGAATCGGCGACACGCTGCTGCTGGCCGGTGTCGTGCCGGCGGGGGTCGGTGCCGCAGCGGTGGTGCCGGGCCCGGTCGGGGCCCCGCATGCGGCCCTGGGTGTGGCGACGCTGATCAGCGCGGCGGTGCTGATAGTTCGGTTCACCGGCCGCTATATCGCCCTGGGGACAGCGGTGGTCGTGGCCGGTGGGGCGGCCGGGCTGGCTGCGCTGGCGCGCATGTTCCTGGTGACCTCGGCGGTGACCCTGTTGACCACTGTGCTGCTGGCGTCAGTGCTGATGATGCACCTGGCGCCGACCGTGGCGCGGTGGGCGGCGGGGATCCGGTTGCCGGTGTTCCCATCGGCGTCGGGGCGCTGGATTTTTGAAACCCGCCCAGACCTGCCGTCGGACAAAGTGGTGGCCTCCGGCGGCATCGCCACCTATGACGGGCCGGAGTCGGTGCGTGATGTGGTGGTGTGCACCGACCGGGCCCACGCCTATTTGTCGGGGCTGCTGATCGCCACGGCCACCCTGATGGTGGTGTGTTGCGTGGGGTTGTGCGATCCGCACGGGCCGCGGCGATGGCTGCCGCTGCTGGTGGCGGGATTGGTGGCGGTGGCTGTGTTACTGCGAGGCCGCTCGTTCACTGATCGGTGGCAGGCCACGGTGCTGGCGGCGGCGGCCGTCGCGGTGGTGATCGGTGTGGCGGGCCGTTACGTGGTGGGGTTGTGGACGGTGGCGGCTTTGGTGGTCGGGGCATCGGTGATGGTTGCCGTGCCGGTCGCGGGACTGGTGGCCGGGGTGGTGGTGCCGCACCGGTTTTACACCCCGACGTTCCGCAAAGTCGTGGAGTGGATCGAATACCTGTGTCTGGCCGCCGTTTTCCCGTTGGGGTTCTGGCTCATGGGTGTGCTGGCCGCGATTCGGTACCGGTAGGCGGGCGGTGATGTCGGTGCAGGGTTGCCGCAAGACGGTCGCCGCGGGGCTGAGCGTGGCGGCTGTGAGTGTCAGTGCGATGTGGGTTGCCGCGCCGACGGCCACGGCGGTGGAGCCGCCGCAGATCGACCTCGCCGCGTTGCCTGCCGATGGCCCGCCTGGCCCGGATCAGCCGATGCGCCAGGGCGCGTACTGCACGCGGGTGGGGACGCTGCCGGGCACCGACTATCGAGTGCAACCCCACTTCATGGACATGCTGGAGTTGGCTGAGGCGTGGCGGTTCGGACGCGGCAGCGGAGTGAAGGTGGCGGTCATCGACACCGGGGTCAGTCCGCATCCGCGACTGCCCGATCTCGTCGGCGGCGGGGACTACGTGGCGGCCGGCGGCGATGGCCTGTCGGACTGCGACGCACACGGCACGGTGGTGGCCTCGCTGATTGCGGGCGCCCCCGCCGACGGCAAGACCCCGCTACCGGCGCCGCGGCAGACGCGCCGGCCCGACTCGGCACCGACCACCGAGGCCCCACCGCCCCCTCCGCCGCCGCAGACGGTGACGGTGCAGGTGCCTCCTCCACCGCCGCCGGAGGAGGGACCGGCGCTGTGGCACCGGTCGGCCTCGCCGGTGATCGTCGCGGCCGGGGCTGGCGTGCGACCGCCGGTCACCGTGCCGGGGGCCGCTGAGGACCCCGCACCGGCAACCAGTGGCGAACAGCCGCCGCCCGGCCCGCCCCCTGCACCCCCGCCGCCTGCGGCGGACGGATTCAGCGGCGTGGCCCCGGGTGTGCAGATCATCGCGATCCGGCAGAGTTCGCGGGCGTTCAGCCCCAAGGATGCCTTCGGCGGGGACCAGGACCCGGCGACGCGACGCAAAGCCGGCGACATCCGCACGATGGCACGGGCCATCGTTCATGCGGCCAATCTGGGCGCGTCGGTGATCAATATCTCGGAGGTGTCGTGCATGAGCGCGACGAACATCATCGACCAGCGTGAACTGGGGGCCGCGATCCGCTATGCCGCCGTGGACCGTAACGCGGTGATCGTGGCGGCCGCGGGCAACAGCGGGGAGAGCGGCAACAGTGACTGCAAACAGAACCCGGTGTATGACCCGTTGACTCCCAACGATCCTCGGGACTGGGCGGGAGTGACGACGGTGGTTACCCCGGCATGGTTCTCCGACTATGTGATGACTGTGGGTGCTGTGGATGCCACCGGGGCGCCGCTGGATACCAGCATGGCCGGACCGTGGGTGTCGCTTGCGGCGCCGGGCACCGATATCGAGGGCGTGTCACCACGCGAGGACGGGTTGATGAATGCCGTTGAAGGCAGGGACAACACGATGGTGGCGCCGGTCGGGACCTCGTTCTCGGCGGCCATCGTGTCCGGGGTTGCTGCGCTGGTGCGCGCCAAGTATCCCCAGCTGACCGCTCATCAGGTGATCAACCGCATGTTGGCGACGGCGCGGGCTCCGGGCCGCGGGGTGGACAACCGGGTCGGGCACGGGATCATCGACCCGGTGGCCGCGTTGACCTATGACATTGCACCGGGGGAACCGGTTGGGCCGCAACGGTTGTCCTCACCATTGGTGCTGGAACCACCGAAGGTGGGCCGCGACATGACGCCGGTGTGGGTCGCCGCAGGCGGCGTCGGGGCGCTGGCGGTGGTGTGCAGCGCGGTGTTGGGAAGCGCGGCATTGATGCGAAGCAGGGGGCAACGATGAGGCCGATGCTCGCGCTGGGCGCGGCTCTTGGATGGCCCCGCGTGGTGGCTTTGTTTGTCGCCGATGTGGCGTTGCTGTGGGCTGGCAGCGCCGTGGCAGGCCGGGCTGGTTGGTGGGTCGCGGCCGTGCTGGCGGCAGCAGTGAGCGCGTCGGCACTGCTGCGCTGGCGGGGCGCACCGCTGTTGACGTTGGCGTGGCGCACGGTGACGTCTCGGGGCGCTGCGGTCGGCGCACCGGCAGGCGAGGCCGCCGACTATGACCGCACCTACGGGCAGGGGCCGGTCGGAATCCGCGGTGTGGGGCCGTATTTGGTCGCGGTGGTGGCCGTGGACGGCCAGGCGCACAGCCCGTCGGCTCTGGACCACCATCGTGTCGCCTCGTTGGCGAAGTTGCCGGTGGCCGCGGTGGCGCAGGGATTGCGCCAGTTCGATGTCACCCTGGACGCGATCGACATTGTCAGTGTCGGAATGCGCCGGGCGTCAGCACGACACCATAACTACGCGGCGGTGTATTCGAGCCTGGTGGGGGATCATCCGGCGGTGGGGCAGCGCCGGACCTGGCTGGTCGCGCGATTCGACGCCACCGCAAGCGCCCGGGCGATCCTGTGGCGGGAGTCGGTAGCGGCCACGTTGGGGGCCGCGGCGGAGTGGCTGGCCCAGGAACTCACGAGCCGGCGCTGCCCTGCGCGGGTCCTGACGGCCGAGCAGATACGGGAGGCTGACATGGGGCTGTTGGCCGGGGCCGATCCGGCAGCGCTTCGCCGCGGGTGGGGTCGGCTGCGTCATCCCGACGGCTATGTGCAGACCTATTGGATGTCGCCCGGCGACATCTGCAGCGACACCGTGGACCGGCTGTGGACTCCGGATACCGATGCGACGGCGGTCACCGTGCAGCTGCGCCCGGCCCCCGACGGTGCCACGAGAGTGGGGGTGGTGGTGCGCTACCACACCGGCGGCCCGCTGCCCGAGCCGCCGTTGAGCGGACTGAACCCGCTGACCGGCCGACATGATGTGGGGTTGGCGGCCGGATCCATCACCGCCAGAGCACCTTTGGCGGTGCCCTCCCGCGAGCTGAGCGATGACGCCGAGTCGCTGGACGTCGCGATCGGGGCTACCGGCATCATCGTGGGCGGTAACGCGACCGGGCATCCGCTGTTAGTCGATCTGGGCTCCCCAACGGCGGCCTCGACGGTGACGGTAGCCGGTGAGCTCGCGTTGACGGTCCAGGTTGCGCTTCGCGCGGCCGCGACCGGCTATCAGGTTCTGGTGCACACCGACAGGCCCCAGCAGTGGAAACAGGTCACCGGGGCCGGGTTGGCGCTGGTGGGGCCCGGCGGGCTGGACGAACAGTTGCCGCCGACACGGCGGCGCTGGATGGTCGTCTATGACCAGGTGCCCGGCACAGCCCCGCAGGGGGCGGCCGTGACCGTGCGCACCGTGCCCGCCGGTACGGCCAGCGGCGCCGACATCCATCTCGAGCAGGAGGGTGCGCGCAGCGCCGTCATCCGAACGTGGGCGTTCCGGTACCGTCTGCGCATTGACCTGGACTACGAACGCCGTCTGGTCGATGCCCGCCCGCACCGGGCCGCCTGAAGACCCGGGGGGAGCAGCGATGACAGGCATCGATGCGGAAAGCCCGGCGCGCAGCGCGTTTCGCCGTGGCCTGTTGGCCTCGGGGATCGGTGTGGGCGGGCTGGTGCCCAGTCATAACGATCGGGTGGCCCGCGACATGTTCGCCACGGTGACGCGGACCGATCCCGGTGTGTGCGACGGATGGCTGGGCAGGATTCTGACCGGTGAAGACACCCTGGAGGTCCTGGCCGGCGCGTGGGGGGCCGCAGAATCCTACGGGTGGGAGATCCGCCGACTCGGGTTGGCGGGCACCGAATTTCGCCCCGCGGTCTTCGATGGGCTGTTTCTGCAACTGCCGATCTTCTCGGTGGATTCCCTGCGCGCGGCGTTCGCCACCGTGCTGATCCGCGAGCACAGCTACGGCCAGGCGCACGAGTTGCTCACTGCCGGGGGCACGCCGGCGGATCCACTGGATGCCGACCTGCATCGCTATGTGTCGGGCCTGCTGCATTTCTGCGCGCACCGCTGGACCGATGTGCTGAGGATGTTTCCCGCGGACAAACGTTGGCACCGGCCGGAATACGAGTGCGCAGCCACCGCGATGGCCACCACGGCGCTGGCGTCGCTGGGGGTGTTCGAAGACGCCTTCCGTCGCGGCGAGCACGCCGCACGCGATGATCGCGTGCCGCCGGCGACAACGGTGATCCTGTACACGCAGGCGATGTGTCTGCGCCACCTGGACCGCGAGGCCGAGGCCGCGCAGCTCCTGCGGCGAGTGTATTCGCGGGATCCGAAGTTCCCGCCGGCGCGCCAGGCGATGGACGACCCGACGCGGCGGCTGGTCCTGACCGATCCCGAGACGATCGAGTCGCGCACCGACCCTTGGGATCCGGCCAGCGCCCCCAGCCCCCGCGACAACGAAGTCGCCCGTGACGCGGAGATGGCCTCTCAGTGTTTGGCGCAGGGCCAGGCCGAGCTCGACGTGATGCTGGGCATGGACACGGCCAAGCGGGAGATCAAACGGATCCGGTCGACGACGAAGGTGAACCTGGCACGCTCCAAGGTGGGGCTACGGGTGCCGGTCACCTCACGCCACACGCTGCTGCTGGGCCCGCCGGGTACCGGGAAGACGTCGGTGGCAAGGGCATTCACCAAGCAGCTGTGCGGTCTGAAGGTGCTGCGCAAACCGCTGGTGGTGGAGACCAGCCGCGCAAAACTGTTGGGCCGCTACATGGCTGATGCGGAAAAGAACACTGAGGAAATGCTCGAGGGCGCACTCGGCGGGGCAGTGTTCTTCGACGAAATGCACACGCTGCATGAGACCGGCTACTCCCAAGGTGATCCCTACGGCAACGCGATCATCAACACGTTGCTGCTGTACATGGAGAATCATCGCGAGGAACTGGTCGTGTTCGGTGCGGGTTACGCCAAGGCCACAGAGAAGATGCTCGCAGTCAATCAGGGTCTGCGGCGGCGCTTTTCGACCGTGATTGAGTTTCGCAGCTATACCCCGTCTGAGCTGATCGGCTTGACCAAGTTGATGGTCAGCGAGGATGACGATGTCACTACCGACGAGGCCGTCGCGGTGTTGCGACCCGAGTTCGAAAAGTTTTACGCCGAGCAAACCATGACGGCTGACGGCGATCTGATCCGGGAGATCGACATGCTGGGCAATGCCGGGTTCGTCCGCAACGTCGTGGAAAAGGCGCGTGACCACCGCAATGACCGCCTTGATACCGCCGAACTCGACGAGCTGCTCGCCAGCGACGAGGTCAACATCACCGACGAGCAACTGCAGAGCCTGCGGGAGCTCACCCGCGAAGATTTGGCCGAAGGCTTGCGCGCGGCGGTGTCAGAAAAGCGGGAACGACATGGCTGAGGGTAGGTAGGAGGGTCGTGTGGGCCCAGCCTGTAGCGCCGGGACCGCTGAAGCCGCGACAACGAGAGGCGGCCCGCGTGCTGCTGGGCTATGCACAAAGCATCTTGCGCGGCGGTGGCTGTCATTGCCGCGTTGTTGACAGCACCGCCAGCCTGCGGCGACACCGCTTGAGCCGTTGGAGGACTCTAAAAGGGAACTCCAACGTCTTTGGCTGAAGATTCGGCGCGACGACTCTCTGGCGTCTTCTTCGGAGCGAGAGGATCTCGCTGTGCCTCAACCGCGGACTTGCGCACTGCGTCGCCAATAAGGTTGTAGATGTTTCGCACGCGGTCCGTTCTGAGACTGCCGCGCCTGGCCAGTAGCTGTCGTGACACTTTGAGTAAGTCGGCGGCCTGCAGTTCGGTGGTTCCGCGCGCCCGCCTAGCAGGGGAAAGCCCGATCCGGCCGGGGAACTGACTCGTGGCCCACCAGTCTGCATGTTAACCGGCTCACAGCCTGGGCTTCATGGGGGCAAAGGCACTCACTACCGTGTGACTCTCGAAATAGAGCGATGGTCAACGGCCACCGACGGAACCACGTTTGGCGTGCTAGTCCTGGCGGTCAGCATGCCCCTGTTGGCCTCCCGGGCACCAAATCTGTACCGATGCTCCGCCACCAATCCGCTTGACGATGGTGAAGGCGGCGAACGTGCAACCACTATCCAGTGGCATAGGTAGACGCTCCTAACGTGTGCCGCGTTGCCGACCCTGCACAGGTGGGTGGTCTGAATGTTCGGGGAGATCAAGCGGGGGGAGGACAGCGGGGCGCGGAACGGGCGGCCCAACTCTTCCACCGCGGCCGCCAGCTGGTCCCTCTGCGACGGCGGCCCCTGTAGTGCCGGGCCGGGGCCTGGGGCCGCCGCCGAATCCGTTTTCGCGCGAAGGAACTTTGCCTGCGGCCGGCGATTTGGGGGCAGATGGGCGCTGACCGGCTGAGTGTTGCCGCCCATTGCTGACACGGGATGCGACCGCGGCCACGGCGACGACTTCGGGTGCCACGGCGGCGGCCGCAGCAGCGGCTTCGGGGGCTACGGCAGTTGCGTCGCCGCCGCCGGCGGCCGTGCTGCCGGACGGCGAGGTCGGCCCGACAGGGCATGGGGTGCGACCGCCGCTGCCCGGTGGGCGCCCGCCAGGCGGGCGGCCGTCGACGGGGTTGCCGGTAAGGGGTGAATCGTCCTGTCCGTCAACGCTTGTGCCCGCCGGTATGGCGGTTGACATGCCGGGCAGGCGCTGCGCGGTATCACGCACACGGTCGATGCCGGCTCGGCCGCGGACATAGCCGTAGCTGGCTTCGCGTGCCAGGGCGGTGACGAGGTGGGTGATGTCGTGGCGGGTGTGGTCGCCGAGTTCGCGTTTGAGCCACCAGAGTCCGCCGATGGCCACAGCGGAGATGAGGGCGATCATGACCAGGCGGGCCAGGGGATGGGTCATGCCGACTTGGTCGGCGTAGCCTCCGCGTGCGGCCATTTTGAGGACGATCACTGCGGCGATGGAGACGTAGGTGGTGTAGACGAAGACCAGCAGAGCGTGTTTGAAAAACAGCGTCAGGCGCCGCAGCGCACGCTGTCGTGGCCGGCCGTGGATCATGGCGGGTGCGGCGGCGACGACGGCGAAAAGCGCGTTGATGAAGGCGGCGCAGCAGACCATCACGTAGCTGTAGGTGACGTAGAAGACGAACAGGGTGAACGCCGCGCCCAGCAGGAGGTAGAACGCGCCGAGGGCGAGGTTGGCTCCGTCGAGCTGCTGGGCGAAGGCCAGTGCCTGAGGGGCGCCGCAGCTGCCCATTGCGTGGGCGGGGCCGTCTGGTTTACCGCTGAGGATGGCTGTGGTGTAGGCGTTGCCGCAGCTGCCGATGTCGTCAACGGGAGTTCCGAAGTTCATCAGCTGCAGGGGCATTCGCAATGTGGCATCGGCGATGAGGCCGGTGAGGTGCTGAAGTTGGGCACTGGCGCCGCCGCCGGTGACGGGTCCGTTGTTGGCGAATGCTTGGGCGATCTGGAATCCGAGGCCCCGTGCTCGGCCGAGCAGACCGCTCTCGTTGTAGAGCTCGGTAAGTGGATCTCTGGTGAGAACGAGGCCGAGGATGCCGATGATGAAGGTGGACAACATAATTCCGGAGCCATGGCCTTTGCGGCCGTGCCAGAGAATGTGGTAGGCGCCTACGGCTAGCCCAGCAAGCATGCAGAGGGGGAATACCCACAGGTCGGTGAGTAGGGCTCGGATGATGTCGAAGAGGGGCCGAAACCAGGTGGCAAGCCAGTACAGCCAGGTGTTGGACATGGCGAACCGCATCAGCCAGAGGGCCGTGGTGATCATGAAGATGTACAGCGCTGCCTCGAGTTGGAGCAGCTGGACGATGCTTTGGTGCGTGAGCCCGGTGGTGACGGCGTTGGCCAGCCAGCGTGTCCAACTGGTGGGGTCCGCGGTCAGTTCGGGTCCGGCTTTGGTGATCGCTTCGCTGGTGGAGACGACCGAGAGGTAGTAGTTGCCGACCGGTACTGCGTGGCTGTCGGTGACGCCGGTCCAGTTCAGTGCACCGGCCAGGGTGGAGGCCGCCGCCGCCGGGGCGGCCACGACCGCCCAGGTGGCCAGCAGGTGCGTGGTGAACCACAGTGTGCAGATGCGGCGCAGTCGGGGCCTGGTGGCCAGCTGGTAGCCGAGCTGCCCCGCTGCACGTTGGGCGAATGTCGTTGGGTGCGTGGGGTTCATGCGGCTCGTCCGGGTGTGGTGTCGTAGGCGTCGTGGACGGCTGCGTCGGGTTCGGCCGCGACCCTGATGGGTGATTTGCGGCGGAATTCGTCGACGAAGAAGCCGTACCCTTTCCGGTCGGCCCGGTCCGGGGTTCCGCAGGTGTCGGCGTCGTCGAATCCGGTGGGGTCGCGCATCTCGTCGGCGCTGGGTTGGGCGAGGAAGAATTCTTCGATGTCGCCGTAGTCGTCGGCGCGGATGCCGACTTTGGCGGCGACTTGGCGTGCGAGGTCTTCGTTTTCGAACGGCATGATGAGTTGTTGGGTGATGAATTGGTCGCCCATGAGCGCCAGGTCGGCGATGGGGTCTTGGGTGATGATCAACAAACCGGTGTAGTGCTTGCGAGCGCGGCGGCTGATCAGGTGGGCGTCGTCGGCGCCGGCCCGGGAGTTCAGGAGGGCGGCGGCTTCCTCGATGACGATGAGCCCGAAGCGTTGTTTGTTGGCGAAGAAGGTGACTCGGGCCAGGCGTACCAGCATGCCGTAGATGGCCACGGAGGCGCGTTTACGGTCTGAGAGGCGTTCGTAGAGGTGCGGGGTGGTCATCTCCTCGGCGCTGGGCAGGTCGAGACTGCCGGTGAGCCAGACGGTGACGTCGAGAGTGGCGAGGTCGGGAACGGGCAGTGTGTCGTCGAAGATGGCTCGGGTGAAGTCGTAGGTGGCCCAGGATTTGAGGGCGGCCAGGATGGGGGCGAGGTCGGCGGCGAGTTGGGCGACCTGCGGTGGCCGGTGGTCGGGTCCGCCGGGGGCTTGGATGGCGGCGATGTAGTTCATCAGCGCGGCGGTGCTGGTGAGGCCGAATCGCTGGCGGGCTGAGGGTTCAAGCAGGGTGCGCAGCCGCTGCACGCCGGTGGTGCGGGGGTCGATTCCCATCATGGGCACCAGGTAGTCGAGCCAGTATCCGCCGGCGACGTCGTCGGGGAAGGTGCGAAGCGGATCGCAGCTGTATCGGTTGCCGGCCATGTCGATGACGGCTGCGTTGGTGACGTCGGCTAGCGCGGTTTCCCATTCGGTGCCGGGGTCGACGATGAATGCTTGTGCGCCGCGCTGGATTTCGGCGCGGGTGATGCGTTTGGCGGCGTAGGACTTGCCGTACCCGAGGGCTCCGCTGCACACCAGGCAGGGGTTGCGGTTGCGTCGGGCGGTGCCGGGCAAGTCGAGCAGGACCGCGCTGCGCAGTGCGTTGCTGGTGTTGAAGCCCAACAGGATCCCGGTGGTGTTGCCGACCATGGATGAGGTGAAGGGGACGAACCGCGACCATTTCTTGGTGGTGGTGGGCTGGGCGAACTGGTCGACGGCGGTCTTGTGGTTGGGTGCGCCCGGGTTGAAGGCGGCCCAGAGCCGGGTTTGGGCGCCGCGGTAGTGACGGATCGCGATTTGTCCGGATTGGGTGAGTTCCTCACGGAGCCGTTTGACGCTGTAGTCGAGGGTTTGCGGGTCGGGAGCCCCGACGGCGATGAGGAATGCGGCTTCAACGGGGCGTTCGTCGATGGTGGCCGACAGTTGGCGGTTGTATTCGGCGAGCTGGCGGGCGGTGGCGATGAGTTCGGCGTCACCGTTGCGGACGTCGCGGCGCTGGGTGAACTGGTCGTCGATGTTGCCTTTGGCCCGGTCGTTGCGCACGAATTCCATTTCGCGGCTTCGTGCGACGAGGTTGAGGGCGAAGTCGAAGGTGGCTCCGGTGTCGAGGTCGTCGAGGGCTTGGAGGAATTCGGAGCCGGGGAAGACGATGCCGGCTTTGGGCATATCCACGACGGGCAGGATCGCCTGGTAGCTGTCGGGGTAGAGGCCGTCGGGGTTGACGATCCGCAGGGTTTTGCTCCAGGAGGGGATTCGGCGAATCCCGAGGGTCCAGGCCGCCGTGAGCAGTCCGCCGATGCACGCGGCGAGCAGCGCGGGCGCGGGGGCTCCGGCGGCTGCGGCGAGGACTGCGGCTAACGCCAGTATTGCGGCCAGGGTGCGCAGTGGCAGGGCCCGGCCGGCGCCGTGCTGCTGGTCACCTTCGTCGAAGTCGGCCGGGGGTAACCAGCCGCCGACGCCAGCGGAGGTGGTGTGGTGGCGTGGCAGCGGGTCGTTGAACACACCGCGCCAGGCGTTGTGCCGCCAGAACCAGTCGATCATGTCTTCGCTGGCCGGTGTGGGGGTGAATTCTTCGGGCAGGGCGGTGATGATGTCGTGGGCCAGGCGCTGGTAGGCGGCAACGGAGTTGTCGGAGTCTTTGTCGCGGCCGATAATCCAGTCGCGCAGCCTGGCGGCGTGACCGGCCGGGCTGTGCCCGGCGCGGCCGGCGTCGACGGGTAGTGCCAGCCAGTAGATGCGGGTGCGGGGTTGTTGGCCGGCGATGACAGGGGCCATCTGGCGGCAGGCCTGGACCCAGTGGTGTTTGTCGCGGTGACCGTGCAGCATGGCGCCCAGCAGTTGGCGTTGGTTCTGCGGAACGCAGAGGCCGTAAACCCAGGTGCCGGCGGGGATTTCGCGGGCAAGCACTTGGTGGCGGTCAGCGACGCCGATGCGGCGTTTGGTGGATTGCAGATAGTAGGGCAGTCCGCTGATCAGGTAGTGGGCGTAGACGCCGTGGGCGGTGAAGCTCACGTTGGAGGTGATGCGGGTCGGTGGGGCGAGCAGGGGGTTGTCGGTGCTGGAGGAGTGCACCGGCCGGAGCACCTGCCACCAGCTGTGCAGCCGGAAGCGCAGGGTGGGTCGTCCGCGGGGGATCAGGGCCGCTATACCGGCTGCGGCGCCGCTGAGCAGCGCCCCGCAGATCAGGGTGGCGCGGGCATGTCCGGAGTCCAGCGTGAGCACGGTGAGCACCATGGTCAGGCCGCCGCCTCCGTAGAGGCTGACAGCCACCCAGAGCCGTAGGGGTTTTCGGAAAAGGATGTCGGTGTAGACGGGTGTGTCGTGGACACCTTTGAAGATCTGTGCTGACTCAGCCATGTGAATCCCTTTGACAATCCGTGATGTTGGACACGAACGCGGGCCGCCGGGCCGGCCCGCGCGGGTGGGGCGTCGCGAGGGGCCGGGGTCACATCCCGAATTGCCCGGTGGTGATGCCGGTGCGGTCAACGGTGCGCTTGCTGGAGGTGTAGATGGCGTAGCCGGAACCGACGACGACGGCGACGATGACGCTGGTCAGCGCCCAGGCGACGGTTTGGCCGATGCGTCCTCCGAAAAATGCTGCGGCGGCACGTATTCCGCCGGCGAGCAGGATGAAGATGACGAGGACCGCCACGCCGATCGTGTAGAGGGATCGGCTGCCCGAGACCAGGTCGGCGGCCGCGAGCAGCGTGGGGGTGGATGAGGCGAAATACATGGGAGTTGCCCTTCGTGTGCGTTGATTTCAGCGTTGGGTCGGGTCCGGTGGCGGTGGCTATCGGGGTGCCGCGGGGGTGGGGATGACGGGGGTCAGTTCGGCGTTGTCGGCCAGAAGCGGTGCGTAGTCCAGCGCGGAGACCGTCCATCGCCCGCCGGTGACGGTGAGCGAGATGGGGTAGTCCAGTTGCCGGGGTGCGAATTGGCCGGTGACGGCGTTGACGGCGGCCAGCACGTGCAGGGTGGTGCCCTCTGACGGCACGTCGTGGTCGGGTGCGTTGTGGTTGGCGGTCAGGCGGGTCAGTTGGGCGGATCGATAGTCGGCGGCGGGCAGCAGCCCTGAGTCGGGGGTGACGTAGCGTTCGAGGCCGCCGGCGGCGGTGAGGTAGCTGGTGAGGAATCCCGCGACGGTGCTGAACGCGGGGGAGGTGGTGGGCAGGGTGGCGGGGTAGGCCAGCGGGGCATCGGCACCGGCCCCCGGGCCGTTGACGCGGGCGGGCAGGGCGCTGGCGCGTACTCCATAGCTGCTGTAGACCACGGGCAGCCGGTAGTAGGTGGTGTGCGGGGTAGCGGCCTGGTAGGGCCGCTCGGACACCGACACGACGACGCTCCATTGCTGGGCTGCGCCGGTGTCGCCGATGAGGGTAACCGCGGATACCGCAGGAGAATTCACGACGACGGCGGGGGTGGTGGGCAGCCGCAGGGGGTCGCGCAGGGTCCAGCAGTCGTGCAGTGACTGCTGGTCGGATTCGGTGGCGGTGAGCCAGCGTGTGACGCAGTCCTGGGCGTAGGAGCCGATCAGGGCGGTGCGGTTGACAGCGGTGCGGGCCGGGCCGGCGACGTCGATGGGGCTGTCGAAGAACCAGCCCCAGATGGTGGCGATCGCCACCACGGCGCAGGAACCGATGCCGGTGATCAGTGCGCCGCGGCGAAGCAGGGTGCTGCTGCGGTCCAGGCGTTTGCGCCAGTTGTTGGTCAGCATGGGGGGCCCTTTACTGGGGTGGGTGGCCGAAGATTTTGACGGAGGACACCGCGAACGTGTGGTCGGCGGGGTCGGTGCTGGATGGGTCGGCGGGCAGGCCGGGCAGGACGGCGGTGGTGGTGGGTGCCCGCTCAGCAGGGCCGGGTGTCGGCCCGAGAATGTCGCCGAACAGCCCACCGCCACCCGGGTTCGGGTTAGGGGCTGAGCTGGGCACCGGATCAGTGGCGGCGCGGCCGGTCTCCTGGATGAGCACGATGATTCGGGAAGCAAGGACGCCGCGCCCCGGCAATGCCTGGGGAGCGTCACCATGCACGCCGTGGGTCTCTTGCGGGATGACTGTGGGTGGGCTGTCGTTGAAGCTCCACTGCACCCGTTTGACTACGAGGTGCTGGAGCCACTGGTCGGCGCCGGAAGCGTCGGTGCCGACCCAGCCGGGGGTGAGGGAGACGCCGGTGATGACCATGGTGCGTCCGAGGTTGAGCACCAGGTGCTGGCCGACGGTGGCGCCGTGCACACACACCCATGCCTGGGTGGGATCGGTGCCGGCAACCGATTGGGCGGCACTGGATCCGGGCAGGCAACCGACGGCGGTGGCGGTGTAGGGGATGGGCGCGTCTTGACCGCCGGCGCTGGGCCCGGTGCTGGTGGTGGGCGCGGCCACGACGCTGACCTGGGTACTGGGACGGGTCGGGTGGTCTTGGTCGTCGGTATGGGGGCTATGGCGCATCGCCAGCAGCACCCCGCTGACCACCAGTGTGGTCACCAGGGTCGCCGCAACAAACCCATGAGCGATGGCCTTGTTGTAGCGGGGTGACTCGGCGTCGGGTTCCTCGCCCGCCGTGGCGGCGGCAGGATCGGGAGCGACGGCATCGGGAGGTGGGTTGTCCTCGTCGTGTTCACCGGTATCGACGTGACCGGCTTGTGTGCCCGGCTCATCCGAGGAGTCAGGTTGAGCGCCGTCAGCAGCGGTCGATGCCCCCTCATGCCCGTCTGCGTGTTGTTCGTGGACCCGGCCTTGGGCATCGCCGCCCTGTTCACCGGCCTTGGGGCGCGGGTCAGGAAGGTCGGGTCCGTGGAGTTCCCCCGGTTGGGCGTCGCGGCCGTCGGGGTCCCCCGGCAGAGCGTGGAGGTCGTCGAGCTTCCCCGGCAGCGCGTCGAGTTCGCATGCACCTTCGGGGCCGACGAGTGGAGCGTCCTTGTCGTTGATCCACTCTTGGGTGTGACACCAGAGCTGCTCGGGGTCGTTGGCGGTGCCGCTCACGGAAAGGTCCGCCGAGATGTCAGGGGCCTGGGATTGTCGCAGCGGCGAACCGGCGCGCAGGACGTCGCATGCGCGGGAGGTGACGAGCGCGCCACCGCCCGGGGGTGGTGCATCTGGGGGGTACGGCAGAGCGGCTCGCGTCGCCATGCTGGGCGGCTGCGGGATCGGCGGTTCGGCCACGCTCCGGAGATGCGGGCCGCCGCCAGCAACGCAGTGACGGCGGTGCCCCGCGCGACGAACAGTGCGGCTTTCACCGCAGTATTCAGGCGTAACATTATGCTGCGCAGGAGCGCCCCGATAATCACCCTCACGATCCCAACCTCCTTACCTCGGGTCAGCTTAAGGGGCGGCATAACGAATATTCGACGGGCGTAGCGAAATAACTTGACCGATTGTTACCGTCGTTGGCGTGGACCCAATACCAACAGACGGTATGAAGCGGTTGTTCTTTTTCGTGGAGGACCGCCTGGCGCAGCTGCGCTGGACCCGGGACGACCTCGCCTGCGCGGGTGGCCCGGCCCCGTCGACGCTACGTAAAGCCGGTCAGCGTGGCGGCGGCCTGACTGCGCGAACACTGGCACGCCTGGACTTCGCCCTTGGCTGGCAGGAGGGGTCAGCGCAGCGGGTGCTGCTGGGCCACAGCCCCTCGGTCCGCATATCTGAGCAGCTCAGCGCATATTCATCGACGATCGATGCGGCGATGCGTGAAGCGGAATGCGAGGGAACGGGGCGCTGCGCGACGGAGTTGAAGAACTTCTTGTTGGACGTCGCACAACGACTGGGCGACTTCTACACTGATCCAGTAGAGCCGGTGAGGGACAGCGCTGATGCCGGTTGCTGCTGACACGTTCGACGAGGTCCGCCGTAAGTGGATCGCCCGTCATCAACACACTTTCATATTTCAGAAAAGGCGCACCGAATTGTTGGCGCGCCGAATACGTGATCGCGACACGATCGCGAGCGGCGCGCGCGATGATCCCGCCGATGATGATGTTATTCATCCGTGGTTTATGCGGCCCGTTAAAACGCCTTACGCAATGCTGGACTGGGCTATTTTCATGACGGCAGGCGTGTTGGCGCCGGCGGGCTGGGTGCTTGGCAAATCGCTGTCGAAAACGGTGGTTCAGCTAATCCCTGGGGAACTGCGCTCGTATCCCATCGCCGCGTTCATGTGGTCGGCGGCCGTCGTTGGATTGCCGCTGCCGGCGTTGGTGATGCTGATCGGGCCCAGCGCATCCCTGGATGAGGCGGTGGGGATCCCGTGGCTGCTGGCCCAGATTCCCGCTGCCCTCCTCACCGCAGGTATCTACGGCATTTTGGAAGGGTGGCTGGCCGTCGACGGGGCCCGGGACTGGTGGCCGATGCGTCCACCGGGCCAGGCCGATGAAGTCGATTTCGGCTTCGAGGCCGACGACCTGACCGGACCCGGGATTTTCCCGACGCGCTACGACCCACTGGGTGATCCCAGCCCGATCAGAAAGGCACAGTGATGGCCCCGCGACCCATCGCCCCGTATTGCGGCTTTGTCCGCGGCGATGACGACCGGCTGGTGCTGGCCGACGCGCCCGCACACGTGCTGGTCTCAGCCCCCACCGAGACGGGCAAGACGACCGGAGTCCTGGCGCCGGCGGCGGTGCTGTGGGGCGGGCCCGCGGTGTGCGTGTCATCAAAAGATGACCTGATGTGGCTTGTCGGGCAACGCCGTTGGGGGCCAAAGCAAGTCATCGATCTGCGGCCCGACTATTCACCGTTGTACCCCGGCGACGTCGAGGCCCGCTCGTTCGATCCGACCGCACTGATCACTACTGCGGATCAAGCTGTGACCGCGGCCAACACGATGATGCAGATGTCGGCGGTAGGACTGGGATCGGGCGTTGATCAGGTCTCCGATGGGGGGGTGTGGGAGGCCAATACGGAAGCGCCCCTGGCCGCGATGTTGTACGCCGCATCACCATGCGGAAACGGCAAAGGGATCGAGTGGGTCCTGCTGGCGGTCGACAACGTCCGCCAGGATGACAACCACCCCGATGCCCCCGGCTGGCATAGCGCCGCAAGGCGGGTGGCCGACCAGCCGCTGTTTCGGAATGCGCTGCTGCGGACACTGGACATGGATCCCAAGCAGCGCGACAGCATCGCCTTGACCATGCGCAAGGCCGTGACCCCGTGGATGAGGTTGGGGCTGCGCGGAATAACCGCTCCCACCTTCGACGAGTCGTTCCTGTGTCAGCCGGATGCGACCCTGTACATCTTGACCTCCCCGGAAGGCGCCATCGCCGGGGCGGCGGTGACCCTGCTGGAACACCTGGTGCGCAGCTGGCGCGGCAAGACGGCGCGCAAGGAAATGCTGCACCGCCTACTGATCCTCATCGACGAGGCCGCGAACGTCGCACCCATGCCGGCCCTGCGTCGCCACGTCTCCGAGGGCCGCGGCCTGGGGGTCAATCTGCTGCTGTCGGTGCAGGCGTCGAGCCAGTTCGACACCGTGTACGGAACCAGCTACGCGCGCGAGCTACGCGACACTTTCCCCGCCGCGCTGATCATGTACGGGGCGGCGGAGATGGACATGCTGCAACGCGCCGAGCAGTGGTCACGGCAAACCACGCGCCGCCAGGAGACCTTCGATCAGGCCAGCGGTTCTAAGACGTTGTCGTCGCATCTGAGCAGCAGCCTGGACTACCGGCGACTGCTGCCGTCAAACCAGGGATACGCGCGGCTGCTGCGGCGGGGAACGGCCGGTGTGATTACCGAGCTACCGGACTGGGGAACTTTCGTGGAGCGGTACGACGGCGCGGTCAAGAGGCTGCTATGCCAACCGGAGCTTCGGGAGCGCGAGCCGAAAAGCCTGTGGGAATGGGTCGCCCAGCGGCATCGCCGCGCAACGGCAGCGATGGGCCGTTGACATGGAGGCCGCACAACTTCGCGCCGAGCTGGTGGCGGTCCTGGCCACCGCCGAGGGGCCACTCACCACGACCGATGCACGGATCGCGGTGGCCAACAAGCTTGGTAGCCAGGACCTTCCGGTGGTGGCCGAGCAGGTCTACCACGCCTTGATGGTGCTGCACCGCCGCGGCGTGGTGCGCCGCGTCGATGAACGCTCAAGCCCGCGAGCGCAGTGGGAGCTGGCGGTGCTGTTCGGCGACACAATGCACGGTGTCCGGCCGCGCCCACCGAAGTCGGCCGAACGGTGAGTTGTGTTGCCACCGAACAGATCGCTGCGGGGCTGCGGCGGCGCGGCTTCGATGGGCGCACATTCGCCGATGGCGACAAGCCAGGGGGCCTGGGCCACCGCGGCGTGGCCGTGCATGGGATCTGCGTCTCGGGCTGGCGATATCCGAACGGCCGGTGGGAATTCACCAACCGGCCGCCACGGCTGATTGCGCCTGATGAGCACAACCCTTCCGGACGCTGGATCTGGGACGACATTTTGAGCGGTTGCTGCCAGCCGGCGGCCGCGGTATCTGATCAGGTCCAGGTGGTTGTGGGGCGGGTCGCAGAGCTGCTTGCTGCGGACCCCAATCATCATCGCTCGCAATGCATTGCGGATTTCTGGGCCTGGGATGCGATGTGTCGGGACAGCGCGGAGGCACCCGATCGATGGTATCGGGAGTGGTGTGACCATTTGTTTACCGAGTTGCGTCCCGAAGCGGCTCGGGCGGGCTACACTCCGGACACCGCGCGGTTGGCGGATCACATGTGCAGTCCGCGGGCAGTAGTGCAGCGCGTCGACACGGCAGTGTCTGGGTCACAGGTCTACCGCCTCGCACCAGGTGTTCCGTTGGCTCCGGCGCTACTCGATCGGGCGCTTGGCGTTCATCTGCGAACCGACTTTTGCACCTGGGCGCAGATCGGGCATACCTCGGATCCGGTCGACTGCCTGCCCTCATCGCCGAGATGGGTCGACACCTGGGCTGGGACAACCAACGGCTCGACGGTGATCACGGGGCCGATTCCAGCGCCGCACTTCAACGCGTCCAATCCGAACCGCGTCTCGAAGTCGCCCGCAGCGTGGGACCAGACGGGCGCATATTGGTTTCCCCGAACGCTGTCGCGGTATCAGCGTCCCATCACGGATGGAGAGCAGAATAGTGACTGATTCCCGTCGATTCCCTTGGCTCAGTGGACTTATCGTGGCGATCACCATCGCTGTCTGGCTGGTCTACGAGGTCATCGGTGATGCGATAGCAGTGATCGGCAGCAGCATCGACACCACTGCGGTGTGAGATGATCGTGGGCAAAAGCGCAACTAGGGTCTCGCGAGGACCGGACCGACCAACGGGCCTTTGAAGTCACCACCCCGGAATGCACCTTCGAGCTGACCATCACCGAGGAACTCGTCAACCGGGAAATGCCAGACGAAGAGGTGCTGACCGTGGCCAAGTACCCGTGGCAGCGGGTCCCCCTGCAGATGCGCAAGGTTGGGTCGGGCCGGCTTGTGTCCAAAACGTGTCCACAGGTGGCGGCGGCCGAGTGGCCGACGCCGCCTGGGCTCGCCACACCGGCTTGCGTGCGTCTGCCGTCTATTCCGTGCTACCGCTGTGAATTATCTGCGCCCGCTTGGCTAGGTCCTCGCGTGCTTTCCTACCTTGCTTCTTCGGTAGATCGTTGTCGACGACTAAGGAGTGCGCGACGTCGCGAGGGTGTGGCTGTTCGGTTTCAGGGTATGGGTCGAACGCCACGCCGAGGCGGACCTCACGAACATCCTTCACCAGCATTGAGAAGACTCCATTCTTGGGTTCGCGCTTGACATCAGCCCAGCTGAGTCCGTGTTCAGCGAGAATTCGGTGTCGGTAGCAGGAGATACCGTCGTCATCGAAGCGCACAGCAGCCACGCTGATCGACACCTTTTTCGTTCCCTGGTCAGTCACTGTCCAGTGTTCGTGAGGGATGCTGGGCGAATATCGGTACAGCACCTCCTCGGGGCCGATCTGAGGATCGTCGGCCTTCACCGCGGAATCAGTTGATGTTGAACTCCTGCACTGATCTTCTCGAGGAAGATGCGCGAATCATCAAGTGCGACTCCTAACAGCCGTTGGCCGTCAGTCGGGCCTTTGCTGACTGCAAGTTCATGATCAAACGCTTCGCGACCATCGGCCCAGTAACCGCGAAACGCCAGTTCACCATCCTCAAACGCGATCGTGAGCTGGTCACCATCGACCAGCCAGACGACATTCAGGCCACCGTCGGGGAGCGGCGAAAATTGCGGCGTTGCGAGGCCGTCAGCCTGTGCAATTGCCTTGATCAAGGACACCGCAAGGTTCGCGACTGCGGTGTGCACCGCGCGGCCGCGGGCGCCGTCCCAACCGCGGGGCAGCCGCGTTAGCTTGGCTAGCTCGCTCTGTGCGTACACGATGACTTCCGACCGCGTCGGGTACGAGACCTGCGGTTGTCCGGGCCGGGCGGCCCACCAACGAGTATCCGCATCTTGAATAAACGTCGGCACAGTTCTGGGCGCCGACGTGATCGGCGACTGTTCAATTACTGGCATCGGTCTTCCCCCATTCGATGTGCATGCCCTCCGTTGTGACGTGATCAAACATCATTACGCCTTCTCTATGTGCAACATCAAGGGCGGCGAAAACGTCCACTGAAGAGAGTTCGGCGTCTATCGCGACTATCGAGTTGATCTCAAGTTGCAGCGCATTCTCGTCAGCAGGGTAACCGAGCGAGATTGTCTGCCGCCCAAACGGTTGGCCGTCCATCTCGCTGAGTTGGCGCTCCATCTGAAGCCTTGTTGCGACATGACCGTCGAGAGTGAAGGTGGTTGAGAGCGCATCAATCACCCGAGGTACATCAGATGCGCCGGCTACCGGTACCCGATTGAAGAAGGTCACCTCTGCGGCACTTGGCCGAAGAACGCCAAACCCTGCACCTTCTATGTAACGCTCGAAGTCACTCCAGATCGTCGACAACTCAGCGCGTAACACGTCATAGCGCGGATACGGGTTGTCACCTTGTTGCTTACGCCAATTGATGAGCAGGCGGTCGTGTTGCACCTGAATGAGTAGTGACTCGTCCTCGGTCAAAACCCACAGCCGAATCGGTGCGACCGAGTTTCCGAATTGGAACATGAAGTTCGCCGGCCCTAGTGGTGGCAGAGCTACCTGTTCCTGAACTTTTGGGAAACGTTCTCGCCATCTGTCGACCAGGCGGACCAACGCCACGGTGTCAAGACCAGGCAACTGCAGAAAGTGGATGCCCACGGCCACCTCGATCACCGGAGGCAGTTTGAACGAGGGGAGAGCTTCTGCAGTGGCCACGTCCCCCATTGTGCAATGTTAAGGCAGCTATGGGACCGTTGTGACCAGCGACACTGGCGTCAGGGCGTTGCACAGTCGCTCGCCTGATAGGCTCGCTCTAGTTCATTTGCACGTGTCCGAACACCATCGCCGACCGCAATGAACTCCGTCTCGGGCATCAGCGTCCCACCAAACCGTACGGATCCAGCGAAGTCCACGTCTCCCACCGGCCGGTTCTCACCAGCGCCAAACAACAACAGATGTCACGGTCTGCGTGCGGTTCGTCCGCGCAAACCGACCTCAAAAACCCGTAGCCGGTGGCCGCTGGGAAAACAAGGCGGCAACTCGCATGCAAGCGAAGCTGTAGTTCAGCACGGGTGATTTGAACCAGTCAGTGGTACTTCGAATTCGCACTTCATGATTCCTCTAGGACTTCACGAGGAACGAAAATGTCCGCCCGAGGACACTTACGGCACAGACTTTGGCCGATGATCACCACGGGGGGAGTCCACAGAGCGGGTCCTTTCTCCCATTGTTGTTGAGCATGTTCATCGTTCGATGCCGTGGCTGTTGTCGCGGTCGCGACATTGCTCGCGTCGGGTGATCGCGTCGAGTTGGGCTGGGGTGGAGTCGACGTCGCGGAGGTGTTCGAGGAGTTCGTTTCGACGAGTGAGTAGTTCGGCGGCTTGGGTGCGCGCGCCGGTGGGGTTATTGGTTGTGGCGAGGTGGTGTTCGGCGCGGGCGATGGCAGTGCGGGGCTGGGTGGGGGCTGTGGGGGTGCCGATGTGTTGGGTGTGGGGCAGGTTGTCAGCCAGGACGTCGAGCAGGGTGTGCGTGGGTTGGCGGTGGTTCTCGGGGGTGGTGATGAGGATGAGTTTGGTGTTGGTCATTGCGGCGGTGTGGGTGAGCCGGCGTAGTTGGTCGGAGGGGAGTTGGTCGGCGTCATCGACGATGAGCAGGGTTCCGGGTGGGAGTTTCCAGCGGTGGTTTTCGATGTGGGCTTGGGTCTGTTCGGGGGTGGCGGCGGTGTCGGCGTAGCGGTGGGTGGTGGCGTAGTCGATGGCGGTGGGGCTGGCGGGCAGGGCCAGGATGCGGTGGTTGTGGTGGTGGGCGGTGGCGGCGAGTGCGCCGAGCAGGCCGGCTTTGTCGGCGCCGGGGTGGATGTGGAGGGGTTGCACGGTGTGGATGCTGCTGGCCAGCGCGGTGACGGTGTGGCGGTGGGGTTCATCGAGGCCGGCGAGCGCGGTGGCCGGTGGGTGGTAGAGGGCGGCGGGGCTGGCGGCGCTCGCGGCGGCGAGGTAGTCGATCTCGTCGCGCAGTTGGGGCAGTTCGGCGGCCAGATCGTAAATGTGGGCGGGGTTTTCGGCGAAGGAGCGGGCGGCGATGTTTTCGGCGCGGGCGAGTTGGTTGTCGACGTCGCGGGCGTGGCGGCGGGCCGCGGTGAGGGCTTGGGTGTCGGCGTGGAGGGCTTTGGCGCGCAAGGTGTGGATGTGGCGGTCGGTGATGATGCCCTCGGCGCCGCCGGCGGTGCCGAGCAGTGCGCTACGGGCGGTGTCGAGGCGTTGGCGCGCTGTGTCGACTGCGGTGGTGATGCGGGGGGTTTGTTGGGTGATGTCGTGGTGGTGTTGTTGGTAGCGGTGTGCGGCTGCGGTGTCGCCGTGTTGGTGTGCGGCGGTGATGGCGGCATCGAGCTGGGTGAGCAGTTGGTGGTGCAGTTCTGCGGTGTCTTCGGCGTGGACCCATAGTTTGTGGGCGTGGGCGAGGGCGTATTGGTGGGGCCGCTGGTGGTGTTGGAGGCGCCGCAGTTCGGCGAGTTCGTCAGCAGCGGCGCGTTCGGCGGGTCCGCCGCCGCGCAGGATCTCTTCGGCGAGAGCTTGGGCGTGTTGGTGGGCGGCGTGGCGGCGGGCGCGTAGGGCGGGGATGTCGATGTTGTCGACGCGCTCGGTGGTGGGGGGCCGCTGGGTGGGGAGGTCGTTGACGTCGAGGCCGGCGAGGTCGTCTTCGGCGAAGCCGTAGGGGTAGTCGTAGGGGTCTGGGGGTGGTTCGTCGAGTGTGTCGGCGGGGTGCGGGACCGCGGGGGTGAACAGGTCGAGTTGTTCGACGGGTTGGGGTGTGTGGAGGTCTTCTGCGGGGTGGGGGATGTCGGGGTCGATGGTGGCGGCGCGGTGGGTGAGCAACTCGATGCGGTAGGTGAGTAGGCGGGCGTATTCGTCGGGGCGCAGGGGTGTGGTGGCGGCGATGTCGTGCAGGTGTTCGGTGGCGGCGGCGAGTAGGTCCGCGGGTGCCCAGTCCGAAGCGGTGACGGCGGCGACGAGCGCGGGCCAGGAGGGGTCGGTGATGACGGCTTCGGCGATTCGGGTGCCTAGTAGGTGGTGGAGCTCGTCGGTCCAGGCGGGCCGCAGTCTGGTGTCGGCGCGCTCCAAGGAGGGCGGCGCGAGGGTGCCGGCGAGGCGCCACCAGAGGGCGGCGGCGGCCATCTCGTCGGGCAGTGGGCCACCGGCGTTGATGGCGTTGTGCAGCAGGGTGGGGATGTCAGCGCCGGCGCGTGCGGCGTCGTCGAGGTGGGTGGCTAACCGGGGCCAGAAGGGGTCGCGGGCCAGGTGTGGGTTGGTGCGGTCGGCGAGTTGGCGCCAGCGGCCGGCGGCGTCTTCGGCGCGGGTGAGGCTGGCGTCCAGGCGGGTGTGGATGAGGTGTTGGACGGCGGCTGAGCGGCTGGGGTGTTGTTCGGGTCCGGTGATGCGGGTGTCGGCGGTGTCGACGTCGTGGGCGGCGCGGAAGACCGCGATTTCGGCCATGAGTGGGGCCCGGTTGTTCAGCAGTGGGCGCGCCCAGGTGGGTGCGGTGTCGGGTGTCCAGTGGCGGGCGGTGTCGCGGATCTGGTTGGCGAGGTCGGCGACGAGTTGGGCGCGTTCGGTGAGGTAGGGGCCCCAGGTGGGGTGGGTGGTGAGTTCGTCGGGAACGGCGGGCAGCCAGCGCAGTGGCCCGACTCGTTCGGCGGCGGTTCCCGGCGGGGTGGGCAGGCGCCATTCCAGGACTGCGGCGGGGTCGTGCGGGTCGCCCAGGGGTGTGGCTGCGGCCTGGTGCAGGGCGGCGATGGGGTCGTGGCCGTCGACGGCGAGCAGGGCCAGGTTGCGGCGCAGCACGGGCCAGGCTTGGGCGTCGGTGAGGTCGCCGCGCACGGCGGTGGCGGCGGTGTCGATGCTGGACATGATGGTGGGTCCGGCGTGTTGTTCGGCGGCTGCGGTGAGTGCGTCGGTGTACATGGCGGCGGCGCGGTGCAGTCGGGTGAAGGGGTCGGCGTCGGCGGCGGCGGCGCTGTGGGCCGATCGTTGTGCGCCGTCACGGCCAAGGATGGTGGACAGGACGTCGACGGCGGTGGGCGGGTGGGTGGCTTTGGGCGCGAGGATGCGGTGCGGGTCGGCTTCGGAGGTGGAGCCGTAGAGGTGGTTTGCGGTGCGCCCGCGGGTCAGTGCGACGTAGAGCAGTTGGCGGGAGAGCCGGTCGTTGATGACGGTGTGACAGGTGCCTTCGATGTGGCGGCCGCCGGCGGTCATGCCTTGGGCGGCGTTGATGGTGCTGGCGTATCCCAGGGTGGTGTAGGTGCGCGCGTAGCGGGCGGGCAGGCGCACCGGTGTGGCGTGTCCGCCCAGCGGCACCACGGTCAGCGCGCCGTCGTCGTGGACGGTGCGGATGGTCCAGCGGTGGCCGTTTTTGACCCAGCTGCCGTTGCTGTCGGTGACCAGGTAGCGGGCGTTCTTGCGGGTGGCGATGCAGTCGCCGGCCGACGCGGTCAGCCCGTCGGCCAGGGTCACGGTGGCCGCTGAGGTGCTGTCGTGGGTGCCGGCGAGTCGGTCCAGTCGGGCGCGTTCGTTGAGTTGGGCGACGATCTCGTGGGTGGGGGCCAACAGGATGGAGTCGCGGCCTGCGGCGCGGTCGGCTGCCCACGCCGCATAGGCCATGTCGGCGGCGGTGTCGTCGGCTCCGACGTGGACGCGGTGGTGGTCGATGTAGAAGCCGATACCGGCGGGGTCTCCGGCGCGGATGGCCAGGCTGGCGGCGGCTTCGGCGTTGCCGGTTTCGGGGTGGGTGAAGCGCACGACGGTGTTCAGGGTGACCGCGTTGCGGCGGTCGGCGAGGTCGCGCAGGATGCCGCCGGCGGAGATGGATGCCAGTTGCTGGTCATCCCCGACCAGGCGCACGCTGGCACCGCGTGCCAGCGCGTGGGAGATGGCGGTGTCCAGGTCGAAGGTGGACGCCATGCCGGCTTCGTCGACGATGAGCAGGGTGTCTGCGCTGATGGTGTCGAACCATTGTCGGGCGGGGTCGTCGTCGGGGGCGTGCGGTTCGCTGCGGGTGCCGGTGAGCTGGACGAGTTTGGCGATGGTGTCGGTGGCTGCGCCGAGGTCTTCGGCCAAGACTTCGGCCGCTCCGGCGGTGGGGGCCAGCCCGATCACGGTGCCGCCGCTGTTGCGCCAGGCCGCCGCCAGGGCGGCCATGGCGGTGGTTTTGCCGCTACCCGCTGGGGCCAGTGCGAGCTGCACGCGGGCACCGGAGGTGGCCATGTCCTTGACCAGTGCGGTTTGTCCGTCGTTGAGCGCCAGACCGGTGTTGGCGTGGGTTTCCAGCAGCGCCAGCCCGATGCTGTCGTCGTCGACGGTGCGGCCGTCGCGCCGCGTGGCGGCGGCCAGGATGCGCCGCTCGGCGGCCATGACGTCGGTGCTGGTGTAGACGGTGGAGTCATGGCGGGTGTAGACGCTGGCACCGTCGATGCGGCGCAGGACGGCGGGCTCGTTTTTCTCGGTGTCGGCGTGGCTGGTCAGCGCGATACTGTGCTCGCCCAGGGCGGTGGCCACGATGCGGTTGACCAGTTCGGGACCGCCAGGGTGGTGTTCGTAGCGCAGTTGGCGTTGGGCTTCGGCGCGGACGTGGTTGACCGTCCACGTGGCGCGGGTTTGGGCGACGTTGTCGATGACCTGGGCGGCTTGGGTGCTGATCCATTGCGTGGTGATCTGGGCCCGCACCGGCGGGTCGCGGCTGGTGACGTCGGCGATCATGTCGGTCACGGCGCGCTGGCCACCGAGGACGCCGATCGCTTGGCCGCGCCAGGTGTGGCGTTGCTCGCCTCGTGAGCGCGGTTCGTGTTTGGCTTGCCGGGTTTCCAGGGTTGCCTGCTGGGACAGTGCGAGCATCTCCACGGCGGTCGGTTCGCGGCCGTGGGCGGTGTGGAATCGTTTGGCCAGCTGCCCGACTCGGTGGTCGATCGCGGTGCTGCGCGAGGAGTACGCATCGAGGAGTTCCTCGGGGATTCCGTCGATTTCACGCACCGGGCGCTTGCCGCGTGTGGCCGCTCTGGCCGCAAACCGGACGCCCAGTTTGTCGATAAGTAGGGACTCGATGCGGGTGTTGTAGAACTCGGAGGCGGCCACCGTGGCATGGTGCAGCGGAGTGCCGTCCAGGGCCAGCCAGCGGGGTACTCCGTCAGCGCCGATGACCTGCACCTTGTTGCTGATGACGAGGTGGGTGTGCAGGTTGGGGTCCCCGGCGCGGGAGTCGCGGTGATCGAATGCCGCTGCGATCAATCCGGTGGTGTTGACCTGGGCGACACCGTGGGCTCCCATGCGCGAGAACGCCGCATTGTCTTCCAGGAAGGCCAGGGTTTCGGCGACCGCTTGGTGGTGGCAGTCCTCGAGGGTGCGCGCGATCGGCGCCGGGGCCACCGCCCACAACGCTGACACCGATTTGACCGGGGTGAAGGTGAGGTCGTAGCCGGCCACGGCGGTGGTCGCAGCCCGCGACTGGCGGGCGATGAACCCCGACAGTTCGCGGTCGTCAGCTGGTGGCCGACTATAGGTTTCAGCGAACAGTTCCTTCCCTACCGCAGTGCGGATGCGGGCGCGGAGCTCCGGGTCCAGGCCGGCCTTCGGGTCGGCGGCGGCGGCGATGTTGTAGTCGCGGTAGGCCTGCCGCAAACGGGTGCTGAACCGGTTGTCCTTGCTGCTGATCGGGAATGGGCGACCCAGCCGTGCCGCCGCCAGCGCGCCCGCCTTACCTACCCCGAGCCCAGTCAGGTGGCGGGTGATCCGATCGGCGTTGGGGTGCAAGCCTTCCCCGAACAACGCCTTCATCTGGTCCTCGCTGACCTGTGAGCCGTGCTCGACTCCCCAATACTGGGCGACCAGGGGATCGCAGGCGTCCCGCGAGACCGGCTTGCCCAGCGCGGCCAGGCCGCGACCCATCCACACACCCGGGGTTTCACCTTTGGCGCTGTAGTAATCGGCCAGGCTCGGCCTGCCCCGATCGGTGGCATCCGAGGCGGCGACCTGCCGGATCAGGTACATGTACCCGTCTCCGGCGGTCAACTTGTGCAAGCCCATCACCGCGGCATCACCTCAGCCCGAAAACTATGGGGGGCCTACCCCTTAGGCCTGGGCCGTTATAAAACCGTGACCCTGAGTGCAAGAGGTGTGATGTTCGGCCGTAGGGAAAAGTTAGGGCACCCTAAGTGCCGTTCGGGGCGGCGGTGAGCGATCGGGTGCGAAGCCCGGTGATGGGTGCGGTCGGAAAGATTTTTGGCTTGCGTTGCGGCGCTGGGGGGTTGGTGGGGCTTAGCGTGTGATCCATGGCGAACACAGTGATCAGCAAGCAGGCCCGCCGCGCCGCGCGCGAGGCCGCCAGCGCCGCCCAGGACGACGTGGTGCGCCGCACCCGGGCCAACGTCGAGGATCTGGGACGGTATTTCTCGGCCCGCGAGCGCGTCGAGGCCGTCGACGGGTGGCTTGCGGCGCGTCAGCAGGTGTTGCGCGAGGACGCCGAGCGCCGCCGCGGCGCGCAGCGCGTGGTGTGCGGGCAGGCGCTGGCGGCGATGCGCGATCGGGGGGAGCCCCTGCGTGAGATCGCGCGGATGGCCAAGCTCTCCGAAAAGCAAGCCCGCGAACTGATTCGGGAAGCCGAGGCTGCCGCGCAGAATGCCACGCCGCCGGCCGCGGACGAGTCGGCAACGGCGGCGCAGCCGCCGGCCGCTGACGACGCGGCGGCACAACCAGCCGCTGACCCTGCCGGCGGTGCCGTCGAGGCGAACGGGGCGGCGGCAGACGCGATCCGAAGCGGGGCCGCTGTGAAGGCGCTGGCGCCGTCATCGGCGACGGCCTGAGAAGGTCCGATGTCGGTGTACGCGGCGAGGATGGGTGCGGGTGCGGCAACCGGGCCGCTCGCAGGCATCGAAACGCAGTGGGGTCATGGGACGTTCGCAACCGCTACAACTGGTCGTTGATCCGGTCGCGCATGCCGAGGAGTTGGCGCGCTTTGCCGCCCACGTGGTGCGCGGCCCCGGAGCGGAGGATTGCGCGATCTGGACCGGCGCGGTGGGAACCGACGGCTACGGCAGGTTCTGGGTCGGGCGCGGGTCGGACCGGATCATGGTGCGCCCGAACCGGTATGCGCTGGCGGCCGCATTGGAAGGCGAACCGTTGGCACCGTGGGTGCGCGCTCTGCACGGCTGCGACAACCCGGCGTGTGTGCGGGTAAGCCTGCCCGGCGAGGTTGGGTTGCTGCACATCGTGGGCGGCAGCCAGCGCGACAACATGGTGATGATGGCGCGGGCGGGCCGGGGCGGCGGGCGCGTGCCGATCCGGCAGGGCGACAACGGTCTTCGGGCGCGCCGCGAGCGGGCGGTGGCGTTACGCGAAGCGGTGCGCCACGGGTGGGACGGCGAGGCGGTGGCTGCGGCGTTGCTGGGGTCAGGAGATCCCACGTTGTGGTGAACCAGCGCTGGACGGTGCATCAAGGGGGGTGCCCGACCACAATCCCGTCGGGTGGGTCCGTGGTCGGGCACCCCCGGGGACCGCACGTTACCAGTGCAGGTTCCACCCGGGTCCGGGGTGGCTGAGGCGGTAGTGGAGGCGGTCGCGCGCCCAGGCCCCGAAGTTCTGCGAATTGGGTGTGGTGCGTTCGGATTCCACGGTCAGCGAAGGCAGCGGTGTGCGCCGCCACCCGGTGTGGTCGGCGACCAGATCGGTGTGGGCGAGGTATTCGCGCTTGTCGAGGTTGCACAGATAGCCTCTGCCGGTCGACACGGTTGCCTCGCCGAGTGGTCTGTTCGGTGCTACGCCGTCGGCCACGAGTCTGTCGAACCGCACGAAATGGCGGTCCTCGACGAGGAAGTACAGCGCGGCCTGGTGCCCGGGATCGGGGTGGGCGTAGTCACCGGCCCAGACCAGGCGCAGGCCGCCGTCGAGAGCCAGCAGCGTGAGCACCGCAGACATCAGCGGGGCGTCGGCGCGGGTGTGCCCGGCCAGTTTGAGGCCCGAACCGTAGTCGGCGGGGTCCAGCGCGCAGACGATGTGTCCGGCGGTGTTGAGAAAGGTCGGGGTGAAGTACTCGCCCATGAGTTCGGCTCCTTTCGGTGTCGGGGGTTCAGCGGACGATGCCGGCGGACAGGGTGGTGGCGGAGATCGGCTTCCATCCGATTGGGGCGACTACCCAAGCGGTTTCGCCGGTAACGACGACGTCGCCCACGGACAGGCTGCGGTTCCCGGCCAGGCGGTAGCGCAGCGCCCAGATGTGTTCGGGGTCGTCAATGTTGAGCTGTTCGAAGACCACGTTAAGGGCGGCGTCGACGACGGCGGATCCGGTGAGGTGCTCGGGGAGCTCGAGGTCGAAGCTTTCGGCCATGCGCAGTCGGGCGGTGGTCTCGTTGAATCCGAAGAAGCGGGCGTGGGCGTGGTTGAGGTAGACGGTGGTCCGCAGAGTGGTCAAGGGAAGAGTCCTTTCGTGGAAGGTTGTGTGCCGGCCGGCACGGGGTGTGGGCAAGCGGGTGAGGGTGAGCTGTCAACCCCGAAGAGTCCGGTGGTGGAGCCGGCGGATTTGTCGCCCGCGAGCGCAGCGAGTTGGTAGGGCGGCAAATGTCCTCCGCCGCCGGCGCCACCGGCGGGCGTGGGTGGACAGCTCGGGCCCCCGCCCGGTTAGCGTGTGCGCCCCGTCGAGCGGCAAATCAAGGTGAGTGGCTACGCAGGTGGCCGCCGCTGAGGCGGCCCGCCCGCGCGCCGTCAGGCGCGGCGGTGAGGCCGGAAGAAAAGGGGGGCCCGGCCAACCCCGGTGTGTGGGGAGCTGGCCGGGCCCGGGCGGGTCGGGTTAGAGCGTCTGCAGCATCCGGAAGCCTTGGGCTTTGAGCGAACTGGTGCTGGCGGCGCTGGCGATGTTGCGCAGCGCGCGGGCGGTGGCCGCGTCACTGCTGGTGCGGGCACCTCGGACCGGGACGTGATGATCGAGGTATTCGGTGACGGCGTTGTAGGCCGCCCACCGGGTTCCGGCGATCGGGGTGAGGGTCGGCGAGAACGTCCACAGCTTCACGATGCCGCCCGCCCGTTCGCGGCGGTGCCGGCGGGTCGCGGTGCTGCTGGCGGCGTCGACCTCGAACAACTGGTGAGCGAAGTCGCGGACCTGATCGGTGTCCATCTCGCGGGCATACAGCGCTGCCGCTTCAGCCTCGAACGCCTGGGCGTAGCGCCAGGTCAGTTTCAGCGCCTTACGGGCCTCCAAGATGGCCGCCCGGGCCCCTCCGGTGTGCCGGATTCCCCAGCTGGCCTTGGCATCCCGCAACGCCGCCGATTGGGTGTTGGCGCACACGATCCGGATCGGGGTGATGAGGAAGGTGAACTTCGAGGACCCGTCGTGGGAATTCAACGCCGCCAGATAGAGCTCGGTGCGGTCTTGGGTGCCGTCGCGGCCGTCGAACACGATCGCCTCGGGCAGCTTCATGGTGACGAAGGTTTCCCGCCCGCCGCGCAACGCTCCGGCGGTCTCGAAGTGCGCCCCGCTTTCGTCGACGAGGGCGTCGAGCAAATCACACGACGCCTCGTTTTGGACGGGCTCGTACTTGCTGCCCACCACGCCGAGGACATCCAGGCGCCCGTTGATGGGGTTGGTGCGCACGGTGGCGTAGAAATCGGGCACCGCCAGGGGTTCGGGTGCGGTGACGCCGCTTTCGTCGATGACGGGCTCCTGGGGCACCTGCAAGGCCATCTTGCGGACGTTCCAGCCGGCCAGGTGGGCGGCGTCGAGGGCTTCGCGTGCGGTCATAGTGTGGCCGACGGTTTGGCCCAGCCGGTGCCAGTGGTCGCTGCGTGAGTTGGCGAAGGATGCGATGCCGCCGGTGATGTCGAGTTCGTGTGCCATGAGGGTGTTCCTTTCGGGAAACGGTGTCGTGGTGCGCCGGTCGGCGCAGGGGTGCTTGCAAGCGGGTGGGGGTGGACGGTCAACCCCGAAGAGTCCACGGCGGGTGCTCGCCGGGTTTTCGGCCCGCGCCCGCCCGGCGCGCAGCGCCACCGGGCGGGCTGGCATAGGGCCGAAAACGGTCACTCGGGACGGCGATGCCCGACCGTGGGCGTGGGTTGAGCGGACGGGCCCCCACCCGGTTACCATTCGCGCCCTGCTGACAGGCAAAAAAGTTGAGGGACTACGGATTCCGCGACGCCACGGGCGGCAGCGACAGGGACTTCCTACGGCGGCTGGCCGGGGGTGGGGCCGGAAGAAAAAGGGGGGCCCGGCCAACCCCCGAGTGTGAAGGGTGCTGGCCGGGCCGCGGGTAGATCGGGTTCAGGTCAGGCCTGCGGCGACCAGGGCACGCCGGATGGCGGCCAGGTCGGCGATGGTGTCGTTGAGCATGGCCCAGGTCTGCCAACCGCGCAGGGCGGCGTCGACGTCGGTGTGTGCGACGCGGGGGCGGGTGAGCGCTTGGGTGCGGCCGTGGTCGGGGCGGCGGGTGTCGTCGATGACGGCAACGAGTTGGCCGGTTCCGTCGAACAGGCGCGGGTCACCGGGGGATGCCCAGTTGAGTTGGAACCGCAGCTGGCGGGTGATGTTGTCGGCCGGGTCGACGAAGTCGAGGGCCAGTCCGTAGTCGATGTCGGGCATGAGAGATCTCCTTGAAGCGGTTGGGGTATGGGAAACCCGGCCCGCCGAGGGGCTGGCGGGCCGGGCTGTGGGGTCGTCGGTGGGTGCTCTTAGGCGGCGCGGCGGCGGTGGTGGTCGACCAGGTGCTCGATCGCGTCGTCGAGGGCGTCGTAGTCGGTCGGGCGGTGGTCGTCGATGGTGGTGGTCCACAGCGGGTCGTCGGCGTCGTCGAGTTCGTCGCCGGTAGCGGCGGCCAGGCGGTAGGTGTGGCCAGCGGCGGCCGCCGACCAGGCCCACTTGTTCTTGGGCAGGGCGTGGAAGGTGAGGTCGCCGGCGCGGACTTTGAGGATCCGGGTCACCGGGCGGGTGTGCAGGTCCGGTGTGGTGGCTTCGACGGCGGCGAGCTGGCCGTGGGCGTCGGTGGCCAGCAGGATCAGGCGGTGCCCACCGGTCGCGGTGCGTTCGTGCACGGTAGTCAGTGCGATGTCACCGTGGTTGTGCGCGGCGATGCGGGTGATTCCGTAGGCCTGCTCGGCGATGCGGCCCGCGGCCTCGTCGCACAGGTTGAAGGCGTGCTCGAATTCTGAGATCTCCATGGTCGTGTTCTCCGTTCGCTCAACGTGATTGGCTGCGCCGGTCAGCGCTAGGGGTGCGGTCAATCGGTCGAGGGTGGGCTGTCAACCCCGAAGAGTCCGGTGGTGGTGCCGGCGGATTTTCGGCCCGCGAGCGGCAGCGAGCTGGTAGGGCCGGAAATGTCCTCCGCCGCCGGCGCCACCACCGGGCGTGGGTTGACAGGTCGGGCCCCCGGCCGATTAGGCTGCGCCCCCTTGCTGACGGCAAAAAGGTGAGGGGCTGCGGATTACGCGACGCCACGGGCGGCAGCGGCAGGGGTTTCCTCCGGCGGCTGGCCGGGGGTGGGGCCGGAAGAAAACAGGGGACCGGCCAACCCCCGTGCGGTGGGAGTTGGCCGGTCCAGGCTTGGTGGTGATCAGTCGGTGTCGGGGGTGCGGGGTTCGGTGGCGGCGATGAGCGCTTGGCTGATCTTTTCCGGTGAGAGCCCGGCACGCAGTGCGGCCGAGAGCAGACCGGCCAGGTGCGGCTCGGGTGTGTGGCTGGTGTGGGCTTCGTCCAACGCGGCGTCGAGGGCGATGCCGGCGCGCACGGTGTCCCCGTTCAGGCACAGGCAGGCTGCTGCCACGGTGAGGGCTTCGGCGCGGGGTGCTCCGCGCAGTCGGCGGGCGATGTGGGTCCACAGGTCCGCGGCGTATTCGGGGGTGTCGACGGCCAGCCCGATCATCGCGTCGCGCAGGGCGGGGTGTGCGGTGATCAGGATGCCCGCGCGGGTAGCCAAGGTTGGATTCGTGATGGGCCCACCGGCCAGGGCGGCGGTGATCTCCTCGACGGTCGCTGCGACGAGGCGGGCGTGGTCGCCGACTGTGGCGGGCGGCGCGGGGGGCAGTGGACTGAATTCGTCCTCGATGTCGCTGCGGTTGGCGCGGATGGTGTGGCCGCGGTGGACGAGCTGGGCGGTGAGCACGGCGTCGGTGTAGGGGTAGGTGGGTCCGTACTGGCCGGTGTCGATGTCGAGCCACTGGCCAGCCTCGGTGACGTCGCGGGTGTACAGGCAGCGCAACACCTCGATGTTGATGGCGCGCAGCGCGTCTCGGGTGGCTTCCAGTAGGTGGTGGGCGTGGGTGTCGTGGGGTTGGTCGCAGACCGCGAGGATGATCGCGGCGGCGAAGTTCCCGGCACGCAGGTTGCAGGTGGCGGGTAAGTTGGTGGCTTGCTCGGTGCTGTTGGTGATGTCGAAGCGGGCCGCGCAGCGCACCCCAAGACCGGTGGCGGGATGCTGGTGCAGCAGGTAGACCACGATGCTGTTGGTGGGAACGAATCCGAGCAGGCCGGGTGCGGCGGCGACGATGTCGGCGGTGGTGCGCAGTGCGTTGAAGTTCTCCATGGTGTTCTCCGTTCGGTGAAGGTGATTGGCTGCGCCGGTCAGCGCTAGGGGTCGGGTCAATCGGGTGAGGGTGGGCGGTCAACCCCGAAGAGTCCGGTGGTGGGGCCGGCGGATTTTCGGCCCGCGAGCGCAGCGAGCAGGTGGGGCCGCAAAATGTCCTCCGCCGCCGGCGCCACCACCGGGCGTGGGTTGACAGGTCGGGCCCCCGGCCGATTAGGCTGCGCCCCAAGCTGACGGCAATAGAGTTGAGCGGCTACGGATTACGCAACGTCACGGGCGGGCGGCAGCGCAGCCCGGCGGCAGACCTGGCCGGGTTGTTGGCCGGAACAAAAAGGGGCCCGGACAACCCCCGGTGTGGTGGGGAGCTGGCCGGGCCCGGTGTTAGAACAGGCGCCCGGCGCGGTGTGGGTCGTTGTGGCAGGGGCAGCCGCAGCGCCAGCAGAAACCCGGCAGGGACAGCTTGAGCAGGATGCCGCCTTCGTGCGGGCCGCCGAGGCGATGCGCGCACTGATCGTGGCGGCCCTGGTCGCACGTTTTTGTCGGTGCGTTCTCGGGCATTTCGACGATGACGGGGGCGCCGTTGATTTCGTCGGGGAAGGTGATCCAGCGGCGCCGGGTGACCAGGCCGAGGTGGCGTTCTTCGCGGAAGGCCACGGTGGCGCGGCGTTTGAGGCGCTGGATCGGCGCGGCGGTGGTCGCGGCCCATTGTTCCCAGAATTCGCTCATTCTTCGTCCTTTCGAAGTGCGGCCGGGGTCAGGACCGGTCGGTGATGTGTTGGGTCAGGGCGTAGGCGGCACGGCTGAGCCGGAGGCTTTCGGTGATGAAGGCGGCCACGTCTTCGCCGGTGGTGGCTTCGGTGAACTCGACGTCGTAGACCTGGTCGCTGAGCAGGGCGCTGACCGCTGTGTGGGCTCCGGTGAGTGCGCTCAGGGCGGTGTTGAGGCTGTTGACGAGTTGGGTGCGGTGGTGTTCGATTTCCAGATCCCAGTCGGCGTAGAGGTTTTCGGCATCGGCGTCGCTGCCCGCAGCGGGCGGCTGGTGCGGGTCGTGGTCGGTGCTGGTCCACGGGTCGATGGTGTGCTCGGTGGTGTTCATGGTCAGGATTCCTTTGCGGTAGTGGTGATCTGCGCCTGGTGGCGCGGGCTTCGGGGGACCGGTGGGGTGGCGGTGTCAACCCCGCAGAGGCCGGCGGATCAGCAGGAGGCGGCCCCGGCCGCCGGTGCCGCACGGGCGCAGCGGGAGCCCGCCCGTCAGGGCGGCGGGAGCGTAGAACGGGCGAGCCCGCCGGGTGTGGGTTGACAGCGACGGGGTCCTCACCGGTCATACTTGCTGCCCGCTGACAGGCAAAAATGTTGAGCGGCTTCGGATTCCGACAGCAAACCTCTGGCCGGCTCGCGCCGGCGGGTATTGTGGTCACATGGTCGAGAACGCGTTGCGACAATTGATGCTCGAGGAGCCGAATCAGGTTCCGGTGGCACTGGTGACTTGGGTGGTCACCGGCGAGTGGCCAGCGCACCAATCGCGTTGCGACATCGCAGTGTGCGAATTGCCGTATTAGTTTGCGCCGCGCCTGTGCTCAGGTGGCTATTGGCGGGCGGTACAGGTAGGGCTTCCCCGCATCGGGGCACCTCGCTCCGAGGAACTGCACCCGGCATGAACAGCGCCGTAATGCCAGGATCTCGCTAGCTACTTCGACCTGAAAAAGGGTTGATGGCGACGGCTTCGTCGGTGGCAGTGACGGCGGGTGCTCGGTG
>RXJD01000095.1 GCA_003987775.1 Mycobacterium sp.
GTAGGCGGGCAAGCCGCCAACGGCACCGGTGGAACCGGCGGAAAAGGCGGCGACGCGACGATCGCCAACAGCACCTCGACAGGAAGTTCCACAGCTGGAATCGGAGGCGCCGGCGGTAGCGGCGGTACCACGGGCGGCGACGGCGGCAAGGGCGGATCAGCGTCCAACGCCGGCGCCGGATCAACAACCGGCGGTGCCGGCGGCAATGGAGGCAACGGCACTACCGGCGCCGGCGGCGCGGGTGGAGCCGGGGGAGGGGCAAGCACCACCGGAAAGGGGTCTGCCACCGGCGGTGGAGGCGGCGACGGTGGTGGGGGCGTCTCCGGCGGGGCCGCGGGAATCGGCGGCACCGCCACCATCAACAACGCACTCGCAACAGGCAACGCCACGGCGGGGGCCGGCGGCGACGGCGGCAACGGCACCACCGGCATCGGCGGCAAGGGCGGCTTCGGCGGTGGCGCCAGCGCCACCGGCACGGGGTCCGCCACCGGTGGAGCCGGGGGCGCCGGCGGTAAAGGCGGCGCGGGCGGGGATGGAGGAAATGGCGGCAACTCGAACAACGGCGGAACCGGCAATGTCACCTCGGGCGCCGGCGGTGTGGGTGGAGACGCCACCACCGGCGCAGGCGGAGACGGCGGTAAGGGCGGCCTAGCTGCGATCTCCACTCCGGCATCGAGCGGCACGGTGACCGCCGGCAATGGTGGCGCCGGCGGCAACGGCGTCAGTGGAGGCAAAGGGGGTGCCGGCGGTTCCGGCGGAACCTCCGGAAACGGCAACGTCACTGCTGGAAGCGGCGGTGCGGGCGGAAACGGCACCACCGGTGCCGGCGGTGCTGGTGGCAGCGGTGCCGGTGCAACCATCTTCGGCCCCGGAGGGCTCGGAGTCGCCACCGGCGGTAACGGTGGTGCCGGTGGCAACGGCAGCGCCGGTGGATCGGGTGGCAACGGCGGCACAGGTTCTACTGACGGTGGGGGTACCGGCGTCGGCGGCAAGGGCGGTGACGGCGGCGACAGTTCCGGGACCGGTGTGAACGGCGGCGACGGCGGCACGGGCGGCAATGCCCACGCGGCGACGCTGGGCAACGCCAGCCCTGGGAACGGCGGTTTCGGCGGGTTGGGCGGTCCGGGCGGTGGTTTGCCCGGCGCAGACGGTATCGGAGGATCGATCGTCTGACTGGTCACTTCAGCGGTGAGGAAGCCGCGGGTCCTGACCAAATGCCAACAACTGCCACCCCCCGCGGCAATCCAGAATGGGGTTCTGCAATGTAAAACGTTGTTCGCAAGCATTACTCACGTTTCACATTTCTGTTGCGGCACTTGCGCTGCACGCTACGCATACGTGTGCACCATTCGCTGCCTGTAATTTCAGCCCCTCTAGGCACACCGACTATGGCATTTGAATTCATTCTTCGGATTGCTTCTGCGGTCCCCGCAGCGATCAAGGCGCGGAGAGATCACCGCTCGCTTCGGTGCCATCAACTGCGACCACCACTCATCGAATTCCGTTGAAATTCAAATAATTCCGTGCACGACGGTCCAATCGGTTCTTCGGCTCACCGTATCGCGCCGAAAGTCTTACTAATCACGGTCCGCTTCGGAATACTGAAGCGCATCTGCATTTCTTGCCATCACCGCAAATCCAATAGGCGGGAGCACCTCAGTGTCGTACGTAATGGCCACACCAGACCTATTAGCTACGGCGGCAGCGGATGTGGCGGGTATCGGCTCGTCGCTGCGGGCCGCGAGTTTTGCCGCCGCGGCACCAACGACCGGAGTTCTGGCCGCCGCGGGCGATGAGGTGTCGGCGGCCATAGCGTCGCTCTTTTCCAGCCATGGCCAGGCCTATCAGGTGCTCAATAAGCAGGCTGCCGCGTTCCAGAACGAGTTCGTCAGCGCGCTGACCCGGGCCGGGAGCTCGTATGCCCTCGCTGAAGCGGTCAACGCTTCGCCGTTGCAGATCCTCGAAGAGCAGGTATTAGCGCTCATCAACGCACCCACCAACCTGCTGTTGGGGCGCCCGCTGATCGGCAACGGCACCGACGGCGCGCCAGGCACCGGGCAAAACGGCGGGGGCGGCGGGATCCTGTGGGGCAACGGCGGCGCGGGCGGCTCTGGCGCACCCGGCGGAACCGGCGGCGCCGGTGGGCCGGCCGGACTCTTCGGTGCGGGCGGGACCGGCGGTGCCGGCGGGATCGGCGGCGGATCCGGCGGTGCGGGCGGCAGCGGAGGCTGGCTGTGGGGCAATGGTGGTGCCGGCGGGGCGGGAGGCGTCGGGACGGTAGGTATCAACGGTGGTGTCGGCGGGTCCGGGGGGAGTGCCTTGTTGTTCGGTAACGGTGGGGCCGGCGGGGTGGGCGGGGCCGGCGGGGCCGGCACGATCGGGAGCCCGGGCAGCCCGGGCGCCCCACTACTGACCGGCGGTACCGGCGGTCCGGGCGGCAACGGTGGCCACGCCGGTGCGGGAGGCGCCGGCGGCAACGGCGGGCTGGTCTACGGCGCCGGCGGAGCGGGCGGCAATGGAGGCATCGGCGGAGCCGGCGGCGCCGGAGGGGTCGGCGGCGCCGGCTGGAATGAGACCAACGCGGGAGTCGACGGCGGCAACGGCGGTAACAGCGGCAGTGGCGGTGACGGCGGCAACGGCGGTACGGGCGGGGCCGGCGGCCGTGGATCGACGCTATTCGGCGCCGCAGGAGCCAACGGCAACGGCGGCACCGGCGGGGCCGGCGGCAATGCCGGGGCACCCGGCGATGGCGGCGTCGGCGGCGCGGGCAACGCCCTGGTGACCACGGGTGGATGGGGCGGCAATGGCGGCAACCCTGGCGGCGTCGGCATTGGCGGCAACGGTGGCGGCGCCGGCGGACCCGGCGGCACCCCGGGCGCGAGCGGGGCCGTCGGAACCATCGTTGCCGGCAACGGAGGCACCGGCGGCGCCGGCGGCCAAGGCTACGACGCCGCCACTGATCCGTTGGCTGCCCCCGGCACGTCCGGTGGCAAAGGCGGTCACGGCGGCTTTGGCGGGGCGTACGGACGCGGCGGAGCCGGCGGGGCGGGCGGCAACGCAGCGATCGACGGCAATGGTGGCGACGGGGGCTTCGGCGGCGGGAGCGGTTTTCTGGGCGGCACCGGCGGTGCCGGGGGGGCCGGCGGAGACGGCGCCGGCACCGGTGCGGGTGGGGCCGGCGGCGCGGGGGGCGACGGGTCCAACACCAGTTCAGCACCAGCGGTAGGCGGCACCGGCGGTGCCGGAGGGGACGCCGGCTCCGGTCGTGGCGGCAACGGTGGCGCCGGAGGAATCGCCCAGAGCTTTGGAAGCGGAACGGCGATCGGTGGCGCCGGTGGGGTCGGTGGCACCGGTGCCGCCGGCGGTGGAGATGGCGGCGACGGCGGTTCGGCGTTCAACAACGGATACGGCAGCGCAATCGGGGGTGCTGGGGCAAATGGCACGAGTACCGGCCTCACGGGTACCGGCGGCAAAGGCGGCGCCGGCGGCAGCGCGTCGGTCGGCATCGCCCTGTCCGGGGGCACAGCTACCGGCGGAACGGCCGGTGTGGGCGGCGACGGGATGAACGGCGGGGCCGGCGGTGCCGGCGGATCGGCAACCAACGCCGGCACCGGGGCGGTCGCTCCGACCGTCGGCGGGGGCGGCGGCTCGGGCTCCGGCGGCACCGGCGGTGCCGGAGGTGCCGGGGGTGCCGCGACGATCACCAATGCCGCCTCAACGGCTAACGCCGTGGGCGCCGACGGCGGCGCCGGCGGTTTCGGCAACAACGGCGGTAGCGGCGGGGCCGGGGGCAACGCCACCACGGAGGGAACGGGAAGCGCTACGTCAGGCGCCGGCGGCCAAGGCGCGCAGGGCACCAGCGGCATTGGCGGGACTGGGGGAGCCGGTGGCAAGGCGACCATCTCCAACGCCACCTCGAGCGCGACCGCTACCGGGGGCACCGGCGGAGCCGGCGGCACGGCCTTCACAGGAGGCAACGGTGGCGCCGGAGGGTCCGCTGCCACCAGCGGTACCGGAGCTGTCAATCCCGGCACCGGCGGCAAGGGCGGTGGCAGCTTCATCGGCGGCGGAGGAATCGGCGGCAGCGGCGGCGACGCGATCGTCACCAACGCGGCTTCCACCTTCAGCCCAGTCGGCGGCACGGGCGGGGCCGGCGGGACTGGGATCGACAACAGCGGCCCGACGGCGGGGCGGGGTGGGACTGGCGGCACCGCGCAAACCAACAGCAGTAACGCGTCGACGACAGCGACCGGCGGCACCGGAGGGGCCGGCGGAGACGGCGGTGGCGCCTTCACCTTCGTCGGTGGGACTGGAGGCTCCGGCGGCATCGGCATCCACTCGGGTGCGGGCACCGCCATCGGCGGTATCGGCGGAGCGGGCGGTAGCGGGCCCACCGGAGGCGGGGGTGGCGGCAACGGCGGATCAGCGTTCAACACCGGGACAGGTGGTGCCATCGGCGGCGCTGGCACCGCCGGCACCAGCGGCGGCACCACCGGGACCGGCGGAGCCGGCGGCGCCGGGGGCGACGCAGAGGTCGCGTCAGCGGCGACCGCCACCGGCGGCAAGGGCGGAGCCGGCGGCGACGGCACGTCCGGCGGTGCCGGTGGTAACGGCGGTGGCGCAACAACTTTGGGAACCGGAACCGTCGCGGGCGGTGCGGGCGGTGTCGGTGGCAATGGAACCACCGGCGCGGGCGGGACTGGCGGCGGCGGCGGTGACGCGGTTATTACGAACAACGAGTCGACCGCTGCCGCGGTCGCCGGTAACGGTGCGGCCGGCGGCAGCGGCGCCACCGGCGGGAACGGTGGGGGCGGCGGAACGGCGATCACCCTGGGAACCGGCAATGTCAACCCCGGCACCGGCGGCACCGGCGGCACCGGAACTTCCGGCGCCGGCGGAAACGGTGGGGTCGGCGGCAGCGCGTCTATCGACAACCCCGACTCGACCATCAACCCGGTCGGCGGCGCCGGCGGTGCCGGCGGTAGCGGCGTCGACAACCTGTCCGGGGGCAGCGGCGGCACCGGCGGCACCGCTCAAACGAACAGCAGCAAAGCGGCCACCAGTACCGGAGGTACCGGCGGTTCGGGTGGCGACGCCACCACCGGCACCGGCGGAACAGGAGGCATGGGCGGTGCCGGCGTCCACAACGGAGCCGGCACCGCCATCGGCGGCGTCGCCGGAATAGGCGGTAGCGGTCCCGTCGGAGGCGGAGCCGGCGGGGCCGGGGGCATAGCAATCAACGGTGGAACTGGTGACGCGATCGGCGGCACCGGCGCTGACGGCACCGCAGGCGGTGCCACCGGAACCGGCGGAGCCGGCGGCGCCGGCGGCAAGGCCGAGATCACCAACGTCGCTTCGTCGGCGACCGCCGTAGGCGGCAACGGCGGCGCCGGCGCCGGCGGGACCACCGGCGGCAAGGGCGGCGATGGCGGTGGTGCCTCCAACGACGGATTGGGCGATGCAGCCGCCGGCACCGGTGGCGCGGGCGGCACCGGCGGAACCGTCGGTGGTGCCGGAGGAACCGGCGGCAAGGCTGAGATCACCAACTCCTCCTCGTCGGCTACCGCCGTCGGCGGCGCAGGGGGAGCCGGCGCCGACGGGACCGCGGGCGGCAGAGGCGGCGACGGCGGAAACGCTCTGACGAAAGGACTGGGCGATGTAGCTGGCGGTAACGGCGGCGCGGGCGGCGCGGGCACCACCGGCAACGGCGGGTCCGGCGGCAACGGCGGCCGCGGCGAGATCTCCAACAACGCCTCGAGTGCCACCGCGGCCTCTGGCGATGGTGGAGGGGGCGGCACGGGCGCCAGCGGCGGCAACGGCGGGTTCGCCGGGACGGCCATCTCCAACGGGCTCGGCAACGTCACCCCCGGCTCCGGTGGCTCCGGCGGCGCCGGCACCACAGGTACCGGCGGCAATGGCGGTGGCGGTGGCGGTGCCACCATCACCAATGCCGCCTCGACGGTCAACGTGGTCGGAGGTACCGGCGGCACCGGTGGCCAGGGCGTCGACAACCTCTCCGGAGGCCGCGGCGGAATCGGCGGTACCGCACAGACCAACAGCAACGACAACACGACGACGTCCACCGGTGGCACCGGAGGGATGGGCGGCAACGCCACCACCGGTACCGGTGGAATCGGTGGCTTCGGTGGGGCCGGGGTCCACAACGGGGCTGGTAACGCGCTGGGCGGCGTTGCCGCCGCGGGTGGTTCGGGTCCCGCAGCGGGCGGGGCCGGCGGAAACGGCGGGTTCGCCCTCAACAGCGGAACCGGTGGGGCGATCGGCGCCGCCGGTGCGGACGGCACCAGCGGGGGAGCCACCGGCGGCGCCGGCGGCAACGGCGGGGGTGCCCAGATCAGTAACCCCACCTCGACCGCTATCGCTACCAGCGGCAACGGCGGCGCCGGCGGCAACGGGGCGGCCGGAGGGGCAGGCGGCAACGGCGGGCTGGCCTTGACCGCCGGCCTGGGCGGCGTCTCCGCCGGCACCGGCGGTGCGGGCGGAGACGGCACCACCGGTCCGGCTGGTACCGGGGGAACCGGGGGTGCCGCACAAATCACCAACACCAGCTCGACCATCACCGCAGCCGGCGGTGAAGGCGGAATCGGTGGCGATACCCTCACCGGCTCAGGCGGGACCGGCGGTGCCGGCGGCAGCGCTTCCCACTCCGGAGCCGGCATTGCGGCCGGCGGCAAGGGAGCCACCGGAGGTGTGGGTCCCGCCGGCGGCGGAGCCGGCGGTAACGGCGGCTCTGCGACCAACAGCGGGACGGGCAACGCGAGCGGCGGCGACGGCGCTAACGGCGGAGTGACCGGCGGCGCGGGCGGGAACGGCGGCAGCGCGGACATCACGAACTCTGCCTCGTCGGGCACCGCCGTCGGCGGCAAGGGCGGAGCAGGCTCCCTCGGACTGGTCGGCGGAGCGGGCGGCTCCGGCGGCGGGGCGACGAGCAAGGGGCTCGGACCTGTGGTCTCTGGTATGGGCGGCGGCGGCGGCGAAGGCACGATCAGCTTCGGCGGGGCAGGGGGCGACGCCGGCACGGCGAGCATCTCCAACGGCACCTCGGCGGCAACCGCTTTCGGCTCGGCGGGTGGAGCCGGCGGGAAGGGCGCCACCTTCGGCGGCAGTGGCGGATCCGGCGGTTCGGTGACGACTTCCGGCACCGGGAAGCTCGACCCTGGTACGGGCGGCGCGGGCGGCTCTGGTACCGGCGGAGCCGGCGGCAACGGCGGCAAGGGCGGCTCGGCAACCATTTCCAACACGTCCTCGACGGCGACCGCCCAGGGCGCCACCGGCGGGGTGGGTGGCAGCGGTATCAGCGGTGGCAAGGGCGGCGCCGGTGGTAACGCATCAAGCAACGGCGCCAGCGTCACCACCGCGGCCATCGGCGGTACCGGTGGAGCGGGCGGCGGCGCCTCCACCGGCACGGGTGGCACCGGCGGAACCGGAGGTGAAGCCTCCCACTCCGGTGCGGGCAGCGCCACAGGCGGCAAAGGTGGTGCGGCGGGGACGGGAACGAACGGCGGGACCGGGGGCAGTGGTGGCCTGGCGGTTAACAGCGGCGGTGGAAACGGTCCCGCCACAGGTGGTGCCGGTGCTGACGGCGCTGCAGGAACCGGTGGAACCGGTGGGTCGGGCGGCGCCGGGGGCGACGCGAAAGTCTCAGGACCCCCCACATCGACCGGGGCGGCAACCGGCGGCAAAGGCGGAGCAGGCGGCACCGGCACGGTCGGCGGAGCCGGCGGTAAGGGTGGCGCGGCGTCTACCTCCGGACTCGGAAGTGTCACTCCCGGCACCGGCGGTGCGGGCGGGATCGGCACCTCGGCCGGTGGAGAGGGCGGCCAAGGCGGCGCGGCGAGCATTGAGAATGCAGCGTCGTCGGCCAGTGCCAAGGGCGGTACCGGCGGCGTCGGCGGCAACGGGATCAACGGCGGCAAGGGCGGCGCGGGTGGTAGCGCGTCGACCAACGCCAGCAGCGGCACCACTGCGGCCATTGGAGGCACTGGCGGAGCCGGCGGTAATGCCAGCGGTGCCACAGGCACCGGCGGCGCCGGTGGTACCGGCGGCGATGCCACTCACTCCGGTGGGGGCAGCGTCACCGGCGGCGGCGGCGGTAACGGCGGAACCGGCCCCACGGGCGGAGCCGGCGGCGACGGCGGAAAGGCGAGCATTTCCAACAATGGCTCAACGGGAACCGCCGCCGGCGGCAACGGCGGAACCGGTGGTACCGGCATCACCGGAGGCAAAGGCGGTTCCGGCGGTGCGGCAATGACGACCGGTCTCGGAAGCGTCACCGGTGGCACCGGCGGCGTGGGGGGCACCGGCAATGCCGCTACCACCAGCGGCGGTACCGGCGGCCAAGGCGGCGAGGCGACCATATCGAACACCGGCTCGGCCGCCACCGCAAAGGGCGGCACTGGTGGTGCCGGCGGCACTGCCACCGCCGGTACCGGCGGTGCCGGCGGTGCCGGCGGCAAAGCGGTCCACTCGGGTGCCGGCACCGCCGCCGGCGGCGTTGGCGGCACCGGTGGACTAGGCGTTGCCGCCGGCGGCGCCGGGGGCAACGGCGGCTTCGGCCTGAACAGCGGAACTGGAAACGCCACCGGCGGTGACGGCGGTATCGGCAACAAAGGATCAGCAACCACTGGGAACGGCGGGGCCGGCGGTGTTGGCGGCGACGCCGAAGTGAGTAACGCGACCTCGACCGGCAGTGCCACCGGCGGCAACGGCGGAGCCGGGGCTCCGGGAGCCACCACCAGCGGCTTCGGCGGCGCCGGTGGCGCGGCGGGGAACGCGACGAACAAGGGGCTGGGGTCTGCCACCGGCGGCACTGGCGGCGTGGGTGGCGGCGCCAGCGTCAGTGCCTCCGCCGGCAACGGCGGGAACGGTGGAGTCGGCACGGTGTCCAACGCCGGCAACGCAAGTGCTGCGAGGGGCGGCCAAGGCGGCTTCGGCGGCAGCGGAGGCCAGGGCGGTGCCGGTGGTAACGGCGGTCTGGGATCCACCCTCGGGACTGGATTCGGCATCGGCGGTAACGGCGGATTCGGCGGCAACAGTGCGGCCACAAGCGCCAACGGCGGTAATGGTGGCAACGGCGGCAACGCTCACGCGGGCAACATCAGTAACGCCGCGGTGGGCGTCGGCGGCGTCGGCGGCACCGGCGGTACTGGCGGCAGCAAAGGCCTCACGGGCAACAACGGAATAGTCGTCTAGCGCGATCGGGCGAACGCATCCAGCGATGCGAAATCGGGCGCCGGCGGGGTCGGTGGCAATGGCCTCGCAGGTGGCGGCAAGGGCGGCAACGGGAGCACAACGAACCCTGCTGGCAGCGGCGGCGCGCGCCCCGTTAAGAATTCTCGCGCACCGGAATGAAGGCGCGGCGTTGAAGCCGTCCAGTGTACAAACTTCGCCTTTTGTCGCTGTAATAAATTCATTCCCGAGACAGACCGGGGCCGATAATCGGGCCACACTGCGAACCGGCCCGAAATCACGCCAGAGTGACGCCCGGCAAGCAAAACGACTCGAGCACACCTTCATCGAACTTGCTTCTAGAACAACGCTTTTGGATCATCTCGCCGCCCGCCGCCAGCTTCGAACGATTCATACGTTGAACGATTTAACTAATGACACAAAAGCTTACTAATGGCCGCCCGGTTCGTGGTACTGATGAACAACAGAATTACTTGCCTTCGTCAGGCACGATCAGGCGGGAGCGACCAAGATGTCGTACGTCTTTGCAACTCCGGACTTTCTCGCAGCGGCCGCCGCGGATGTCGCCAGTATCGGCTCGTCATTGCGCGCGGCGAATTTCGCCGCCGCCATACCGACAACTGAGGTGCTCGCTGCCGCCGGTGACGAGATTTCGGCGGCCATCGCAGCACTTTTCAACAGCCACGGCGCCGGCTACCAAGCCCTCGAAAGCCAGGCAGCGGTATTCCACTCACACTTCATGCAGGCGCTCGCCAGCGCCGGGAACTCCTACGCCCTCGCCGAGACCGCCAACGTGTCGCCGCTGCAAGTGCTGGAAGGGCAGATACTCGGAGCGATCAACGCCCCCACCAATCTGCTACTGGGTCGTCCGTTGATCGGCAACGGCACAGACGGGGCACCCGGTACAGGGCAGAACGGAGGTGCCGGCGGCATCCTGTGGGGCAATGGCGGTAGCGGCGGTTCAGGCGCCGCGGGCGCGGCCGGTGGCGCCGGGGGCGCGGCCGGTCTGATCGGAAATGGTGGCGTCGGCGGCGCCGGAGGCGCCGGTGGCGGTACCGGCGGTGCCGGCGGCACCGGGGGCTGGTTGTGGGGCAACGGCGGTGCCGGCGGGGCCGGCGGTATCGGCGGCGCGACCGTCAATGGCGGAGTGGGTGGTGTGGGCGGCAATGCCCTGTTGTTCGGCAACGGGGGAGCCGGTGGGCTTGGCGGTGCCGGCGCGGCTGGGGCCACGGGCACCCCGGGTGATCCCGGCACTGCGAGCGCGACCGGCGGCGTCGGAGGAACGGGCGGTACGGGCGGAAACGCCGGAACAGGCGGCGCCGGGGGCAACGGAGGACTTGTCTATGGCACGGGCGGGGCCGGCGGCAGCGGCGGCGCCGGCGGGGCCGGCGGCACCGGCGGCCTGGGCGGCGCAGGCTTTAACGCGCTGGGCGCCGGTGTCGATGGCGGCGACGGCGGCAACGGCGGGGCCGGCGGCACCGGCGGTAACGGCGGCACGGGTGGCGCCGGCGGGCGCGGCTCCACCCTGTTCGGCGCCGCGGGTGCCAACGGCAACGGAGGCATAGGTGGCGCCGGCGGTAACGCGGGCGCTGCCGGAGACGGCGGCATCGGGGGTGCCGGCGACGCCCTCAGCACCCAGGGCGGAACGGGCGGCAATGGTGGCAATCCCGGCGCCGTCGGCGTTGGCGGCAACGGCGGCGGTGCCGGTGGACCCGGCGGCACCCCCGGCACGAGCGGCGCCGCAGGCACGATCACGGGAATCAGCGGCAACGGTGGCGCTGGTGGCCGCGGTTACGACGCCGCCAGCGACGCGGGGGCGGTGCCCGGCACCTCCGGCGGCAAAGGCGGAAACGGAGGCGGCGGGGGCTTGTACGGAGCAGGCGGCGCCGGCGGCGCCGGTGGCAATGCCACGCTGGCCGGAGGCACCGGGGGCGACGGCGGCTTGGGCGGGGCCAGCGGCCCACGGGGTGGTACTGGCGGGGCGGGCGGGGCCGGCGGTGACGGTGCCGGCACCGGCGCAGGCGGCAACGGCGGCAGCGGGGGGACGGGCTTCAATAACGGAGCAGGGAACGCTGTCGGCGGCGCCGGCGGCGCCGGCGGCGACGGCAACCGGGGCGGAAACGGCGGCTCCGGAGGCAACGCGTTCAGCAGTGGAGCGGGCGATGCCTTCGGCGGCGCGGGAGCGGCGGGCGGCGCCGGCCCAGCTGGCGGTGGCAATGGCGGTTTCGGGGGGGCGGGATTCAACAGCGGAACGGGTAATGCGACTGGGGGCGCCGGGGCAGACGGGACCAGTGGCGGCACCACCGGAACCGGCGGCCGGGGGGGCGATGGCGGCGATGCCGTCATCACCACCGCAACCTCAACGGCGACCGCCACCGGAGGCACTGCGGGGGCGGGCGCCAACGGCACCACCGGCGGGTCCGGTGGTAACGGCGGTTCGGCATTCACCAGCGGGACCGGCAAGGTCAACCCAGCCGCTGGCGGAGCGGGCGGTGAAGGCAGCGTCGCATCAGGTGGCAACGGCGGATCCGGTGGTACCGCGTCGATTTCCAATGCGGGATCGACGGTCAACGCAACCGGGGCTGCTGGCGGTGCAGGCGGCGATGGCGCCACCTTCGGTGGCGGTGGTGGTACGGGCGGCACGGCATCGACCGCCGGCCTGGGCAGTGTCACGTCCGGAACCGGCGGCAAGGGCGGGAACGGCGCCGCCTTCAACGGCGGCTCCGGCGGGTCCGGCGGGAACGCGAACATCAGCAACAGCAAGTCCACCGCGACCGCCACTGCAGCCAACGGTGGCGACGGCGGCACCGGAACCACCGGGGGCTTCGGCGGCACCGGGGGTTCGGCGTCGACATTCGGAACCGGAAACGTGACCGCCGGCACCGGTGGCGCCGGTGGCACCGGCACCACCGGAGGCGGGGGAATTGGCGGATTCGGCGGCAGTGCGGTCATCAACAACACCGCTTCCGACGTCAGCCCGGTCGGCGGGCGCGGCGGGGCCGGCGGCGCCGGCGTCGACAACGCCGCCTTCGGCCGCGGCGGCGGCGGCGGGAGCGCGCAAACCAACAGCGGTAACGCGACCACCGTGGCGCTCGGGGGCGCGGGTGGCGTCGGTGGCGACGCAAGCACAGGCACCGGCGGAACCGGCGGGACAGGCGGAGTCGGGACACACAGCAATGCCGGCGTCGGAGCAGGAGGTGACGGTGGTGCCGGCGGCAAGGGTCCCACGCGCGGAGGGGCAGGCGGCAATGGCGGGCCTGGGCTTAACACCGGTACCGGCAACGCCCTTGGCGGCACCGGGGCTGCCGGCACCAGCGGCGGTCTTACGGGAGGCGGCGGTGCCGGCGGCAGCGGAGGTTCCGCCCAGGTCTCTATTGACATCTCGCCGGGGATCGCGACTGGGGGCAAAGGCGGCGCAGGCGCTGATGGCATTTTTGGCGGCAACGGCGGTAGTGGCGGATCGGCGAACAACTTCGGAACGGGAGCAGCGATTGGCGGCGCTGCCGGCGCCGGAGGCGACGGGACAACCGGCGTGGGAGGGTCCGGCGGCAGCGGCGGATCCGCCACAATCTCCAACAACGCATCCACGGCAACCGCGACCGGCGCCGATGGCGCCGCCGGGGGTGACGGTGCCACTGGCGGCAACGGCGGGTCCGGTGGATCGGCCACCACCACCGGAAAGGGCAATGTCACTCCGGGCAACGGGGGCGCAGGAGGCATCGGAAACACCGGCGGGGGTGGCAACGGAGGTTTCGGCGGCACCGCAGCCGTGAACAGTGCCGCTTCGACGGTCAGTCCTGTCGGCGGTACTGGTGGTAATGGCGGGGCCGGGGTAGACAACCAGTTCCTGGGGCGGGGCGGCACCGGTGGCGGTGCGAACACCAACAGCAGCGACTCGTCGACGACGGCCACGGGCGGCGCGGGCGGGCTTGGCGGTGAGGCCAGCACCGGTACCGGCGGAACAGGTGGCTCCGGTGGTAGCGGCACGCACAGCGGAGCCGGCACTGCCGTGGGCGGCGTCGCCGGTGTCGGCGGCAAGGGCTCCGCGGGCGGCGGGGCCGGAGGTGGCGGCGGGAGCGCGTTCAACAATGGAACCGGTGATGCCATCGGCGGCGCCGGTGCCGACGGCACCAATGGCGGTACCACGGGCAGAGGCGGCGCGGGTGGTGCCGGCGGCTTGGCGCAGGTCGGTAATCCCGACTCCTCAGGTATTGCGGTGGGCGGTCAGGGTGGAGCCGGCGCCGATGGCACTGCCGGAGGAAGCGGTGGTTCAGGCGGCCGGGCCATCACCTTGGGATTGGGAGCGGTTACCCCCGGCACGGGTGGCGCAGGCGGCAACGGGACCACAGGTACCGCGGGCATTGGTGGCACCGGCGGCGATGCGCAAATTTTCAAGTCCACGTCTACCGCAACCGCCAGGGGAGGTGACGGCGGAGTCGGCGGCAGCACCAGCGCCGGCTCCGGCGGCGCCGGTGGCACGGGCGGCGCCGGCTTCCACACCGGGGTCGGTGATGCACGCGGCGGCACCGGCGGTGCCGGTGGGACTGGTACGGCCGGCGGTGGCCGCGGTGGGGACGGCGGCAGCGCATCAAATACTGGAACGGGCAACGCGTTCGGGGGTGATGGCGCCAACGGCACCTCGTCGGGGGCGATCGGCGGGGCCGGCGGCAACGGCGGCAACGCGTCCGTTTCGCCCGCCTCATCATCATCCGGTGTCGCTACCGGCGGCAAGGGTGGTGCCGGTGCCGATGGACCTGCTGGCGGGGCCGGCGGCTTCGGTGGGTCGGCGACCAACGCCGGCTCAGGCACTGCTGTGTCAGGCGCCGGCGGAAAGGGAGGCGAGGGCTTTGCCGGCGCGGGCGGTGGTGGTGGCGGTAGCGGCACCGCGACCATCAACAATCAGACGTCCACGGCGGGTGCCTTCGGAGGCGTCGGCGGAGCCGGCGGCGCCGGCCAAACCGTGGGCGGCAACGGCGGCTTCGGAGGATCAGCCACCACTAACGGGCTAGGCAGCGTCAATCCCGGCACCGGCGGGGCGGGCGGCTTTGGTAAGGGCGCCGCCGCGTTCGGCGGAAACGGTGGCCGAGGCGGTGACGCATTCATCAGCAACATCGGCTCGTCCGCAAGCGCCAAGGGTGGTACTGGCGGCGCCGGCGGCGCCGGCGCCAACAACGGCACCTTGTTCGGCCAGGGCGGCGCCGGCGGCTCTGCCCAGATCAACAGCAAGAGCCCGACCACCACGGCCACAGGAGGCACGGGAGGAACCGGTGGCGCTGCGCTCAACGGCGTCGGCGGGACCGGCGGCACAGGCGGATTCGCAGTGCACTCCGGTGCGGGTGTGGCTGTCGGCGGCAATGGCGCCACCGGTGGGTCAGGGTCGACTTTCGGTGGAACGGGCGGCAGCGGAGGTCTCGCAACCAACAGCGGAACCGGCAACGCCATCGGAGGCAACGGCGCGGTTGGAGGATCCAGCGGAGCTTTGGTCGACGGCGGCACCGGCGGTCGCGGCGGCGATGCGCGTGTCACCATCCCTAGCTCCACAGGCAGCGCCACCGGGGGCGCCGGTGGGGCGGGTGCCGCCGGTATCGGCGCGGGCGGCGGTACCGGGGGCGCAGGTGGGAACGCGCAGAATGACGGATTGGGGGCCGCGACCGGCGGCAAAGGCGGACAAGGCGGGTTAGGCGGTGACGGCGCTAACGGTGGGACCGGCGGCGCCGGCGGAACCGGGCGAATCACCCTTGTCACCTCAGCGGCGAACGCGACCGGCGGCGCCGGGGGGAATGGCGCTACCGGCGGCACGGGCGGAACTGGCGGTAAAGGTGGTTTGGGGTGGACCGACGGAACCGGTTTCGGCATCGGTGGCGGCGGTGGGGTCGGCGGCAACAGCACAAGTGTGATCGGCGGCAGCGGCGGTGACGGCGGCGACGCCCACGCAGCCACGATCGGCAATGCGGTCGTCGGGTCAGGCGGCAAGGGCGGTTCCGGCTCGTTCATCCCAGGCTCCTCGGGCGCCAAGGGCAACATCGTCTGAGGCGTCACTGAGAGGTTCTGACCGGACGGGTCCACAACGGCCCGTGGCTCCCCAGCTGCCCGAGCCGATGGCCGACGACACGACCGTCAAACACCTCGGTTGAGTTAGCCGCCGTGCCCGTTAACCCAGGGTTGTCATTCCACAACACGAACTCCGGCGGAATGTTTCTCCGCGGCTGCGGGTTAAATGACGACGACGGCTCGGTTCTGTTCTCGTGGAAAGCGCAGGGTGAACGGTAATAAATGGTGGGCCGAACAGCCCAGCGGGCCGATTTGGAGAGTGCTATGAGTACGATTTGTGAATTTTGTGCGCCCCCTGACTCGAGACGTCATAAAATGACTCACTTCGTCGCGGGATACGAATCCACATCGATCCTGGTTGTGGTTGACGCTGTTGCGTCACGGTCGTTGAGATGACGGAAAATTTTCACGGCGGTAGCGACCGACGGGATCCCGGCACCACGATCGGCAGCACCGCGAGGTCACCCAAAGGTAGCGGTCGACACCTCGTCAGCCATCACATTTGTGGCTGTTGCACAGTAGATCTCGCCATCCAGCGAATCGTCAAGTCTGCCGTTGCACTGCGACAAGCAGACCCGTCCGGCAGGCGGTCAAGAACCTCAAGACTGAAATCTAAGCAATGAAATTGATGCGTTGCGCAGTTGCCAGTCGTGCGAATCCCACAAGGTTTTTTCCACGCCAAAGAACCGACGCCATCCGAGTTCAGCGACCGTTTTACTCATCCCGACAACCTAGGCGTAATGAATTCATCTCAGATCGAGAGCCGATACGGATCAGGAAGCTTGAATTAGCCTTTCCACCTCAACAAATCCGTCATACACTCCTTTCACCGTTGAGGCGCTGTGGCCGACCCGGGTGCATTGGAGGTAGCGATGTCCTATGTGCTGGCAATTCCGGAGATGCTGTCGGCGGCCGCAGCGGAAGTAGCGGGCATCGGTTCGTCGCTGAGCGCGGCCCAGATATTAGCTGCGGGTCCGACCACCGGGGTGCTGGCCGCTGCGGGCGATGAGGTGTCGGCGGGGATCGCGGCTCTGTTTTCTGACCACGCCCGCCAGTATCAGGCGGTCAGTGCGCGAGCGGCGGCTTTCGAGGCGCAGTTCATCCAGGCATTAAACGCCGCCGGGGGCTCCTATGCCCTGGCCGACGCGGCGGCCGCCACGCCGTTGCAGACCCTGCAAGAAGCCGTGCTGGGCGTCATCAACGCGCCGACCAACGCATTATTGGGGCGTCCACTGATCGGGAACGGCACAGATGGCGCCCCGGGGACCGGGGCTGCCGGTGGGGCGGGCGGGATCCTGTGGGGTAACGGCGGCAACGGCGGATCGGGCGCACCGGGGCTGGCGGGTGGGGCCGGTGGCGCGGCGGGCCTGCTCGGCGCTGGCGGTGCTGGCGGCGTCGGCGGGGCCGGTGGCGGCAACGGTGGGGCCGGGGGCGCGGGCGGGTGGTTGTGGGGCAATGGCGGCCCTGGCGGTGCCGGCGGAGTGGGCGGTGTCACCGTCAACGGCGGCACCGGCGGACTCGGGGGCAGCGCGCTGCTGTTCGGCAATGGTGGGGCTGGCGGAGTCGGCGGGGCCGGCGCTGCGGGGGCCGTGGGCGGCCCCGGCACCCCGGGCACCCCAGCGGTTCCGAACGGCACCAACGGCATCGCCGGCGGCAACGGGGGTAATGCCGGTACCGGCGGGGCCGGCGGCAACGCCGGGCTGTTATTCGGCGCCGGCGGCGCCGGCGGCGCCGGTGGGGTGGGCGGGGCGGGTGGCGCCGGCGGGTCCGGCGGCGACGGCTGGAACGCCACAACTCTGGGTGCCAACGGCGGCGACGGCGGTGACAGCGGCAACGGCGGCAGCGGCGGTTCCGGTGGGATGGGCGGTGCCGCCGGCAAAGGATCGTTGTTCGGCGCTGCGGGCGCCAACGGTGCCGGCGGTGCCGGCGGGGCCGGCGGCGATACCGGGGCGCCCGGTGACGGCGGATCTGGGGGTGAGGGCGCGAACGCGGCCACTGCAGGTGGCAGAGGCGGCAACGGAGGCAACCCCGGCCTGGTGGGCGGCGGCGGCACCGGAGGGACGCCCGGCGGTCCCGGCGCCATGGCCGGCGCGACCGGTGCGGGCGGAGCCGTCATCGCCGGTGGCGACGGTGGCGCGGGTGGCGCCGGCTACAGCGAAACCGTCAGCGGCAATGGCGGTCAAGGTGGAGCCGGCGGTGCCGGCGGCACCCACGGCAAAGGCGGCAACGGCGGGGCCGGCGGCAATGCCGCCGGTACCGGTTTCGGCGGTGACGGCGGGGATGGCGGGGCCGCCGGTTCGATGGCAACGGCAGCTACCGGCGGTAACGGCGGGGCCGGCGGCAACGGAGCTGACACCGGCAGGGGCGGCGACGGCGGTGACGGCGGCAACGCTGTCCAGAACGCAACCGGGACTGCCACCGGCGGCCAGGGCGGCGCCGGCGGCGACAGCGGCGTCAACGCCGGTCCCGGTAGTCGCGGCGGAACCGGCGGCAACGGCGGTTTGGCACAGATCACCAACACCGCCTCCATCGACACGGCTACCGGAGGGGCCGGCGGGGCCGGCGGTAACGGCGCCACCGACGGCGGAAACGGCGGAATCGGCGGGTCTGCATTGACCGTTGGAATCGGCAACGTCGCACCCGGCGTAGGCGGCGACGGCGGCAGTGGCGGTACCGGCAGCGGCGGCAACGGGGGCAGCGGCGGTGCCGCGAACATTTCCAATGTCGCGTCAACCGCCATAGCCAAGGGCGGCGCCGGCGGCAACGGGGGCTCCGGCAACAACAACGCCTCGGGCTTAGGCCGGGGCGGGATCGGGGGGAGCGCGTTTTCCAACAGCAATAGCGCTGCCGCCGTCGGTGGGACCGGCGGCGCCGGCGGTGCCGCCACCACCGGCATCGGCGGCAGTGGCGGTGGCGGCGGTCTAGCGACCCACTTCGGGGCGGGCAACGCCCACGGCGGGGCCGCCGGCACCGGCGGAACGGGTCCCGGTGGGGGCGGGGCCGGCGGCAATGGCGGTGTTGCCACCAACACCGGCACCGGCAACGCCATCGGCGCGGACGGCGCCAACGGCACCGCCGGAGGCCCCGCCGGCATCGGCGGCAGCGGCGGAGTCGGCGGCGGCGCACAGATCAACAACCCCGCATCCTTGGCCACGGCTACCGGCGGCACCGGCGGTAACGGCGGTAGCGGCACCACGGGTGGCAACGGCGGCTCCGCCGGAGGGGCATTTACCAACGGCCTCGGAAGCGTTAACCCCGGCAATGGCGGGGCCGGCGGTACCGGTACCACCGGAAGCGGCGGAAGCGGCGGCAGCGGCGGTAGTGCGCAGATCAGCAACGCTGTGTCTGCGGCCACGGCTACCGGCGGCAACGGCGGTAACGGGGCAGACGGCGCCACCAGCGGCGGAACCGGCGGCGGCGGCGGATCGGCATTTAACGCTGGGCTCGGAATCACTAACTCCGGCGCCGGCGGGGCCGGCGGCACCGGTACCACCGGAAACGGCGGAAACGGCGGAAACGGCGGCACCGCCCAGATCAGCAACGCTGCCTCCACGGTCACGGTTACTGGTGGCACCGCGGGCGCCGGCGGAAGCGGCGTCACCAAAGGCGGAACCGGCGGCACCGGCGGATCGGCATTTACCACTGGGCTCGGAAACGTCAACTCCGGCGCCGGCGGCGCCGGCGGCACCGGCACCGCCGGCAGCGGCGGAAACGGCGGAAACGGCGGAACCGCCCAGATCAGCAACACGACCTCCACGGCCACGGTAACCAGCGGCAACGGCGGTGACGGAGGTGACGGCGCCACCAGCGGCGGAAACGGCGGCGGCGGCGGATCGGCATTTGCCTCTGGGCTCGGAATCACTAACTCCGGCGCCGGCGGGGCCGGCGGCACCGGTACCACCGGAGACGGCGGAAACGGGGGAACCGGCGGATCAGCATTTGCCTCTGGGCTCGGAAACGCTAACTCCGGCGCCGGCGGGGCCGGCGGCACCGGTACCACCGGCAGCGGCGGCAACGGCGGCGCCGGCGGCACCGCGACGATCAGCAACGCTACTTCCACGGCCACGGCTACCAGCGGCAACGGCGGTGACGGCGGAAGCGGCGCCATCGCCGGCGGGACCGGCGGCAACGGCGGCAGTGCAACAATCAGCAACCCTGTCTCCAAAGCCATGGCGATCGGCGGCAGCGGAGGTGACGGCGGAACCGGCGCCACCACTGGTGGAAACGGCGGAATCGGCGGAGCGGCAACTACCTTCGGGCTCGGAAACGTCACCTCCGGCGCCGGCGGGGCAGGCGGCATCGGTACCGCCGGCGGAATCGGCGGCAACGGCGGCAACGGCGGCACCGCGACGATCAGCAACGGTAGCTCCGCGGCCACGGCTACTGGCGGTGACGGCGGTGACGGCGGTGACGGCACCACAGGCGGGACCGGCGGGGTCGGCGGTTTTGGGACCACCACCGGAAGTGGGTTCGGCACCGGTGGTGCTGGCGGCGACGGCGGAGACAGCTCGGGCAACGGGATTAGCGGCGGCAACGGCGGTAACGGCGGCAATGCCAGCGCGGGCGGCGGCACTGCGATACCAGGTTTCGGCGGTATCGGCGGCGCCGGCGGCGCCGGTGCTGCCGGCGGAATCACGGGCCTGAGCGGCATCGTCGTATGACAATGCTGACCAAGACAGGAGCCGGCCTGGGCGCAGCAGCGGTCGGATCGACGCCGCGATGAGGTGGTGCTGACGCGGCAGAAACAACGCCGTCGGACACCTCCATCAGGTGCGCTACGGCGATGTGCTGGGTGACATAAGGACCACCCGGGTGCGTAGGCTCGGCACGGTGAGCGCACGCGCAGGAATCGTGGTCACCGGCACCGAGGTTCTGACCGGACGGGTCCAGGACCGCAACGGCCCCTGGCTGGCCGACCGGCTGCTGGAATTGGGCGTCGAGCTCGCCCACATCACCATCTGCGGGGACCGGCCCGCCGACATCGAGGCGCAGCTGCGTTTCCTGGCCGACCAGGGCGTGGACCTGATCATCACCAGCGGCGGACTGGGACCCACGGCCGACGACATGACCGTCGAGGTGGTGTCCCGCTTCTGCGGCCGCGAGCTCAAACTCGACGAGGCGCTGGAGAACCGGATCGCCGAGATCCTCAAGTCTCTGATGGCGCGCAATCCCGCGTTCGCCGCGCTGATGGAACCGGGGAAGTTCGAGTCGGTACGGGCTGCCAACCGCAAGCAGGCGATGGTTCCGGTCGGCTCGCAGATCCTCGACCCGGTGGGCACGGCGCCCGGCGTGGTGGTGCCGGGCAAGCCGACCGTGCTGGTGTTGCCGGGCCCACCACGCGAGCTGCAACCTATGTGGCACAAGGCAATTGAGACCGAAGGCGTGCAGGAAGCCCTGGCCGGGCGCACCGTCTACCGCCAGGACATGGTGCGGATGTTCGGGCTGCCGGAGTCGGGGCTGGCCGAGACGTTGCGCGAAGCCGAAACCGCCATCGCCGGATTCGGCGCGCTGGAGATCACCACCTGCCTGCGGCGCGGCGAGCTGGAGATCGTGACGCGCTACGAGCCGGACGCCGCCGACACCTACGAGCAACTGACCAAGTTGCTACGCGACCGGCACGCCGACCAGGTGTTCTCCGAGGACGGTTCCCAGGTCGACGACCTGGTCGCCCGACTGCTCAAGGGCCGCACCATCGCCACCGCGGAATCCTGCACCGCCGGCCTGCTGGCGGCACGGCTGACTGACCGCCCCGGATCCTCGGAATACGTGGCCGGCGGGGTGGTGTCGTACTCCAACGAGGCGAAGGTGGAGCTGCTCGGCGTCGACGCAGCACTCATCCAGCAATACGGCGCGGTTTCCGAGCCGGTCGCCGAGGCGATGGCCGCGGGCGCGCTGAAACGGTTCGACGCCGACACCGCGGTCGCCATCACCGGAATCGCCGGCCCCGGCGGTGGAACCGACGAAAAGCCGGTCGGTACAGTGTGTTTCACAGTCGCACTCGCAGACGGTCCGAAACTCACCCGCACCCTGCGGCTGCCCGGCAACCGCTCCGACGTCCGGGAACGCTCGACCACGGTGGCCATGCACCTGCTGCTGAAGCTGCTCAGCTCTTAGCCGGCAGAAACGCGCTCTCCGCGGACCCGAACCGAATTCCGGTGGCGTCCTTGCCGATCAGCGTCAACAACGCCACCATCACCAGCACCGGCACGATCGTTGCGGCCAACGCGAATGGATAACCGTGCGTCTCGGCCAGATGCTCCTGGATCGGCAAGTTGAATGCTGCCAGCAGGTTGCCGAGCTGATACGTCACCCCGGGGTACAAGCCTCGGATCGCATCCGGTGAGAGCTCGGTCAGGTGCGCCGGGATGCAACCCCAGGCGCCCTGCACAAAGAACTGCATCAGAAACGACCCCAGGCACAACATCGCTGCGGTCCGGGAATACGCGAAGACCGGCACGATCGGCAGCGCAAGGACGGCACAAAAAGCGATGGTGTAGCGGCGGCCGAACCGCTGGGAAAGAGTCCCGAAAATCAAGCCGCCGATGATCGCACCGACGTTGTAGACCACGACAATCCAGCGGGCAGTCGCACTCGACAGCGCCGCGCCGTGATCGGTGGTCGCCTTCAGGAAGGTGGGATAGACGTCCTGGGTGCCGTGACTCATCCAGTTGAATGCGGTCATCAGCAAGACCAGGTAGAAGAACCGGCGGATGACCTTAGCCTCGCGCAACACGTCGCGCACCCTTGTCTTGGTCAGCCGCATCTGGTCCTGTGCGGCCTCCCAGACCTCAGATTCCTCCACTCGGTAGCGGATGATCAGGCTGATCAACGCCGGGATGATGCTCAGCGCGAACAGCCAGCGCCAGGACAGACCCAACCCGTTCATCACCACCAGCGAGGCCACACTGGCCAGCAGGTACCCGAACGAGTAACCCTCCTGCAGCAGACCGGAGAAGAAGCCGCGCCGCTCGGTGGGAACCTTCTCCATGGCCAGCGCCGCGCCCAGACCCCACTCGCCGCCCATGCCGATGCCGTAGAGCAGCCTCAGGATCACCAGCACCGTGAAGTTCGGCGCGAACGCGCACAGGAACCCCACCACCGAGTAGAACAACACGTCGACCAGCAGCGGAAGCCGGCGGCCGACCCGGTCGGCCCATAGCCCGAACAGCAGCGCGCCGACCGGTCGCATGGCCAGCGTGGCCGTCGTGACGAACGCGACTTCGGTCTTGCTGCGATGGAATGTCTCGGCGATGTCTGCATAGACCAGCACGACGATGAAGAAGTCGAAAGCGTCCATCGTCCAGCCCAGGAAGGCTGCCATGAAGGAGTTGCGCTGGTCGCTGGTCAACCGCTGTCTGGTCACGAGAGCATCGTGGCCTACGTGTCCCGATACCGCGAGTCTGGCGCGCGAGCGAGTATGTTCCGGATACATGCGGATCATCGATGCCGACGGACATGTCGCGGAGAACGCGTCGCTCGCCTTCGAAGCGCTGAAGCGCTGGCCGGATCGCGTGCAGTTGAGCAACGATCGGCGGCCGCGGCTGACGATCGAGGGCCGCAACTATCCCGAGGACACCGGCCCGGGCGCGGGCTGTCCGCCCGAGCACGGCATTACCAAGGCGCCCGACATCAATTGCTCGACCGCAGAGGGGGTGCTCGCCGACGCCGACCGTGACCATCTGGACACGATGGTGCTCTATCCCAGTCTCGGGCTGTGCGTGCCCAGCCTGGAGGATCCCGTATTCGCGGCCGGCTTCGCGCGCCTCTACAACCAGTGGATCGCCGATTTCTGCGAGCCCACGCACGGCAGGCTGCGCGGGGTGGCCGTCGCGCCGATCGAACACGGTGAGGTGGCGATCGACGTCATGACCGAGGCCAAGGAGCTGGGCCTGGTCGCAACCCTTGTTCCGCCCGCGCTGAAGACCCGCAATCTCGATCACCCGGATCTCGATCCCTTCTACGCCGCTGCCGTGAAACTCAACATGCCGCTGGGCATTCACGGCGCGCCCGGCATCCATCTACCGAAGATCGGCGTCGACCGCTTCACCAACTACATCCAGGTGCACTGCGTCAGCTTTCCGTTCGATCAGATGACCGCCATGACGGCGCTGGTGTCCGGCGGTGTCTTTGAACGCCATCCCGACCTGAGGGTCGCATTTCTGGAGTCGGGGGCCGGATGGGTACCGTTCTTTGTCGACCGGCTGCACGAGCACTACGAGAAGCGCGGTGACTGGATCGAGGGCGGCTGGCGCCGTGATCCGCATGAATACCTGCGTGCGGGCAACATCTGGGTGACGTGTGAACCGGAGGAGCCGATTCTGCCCGGTGTGATCGACGTGCTGGGCGACGACTTCATCATGTTCGCCAGCGACTACCCGCACTGGGACGGGGAATGGCCGGAGAGCACCAAGCATCTGCGCAACCGGCCTGATATCAGCGAGCAGTCACGCGAAAAGATCGGCGGACTCAACGCCCAACGCTTCTATGGGCTGAATTAAACATCCCGGGTGGCAGGATCGGCGCCGGGTGGCAGGATCAGCGCATGGCGGCTTTTCTGATCCGCGCGGCACTGACCGGACTCGCACTCTGGGTCGTCACCCTTTTCGTACCCGGGCTGACCTTCGTCGGCGGCAACAGCACCATCGAGCGCATCGGCATCATCTTTGTCGTCGCAGTGCTTTTCGGCTTGGTCAACGCCATCGTCAAACCGATAGTGCAGATCCTGTCGATCCCGATGTACATCCTCACTCTCGGCTTGTTCCACATCGTCATCAACGCGTTCATGTTGTGGATCACGGCGCAGATCACCAGAGACACCACGCACTGGGGCCTGCAGATCGACCACTTCTGGTGGACCGCGATCTGGGCGGCGATCCTCTTGTCGATCGTTAGCTGGCTGCTGTCGCTACTCACCCGCAGAGCCACCCGGCAACGCCAATAATTCAGCCCGTCAGCCGGGAAAAATCGCGTGGACATCCTATGTTGTCAGGCCCTGTTACACATATGCTGATTAAGCCGTGCTTACGAAGACCGCCCCTCGACGCCCCCGGACATTTACGCTGTCTCTCGGCACGAAATCGAGCAACGTTGTCGTGCCGGAGATCGTCGCTGTACCTATGTGATTCACACGAAGACGGGATACTGCCGAATGAACACTGTCGCGATCGGAGCAACGTCAGGTCCTTCGACTACGCGGCTGAGTTCTCAAATAGCTGACCCGAACAGCGGTTTGCGGGCGGTCACCGAATGCACCGGGTCCGCCGTCGTGGTTCATGTCGGCGGCGACATCGACGCCAGCAACGAAGTCATCTGGCAGCGGCTGGTGAACAGGAGCGCCGCGATCGCGATCGCACCAGGTCCGTTCGTCATCGACATCCGCGAACTGGACTTCCTGGGATCCTGCGCCTACGCGGTGCTCGCCCAGGAATCGGTGCGCTGCCGCCGTCGCGGCGTCAACCTGCGTCTGGTCAACAATCAGCCGATCGTCGCCCGCACCATTGCCGCGTGCGGACTGCGCCGTCTGCTGCCGATGTACACCACGGTCGAGGCGGCGCTGGCGCCACCCGCCTAGATCGGCGCCACCCGCCTAGATCAGGGCCCGTGCGGCGCGAGTAGGCCGTTGAGGATTCCCAGGCCCGCCTGCACCTGTGGGCCGGGGGTGTTCGGCGGAGGTGCGTCACTGGTGGGCTGCCAGGGCTGGCAACCACTCGTCTTGAAAGTCTTGTCGGTCGGCTCTATCTGCACGATCTGCGGCTTCTTGGACATGGCGTTGTCGATGAGAGCGCCGTCGGGATTGCCCGTCCGCTTCCAGTAGCAGGTGCCGGTGCCCACCGGCCCGGCGGTGCTGTAGGTGCCCGGCGCGATATCGGTGCCGACGGTGAAGATGCCGTCGTGATCGATGGTCGTCTTGGGCGAGCCGGCCGCGGGTGCCCCCGCCGGAGCCGGCGCGGCCGTCGGGCCGGGCGCAGCCGTCGGCGCAGGGACTGGTTCCGGTGCAGGCGTCGGGTCGGGATCGGCGGCGGAGATACCCGCCGCACTGAACCAGCCGGCTACCAGCAACGCGGCTACACCAGTGCGGGCGGCGATTTGCTTAGAGCCCATAAGTAACTAGCTTAGCGGGCTGCGGGGCTCATTTCGAACCCGCGAGCCGATCAGTCCAGGCGCCGTACCGGACCGGCGTAGCCCAGCGCGTGTTCGTAGGTGTCGAGATTGTCCCGCGAGATTCGGGCGTGTACCGGACGCTCCAGGAGTAGACGCAGTACCGGGTTGTACGCGTGGTAGGTCTCGTGGAAGGTGAGCACGGTGGTGCCGTCAGGCTGCTCGTCGAGTTGGTGGTAGCCCTCGGCCCGGGACCACAACGGCTTTCCGATGGCGACGTACCGCGACAACTTGTTGATCTTCGCCTCGGTGACGGTCTCCCACGACCGGCCCTTTCCTCCGGAGAACAGGTATTTCGGCACCGGAAAGACGCACGTGCGCACCAGCCCTTCACCCGCCTCGTCGCCCTCGTTGAGAATTTCCATGCTGCCCGTCGGCCAACTGAGCACCCGCGGGCGCGGCGCGTTCGGCGGCACCGGAGGATGCAACACGCGCCACACCCTGGCCGGCGGAGCGTCCACGTGGAACCGCACGGTGTAGGACTGCATCAGCCTTCACCCCATTCGTCGAAAAAGGTGATCGTTTCGGCCGGCGGTCGCGCCGCGGGCCGAAAATCGGTCCCGATCGTGTACGCCACTGGAAACAGGGCCGCCTGAGTGACAGAGCTGGGAATACCGAGCAGGTCCGCGACCTCGCGCTCCCGGGCCAGGTGCATCGTGGTCCACACCGAGCCCAGACCGCGCGACCTCAAGGCAAGCAGAAAGCTCCAGCCGGCCGGGATGATGGACGCCCAGGCCGACGCGGCGGCCAGTCGATTGCTTTCGTCGATGGACTGCAGAAGGCAGGGGATTACCAGCACCGGAACCTTGGCCAGGGTGTCGGTGAGGCCCAGCGCGCTCTGATAGACGCGCTTGGTCTGCGGATTTTCGGCGTTGGCGGCGGCATGAACCAGATACTCGGCGCCTACGCTGCGGTAGATCTCCGCGATGGCGGCGCGCTTGCCGGGATCGGTGACCACCACCCAGCGCCAGTCCTGGGCGTTGCTGGCGGTGGGTGCCTGCATCGCCAGGCGTATGCATTCCATGACCACGTCACGGCTCACCGGGCGGGTCAGGTCGAGACGTTTGCGAACCGCACGGGTGGTGGTGAGCAGTTCGTCGACCGAAGCGATATCCATCCCGTCCCTTTCACCGGTTTCCGTGTCACGAAGTTACCGCGGTTTACCCGACGCACCCCAGCGCCGTCCCGCCGATATTGACGTCACCGTCGGCCCTGCGTGGACAGGACGATTTGCTGCTATTAACGTCCTGCCAGTAAGTGAGTGAGCGGGCGTTCAGAAGGCAGCGCCGCGTGGGAGGTCTTGGTCGTTGCTTTTCATGCACGAAGTTCACACGGTGCGAGGCCGCGCCGAAGACGAGTTCGAGGCCGCGTTTCGGGACGGCTGGATGCCGATGCTGGCGGCCGGCGACGAGGCCCGACTGCTCTGGTACACCAACCAGGCGCAGGGTAGCGGGCCGGCCTACACCGTCATCACCGTGACCGCGGTGCGTGACGGAGCGGCCTGGGAGCGCTTGACCAAGCGGGTCCAGCAGGGTGACCTGCGCGACTGGATGCACCACACCGATGAACTGCGCCATGGCGTCGACGCCAAACTGCTGGTGCCGCTGCCGTGGTCGCCGATGCAGGAGGTGGCGTTCGACGAAGTGCCGGTCGACGGCCGCGAACACGAGATGAGCCTCTACATGGAAGACACCATGTGGCCCTACGAGGACAAGTTCGAGGAGTACATCGTCCGGTGCGGCGAGGTGTATGCCCGCAGCCTCGAGCAGCCGTCGTCGATGTTGAAGATGGATGCCTCGTTTCAGCCCGCGCTCGGCAGCCATCTGCGTCGTGAAGTCATTCTGATGCAGCAGATCAGCCGGCCCGAAGCGCTGCTCGACCTGCTCCGGACCCACATCCCGGCGGAGTACCGCACCCCCGGAACCTGGCTGCACGACGCGTTGGACCTGCGTGACCAGTGGACCAGCAGGCTGCTGCGCACCTCGACCTGGTCGCCCCTGTACTAAGGATTCATGAATCTCGGGACGATCATCGACGCCGCCGCGGTCGCCGATCCGCAGCGCAGCGCCCTGATCATCGACGGCCAGCGAATCAGTTACGGGGCGCTCGATGACGCGGTGCGCCGGTGCACGGCCGGGCTGGCGGCGGCGGGGGTCAAATCCGGCGACCGGGTCGCGGTCGTCGACACGGCGAGCGTGCTGTCCATCGCCTCTCTGCTCGGCACGGCGCGAATCGGAGCCACCGCTGCCTTGATGAACCCCGCGTTGACGCCGGCGGAGTTGGCTGCGCTGCTCGACAACGCCGGTTGCAGTTCGGTGGCGGTGGCGGGGGAGGCGTTCGTGCATCGGCTCCCCGAGTCGACGAGAGCGCTCACGGCGGCCGAACTCCTCGGCGCCGATGCGTCCATGACCGCCGCTGCCGATGACGTGGATCGGCCGGCCATGGTGCTGTTCACCAGCGGCACCACCGGCTTGCCGAAAACCGTCGACATCGGAAGCCGTCAGCTGGCTGCGCGTTTGAGCAGGACATCCAAGCCGTTCGCGCCGGGCGCTCCACCCGTGATTGTGATGATGTGTGTGCCCTACTTTCACGTAGGCGGTTCCCTCGGACTGCTCGCCAGCCTGTATTCGGGCAACACCCTGGTGGTGCAGCAGCGGTTCGACGCCGGCGAGTGGTTGCGTCTGGTGTCACAGCATCGGGTCACCGGCATGTTCCTGGTGCCGACGATGTTGCACCGGATTCTGGAACACCCCGACTTCGCCGCGACCGATCTGTCGTCGCTGGCTGCCATCACCTACGGAGCCGCCGCCGCACCCTCGGCACTGATGCGCAGGGCCATAGCCGCACTGCCGAATGTGGCGTTCACCAACGTTTTCGGTCAAACCGAGACGCTGGGTACCTACGCCAACCTCACCGCCGACGATCATCTCGATCCGGCCCGGGCGGGCTCGGTCGGCCGGCCGTTGCCGGGGGTCGAGGTGCGGGTGGTCAACCCGGTCACCGGCGCCGATGTGGAGCCGGGAGCGGTCGGGGAACTGTGGGTCAACTCGCCGGTCAACACCGTCGCGGGATGGTTGCGGACCGGCGATCTGGGCCGCGTGGACGCCGACGGTTACATCTTTCCCAGCGGCAGACTGCGCGACACCATCAACCGCGGCGGTGAGAAGTTCGGCCCCATCGAGGTGGAAGAGGCGCTGCGTTCGCATCCGGCCGTCAGTGATGTGGCGGTCGCGGGAGTTCCCGACGATGAACTGGGACAGCGGGTGGGCGCCGCGGTCGTGCCCCGCGCACCGGTGACCCTCGATGAGCTGCGGGCGCACTGCCGGGACTTGATCGCCTACTTCAAGCTGCCCGAACGTCTGGCGGTCGTCGGCGACCTCCCCTACAACGCGACCGGCAAGGTCGACCGCCGCCGGCTGGCCGAGCTGATCTGCGAGCGTTCTTAGTCGTTGTCCCGCTTCATAATTCGCGTCGCGTCACGCACCATCGCGGTGAGGATGTCGGCGGCCGGCCGCACCTCATGGATCAGCCCCACGGCCTCACCCACCAGTACGGTATCGACGTCGAAGTCCTCGGCCGCGACACCTTCCCGGTAGGCGCTGATGGTTTCGGGAAGCCGTGCGAGCAGCTCGTCCGGGCTGGCGTGCCAGCGCTCGATCAGAGCGTTGCGCACCAGCCGCAGATCATAGCCGTCTGGCCAATCCCGTTGTCGCACAACGTCAAACACTGTGGTGCGCATCGTATCGTCGCCGCCGGCCGCGATCGCCCGCCGTTGCGCCGCGGGAGACACCAGCGCTTCTTCAGACGCCCAGAATCTGGTACCGGCCAAGACCCCGTCGGCGCCGAGGGCCAGCGCCGCGGCCAGGCCGCGGCCGTCGGCGATTCCCCCGGCAGCCACTACCAGTGTCGCGGGTGCCCGTTCCGCGACCAGGTCGACGACCTCGGGCACCAGCGTGAAGGTGGAACGGACGCTCATCCCGTGCCCACCCGCCTCGCCACCCTGAGCGACGATGATGTCTGCGCCGGCCTCCACCGCCTGGCCCGCTTGCGCCAGGTTCTGCACCTGGGCGGTCAATGCAGCACCAGCCCGGTGGATGCGATCCGCGAACGGTTCGAGGTCGCCGAACGACAGCATGACCGTTGGCGGCTGTTGCTCCAGCACGGTGTCGAGAAGGTCGGGTATACGCGCCAGGCTCCACGTGATGAAGCCGTAGCCGACGCGGGCGCCCCGGGCCGCGGCGATCTCGGACCGCAACCACTGCGGATCGCCATATCCGCCGCCGACGAGTCCCAGGCCACCGGCAGCGGTGACCGCCGCCGCCAGCCGGCCACCCGACACCAGGGCCATCGGCGCCAGCAGGACCGGATGCTCAATGGCCAGGAAATCAGTAAGGCGGGTGCGCAGCGTCATCATTGCGCCTGCGCTGCCAGCGGCGCCAGCCCGGACTGAACCAGAGCCAGACTCTTGGCAACCAACTCGCCCAAATCACCAGAACAGCCATTACGGCCCCAATTCTCAACGGCCACAACGAGAGCCGCCGCCAGCGTCGAGCCGGCCACTTCGGCCACCAGGTCGATGTCGGGCAGCTCGGAACTCCGGGCCCGGACGAAATCGGTCAGAACGGTGGCGAACGAGGCCTGCACCACCCGCAGATGACCGGCGATGCGCTCGGCGCTGATCAGCTCCGTACGGGCGGTTGCTGCCTGGCGGACAACTTCGAGATCATGCGGGAAGGAGGCCACACCGGCAAGCACCGCGTCGAACAGCGATTCCGAGGCCGGACGCGCGGCCAGCGCGTCGGCCAACCATTCCAGCTGGGTCTCGTAGTCCTGGAACAGCACCGCCTCTTTCGTGGGAAAGTGCCGGAAGAAGGTGCGCTCGGTGACGCCTGCCGCACGGGCCAACTCCGTCACTGTGACGTTCGCAAACCCTTTGCGGGCAAAGCTTTTCAGCGCCGCCTGCCGAAGCGCGTCATGCGTCGACCGGCGACGAGCCTGGTGGCCGTTCATCGCAGCGCTCATGTCCACACCGGATGGTATCCGACGAGACCTACCACGCGAGCAGACACAAACTCGCGCCACGCGGCGCTGCCGCGCGCGAGTTTGTGTCTGCTCGCGACATGGGAACTGGTCAGTGCTGACATCTTCCGATTATGTCAGTACTGACATATTCTTGCCGCACGGGTCTCGGCGAGGAGGTCGGATGACGGATTACGACGCGATCGTGGTGGGAGCGGGACACAACGGTCTGACCGCCGCGGCGATACTGCAGCGCGCGGGGCTGCGCACGGTCTGCCTGGAGGCCAACACCTACGCCGGTGGCATGGCGGCGACCGTCGAGTTGATCGACGGCTTCCGGTACGAGATCGCAGGGTCGGTGCAGTTCCCCACCGCAAGCCAGATCACCAAGGACCTCGGCCTGGACACGCTGCCCACCGTGGAACCGGAGGTGATGTCCACCAACATTGGTGAAAACGGTGAGGAGCCCATGGTCTTCTACCGCGACCCGATGCAATTGATGACACACCTGGGGGAGAAGCACGGCGTCGAGGCGGTGCTGGGAATGGCCGAACTGATCGGCTGGAGCCATGGCCCGGCAAAAGCACTGGGCCGCTTCGATGTTCGCAAGCCTCCGAAGACTCTCGACGAGATGTACGCGTGCGCGGCCAACGAGGGGGAGCGGCGCGCGATCCACGAGATGCTGTTCGGCTCGGCCATGGACGTCATCGACCGCTATTTGCCTGATAAAGACAAGCATGCGGTGATGCGCGGGATGCTGGCTTTCCTGGCCGTGAACTCCACCTACCGGGGCCCCTACACACCGGGCAGCGCAACCTGCCTCGCTTTCGCCCTGGCGGTACCCGACAACAGCACCTCGATGATGACCAAGCTCAAGGGCGGAATCGGCGCACTCACCGAACACCTGCGCGAGCTTTTCGTCTGCCACGGCGGCGAGATCCGCTATCGCGCCAAGGTCGAGCAGATTCTCGTCGGTCACGGCAGGGTGACCGGCGTTCGACTGCGGGACGGCTCTACCATCACGGCGCCCATCGTGGTGTCGAACTTGGCACCCGATCTCACCCTGACAGGTCTGATCGAACCCGAACATGTTCCCGCCGAACTCGTTTCGCGCCTGGCGGGCCGTGACCACCGCGCCTCGTTCATCCAGATGCACTTCGCCCTCGACGGGCTGCCCGAATTCGCCCCGCCCTATGAGTTGCTGAACGAAGAGGGCATGCAGATGTCAGTCGGCATCTTCGGCTCGCCCGAAGAGCAGCAGCGGCACTGGGAGAATTGCCGCCGCGGCATCGTGCCGGACAACCCCTCGATGGGCCTGCAGATCCCGTCGGTGCACGATCCCGGCCTCGCGCCGCCCGGCAAGCACGCCGCCAGCGCCTACGCGTACGCCTTCCCGGTAGAGGTCGCCCGCGACCAGCACGGACACCTCAAAAATGAGATGGCGCAACGGGTTATTGACAAGATCAGCAGATTCGCCCCGAACTTCAAAGACATCGTGATTCGCCACATCACGTTCGCGCCTTATCACATGAACACCATGTTCGCCGCGCCCGGCGGGGACTTCTGCCACGGACTGCTGCACCCGGACCTGATGGGTCCAAACCGTCCCGGCCCGAAGGGCTTTCTGGATTTCCCGATACCGATCGCGGGGCTCTACCTCGGCGGCGCCGGGTGCCACGGTGGACCCGGCATCACCTTCACGCCCGGCTACAACGCCGCGTATCAGGCCCTCGAGGACGCGACCTAGGCGCTCTTCTTCACCTGCAGGACGCGCTTGCGCAGGCCCTTGGTCGCCATGTCCATCAACACTTTCGTGCCCTGCCTGACAAAGAATCCGGGCACCGGCATACTCAGTTCGACTGTCAGGTCGAAGCGCACGCGGGTGGAGTCACCGTCGGGCGTCAGGGTGTAGCGGCCGTTCTGCGCCTTCTGCTGCTTGGCCTTGATCAGACTCCAGCCCACCCCGTCGTCGTGCACGGTGTAGGCCAGTTCCTGTTCCTCGGTGAACCCGACGAGTTTGACGACTTGTCGCGACTTCAGCGGGTGACCCTGGTCATCCCGTTCGAGCACCTCGACCTTCTGGTGCACTGACGACCACTCCGGCAGAGTCTCGATATCGAACAACACATCCATAATCTCGTCGGGTTTCGCCTCGATGACGACCTCACGGGACTCGGTGACAGCCATGCGCCAAACATAACCACCACGGCGCCGCCTGAAACCATCCGGCTATGGGACGAGCACGACCTTGCCGATGTTCTCCCGCGAGGCCAGGATGCGATGCGCTTCCGGCGCCTGTGCGAAGGGCACCGCCGCATGCACGACCGGAGACACCGTCCCGTCGTGCAGCGCCTCGCTCAGCGGGGTGATCCAAGGCTCGAGAGAGCCCCGGTCGTCCCACAACTTGAGCATATTGAGCCCGATGACGGTCTTGGACTCCGAGAGCTGGTCGATGAGGTTGAACCCGCGCAGCATCGCCAGGGCATGCGGCGCAGCCTTGCGCAGCGAACGCTTCTCGCCCTCCTGCATATTCGAGATCCCGTAACCCACAAGCCGTCCGCCCGGACGTAGCAGGTGGTAGGAGCGACGCAGCGACGTGCCACCCAGCGCGTCCAGGACGATGTCGTAGGGCTCGAGTCCCTTCCACCAGCCGTCCTGGCGGTAGTCGATCGCACGATCCACCCCGAGTTCGGCGAGCTTGCCGTGCTTGCCCGGGGATGCGGTGCCGTGAATTTCCGCGCCGGCCGCCTTGGCGAACTGAATGGCCGCGATGCCGACCCCGCCGGCAGCGGCATGAATCAGCACCCGCTCGCCGGCGCGCAGCGATCCGTAACCGTGCAGGCCGGCCCACGCGGTCGCGTAGTTGACCGGGACCGCGGCGCCCTGCTCGAAGCTCACCGCGTCGGGCAGCGCCACCGAATCGGCTTCGGCAACGTTGACGATCTCCGCGTAGCCGCCGAATCGCGTTCCCGCCAAAACCCTTTGGCCGACGCGATCTTGATCCACGCCGTCGCCGACGGCCGTCACCGTGCCGGCCACCTCGTAGCCGACGACGGCCGGAAGCTTCGGTGCGTCGGGATACAGGCCCACGCGGGCGAGGTGGTCGGCGAAATTGACTCCGGCGGCGCGGACTTCGACGCGCAGTTGGCCTGGACCCGGCGGTGGCGGGTCCGGTCGCTCCTGCACCTTCAGGACCGACGGGTCGCCGTGCTTGGTGATAACGACTGCGCGCATTCTTACCTCTCGTTCATTGCTGCTTCTCCGCCGACTCGGCGAGTGCGGCAAGCCTTGCCCGCCAAAACTTCTCGAACGGGTGCAGCCAGTCACCGAGCTCGGCCAACGGTTCCGCGGTCAGGCGGTAGATGCGGCGGCGGCCCTGCGCCTCATCAGCCACCAAGCCGGCGTCACGCAACACCTTGAGGTGTTCAGCTACGGCCGGCCGACTCAACTCGAACCGTTCACTGAGTTCCCCGGCGGACATAGACTGGCAGCTCAGGATCTCAAGGAGTCTGCGCCGCACCGGATTTGCCAGTGCCGCGAAGATGCGATCACAGACGCGGTCGGCGTTGGCCACTCGCGCACTATATGTCGGGGTTTCCCGACATGTCAACTTCTTCCGACATCTGGCAACCCTGGCGTCCGCCATCTAAGGTGACCACACGTGAGCGACGATGCGGCACGTGCGGACGCGCATCAGTGCGTCGTCACCATCGCCGCCCGGCTACAACAAAAGGTCGACCAGATCAGCGTCGCGATCTGCACCGCTCTCGTTGCCGAGATACCCGAACTATGCGGCGAGGACCGTACGTTCGAGATGCTCGACGCCGGCGTTGCGGCCAACCTCGACACGATTTTCCTGGTGCTGCTGCATGACGTGCCGGTCAGTGATTGCTCTGTCCCCGGGCTGGCCATCGACTACGTCCGGCGCCTGGCCCGACATGAAGTCCCGGCCAACAGCCTGGTACGTGCCTACCGACTTGGGCAGCGACAGATGACTGAGCAGGTATTCGGCGAACTGCGCACCCTGCAGATGGAACCGACCACCCAGGTCGCGGTGATTGAGGCGATCACCACCGTCGTCTTCGAGTACGTGGACTGGGTTTCACAACACTTCATGGGAGCGTACGAAACCGAACAAAGACAGTGGCTGGAGAATCAGAACAGCATCCGGGCGATGCGGGTTCGCGACCTGCTCAGCGACGACACCGCCGTCGCCATCGACACCGCCTCTGCGGCAATCGATTATCCCCTTCACGCACAGCACCTCGCACTGGTCGTCTGGCATGCGACAGAGGACGATCTACCCCGGCTTCAGCGGTTCACCCACGAATTGGCTACCGCGGTAAGTACCTCAGCGAGACCGCTTTTCGCCGCGGTCGACCGGGCCACCGCGTGGGTTTGGTTGCCTTTTCGATCAGCACCCGGTGAACTCACCGCCCGGGTGCGCGATTACACCAACGCACGTCCGGAATCCCCGAGCATTGCGATGGGTGCACTGGGCTCCGGCGTCCAGGGATTCCGCCGATCTCACCGTCAGGCCCAGCGTGCACGGGCAGCCGTGCTGACCGGGGAGCGCAAACCCCCGGCATCCCGACGGGTGCTGGTCGCGGCCACTGATCCCGCAGTGATGGGGACGGCGTTGTTGGGCACCAGCATCGGCGAGGTCCGTGGCTGGGTCGCAGACGTCCTGGGCAATCTGGCGTCCGATACCGAGGGCGACGCGCTGCTGAGGGAGACGCTGCGGGTGTTCCTGCACCGCGGCTCCACGCACGAGGTCGCGGCGAAGGAACTCAACGTCAGCTTCAATGACCTTCGCAGTCGGGTCGAACGCGCGGTCGGCCGCCGCGGCCGGCCGATCGACGATCGCGCCGACGTCGAGCTCGCGTTGTTCGTCTGCCATTGGTACGGCTCGGCTGTGCTGCGACCGGCCTGATGCAGCAAGATTGGGAGAGGCTGAGCGACGGCGTATATCGGTGCCGGTTGGCCTTCTGCGACGTCACGATCGGCCTGGTCTGCGGGCACAACGGAACGCTGCTCGTCGACACCGGCACCACTCCCGGGGAAGCCCGGGCAGTGCAGGCCGATGTGCGTGAGCTGGCGGCCCAGCCCGTAACTCATGTTGTGCTGACGCACAAGCACTTTGACCATGTTCTCGGTTCTTCGGTTTTCAGCGGAGCCCAAATTTACTGCGCACCGGAGGTAGTCGACTATCTGTCGTCAGCGCCGGATCAGCTGCGTGCCGATGCGTTGGCATACGGTGCCGATGCCGCGGCGGTCGATGACGCGATTGCCGCCTTGCGGCTACCGCCGCACGGAATATCCGACGCAACGGTCGATCTCGGTGACCGCTCGGTCACCATCACTCACCTCGGCGCGGGCCACACCCGCTCCGACCTGGTCGTCGTGGTTCCTGCACGCCACTCGGGCGAGCCAACCGTGGTGTTCACCGGCGATCTGGTCGAGGAGTCCGCCGACCCCGCGGTGGACGCCGATTCCGACGTGGTGGCCTGGCCGGACACCCTGGACCGGCTCCTGGCGACCGCGGGATCAGATGCCGTGTTCGTGCCCGGACATGGACGGGTGGTCGACGCTGAGTTCGTCCGGCGCCAACGGGATTGGTTGCGAACCGGACCTTAGAACCTGAGTCAACGTGCGGACGCGGTGCACGCGGCGATGAGCGCGTCGGGATCGGTGACGCTGACCACCAGCACCTTCAGGGTGATCGACTTCCACCACACGCTCGCCGGTACCGGGGGGTCCATCGTCAACTGCACAAGACCCTTGCGCGACCCGTTGACCAGCCAGCGGGAGCCCATGACGTGGACGCCGGCGGTAAACACCCGCTCGTTGCTCGCCTCGGCACTCTTGATCGACGACAGTGGGATATCGGCGGTAAAGGCCCACCCCATCTTGACGTGCAGCTTGCCGCCCTCGACCCGCAACTCGCTGCTCTTGGGCCCGAGCCCGACCGCCACCGCTAAGGGGACATACCACCGGTCAAAGCGCAATTCCGTTTGCACGGTTGAGACGGTACGCCTGGCGGGCCGTCCGGGCGAGCGTTTCGGCCGGCCGCCACAAACGGACGTCTTTGAATACAAAACCCGTTGTACGAGAAGGAGTTCCCTGACGGCACCCGGTCTCTGATCCGGCAGCCCGATGCGCCGCCGGCCTCCGACGCAACCGGCCCGATCGCACGGCGGGTGTCGTAGCAGCGTGGACGCGCTGCGCGGGCCTCGGCCGGTGATTTAGCTCACGTCTGGTGGGCATACACTCACTGGCGTCAGGGGAACCGGGGCTTAGGAGGAGCGGAAGGCCATGGCCATCGCTGAAACGGACAACGCAGTCCAATCACCGTTCGAGCAGGATGTCGCCGCCACCCAGCGGTATTTCGAGAGTTCGCGGTTCAACGGCATCACCCGGCTCTATACCGCCCGGCAGGTCGTCGAGCAGCGCGGCACGATCCCGACCGACTACACCGTGGCTCGCGAAGCGGCCGCCGCGTTCTACGAGCGCCTGCGCGAGCTGTACGCCGAACACAAGAGCATCACCACCTTCGGCCCCTACTCGCCGGGCCAGGCCGTGAGCATGAAGCGCATGGGCATCGAGGGGATCTACCTCGGCGGCTGGGCAACCTCCGCCAAGGGCTCAACCACCGAGGACCCGGGGCCCGACCTGGCGAGTTATCCACTCAGCCAGGTCCCCGACGATGCCGCCGTGCTGGTGCGCGCGCTGCTCACGGCCGACCGCAACCAGGAGTACCAGCGGCTCAACATGAACGAGCGGCAACGGGCGGCGGCGACCAAGTACGACTTCCGGCCGTTCATCATCGCCGACGCGGACACGGGTCACGGTGGTGATCCGCACGTGCGCAACCTGATTCGCCGTTTCGTCGAGGTCGGCGTGCCGGGCTACCACATCGAGGACCAGCGTCCGGGCACCAAGAAGTGTGGCCACCAGGGCGGCAAGGTTCTGGTGCCGTCCGACGAGCAGATCAAGCGCCTCAACGCCGCCCGCTTCCAGCTCGACATCATGCGGGTGCCCGGAATCATCGTGGCCCGTACCGACGCCGAGGCCGCGAACCTGATCGACAGCCGCGGCGACGAGCGTGACCAGCCCTTCCTGCTGGGCGCGACGAACCTGAGCATCCCCTCGTACAAGAGCTGTTTCCTGGCGATGATGCGGCGCTTCTATGACTCGGGCGTCGAGGAGATCAACGGCCATCTGCTGTACGCGCTCAGCGACGGCGAATACGCGGCAGCGAACGCGTGGCTGGAACGCAACGGGATCCTGGATCTCGTCGCCGAGGCCATCAGCAAGTGGCGTGACAGCGGGGAGCTGTCGATCGACGACGTGTACGACGAGGTCGAGTCGCGTTTCGTCGCCGCCTGGGAAGACGCCGCCGGAGTGATGACGTACGGCGAGGCCGTGGCCGAGAAGCTCGAATTCGGTGAGAGCGAAGGAGAGCCCTCTGGGATGAGTCCCGCGGAGTGGCGCGAATTCGCCTCGACGGCGTCCCTGTATGCCGCACGGGCCAAAGCCAAAGAACTGGGCGCCGACGCGAGCTGGGATTGCGAGCTGGCCAAGACGCCCGAGGGCTACTACCAGATCCGGGGCGGCATTCCGTATGCGATCGCCAAGTCGCTTGCCGCCGCGCCCTTCGCCGACATCCTGTGGATGGAGACCAAGACCGCCGACCTCGCCGACGCGCGCCAGTTCGCCGAGGCGATCCACGCCGTGTTCCCGGACCAGATGCTCGCCTACAACCTCTCGCCCTCGTTCAACTGGGACACCACCGGGATGAGCGACGACGAGATGCGGCAGTTCCCCGTCGAACTCGGCAAGATGGGCTTCGTCTTCAACTTCATCACCTACGGCGGGCATCAGATCGACGGTGTCGCCGCCGAGGAGTTCGCCACTAACCTCCGCCAGGACGGCATGCTGGCGCTGGCACGGTTGCAGCGCAAGATGCGCCTGGTGGAATCGCCCTACCGCACCCCGCAGACCCTGGTCGGCGGGCCACGCAGCGATGCGGCGCTGGCCGCGTCCTCCGGTCGCACGGCAACCACCAAGTCCATGGGCAAAGGCTCGACACAGCACCAGCATCTGGTGCAGACCGAGGTGCCCAAGAAGCTGCTCGAGGAGTGGCTGGCACTGTGGAGCGAGCACTACCAGCTCGGCGAGAAATTGCGGGTCACGTTGCGGCCCCGCCGCGCCGGCTCGGACGTGCTGGAACTCGGGATCTACGGCGAGGGCGACGAGCAGTTGGCCAACGTCGTCGTCGACCCGATCAAGGACCGGCATGGCCGCAGCATCCTGCAGGTGCGTGACCAGAACACCTTCGCCGAAAAGCTGCGGCAGAAGCGGCTGATGACACTGATCCACCTTTGGCTGGTGCACCGGTTCAAGGCGGACGCGGTCTACTACGTGACACCGACCGAGGACAACCAGTACCAGACCGAGAAGATGAAGTCCCACGGCATCTTCAGCGAGGTCTACCAGGAGGTCGGGGAGATCATCGTCGCCGACGTGAACAAGCCGCGCATCGAGGAGCTGCTGAACCCGGATCGGGTGGCGCTGCGGAAGTTGGTCCTCAAAGAGGACTGACCCGTCGAGTCTCGCTTCACTACAACGCAATTCGCGCCTGCCCAACAGGACAGGCGCGAATTGCGTTGAGGGGGGTTTACGTCGTACCGCGGAAGAACAGGCCCGACAGGTTGTTGCCGACGTTGGCGGCGCCCGAGACGAAGCTGCGCACGGCGAGGTCGAGCACGCCGGTGTTGGCGAAGCCTGAGACGCCGCTGCCGAAGTTGCTGACAGCCGAGATCAGGCCACCCCAGTTCTGGAAACCTGAACCACCAGTTAGCCCAAGACCATTCGAGTTGTACCAACCAGACAGGCCTGCACCGTTGTTGCCGAATCCGGAGTTGCCGCCGGTGCCGGAGTTGAAGAATCCCGACGACGGCCCGAGGCTTGAGTTCAAGTATCCCGGCGCCGGGGGGATGTTGAATTCGGTGATCAATGTGCTGGGCAGATGGATGCTCGGGATGACCAGCGGTGGCGTGGTGAACGACGACAGACCGATCGGCGGGATGGTGATAGGAGGCGTCGAGAACTGCACCGTGGTGAGATCCGGCAGGGTGAAGGCACCCAGTCCGATCCGGCCGATTTCCAGCGGCGGGGTGCTGAACGCCGGCGTGGTGATGTCGGGCAACGTGAAGGCACCCAAACCAATTCGGCCGATCTCGAGCGGCGGGGTGGTGAACGCCACTGTGGTGATATCCGGCAGAGTGAACCCACCCAAACCGATCCGGCCGATCTCCAACGGCGGCGTCGAGAACGCCGGCGTCGTGATGTCAGGCAGCGTAAAGGCTCCCAGCCCGATTCGCCCGATGTTCAGCGGCGGCGTGCTGAACGCCGGCGTCGTGATATCCGGCAACGTAAACCCACCCAAACCAATCCGGCCAATCTCCAACGGCGGCGTCGAGAACGCCGGCGTCGTGATATCCGGCAACGCGAACGCCCCCAAACCGATCCGGCCGATGTTCAGCGGCGGCGTCGAGAACGCCGGCGTCGTGATATCGGGCAAGGCGAAGTTGCTCACGCCGATCGGGTTGATCGTCAACGGCGGAGTCGAGAACGCGGGCGTCGTGATATCCGGCAATGTGAAGGCACCCAGGCCGATCCGCCCGATTTCCAGCGGCGGCGTGGTAATTGCCGGCGTCGTGATATCGGGCAAGTTGAAGGCGCCCAATCCGATCCGGCCGATCTCTAGTGGCGGAGTGGAGAACGCCGGGGTGGTGATATCCGGCAGGGCGAAGTTGCTCACCCCGATCGGGTTGATCGTCAACGGCGGCGTCGAGAACGCCGGTGTGATGATGTCTGGAAGTGTGAAACCACTCAGTCCGATCGGGCCAATTTCCAACGGCGGCGTCGTGATCACCGGCGTCTTGATGTCAGGCAGCGCGAAGTTGCTCACCCCGATCGGGTTAATCGTCAACGGCGGAGTCGAGAACGCCGGCGTCTTGATATCCGGCAGCGCGAAGTTACCCACACCGATCGGGTTAATCGTCAACGGCGGCGTCGAGATTTGCGGAGTCGTGATGGCCGGCAACGTGAAGCCGGCGGTCGTGATTGGATCGACGTGGATGGCGGGGATGTTGATCGTAGGCAGGTTGATTGGCGGTATCGTCAGCGATTCAATCGCGTAAGGAATTCCGAAGCCATTGATGTAGCCGCCGCCGATACTGACAAACGCATTGGGGCCACCGTTACCACCGATCTGCGGATATACCCCCGCCAAACCCGTTTGCAGGAACGTGATGTTGTTGGGGAGGAATATGACGATGTCGTTGATTCGCGCCTCAGGCAGATAGATGGTGCCCGTAGTAAGAGTTCCGGCGATTCTTGGCGTAGTGAATGCGTCCGTCGTGATGCCCTTGATGGCAATAGCTGGGGTGTCGATCTTCGGCAGGCTGAACCCCCCGATCTGAGTTCCCGCCGGAATCGAGAACGACGGGACGGTGACTGATGGAATGCTCAACGCAGGCAGGTTGAACGCACCGAGCGCCGTCCCGGCGGGAATGGTGATCGGCGGCACACTCAGCGATGGAATGCTGAGTGTGGGCAGGTTGAATGCACCCAAGGCTGTCCCCGCCGGGATCGTTACCGACGGAATGGTCAGCGAGGGGATACTCAACGCCGGCAAGTCGAACGCACCCAATGCGGTCCCTGCCGGAATCGTGAACGACGGGACAGTCAACGGCGGAATGCTCAGCGCCGGCAGGTTGAACGCACCTAAAGCTGTGCCCGCCGGGATCGACAACGACGGCACATTCAAGGACGGAATGCTCAGCGGCGGGAGATCAAACGCACCCAACGCCGTCCCCGCCGGAATCGTGAACGACGGAACAGTGAGGGAGGGAACACTCAGTGTGGGCAGGTTGAACGCACCCAATGCGGTCCCTGCCGGAATCGACACCGACGGCACATTCAACGACGGAACACTCAACGTCGGCAAATTGAACGCACCCAACGCAGTCCCCGCCGGAATCGACAGCGACGGCACATTCAACGACGGAATACTCAACTCCGGCAAGTTGAACGCACCCAGCGCCGTCCCCGCCGGAATCGAGAACGACGGCACATTCAACGACGGAACACTCAACGTCGGCAGATCAAACGCACCCAACGCCGTCCCCGCCGGAATCGAGAACGACGGCACCGTGACCGACGGAATGCTCAGCGTCCCCAGATTGAACGCACCCAACGCCGTCCCCGCCGGAATCGAGAACGACGGCACATTCAGCGACGGAATGCTCAACGTCGGCAGGTCAAACGCACCCAAGGCAGTGCCCGCGGGGATGGAGAACGAGGGGATGGTCAGCCCGGGCAGACTGGCCGTGGGCAGATCGAATGCCGGAATCGAGAATCCGGGGATCTCGAGGGGTGGCAGTGTCAGATCGGGCGTGGTGATCGCAATGTGGAGAGCGCCCTGGCCGACCCCGCGGTAGAACACACCGTTATTCATCTGGCCGGTGTTGAACAGGCCGTTGTTCATGTCGCCGTAGTTCAGGATCCCGGTGTTGATGCTGCCCGGGTTGAGGAATCCGGTGTTGGCGAAACCGGTGTTGAACGAACCGGTGTTGGAGGCGCCGGGATTGAAGCTGCCCATGTTGAAACTGCCGACGTTGACGTTGCCGGTGTTCGCGTCGCCGACGTTGAAGATTCCGCTGTTGAACGAACCTGCATTGAGGAAGCCGCTGTTGCCCGAGCCGGGGCTCCACAGGCCGGTGTTGAAGTTGCCGGCGTTGCCGATGCCGAAGTTTCCGTTGCCCGAGTTGAAGAAGCCGATGTTGTTGTTGCCGGAGTTGAACAGGCCGAGATTTCCGGTGCCCGAGTTCAATCCGCCGATGCCGATCTGACCGGTGCCCGTCAGTCCGATGCCGATATTGCCGTTGCCGCTGTTGCCGAACCCAAAGTTGCCGATGCCGGCGTTGCCGAAGCCGAAGTTGTTGCTGCCGAGGTTGCCCAGGCCGAAGTTGCCGTTACCGAGGTTGGCGAAACCGAGGTTTGAGAGGCCGGCATTGCCCCAGCCGAAGTTGAGGTTTCCGAGGTTGCCGCCACCGAGGTTGTTCTGGCCGAAATTCCCGTTGCCGACGTTCGCTGTGCCGATGTTGGCCAGTCCGAGGTTGGCGTTGAGGAAGCTGTCCAGTGTGACCGCCGGCGTCGCGGCCGCACCGGGTGCGCCGCTTGCCAGCACGCCCGCCAGGCTCTGCAATGGCTGCGCGAAAGGCTGCAGCGCCGATGCCACCGCCGAGGCACCGGCGTGATACGCCGACATCGCCGACACATCCAGCGCCCACATCTCCTCGTAGAGCGCTTCCGCGCTGGCGATCGCTGGGGCGTTCTGCCCTAAGATGTTTGACAACACCAACGACACGAAGTTGCTGCGGTTGGCCGCGATCAACTCCGGGTGCACCATGGCCGCCCGGACAGCGTCGAACTCCGCCGCCATGGTGCTGGCCTGCGCCGCTGACTGCCCGGCCTGCGATGCCGCCGCGCTCAGCCATCCCGCGTAGGGCGCGGCAGCGGCCGCCATCGCGGTTGCCGCGGCACCCTGCCACGACCCGTTGACCAAGCTGGCGGTCACCGACCCGAAAGAGGCTGCAGCCGTGGCTAACTCATCGGCCAGGCTTTCCCAGGCGGTCGCCGCGGCCAGCATCGGCTCGGTCCCCGCTCCGGCGGAGATCAACGCGGAGTTAGTTTCTGGTGGCAGCACAAAAAAGCTCATGGTTGGACCTCTCAGGTGGCATCGCTGGTGTTGGCATCAAGCCAATGAAGGGCGACACAACCGACCAGGGCCCGAACCCGCGGTTGCAGCTAAACGCATCTCGTAGCGGAGAAGCTAGCGGACGTCTGCCCGGGTGGCGCATCAGATTTATCTACGCGAGATGCAAACGTTATCTTTTCGTTATTCGGCTACCGGACATTTGCCAAGTTGCTTTACACGGACGGCCTGCAGCACCGGTGAGCCGGCCAATGTCAAGCTCACCGCCCAGACCCATGAGGAGTCAACATGATTCGCACACGGGACCACGTCGGGTGCCTGGACCGGGAAATGGCATAGGGAGTCAAATACGTCCCCAGCGCACGGCGAAATAGACGCATATTCGGCGCAAATAGGTCATGCTCAGCTCGCAAAACCGAAGGCTGTCCGAACAACACGACACGGCAGACACGGACCGATCCCCACCCCGGCTGGGGAGCTTACAGTGGGCCAGCCGCGGCGGCGGAAGAACGCGCGAAAATCTCTACCCGCCCTCAGGCGACCCGGCTGCCGACGACGCGCGGCCAGGGAAGAACGCTCCGACAACTGCCGGCAAGTCCAAGGCGTCGGGACTGCCGACGCCCGAGACCCATGTTCAGAAGCCGACTCCCGCAACGGGCCGCACCGGCTCTGAAAAGGTGGGCTCCGGCAGGACATACGAGGTCCGTGAACCGACTCAGCAACACACTGCCCAGCGCGCTGACAAATAGATACACATCTTTCGTTTAATGACCCCATGTAAAGCTCATCGACACTACCTGTGCCGTCAATAACGTTTAGATAACGAACGAGAGAAATCCGACCATTCGCAAACCTGACGAATAGCATCGGCGGATCGGGCTACTTGCGGGAAAGTGGGATCTAGCGCCATGTCGTACGTGATTGCAGCAACGAGCACCCTATCGGCGGTCGCATCGGACGTCGGTAGCATCGGATCCGCAATCAGCGCAGCCAATTTCGCAGCGGCGCTGCCCACTACCGAAGTGATGTCGGCCGCCGCGGACGAGGTCTCGACGCGCATCGCCGCGCTGTTTGGCGAGCACGCCGCCAACTACCAAAATCTCGCCGCCGAAGCTGCTGCTTTTCATGATCAATTTGTTCGCACATTACAGACAACCGCATCTTCGTATTCCAGCGCAGAAGCTCTGAGCACAACGCTAATGCAGCAGACGCTGAACATCGTCAACGCGCCCACCCTGGCCCTGCTCGGACGTCCACTCATCGGCGACGGTGCCAACGGCGCACCGGGCACCGGCCAGAGTGGCGGCGCAGGCGGGATTCTCTGGGGTAACGGTGGCGCCGGCGGCTCCGGCGTGACCGGACTGAACGGCGCCAACGGTGGGGCAGGCGGTAGCGGCGGCGTATCGGGATTGATCGGCTCGGGCGGGGCGGGCGGCGCCGGCGGATCGTCAACTACCGGCATCGGCGGCTCCGGCGGGGCGGGCGGATCGGCCCAACTCTTCGGCGCCGCCGGAGCCGGTGGGGCAGGCGGCTTCTCGGCCTCAGGCATCGGTGGCGCCGGTGGTGGCGGCGGTACCGCGTCGCTGTTCGGTACGGGCGGCGTGGGCGGTGCCGGTGGCCTGTCGACCTCCGGCACCGGAGGCACCGGAGGTCCGGGCGGCAGCGGCGGCCTTCTGTTCGGCAACGGCGGCGCGGGCGGTGCCGGTGGCGCCGGAGGCACCCAGAGCGGATCGGGTGGAGCCGGTGGCGACGCGGGCTGGATTACCGGAGGCGGCGGGGCCGGGGGCGCGGGCGGCAGCGGACTTCACGGAACCAACGGCACCGACGGCATCACCGGGGGGCAGAACGGCACCAGCGGTACCGCCGGAGGTGCCGCCGGTAACGGCGGAATCGGCGGACGAGGCGGACTGCTCTTCGGCACCGGTGGTGACGGGGGTGCCGGCGGCATCGGTGGCATCGGCGGGTCGGGCGGCCATGGCGCCCTTGGAGACCCTGGCTTGACAGGTGGAGCCGGCGGCAACGGCGGCGCTGGCGGGGCCGGCGGAACCGGCGGTGCGCCCGGCGCTGGCGGGGCGTTGTTCAGCCCCGCGGGTCACGGCGGGGCAGGCGGGTCCGGCGGGGACGGCGGCGTGGCCGGTTCCGGGGGGGTCGGCGGCAAGGGCGTGGTCGTCGGCGGTGTCGCCGGTCAGGGCGGCGCCGGTGGCAAGGGCGGTACCCCAGGCACCGGCGGAGTCGGCGGCCTGGGCGGAGGCGCCGGCGCCAACGCAGGCAGCAACGGCGCGTCCGGTATCACGCCTGGCGGCGGTAACGGCGGCGCCGGCGGCGGCGGAGCGAACGCCACCACTCCCAACGGCAATGGCGGCGACGGCGGTCGGGGCGGTGACGCCGGCGCGGCCGGCGGCGATGGCGGTGCCGGCGGGCGCGGTGGTGACGCGGGCGCGTTCGGCAACGGCGGCAAAGGCGGCGACGGTGGCAACGGCATGGCCGGGGCTCCCGCCAGCGCGCCTGGCGCGAACGGCAATGCGGGCGGCGCAGGTGGGGCCGGCGGCGCCGGTGGTAACGGCGGAACAACGTCGGGTAACGGCGGCGCGGGCGGTGCCGGCGGCACGGGTGCGAGCGGTAGCGCCGGCGCG
>RXJD01000026.1 GCA_003987775.1 Mycobacterium sp.
CAAACGCCACAACTGGCGCACCCCCGCCGAAGAACTCGACCGACTACTGTCAGACCCGTCCGCATTTGTTGCAGCGACCGCCTGAATCTAAGGCGGATTTGCCGCGGTGGACGCACACGCGCCGCGGTGGTCGCACACGCGCCGTGCTAGCCGCAAACCGCCCCGGTGGCGGCGGAGCCGACCAGCTTGACGTACTTGGCCAGCACGCCGGTCTTGTAGCGCGGCGGCGGGGGAGTGAACCCCGTTCGGCGAGCATCGAACTCGTCCGGATCGACCAGCACGTCGAGGGTGTGGTTGGCCACGTCCAGGCGGATCCTGTCGCCGTCGCGCAGGAAGGCGATGGGGCCGGCGTCGACGGCCTCGGGGGCGATATGTCCGACGCACAACCCCGTCGTTCCGCCGGAGAACCGGCCGTCGGTGAGCAGCAGCACGTCCTTGCCCAGCCCGGCGCCCTTGATGGCACCGGTGATGGCGAGCATCTCCCGCATGCCGGGACCGCCCTTGGGTCCTTCGTAGCGGATCACCACGGCGTCACCGTGAGTGATGGTGCCGTCCTCGAGTGCATCCAAGGCCGCCCGCTCGCCGTCGAAAACCCGTGCGGTGCCCTCGAACACGTCGGAATCGAAGCCGGCCGACTTGACCACCGCGCCGTCCGGGGCCAGCGATCCGCGCAGGATGGTGATGCCCCCGGTGGGGTGGATCGGGTTGTCCAGCGCGCGCAGCACCTTGCCGTCCGGGTCCGGCGGGGCGATTTCGGCCAGGTTCTCCGCGAGGGTCCTGCCGGTCACGGTCAGGCAGTCGCCGTGCAGCAGACCGGCGTCCAGCAGGGCTTTCATCACCACCGGCACGCCGCCGATGTGGTCGACGTGCGACATCACGTGCCGGCCGAACGGCTTGACGTCGGCCAGGTGCGGCACCCGCTTGCCGATCCGGGTGAAGTCGTCGAGGGAGAGCTCGACCTCGGCCTCACGGGCGATAGCCAGCAGGTGCAGCACGGCGTTGGTCGAGCCGCCGAACGCCATCACCACCGCGATGGCGTTCTCGAACGCTTCCCGGGTGAGGATGTCGCGGGCGGTGATGCCCTTGCGCAGCAGTTCGATGACGGCCTGACCGCTGCGGCGGGCGAACCCGTCGCGGCGGCGGTCGGTCGCCGGGGGCGCGGCGCTGCCCGGCAGTGACATGCCCAGCGCTTCGGCGGCGCTGGCCATGGTGTTGGCCGTGTACATGCCGCCGCAGGCGCCCTCGCCTGGGCAGATCGCCCGCTCGATGGCGTCCACGTCCTCGCGGCTCATCAGGCCGCGCGCGCAGGCGCCCACCGCCTCGAACGCGTCGATGATGGTCACCTCGCGCTCGCTGCCGTCCGACATCTTGGCGACCCCCGGCAGGATCGAGCCCGCATAGAGGAACACCGATGCCAGGTTCAGCCGCGCGGCGGCCATCAGCATGCCGGGCAGCGACTTATCGCAGCCGGCCAGCAGCACCGAGCCGTCCAGTCGCTCGGCCTGCATCACCGTTTCGACGCTGTCGGCGATCACTTCACGCGAGACCAGGGAGAAGTGCATCCCCTCGTGTCCCATCGAGATGCCGTCGGACACCGATATCGTGCCGAATTCCAGTGGGTAGCCGCCCGCGGCGAAGACACCCTCCTTGACCGCCTTGGCCAGGCGGTCCAGCGACAGGTTGCACGGGGTGATCTCGTTCCACGACGACGCAACCCCGATCTGCGCCTTGGCGAAGTCTTCGTCCCCCATGCCTACCGCGCGGAGCATTCCTCGTGCGGCGGCCTTCTCCAGGCCGTCGGTGACGTCGCGGCTGCGGGGCTTGATGTCGGGTTCAGGCATGCAGCAAGTATGCGGTGCGGCGGCATCCCGCCAAAATCGTTTATCATCGCAAGGTGATACCCCGTTGGGGTATTAGACGGCGTTGGGGAGAGCAGATGACGGCACCGCACGGATACGCGCAGCAGAAGGACAACTACGCCAAGCGGCTGCGTCGCATCGAGGGTCAGGTACGCGGGATCGCGCGCATGATCGAAGAGGACAAGTACTGCATCGACGTGCTCACCCAGATCAGCGCTGTGAACAGTGCGATGCGTTCGGTGGCGCTCAACCTGCTCGACGAGCACCTGAATCACTGCGTCACCCGCGCGGTGGCCGAGGGCGGCCCGGAGGCCGACGAGAAACTGGCCGAAGCGTCGGCCGCCATCGCGCGCCTCGTCCGCTCCTGACCGGGCGTGTTGACACGCAATGTTTGGGTAAAGCCCGGATACGTTGCGTACGGTGATCACGGCGCAATCTGTCCGTAAGCCACCTCGGCACGAGGACGGTGTGCCGACAAACAACATGACTGCCGAATCGGGAACCATCGCCGCAACCGCACGAACGTGGACGCCACGGATCGCGGTTCAGCTTGCGGTGCTCGCGGCGGCGGCCTTTATCTACGTGACCGCCGAGCTGCTGCCGGTGGGGGCACTGTCGGCGATCGCGCGCAACCTCAACGTGAGCGTGGTGCTCGTCGGCACCCTGCTGTCCTGGTATGCGTTCGTGGCCGCCCTGACCACGGTTCCGCTGGTGCGCTGGACCGCGCACTGGCCACGGCGCCGCACGTTGCTGCTCAGCCTAGTGTGTTTGACGGTCTCGCAGCTGATTTCGGCGCTGGCGCCCAGCTTCGCGGTGCTTGCGGGCGGCCGGGTGCTGTGCGCGGTGACGCACGGCCTGCTGTGGTCGGTGATCGCACCGATCGCCACCCGCCTGGTGCCGCCCAGCCACGCCGGGCGCGCCACCATGTCGATCTACGTCGGGACGAGCCTGGCGCTGGTCATCGGCAGCCCGCTGACCGCGGCATTGAGCCTGATGTGGGGCTGGCGCCTGGCGGCCGTGTGCGTCACCGTCGCGGCCGCGCTAGTGACGGTGGCGGCGCGGCTGGTGCTGCCCTCGATGAGGCTGACCACCGACCAGTTGCAGTACGTGGGCCGGCGGTCGACGCATCACCGCAACCGCGGGCTGATCATGGTGAGCCTGATCACCATGATCGGCGTCACGGGACACTTCGTCTCCTACACCTACATCGTGGTGATCGTCCGCCAGGTCGTGGGAGTGCGGGGACCCAATGTCGCGTGGCTGCTCGCGGCCTACGGAATCGCCGGGGTGCTCTCGGTGGCACTGGTGGCGCGGCCGCTGGACCGCCGCCCCAAGGGCGCGATCATCGTCTGCATGGCCGGCCTGACCGCCGCGCTGGCGTTGCTGAGTGCGCTGGCGTTCGGTTGGCAACGCTCGGCGACGACGGCGCTGGTGGTCGGGACGGCGGCGATCGTGCTGTGGGGCGCCATGGCCACGGCGGTGTCGCCGATGTTGCAGTCCGCGGCGATGCGCGCCGGGGCCGACGACCCCGACGGTGCCTCGGGACTGTACGTGACGGCGTTCCAGGTGGGCATCATGGCGGGCTCGCTGGCGGGCGGGCTGTTGTACGAGCGCAGCGTGGCGATGATGCTCACCGCGTCGGCCGGATTGATGGGTGCCGCGCTGCTGGCGATGGCGGCGGTTCGCCCGATCGTCGATACGCCTGAGACGGCAGATACGGCAATTTCACAGGACGGCTAACGTCGCAGGTCAGCGCCCTGAACTGGGCTTGGTAACGGCTGCGGCGGGTTCGTCGAATGGCTAAGCGGGGGTTTTGCTGTGCCACACTGGGGCCAGTTCAGGTCTTGACGTAGGTGACCGGAGGGAAAGAGTATGTCGCGCTCGATGAGGGGCCGCACGAGGGCTGGCCTCGTCGCCGCTCTCAACGCATTCGGAGTGGCCGCGGTGCTCGTGATGGGCGCTGGCCCGGCACTGGCGGACCCGGACGATGTGCCCGGCGACCCGGGCCCGGTGGTTGCGCCCGTCGAGCCGCCCGCGCCGGAGCCGATCGCGCTGCCGCCGCTGCCCGACCCGTTCGGCGTCCCCCCGGGCGACCCGGCCGCAGTGCCGGTGGCCTCCGGGCCGGTGGCCGGGCAGGACCCGACCCCGTTCGTCGGCGAACCGCCGTTCCGGCCGCCGTCCTTCAACCCGGTCAACGGGGCGATGGTGGGCGTGGCCAAGCCGATCATCATCAACTTCCAGGTGCCGATCGCCGACCAGGCGATGGCTGAGCGTGCCGTGCACATCTCGTCGATTCCGCCGGTGCCGGGCAAGTTCTACTGGATGACGCCGTCGCAGCTGCGCTGGCGCCCGCTGAGCTTCTGGCCGGCCAACACGGCGGTGAACATCGACGCCGCGGGTACCAAGTCGAGTTTCCGTACCGGCGACTCGCTGATCGCGACGGCCGACGACGCCACGCACCAGATGACGATCACCCGCAACGGCGTGGTGCAGCAGACCTTCCCGATGTCCATGGGGATGGCCTCCGGTGGGCACCAGACGCCGAACGGCACCTACTACGTGCTGGAGAAGATGCCGACGGTGGTGATGGACTCCTCGACGTACGGGGTCCCGGTCAACTCGCCGAATGGGTACAAGGTGACCGTGTCGGATGCCGTCCGGATCGACAACAGCGGCAACTTCGTGCACAGTGCGCCGTGGTCGGTGGCCGACCAGGGCAAGCGCGACGTCAGCCACGGTTGCATCAACCTGAGCCCGGCCAACGCGAAGTGGTTCTTCGACAACTTCGGCAGTGGTGACCCGATCGTGGTCAAGAACTCCGTCGGGACCTACAACAAGCCTGACGGCGCCTCGGACTGGCAGCTGTAGCCAGTTCCGCCCAGCACTCACAGAATCGCCCTTTCCGGCCTCGGGAAGGGCGATTTTGCGTCTGGTCGCGGGCTCAAATTATGTATAGCATCATACATATGCGAAGTCCCCGTGAGCGGATGGTCGTGTCCGCCGCCCTGCTGATCAGGGAGCGCGGTGCGCGGGCGACCGCGATATCCGATGTGCTGGCCCACAGTGGCGCCCCGCGCGGCTCGGCCTACCACCACTTCCCGGGCGGGCGCACGCAATTGTTGTGCGAGGCGGTCGATTTCGCCGGCGAACACATCGCCTCGGTCATCACGGAGGCCGACAGTGGTCTTGCGCTGCTGGACACGTTGATCGCCAAATACCGGGAACAGTTGCTGGCCACCGATTTCCGCGCGGGCTGCCCGATCGCGGCCGTGTCGGTGGAAGCGGGCTTCGACAACGACGACCGGGACCGGATGGCGCCCGTGGTGGAGCATGCGGCGGCGGTGTTCGACCGGTGGTCGGACCTGATCGCCGCGCGCTTCGCCGCCGACGGCATCGCCGCGGAGCGGGCCGGTGAGCTCGCGGAGTTCGCGACGGCCGCGCTCGAGGGCGCGCTGCTGCTCGCGCGGGTGCGACGCGACCTGGCGCCGCTGGACCTCGTACACCGTCAGTTGCGTGAGCTGTTCGAAAGGAATCTGCCCCATGAGTGATTGGCAGCCCACCGCGTGCATCCTGTGTGAGTGCAACTGCGGCATCGTCGTGCAGACCGACGGCCGCACCCTGGCCCGGATCCGGGGCGACAAGGAGCATCCAGCGTCGCAGGGATACACCTGCAACAAGGCGCTGCGGCTGGATCACTATCAGAACGGCCGAGGGCGGCTGACCTCACCGCTGCGCCGGCGCGCCGACGGCAGCTACGAGGAAATCGACTGGGACACCGCGATTGTCGAGATCGCCGAGGGCTTCAAGCACATCCGCGACACCTACGGCGGCGACAAGATCTTCTACTACGGCGGCGGCGGCCAGGGCAATCACCTCGGTGGCGCCTACAGCGGCGCGTTCCTCAAGGCGCTGGGGTCCAAATACCGCTCAAACGCGCTGGCGCAGGAGAAAACCGGCGAGGCGTGGGTCGACGGGCAACTCTACGGTGGGCACACCCGCGGCGAGTTCGAACATGCCGAGGTATCGGTATTCGTCGGCAAGAACCCCTGGATGTCACAGAGTTTCCCCCGGGCTCGGGTGGTGCTCAACGAGATCGCCAAGGATCCGCGACGGTCGATGATCGTGATCGACCCGGTCGTCACCGACACCGCGAAGATGGCCGACTTCCATCTGCGGGTGCGGCCCGGAACCGACGCCTGGTGCCTGGCTGCGCTGGCCGCGGTGCTGGTGCAGGAAAACCTCTGTGACGAAGCGTTTCTCGCCGAGCATGTGCACGGCGTAGCGACGGTGCGCGGGGTGCTCGCCGACGTTCCGGTCGCCGAGTACGCCCAGCGCTGCGGAGTCGACGAGGAATTGCTGCGCGCGGCGGCACGGCGCATCGGCACGGCCGGCAGCGTGGCGGTGTTCGAGGACCTCGGCGTGCAACAGGCGCCGAACAGTACCGTGTGCTCCTACCTGAACAAGCTGCTGTGGATCCTGACCGGCAATTTCGCGAAAAAGGGCGGACAGCATCTGCATTCGTCGTTCGCGCCGCTGTTCAGTACCGTCTCGGGACGCACGCCGGTGACCGGAGCGCCGATCATCTCCGGTTTGGTGCCGTGCAACGTCGTCCCCGAGGAGATCCTCACCGACCACCCGGACCGGTTCCGGGCCATGATCGTCGAAAGCAGCAACCCGGCCCACTCGGTGGCCGACTCGGCCGCGTGCCGCGAAGCGTTCCAGGCGCTGGAGCTGCTGGTGGTCGTCGATGTCGCGATGACCGAAACCGCCCGGCTGGCGCACTACGTGCTGCCCGCGGCGTCCCAGTTCGAGAAGCCCGAGTGCACGTTCTTCAACCTCGAATTCCCGCACAACGCAATGCAATTGCGTCATCCCCTGTTCCCGCCGCTGCCCGGGACGCTGCCCGAACCCGAGATCTGGGCGCGGCTGGTGCGCGCGCTGGGAGTTGTCTCGGAGGACGATCTGCGGCCGTTGCGCGAAGCCGCCGCCCAGGGTCGCCAGGCGTACACCGAGGCGTTTTTCGGCGCGGTCGCGGGCAACCCGTCACTGGCCCGGGTGCTGCCGTACGTGTTGTACGAGACGCTGGGTCCGACCTTGCCGGAGGGAATGGCCGGCGCGGCGGCGCTGTGGGGTCAGGCCCAGAAGACGGCGATGACGTACCCCGACGCCGTGCGGCGAGCCGGGCACGCCGACGGCAACGCGCTGTTCGACGCGATCCTGCACGGCCGATCCGGGATCACCTTCACGGTGCACAACTACGAGGACGACTTCGCGCTGATCAGTCACAGCGACCGCAAGATCGCCCTGGAAATACCCGAAATGCTGTATGGCATAACGGCTTTGGCGACCGCGCCGGAGCGCCTGACCAGCGACGAGCTGCCGATCGTGCTGTCGGTGGGGGAGCGGCGGGCCTACACCGCCAACGACATCTTCCGCGACCCGTCCTGGCGCAAGCGCGACGCCGACGGGGCGCTGCGGGTCAGCGTCGAGGACGCCCAGGCGCTGGGTCTCGACGACGGCGGCCGGGCGCGCATCACTACGGCGGCCGGCAGCGCGGAGGCCACCGTCGAGATCACCGAGACCATGCTGCCCGGACATGCGGCCCTGCCCAATGGTTTCGGGCTGGACTATGTCGGCGAGGACGGCCGCACCGTGGTACCGGGGGTGGCCCCGAACGCCCTGACGTCGACCAAGTGGCGCGACCCGTACGCGGGCACGCCCTGGCACAAGCATGTGCCCGCGCGGATTGAGGCATGCCCCGCATCTTCGCGACCAGACGCGAAATCGCACGCATAAGCGCGGATCTATGCGAGTTCGCGTCTGCTCGCGGGAAGGGGTGACCCCCAACTCGCGGGAAGGGGTGACCCCCTGCTCGCGCCGGAAACGCTAGTTCCAGATACGGACGCGCCGCGGCGGTTCCAGGAACAGCTCGTCGGATTCTGACACGTCGAAAGCCTCGTAGAACGCGTCAACGTTGCGGATGACGCCGTTGCACCGGAATTCCGGCGGCGAGTGCGGGTCCACCGCGAGCCGCCGAATTGCCTCGGCATCACGCGATTTCGTCCGCCACACCTGAGCCCAGCCGAAGAACACCCGCTGCACGCCGGTCAGGCCGTCGATCACCGGAGCGGGCTCGCCCTGCAGCGACAGCTGGTAGGCCAGCAGGGCGATCGACAGGCCGCCCAGGTCGCCGATGTTCTCGCCGACGGTGAAGGCGCCCTGGACGTGTGGTGGGTTCTGGTGGTCGGCCAGCGCGCGCGGTGTGTAGGCCTCGTACTGTTCGATCAGCGCCTTGGTGCGGGCCGCGAACTCGGTGCGGTCGGCGTCGGTCCACCAGTCGACCAGGTTGCCGTCACCGTCGTACTTGGCGCCCTGGTCGTCGAATCCGTGCCCGATCTCATGCCCGATCACCGCTCCGATACCGCCGTAGTTGGCCGCGTCGTCGGCTTCGGCGTCGAAGAAAGGAGGCTGCAAAATGGCTGCGGGGAAGACGATTTCGTTCATTCCCGGGTTGTAGTAGGCGTTGACGGTCTGCGGAGTCATGAACCACTCGTCGCGGTCGACCGGTCCGCCGAGCTTGGCCATTTCCCGGTCGTGGTTGACGGCGTAGCCGCGCTGAAAGTTGCCGTACAGGTCGTCGCGGTCGATGACCAGCGCGGAGTAGTCGCGCCAGGTGACCGGATAGCCGACCTTTGCGGTGAACTTGTCGAGTTTGGTCAGCGCCCGCTGGCGGGTTTCGGGTGTCATCCAGTCCAGATCGCTGATGCTGATTCGGTACGCCTCCCGCAGGTTGGCCACCAGCGCATCGATGCGGTCCTTGGCCCCCGGCGGGAAATGCCGTTCCACATAGAGCTTTCCGACGGAGTCGCCCATCAGCGTCTCCACCAGTGCGACCGCCCGCTTCCAGCGGTCCCGGATCTGCTCGGTGCCGGTCAGCCGGCGTCCGTAGAAGTCGAAGTCCGCCTCGACCATCTCGCTGGTCAGCCACGGCGAGCGGGCGCGGATCAAGCGCCACCGGGCCCAGCTCTTCCAGTCTTCGAGGTCTTCACCGCTCCACAGATCGGCGAAGGCGCTGAGGTAATCCGGTTGCCGGACAACCAGTTCGGCGACGGCCTCGGGCGTGATGCCCAGGCCGCTCACCCATCCGGACCAGTCGAAGCCCGATGTCTCCTCCAGCTCGGCGAAGGTGCGCAGGTTGTAGGTGAGCTCGGCGTCACGGCGTTTGACCACGTCCCAGTGCGCGGCCGCCAGTTTGCTCTCCAGCGCCACGATGCGGGCGGCCGTTTCGGCGTGATCCTCCGCGCTGCCCCCGAAGACCAGGCTGAACATCCGGGCGATGTGGCCCGGGTAGGCGGCCAGCACGGCGGCGTGCTGCTCGTCGCGGAAGTACGACTCGTCCGGCAGGCCGATGCCCGACTGGGAGAAGTGCACCAGGTAGCGGGCGGAGTTCTTGGAATCGGTGTCGACGTAGAACCCGACACCGCCGCCTACCCCGGTGCGTTGCAGGGCGCCGATGAGGGTCGCGAGCGCGCTGCGGTCCGCCGCGCCGTCGATGGCGGTCAGTTCGTCGAGCAGCGGCTGCAGGCCGCGTCGTTCCACGGTGTCCTCATCGAGGAAGCTGGCGTACAGGTCGCCGATCCGCTGCTCGTCGGTCCCCGGTGCGGCCTGACTCTCGCTGGCCTGCACGATGATGTCGCGCACCTGCTCTTCGGCCCGGTCGAACAAGGTCCGGAAAGCCCCGTCGGTCGCGCGGTCGGCGGGGATGTCGTACTCGGTCAGCCAGCGCCCGTTCACGTGGCCGAAAAGGTCGTCCTGGGGGCGGGCGGCGGCGTCGACGTAGCTCAGGTCGATGCCCGAGCGGATGGCCTCTACTGTCACCCCGCCATCCTTCCATCTCTTTTCGGGTGCAACGATCGCACCATGCCTGACCAGGACGCCGAAGACATCGACGACACAGAAGACGCCGAAGACGCTGCAGATACCGACGACGACGACCCCGACGATGACGCCCGGGTGTTCTCCACCTACGGCATCGCCTCCACCGTGCTGGGCCTCATCTCGGTGGCCGCGCTGGTCCTCGGCGGGCTGATCTGGTTCGGCCATCGGGACGACTCGGGCGAGCGCGTTTATCTGTCCCGGGTGATGGCGGCCGCGGCCGACTGGACCGAGATCCTGATCAACATGAACGTCGGGAACATCGACGCCAGCCTGCAGCGGCTGCACGACGGTACGGTCGGCCAGCTGAACACCGACTTCGAGGCCGCGATCATGGACTACCGGAAGGTGGTGGAGAAGCTGCAGGCCAAGAGCGCCGGCCAGATCGAGGCGGTGGCGATCGACACCGTGCACCGCGATCTGGACACCGTGCCCGGCTCCCCGCGGCCGGTGGTGACGACGAAACTCCCGGCGTTCGCCACCCGGACCGACTCGGTGATGCTGGTCGCCACCTCGGTCAGCGAGAACGCCGGCGCCAAACCGCAGGTGGTGCACTGGAACCTGCGCCTGGACGTGTCCAACGTGGACAACAAGATGCTGATCTCCAAGCTGGAGTCGATCCGATGAGGAACGCATGGCGGCTGGCGGCCTTCGATGTGCTGGCACCACTGGCGGCGCTGGTCGCGCTGTTCGGGATCGGCGCGGTGCTGGCCTGGCCGCGCTGGTGGGTCGCGGTGGCCGCCGCGCTGGCGCTGCTGGTCGTCGAGGGTGTCGTGATCAACTTCTGGCTGCTGCGCCGCGACGCGGTCACGGTCGGCACCGACGACGACGCACCGGGGCTGCGGCTGGCCGTTGCCTTTCTGGCGGCCGTGGCCCTGTGCGCCGCGGTGCTGACCGGATACACGCACTGGACCACCAAGGACGACGACTTCAAGAAGGACTCCGTCGCGGTGGTTCAGGTCGCCACAGGCGTGGCCGAGGCGGTGGCATCGTTCTCGCCGACGGCGCCGGGTGCCTCGATCGAGCGCGCCGCGTCGCTGATGGTGCCGGACAAGGCAGGCAAGTTCAAAGAGGAGTACACCAAGACCAGCGCGGACCTGCTGCAGCGCAAGGTCACCGCGCAGGCGTCCACGCTGGCGGCCGGTGTCGAGGCCATCGGGCCGTCCGCGGCCAGCGTCGCGGTGATCATGCGGGTCACCCAGAACGCCCCCGGCCAGCCGCCCAGTCAGGCCGCCCCGGCCGTCCGCGTCACCTTGAGCAAGCGCGGCAACGACTGGCTGGTGCAGGACATCGTCCCGATCAACTCACGCTAGCTAGTTGGAGTTGGCCGACCGCTCGTTCTTCACCCGGACGAACCGGTCGGACAACCGGCGCATCCGGATCATCAGTGAGGCCGACGGGCTGACGCTGCCATCGAGGTAGGTCGCGAGATCCTCCGGAGCTACCCCGATGCGCGAGGCGAACTCCTGCTGCACCAGGCCGGACCGGTCCATCAGCAGCTTCACGTGCCGCGCCACCTCGGCGCGTTCGTTGGCCTCGAGATGGGTACGGGCGCGCTCGAGCACCTCCCAGAGTGCCTTGGCGATGCCGACGGGCCGGGTGCCGCGCAGAATCTCCTCGACCTGACGGGCCGTCCGGCCGTAGGGGTCGCGTTTGAGGGCGGCGGCGATGCGCTTCCAGGTGGCGATGTCGCCGCTCTGCAGGGCGGAGTGGATCGCCGCGGTGGACCAGAACTCCACCGGCTGGTCAGTGTCGGGTCGCCGCACTTGCGCAGCAGGCGCGGGATTTCGCTGGTCGGCAGCCAACGTCACCTCGCCTCCTCCAGCATTGCCACGGCCACGGACAGGCAGCGCTGCCTGACCTCCTCCCAGTCTGCCCTCGCATCGGGTTCGGGCCAATCCTCGTCCAGATCGGACGGATCAGGATCCGCGAGCCGGCGAACCAGCTCGGTGGCCATCCGTTGCGATTGCGAAGACGAGCCGAGAGGCTGACAACAGTAATACCTGTCCATCCCGGCCAGCACCATCGCGACGGTCTCCGGATCCATTGCGTCGACCATGTCAGCAAAATCGGCATAATCGCGGCTGCTGTTACGGCTCATGATCAAGTAACCCTTGAACCGCAGCGTTTCCGCCCCCGTCGGGATCAGCAGCCGGTCACCGGTCGGCAGTTGCACGTTGGTGGTCTCCACCGGGCTGCTGCGGCGGAATCCGTTCCGGGTGCCTTTGCTCTCCAGCGCGTCGAGGGCCACCGAAAGGCGCCCGCGCCACAAGGTGACCGGATGGACCGGGCGATCGGACCACGACATGGCCCGGGCGATGCTGCTGCGGGCCGCCAGACTGACCTTGCCGACCGGACCGGTGGCCAGCGCCACCGTGTCGGCCTCCGCCGATTCCGGGCCTTCCTTGCGGGCGCAACCGCTGAACGCCAGCGGGTCTGCGACGCAAATAGCATCGGGCGCAAGGTTTTTGAGCTTAGCGGCCGATTTGATCACCACCCGCAGATCGGCGCTGGGGGCGATCGCGGCGGTGATGTCCTCGGGGATGACGACGACGCCACCGAGATCGACGTCGGGCAGCGGCCGGTCGAAGTCAACCGACGGCAGCATGCGACCCAGCCAGCCCGGTATCCACCAGTTCCACTTCGAGAACATCGCCATCAGCGCCGGCACCAGCACCAGGCGCACGACGGTGGCGTCGACCGCGATCGCGACGGCACACGCCACACCGATCTCGGCAACCAGGGGCATGCCCGCAAAGGCGAACCCGCAGAACACCGCGATCATGATCAGCGCCGCGCTGGTGATGGTGCGCGCGCTGGTGCTGACGCCGTAGGCCACGGCGTCGCGAGTGTGGCCGGTCTGCAGGAAACGCTCCCGGATACGGGTGAGCAGAAAGATCTCGTAGTCCATGGACAACCCGAACGTCATCGCCAGGACCAGCGGGGGAACGGTGCTGTCGATCGATGTCAGGTGCGGGAAACCGAGTGCCTCGGCCCAGCCCCACTGGAAGACCATCACCAGGCTGCCGTAGGCGGCCGCCACCGACAGCAGCGTCATCAGCACGCCCTTGAGCGCCAGCAGCACCGAATGCACCGAGAGGAGCAGCATGATGAAAGCGATCAGCGCGACGAAGCCCAGCACGAGCGGCTGGGTTTGCGCCACCCGCCCGTCGAAGTCCTTGATCAGCGCGGTCGAGCCGCCCACGGAAACCTGGGCGTCGCCCCCGACCCTCGGCAGTTGGGTGCGCATCCAGTCGACGGTGTGCCGGGCGCGCAGATCTTCTGGATCGACCGACAGCACCGCGTTGAGCAGGGCGCTCTTGTTGTCGTCGGCATATTGCGGCGGGCTCACCGAGGCGACGTTGGGCCCCTGCGCCATCTTCTCGCGCAGGGCGGCGAGCTTCTGCGCACGCACCGGCACGGCGTCCTGTCCCTGCGGCCAGTCGGGGAAGGTCACCAGAACCTGGATGGGACCCAGTGCGCCCGGGCCGAGGGCCTGCGACGCCGAGGCCACCCCGGCCCGGATCTCGTGGGAAGAGTCGAACTGGCGCAGCAGGCTGTTGCCCAGCACCATCGACAGCGCCGGCGCCGCCATCAGCAGCAACACCGCCGAGGCCGCCAGCGCGGAGATCCAGGGCCGGCGCATCACCCAGGTGACCCAGCGCGTCCAGAACCGGGACACCGTGCTCTCCGGCCGGCGTGACCAGTGCAGCAGCGGCGATCTCTTGGCCGCCGCCCGGGAGAACGTGGCCAGCAACGCCGGCGTCAGCGTCGCCGACGTCAGCATCGCGACCGCGACCGCGAGGATGGCGCCGGTGGCCATCGAACGCAGCGCCGGGGTGTTGATCACGTAGATGCCGGTGAGCGAGGCGATGACGGTCAACCCGGACAACACCACGGCAAGACCGGAGGTGGCCATCGCCGCGTCCACGGCCTCCTGCGGCTGGCGGCCGGTACGCAGTTCCTCCCGGAACCGCATCAGGATGAACAGCGAATAGTCGACGGCCAGCGCGATGCCGAACATGGACACCGTCGAGGTCACGAACACCGACATGGGCGTGTGCATCGACAGCGCATAGACCAGCCCCATGGTCACCACGACGGTGCAGACACCCAGCGCCAGGGGAATCGCCGCGGCAGCCAGCGAACCGAACACCGCCAGCAGCACGATCAGGATGATCGGCAGGTTCCATTCCTCGGCTTTGGCGATGTCGTGCTTGGTGTTCGCGGCGGCCGCGGCGCTGAGCGCCCCCTGCCCGATGACGTAGAGCCGGACCCGGCCGTTGGCGGTCTGCCCGGACTGGTCGCCTTGGATGCCGACCCGTTCCCGCAGCTTCTTGGCGACGTCGCTGGTGCCGGGATTGCGGGCGTCCAGATGCAGGGACACCACGTAGGGCCGGTCAGGCTGGGGTGGGCGCTGGGTGGGGTTGGGCGCTTCGGTGACGCCGGGAAGCTCGTCGGCGATGCGTTTGAGCTCGGCGACCGCGTCGTTGATGTCCTGATAGGTGGCGTCGGCGCGGGGGGCGGCCACCAGGGCCAACGGCGATGCCCCCAGCTCGGGATACTGCTCCACGAGTTGGTCGTGGACGGCCAGCGACTGGGAATTGGCAACCTCGAACCCGCCGCCGGTCAGATTCCCCGACTGCGTCATGGCCAGATAAACCGCCGGAACCAGGGCGAGCAGCCAGCCTGCAAAGACGAACCAGCGGTATCTGCGCAGGTTGCGGCTCAGCCGCATCATGAACTGCTGGATTTTCTATCTCCCCGTGTTTCTTGCGCAGCACGTGCCCGCGAGCCTACCCGAGAGCCCGGAGTCCTAGCTTTGCTTATCGCGTGCTGAGCTGCGACGACACCCGTTTGCCGGGATCGTTGTTAAGTCGTGATCGACCTGCGCGCCCAGCGTGAATTGGCGACCCCGCCGGGCGGGATGGCAGGATGTCTGTGGCCGCCGTGGGGGGACTTCGGGCGGCGAATCGTGAGGAGTCATCCATGCCATCTACGCCGTTCCAGGGGCCGTTCCAGGGGCCGTTCCTGCGCCGCGGGCTGTTCGCCGTCGTGGCCGCCACCGGCCTGTCCTGTGCCGGGAGCGCCGTTCTGCAGGCGCCGGCGGCCACGGGATCGACGGACCCGTGCGCGGCCAGCGAGGTGGCCCGCACCATCGGTTCGGTCTCCAAGTCGATGGGGGACTACCTGGACTCGCACCCGGAGACCAACCAGGTGATGACCAGCGCACTGCAGGATCAGGCCGGGCCGCAGTCGCTGGGCACGATCAAGGCGTACTTCGAGGCGAATCCCAAGGTGGCGCTCGACATGCAAGGGCTGGCCAACCCGCTGAACAAGCTGGGCACCCAGTGCAAGCTGCCGATCTCGCTGCCGCAGGCGCTCACCATGGTGCAGGCGGCCCAGGGCGGCCTGCCCGGTCTGCCGGGTGGTGGCGGTGCTCCGGCGGCGCCGCTGCCGGGTCCGGCGCCTGCCGGTGCCGCTCCGGTGCCGGGCGTGCCCGCCGTCGCCGCGCCGACCAGTGCGCCCAAGCCGGCGCCCGCGCCGAAGCCGGGCGGTTAACCAGCCGGGTCCAGCGGGGGCAGCGGTCCCTGCAACGCCGAGTCGGCCGGGTCGGCGAAGGCCCTGACGTCCGGTACCCGCAGCTCGGGATCGGTGGGTGGGTCGTCGTCCGAACCGGATTCGCTGAGCTTCTCGGTGCGGAACATGAAGAAGAACACCACCCAGCCGACCGCGGCGATGAAAAGCCAGCTGATCAGCCGGTAGATCAGCATCGCCGAGATCGCGTTCGGCAGTCCCATGCCGCTGGACACCAGGCCGGGGACGAGCACGGCCTCGACGACCAGCAGGCCACCCGGCATCAGCGGAATCGTGCCCACCGCGCGGGCCGCCGCGTAGGCGACCGTCAGTCCGGCGACCGACGCGTGATCGCCGGCGGCGTAGGCCGCGAAGCCCAGGCACGCGACGTCGGCGACCCAGTTGAACAGTGACCAGCTGAACGCCACCGCGAGGTCGCGCCGGCTCAGGCTCACCGACTCGAGCTGCATGAGGATCTCGCGCCACTTCTCCAGACCGGTCTCGGCTGGTTTGCCGCGAATGGAATTGACCCACGACAGCACCTTGCTGCCGATCCCTTCGATCAGTTCCGGGCGCGACGCCACCGCCTGCGCCAACAACAGCAGCGCGATGAAACCGCCGAGGGTGAACAGCAACGAGAACGGGTTGTTCTTGGCGCCCAGGAAGAACGCCCCGCCCAACCCCAGCACGGCCAGCCCCACCGCCTGCAGCGCGCCCGACATCACCAGCTGCCACGACGCGACCACCGTGGAGGCGCCCCAGATGCGCTGCTGACGCAGCAGGAACGTCGCCGATATCACCGGGCCGCCGGGCAGCGTCGTGCTCAGCGAATTGGCCGCGTAGAAGGCCGCTTCCGAGCGCAGTTGCCTGACGTGGACTCCGGCGGAACGCAGCAGCGTGCGCTGAATCTGGGCGAAGCTGTGCATCGACGCCGCCGCGGCCACCATCGCGGCGACCAGCCACCACCAGTTGGCTTCGAACAGACTCGTCCATGCCTTGGCCAGCTGATCGCGCACCAGAATCACCTCGACGGCGAGCACGATCGCGACGACGGACAACACCACCCACCGCAGCCACCAGTGTTTGCCGCGCGCCGCCTTCTCGCCCCGGGCGAGGCGTAGTCCCGCAAACTTGCGGGCACCGGCGTCGGACGACATCGCATTAGGGTAGCCGTGCCGGTGCCCGACGCATCGCTGCACGTCGCCGACGTGTCGGCGTTGTTCTGAGGTCGTGACCGGATCGTGGCGGCCGGATTTGCGGGACATCCCGGCTAGGCTGGCTTGATGCCGGCAAATCTGGACGACGAAGCGGTCAGCCCTCTCGTGCGCAAGACCGCAGCGTGGTCCTGGCGACTGCTCGTGATCGTCGCGGCCGCCGTTGCCCTGCTGTGGGTGGTCGACCGGCTCGAAGTCATCGTGGTGCCGGTGTTGCTGGCGCTGATGCTCAGCGCTTTGCTGGTGCCGGCGGTGGACTGGCTGGACGAGCATGGCCTGCCGCGCGGAGCCGCGGTGACGGTGGTGTTGTTGAGCGGGTTCGCGATCCTGGGCGGCATCCTGGCCTTCGTCGTCAGCCAGTTCATCGTCGGCGTGCCCGACCTGGTCAAGCAGGTGGAACACAGTATCGACAGCAGCCGCAGATGGCTGATCGAGGGACCGGCCCACCTGCGCCGCGAGCAGATCGACAACGCGGGCAACGCCGCGATCGAAGCCCTGCGCAACAATCAGGCCAAGCTGACCAGCGGCGCGCTGTCCACGGCCGCCACCATCACCGAGCTGGTCACGGCGGCCGTGCTGGTGCTGTTCACGCTGATCTTCTTCCTGTACGGCGGCCGCAACATCTGGCAGTACGTGCAGAAGATCTTCCCGGCCCACGTCCGCGATCGCGTGCACGCGGCCGGTCACGCCGGGTACGGCGCCCTGACCGGATACATCCGGGCCACCTTCCTGGTCGCGCTGACCGACGCGGCCGGGGTCGGCGCCGGGTTGGCGATCATGGGGGTGCCGTTGGCGCTGCCGCTGGCCTCCATCGTGTTTCTGGGTGCGTTCGTACCGCTGATCGGTGCCCTGGTGTCAGGTTTGCTGGCGGTGGTGGTGGCGCTGCTGGCCAAGGGGATGCTGTACGCGCTGCTGACGCTCGGCTTGCTGGTCGTGGTGAATCAGCTCGAGGCGCACATCCTGCAGCCGCTGGTGATGGGTCGTGCAGTGTCGATCCACCCGCTGGCGGTGGTGCTGGCGATCTCAACCGGCGGTGTGCTGGCCGGCATCGTCGGCGCTTTGCTGTCCGTTCCGACGGTGGCGTTCCTGAACAACGCGATGCAGGTGCTGCTGGCCTCCGATCCGGAGGCCGAGGCGGAGAGCCAGAAGGACAACGACGAGGTGTCGGCGATCCTGCAGGCAAAACCGGACAAGCCCGACAGACCCGACGATTAGGGCACCAGATTCCAGCCCTGGTCGACGTCGCCGCCACAGAACCGGGTGGAGACCCACGTCCCGGGGTTGGGTCCGCCCAGGGCCGTGAGGCACCCGTCCAGGCTGATCATGATGTGGCCGTTGGGCTGGGGGTTCCACTGCTGGTTGAACCAGTTCAGGCAGGGCCCGAGGTGCGCCGTCCACCGATCCTCGTTCGGCGATGTCAGGCAATTCCCCGGAAATGCCACGCTCTCCAGCTGAGCGCCGTTCTGATTCCAGCGCTGATTGTCCGAGCCGTTGCAGGGATTGATCACCACCGCGGTCAGCCAGCTGCCGTCCGGCGCGTCCAAGCACACATTGCCCATCCGGCTCTGCACCTGGACGGGGCCGTCGGCGTGGGCGGGAGCGGCCCAGAGTCCGCCGATGCCCGACATTGCGGCGGCTGCGACAACAGCTGCAAAGGCACCGCTGATCGATCGAAAGTTGTGCATAGCCCCGAATAACCCCTAGAGCCGGCCCTCGCGACGCAGCAGGTCCTGCGCGGACAGGCCACCGCCACCGGTACGCCGCCGGCGCGAGGTGTCCACCGTGCTGTCCTCCTGGATACCGCGGGCATTCAGCTTCTCGGTGGCCGTGTCGGAGTCGTCGCCCTCGGCGCGCTGGACCGGCAGGGCGGCGGTCTTGTCGGCCGGATCCGGGGCGGGAGTGGGCTCCGGACGGTTACCTGCCACCGGCATCTTGTTGGTCTCGCCGGCAGACGGTGGCGTCGCGTTCTTGGATGCGGGGCCACGGCCGGCCGGCCGCGGCGCCGGGCCGTTGCGGGTCGCCCCGGGCGCCGACAGGCGGGCCGTGGGTGGCTCGGTGGCGGGAGTGGCCCGCACCGGAACCTGCGGGGAGGGCGCCGCGGGCGCGGGTGCCAGCTCCGGCTGGGCCGCCCGTGTCAATGCGGCCGGGTGCGTCGGGTCGTGCGGCTTGCGTGACGCCCCGGCACCGGCTGCCACCAGTCCGGCCGTCACCGGCGGGCGGGTCTTGGTGGCCGGCCGCTTGCGCTCGTCGGGCAACTGGATCTCACCCAGGCCGATGCGGTTCTGCAGGCGTCGCATCCAGCGCGGTGCCCACCAGCAGTCGTCACCGAGCAGCTTCATCACCGACGGCACCAGGAACATCCGGACCACGGTAGCGTCCAGCAGCAACGCCGCCATCAGACCGAACGCCAGATACTTCATCATCACCAGATCGGAGAACACGAACGAACCCGCAACCACCGCGAGGACCAGCGCGGCCGCGGTGATCAGGCGACCGGTGGTGGCCGTACCGATGCGGATCGATTCCTGGGTGGACATGCCGTTCTCGCGGGCCTCGACCATGCGGGAGACCAGGAACACTTCGTAGTCCGTCGCCAGGCCGTAGCCGACTGCGACCACCAGAGCGATGATCACCACCATCAGCGGCGTCGGCGTGAAATTCAGCAGTCCGGCGCCATGGCCTTCGATGAATATCCAGGTCAGGATGCCCATCGTGGACCCGAGCGTCAGCACGCTCATCACCGCCGCCTTGATCGGCAATACCACCGATCCGAAAGCCAGGAACATCAGCACCATGGTCGTGCTGATCAGCACCAACACCATCAGCGGCGCCTTGTCCACCAGGCTGTGAATCGAGTCCTGTTCCAGCGCCGGCGTCCCCCCGACGAGTATCTCGATGCCCTTGGGCGGCGTTATCGCGCGTAACTCTTCGAGCTTTTTGGACGAGTCAGCGGGGTTGAGCAGCCCGTTCTGCAGCACCCGGACAGAAGGGTCCTTGGACCCGCCCGGTGCCTGGGGGCGTTCCTGCCACATGTTCGACGGGTCGTTGTCCTGCTCGATGAACCCGCTGATCTGCATGGCTTTGCTGCGGACGTCCGCAACCTGCTGGTCGGTGACGGGCTGATGGTTGGTCGACTCGATCACCAGCGTCAGCGGATTCGTCCGGTAGCCGGGGAAGAGCTTGTCGAAGTGTTCCTGCGACTGGCGCGCCGCGTTGTTCGGCGGCAGATACTTCTCGCTCATGCCGCCCAGCGACATGTTGCCCAGCGGAATGATCAGCAAGATCATGCCCACGACGATCGGGATCGCGAACGCCAGCGGGCGCTTCATGACGAAGTTCGTCAGCTTGCCCCAGAAGCCCGCTTCGACCTCTTCGCGGGTCTTGGTCTTCTGCAGGCGGTCGGCAAGCCAGTTCAGGTAGGCCCGCGAGACCTTCCAGTTGCGCAGGAAGGGAACCCGGAAAGCGGTGCGCACACCGAGCGCGTCCACGTGCTTGCCGAGAACGCCCAGGCAGGCGGGCAGCAGCGTGATGGACAGGATCGCGGCCAGCGAGACGGCCGTGATCAGGGCGTAGGTCAGCGACTTCACAAAGCCCTGCGGCAGCAACAACAGGCTGGCGCCCGAGGCGGCGATCAGCACCGCCGAGAACACCACGGTGCGGCCCGCAGTCATCACCGTGCGCCGCACCGCGGCCTCGGTGTCGTAGCCCTCGGCGATCTCCTCGCGGAACCGGCTCACCACGAACAACCCGTAGTCCACCGCGATGCCGAGACCGATCAGCGAGACCACCGGCTGGGCGAAGAAGTGCACCGGTCCGAACATCGCGATCAACCGCAGGATGCCCAGCGAACCGGCGATGCTCAGCCCGCCGACCATGACGGGAAGGCAGGCGGCGACCGCGCCGCCGAAGACCAGGAACAACACGACCGCCACCAGCGGCAGGGCCAGCACCTCCATGCGGCGCTGGTCGGTGGCGATGGTGCCGGTCAGTGCGCTGGCGACCGGTTGCAGGCCGGCCAGCTGGACGGTGCCGCCGTCGAGCTTCTGCAGTGCCGGCTCAATGGTCTTGTAGTTGGTCAGGATGGTGTCGTCGTCGTCGCCCTTGAGCGGGATCGAGACGAAGGTGTACTTCTTGTCGTCGGTGGCCATGCCCTTGATGACCGAGCTGGTGCTGTCGGGGGCCCGCAGATACCCGGCCCAGCCGAACACCTCTTTCGGGTGGTCGGCGACGAACTTGTTGAGTTCATCGGTGATCTTCTTCGACCACGCCGGGTCGGTGACGGTCTTGCCGTCGGGCGCTTTGAAGATGGCCACGACGTGGCCGGTCCGGTCGCGGCCGTAGACCTGGTCGCCGAGCACCGACGCCTTGACCGACTGGCTGCCGTCGTCATAGAAACCACTCTGCGTCACGTGCTTGCCCAGGCTGAGACCGAAGATGCCACCGCCCAGGCACAGAGCCACCGTGACCCCGATTACGATGTACCGGATCCGGTACACAGTTCGACCCCACCAGGCGAACACGTAAGCTCCTTACTGGATCTTCAAGATCTTTAAAGACCCGCGTATAGATGTTTGGTTGTCACACACGCGAGGTCAACAGCGATGACAGCGGCCGGAACGGCTGCAGCCAAGCTCCCTGCTCAGGTAGCGAATCTAGGCCGATCCGCGGCAGTGGCTCCCGGAAAACACCTGCAATGTCTTCCAGGTCGACGAACTCCAAGGTATCCGACGCTAGCGCCCAACTGGCGTGTTCACGAAATCCGAGCACTTGAACTGGGGTTCCGGCGCGGGCCACGGCTTCCAGCGGTATTCGGAATGCCTGACCGTCCGCGGAGGCCACCACCAGACCCGCGAGACCTTCTTTGTAGCGCTGGTCGATGTGCTCGAGCATGTCCCGGTCGACGTCGCTGTCCTCGTCGATCTTGGGCTTGGCGAAGACGGCGAAACCCACGTTGCGCAGCGCGTCCACCCAGGGCCGCACCACGTCGGCGCTGCCCGGTGCGATGTTGGTGAACACCGTCGCCTCCGGCTCGACCCGGACGTCCTGCGCCGCGCCGAGTCCGGCCGCGACCGCAGCGGTTCGCGCCAGCAGCCAGCGACCCAGGGCGTCGAACCGGGGGCGCTCCACCCCGGTCGGGCGCCGTCCCAGGATGGAGCCCAGTCCCATGTCCAGGTTCGGGGCGTCCCAGACCAGCAGGACCCGCTTGACCGGTTTGGCCAAACTGGCCAGTCCGTCCTTGGCTACATCGGGGGCCAGTTCCGGCGCCAGGATGGGTGCCAGCGATCCGGGCGTATCGGAGGTTGCCGAGGTGTCGGTGGCCACTTCTTCAGTAATGCTCATGTGCTCAAATCCGCTTCCATACGAACTCGCAGACGTGGCTGCCCGCTTCTTGAGCCTTCGTCTCGTACTTGGTGGTGGGACGATTCACGGAGATCGGTAGTGATTCGGAGTCGGTGCCGGCACGGACGAACCGGGACTGGGCTTCCATCTGCGCACCCACCTCCTCGATGTGCTCGGCGTAACCGGGATGGTCGGTTGCGACGTGCAACACACCACCGGGGAGTAGCCGATCGGCGATGAGGGAAACAGTGCCGGGCTGCAGCAGTCGGCGTTTGTGGTGGCGTGCCTTGGGCCACGGGTCCGGGAAGAAGACCCGGACTCCGATGAGCGACTGCGCAGTGAGCAGGTCTTTGAGCACGTCGATCCCGTTGCCGCGGATCAGCCGGATGTTGCTCACCTGCTCGGCGTCGATCGCGCACAGCAGTTGCGCCAGGCCCCGTCGGTAAATTTCGACCGCGATCACGTCGATATCCGGCTCGGCCTGGGCCATGGCCAGTGTTGACGTGCCGCTGCCGCACCCGATTTCCAGCACCAGCGGTGCCCGGCGGCCGAACCAGGACTCGGTATCCAGAGGGGCGCCCGGGCCGGGCGGGGTGTCGTCGGCCTGTCGGCCGAGTTGCGGCCACAGCCGCTCCCAGGTCTGGCGCTGGGCCTCGGACAGAGCCGAACGCCGAGACCGGAAACTCGTGGCAGGCAGATAGCCCCAGGGCGCGTCGGGCCGTAACCCAACCCCGGGTTGCGCATGCATCCGTCCATGGTGGCCCATGAAGGGCGGGTGTAGCCGCCTGTGGTCCAGATTGATACCCAACAGTTGCCTTCGGCTGGTATCGGGGGATGCCTGGCTCGCGCGCGGCCGAGGTAGATGTCACCATTCGGGGCGGGGTTCGGATGCAGGGAACAGGGGGCAGCACATTTTCGTCGACCAGCTGACGCAATTCGCCCGGAGGGCCGCTGACCAGCGCATCGCGGCCATCGCCGAACGGGTCGCGGCGCCGCTGCGGGTGCGGGTCCGCGGACGCCGGGGGGTGGGTTGCAGCACGGTGGCGCGCGCCCTCGGCCGGTGGTTCACGGTGGTCGAAAGCGGGGCGGACCTCGACGTTCAGGTCATCGCCGAAGTCGTCAAGCCCGAGGACTCGGCCTCGGGTGCGGTGCTTGCGGTACTGAACAAGGCTGACCTCACCGGGTTCGGCGGCGACGGACCGATGGCGGCGGCGAGCGCGCGGTGCCCGGAGTTCTCTGCGCTGCTCGGCGTGCCGGTGCTGCCGATGAGCGGGTTGCTGGCCCTGGCCGCGCTCGATGATCCGGGCGCGGCGCGCTGGGCGGCGTTGCGTGCGCTGGCCGCGGACCCGGCACCGGCGGCGATTCCGCGGGAGTTGCTGGCAGGAGTGGACCTGTTCGGGATCGCGCTGGCGGTCGCCGCCCTGCGGCAGGGCAGCGGCCCGAAGCAGGTGCGGGCGCTGTGGCGCCGGGTCAGCGGGGTCGACGAGGTCGTCGGCCGGCTCGTCGCCGCCGGAGCACCGGCGCGCTATCGCCGGATTCTCGATGCCGTCACCGAACTGGAAGCGCTGGCGGTCGGTGATCCGGCCGTCGATGCGTTTCTGAACGCCGGCGACACCGTGATCGCCCGGATGGGCGCCGCGCTGGAGGCCGCGCAGGCCTGCGGGCTGCCGCCCGGCCCCGCAGCGCCGCTGCGCCGCGCGCAGTACTGGCAGCGCTACACCCGTTCGGCGCCGGGAGGCGTGCACCGCGCCTGCGGTGTGGACATCGCCAGGGGGGCCCTGCGCCTGTGGGCCGCCGGTCAGGAGCCCCAGTGAGCCGCGACGATCCCGAGGCCCGGGTCGACGCCGTGGTGGCGGCGGTCGGGCCGAAGCTCGGAGCGCCGGCCATCAGGCGGCGCGACGTGGTGCTGGTGACGGGCCCGTGGCTGGCCGGGGTCAGCAGTGTGGCGGCGGCGCTGCGGGAACGCGTTCCGCAGCGCACCTTCGTCGAGTCGGGAGAGCTGGGAACCGGCGACGCGCCGCTGGGAGTGGTGTTCGTGGTGTCGGCCTCGGCTCCGATGACCGCGTCGGACTGCATGCTGCTCGACGCCGCGGCGGAGAACACCGACGCGGTGGTGGCCGTGGTGACCAAGATCGACGTGCATCTCGGCTGGCGGGACGTGCTCGACGCCAACCGGGACACGCTGGCCGCGCACGCGCCCCGCTACGCCAAGGCGCCGTGGGTCGGCGTCGCCGCCGCACCGGAGGTGGGCGCGCCGCAGGTCGACGACCTGGTCGTCACCCTCGTGGCCCAGCTCGCGGATTCCGATCTGAGCCGACGCAACCGGTTGCGGGCCTGGGAGTCGCGACTGCAGACGGTGGCGCGGCGCTTCGACCGGGACGCCGACGGCGCCGGCCGGCAGGCCCGGGTCGACGCCTTGCGCGACCAGCGCAGCGCGGCCCTGCGGCAGCGTCGCCAGTCGCGATCCGAACGCACCATCACGCTGCGCGGACAGCTCCAGCAGGCCAGGGTCCAGCTGTCCTACGCGGTACGCAACCAGACCGCGGCGCTGCGCGGCGAACTGCAGGAAGACGTCGCGGCACTGTCCCGGCGCCAGGTCCCCCGGTTCCCCGCGGCCGCCCAGGTGCGGCTCGATGAAGTGGCCGGGGAGATCGCCGCCGGTGCCGACGCTCACCTCGCCGAGGTCGCGGCGGCCATGGGCGTTCCGCTGGATCTGCCGCCCCCCACCGCGCCGGCCGTCCCGGTGTCGGCCCCCTTACTGAAGTCGCGCCGCCTCGAGATGCGGCTGCTGATGGTCTTCGGCGCCGTGTTCGGGCTCGGCGTGGCCCTGACGCTGAGCCGGCTGATCTCCGGGCTGACTCCTGGCCTGCACCCGGGGCTGACGGCCGCCGGGATCGCGGCGTGCGTGGCGCTGGGACTGGCGACGACGGCGTGGGTGGTCACCGTCCGCAGCCTGCTCAGCGACCGCGCAGTGCTCGACCGCTGGGTGGGGGAGGCGACGTCGTCGCTGCGTTCGGTCGCCGAACAGCTGGTGGCCAGCCGGATCCTGGCCGCCGAATCCCTGTTGAGCACCGCGGTCGCCGCGCACGACGACGCCGAGAACGTGCGGGTCACCGACCACGTGAGCGCCATCGACGGCGAACTGCGTGAGCATGCCCTGGCCGCCGCCCGCGCCGCGGCGGTGCGCGACCGCGAAATGCCGACCATCCAGGCCGCGCTCACCGCGGTACGTGCAGAACTCGGCGAACCGGGTACACCGACGGGGCGGGGGATTGTCCGGGCCGAAACCTCGCTGCGCTACGAAAACAGACCTTTCTGAATCGGTCTTGTGAGCAGGCTTATACCCTCCTGGGACTTACGCGACAAGTGATGCGCGATAATCTGAATAAGAAAGCGTTAAGTGTGCTGAACACGCATGCCACTGAAACAGACGAATACCGAGCAGCAGAATTCAGGAGAGTTCGATGACCTCAGCGACCATCCCCGGCCTGGACACCGCACCCACCAACCATCAGGGGCTGCTGTCCTGGGTGCAGGAGGTTGCCGAACTCACCCAGCCCGACCGGGTGGTGTTCACCGACGGTTCGGAGGAGGAGTTCCAGCGGCTCGCCGACCAGCTCGTCGCGGCGGGCACGTTCAAGCAGCTCAACCCCGAGAAGCACCACAACTCCTACCTGGCGCTGTCCGACCCGTCCGATGTCGCCCGCGTCGAGTCCCGCACCTTCATCTGCTCCGAGCGTGAGATCGACGCCGGTCCGACCAACAACTGGAAAGACCCGAGCGAGATGCGCTCGCTGATGACGGACCTCTACCGCGGTTCCATGCGCGGCCGCACCATGTACGTGGTGCCCTTCTGCATGGGTCCGCTGGGTGCCGAGGACCCCAAGCTCGGTGTCGAGATCACCGACTCGGAGTACGTCGTGGTCTCGATGCGCACCATGACCCGGATGGGCCAGGCCGCGCTCGAGAAGATCGGCGACGACGGCTTCTTCGTGAAGGCACTGCACTCGGTGGGTGCGCCGTTGGAGGAGGGCCAGCAGGACGTCCCGTGGCCGTGCAACGACACCAAGTACATCACCCACTTCCCGGAGACCCGCGAGATCTGGAGCTACGGGTCCGGCTACGGCGGCAACGCGCTGCTGGGCAAGAAGTGCTACTCACTGCGCATCGCCTCGGCCATGGCCCACGACGAGGGCTGGCTGGCCGAGCACATGCTGATCCTCAAGCTCATCTCCCCGGAGAATAAGGCGTACTACTTCGCCGCGGCCTTCCCGTCGGCGTGTGGCAAGACGAACCTGGCGATGCTGCAGCCCACCATCCCCGGTTGGCGCGCCGAGACCCTCGGTGACGACATCGCGTGGATGCGGTTCGGCAAGGACGGCCGTCTGTACGCCGTCAACCCCGAGTTCGGCTTCTTCGGCGTCGCGCCGGGCACCAACTGGAAGTCCAACCCGAACGCGATGCGCACCATCGCCGGCGGCAACACCGTGTTCACCAACGTCGCGCTGACCGACGACGGCGACGTGTGGTGGGAGGGTCTGGAAGGCGACCCGCAGCACCTGATCGACTGGAAGGGCAACGACTGGTACTTCCGCGAGACGGAGACCAACGCGGCCCACCCCAACTCCCGCTACTGCACCCCGATGTCGCAGTGCCCGATCCTGGCCCCCGAGTGGGACGACCCGCAGGGTGTGCCGATCTCCGGCATCCTGTTCGGCGGCCGCCGCAAGACGACGGTTCCGCTGGTCACCGAGGCCCGCGACTGGCAGCACGGCGTGTTCATCGGCGCCACCCTGGGCAGCGAGCAGACCGCCGCGGCCGAGGGCAAGGTCGGCAATGTGCGACGCGACCCGATGGCCATGCTGCCGTTCCTCGGCTACAACGTCGGTGACTACCTGGGCCACTGGATCAACCTGGGCAAGAACGCCGACGACTCCAAGCTGCCGAAGGTGTTCTTCGTCAACTGGTTCCGCCGTGGCGACGACGGCCGCTTCCTGTGGCCGGGCTTCGGCGAGAACAGCCGCGTGCTGAAGTGGATCGTCGACCGCATCGAGCACAAGGCCGGCGGGCGCACCACCCCGATCGGCACGGTCCCCGCAGTGGAGGACATGGACCTCGACGGGCTCGAAGCAGACGCCGCGGACGTGGCCGAGGCGCTGAAGGTCAACACCGACGAGTGGCGGGAGGAGATCCCGCTGATCGAGGAGTGGCTGGAATTCGTCGGCGAGAAGCTGCCCACCGGCATTCGCGACGAGTTCGACGCGCTCAAGGAGCGGTTGCGCGAAGCGGAGTAGCCGCTGGCACACCGGTTCTGCGGAAACGTAAATTTCCGCTGCGCTGCGTCGTAGGATCCCTCGCTGTCGACACTCGAACGCGAGAGGGGTCCACTGGTGAACTTTGCGGTGCTGGCACCCGAAGTCATTTCGGCGCAGATGTATTCCGGCGCAGGCTCCGAACCCATGTTGGGCGCCGCTGCGGCCTGGTCCGGATTGGGTGAGGAGTTGGGCTGTGCCGCAGACTCTTTCGCGTCGGTGACCGCGGGATTGACCGGCGGCCCCTGGCAGGGTCCGGCGGCGGCCGCGATGACGACGGTGGCCACCAGGTACACAAGCTTTTTGACCGAGGCGGCAACCCGCGCAGTAACGGCGGCCACCCAGGCCAAGGCGGTGGCGGGCGTCTTCGAGGCCGCGAAGGCGGCCGTTGCCCATCCGATGGCGGTGCGGGCCAACCGCATGCAATTCGTCTCGGCAATCCGGTCCAATTTCCTCGGCCTCAACTTTCCGCTGATCGCCGCCATCGAGGGCGCATACGACGAACTCTGGGCCCAGAATGTGTCCGCGCTGGCGGCTTACCACACCGGAGCCTCGGCGGCGGCCGCCCAGATCGCGCCGTGGCAGGAGGCGCTGGGTGACTTCGGCGCGCGCATCGGCCGGGTGGTCGAAACCGACAAGGCGATGATCGAGGCCCGGGCAGCGGCCAACTCGGCCGAGATCGCCGACGCGGCGCGCTTCACCCGGGACGCTGTCAATAAGGCGTTCGTCGAAGCGCGCTTCGGTCCGGGACGCTTGTGGGGGCCGTTGCGCTCGGCAGTCGCTTATGACGCACAGACGGCCGGGCGGTTGCTCGTCGAGAACGCCGCCCTGCCCGGGCAGATCGTTTCCAAGAACATCGAGATACTGGCGGCGCCCGGCAACAGGCCCCCGGCCACCGCGCCGGCCGCCGACCTCGGCGGCCTGCTGCAGATGGACGCGGCCACAATCGGTCGCGTGGTCAGCGACAACCAGGTGCAGCTGTCGAGCGCGGCGGCAGTGACGGAAAGCAGCCTGCGGGCAGCGGAGGCCGCCGTCGTGGGCGGCGATCCAGTTGCCGCGGCCAGGGATGTCGCCGCTGCGGTTGCCTACGATGCGGACACCGTGGCGCGCCTGGGCATCGAAGATCTCTCGTTGCCGGCGGAACTGATTCGTGAAGACATCGGGTACCTGACCGGCGCGCCCGCAGCGGCCGCCGTGCTGCCCGGCTGACGCGGCCGGTCAGCCCGTCAGGGCCGTCAGGGCCGTCAGGGCCGCCAGGGTCGACACCGCCATCAGTGCCGCCGGTGTAGCTGAAAAGACTAGTTTGCGGAAACGTTAATTTTGCGCACGGTTTGGTCGTAGGATTTCTTGCTATCGGCACGGGGGCTGCCGGATGCGAGAGGATCCACCGATGAACTTTGCGGTATTGGCACCCGAAATCACCTCGGCGCAAATGTATTCCGGTGCGGGATCCGGGCCGATGCTGGGTGCGGCTGCGGCGTGGACCGGCTTGAGCGACGAGTTGGGCAGCGCTGCTGATTGCTTCGGGTCGGTGACTGCCGGGTTAGCTGGTGGTCCTTGGCAGGGGCCCTCGTCGGTGGCGATGACGGCAGTGGCCGCCAAATATGCGGGTTTTCTCGGCGAAGCGGCGACCCGTGCCGCCACCGCTGCCGCCCAGGCCAACGCGGTAGCGGGGATTTTCGAGGCGGCGAAAGCCGCCGTGGCGCATCCGATGACGGTGCGAACCAATCGTGTGCAGTTCGTGTCCGCGGTGCGGTCGAACTTCTTGGGCCTCAACGGTCCGCTGATTGCGGCCATCGAGGGTGCGTATGACGAGCTGTGGGCCCAGAATGTGTCCGCACTCGCGAGCTACCACGGTGCAGCCTCAGCGGCGGCGGCGCAAATTGCCCCGTGGCAGAAGGACCTGGCGGATGTCAGCACCCTCGTCGGCCGGCTGAACGCGGCGAACGGTGCGACTCTGGCTGCCACGGCGACGGCGAACGCGGCCGAGATCTCGGGTGCGGCACGATTCACCAGGGACATGGCGACGGAGGCGGGCGCGGATCTGAGCGCCGGTCGCGTCATGCCGGCGGTGCAGAAGGTCGGTTCGGCCATCGCCTACGACGCCCAGGCCGCGGGCAACGTCCTGGCCAGAACCGCGAGTGTGCCGGCGCAGTTGGTCGGCCAAGACCTCGAGATCCTGGCGTCATCCGAGTTTGGCGAGAGCCTCAGGGATCGCCTCATCCGGCTTGGCTACCCGCCCGACTACTTGGACTACATCCGTAACGTTCGGCCGACGGTGCAAGGCTGACCCGGATTGTTGGGGTTTGCCAAATCCATAGTTTCGGGTCAACGAAAACAAAATTATACCTAGTTGATCAGCAAATACAGGTCACCGACATCGAGAAACTCGTAGCTTCGCTAAGTTGCCAGACGATCCAAATAAGGTTAGCCTCGGGGTAGCGAAGGGGAGTAGTTCCAGATCGCCGGCCTGGTTACCGGCGGCTGCGGATGGTCGACATACTGGCGGCTTCGGTCGCCCGGTCATCCACCGGGGAGTTTTCCGGCGAGCGAGACCTTCGGCCGACACAACGTCGGTCCGAAGTCTCGCCACCGCCGACGGGGCCCCGGACCGCAGGAACCGAAGGACGCTAATGGCTTTGATCGCCGAACGCCGTCGGACCCGGACACCCGCAGACCTGCTGCTGCGCTCGCTGCTCACCACCGCGATCTTCATCGCTCCCGCGCTCGTCGTGCGCTGCGCCGGGCTGCATCCCGCACCCGTGCTGTCGCTGGTCGTCTACGGCGCGGCCGTCGTCGCGGCGAGTTTCCTGCTGGCCTGGGCGGCCGAGGCGGCGCAACTCGACGTGTCCGGCGGCCTGGCCATCGCGGTGCTGGCGCTGATCGCCGTGCTGCCCGAATACGCCGTCGACCTCTACTACGCCTACCAGTCCGGCTCGCACGCCGAGTACACCCAGTACGCCGCGGCCAATATGACCGGCTCCAACCGGTTGTTGATGGGCCTGGGCTGGCCGGTGGTGGTGCTGGTGGCGCTGTGGGTCGCGCGCAGGACGGGCGGTCCGACGGCTGCGCTGCGGCTCGAGCGCGGCAACCGGGTGGAACTGGGGTTCCTGCTCGTCGCGGGGATCGTCGCCTTCCTCGTGCCGGCGACCGGCCGTATCCACATCACCCTGGGCGTCGCACTGCTGGCCTGGTTCGGTTTCTACCTTTACAAGCTCAGCCGCGGCGCCGTGGAGGAGCCCGAGTTGATGGGCACCGCCGCGGCCCTGGGTGGGCTACCGGAGCGGGCCCGTCGCGCCGCGGTCATCACCCTGTTCGCCGTCGCCGCCGGGGTCATCCTGGCGTGCGCAAAACCCTTCGCGGAGAGCCTGATCGGCGCCGGCACCGAGCTGGGTGTCGACCGGTTCCTGCTGGTGCAGTGGCTGGCGCCGCTCGCTTCGGAAGCGCCGGAGTTCGTGATCGCGATCATCTTCGCCAGCCGCGGCAAGGGCACCGCCGCGATCGCGACGCTGATCTCCTCGAAGGTCAACCAGTGGACGCTGCTGGTGGGTTCGTTGCCGATCGCCCACCTGGTAGGCGGCGGCGCCGACCAGCTGGTCCTGGACGGCCGGCAGGTCGAAGAGATGCTGCTGACTGCGACCCAGACCCTGATGGGGGTGGCGCTGATCCTGGCGCTGCGCTTCCACCGCTGCACGGCGTGGGCGTTGCTGACGCTGTTCCTGGTGCAGTTCCCGGTCGCCTCGACCGAGGCTCGGCTGGCGCTGAGCGGGGTGTATGCGATGGTCGCCGTGGTCGCGCTGGTGGTGAACCGCCGGCAGGTGTTGCCCACGCTGCGCGCACCGTTGCGCGGCTGACTCGTAGAGTTCAGCCATGCAGATTCGCCCGCATGCGCTGGCTCATCCCGACAAGCCCGCCGTCATCCTGTACCCGTCCGGCACCGTGGTGACCTTCGGTGAGCTCGAGGCCCGCGCGAACCGGCTGGCGCACTACTTCCGGCAGGCCGGGCTGCGCGAGGGTGACGCCATCGCCATCTTGATGGAGAACAACGAGCACATGCACGCCGTCATGTGGGCGGCGCGGCGCAGCGGGTTGTACTACGTGCCGATCAACACCCATCTGACCGCGGCCGAGGCGGCGTACATCATCGACAACAGCAACGCCAGGGCCATCGTCGGGTCGGCGGCGCTGCGCGACGTGTGCGCGGGGCTCGGCGACCATCTGCCCAACGGTCTGCCCGATGTGCTGCTGCTCGCCGACGGTGCCCTGGAGGGCTGGCAGCGCTATCCGGAATGCGTTGCGGATCAACCGGATACCCCGATCCCGGACGAGATCGAGGGTGACCTGTTGCAATACTCCTCGGGCACCACCGGCCGGCCCAAAGGCATCAAACGTGAACTGCCGCATGTGCCGCCGGAAGACGCGCCGGGCATGATGTCGGCGCTGGTCGGGTTCTGGATGGACCCCGACACGGTCTACCTGAGCCCCGCGCCGTTGTACCACACGGCGCCGTCGGTGTGGTCCCTGACGGTGCAGGCGGCCGGCCTGACCACCGTGGTGATGGAGAAGTTCGATCCCGAGGGGACGTTGGACGCGATCCAGCGGCACCGGGTGACGCACGGGCAGTTCGTCCCGGCCATGTTCGTGCGGATGCTCAAACTGCCGGAAGCGGTGCGTAATTCGTACGATCTGTCCAGTTTGAAGCGGGTCATGCATGCGGCCGCGCCGTGTCCGGTGCTGATCAAGAAGCAGATGATGGAGTGGTGGGGGCCGATCGTCGACGAGTACTACGCCTCCTCGGAGGCGATCGGTTCGACGCTGATCACCGCCGAGGACTGGCTGGCCCATCCCGGCTCGGTCGGCAAACCGATGTCCGGCGCGTTGCACATCCTGGGGCCCGACGGCAAAGAGTTGCCACCCGGTCATCCGGGCGAGATCTATTTCGAAGGCGGGTATTCGTTCGAGTACCTCAACGACCCGTCGAAGACCGCCGCGTCGCGGGACACGCACGGCTGGATGACGGTCGGGGACATCGGGTTTCTCGACGAAGAGGGCTACCTGTACCTCACCGACCGCCGTCACCACATGATCATCTCCGGCGGGGTGAACATCTATCCGCAGGAGACCGAGAACCTGCTGGTCACCCATCCGAAGGTGTTGGACGCGGCCGTATTCGGCGTTCCCGACGACGAGATGGGCCAGCGGGTGATGGCGGCGGTGCAGACCGTCGACCCGGCTGATGCCAACGAGGCGTTCGCCGAGGAGCTGTCGGGCTGGTTGCGAGAACGGTTGGCGCACTTCAAGTGTCCGCGGTCGATTGCGTTCGAGGCGCAGCTGCCGCGTACCGACACCGGCAAGCTCTACAAGAACGAGTTGATCGAGAAGTATTCGGTGTGACCCTGCGGGTGGTCGATCTGTCCAGCGCGCCGGAGCCCGATGTGGCGGCGCCGCCGGGTGTGATCGTCGCCCACGGGTCGCCGCACAGCGAGTACTGGCTGGACACAGCGACTTTCACGCTGTCCGAGCACCGATGTGACGATCCCCGGGTGGTCACCGTGGATTCGGTGCCGCGGGTTTTGTCCGAGCTGACGCAACGCTGCCAACAGTGGCCGATCGCCAGTGCGGTCTGCGACGACGTACTGCGCTCTTTGGACCCGGCCGGCGCCACGCTGGGCGGTCTGGTCACCGAGTCACTGGCCTATTCGACCTTGCAGGCCGGACCCGAATTCGCCCGCTGGCTGTCCCAGCGCGGACCGGCGCGGGTCCCGGACAGCGCCGAACCCGTTACGGTGCAACGCGACGACGACATCCTGCGCATCAGCTTCAACCGCCCGGACCGGCACAACGCCTTCTGCACCGGCACGCGTACGGCGCTGCTGGAGGCACTGGCCGTCGCGCAGCTCGATCCGTCGATCGCCGGAATCGTGTTGGGCGGCAACGGTCCGTCCTTCTGCAGTGGGGGAGACCTCGCCGAGTTCGGCTCCTTCGCCGATCCGGCCAGCGCCCACCTGGCGCGCACCCGGCACAGTCCTGCCCTGGTGCTCGACGAACTCACCGGCCGGCTCGGCCGGGCCTGTCGCGCTCAGGTGCACGGGCGGGTGCTGGGCAGCGGGCTGGAGATGGCCGCATTCTGCGGGTGGGTGCAGGCGGCGCCGGACACCGTATTCGGACTGCCCGAGTTGAGCCTGGGGTTGTTACCCGGTGCCGGCGGCACGGTCAGTGTCACCCGGCGGATAGGCCGTTGGCGCACCGCATATCTCGTCCTCTCGGGTCACACCGTCGAGGCGCAGACGGCGCGGGCGTGGGGTCTGGTGGACGCGATCGGCTTTGCTCAGTACCCGGAATAGGTGGTGTACGTCGTCTGGATGTGGTTGTCGATCGAGACGGCCGCCGCGATCAGGACGACGTAGAGGATGATCGACACCACGATCACTACCGCACCCACGATGGCGCTGATGATCGCCCACTTCTTGGCATTGCGGGAGGCTTCCTGGGCTTCGCCGTAGCGTCCCTGTGCCCACAGTCCGGAGACCTTGGTGGAGTAGACGATCGACACGATGCCGGCCGGCAGACAGCACAGCACCGTGCTCAGAATCGCCCAGACCAGGTAGTTGTCCGGTTCCGGCCCGGAGCCGTACGCGGGCGGCCCGCCGTAGCTCGGCGGCGGCTGGCCCTGCCAACCCGGGTTGGCGCCGTACGGGTCCGACGGATAACTCATAACCGCTGCCTTCCCTTGGGTCGCCACTTTGCTGGTGCCTCGCGGCGAAGTCAGGCAAATATAGCGCACCCCACGGCACGCGGGCAGTGCGAAACGGACCGCCCGTCGCGGTCAGATGCCGCCGCGTGACACCAGCTGCGCGGCGATCACGTTGCGCTGGATCTCGTTGGTGCCCTCGCCGACGATCATCAGGGGCGCGTCACGGAAATAGCGCTCGACGTCGTATTCGGTGGAGTAGCCGTAGCCGCCGTGGATGCGAACGGCGTTCAACGCGATCTCCATGGCCGCCTCCGAGGCGAACAACTTGGCCATGCCCGCCTCCATGTCGCACCGCTCGCCGCTGTCGTAGCGGCGCGCGGCATAGTGGGTGAGCTGACGGGCGGCGGTGAGTTTCGTTGCCATATCAGCCAAATAGTGTCCTACCGCCTGGTGCTTCCAGATCGGCTGGCCGAAACTCTCGCGCTGCTGGGCGTATTCGAGCGCGTCGGCCAGCGCCGCGGTGGCTACGCCCAGCGCGCGTGCGGCCACCTGGATCCGCCCCGTCTCCAGGCCCTTCATCATCTGCGAAAAGCCTTCTCCCATAACGCCTCCCAGTACCGCAGATGCCGGAACCCGGAAGTCGTCGAAGGAAAGTTCGCATGATTCGACACCCTTGTACCCGAGCTTGGGTAGATCCCGCGACACCGTCAGGCCCGGCCCGTGCTCGACCAGCAGCACCGAGATGCCCCGATGCCGCGGGGTAGCGTTCGGGTCGGTCTTGGCCAGCAGCGCGATCAGTCCGGAGCGACGTGCATTGCTGATCCACGTCTTGGAACCGTTGACCATCAACGTATCCGGGTCGGTGGCCGGTAGTGCGGTGGTGGTCATATTCTGCAGATCTGAGCCACCGCCCGGCTCAGTGAGCGCCATCGTGGCCCGCAGTTCACCAGTCGCCATGGGCGGCAGGTACTTTCGCTTCTGCTCCGGGGTGCCGAACAGGGTCAGCAGCTTGGCGACGACGGTGTGCCCGCCCATCGCGCCGGCCAGGCTCATCCAGCCGCGTGCGAGTTCCTGAGTGACCTCGACGTAGCACGGCATCGACACCGGCGAACCGCCGTACTCCTCGTCGATGGCCAGGCCGTAGATGCCGATACGTTTCATCTGCTCGATCCAGGCCTCGGGATAGGCGTTGGCGTGCTCGACCTCGCGCACGGTGGGCCGCACGTCGCGGTCGATGAACGCGCGCACGGTGGCCACCAGCATCGCTTCGTCGTCGTTGAGTTCAGTGCTCACTGTTGCCCCTTCTGCTTGATCGGCCGAGCGTGAACGTGGCGACGTCGAACCGGCGTGTCACGTCGTCGTATTCACTTTCGGCGGGGCGCGTGTTTGACCCTCGCTGAGACAGCCTGCCAGCATGACAACTCGTGACAGACGGGTATACGGCGGTGCGCGCAGGCGGGCCCTATTTCGACGACCTCTTCGTGGGGCAGGTGTTCGACTGGGCGCCTTCGGCCACGCTGTCGCCGGGCCTGGCCGCCGCCCACCAGGCCATCATCGGCGACCGGCTGCGGTTGGCGCTGGACGCCGACCTGTGCTTCGCGGTGACGGGGGCGCCGGCCGCGCTGGCGCACCCGGGACTGGTGTGCGACGTGGCGATCGGGCAGTCGACGGTGGCCACTCAGCGGGTCAGGGCCAACCTGTTCTACCGCGGGTTGACGTTCCACCGGTTTCCGGTGATCGGTGACACCCTGTACACCCGAACCGAAGTCGTGGGTCTGCGCGCCAACACGGCCAAGCCGGGCCGGGCGCCCACGGGCATGGCGGCGCTGCGCATGACGACGATCGACCAGGCCGATCAGCTGGTGCTGGACTTCTACCGCTGCGCAATGCTGCCGGCCGGCCCGGACTGGACGCCCGGGGACGCCGCGACCCGCACCGACGATCTGGCTGCTTTCGTGGCGACACCGCCGGGCGTCCGCCCGACCGAAGCCTGGAACGGCGAGGCGTTCCGCCGCAAGGTGCCCGGGCCGCATTTCGACCCCGGCCTGGCGGGGACGGTGCTGCGCAGCACCGCCGACGTGGTCAGCAGCGCTCCCGAGCTGGCCCGGCTCACGCTGAATATCGCCGCCACGCACCATGATTCGCGGGTGGGCGGGCAGCGGCTGGTGTACGGCGGACACACCATAGGGCTGGCGTTCGCGCAGGCCAACCGGCTGCTGCCGAACCTGGTCACGGTGCTGGGCTGGGAGTCCTGCGATCACACCGGCCCGGTGCACGAGGGCGACACGTTGTACAGCGAGCTGCACGTCGAATCGGCCGACTCGGGCGTACTGGGGCTGCGGTCGCTGGTCTACGCCGCCGGCGAGCCGGACCGGCAGGTGCTGGACTGGCGCTTCAGCGCGCTGCAGTTCTAGACCCGCCGGGCCGGTCAGTTGCCGGCTTTGCCGTTGTTCCCGTTGTTGCCGCTCTTGCCGGGTGACCCTGCGCCGACCCCGACGCCGCCGTTGCCGCCGTTGCCGGCGTTGCCGCCGTTGCCGCCGCTGCCGCCGTTGCCGTTGCCGCCGGCGCTGCCGCCACCGCCGGCCGCGCCACCGTTACCGACGGTGCCGGCGTCGCCGCCGTCGCCGCCGTCGGGGCCCTTACCGCCGTTGCCGCCGTTACCGTTGGCGCCGCCGCCGTTGCCGCCCAGGCCGCCGGTCTGGCCGAGTCCGGCATTGCCGCCGGCGCCTCCGCTACCGGCGTTGCCGCCCTTACCGCCATTGCCCGAGATGGCACCGCCCTTGCCGCCGTCGCCGCCGGCGCCGCCGCTGCCGCCCTTGCCGCCGGTGCCGCTGTTGCCGCCGTTGCCACCGTCGGGGTTGCCCGCGTCACCCGCTGCGCCATTGCCACCCGTTCCGGGCGCGCCGCCGGTCCCGCCTGCGGCGCCGTTGCCGCCGGCCCCGCCGTTGCCGGTACCGAGGGCGTTGCCGCCGGCGCCGGCCGATCCGCCCGCGCCGCCGGCCCCGCCGTTGGCGCCCTTACCGCCGGCGCCGTTGTTCACACCGAAGGTGGGGTCACCGGCCGCGCCGTTGCCGCCCGCGCCGCCGTTGCCACCGGTGCCGCCGTTGCCGCCGGTGCCGCCGTTGCCGGCGACGGTGCCGCCGAGGCCGCCTGCCCCGCCCTGCCCACCGGCTCCACCGGCCTGGCCGATCGTGCCGTCGTCGCCCGGGTTGACGCCGGCCGTGCCGGCCGTGCCCGCGGTGCCGTTGCCACCGTTGCCGCCGTTGCCGCCGGTGCCGTACTGGCCGGCGTTGCCACCGGCGCCGCCGTTGCCGCCGGCCTTGCCGGGATCGGTGGCCGCGTTGTAGCTGAAGCCCGCGCCACCGTTCCCGCCGTTGCCGGTCTGGGTGTTGGGCGTGGTGCCGGCCGTGCCATTGGTGCCCGCGCCACTGCCGTTGCCGTTCAGGCCGCCCTTGCCGGCCGCGCCGCCGGCGCCGGCATTGCCGCCGTCACCGCCCCGGCCACCGTCGGGGTTGGCGAAGGTGCCCGCCGCACCGTTGCCGCCGGCCCCGGCGGTGCCGCCGTTGCCGCCGTTGCCGCCGTTGCCGCCGGCACCGATGGCGCCGTTGGTGCCGGTGCCCAGGGCGGTACCACCCATGCCGCCGGCGCCGCCGTTACCACCCGCGCCGCCGGTCGCACCGTTGGTGCCGTTGGTGCCGGCTCCGTTGTTGACGCCCTGGACGCCGGTGGTGCCGTTGGTGCCGTTGCCGCCGGTGCCACCATTGGCGCCGTTACCGCCGATGCCGCCGGCTCCGCCGTTTCCGGAGATGGTGCCGCCGTTACCGCCGGCTCCCGCAGCGCCACCGCTGCCACCGGCCTGACCGTTGACATTGCTGCCGCCGTTCGACCCGGCGAAGCCGTTGCCGCCGTTGCCGCCCGTACCACCGTTGCCGTAGGTCCCACCGTTGCCGCCGGCGCCGCCGCTGCCGCCGTTGGCGCCCGCGGTGCTGGTCTGGGTGAAGCCGTTACCGCCGTTGCCGCCGTTGCCGACCGGGCTGACGAACCCGGCGCCGTCGCTGCCGTTGCTACCGGTGGTGCCGCTGCCGCCGCTGTTGGAGCCGCCGGTGCCGCCCTTGCCGACGATCGCGGCGCCGCCGTCGCCGCCCTTGCCGCCGTTGGGGTTGGCCGCGGTGCCGTCGGCACCCTTGCCGCCGTCGCCCGGGGTGCCGGCCTTGCCGCCGTTGCCGCCGTTGCCGCCGTTGCCGTCGGTGCCGTTGGTGCCGGTGCCGAGCGCCTTGCCGCCGAGTCCCGCGGAGCCGCCGTTGCCGCCGGCGCCGCCGGTGCCACCGTTGCCGCCGTTCTGGCCGGCACCGTTGTTGACGCCCGCCACCCCGGCCGAGCCGGCCACGCCGTCACCGCCGTTGCCGCCGGCGGCGCCGATGCCGCCGTTGCCGCCCTTGCCGCCGTTACCGAAATCGGTACCGCCGTTACCACCGGCGCCACCGCTGCCGCCCGCGCCGCCGGCGGTGCCGTCGGTGCCGCTCGCGCCCGCTCCGACGCCCGCCGTACCGGCGGTGCCGGCCGACCCGTTGCCGCCGTTGCCGCCCGCGCCGCCGTTACCGTGGTTGCCGCCGCTGCCGCCGGCACCACCGTTGCCACCGGCCGTGCCGGGGTTGGCGACGGTCTGGCTGTAGCCGTTGCCGCCGGCGCCGCCATTGCCGGTGGCGCCGCCGACGGTGCCGCCGTCGGTGCCGGCCGTGCCCGCCTTGGTGTTGGAGGTGCCGCCGGTGCCGCCCTTGCCCGCGGTCTCGTTTCCGCCGTTGCCGCCGTTGCCGCCGTTGGGGTTGGTCACGGTGCCGTCGGCGCCCTTACCGCCGTCACCGGGGGTGCCGGCCTTGCCGCCGTTGCCGCCGTTGCCGCCGGTGCCGTCGCTGCCATCGGTTCCGACGCCCTGGGCCTTGCCGCCGACGCCGCCGTTGCCACCGTTGCCGCCGGCGCCGCCGACGCCGCCGTTGCCACCGTTCTGGGCGCTGCCGATGCCGGTGCCGTATTGGTCGACGTCGGCGACACCGTTGCCGCCGGACACGCCGTTGCCGCCCGCGGTGCCGTTGCCGCCGTTGCCGCCGGCGCCACCCTGGCCGCCGTTGCCGGAGATGGAGCCGCCCTTGCCGCCGGCCCCACCGGCGCCACCGGAGCCCCCGGCGCGGCCGTTGCCGCCGGAGTCGCCGGACTTGGTGCCGTTGGCGCCGTTCAGGATGCTGTCGACCCCGTTGCCTCCGGCCCCGCCGTTTCCGCCGTTGCCGATGTTGCCGCCGTCGCCGCCGTTGCCGCCGTTGCCGCCGCTGGCTCCCCTGGTCAGCGGGTTGTAGCCGGCCCCGCCCTGGCCGCCGTTACCGGCCGGCCCGGTGACCGAGGCGCCGTTGGTGCCGCTGGTGCCGGGCGTGGATCCGGTGCCGCCGCTGCCGCCGGTCCCGGCCTTGCCCGCGTTGCCGCCGTTGCCGCCGTTGCCGCCGTTGGGGTTGCCGACGGTGCCGGCCGCGCCGGTGCCGCCGTTACCGGGCGTGCCGGCCCTGCCGCCGTTGGCGCCGTTGCCGCCGGTGCCGTCGGTGCCTGCGAGGCCGCTGCCGTTGAGCAGCGCACCGGCCGTGCCGCCGTTGCCGCCGGCGCCGCCGTTGCCACCGTCGCCGCCGTTGCCGCCGGCCTGGCCGGCGCCGCTGTTGACGCCCGGCAGGCCGGACCGGCCGTTCACGCCGTTACCGCCCCTGCCGCCGGCCGCGCCGTTGCCGGCCGCGCCGCCGCTGCCGGCGTTGCCGGCCAGGGTGCCGCTGTTACCGCCGGCGCCGCCGCTGCCGCCGGAACCACCGGCCTGGCCGCTGGTGCCGCTGCTGCCGGGCAGGACGCCGTTGACACCGGCTTTGCCGGCCGTGCCGTTGCCGCCGGCGCCACCCTGGCCGCCGTTGCCGATCGTGCCGCCGTTGCCGCCGGCTCCGCCGTTGCCGCCGTTCTTGCCCGGGTCGGTCAGCGGGTTGTAGCTGAACCCGGTGCCGCCCTTGCCGCCGTTACCGGCGGTGCCGGCCGGGACGGAGCCGGCCTTGCCGTCGGCCCCGTTGGTGAAGCCGGTGCCGCCCTTGCCGAGTGCGCCGCCGGTGCCGATGGTGCCGCCGTCACCGCCCTTGCCGCCGTTGGGGTTGGCGTAGGTGCCGTTGCCGCCGTCGCCGCCGTTGCCGCCGACCCCGGTGTTACCGCCGTTGCCGCCGGCGCCGCCGTTGCCTGCCTTATAGCCGGGGGCGGAGGGCTGACCGCCTTCGCCGCCCTTGCCACCGGCGCCGCCGTTGCCGCCGCCACCGCCCTTGCCGCCGTTGCCGCCGTTGATGCCGTTGCCGCCGTTGCCGCCGGTTCCGCCGTCGCCGCCGTCACCCGCGGCACCGCCGGCGCCGCCGTCGCCGCCGATGGTGCCGCCGAGACCGCCCTTGCCGCCGTTGCCGCCGGCGCTGGCGTTGCCACCGTTGCCGCCGTCCACGCCGGGCGCGTTGCCGTCGGTGCCGGTGATGCCCTTGGCGCCGCTGCCGCCCTTGCCGCCGGTGCCACCGGTGCCGTACTGCCCGGCGTTACCGCCGGCGCCGCCGTCACCGCCGGCCTTGGTCGGGTCGGTGGAATTCCAGCCCGCGCCACCGGTGCCGCCGTTGCCGGCGATGGTGGTGGGGGTGGCGCCGGTGCTGCCGTTGCCGCCGGGGTTCAGGCCGGTGCCGCCGGTGCCGCCGGTGCCGCCGCTGCCCGGGTTGGCGCCGTTGCCGCCGTTGCCGCCGGTCGGGTGTGCCGCGGTGCCGGCCGCGCCGGTGCCGCCGATACCGCTGACGCCGCCGACCCCGCCGTTGCCGGCGTTGCCGCCGTTGCCGACGGTGCCGTTGGTGACGGTGCCGGCGTTGCCGCCCGCGGCGCCCTTGCCGCCGGTGCCGCCGTTGCCGGCGTTGCCACCGTTGCCGCCGTTGATGACGAAGTTGGGGTCACCGGCGCCGCCCTTGCCGCCGACGCCGCCGGCTCCGCCGTCGCCGCCCTTGCCGCCGTTGCCGCTGTTGCCGGCGATGGTGCCGCCGTTGCCGCCCTTGCCGGCCGCGCCGCCGTCGCCGCCGGTACCGCCGACGCCGCCGGTGCCGCCGGTCGGGCCGGTGGTGCCGGTCACCCCGGTGCCACCGGTGAACCCGTCCCCGCCGTTGCCGCCATTGCCGTAGGCCCCCGCGTTGCCGCCGTCGCCGCCGGCGTAGCCGGTCTGTCCGGCACCCGGGACGCCGAAGGCGTTGCCGCCGTTACCGCCGTTGCCGGTCGGGCTGGTGGGAGTGGTGCCGGCCTTGCCGTTGGAGCCGCTGCCGCCGGGGCCGGTGCCGGGCGTGCCGGCGCTGCCGCCGGCGCCGGGGTCGCTGCCGTCGCCGCCTTTGCCACCGCCCAGGTAGCCGTTGCCGCCCTTGCCGCCGGCCGCGCCGAGTCCGCCGTCGCCGCCGTTGCCGGCGTTGCCGCCCTCGCCGACGTTGGTGTTGAGGCCGTTGCCACCGGCGCCGCCGGCCGCGCCCTTGCCGGCGTTTCCGCCCGCGCCGCCCTTGCCGTTCAGGGTGCCGCTGTTGCCGCCGTCTCCGCCGGCCCCGCCGCTGCCACCGGTCTGGCCGTTGGCGCCGTTGGGATCGTCGATGGTGCCGTTGGCGCCTGCCTTGCCGGCCGCGCCGTTGCCGCCGTTGCCGCCGGTGCCGCCGTCGCCGTAGAGGCCGCCGTCGCCACCGGCACCGCCCTTGCCGCCGTTGGCGCCGGGCGTGGTGGCGTTGTAGCCGTCGCCGCCGTTACCGCCGTTGCCGCCGACGCCGGTCGGGGTGCTGCCGCCGCTGCCGTTGGCACCCTTGGCGCCGGAGCCCGAACCGCTGCCGTTGGCGCCGCCGGCACCACCGGTGCCGCCGCTCACGCCGGTGCCCGGGTTGCCGCCCTTGCCGCCGGCCCCGCCGTCGGGGTTGGCCGCCGTACCGGCCGCGCCGTTACCGCCGTTGCCCTGCAGGCCGCCGTTGCCGCCGTTACCCGCATTGCCGCCGGCCGCGCCCGCGCCCGCCACACCGTTAGGTCCGCTGGTGCCGCCCTTGCCGCCGGTGCCGCCGTCGCCGCCCAGGCCGCCGGTGCCGCCGTTGCCGCCGTTCTGGCCGCCGCCGATGCCGGTGCCGTACTTGTTCGAGTTGGCCACGCCGTCGTGACCGTCGACGCCGTTGCCGCCGTTGCCGCCGCTGCCGGCATTGCCGCCGACTCCGCCGTCACCGCCGTTTCCAATGGTGTTGCCGCCCGCGCCGCCCGCGCCGCCGGCGCCGCCGGCGCCGCCCTTGCCGCCGTTGGTTCCGGAGTCGCCGGTGTTGGACCCGTTGATGCCGTTGGCACCGTTGGAGCCGCTACCGCCGGCGCCGCCCTTGCCGCCGTTGCCGTTGCTGCCGCCGCTACCGCCCTGGCCGCCTGCGCCGCCGGCCAGGCCGTCGCCGTTGGCGTCGGTGGCGTTGGGCGCCCAGGTGTAGCCGACGCCGCCGTCACCGCCGTTGCCGGACGGACCGGTGAAGGCGGCACCCGCGGTCCCGTTCGCGCCGCTCGGGTCGCCGCCGCCGTCCAGGCCGCCGGTTCCGCCGCCGCCCGCGGTCCCGACCTTGCCGCCGTTGCCGCCGTTGCCGCCGGCAGTGCTGCCGGCGATGCCGGCCGCGCCGTTGCCGCCGCTGCCCGACGCGCCCGCGGCACCGCCGTTGCCGGCGTTGCCGCCGTTGCCGACCGTGCCGGCGGTGCCGTACAGGCCGGCCTTGCCGCCGGCGCCGCCGGTGCCACCGTTGCCGCCCACACCACCGTTGCCGCCGTTGCCGCCGTTCTGGCCGCCGCCCTTGCCGTTGCCGTACTCGTCGAGGCCGGAGACGCCGTTGGCGCCGTCGTGACCAGTGCCGCCGGTGCCGCCGTTGGCTCCGGTCCCGCCGTTGCCGCCGGCGCCACCGTCACCGAGATTGGTGCCGGCGTCGCCACCGGCGCCGCCCTTGCCGCCGGCGCCGCCGGCCTGGCCCGTGCCGCCGTTTTCACCCGGGCTGACGCCGTCCTTGCCGACCGCGCCCGCCACGCCGTTACCGCCGTCGCCGCCGGCGCCGCCGCTGCCGTAGTTGCCGCCCTTGCCGCCGGCACCGCCGTCGCCGCCGTTGGCTCCGGCAGCCGTCGAGGTGAATCCGGCGCCGCCGGCGCCGCCGTTGCCGACCGGTGTCAGCGGCGTCGCGCCGTCGATCCCGTACTTGCCGGTGCCGATGCCGTTGCCGTTGCTGCCGCCGGTTCCGCCGGCGCCCACGGTGCCCACGTTGCCGCCGTTACCGCCGGCGCCACCGTTCGGGTTGGTCGCGGTGCCCGCGGCGCCGATGCCGCCGTTGCCCGGCGTTCCGGCATTACCGCCGTTGCCGGCGTTGCCACCGGCGCCGGAGGCGCCGGCGCTGCCCTTCGTCGAGGTGCCGCCGACCCCGCCGTTGCCGCCGTTGCCGCCGCTGGCGCCGTTGCCGCCGTTGCCGCCCGCGCCGCCGGCGCCGTTGTTGACGCCGGCCACACCGGCTGCGCCGTCCTGACCCGTCCCGCCGTTGCCACCGTTGCCACCGCTGCCGCCGGCCCCGCCGGCGCCGCCGTTGCCGAAGTTCACCCCGGCCTTGCCGCCGCGGCCACCGTCGCCGCCGGATCCACCGGCCTGCGCGTTGCCGCCGCTGTCGCCCGCCTTCACCCCGGCGCTGCCGTCGTTGCCGGCCACGCCGTTGCCGCCGGCCCCGCCGTTGCCGCCGTTCCCGTAGTTGCCGCCGTCACCGCCGGCCCCGCCGTTGCCGCCGCTGGCTCCGGCAGCCTGCGGGTTGAACCCGCTGCCGCCGTTGCCACCATTGCCGACCGGACCGGTGACGTTGGTGCCGTTGGCGCCGCTGGCCGCGGTGCCACCGCCGCCGTTGGTGCCACCGGCACCGCCCTTGCCGACGGCACCGGCGTTGCCGCCGTTGCCGCCCGCGCCGCCGTTCGGGTTGGTGCTGGTGCCGGCTGCACCGTTGCCGCCGCTGCCGGGTGTGCCGGCGTTGCCGCCCTTGCCGCCGATGCCGCCGTTGCCGTTGGTGCCTGCGGTTGCCCCGGCTCCGCCGGCCGCTCCGCCCTTACCGCCGGCTCCACCGGCTCCACCGGTGCCACCGGCGCCGCCGTCGCCACCGGCCTGGCCGCCGCCGATGCCGTTGTTGTAGTTGTTCTGGTCGCTGACGCCGTTGGCCCCGGTGATACCGGTGCCGCCGGCTCCGGCCGCGCCACCGGCGCCACCGTTGCTCGCGTTGCCGCCATTGGCGTTGGTGCCCGCGGTGCCCGCGGTGCCGCCGTTGGTGGCACCGGCCGCTCCGCCGGTGCCACCGGCGCCACCGTTGCCGCCCTTACCGCCGGCGCCACCGTCGCCGCCGGCATAGCCGGCGCCGTTGTTGAAGCCCGAGGTGCCGTTGGCGCCCGCCGCGCCGGTGCCGCCGTTGCCGGCGGTGCCCGCGTTGCCGCCCTTGCCGGCGTTGCCGCCGCTGCCCGC
>RXJD01000053.1 GCA_003987775.1 Mycobacterium sp.
ATTCCGGATCCACACGCGTCAGAACAGACGCGCGATCCCGCTCGCCATCAGCCTAAAAACCACCGCCGACAAAGCCCGATGAATAAGACGGGCTAGAAACCTCACTTCGTATCTCGCTGCGCACCGGCGACACATTGTTCGACCAGGATGGCACTGAGCGCTTCCAGGACCGGGCAAGCGCGTCACCGGTCGAGCTGATTGACTTGTCCTCGGGGTTCTACAACATCGACAAGCGCCTGATCTATCCGAGCATCGCCGCGACGCTGGCGCAGCGGTGGTGCGAGAGCGCCGCAGTCGCCGCACGTCATCCGTCGCGGAACTTCATCCTCTCGGGACGGGCGTCGGCCTCAGTTATGACCTTGCCCGACAACGTTCACCTCGGCCTGTGTCGCGACCTCATCGCAAACCCGAACTTCCTTGACGATCCGGCAAGGGGGTGCGCGAACTCGGGCAAGTGCCACTATTATTCCCGCGGTGCTGCGCACGTGACATGCCCACAATGGGGCGACTGAACGCGATGGCCGCGCCACTCGGTCGCGTCCCTTGGAGTGGTGTCGCTCGACGGTAGCGAGGGAGGCCGCCTGCACGCATTCGACAGCGCTGTATCAGGTGGGCTCTCTCGCGGGGTGGTCATCGGCGGTTGCCGGGTAGGGTCGGGTTGCGAGTGCCAACCCCGAACCGAGAGACCCCCGATGACCGACGCGATGATGAGCCTGCGCGGCGTGCTGGAGAAGAGCGCCGACGCGGATCTGCTGCGGGAGATGATCGGCTTTGCGGCCGAGCGGTTGATGGAACTGGAGGTGGGCGGCCTGACGGGTGCCGCCCACGGCGAGAAGAGCGCCGAGCGTCTGGTCCAGCGCAACGGCTATCGCGACCGGGACTGGCAGACCCGCGCCGGGACGGTCGAACTGCGCATCCCCAAGCTGAGGAAGGGCTCATACTTCCCCGGCTTCCTTGAGCCGCGCCGGATGGCGGAGAAGGCGCTCACCGCGGTGATCCAGGAGGCCTACATCCAAGGCATCTCGACCCGCTCCGTGGACGACCTCGTCCAGGCGATGGGCGGCACCGGCGTGTCGAAGAGCCAGGTCAGCCGCCTGTGCCAGGAGATCGACGAGCGCGTGAACGCCTTCCTCGACCGTCCCATCGAGGGGGAGTGGCCCTACCTCTGGATCGACGCGACCTACGTGACGGTCAGAAGCGAGGGGCGCATCGTCTCGGTCGCCGTCATCGTGGCGGTGGGCGTGAACACCGACGCGCGGCGTGAGGTGCTCGGCATGGACATCGGCCCGTCCGAGGCAGAGACGTTCTGGACAGCGTTCCTGCGCAAGCTCGCCCGGCGCGGCCTGCGCGGGGTCAAGTTGGTGATCTCGGACGCCCACGAGGGCATCAAGGCCTCGGTGGCCAAAGTCATGAATGCGACCTGGCAGCGCTGCCGCGTCCACTTCATGAGGAACGTGCTCGCCCACGCCGGGCGCAGCGGGCGGCGCGTCGTGTCGGCCTTCATCGCCACCGCCTTCACCCAGGACGATGCGGAGGCGGCCAAGGCACAGTGGCGGCGGGTGGCCGACCAGATCCGGCCCAAGGTGCCCAAGCTCGCCGCCCCGCTGGACGCTGCCGAGCCCGACGTGCTGGCCTACATGAGCTTCCCGGTCGCCCATCGGGTCAAGCTACACTCCACGAACCCCCTGGAGCGCCTCAACGGCGAGATCAAGCGCCGCACCGAGGTGGTGGGCATCTTCCCCAACGAAGCCGCCATCACCCGCCTCGTCGGCGCGATCCTCCTCGAACAAAATGACGAGTGGGCCGTTCAGCGATCCCGCTACATCACCCTGGAAAGCATCGCCCCGATCGGCGATGATCCCCTCGTCAGCTTGCCGACCCTGGCAGCCTGATCGTCCCGGCCCAAGCCGGTGACCGTGGTGGCTTCGTCAAAGCTACACCACACCAGGGGACACGACCCGCCACTCCGCCAAGTGTCCGCTATGAGGTGGCGACTGAAGCCGATTGAACGACCGCAGCGGGCCAAAGCCGAATGTCGGCTTTCCGGCGGCAACTCAATGAAGGCTCAGCACCCTTCTCGGACGGTGGGGGGCTGGGTGCGGCGGCCCGCGCAGGCCGCCGCGGTAATGATCAGATGTCGGTCTGCTCCGACATTACGAGCGCATCGTCCGCCTCGATGCCGAGATAGCGCACCGTGCTTTCCAGTTTCGTATGGCCCAGCAGCAGCTGACAAGCTCGCAGGTTGCCGGTCCGCCGGTAGATCAGCGCCACCTTCGTCCGGCGCAGGCTATGCGTGCCGTAGCCCGCCGGGTCGAGCCCGATCAACGTGACCCACTCGTCGACCAGGCGGCCGTACTGGCGCGTCGTCAGGTGCTCGCCCGGGCGGCTGCGGCTCGGAAACAGCCAATCGCTGGCTCGAAGGCCCCGCAGCTTCAGCCACGCCGCCAGCGTCTCACGGGTGGTCTCGGTCAGCTCGAACGGCACGGGCCGTCCGGTCTTCTGCTGGACGATGGTGGTGCGCAGGCGGATGCCTGCCCTCATTGGCGGCGGCGAAGGCGCCGCGACCCTCGACACCTGGCACGAAGAGCCACCCCTTCGCCCGCACCGCCGCGAGCACACCCGTTAGGCTTCAATCGAGCGAGGCTCACTGCATCCAGCAGATAGTCTCGATGCCGGTCAGGTGTAGAATTTGTAAGAGGGATTTGGGTGCTGGTTGTCAGATAGTTCGGTCATGAGCATTCCGACCTTGCGGGCGAACGAAAGGGTGATAGGTGCCCGGGACATTCCGTCGGTCGAGTTCCAGTTCATCTTGGTCAAGGCGAGGATTTCGACCGCGCGCTGGCGCATGTCGGTTTCGCCGACTGCGCCGATCTGAATGGGCGCGGGGATGTGCGGTCCGGGATACTCGTTCCACCACTCGACATAGCCGCTGGTGAATAGAAAGTGGTCATCGCCGACCGTGCACAGCGTGCCGCGAGCAGGCTCCTGCGTCCCCTTCTTAACGAGACGAAAAGACGTGCTGCGGATCCAGATCAGGTCGCAAGCAGGCACCTTTTTCGACGCCGCGCGCTGGAAGCCTTCTTCCTCCTCGGGTGCGTAGGCGGAGCTCTTGTGGATGACGACCCGACTCGGCAGCACGCCGGCGCGCGCCTCGTAGGCGCTGAGCACGTCCTCTAGAAGCCCCTCAGCCTGCTCTTGCGTAAGATAAGGTTGCTTGTTGCGCCGCTGATCTTTCGGGATCGTTGCTCCCTTGAGCGCGAAGGGTTCGACTTCTGTCGAGAACGCCTGCGCGACACTCGCGTAGACGAGATTGTCAGCGCCGCGCTTCATGTGGTGAAACGAGACACCGACGAAGCAGATGTTCGGCGGCAGGTCTGCCGGGCGCCACGGCAACCCACCGGCCTTGTAGTAGAGTGTGGTGGCGATGTTCCAAGCCCTGGTTGCGAAGCTCTGACCCTTGTCGTCGGGCCGATCGATGCTGTCACGCCGGAGGACCTGCAGGGGCACCGGACCTACATGCGTCATCTGCCGCGCCTTGAGCGCTCGGTAGAAGGTCCGAAACAGCAGGTCGTCGGCGCGCGTGCGCAGGTCCTCGGCGGCTTCGAGCTCCTCGGGCGTCGGCGCGAACAGCGCCAGCTGATCGGCCTCTTCCTCCTGGCGCAGAACTTCCAATGCGCGTCGTTCCCTCGCGGTTAGCCCAGGATTGCTGATCCGAAGATCGGCGACGTCAGGCGCGAGGCAGACGATGATGCAGTCGGGCTGCACGTCTCCGAACAAGCCGGAAATCTTGCTGTCGAAAAGGTCGAGCAGCTCGTCGAAGCCTTCCTTATCGCCGCGTTGCCGGGCGAGTTCGTACCGCGCTTGGTCGACTGGACGCAGGAACCTGGGTTCGATGATGAAACGGCAGCCCAGCACTCGTTCGGCGCCCAGCCAGTCGCGGTAGCGACGCGAATTACCCTCCTTTGCCGGGAGGTAACCGTTCAGCCGCTCCAGCCAAGCGCTCGCAGCCGTGACATCGGCCTCAGCGCCGACGATGCCGAGGCGGATTTCAGCGACACGCTTGTTATCGACGGGCCCCGCATCCGACAGCAAACGCCGCGGCTCGATGCCGGTCTTGCCGTCGCCAAAGGCGAGCTTGGGCTCAGGCAGCCTTTGTATGCGAACGCTGATCGGCTGCACCGCCGGCCTCCTCGATAACTTCTACACTAACAAACGAGCCGCCGAGAATCAGATCCTCGACATGCTGCTGCCCAAGGTTGATCGTCTGCGCGCCCTGACTCAGGAACCTGCCCCAGAAGGTCAGATCGTTGTCGACGTTCTGATTTCGGTCGAGCTTCATGCGCCGGGTCGCCTTCGCTGTCCGGGCGAAGGAGGGCAGCGGCTTTTTCGCGTCGCGTCCGGTGAACATGTAGAAGGGCTTGATCCTGACGCCCCAAACCCCAGCCATCTGGATCACCTCGAAACCGAACCCCTCGTTCTCGAACCACGCCTTGTAGCCGTCCGGTCCGCGTTGTTTCACGACCCATCGTTGGATGTTCTTGCGGGCGGGAGAGTCGTAGACGTAGCAGCGGGCGCCGCCAGCGTTGCCCTCGAAGTAGGCGCGACGCCCTCGCTTCTTGCCTTCCTCGATGACCAGCCCGCGCAAACCGAACCCGCGCAGATGACGCTCGAAGTGCTTTCGCAACAGCCAGGACAGCACCCGCCGACGATCGGGATCCGCTTCGATCTCGCTTCGTCGCCAGGCTCGGCCGGCACCCTGATGAGCGTATGAACCGAACACGGCGTGAAGGATCGGGAGAGGTGCGAAGCTCCAGATGTACTCGTCGCCCTGGACGATGAACGTGCCGGCCTCATTGATCGGCAGCTCCGTCGGCCGCGCTCGCCAGGGTCCGGTCAGCTTCACGACCGCGACAGTGTCGGGGATGCTGACGAAGGGGATGAAGTTCAGGACGTAGACTTCAGTCGGGCGTTCATCCCGTGCCACGGACTTTGATCCGGCCGACGCAATGGGCTGCTTGATCAACGCTGTGAAGCGCGCGCCCGGCGCGTCGTTTGTGAACTCGGCGCCGCCGCCATGGTCGGCCAGCATTTGCTCGACATCGACGAGACCCGTGCCCGCACGCTCCATCGCTCGGATGCCGAAGAAGATGTCGCAGAGCGCGCGATTTCGCAGGCCGCTGACCTCGACGCGAGGCTTGAAGCGGCCGCCGTTATCGACTTCGAGCTGGGCGATGACCGAATCCGGCAGCCCCCCGGGGTTCGAGAAGCGCACGCTCTCGCCGGACGATACCGCGATGATGGCGGGATCGCTCCGGCTGTAGTCGCGGTGCACGAGCATGTTGACGAGCAATTCGACGAGCGCCCGTTCAGGGTAGGCTGGCCGTTCGTCGTGCGTCGTGCGCTTCTTGACCTTGAGGGTTGGGTTCGCGTCCCTCTGGCCTAGCCATTCAATCAGGTCGCGATGCTGCGCGATAAGATTGCCCTCGAAGACGCGACGCTTCTTTCCGCCAATGGATGTCGAAATCACGGCATGCGGAAACCAGCGTTGGGGCTCCCGGCCGAACAGAAGCACGCAGCCCGCAGTCGGCACTTCGCGGCCATCGCACTGAACGAGGAGACCCTGTTCTTTCAGCAGGCCGGGTAGCGTGTCGTGCATAACCGGGGGCCGCCCGAGCTTCTCGCAATATTCCTTCAGCGTTGCGATCATCAAGTCATGGTCGAGGTCCGCCACGGTGGCGTCCGGGACGACCTGGTCGTCGAACGCGGAAGTGGCTGCGCCGTCGCCCTTTGCCGTCGCGTGAAGATAGCGATCCTCGGCTTTGAGACCTCGCGCGAGTTGATCCATCAGTTCGTCGAAGCCCTCGATCTCGTAGGGCTCGAAGTTGCTGCCGATCCGCCTCTTGAGCGCCTCGACGTTGGGGTGAAGGGTCTCGCCTTTACGGATACACCAGTAAACGCCGTTCTTGAAGTTGTTGGTTTGCGCGCCCCCGTCGCCGAGGAAGTGCTCCATGATTGATGGTTCGGAGCCTCGGTATCCGATCACCACCAGTGGGCTATCCGCGACTAGCGGGAGGAGCTTGCTTACCAGCTCAGCATCGAGTTTCTGGACCTCGTCGACGAGGTTCTGATCGGAGTACTGCTCGGCACGCCCGTGTAGCCACACAATCTGAGCTTTGGCCTAGAGGCTGAACTCGTTGAGGTCGCCGGCTCGCCGGTTCACTTCTGCGATGTGCCCGATGTGCTGCCGAACCGCTCCGAGTGCGGTCGGCAAGCAGGTGTCGAAGTTTGTAGTCAAGACGGTCGAGACAAGCCCTTTGACGATGAGCTCCGCTAAGCGATGATAGCCCTTGCCGATGCCGTTTGTAGGCTGGATCAAGTCGAGCAAGAGCTGTTTGCGATATTCGGCTGGTTTCAGCAGGTTTTGGACAACGAGGGGAAAGTTCTCGGCCAGCCGGTCATCGCCTTTGAGGAACCACGGCTGTCCGTGCAACCAGGTCTGCCATTCGGTAAGCCGGACCTGCTCCGGTGGGACGGAACCGCCGAGAATCTGTTCGGCGTACACCCTCTTCGCCAGCCGCTTCACGCTCTCGGCAGCGGTGGGCACGCCGGAGCCGAAGCTCGCGCCAGCCCCCAGAAGCAGCACGGGGCGTGCGCTGTTGGTCGCGCGAAAGATGCGCGTCAACGTACGGATGGCATCTTGCTGCGACATCAGCCCTCCAGAGTCCCGAGCGGATAGCGGAGTGTGTCGACGTTCGCCAGAACAATACAAGAACTAACTTCGCTTTTCCAGTGATAAGAATAAAGCCCGCGGAGCGGTTGTCGCGACCGGCGCATTCGCTGCACCAGCGGGAGTCCGCTCTGACCGGCGCCTCCCGATCGGTGCGTGCCGTATGGCTTTTCAACAGATTCTTTCGTTGACGGTGAACGGGAGGCCCTAAAGCGGACGCGGTGAATGTCGGCTACGGGTCGATAGTGTTGAAAAAGGCGTCGTTGCTGCTGGCTTGAAGTAGTGATTCACTCCTTCCGAGCGGAGGGTGACGCGAATGATGGGCGATCGGGTCACGGTTCAGGACGCGTTGTTCTACGAGTTCAGCCTCGAACGGCATGTTCCGGCGAAGCACCTTCTTCGAGTGATTGATCGCTTCGTCGATTTGTCTGGCATCCGGCAGCATCTTGCCCCGCACTACAGCTCAATCGGCCGCCCTTCGATCGATCCCGAACTTCTGATCCGCATGCTGATCGTCGGCTACTGCTTCGGCATCCGCTCCGAGCGCCGGCTGTGCGAGGAGGTGCATCTCAACCTCGCCTATCGCTGGTTCTGCCGCCTCGGCCTCGAAGGCGACGTGCCCGATCATTCCACCTTCTCCAAGACCCGCCACGGCCGTTTCCGCGACGCCGACCTCCTGCGAGAGCTCTTCGAGACGGTCGTGCGGCGCTGCATGGCAGAAGGGTTGGTGGGCGGCGAGGGCTTCGCTGTCGATGCCAGCCTGATCGTGGCCGACGCCCAGCGCCAGCGGGGCGTGAAGTCGGGCGAGGATCTCGATCCGACGGCGCGGCGGGCGGTGGCCGAATATCTTGCGACGCTCGACGACGCTGCTTTCGGCGCGGCGACGCCGGTGGAACCGAAGTTCGTTTCGCCGGTCGATCCGGCGGCCCGCTGGACCGCCTCCTGGGGAGGGCCGGCCGTCTTCGCCTACTGCACCAACTACTTGGTCGACGTCGAGAATGCGATCATCGTCGACGTAGAGCCCTCGACCGCGGTGAGGCAGGCGGAGGTCGGGGCGGCCAAGACGATGATCGCGCGCGTCCATGACGATCTCGGCCTCTGGCCCGAGCGGCTGATCGCCGACACCGGCTACGGATCGGCCGAGATGCTGGACTGGCTCGTGCACGAACGCGGGATCGAGCCGCACATCCCGGTCTTCGACAAATCCCAGCGCAAGGACGGGACCTTCTCACGCGCGGACTTCGCCTATGACCATGGCAGCGACAGCTACACCTGTCCGGACGGCAGGCAGCTCAAGCTCTACCGCCGCCGTTTTGCCGCCCCGCGCGATGGGATTAATCAGGACAACACGCTGCGCTATCGGGCCAGCCAAGCCGACTGCCGAGCCTGCGCCCTGAAGGCGCAGTGCTGTCCGAACGCGCTGGCTCGCAAGGTAACGCGTTCGCTCTTCGAAGGCGCACGCGATATGGCGCGGGCGATTGCCGAAACCGACGCCTACCGAACGTCGCGAAGGCAGCGAAAGAAGGTCGAGATGCTATTTGCGCATCTCAAGCGGATCCTGAAGCTCGACCGGTTGCGACTACGAGGGCCCAATGGTGCCCGCGACGAGTTCCACTTGGCAGCCACGGCGCAGAACTTGAGGAAGATGGCCAAGCTCTACGCCGCCAAGCAGCCGATCCCAGCCAGCTGAGAGCCGAGCGAGCACCGCGTCACCTCAAACGAAGGCTCAACGGCCAGCCAAGGGCGCTGCTCCAACCGCTTTTTTCAACACTATCCACCCATCTCGGACATTCGATCAGTCGAAGCGTATCGCTCGAAGCAGTGCAGAAATGGTCAGGACTGGCCCACGTCGTTGGCTATCTCTATACCCCCCCCGGCGAGGAGGGAGAATGGGGGCTGTCGCGGTACGGGGCCCTGTTCCGGAGCCTGGGCGGGCGGCGCATCTTCTACGCGTCCGGCGAGGTCGTGTCGCTCTCGGACAAGGTCAGCTTCACGGTCAAGCGTGGCATGGGCGAGGACGAGCTGCGCCAGCTCTTCGCGGCCGCCGCCACCGGCCGGTAGCTGGTGGGTGGGGATCGCATGCGCAGGGTTTTCCTCTTCCTCGTGTGGCTCGCCGTCGTCGGACCGGCGGTGGCCGATCCTCGCGACGACCTCGTCGCCGCCTTCGGCCGTGGCGACCGCGAGACCGCCTTGCGCACGGCGCGGCCCTTGGCCGAACGAGACGATGTCCTCGCCCAGTATCTGCTCGGCAAGCTCCTGCGGGAGGATGCTGGGACACGCCAGGAGGCGGCCGTCTGGCTGCGGAAGGCCGCTGAGAAAGGCCATGTCGCCGCACAAGGAGAGCTCGGCTACCTCCTGGCCTTCGACCTGCGCAAGCTGGCGGAAGGCCGCACCTGGATCGAGCGCGCTGTGCAGGCCAACAATCCGCCTTCGTTCAGGGATCTCGGCTGGATCCAGGAAAACGAGGGGCGGGGCGAGGCCGGGCTGAAGGACGCCGCCGAATCCTATCGGCGCGGCGCGGAACTGAACGACCGCAACGCGAAGCTGCTCTACGCCAACGCGCTTCTTCACGGGCGAGGCGTCGGCAGGGATCCCGCCGCGGCGGCGGCGCTGTACTGCACGGTCGGGACCGTCCCGGGCGACCTGCAATGCGCCAAGCTTCTGCTCAAGGGCTCCGTACCGGGGCGAGGGCCGGCCGAGGGGATCGCCCTCCTGCGGCGCCTGTCCGAACGGGGCAGCGCCGACGCGCGAGTGGTCCTCGCCGAGTATCTCCTCGACGCGCCGCCCGGCACCCGCGACATCGAAGAGGCGGTGAGGCTCCTGCACCTCGCGGCCGACCAGGGCCACGCCGATGCCCTGTTCGATCTCGGTTGGCTGGCGAGCCGGGGAATCGGCGGCCCGAAAGACCTGCGCGCGGCCTTCGACTGGTACGGCAAGGCCGCGGCAGCCGGACAGATCTACGCCTATGGGCGCATGGGCATGCTCGCCGCCGCCGGCCTCGACGGCAAGCCCGACCCTGCCGAGGCATTGCGGCTCTTCCGGCTCGGGGCAGAGCACGATGACCCGGCGGCGCAGGAACGCCTCGCGATCCGCCTCTGGGACGATGCGCCGCCGACCCGGGACCGGGCCGCCGCCGCGGCGCTGTTCTGCCGGCTCGACAGCGCGGTCGCGGCCTATGGCTGCGCGCGGGCGATCACCGAGGGAGAGGCCGTGGAGAAGGACAGGACCGTCGCGGTGCGCCTTTTCCGCAAGGCCGCCGCCGCAGGGCACGTGGCGGCCCAGGCCGAACTCGGGCACCGCCTTCTCTCCGGAATCGATGTCGACAAGGACGTTGCCGAGGGCGTGCGGCTGACCAAGCTCGCGGCCGAACGCGGCTCGGCCATCGCATACTTCAACATGGGCGCCATCCGTTCTTCCGGCCTCGACGGACCTCCGGACTTCAGCGAGGCTCTGCGATGGTACGGGCAGGCAGCGGCGGCGGGGATCGTCGAAGCGCATGCGCGGGTCGGCCGGCTTCAAAAGTACGGTCCAGCCGAGTTGCGCAACCTGCCGGCCGCCTATGCCGCCTTCAAGACGGGCGCGGACCTGGGAAGCGCCGACGCGCTTGTCCAGCAGGGCGTGTCGTTGCGCGATGGGACCGGCGTCGCACGGGACGAGGCAGCGGCCGCAGAGCTTCTCTGTCGGAACACGACGGCGTTCGGCCGCCAGAACTGCGCGCGGCTCGCCATCGCCGGCAAGGCGCGCGGCCGCGACAAGGCCGCCGGCTTCGCGATGCTCGACGCTCTCGTGAAGGAGGGCGACGCAGGGGCGATGACCGCGATGGCCTATTACACGCTCAACGGCATCGGGACCCGGAAGGACGTTCCCGAAGCGAAGCGTTACGTCGAGCTGGCCGTGGCACAAGGCGATGCCGCCGCGATGTTCACCAAGGGCGCGATGATCGAGCGCGGCCTCGGTTACAAGCGGGATTTCGCCGAGGCGGTGCGCTGGTACGAACGCGCCGCCGAGCAGGACCGGCCCGAGGCCCTCCTGACGCTCGGTCGGATCTACGAAAAGGGTCGGTTCGGGAAGGCCGACGCCAATCTCGCGCTCGGGTTCTATCGCCGGGCGGCGGAGAAGGGGAACGCCGAGGCCGAGGCGGCGGCGAGGCGCCTTTCGCGGCGCCCCGGCGAATCGACGGTTCTCGATTTCCGGCCGCCACCTTAGCCGACCGAAGTCTCGAACTGCGATGCTGCCCCCATCGCCGGCCGAGATTGAAAAGGGCTGAGGGTCCGCGAAGTCCCGTCGTCCATTGATGAGGGACTACCCATTCAGGGAAATCGTCTGGATACGAGTGTGAAGATGAACTAGGCTGCTTCATAGGTTCGACGGAATTATTGTCGTTCTGGGCCGGGTGGCATGGCCGGACACCTCATCGCGACGACGGGCAAGGCATTGCCGGGGGACGAGGCGCCGGCGACCCTGCGGCGCGAGCAGGTCGACGCCGTCTTCCGCGTGGTGGTCCCCGGTGTTGCCGGGGCTGCCCTCGCTGCGGTGATCCTCGCCACGATTCTCGTGAAGCTCGGCGCGGCCGATCCTCGGACGGCGACGGGCTGGACGGCCTCCGTCGTGGCCTGTGCCGTCGCTCACACGTGTCTTGCCCGCGCCTATCGGCGGCCCGGCCTCCCGAGCAGGGACGCCTCCCGATGGCCCCGCGTCTTCACGCTGATCGCCGGGCTGGAAGGCATCGCCTGGGGATTCGCCGCCGTGGGCCTGACGCCGGGCGCGCCTTTCGACGTGCGGTTTCTCGCCATCGCCGTGACGATCGGGGTGACGGCCGGCGCGATCCCGGCCTTCGGGCCTCACCTGCCGGCTTTCCTGGCGCTGTTCCTGCCCGCGACGCTGCCTTACGTGGCGGCCAACCTCTTCGCCTCCACCCTCGTCGAGCGGGCGAGCGCGCTCCTGATGCTGGTCTACGCCGCGGTGATGGGCGGCCTCGGACTTCGCAGCCACCGCGCCTTCGCCGCGATGGTCGGCCTGCGGCTGCGCACCGAGGCGCTGGCCGAGGCCCTGCGGCGGGAGCGGGATGCGGCCGAGGCCGCCAACCGTGCAAAATCGAGCTTCCTCGCCGCGGCGAGCCACGACCTGCGCCAGCCGGTGCATGCGCTCGGCCTGTTCGCGGGCGCCCTGCGCCGCCTGGACCTGCCCGACGAGGCGCGCCTCCTCGTGGAGCGGATCGAAGCCTCGGCAGGGGCCATGGACGGGCTGTTCAACGCGATCCTCGATATCTCGCGGCTCGATGCCGGCGTGGTCGAGGTCGAGCCGCGCGCGTTCCGGATCGGCCTCGCTCTTGACCGCATCTGCCGCGACCTCGGCCCCGAAGCGGAGGCCAAGGGCCTCCGGCTGCGATGCCGCCCCTCCGGCGCGATCGCATGGACGGATCCGATCCTGCTCGAGCGCGTGCTGCGCAACCTGGTCTCGAACGCGGTGCGCTACACGGATCGCGGCGGCGTCCTCGTCGCCTGCCGCCTCCGCGGTGGCCGCCTCGCGGTCCAGGTCTGGGATACGGGACCCGGCATCGCGCCCGACGACCGCGAGCGCATCTTCCAGGAATACGTGCAGATCGGGAATGCCGAGCGGGACCGCGCCAGGGGGCTCGGCCTGGGGCTCGCAATCGTCCTGCGGACCTGCGCCGTCCTCGGTGCGCCGCTCGCGTTGCGTTCACGAGTCGGGCGCGGCTCGTGCTTCGAGGTCGTGGTCGCCATGGCCGAGGAGGCGGCGCCGGCCGAGGAGCCGGCCGAGGCGGTGCCGGGCGCGACCGCACGGGCGCTCGTGGTGGTCATCGACGACGAGGCGCCGATCCGCGAGGCGATGGAGCGCCTGCTTGCCGGCTGGGGCCACGCGGTGATCGCGGCGGCCTCGGGCGAGGAGGCGGTGGGGCGGCTGGCCTCCCATCCGGAACGGCCGGACCTGATCGTCTCCGACTACCGGCTGCGGGACGGCGAGACGGGCCTCGACGCGATTGAGCGCCTGCGCTCCGAATACAACGAGACGATCCCGGCGCTGCTCGTGACCGGCGATACCGCGCCGGACCGGCTGATCGAGGCCAGAGCGAGCGGGCTCGTGCTGCTGCACAAGCCGGTGCCGAACGGAAAGCTGCGCGCCGCGATGCGCAACCTGATGGCCGGCGCCCTCGATTCCGGAGGCGGATGAGGCGGCCTCAGATCAGGCCCGCCGCTCGGGCGGCCACCGCGGCCTGGGTCCGGTTGATGGCGCCGAGCAGCTTGAAGATCGCCGTGACGTGCGCCTTCACCGTCTTCTCCGAGAGATCGAGTTCGTAGGCGATGATCTTGTTGGGCTGGCCGGCGCTCAGGCGGCGCAGCACCTCTACCTGACGGGCGGTGAGCGCCGGGGCGGCGGTGTCCGTCCGGCGCGCCGGAACCGGCATCGGCGCCGTCGATCGGGTCGCCTCCCCGATGATCAGGGGCGGTACGTACACGTCCCCGTCCATCACCAGGCGGATCGCGGCGAGCAGGGTGTTGTGGCTCGCCGATTTCGGGACGTAGCCGAGGGCTCCGTTGCCGAGGGCGCGGCGCGCGTCCCCCGCATCCTCGGACGAGGACAGGACGATCACCGGCACTTCCGGCCGCACCCGGCCGAACTCGCCGATCGCGGTGAGCCCATCCATTCCGGGCAGGACCATGTCGAGGATCACGACGTCGAGGTCGTCGTGCGCTTGCGCGAGAGGCAGGGCGTCTGCCACGGTTCCGGCTTCGAGGATCGCGACATCGGGTCCCGCCCGCCGGAGCAGGGCGGCGATCCCCTCGCGCAGCACCGGATGATCGTCGACGATCAGGAACTTCATCGCAGGAGTATCGCCGGGTTCCGCGTCGCCCGAAAGGGTCCGGACGTCCCGCGACCAAGGTCCTACCGGACTCGACTCGCCGTCGACCATCGGTCAGCTTACGCGAAGCTTCCGCTCTCTCCATGCTCGTCGCCATGACGGATTCTTCAGCGAACACCGGGCTAGGTGACGCCGCGGGACGGGTGCGGAGCGGCGTGCGTCCCTGGCCGACCGTCCCCGGGATCTGGCGGGTGCGGCTTACGGCGCTCGCAATCGCCGCGGCCGCGATCCTCGCCATGACCGTGATGACGATGCCCGATTCGCCGACGGCCGCCCTGCTGCTCGACCGGCAGCGCTACAGCGTCTTTCCCTATCCCTTCACCATCCAGAACCTGATCTACCTCGCGCTCGCCTGGGCGATGGGCGAGCTCTACCGGCGCTGGCGGGCGGCCCGGCGCGAGCGGGCCTTCCTCCGGGCCGGGTTGCTGCCCGAGGATCCGAACTCCATGCTCGAACTGCACGAGCTCGGACCGATCCGGCGGCGCGTCGCCGACCTGCACGATGCCGAGAGCGGCTTCCTGCCCGCCCTGATGGACCTGACGATCCTCCAGCTCCAGGCGAGCCGCTCGGTCGATCAGGCGATCAACGTGTTGACGAATGCGCTGAGCCTGATGAGCGATCAGGTCGACCTGCGCTACCAGATGCTGCGCTACATGGCGTGGCTGATCCCGACGATCGGCTTCCTCGGGACGGTCATCGGCCTGTCCCTCGCTCTCCACCTCATCGATCCCGCCAACATGGATCTCGGCAAGGTGGTGGGGGGCCTCTCGGTGTCGTTCTACACCACCCTCGTCGCCCTGATCGCCAGCGCCGTGCTCGCCTTCGTGCAGCATGCCGTCCAGGAGCAGGAGGAACTCGCCCTCAACGCGGCCGGACAATATTGCCTCAAGAACCTGATCAACCGCGTCTATATCGACCACGAGAGCCGGGTGGAGCGGTGAGCGCCGGCCGGACGAGGCCGCCGCGATGAGACGGCGGAGGCGGCAGGCGGAGACCAGCGAGGTCGCGCTGATGGCCGTGATGACGAAGGCGATGGGCGCCTTCCTCATCCTGATGGTGTTCGGGATGAAGTACTACATCCCCGACTTCACCTCCGAGCAGATCGCCGCCATCGTTCGCTCCTCCCTCGGCGGCGTGCGCACGCAGCTCGAAGCGTCCGGCCGCAAGCTCAAGTCCGGCGACTATACCCGGGAAGACCTCGACCGCCTCCAGGAGCAGATCGATGCGGCGGTGGCCAAGCTCGCGCAGGCCGAGCGGGACGTCTCGCGGCTCCAGACCCGGCTCGACCAAGCGGCCTCGCAGCTCCGCCGCGTGGAGGAAGAGCGCGGTCGCCTCCGGACCGAAGCCGAGGCGGCGCGCACCGAGATCGCGCGGCTGAAGGCGGCGCTGGCGGAGGCGGAGGCGCGGGCACGGCGGTTCGAGACCGAGGCGGAGACGCTGCGGGCCGAGGTCGCGCGGATGAAGGCGGAGGACACCGCCGCGCTCAAGTCCCGGATCGAGGCGCTCGCCCGCGAGAACGCGGACCTCGCGGCGCGCCGGACGGCGGTCGTGCAATTGCGATACACCTGTGCCGACGCCGTGATCGTCGTCGGCGTCTCGCATCAGGAGACGCGCGAGCCGGGCAAGGCCGAACCCGTGATCCCCGGAGACGGCTCGCCCGGCTACGGACCGATCGTGCGCGGCCCGGACACGATGCGGCCCCAGGAGAGCCTGGACTTCAGTCCGCTGCGCGGCTCGCGCGAGGTGGCCTCGACCTGGATGGGACGCGCCCTTCACGCCGGCGATGCCCTGGCGGTCTACGCCAAGTACCTGAATGCGGTGCCGATGGACGGGAGCCAGGGGCCAAGCGGCGCGTCGATCTCCTGCGAGGTGACGAGCTTCCTGTCCTCCGGCGGCATTGCGGTGGGAGCTCCGCCCATCCGGGTCGGCCCGCAGCGGCCCTTCGCCTTCATCGGGCTCGTGCGCCTGGTGGGCGAACGGCTCCAGGCCGTGCGTCTCGACGAAGCGCAGACGCGCTGGTTCGCGGAACGTCTGTCCGCGGCACCGTGCAAGGCGCCGGTCTGCGACCCGTCGAGCGCCGCCGCCCGCGGGGCGCTGCGCGGCTATCTCGCCGACCTCTATGGCAGCCGTCTCGCCGAAACACCCATCGGCTCCCCCGGCGACGGCGCCGGCCCTGTCGTCGATGAGCTGCTTGACCGCTACGTCGCTGGCTCCCTCGATCAGCCGACTGTCACGCGCTGGATCGATCTCGTCGCGGCCGATCCCAAGCAGGCCGCCGGCGCTCCGTCGGGCCCATCCGATGCTCTCGCGGGTGAGATGCGGCCACGCCTCTCGGCGGCCGGCGTGCCTCAAGCCGTGGCCGATGCATTCTTGCGGCGTGCGTCCTTCGGCTGGTGGAGTCCGGCGGAGCGCGAGGCGCGCCTGCGCCGTGCCGGCATCGCGCCGCTGCCGGGCGAGTTAGAGGCGCAGGCCGCCGCCACGCGCGCGCTTCCCGGCCACGTCGCGCTCATCAAGCCGATGGTCGAGGAGGGCGCGATGACCGCCGCCCAGGGCCTCGAATGGCTGGCGCTCGTCACCCGCGCCCGCGAAGCCGGCCGCCCGCGGGAGGGCGCTGCCGGACCGCCAGTTCCCAACCCGCCGCCGCAGGTCCAGCGCCTCGCCGAGGGCCTCGGCGCCAAGGGCTTTCCCGAGCCGTTCATCCTGATCGTCCACGGCCTCGCCGATGCCGGTTCGCTCAAGGCCGCCGACGCCCTCGACCTCCTGGCGCGCACGAAAGGACGCGAACGCCGATGAGCCGGCGCATGGTCCGCTGTCTCGACGGCCATCCCTACGACGCCAACGCGCATGATTCCTGCCCGGTCTGCGGGGCGGCGCCGATGCGCGTTGCGGGAGCGGGCGCGGCGTCGCGACCCGACGCCTCAGGCGAGGGCCGAAGCGAACCCGACCCGGCGCCGCCTCCGCCCTGGCGACGCCGGGCGGCGTTCGCCGTCCTCGGCCTCGGCCTCGTCGTCGGCGGCGGGCTCGCCATCGACCGGCTGCGGCCGGTGGATTGCGCACGCCCCGACATGGCCGAGAGCGGTCGGTGCGCGGCCGAGACCCGGCAGCGCCGGGAGGCCGAGACCCGGGCACGCGAGGTGGCCGAGGAGGCGCGGCGGAAAGACGCCGCCGCCCGGCGCGAGACGGAGGCCCGCCAGGCGGATGCCTCGGCCCGTCAGGCCCGCGCCGAGGCGGATCGCGCGGTGGCTGCTTTCGCCGCCGCCGCCGGCTCGGCCGCCCGCGTGCGGGCCGCCTACGCCCCGCTCGATCCGGCCGATGTCGAACCGCTGCTCGACACGCTTTCGCCGCTGCCATTCGCGGAGGGACAGCTGCGCCTCTCGCGGGCCCTGCGCCATGGCCTCGTCCTGACCCGCGCTCTGCGGGCCTTCCGGGCCGGCCAGACGCCGGTGGCCCGCACGCTCCTCACGGGGCTGTCCAAGGCGGTGCCGCCCGAACCGGACCGGCCAGTGGCCTACGGGGCCTATGCCCTCGGCTTTATCCTCGCGACGACGGGCGGCGACCCCGCCGATATGGCGGCGGCGGCCTTCCACCTGCGGGTCGCTTCGGAACTCGGCCTCGCCGGCGCGGTGATCGAGCTGCTGCGCCGTCCGAACCTCGTCACGGCGGCCAGGATCGACGATCCCGGCGCCGCGCGCCTGCTCGACACCGCCGCGATCCAGAACGGCCAGTCGGCCGCTTTGGAGGACCTCTACAAGCGGCGCGGCCTCAATCCGTTGCCGGCCGTCCTGCTGGCCAAGGCTTTTCGCGACGCATTGACGGCGGGAGACCGCCCGGCCCTGATCGCCGCCTATCGGGCGATCGGTGAACGGCGCGCGCCTCTCATCGACGCCGACATGGCCTACGCGATCGCCAGCACGCCGGGCTTCGACGGACCCTACGAGCGGATCCTCGCGATGGCCGACGGCGGAGCCGCGGCGATGCAGCCGCGCTCCTACGCGGTGATCGGCTGGCTCTGCGAGACGGGCGGCGCCGGCCTGCCGAAGGACATCCCGAACGCCGCGCTCTGGACCGCGCTCGCGCTCGTCGGCACGAAGCCGGAGGAGCCCTCCTTCCCGGATTTGCGCAAGCGCTATGCCGGTCTCAAGGATGCGCTGCCTCCCGGCCAGCGGACTCTCGTGGAGCAGGTCGCCAAGGAAATCGGGCTGCCGTGAAGGCGCTCCGCAAGCTGGACGTTTCGGAGCCTCTCCCGGCATGGTGAGGCCGGCCCGGCGGAGCATCGCGGCATGGCATCGATCCCGAATCTCTACCTCAAATGGCGCGCCTTCCGGGAACTGGTCGGGATGCCCCGTTCCGATGCCGAGATCGGCGTCGCGCTGTTCGGCGAAGACAAGGACGGGCCGCAGAAATTCTCGAAGCTGCTCTATGGGGACTACGGATGCTCGCCCGAGATCGGCGAGGCGCTGGCGGCCGTCCTCAACCGGCGGATCGAGACGGTGCGGCAGTCCCGCGGGTTGCCGAGGCTCAACCGGGACCCGTTCCGGGGTTCGGACCTCGACGCGTCGCTGCATGTGTTCCTGCGCCATCTCGCGGCGGCCGCGGCGGTCGCGGACGAAGAGGCGCTGGACCGGACGCAGCAGGCGCTGCTCGGGGAACTTGCTCCTGGGTTCGGCATCGACGGGACGATCCGCCTCGTCGTCGAGCGGTTCTTCGTGGACCGGACCTTCGCGCCGTTCCTACGCTCGGGGGGCGACGGCCCGGTGGTGTTCCAGGTCGGCAGACACAAGGGGCAACTGGCCGTCCTCGGCGTGACGGCGACGCCGGCCCTCGCCTACACCTTCGTCGTGCGCGACCCGCGGCCGACCGGGCATCGGAGCTGGGAACTCAACTGGAACGAGACGCTGTTCTGGCTGCCGTCTCCCTCCCGCCCCCGGATCGTCGATGGCGCCCTGCTGCTGATGCCGCCGTCGCCGCTCAGCCCGGAGCCGGGCCGCTTCCTCGTGACGACGGTGCTGGTCTGGGAGGAGGCGAGCCGGGCCCACCTCGATCCGCGGGGAGCGTCCGCCGCCGCGGCCGATCTGGACGAGGCCGAGACGAGCCGCTTCCTGACCAACCTGCGCCGCCTTCAGAGACGGCGCCCCGCCACCGTCACCGTGTCGAGCGCCGAGTACAGCGTCATCCTGTAGGACGCCTGTGATCCCCGCTTACGCCCCGTCCTGCGGCAGGCCGGGTCCGCCCCTGCTCCGCCTGAAGGCGAGATGGACCGGAAGGCGCACGCCGAGCGTCGTGTCGCCGACCGTCTGCCCCTCCCAGACGGCGACCTGCTCCGTCCGTGTTCCCACCGCCCTGTACGCGACGATCGAGAAGCCGTGCCCTTCCCAGGCGGCGTCGCGGATGAGCCGGACGTCCACGATGTCGTCCCAGTCGATGGTGAAGTCATTGCCCCGGGGCCATCGGCAGGCGATGCCCTGGTCGCCGAACCGTGTCACACGGACGCCCGAGCGCAGGTCCGGCCGCGCCAGGAGGCGGGTCAGCCGCGCCTTCTTCCGAAGTGCCCCGAATCCGACGAGGGCGCCGACCAGCGGCGCGGAAGCGGGCAGGCAGATCACGAGGCGCGGCAGATCGCGAGCGGCCGCCAGCACGCCGCCGAGCTTCGACAGGATCGGGGCATCGGATCGAGCCAGGGCGGCATAGGCTCCGCCCAGGAAGGGCAGGACCAGATCGGTGACGGCCCAGACCAGCGCCGTCAGGAGGAGCCAGAGACCGAGCAGCGCCCCCACGAGACTGGCCGCCATGCCGAGCCGCAAAAGCCAGAGTCGCGGGGGAGGCCACAGGCTCTCGCCGCCGACCGCCTCGTCTCCGGGCTCCGGCGCGGAGGAACGTGGCGATTCGGCTTTCGGCCGCGTCCCGACACGGAATGTCCGGTCCGGCTCGGGGCCGATGTCTTCACCGGTCGGTCTCGCCGTCATCGTTCCCTCCGCCGTCATTCTCTCCCCCATGAGCACAGCACCTCGTGCACCCGGCATTCCTCCGCCCCCTTGCTGCGGCAATAGGCGAGCGCGTTGTCCCGCGCCGCGAGGTTCGCGGCCCGCCGGTTCGGGCCATTGCCGTAGAAGACGCCGTGACCCCGCCGGCCGCGGCCGTCCGCGTAGGCGAGGCAGCCGTCCACGACCGTCGCCGGACCGTCGCAGGTCCGCCCGGCGAGGCGGATGCACTCCGACATGGCCCGCTGCCGTGCCTCGACCGCGTCGGGGAAGTTCCAGGCGAAGCCGGCCTTGCCCGTCTCGAAGTCGACCGCCATCGCGGCGAAGGAGCCGCCTTGTCGGGAGCGGGCCGCGGGACGGCCGCCGCCGCCCTGCCAGCGCCACGCGTTGGAATAGCAGGTCGATTCGCAGTCGCTCCGCCGGGATTCGCAGATCGGTTGCGCCGCCGGATCGTTCGAGAAGCAGGCCCGGTTGCAGGAATAGCGACAGGCGTCGAGGCTGCCGGCGCTCAGGTCCTGCGCCCCGGCGGACGCTGTCGCGAGGCAGAGCAGCAGGGCCGCCGCCGGACGAAGGGCTTCAGGACGCAAGGCGGTTGCTCCCCAGGCCGGCGAGGTTCGATTGCGCCGCCGCCTTCGGCCATGCGACCGCCGGCAGCATCACGCCCATGCGCCGGCCGCCGCGGAGGATGGAGGCGGCGTGGTCTCCGGGCTCGGCCCGTCCCACCGCCGACACCAGATCCTCCGCCGTACCGATCGGATGTCCGGCGAAGGCGACGACAATATCCCCGACCCGGAGCATGCGGGAGGCCGGCGTTCCCTCGGCGAAGCCCACGACCAGCGCTCCGGCGGTTCCCGAGTCCGGCGTGGCGGCCCAACTCCCGCCGAGGTCGCTGACGAGCAGGCCCGCATAGCCGCTGCGGCGATCGCCCCCGGGCACGCCGGGCGGCAGCGGACGGTCCGGCCAGACCGCCCGGCGGGCGGGCTCCAGCGCGGCATAGGCCGCTTCCCCCACCTCGGCCGGCATCAGCGCCACGGCAGCGGCATATCGCTCCTGTGCGTCGCTGGTGAGGGTGGAGGTCGCGAAGTCCTCCGTGCGGCGCCGGTCGGCTTCCCCGCGCGCGGCTTCGGCCAGGATCCAGGCCGGCGCCTCCGGCCGCCGGGCCGAGACCGCGGGAAAACGCGGCGTCAGTGCCAGATCGCCGAGACCGGGCCGGCCGAGGCGCGTGGTGCGCAGCGACGTCTCGATCAGCGCGTCGCGGGCGAGAGGGCCGACGAGGTCCGCCACCCAGGCCGGCGGATCGCTCGCCTCACCGGCGGGGAGGCTCCGCACGATCGCGGCCAGGGTCGACTGAACGAGGCATGATGCGGCATCCGGATCGGGCAGCGAGAGTGCCCGTTCCCGCAGCATCGTCTCCTGCGCCTCGCCGAGGGGCTCGCCTCGCTTGGCCGGCGCGCACAGGACGAAGGTCGCGGGTCCGGCGCCGCGGGCATCGAAGCCGAACCCGTCCCGCGCACGGGCGAGGGCGTCGGGGCGGCCCGCGTGCAAGTCGCCCGCGAGCCCCGGCGGCCGCTCGGCCGCGAGAAATAGCCGGGCGAGAGCCGACCTCCGCACCTCGGCCGGGACCGCGCCGGACGGCAGGACCACCGCGACGATATCGGCCTCCGTCGCGCCGCGACTGCCGGCGAGTCCCGCCCAGGCGGCGGCACGGCGGAGGTCGCCGGCCTCGAACCAATGCTCGGCGAGCGCCGCGGCGGCACCCATGTCGCCGAGGGAAGCGGCCTTCTCCAACAGGCCGACGCGGTCCGGTGCCGGTCCGGCGAGACCCTGGGCGCGCAGAAGTGCGGCCACCGCCTCCCGGCTCCAGCCCGCGCCCGCGGACGTGGCGAGCAGGGCGGGAGGCAGATCCGCGGGGTCGGGAGGGCCGAGCGCCCAGCCGGCGAAATCCGCAGGGATCGCGGCGCGCCGCAGACGGCGCAGGGTATCGAGAACCGGCGCGATGCGGTCGAGACGGACCTGCGCATCGTCTCGGGCGGAGGGAGGGGCGGCCGAGGCGGGCAGGCATGGCGCGAGGCAGGAGAGAGCGACGACGACGCCCCGGATCATGCTGCGCATGGATACCTCCTCAAATGTGAGCGGAATCATTCGAAGCGCTTTCGGATACTCGGGTATAGTGCACAGACTTGTCGATGATTGACGGCAGCCAAGCGACGATGGCGACCGGCCTCACGGAGATTGGCGGCTAATGCGCGCGAAGGCGGCCTTCCGTGCGTCCTGTTCCACCGCCGAACCCAGGATCGACGCAGGCGGTCTCGCGGCGATTCGCGTAGATCCGCACGAGGCAGCCGAAGACCGGTTCGTCGCCGGGATCGGTCCAGGCACTCCAGCGGCCGGAGGTCGAGCGGGTGCGGATGGCGCGCGCGTGAAACCAGAAGAGCTGACGCCAGCGCAGGCCGGCTCGGCTCTCCGCGCCGGACGGCGGCGCGATCGGCCCCGGCGTGATCGCGACGCCGCGCTCCTCCCGCAGCAGGCGGACGCCGCCGGCGCCGCGCGAGGCGGCCAGGAACCCGCCTCCGACATGTTGCCGCTGTGCATGGTACCGGGCGATGGCGGTGCTGCGGGCGAGCGCCGGGTCGCTCGGCAGCGGCAGGCGGCGCGCCTCGGCGGCCGAGGCGAAGCCGATCGCCAACGCGGCGACGAGACATCGGCGGACGGGCTGGCAGGACATGGGGTCGGCCCTCGTTCGAGCTGGACGATGCCGGACGGGGGAGGCCGCCGCCATTGCGGATTGTTGCCTCTCGTTGCGCGCCGGCATCGGGCCGATCTCGCGACGCGCGTCGGCAAGCCGGAGCAAGCCCGCGCAGTTCCCTCTTCCCATCCGCCGGAGCAGGATCCGCAGATCGGTCCTGCCGCAGGACTGCCGGATCGGAGCACCATGATGGAAAGTCCTGCCGGCTCTGTCCGGATCGCCCGGCGATTCTGCGCGGCGGCGCTCGTTCTGGCGACGCAGGACGCCGGTGCGCAGGCCGCGCCCTGTCCGCGACGCGTTCCCGTGGAGGCGCCGATCGCCCGGCCCTTCGGCATCGGGCTCCGCCCCTTGTCGCTGACGCCGGTGCTGCATGCCGGCGTGGTCTACGTGACGCGCCCCGGACTGACGGTGCGGGCCTTGGGAGACGGCTTGGTGGCATCCTGCAAAGCGGCCGGGAGGCGGGGAAGCCACCTCTGGATCACGCAGAGGGGCGGCCTGCGCCTGCGCTACGGCCCGCTGTCGACCAGGTTGCGCCCGCATGCCGTCGTCCAGGCGGGTGCCGTGCTGGGGACGACCCTGCGGACACCCCTGACGCTGCGCGGTCTCCGGCATGGCCGCTGGGTCGATCCGCTACGTGCCGCCTGCGGTCCGGTCGGATAACCGGCTCCCCTCGGCGGCAGATCACGCCGTAGTATTCCGTTCATACGGCAGGACCCATGTCTGACGATATGGCTACGACAATTCCTTGGAGGATCTGGAACTTCGAGGACCGCCCGCTTCATCTGTTGTGCGGGTCCCGGCAGGATCTCGGGAAAGGGATCGCGACGCTGCCATCCTTCGGTCGATTCGCGCTCGCCGACGAACACTCGCACTATCGCGGGCTCGTAGGCTTACCGAAGGGGCTCGGCGATCCGGACCTGGCCGGGCTTCGCTCGGCGGTCTGGGCAATCGTCCGCCTCGACGCCGGAGACGCGGCCGAGGCCCTCTTCGCCGACGACGGTTCCTTCGAAGGCCTCCACTTTCGCTCAGGGTTCGTGGTCCATCGCGGCGGCCGCCGGAGTGCCCTCGACCTTCTGACCCGTCTTGGCTGCGATCCGGCGGGCTGGGCCGGCGGTCTGCTGCGCTTCTCCGGTGCGGACGGCGTGGCGGTGGCGGGCGCGGACGGCTTTGCTGAGGCCGGCGACGAGGCGTTGGCGTTCGCAGGACCGCGGGGCGAGGCCCGCTGCGGTCGCAGCGGGCTGGCCCGGGCGGGGGCCGGGGGAACGGCAGAAGGCGGCGACAGAGCCCTCGCCGTCGTCGATCGCTTGGGAAGCGCCCGCTGCGGTACGTGCGGACTTGCGGTAGCCCGGTCGGACGCTGTCGCCGCTGCCGGCGCGGATGGCGTCGCCGTGGCGCTCGGCCGGGACTGTGTGGTCGAAGCCGGTTGGGGCGGTGCGGCCATCGCCGCGGGTCCGGTCCGGCTGATCCGGGTCGGTAGGAGTGGGATCGGGATCGTGCGCGCGAGCGCCAAGGCGATCGCCGTCGATGAGGACGGGCTCTGCCTTCACCCCCAGCCTCTGGCGAGGTACACGCTCGTGCGTCTCGGACGGGGCGCCGTCCTGTTGTACGGCGTGCAGGACGGTGGCCCGCTCCGGCAGCTGGTGGGCGGTTCGGACTGCGCGCCCGATGGCGGAACCTTCGTGTTCCGCGATGGGTCCTGGTATCCGGCCGCCTGGGAGATCGATATCTACGCCCTCGATCCCGATCGAGGCTGGGCCGTGACGGACGAGGGCGCCGAAGCGTCCCGGCGTCCGGCCGCGCCCGATTTACGTGCGCCGCCACAGGACCAGCCCTGGTGGCGCGTCGCAGCGTACCACGATCCCGCCAGCAGATGCACCGAGCGTTGGCCCGCACCCGGCGACACCGTGGTGCTGACCCGCCCGGTGCCGGACGCTGCGCAGGATGAAGAAGGGCGCGTGGCGCGGGACTGGACGGGCTTGCCCTGGGGCCGAGGCGATCTCTCCCTTCCCGAGGGGAGCACCTGCATGTTGGTGCGGATCGAAACTCCTTCGGAGGCGGACGAGCGCGGGGCCGTGAGCTGTCGGGGAGGCGACATCCTCTATCACGGCAACCTGCGCGGCGCCGTCGCCGCTCTGGTGGCGATGGGGGCGGATCCCGAGGGGATGGGGCTCGACATCGCTCTCGCCGGCGAGGGTGGGGTCGCCCGCGTGAATCCGGGCCGCAATCCCGCGGGCGGCTCTCCGATGGCTTCGCAAGGGGTCATGGAGGAGGACGAGACCGATCCCGACAACTGGGCCGACGTCCCGATGCTGACGGGGGATCCGGCCCGGCCGATGCGCCCCTCCCTCGCCGTGGCCGGGCCTGCGGGCATCGCGATCTGTGCGGGCGAGGCGCATGCGGGCGCGGACGGCGTCGCCTGGGCTCTGGATCGGGGAAGCGCGCGGGTCCTCGGATGTGGCATCGCGGTCGGCGCCTTTGGCCAGGCTGTCGCCGGCTCCGACGGAATAGCCTGGATCCGCGATCCCACGGGCCGCTGGGGTCCGTTAGGTCGACGGTCGCTGGGTGTGCCGCCTCAAGCTGAGGTCGGCTCGCGAGGGCTCGCGGTCTGTGCGGCGCCTGGCGGTCGGGCCACGGCGGCAGCCGCGGGGATCGCCGTGGTGGCCGAGGGCGGCAGCGCGACCTGCGGCGCGCTCGGTCTCGCGGTCTGCCTCCGCTCGGGCGGCCTAGCCTCCGCCGGTCGCGATGCGGTGGCGGTCGCAGCACGCGGCAATGTCTGCGGCCTGACGGGCGCTCTGCTCGTCGCCCGGGACGAGACCGGGCGCTGGGTCCATGGGCGGGTCGGGGAAGACGGAATCGCGGAGAGCGTCCCCTACGTAGCGGCGGGCGGGCGGTTCCTGCCGCGCGTCGTCGTGCTCCCCCGTGCCGCGCGGCGCGGCGGCTCGGATCGGTCAGGGGCGACGAGGAGGAGACGCTCGTGAGGTGGTGGCGCGACGGGACGGATCGCCTCGCCTTCCGGCTCTGGCGGCTGCTCCGGCGCCATCCGACCGGCATGCCCGCGCCGCAGCCCTGGTCGGGACCGCCCGATCCGTCACCCGACCCCGCGCGCGAGCCCCCGGTCCGGGCCGCCGCGCGCCCGGCGCTTCCCTCCATCGGGGAGATGCTTCTCGCCCTCGCGCCCCGGCTCGACTGGACCGATCCGGTTCTGCGCCGGGGTTTGGCAGAGCCGGTATGGACGCCGCCGCCGGACTTGCGGGCGCTGATCGAGCGGGCCCGCGACGAGGCGGGGCAGATGCCCCTCTACGAACTCGGGATGAGCCTGCCCACGCATACGCTGGTGCTCGCCTGCCTCGCCCTCCTGCGCTCGCGAGAGGACGCGGCCATCGATGCGCTGCCGTGCCCGGAAGCGGGAGGGGCGGTGCGGGACATTCCCGGTTCGGTCCAGACGGCGATGTTCCTGGCCTTCGGTCTGATCTGGCCCCCACGAAGCGCCGATGCCCCGGTCGAGTTCGTCCGACCGAGCCCTGTCGCAACGCCGGTCAACGCCGCGCAAGTGCCGCCGGTCCTGCGGCCTGAGAGATCTCCGACATCGGATCCCCCTCGGATCCCGACGATCGTGAGACCCGAGCCATGAAGACCGTCATCGCCGCTGCCACCTGCACTACCTTCGCCGTCCTGGCCTTCGGGCCGATGCCGCTGGTGGCAGGTCTCGCTGCACAGGCGCAGCATTCCGCCTTGGGTGATGCCAGGGGTGAGGCCGCGGATCGGGCCAACGCGCTGTTCGGCACCTATCGCGCCCGCTGCGGGTCGGTCGCCGTCGTCGCCATCGATGTCGCCGCCGCTCCTGCAGGAGCTTCGCGGGATCGCTGGAGAGCACGCAGGCACCTGTCCGGAACGGCCACACCCTCTACGTCGCCCTGGCCGACCTGCGCCTCGACGCCCGGGAAACTACCTCGCCCGCGGACCGCCGCAACGGTATCGACTGGTCGGGCCGCCTGACCTTCGGCGCCGGCTCCGTGCGCCAGATCTCGGTGGGTCGCGACGGGACCATGGGTCGCTGGACCCCCTGGCAGGCGGGCGGTCCGGTCTACGCGGTGGACCTCGCCCGGCGCGACGGCGGGTGGTCCCACCGGATCGACGAGATGCCGGTTGTGACGGGACTCGGCCGCTACGGTCGCCTGCGCCGTCCGACCTGTTCCGAAGTGCCCGCAGGCTGACCGCGGAATGGTCGGGCGGCGATCACGGCGGCAGCTGACTTGCGATCAGCGCCTTCAGCGCGTCCACCCACTCGGTGTCGCCGGCGGCACCACCGACGAACACCGAGGGCGTCGCGGCGATCGGCAGGGCGCGGAACCCGTCCCGCTGCCGGCCGAGAGCGGCGCGGGCTGCCTCGTCCGCGACGCAACGGGCCGGATCGTCGGGCGCTCCGGCAAGGCCGTCGAGCAGACGCGCGAAGGCCCCGAGCCGCTCCTGCGCGGTCGCCAGCCGCGCCCACTCCGCCTGGGCGTTCATCAGGGCGACGAACAGACGGAAGCGATCCGCCGGAATCGCCGCGCAGGCCGCCACCAGCGCGGCTTCGAGGGCGCCGGCATCGTCGTCGCGCCAGACCGGACGCACTTCGAAGCGGACCGTCGCCGGATCGGAGAAGGCCATGATCGCCGGCCGGAGCACGTCGTAGGCGAAGCGCTGGCAGGCCGGGCAATCCGCGGCGAGGAAGGCCGTCACCGTGACGGGCGCATTCGCATCTCCGCTCGCGAAGGCGTGGTTAGCGGCGCGGTCACGCGCGAGGCTCGCCTCCGTCCAGGCGCGATCGAGTTCCGTCCGCGCCCGCAGCGCGATTTCCGGGGCCGGGAGCCGCTGCTCGATGAAGCGCCAGATCGCGATGGCCTGCGCCGGATCGCGTTGCGCGAGCGCGCCGTAACGCAGCATGTCCGCACGCAGGGCGAGCGCCCAGGGCGCGTCGCGCAGGTCGTGACGCTCCGCCAGCGCCCGCGCGGCGGCGGGGTCGGGCGCGACGAGGATGGCACCGTCCGCACCGCGGTAGCCATGCGCCAGGAGCGTGGCGAGCTGCTCGGCGGCCTTGCCGCTGCCGGCCGCCGCCGCCCGTCGCAGCCAGAGGAGGGCCTGTGCCATGTCCGGCGCGTGCCCGTCGCGGGGATCCAGCGCATCGTCGATGAAGACCTGGATCGCAGCGGGAAATCCGGCCTCCGCCGATCGCCGGAGAAGGCTGGCCGTCGGTTCGGAGCGCAGGGCCTTCGCACCGTCGAGGGCGTCGGCCTCCATGCGCAGGCGTGCACGCCAGTACAGGCCGGGCGGATCGTCCGCCCCGGCCGCGGCCGCCATCAGGTCGCGGCGTTCGGTTTCGGATAGCCGCAGGGCGGGATCGGACGGCGCGAGGTCGAGCCATTCCGCGGTGGCGGCCGGCAGCCCGGCGGATGCTGCACGGCGCAGCCATGCGTGGTAACGGGGGATCTGGACCTCTCCCCCGGCGAATGCCGATCCGCTGCGATAGAGCTGTGCCGCGGCATACGCGGCCTTGCCGCTCGGATCGGAGGCCGCCGCCTCCGAAAGGGCCGTGTCGAGCCCCTCGGCCGGATCGGCGGCGTCGCCGTGTCCCGTCAACACCGAGAAGCTCTTCGCCGCGCTCTCGCGCAGCAGCTTCGCGAGCAGCACGCCCCGTGCGCCGGCCGCGTCGAGGTCCCGCGCGAGATCGCGCAGGTTGACGTCGAGTCTCTGGAGACGGTCGCCGAGCATCCAGCCCAGGACTCGCCCACGCGGCAGATCCGTGGCGGCGGCGCGGCGGCCGAAGGCGGCCGCTTCGGCGAGAAGCCTTGCGCGGTCGTCTCCGGCTTCTGCCTGCCGCGCCTGTCTGTCGGCGGCCATGGCCTTCAGGGCGAGGGCCTTGGGATCGCCCGCGGCGAAGCCCGCCTCGACGACCTGCCTCCGGTCGCGGTCGGCCATGCCCGTCTCGACGATGGCATCGTTGCTGAGGCTGAGGCACCAGTCGCGGCGGGTGAGGCCATACCGATCCAGTTGTCCGTCCCAAGGCGGCGCGCAGGCGAAGTCGTAGGCGCTGCCGTCGAGGAGCCCCGCCCTGAGGAGGAGCCCGGTGCGGGTCTCGGGATAGGCGGCGAACCAGAAGCCGCCCGCCACGGTGAGGGACAGCGCCGCCGCGCCGGCCGCGATGCGCGCCGCGACCCGTCTCCGGCTCGGGCGGCGAGGCCGCCGGCTCCAGCTTCGGCGCCGGACCTCGTCCTCGGCCGTCAGGGTCAGCGGCGGCAGCGCGCCCTCGCGGTAGACCGCCACGGTCTGCGTGTTCGCGGTCCACAGGCTGACCTTGGCGGCGACGGTATCGACCACGTCCTGGATGCGCGTGCCCGGCACGAGCAAGCCGGGCATCTCCTCGATCAGCGCGAGGGCGAAGGGACTGTGGTTCCCCCAGCCGTCCTCGGCGCTCGCGGTCGCGGCCGTGGAATAGACCAGTTCCGTCGGGCGCGGCAGGCGGCTGCGCACCATGCCTTGCGTGGCGGAGGCATCGCCGGACCCGTCCTCCACGAATTCGTTCCGACAGGTATCGAGGACGATCACCGTCGCCTTGCGCGCGCGGCGCCCGAGTTCCCTGGCGAGGGTATCGAGCGGCATCGCGCGGGTGGCGAGATGGCGGAGGCCGGTGATCTCCGCGGCGATGGGGATGAGGAAGTTCGCTCCCTCCGCCTGGACCCCATGGCCCGCATAGTAAACGAAGGCGACCGCATCGGATCCGGCCGCGTCGACGGCGTCGGCGTACGCGACGAGGGCCTCCTGCATGGCGGGCAGGGTCGCGTCCGTCAGGAGGCGGACGGAGAAGCCCAGCCCTTCCAGTCCCCACGCCACGTCCCGCGCATCGCGGACCGGGTTCGCCAGAGGTCGGTCGCGATACCGGGCGTTGCCGATGACGAGAGCGAGACGCGGCTCATGGCGGGAAGCGGCCTCGACCGGCGCCCGCGCGGTCTTGAGCGGACGTGGAGATTCGGCCTCGCTCAGGCTCGACAGATCGAACCGACGATGGGGCATGTCTCACGATCGTGTGGGTCACGCCATCGACGGCGCGGCCCGGAGAGAACCGGAAGCCCAACGATAACGGGGATCGAGACCGGGCACCATCATGCGAGTTGCGGGCGGGAGGGTCTTTCTTAGGAATGGCATCGCTCGGTTCTGCTCAGCCACCAGCCCGGTCAGTTACCGGCAAGAGACTTCCGTGAAGTGGCCTGCCGCGGTCCTGTCAGGCAGGAGATTCAGCAATCTGCCCGTCTACGTGGTTCCTGGCAATCACGATCGCCGGGAGCCTTTCCAGCAGGCATTCGCCGCGGAGTGGTATCTACCTGCGGTAGGATCTTCGAACTTCAGCGTCGATCGCGATCCGGTGCTGCTGATTGGTCTCGACCGCCTGCTCGCCGGAGATAGTTCCGGAAGCCTCGTGCCGGAGACTCTGGCCTTCCTGGAGGCCGCGCTTGCGGGGCGCCTCGGCACGCAGACTTGTCCCGTCCAGTCGGCTGAAACCGGAGATGGGTCGTGCGAGACCACGGTTAACGCAACTATAAGTGTTGGCTCATCTTCGCGGCGGTCTCGGCAATTCCAGGTTCTCGCGAAATCACGTCGCCGTCTTTCTTTACGGGAGCACGATCGTTTTCGCGAGAAGGCGTCCGGGTCCCGATCCCGCCCAGGACCTGTTCGGCACGGGCACGTTGGCGTGCGGCATAGTCGGCCCATAGGGAATCGCCTTCGCGGTGGGAACGCGCACCGGCGGCGGGACGAGGGGGCGGCGCGATCGGCGGGAGATCGCTCAGATCCTCGCCGGTCCCCGGTGGCGACGATGCCCCGACCCGTCGCTCGGCGCGCAGTGCGGCGCGCTCCTCCAGGAGAAGCACCCGAACGAGATCGGCCCGGGGCAGGCCGTCGACGGCCCATCCGCTGCCGGCTTCGGCGTAGTACCGGGGGGCGGAGCGGTCGGAGGCGTGCCCGGCCAGCGCGGCGATCACCCACGGCGCCAGTCCCGCCCGCTTCCAGGTCGCCAGTGCGACATGCCGCAGGGAGGTGAAGGCCACGCGCGCGATCCCGAGCCCCTCGCAGAGCCGGCCGAGTTGTTCGGCCGCCGCCCGGTACCAGCCGTCGTAGTCGCCATAACGCCCGACCATCTCGTCGCGCAGCCGGAGATAGGCACAGATCGCCCGGCGCACGAGGGGGCTCATCGCGCCGAGGTCGAGCCGGCGCTCTGGGGCGCCCGCCCTGTCGGCGTTGGCCTTGGCGTTGCGGAGCACGAGCCACGTCCCTTCGAGGCGTGCATCGCCGCCCTCGATCGGACGATGGCCGATCCGCGAGTGGACGAAGACCGCCAGCGCCAGCATCGCAGGGGCCCGTTCCGCCGGGTTCGCCCATACGCGCTCCGCGAGGGCGGCCAGAAGCCGGCGAACCTCGTCGGCAGGGACGCTCCGGCGCTTGCGCGACGCGGTCCGCGGCCGGTCGGGACGGCCCCGCCGCCGCTGAAGCGCCGCCTCGACCCGCGCGTGCAGGGCATCGCGGCGGCCCGGATCGTCCGGGACGAGGCTGCGCAGCATGGCGGCGATCTGCGCGCGGTAGAGGCAGACGGTCCTCGTGACCAAGACGCCGGGATCGGTCTCGATGGAGGTGACGAGGGCTTCGGCCCGATCGGCGATGTCCGGATGGGTGGACCGGGCCCGGCGCAGATGACGCTCCCCACCGTGGAGATAGGCTTCATGGGTCTCCGGCTTGGCCTGGGGCTTCATTGCCTCTTACTCCACGCCATCTGCCTCTTACTCCACGGCATCATGGTCTTATTCCACGCCATTGCCGACGATGCGGAGCCTGCCGTCAGCGTCGCCCGACGTCGTCACGGGATGTGCGCCGGCTTCCGTTCCTCACCCCTCTCGGACGACAACGGCAGGCCGTCAGGCTCCACGGAGACCGGATTGGTCGACGCCGGATAGAGGATCCTGTTCAGCACCTGCTCCGACACGCCGAACGGCCGGCCGGGACGGCCATCTCCGCCGGTCGCTACGCCCATCGCCGCGGTTCGGACCGGAGTGTCGGCCTGATCGAGAGCAGGCTCATCCTCGACGGCGACCTCGCCCGGATCCGGGATGGTGAGGGAGGGCGTATCCAGCGGGAATACCGGATCGGCGTCCTCAGCCGCCGGACAGGACGCCGCATCGGCGGACATGTCATCCTCGTCCCCGTTCCCGACCGTCGCCCCATCCGACGCAGCGCCGACCAGCGAGGGCTGGTCCACGAAAACCTCACCGGTCTCCACCACCTCCGGTATGGACACCGTCTCGGGGCCAGCGGCGTCTTCATCGGACGCGGGCGGCGCGTATGCGTCGATCTCGTGCAGGCGATAGGCCCCCGCCCCGATTCCGAGATCGTCGAGGAGGGAGCGCGCCGCGTCCGCCGTGACCGGCCCGCGGAAGCCGGCCCAGCCCGCATGCCGGGGCGCCGGCTTGAGGCCCGCCCCCGCCAGGGCCATCGCGACCCGAGCCGCCTTGGTGGGATCGACGAGGAGGAGCGTCTCGCCGGCGGCCAGCGGCTGGGCGCCGCGGATCCCGGCATAGATCGTCTCGCCCCGTTCCAGGACGGACGCCCGCTTCCTGGGATCGCGCAGGACGTCCTCGATCAGGGCGGCGATACCGCAGCCCATCGCCGGGGTGTCGATGAACTCGCGCACGTCGCGGATCTTGCACCCAAGCAGCAGGTTCTTCTGCCCCGTGCCGCGCATGGTCCGCAGGTTGGCGAGGGCGCCCTTGCGCTCTCTGTCGAGATTGGCCGCCTTCGGGGACCGGGTGACGGGATTGGCCTTGGGCTTGCGGGGCATGAAGCTATCTCCGGGAAAGGGGCGCGTGGGAAGGCGCGTGAAGGTCTACGAGGCGCGCTCGCCTCGTCCGGCCTCGCCCTCGATCACCCGCAGGCCGGCCACCGGTTCGGGACGGCTGCCGAGAAGCCCCCGCAGATCCCGGTTGACGCCGGCGAGTGCCGAGACCTCGCCCGAGAGCCTGGCCCGGTGCGCGGCCTCCTCCTGGCGGGCGGCTTCCGCCGCGGCGAGGCGCCGTTCCAGATCGGCGGCTCTCTCCGTCAGCTGCGCGAGCGCCACGTCGCGGGCGGCGAGTTCGGCCTCGACGTGGGCCAGGGCCGCCGTCAGCTCGCCGATCTCGGCCGCGGCGGCCTGGCGTTCGTCGCCGAAGGTGCCGGAGGCGAGCGGATAGGCCGTGCGCCACACTGCGGTCGCCACCGCCGTGACGTGGGCGTTGAGCTCCTCCGGGACGGGTGGGACCTCCTGCTCCCGGGCAATCCACGATTGCCGGTAGCGCTTGATCGTCGACCAACTCCCGCGATTGCCCAGCTCGGCGCGGATCGCCTCGTATTTGGGTTCCTCGCCGCGGCCATCGAGCACGTCGCAGGCGTGATGGACTTCCGCTTCGGTGATCACGCCAGCATCTCCCGGGTGTAGGAACGACGAGCCGCTACGATTCTACGGCCCGTCCGGATTCGTCCGGACGCGCCGTCGCAGTCGCGTGGCACCAATCTGGAATATTCCGGACTATGCTGTCAACCTGGCATGAATGGGACAGCCCGGTCATGGCTCCTTCGAATGCGGAAGATGACGCACGACCCTACGCCTTGCCGTCATGACAGGACGCCATCTTGACGGGATGCCGGCATCGCGCTCTCTACCCGCACGGAAGCCCGGGGACCGACGTGATGGGACGCGACCGCGACACGGCAGGAGATGGCGGATCCGCCGAGACGGCCGAGCGCGGCATGACCAAGACCACGCTCTATGTCTCGCGATCCCTGCATCGCGCCATCAAGCGGGCCGCTCTCGACGAGGGTTTGAGCCTGAACGCTTTCCTCCTCGCCGCGATCGAGCATCGCCTCGGTTCCGGCGTCTCCGCCTCGCCGGGCTCTTCCGGCACGCCGGTTCGGCGGCCGGAAGAGCGGAGTGAGGCATCCCTCGGAACGCAGGGCGATCTGCACGCCGCCCTCGACCAGCTCAGGGACCGTCTCGCCGCCGTGGAACAGGCGCTGGCGCGGGGAGGACAATCGGATGGGCCCTCCCCCGCCCCGCCGCGCCGCCCCCTTTCCGTGGCACAGGTCCGCCGGGTCGTCCGGGAGATCCTTCTCGATCATGGGGCGCCGCTGCCGCATCGCGACCTCGTCGACATCCTGCTCCACGAGCGCAAGCTGCCGCTTCCGGGGCGGGACCCCAGCGAGAATCTGAGAACGATTCTGGTGCATCCCAAGGCGCAGGGATTTCGATTCATGCGCCGGCGCGGCTACTGGGTCGACGACCGTCCCCTGCCGCCGGAGGAGCCGGCGACATCGGACTGATCTCCTGCGCGATCCCACTGACGCTCGATGAGTGTGTCCGGGCGAGTTTCGCCTATGGCACAGAACGGAATCGTTCGCCGTTCGGTCGCAGATCAGCGGCGGCCCAATCCTGTCCGACCACCGCCAACAGCGTACACGCGGAAAGACGTTAAGGTAAAAATCCGACCCGAGACATTATTTTCTATTTCGGGCTTGTACTCCCGGCCAAGCTCACCAGATGATCACCTAGGGCAGGCGAACGTCTTGCCCGACGTGGGATATTAGGTCCCGGCGTGTCGCCTGTTCCAGAGGCGGCCGCCAGCGCGGGTTCCAGCCGCGCCAGCGACCTGACCATCCGCGTCTTCTGTGGTGACAGGAGACAACAGCATGGCTGAGGCCATCTACGGCGGACGCATGTCCGCGTGCAACACCGTCCGGCCCACCCTCGCCGGTTCGACGCCCCCTCACCCCGACCTCGTCGTCCACCCGCTGATCACCCCCGAGGTACAGGTCGCCCTGCTCGCGGCCGTGGACGAGACCGGCGATGCCAGCCTCGGCGACCTCGCCGACGCCATCGCCCCACACCCGCAGCCGATCTCGGCGGTCCTCGCCCTGGTCGACGCCGGGGTGCTGGCCATCGACCTCGTCTCGGCCTTCGACGCCTCCTGCCGCGTCTGGCGGATCGACACCGCGCGCCACTGACCTTTCATCGCAGCCGGCGGTCCCTGACCGCCGCGGCGTCCATGCCAGGCCCACGCCCGGCATGCGTCTCCACGCGCCCGGCCGGTCCCGGCCGGACGATGCGCGGCACCTGACGCCGCGCGTCCTCGCCACACCCTTCCCCTTCAGAGCGACGCACCGACCGCGCCTGCGCGGCGGTGTGGGAGATCCCGCATGCCGTTCCTCATCACCCGGCTCCTCCACCTCCTCCGCCTCGCCGTCTCCATCGGCTTCCCCGTCCCCGGCAGCAGCCTGCGCGTCGCCGGCGACAGCCTCACCGGCCTGCAGGTCGTGGCCGCGGACTGGGCCGACCTGCCCCGCCTCCAGGCCTGGCTCGCCGAGAGGAAGTACGGCGGCGTGTACCTCCTCGTCGGTCGCCGCGACGGCCGCGCGAGGGTGCGGGTCGGCGAGGGCGTGAAGCTCTGGACGCGGCTCGGCGATCACAAGGCGGACCCGCAACTGGATTTCGTCGAGGAGGTCTACGCCCTCGTCTCGCCCGTCTTCCACAAGGGTGCGACGGTCTACCTCCAGGAGGCCCTGTCGGAGATCGTCCAGGCCGAGCCCGGGCTCGACTATCACAAGGGCTGCGGGCCCCTGGCCGATTTCCCCCTCGGCGAGGGCGAGCGCAAGGCGCTCGATCTCGCGATGCTGCTCGGGCTGAACCTGTTCTGCGCCGCGGGCCTGCGGGTTCTGCAACCGGGTCAGAGCCGGCTCGCCCGGCAGGTCGCCGCGCTCATGGCGGAGGCGGCGTGATGACCGGCCGCACGAACCCTGCGGCGGGGGCGACCCCCGCCGGGCCGCCCGACATCCCGGCAGCGGCACCGGCATCGGTGCTGCGCGTCCAGATGATCAGCGACCTGCACGTCGACGTCGCCGATACCCGCGCGCTGAAGCTCGCCCCCGGCGCCGACCTCGTCGTCGTGGCCGGCGACACCTGCGCGGGCGCCGCGACGGCACTCGCCACCCTGCGCCGGCATATCCCTGCGCCGGTGCCGATCGTCACGGTGCTGGGCAATCACGAGCATTACGGCAGCACGATTGAGCACGAGCTCGACCGCGCCCGGGAGGCCGCCGCGCACCTCGACATCACCCTGCTGGAGGACGAGGTCGCAGAGATCCGCGGCGTCCGCTTCCTCGGCTGCACGCTCTGGACGAGCTACACCCTGTTCGGAGCGCGGCACCGGGCGGTGGCGATGGCCGCCGCGCTGCGCGGGATGAACGACCACCGGGCGATCACGATCGGGCGCGGATCGGAGCGGCAGCGGTTCCTGCCGGCCGACGCCGCCGCCCTGCATGCGGCCTCGGTCCGGTTCCTCGACACGACCCTGGCGCTGCCGTTCGAGGGGCCAAGCGTGGTGGTCACCCACCACGCCCCGCATCCGGTCTGCATCGCGCCGCGCTTCGGCCGCGATCCGCTGAGCGCCAGCTTCGCCAGCGACCTGTCGGCGCTGATCGATGCCCGGCAGCCCGCCTGCTGGATCAGCGGCCACACCCACCACGCGGTCGATACCCGCCTCGGGGCCACCCGGCTCGTCTCGAACCCGCACGGCTACCCCGGCGAGTGCCGCGACAGCTTCGATCCCGCCCTCGTCATCGAGATCCCGCTGGCCCCGCGGGGGGAGGAATGCCCGTGAACCGCCAAGACGATGCATACACCCAGCCGGCGGCCGCTCCCGCCGACCTACCCGCCGACCTCCTCTCCAGCGAAGCGGTAACGGGCGACGGTGCCCCCGTAACCGGGATGGTCGAGGGCATCGCGGACGCCGTCGCGACGGTCCTCGACCTCGACCGGGCGATCCCCGACCTCCTCGACTTCGACGGGGCCGGCGATGGCGCGGCCGTTGCCGCCGCCGATGGCGGACGCCCTGGGTGGCAGGGCTGGCGCGGCGTGCGCCGATTCGACGGCCTCGGCCAGCCGACCGAGTTGCTCGTCGAGATCGCCCTGGAAGCGGTGCTGCTGCCGCGCCTGCGTCGAGCCCTGACCAAGGCCGAGCCGGTCGTGGTGCTCGTCACCGTGCCCGGCCCGGCCTGGGTGAAGCCGGTCGAGGCGGCGATCCGGCGCGCCAGCGGCCGCCAGGCGGAGTGCATCGCCCGCGCCGTGGCGCCCCGCCCCTCCGCCGGCAGCGATCCCGATGCCGAAGCAGCCGACCTCGTCGCCCGTGGATACCCTGTGGTGGCGATCGCCCCGGACCGGGCCTGGCTCTCGCCGCTGCTCGTGGCCGCCGCCGACCACATCCTCGCCATCCCGCCCCTCGACGCCGCTCAGGTCGCCCTCGCGATCCGCGTCTGGTGCGGGCGCCGGACGCGGGCGGTCCTGGAGCCGGGCGACCTCTCCGGGCTCGACCTGCCCGATCTCGCCGCTGCCCTGCGACCGGGGACCACCCCTTCCGCCTGCCTCGACCGGATCCGCCGGGCGAGCCGGGCCCGTCTCGGCCCGGTCGCGGGCGAGGCGGTCACCCCCCTCGACCGGCTGACCGGGTACGGCGAGGCCCATGTCTGGGCGACCCGGACGGTCGCCGACATCGCCCGGGTGCGCCGCGGCGAGATCCCGGCCTCGACCCTGGAGGGGGCCGTGCTGTTCGGGCCGCCCGGCACGGGCAAGACCCTGCTCGCCCGCTCCCTCGCCCAGGCCTCGGGCGTGATGGTCGTCGAGACCAGCGTCGGTGCGTGGTTCGCCGGCAGCCCGGGCTTCCTGGACAGCATCACCAAGCAGATCGCTCAGTTCTGCGATCGGCTCGCCCTCGCCGCCAGGCAGGACGGCTGCGCCATCGGCTTCTGCGACGAACTCGACGCCCTGCCGAACCGCGCGCGCATGGATGAGCGCAGCGCCTCGTGGTGGAACCCCGTCGTCACCTACTGTCTCATCCGCTTCGAGAGCCTGCGCAAGGCCGGCGTCATCCTGATCGGCGCGACCAACCACCTCGACACGATCGACGCCGCCCTGCTCAGGCCGGGCCGCTTCGACCGGCAGTTCGCCATCGCCCCGCCGGACGAGGCCGGGCGGGCGGGGATCCTGCGCGGTCACCTGGGAGAAGATCTCGCCGGAATCGACCTGACGCCGGCGGCGCGCCTGTCCTCCGGCATGACCGGCGCGACGCTGGCGGCCTGCGTGCGTGCCGCCCGATCCCGGGCGCAGGCGGCCGGGCGGCCGATGCAGCTCGCCGACCTCCTGGCCGAGATCGCCCCGGCCGAGACGCGCTCGCCCGCCCGCCTGCGCGGCGTCGCCCTGCACGAGGCCGGGCACGCCCTGGTCGCCCACCGCGCCGGCCTCACCGTCGTGCAGGTCTCGACCCGATCCGGATCGCGGCACGACGGATCGACGGTGTTGCGCCTGTCCGATCCCACCCCCGACCGCGCCGGCCTGGAGCGGCAGGTGGTCGGCCTGCTTGCCGGGCGTGCCGCCGACGCGGTGCTCGGCGAGGGCGTCACCGCCGCGGCGAGCGCCGACCTGCGCGAGGCGACGCGCCTGCTCGCGGCGCTGCATGCCAGCCTCGGGCTCGGCGCCACCCTGCGGGCAGTCGTCGACCAGGAGCACGCCGCCGTCCTACTGCGCGAGGATCCGGCCCTCGCCGCCCTGGTCGAGGCGGACCTGCGCCGCCTGCAGGGCGTGGCCGAAGGGCTTGTGCGCGCCGACCGCGCGGCGATCCTGGCGCTCGTCGAGGCCTTGCTCGCGCGCCGCATCCTCACCGGCGACGAGGTGGCCGAGATCGCCGCCCGGCACCGGCCGCGGATCCGGGTTCCCGCCGGACGGCGGCAGCGCATGCCGGCCCCGTGAGGCCGAACGCCCTCCTCATCCTCCCTGGCATCCACAGCCCGTCGACGAATCCGAACGAGGACACTCGCATGAGACCTGCGAACCTGGAACTGCACCTCGGCGTCGACGAAGCGGTGTGCCTGGAGCACGCGCTGGCCGCCTTCGACCGCCTGATCGCCGGGGCCGCCCCGGACCCGGCCGAGTTCGCCGCCGCGCCGATCCTCGGCGACTGGCACCGTGCCATCGTTCCGGCGCCCGAGCCGGTGCTGGTCGGGCAGGTCGCGGGCCACCCGCGCCTGCCCGGCGCGCGCCGCGTGGTCACCTCGCGGCTGCTCCTGCTCGACGAGACGGCCGGGTGGGCGAGGACCGTCAACCGCCTGTACCGGCTGAAGACACCGCCCCGGTGAGCGGAGCTGCACGCACCGCCGCTCAAGCCTCGCACTCGATCGGAATCACGGGGAGACAGGGATGAACGAGACCGTCGTCGTCTTCGACCTGGAGACGGTTCCCGATCTCGCGGCGGTCGCCCGGGTGCACGGGCTCGATCCTGCCGACGAGGACGCGGCTCGGGGCAAGCTCGGCACGGCCTTCCCCAAACTGATCTTCCACCGCATCGTCTGCATCGGCGCCCTCGTCGCCGAGCGGGTGGACGGGGCGTGGAAGGTCCGGGCCCTCGGCGCTCCCCACATCGGCGAGCGCTCCGAGCCGACGCTGATCGCCGACTTCGCCGCGCGGATCGAGCGCCTGCGGCCGCGGCTGGTGAGCTTCAATGGTCACAACTTCGATCTGCCGACGATCCGCTATCGCGCGATGATCCACGGCATCGCCGCTCCGGGCCTGACCTGCCGCCCGTATTACCGGCGCTACGACGAGTCCGCCCTCGACCTCTGCGACGTTCTCGCGAACCACGATGCCCGGGCGCGGATCGGCCTCGACGCCCTGTGCCGGGCGATGGGCCTGCCCGGCAAGCCCGAGGGCATGGACGGAAGCGCCGTCGCCGACCTCGTCGCACAGGGCCGGCTCGATGAGGTCGCGGCGTACTGCCAGGCCGACGTCACCGCGACCTATCGGATCTTCCTCGCCCACGAGCATCTGCGCGGCGCTCTCTCACCGGATGAGTTTGCACGGAGCAGCGAGGATCTCGCCACGTTCCTCGCCCGCACGGCAAGCGCGACTCCTGAGGTTCCTGCGATCGCCGCTGGCGATGGTCGAACCTCAGGTTCTGCGCTCTGACAGGAAACCATCACCGGCACCCACATCCCCGTGCGTGACGGCCGTGGCCTTCTCCGGAAGACCGCTGCTCCGCATCCCGAGCAACGGATCCGGTCCGAGGTCACCGGCCAGATCCGCCATTGCCGAGGGCGCGCGGTCACCTCTATCCGCTGCGATCTCCGCCACCTCGATGAGGCGCCGGTTGCCAGATCTCGCCGGCCCCCTCGCGCCGGTTCTCGATCCTCGCCAGCACGAAGAGCAGGTCGGAGAGCCGGTTGATGTATCGGATGATCGCCGGCGTGATCGGTTCCTGGAACGCCACCTCGACGATCTCCCGCTCGGCCCGGCGTACGACGGAGCGGGCGACATGCAGCGCCGCCGCGGCGCGCGTTCCGCCGGGCAGCACGAAGGAGTCCAGAGCGGGCAGCCCCGCATTGTGACGTTCGATCGTCGCCTCGATCCAGGCGACCCGCTCGTCGGTGAACCTCGTCGGTTCGACCTTCAGGCCCCCGCGCTCCGGCCGGCACAGGTCCGCGCCGATGTCGAACAGGTCGTTCTGGATCTGGCCGAAGATGTCGGCTGCTGCCTCGCTCACATCCAGCCGTGCGAGCCCGATGAAGGAGTTGGCTTCGTCGATCGATCCGTTGGCGGCGACCCTGATATGAAACTTCGGCAGCCGCGCCCCGTCGCCGAGCGCGGTGCGACCGTCGTCGCCCGTGCGGGTGGTGACCCGATTGATCTTGACCATGGTGAATTGATGCGGAAGCGATCGGGTGTATTGCCCGCGCTCGCCTCACACCGGCATCTTACCCGCTCGCTCCAGCGCCGCAAGCGGTGTGGTTCGTTCTACCCCGTGACGACCTCGATCTGCTCCCGCGGGAGCGCCCTCCACCACGCATCCCGAGCACGCATCGCCTCGTAGGTCAGGCGCAGAACATGCTCGGGCCGGCGGTGGGTGGGGTCGAGCGCCGCCCACGCCTCGTTGCGCGCGACCAGCACGTCCCACGGCAGGTCGAACACCTTCCACGCGATCGTGATGCCGTAGCGGCCCCTGGAAGCCGTTCGGATCCTGGTCGCGTTCGCCGACGCGCTCGTCAGCCGTCAGGAGGCTGCTTGCCGTCGCGCCTGACAGCTCAGCCCCGCCCCTATCCCGGTCTCCGCCTCCCCCCGTTCCTTGCGGTCCTGATCGCGCACGAGCCAGTAGACGGCGCCCAGCGCGAGCACCGCCGCGGCGAGGCCGAGGATGGTCAGCGGCTCGACCTTCGTCGCGTCGAGGACGATGAACTTGCGCGCGAGCGCCAGCAGGGCGATCAGCACCACCGTCCGCACCTGCACGATGCTGTCGCGCCGTTGCAGCACGCCAAGGATCGTGTGGTTGAACTCCAGCGCGATCAGCACGGTGAAGATCATGCCGAACACTGCCTGGAACACGCTGTGCTCCGCCGGATCGAGCAGCCCGAAGATCAGAAGCGCCCCGATCCGGTGGCACAGATTGATCATCGCCGCGACGACGACGAGGGCGATCAGCGCCGTGAGCACGAGGGCCACCACCTCCTCGAACCGCTGGTAGAGCGTCAGGCTCGGCCAGGCCATCCGGACCTTCCGCAGCGTGTCGGCCGAGGTCCCGGCGGCCTTCCCGGCTCCCCGTCCGTCCGGATCTCCGGTCGTCATCCGTTCCACGGTCACGGTTACCGCCGCTGCGTATCCGTCAGGCGGCGACGGCGACCGCGTCGGGGATCGGGGCCGGCGGCCGGGGCGGCGGCGGATCGTCGTCATCGTCGTCCCGCCTGCGCGGACGGAACGCGTCGCGGATGACACGCAGGGGCCGGCGGCGGGGCACATCCCCAGGCGCCCGGTGCGCGGCGCCGGTCCCGGCGGCATCGAGTTCGGCCAGCGCCGCGAGCACGTCGTCGACGTCCACGACGGCGGCCTTCGTGCCGGGCAACCGGCGCAAGCCCGGGAACGACGCCACCGCGTGCGCGTCGGACGCCCATTCCGCCAGGATCGCGCGCCTGTCCTCCCGCCTCAGGGCCGGATGCGCCAGCACCTCGCGCGGGTGGCCGAATACGTCGCCGGGCCTGGCGAGCGCCAGGGCCGCATCGGCCTCGACGGTTGTCTCTCGAACCTCCTCGCAAACCTCCTCGAACGGCCAAAGCCTGCGGGCCGGGCTGCCGTCACGCAGTCCGGCCCGTGTGCGTAAGGAACGGCGGTGCGGTCAGGCGGCGGCCTGGTGGGCGACCTGCGCGGGCGCGTTGTCCTGGCCGGACGCATCCTGCCGGCCGCCGATGGCGATGCGGCGAGGCTTGAGCGCCTCCGGCACCTCGCGCACGAGGTCGACGGTGAGCAGGCCGTTCTCCAGGCGCGCGCCCGTCACCCTGACGTGGTCGGCGAGGCTGAAGCTCTGCCGGAACTGCCGGGCGGCGATCCCATGGTGCAGGAACTGCCGGGCCGCCTCGGCGTCCTTGCGCTGGCCGGAGATCAGCAGGGCATTCCCGTTCTGGGTGAGCTCGATCTCGTCCTGCGCGAAGCCGGCGACGGCGAGCGTGATGCGGTAGCCGTCCTCGGCGACCTTCTCGATGTCGTAGGGTGGCCAGTTCGCCGGGCTCTCGGCGCGGTTGGCCTGGTCCATCATGTCGAACAGCCGGTCGAAGCCGACCGTCGAGCGGTAGAGAGGCGCAAAGTCGATCGTCCTCATGACCACATCCTCCATATGAGCAATGTGATGACGAAGAGCACCGGGCACCTGTCCCGGCGCCGATTGCCGCGAGCTCCTGGGAGCCTCGCACGCGCGTAACGCAGCCGGCGGCCTCCGGTTCCGGACAAATCTGCGATGGCGCGCTTGTTGGGGATTCGGCGGCGGCGAGGACGGGCCGCTGGAACTCGGGTCGTGAGCACGGTCCAAAGCCATGCGCCCGCCCACCCCTTCGAGCCGGCGGAACAGTCGATGGCCGAGTACGACGGCAGCGGCAGCGCGCGATGATTCCGCAGGACACGTCTCTCCGACGTCATCGCACCGACCGGCCTGCCATGCCCGATATCGAACGACCCCTGCCGGCCTCGGATTTCGACCGGCACGCTCAAACGGGGAGATACAGGTTCAAGACGCAGTTCCAAGTCGAATCGTCGAGACCGAGCGCGTGCTCGGCCTTGTCAAGCCGACCTAAGAATCCGTATGTACACGCTGTCGTAACCACCAGGATCGTCGGGCTGGAAACGCGGAGTGTTCGAGAGCACGGGTCCGGGAATGTGGCGGAGACTCCCTCCGTCTCCGCCACTTGCCTCTCAAGTGGCTTGAACCAAAAAAGCCTTTTTACCTGAAGCGGTTGCAGAGCGCCGGGT
>RXJD01000041.1:0-23656 GCA_003987775.1 Mycobacterium sp.
AGGCTCGCCCGAGTGGTCTTCAATCACCTGCATACCGATCAACAAACCCGTCAAAAGCCTTGCCAACCGGCAGCGGCTTGACATAGGAGAAACCCATGACCAGCGGCCCCCTCGAGTTCACGGTTTCGCGCGCGGCAAATCCCGCCACCGAGGCCGAGCGGGTAGCGATCCTCGCAGACCCCGGCTTCGGCAAATTCCACACCGACCACATGGTCTCGATCGACTATGTCGAGGGACGGGGATGGCACAACGCCCGCGTCCTCGGATACGGCCCGATTGAGCTGGATCCGTCAGCCATCGTGCTGCACTATGCGCAGGAGGTTTTCGAAGGCCTGAAGGCGTACCGGTGGGCCGACGGTTCCGTCGTCGCGTTCCGCGCCGACGCCAACGCCGCCCGAATGCGTGCGTCGGCGCGCCGGCTCGCGATGCCGGAGCTGCCCGACGAGCTGTTCCTCGAGTCGTTGCGCCAGCTGATCGCCGTCGACAACCAGTGGGTGCCCAAGGCCGGCGGCGAAGAGGCGCTCTACCTACGGCCCTTCATGATCGCCACCGAGCCCGGCCTGGGCGTGCGGCCGGCGAAGGAATACCGGTACCTGTTGATCGGATCACCGGCCGGCGCGTACTTCAAGGGTGGCATCAGTCCCGTCACCGTCTGGGTGTCGACCGAGTACGTGCGCGCCAGCCCGGGCGGCACCGGTGCGGCCAAGTTCGGCGGGAACTACGCCGCGTCGCTGCTGGCCCAGGCGCAAGCCGCCGAGCACGGCTGCGATCAGGTGGTGTGGCTGGACGGCGTGGAACGGCGCTATGTCGAAGAGATGGGCGGGATGAACCTGTTCTTCGTGCTCGGCAGCGGCGGCTCCGCACGGTTGGTCACTCCCGAGTTGTCCGGTTCGCTGCTGCCCGGGATCACCCGAGACTCGTTGTTGCAGTTGGCGCTTGATGCCGGCTTCACCGTCGAAGAGCGCAAGATCGATATCGAGGAGTGGGAGAAGAAGGCGGCCTCCGGCGAGATCACCGAGGTGTTCGCCTGCGGCACCGCGGCTGTTATCACCCCGGTCTCGCGGGTGAAGTACGGCGACGGCGAGTTCACCATCGCCGATGGCGATTCCGGCGAGGTCACGATGGCGTTGCGGGACACCTTGACGGGGATCCAGCGCGGCACGTTCGCCGACACCCACGGCTGGATGTCGCGACTGGGCTAGTCGGCCTCGCTCGGCGCCGTGAACGGCACGCTCGGCGCCGTGACGGCGCCGTTAGAAACGCACCAGCCCGGCCAGCGTCACCGCGCACACCGTCGTCGTCAGCTCGATCGCGGCCCCCAGCACGTCGCCGGTGATGCCGCCGAACCGGCGCACGCAGTGCCTGACCAGAACCGCCCCGCAACACACGGCAACGACCACCGCTACCGGCCCCTGCCACGGCCGCGGACCTGCCACCACCGAGCCGGCAAGCAACGCGACCAGCCACGCCACCACCACCCACCCCGGTTGGCTTCCCGCGACCTGAACGCCCAGTGTGCTGCCCTCGGCCGCCGGAACCGACCGGTGACCGGCGAGTACCGCGCTCACCCGGCCGGCGCACACCGCCAGAACGATCGCCGGTGCGCTCAGCGCCGTGAAGGCGGCACTTTGCAGGGCGATCACCAGGACGACGGCCGCGACCCCGAACGGTCCGGACGTGCCGTCGCGCATCACCGACAAGGCCCGCTGCGGGGGTCCGTAGCAGCCCAGCCCGTCCGTCGTGTCCGCCACGCCGTCGATGTGCAGACCGCGGGTGGCAAGCAGCAACGACGCCACGGCGAGTAACCCCGGCAGTGTGCTGGAATGCCCGAACGCTGCCGCGGCGCCCCACGCCACCGCCGCGGCCAGCGCGCCGAGTGCGGCGCCCACCACCGGCAGTGCCGTCAGTGCGCCGCGACCCATCGGGCCGGTTGCCGAACCCGGGACCGGCAGCACCGTGCCGAACGCGAAAGCGGTTGCCAGCGAACGGATCACGCGGGGTCCGGCGGAGTGATCGCGCCCGACACTCCGGCCTCGGTGAACGTCGACATCGCGGACAAGGTGGCCACTGCCGCCCGGAGCACCGGCAACGCCACCGCAGCACCGGTGCCCTCGCCCAGGCGCATCCGCAGGTCGACGATGGGCTCCAATTCGAGAGCCGCCAACGCCAGCGTGTGACCGGGCTCGGTGGAGCGGTGACCGGCCTGCCACCACTGCCGGGCGCCCGGTGCCAACCGTTCGGCGACCAGCGCCGCGGCCGTCACCGCCATGCCGTCGAGCAGCACCGGGGTGCGCCGGATCGCCGCCTGCGCGCAGAAGCCGGCCATCGCCGCGAAGTCCGCGCCACCGCAGCAGCGCAGTAGGGCCACCGGGTCGTCGGCGATCGACCTGGCCCGGAAGAGGGCATCGCGGACCGCTGCCGTTTTGCGCGACCAGGCGGCATCGTTGATCCCGGACCCGAAACCGATCACCGCCACCGGTTCGGTGTTCGTCAGTGCCGCCACCAGAACCGCCGCTGGGGTGGTGTTGCCGATGCCCATGTCGCCGGCGATGAGCAGATCGGCGCCGGCGTCCACCTCGTCGTCGGCGATCTGTTGACCCGCCACGATGGCCCGCGCCGTCTCTTCGTCGGACAGCGCGTCTTCGACGGCGATGTCGCCGCTGCCGCGACGGATCTTGTCGCTGAACTTGTCCGACTCCCCGATCAGATGCTCGTCGACGTCGACGGCCAGGTCGATGACCCGCACCGTCACGCCGGCGATGTCGGCCAGCGCGTTGATCGCCGCTCCGCCGGCGGCGATGTTCGCGACCATCTGCGCGGTCACCTCGGCCGGGTAAGCCGACACGCCGGACCGGGTGACGCCGTGGTCGCCGGCGAAGACCACCACCCGCGCCCGGTCGAATTGACTTGGCGGGCATTGGGATTGGCACGCAGCGACCCAGACCGACAGGTCTTCCAGCCGGCCCAGCGCCCCCCGCGGCTTGGTGAGGGTGTCCTGCCGGGCACGGGCGGCGGTCGCGGCGTCGGCGTCGGGCGGCGACACCGGTGCGAACCCGATCATGTCGGCGTCTTGATCGTCAGCGGCTGTCCGGCGACCACCAGCACCACCCGGTCGCACAGCGCTGCGACCCGTTGGTTGAGACTGCCCAACTCGTCGGCGAAGCGCCGTCCCGATGCGCTAGCGGGCACGACGGTCAGCCCTACCTCCGGACTGACCAGCACCAGCGTCGACTCGAAGGCGCCGACCGCGCGCAGTAGTTGCTCGACCGGTTCGTCCACCGAGCCGCCGTCCCACCCCTGGTGGTCGTCCAGGGTGCCGGTGAGCCAGGTGCCCAGATCGTCGACCAGGGTCGGAACCGCGGGCGGCTGCTGCAGAACGCGGGTGACGTCGCCGGTTTCCTCTGTCGTCCAGTGTCCGGGGCGGCGGGCGCGATGCTTGGCGATGCGCGCCAGCCAGTCCGGGTCGACCCGGACCGACGCGCCGGCGGCCAGATAGCGGACCGGCTGATCCGGGGCCAGCGCGTTCGCGATCGCGTCTTCCGCCCATCGGGACTTGCCCGACCTGATGCCGCCGAGTACCAGCGTGCGCACGTCAGGTCAGCTGGTCATTCGACATGGGCACCGCGTTCGACCTGCGGCCGGGGAGCGCGCATCCGACGCATCTGCGAGGCGCGACTGGCGGCGTAAATGCCCAATTTCCAATGACTTTCGGTGTTCTTGGGGAACTTCGCGTCTACCAGCCTGCCCACTTTGCGGCTCAGGATGATCCCGTCGATCGTCATCAGGGCCATCAGCAACAGCATGATCGGGGACATGTAGTACTGCAGCTGCGGCAACGCGAACATAAACGCCAGCAGTGCCAGGGCCGACGGCATGAACAAGCCGAGCACATTGCGCCGCGCGTCCACCACATCGCGGACATAGCGCCTCACCGGCCCCTGGTCGCGCGGCAGCAGGTAGCCCTCCTCGCCGGCCATCATCCGATCCCGGCGCTCGGACATCTTGGCCCGGCTGGCCAGGCGATCGGCGCGGCGCTCTTCGCGGCTGAGCTTCGGTCCGGACATGGACTTGCGGCGGGCCCGCGCCTCGGACGCCGTCATCGGCGCCGGTGCCACCGGGCCTTTCCTGCCCCGAGCCTGGTTGCGCTTGGGTGTGGGACGACCTTTGGGGCCGGTTCGCGCCCCGCGAGCCACCGTCTCCGCCGTCACAGAACCCTGCTCCGGCGCGGCCGAAGCGTCGTCGTCCTCGTCATGATCCTTGTTGCGGCCCAGCAGCTTCACAGTCGTCAGGTTACTTCGCCGATGTGAGCCTGCTTAATTGCGGCTGTATTGCGTACGGTGAACTGCGTGTACACCTACGCTGGCCTGTGATGAACGGGGCGCAGGCGGGGGGTGGGAATGCCGGTGGCTTCGGGCCCGGCAGGCTACAGCTGCCCGCGATGCGGGTGCTGGTCGCTCCGGACTGCTACGGCGACAGCCTGTCCGCGGTAGAGGCCGCCGCTGCGATCGCCACGGGCTGGACCCGTTCCCGCCCCGGTGACTCCTTCATCGTCGCGCCGCAATCCGACGGCGGCCCCGGGTTCGTCGAGGTGTTGGCCAGCCGGATCGGCGGGTTACGACGGCTGCGCGTGTCCGGGCCGCTGGACGCCGAGGTCAACGCCCGCTGGGTGTTCGACGAGCGGTCCCGCACGGCCTATCTGGAATGCGCCCAGGCCTGCGGTCTGGCCCTGCTGGACGGGCCGCCGACGCCGGAGACCGCGCTGGCCGCCCACAGCAGGGGAGTGGGCCAGCTCATCGCCGCCGCGCTGAAGGCGGGCGCGGCGCGGATCGTGGTCGGGTTGGGCGGCAGCGCCTGTACCGACGGGGGCCAGGGGATGGTCGACGAGCTGGGCGGCCTGGACACCGCCCGCCAATGGTTGTCCGGTATCGATGTGATCGCCGCCTCAGACGTGGAATATCCGCTGCTGGGTCCGTGGGGCGCGGCCCGGGTGTTCGCGCCGCAGAAGGGTGCCGACGCCGCGACGGTCGCCAAGCTGGAAAGCCGGCTGGAGGCATGGGCACTGGTGCTGGACACCGTCGCGGGCCGGGACGTGAGCGCGGAGCCGGGTGCGGGTGCCGCCGGCGGGCTCGGGGCCGGGCTGCTCGCGCTGGGCGGCCGGTGTGAATCGGGCGCGGCGATCTTCGCCGAACTGACCAATTTCGCCGATGACCTCGACGATGCGGACATGATCGTCACCGGTGAGGGCCATTTCGACGAGCAGTCGCTGCACGGAAAGGTGGTCGGCGAGATCGCGGCCGCCGCCCGTCCCCTCGGCATCCCGGTGATCGTGCTGGCCGGTCAGGTGTCGGTGGACAAGTCGACCACCCGCGTATCGGGCATCATGTCCGCGCTGGCCATGAGCGAATACGCCGGTTCGGTGCGGCTGGCGCTGGCTGACGCCGCCAATCAGCTGATGGGGCTGGCCTCGGAGACGGCCGCGCGACTCGGGAATAGCGGCCCGCCGGGGTACCGTTGACGTAGTGGGTTCTCGTGAGCAGGCCCCAGACTCATACCTGGCTTAAAGCTGGATAGGCCCCACCCGACGATGAGCATGTAGGAGAAGCAATGACGGTGCAGAACGAGCCGACCGCCGCGACCCACGGCGTGATCCTGACCGAGGCCGCTGCTGCGAAGGCGAAGTCCCTGCTGGACCAGGAGGGACGTGACGACCTGGCGCTGCGCATCGCGGTGCAGCCGGGCGGATGCGCCGGCCTGCGGTACAACCTGTTCTTCGACGACCGCACCCTCGACGGCGACCTGACCGTGGAATTCGGTGGCGTGACGCTGACGGTGGACCGGATGAGCGCCCCGTACGTCGAAGGCGCATCGATCGACTTCGTCGACACCATCGAGAAGCAGGGCTTCACGATCGACAACCCCAACGCCACCGGTTCGTGCGCGTGTGGAGACTCGTTCAACTGAGGCGGTCAATACTGACCGGCGGTGCGCAGCACATAGGAACACACCAGGATTTGTCCACGCTGGAATAACAGCTGGGCGATGCCCTGGACCTGCCCGCGTGACGGTCCGCCGGCGGCGGGCGTCACCTGCATGCTGAACAGCACCTGAGCCTGGTACTGCGACAGGTAGACGATCTTGTCGATCGCCGTCACCTCGACCTCGGAGAACTGTTTCCGGAACGCATCGCTGCTGAGTTTGGCCAGAGCCTGGTCGGAGCGCTTGTCCTTGACGGCTTCGTACAGGCCGCACAGCGTGTTGCGTTCGATCGCGTCGATGTCCTTGTGCGCCAGAGCGTTGAGATAGCTCTGGATCGCGGTCTTGGCCGAGGCTTCCGACACCGCACTGCCGGTGTTGGCGCCGTTGGTGCGCACCCCGTACACGATCGCGGTAGTCAGTCCGGCCACCAGCGCGACCGCCAGCAACAACCCGATGAGCAGCCGTTTAGGCCGTCGCTTCTGATACGGCGGCGGACCGGCATAACCGGGCGGGGGACCCCCTGCGTTGCCGGGCCCGAATTGCGGTTCGTTGTGCGGAAAATCCACCGTGCCGGACGGGTTTGGTCCGGTCTCGGGATATGGCTGCGGCTGTTGCGCTCCGTCGGCACCCACAGCGGGGTTCGGTGGGTGCGGACCGGCCATCGTTGTTCTCCTACGCTGGGGGACGAGGCGACAAGCGGGTTGCCGTCCGAATGTCCAGCCGCGGCAACCGAGTGAGTCTCTAGGCAGGCTAGCGCAAGGGCTGCGGGCCGCCTCGGACGTCGGCAGCGTTCGTCGCCGCATGACGTTCGTGAGAGGCTAGACGACTGACTAACGAAGGGTGGATTTTTCGTGACCATCGCGGTGACCGGTTCGATTGCGACAGACCATTTGATGCGCTTCCCCGGCAAATTTTCCGAGCAGCTGCTGCCCGAGCACCTGCACAAGGTGTCGCTGAGCTTCCTGGTCGACGACCTGGTGGTGCACCGCGGCGGAGTGGCCGGCAACATGGCGTTCGCCATCGGTGTGCTCGGTGGTGACGTCGCGCTGATCGGTGCCGCCGGTGGCGACTTCGCCGACTACCGGGATTGGCTGAAGTCCCACGGCGTCAACTGCGACCACGTCCTGCTCTCGGAGACCGCGCACACGGCGCGCTTCACCTGCACCACCGACGTCGACATGGCCCAGATCGCGTCGTTCTACCCCGGTGCCATGTCCGAGGCCCGCGACATCAAGCTCGCGGACGTGGTCACGGCCATCGGCACACCCGAGCTGGTGATCGTCGGGGCTAACGACCCCGAGGCGATGTTCCTGCACACCGAGGAGTGCCGCAAACTCGGGCTGGCCTTCGCCGCCGACCCCTCCCAGCAGCTGGCCCGCCTGTCGGGTGAGGAGATCAAGCAGCTCATCGATGGCGCCGCCATCCTGTTCACCAATGACTACGAATGGGACCTGCTGCTGTCCAAGACCGGCTGGACGGAGGCCGACGTGATGGCCCAGGTGGATCTGCGGGTTACCACACTCGGCGCTGACGGTGTCGACATCTTCGAGCGTGACGGCGCCAAGGTGCACGTCGGCGTGGTGCCGGAAACCAGCCAGACCGACCCCACCGGCGTCGGCGACGCATTCCGCGCCGGCTTCCTGACCGGACGCAGCGCGGGCCTGAGCCTGGAGCGCTCGGCTCAGCTCGGGTCGCTGGTCGCGGTGCTGGTGCTGGAGTCCACCGGGACCCAGAACTGGGAGTGGGACCGTGCGAGCGCGACCGCCCGGCTGGCCGGCGCCTACGGTGACGACGCGGCGGCCGAGATCTCCGCGGTGCTCGCCTGAGCCCGGGGGCTTGGGCGCGGCCTTACAGCTCGACGGGATAGACAGGCTCGCTGATCTGCGGCACCACGCTGTGCTCGATGAAGATCGCGTGCCACAGCATGAAGATCAGCATCGTCCACAGCCGGCGGCTGTGATCGCTGCTGCCCACCCGGTGTTCGTCGAGCATCCGGCGGACCGCGGCCAGGTCCACCAGGTGGCCGGCCTGCGACGTGTCGACCATCTCGTAGGCCCACTCCAGCAGCTCGCCGGCGCGCAGCCAATGCCTGATCGGAACCGGGAACCCGAGTTTGGGCCGGTTGAGCACATGTGCGGGCACGATGGGCGCCAGCGCGCGCCGCAGCGCGTACTTGGTGGTGGTGCGGGTGATCTTGGCCTGGTACGGCAGTCGCGAGGCCACAGCGAACACCTCGGGGTCCAGGAACGGCACCCGCAGCTCCAATGAGTTCGCCATGGTCATCTTGTCGGCCTTGACCAGGATGTCGCCGCGCAGCCAGGTGAACAGGTCGATATGCTGCATCCGCGCGACCGGGTCCCAGCCCGCCGACTCGGCATACACCGGGGCCGTGACGTCGGTGTGGGTCCAGTCCTCCCGGAAGCGGGGCAGCACATCGCGTAGCTGCGCGTCGGAGAAACTGCGGGCATTGCCGTAGTAGCGCTCTTCGAGCGTCAGCGATCCCCGGTGCAGCAGGCTCTTGCCGCGCATTCCTTCCGGCAGCGGCTTGGACACCCTGCCCATCGACCGTCGCAGCGGCCGGGGCAGGTAGTCGAAGGGTTTGAGCGAGAGCGGCTCCCGGTAGATCGTGTAGCCGCCGAACAGTTCGTCGGCGCCTTCACCCGACAGCACCACTTTGACGTGCTTGCGCGCCTCGCGGGCGACGAAGAACAACGGCACCAGCGCGGGGTCGGCGACCGGCTCGTCGAGGTACCAGACGATCTCGGGCAGCGCGCCCACGAACTCCTCGGCACTGACCACCTTGGCGATGTGCCGCGCTCCGATTGCCTCGGCCGATGCCACCGCGACGTCAAGCTCAGAGAAGCCCTCACGCTCGAATCCGGTGGTGAAGGTGATGAGCCGGGGGTTGTGCCGGATCGCGAGCGCCGCGATGGCAGTGGAGTCGATGCCGCCGGACAGAAACGACCCCACGGTGACATCGGCACGCATGTGCTTGGCTACCGAATCCTCGAGAACCGCGGTGATCTCGTCGTAGCGGGCCTGTTCGGTGCCCGAGGTGATCGGGACCGCGGTGAACCGTGGTACGAAATAGCGGGTGACCACCGGGGCCGAACCCGGACGGATCCGGGCGTAACAGCCCGATTCGAGCCGACGTACGCCTCGGTGCAGGGTTTCGGGTTCGGGCACGTACTGCAGGACGGTGTAGTGCTGCACCGCGCGTTCGTCGATCCCGGAGCCCCCGGCGTCGAAGCCGACCAAGTCGGCCAGGTCGAGCAGGCACTTCTTTTCGCTGGCCACCGCGGTGCCCCCGGCGCCGGTCGCCATGAACAGCGGCTTGATGCCGAACGGATCGCGGGCGCAGAACAACTCCCGGGTGACGGTGTCCCACAGGGCGAACGCGAACATCCCGCGCAACCGGTTAAGCACGGCGGTGCCCCAGTGATGGAAACCGGCGACAATGGCCTCCCCGTCGCCGTCGGTGGCGAAGACCACGCCGTGCTGCGTGCGCAATTCCTCGCGCAACTCCAGGTAGTTGTAGATCTCGCCGTTGAACACCAGGACGTAGCGCTCGGGCGACTCCGGGGGACCCCAGCGCAGCGGCTGGTGCGAGTGCGCGATGTCGATGATGGAGAGCCGGTTGAAGCCGAAAACGACCGAACCGTCCGCGTCAGGGTCGGCCCAGGTGCCCGGTTCGTCGGGTCCACGATGGCGCATCAGGTGCGATGCGCGGGCGATCGCACCATCAGCCTCGGCGGCATGAGCTGCGGCAGCATCGGCTCCGGCGGGGCCGTCCTGACCCGGGGGAGCAGCGACGAAGGCCAACAATCCACACACGGCGCCCCAGTATGCCGCAGTCCCCGGCACCTTGTCGGGTCGCCGTGCGTGCCGCGCCCGGCGGGTCGTGGTGACCAGGCAGTCGCCCGGGGGAGCGGCGTGGTCTACGCTGCGTAGTATTCGACATCCGAGTTAGCCGAACGCAGTCGGCACAGCTTGCGATACAGGAGGCGTCAACGTGACACGTCGCGGGCAAGACAGTTCGCAGAGCTTGTCGCAGAGCAGGTCTCGGCACCGTTCCGGAAAGGCGCGGGGCCTGTCCCGTCGTCTCCGCCCGATCGCGATGGTCGTGACGCTGGGCGTGCTGGCCGTCACCCTGAGCGGATGCTCGTGGGAGGACGCGCTGGCACTGGGCTGGCCGAAGGGCATCACCCACGAAGGCCACCTCAACCGGCAGTTGTGGATCGGCGCGGTCATCGCCTCGCTGGTCGTCGGCGTCATCGTGTGGGCCCTGATCTTCTGGGCCTGCACCTTCCACCGGAAGAAGAAGGGTGACGACGAGTTCCCGCGGCAGTTCGGCTACAACATGCCGCTGGAGCTGGTGTTGACCGTCACTCCGTTCCTGATCATCTCGGTGCTGTTCTACTTCACGGTCGTGGTGCAGGAGAAGATGACGCACCTGGCCAAGGATCCCGAAGTTGTCATCGACATCACGTCGTTCCAGTGGAACTGGAAGTTCGGCTACCAGCGGGTGGCCTTCAAGGACAACACGTTCAACTACGAGGGCGCCGACGAGGCCAAGAAGAAGGCGATGACCTCCAAGCCGGAGGGCAAGGACCGCCACGGTGAGGAACTCGTCGGACCCGTCCGCGGACTCAACACCGAGGACCGGACCTACCTGAACTTCGACAAGGTCGAGATTCTGGGCACCAGCACCGAGATCCCGGTCCTGGTGTTGCCCGCTCACAAGCGCATCGAGTTCCAGATGGCCTCGGCCGACGTGATCCACGACTGGTGGGTGCCGGAGTTCCTGTTCAAGCGTGACGTGATACCGAACCCCGAGGCCAACCACTCGGAGAACCGTTTCCAGGTCGAAGAGATCACCCAGACCGGCGCATTCGTCGGACACTGCGCCGAGTTGTGCGGCACCTACCACGCGATGATGAACTTCGAAGTGCGGGTAGTGGAGCCCAACGACTTCGTGGCCTTCCTGCAGCAGCGCATCGCCGGCAAGACGAATGCCGAAGCGTTGCAGGCGATCAACCAGCCCCCGCTGGCGGTCACCACCCATCCGTTCGACACCCGCCGCGGCGAATTGGCCCCGAGCCCAAGAGGTTAGGACAACTCATGCACATCGAAGCCAGGTTGTTCGAGTTCATCGCCGCGTTCTTCGTCTTGGTGACGGTGTTGTACGCGGTGCTCACCGCGATCTTCGCGAACGGCGGTGTCGAGTGGGCCGGCACCACGGCCCTGGCGCTGACCGGGGGATTGGCGCTGATCGTGGCCACCTTCTTCCGGTTCGTGGCGCGCCGTCTCGACACCCGGCCCGAGGACTATGAAGGCGCTGAAATCAGCGACGGGGCAGGCGAATTGGGGTTCTTCAGCCCGCACAGCTGGTGGCCCATCATGGTCGCGCTGTCCGGCTCGGTGGCCGCAGTCGGTATCGCTCTGTGGCTGCCGTGGCTGATCGTCGCGGGCGTCGTTTTCATCTTGTCGTCGGCGGCCGGGCTGGTCTTCGAGTACTACGTGGGACCCGAAAAACACTGATTCCATCCGCAAAGGTCACAATCTGGTCACCAGTTGACCGGTGGGTAGTTTGGCGTGCGACCTGTGCACCGGCCCGTTCGGTAGGGTTTGCCGGGGCACGATTTCACGGAGTGCACCGACGCAGCCGCGGAGCCCCGCGCGCTGGCTGGGCAGTTGGACAGGGTAGGCAGACATGAGCGGGCCGAATCCGCCGGGACGGGATCCTGACGAACCCGACGTTGCCGGCGAGCCTGCCGAACCCGACGTTCCTGGCGAGTCAGCCGACGCGGATTCCGATGTCGATGCGTTCGGCCATGGCGACGAACTGGGGCCGCTCGACGGCGGGGAGGTGGAGCCCGCAGGGGAGACCGATGCCTACTCCCGGGCCTACTCAGCGCCCGAGTCCGAATTGTTCAGCAGCTCTTACATGCCCGGCGACCTGGCGTTGTACGACTACGACAGCTACGACGAGGCCGACCGGGACGACGATCGATCCCCGCGCTGGCCGTGGGTGGTCGGCGTGGCGGCGATTCTGGCGGCAATATCGCTGGTGGTCGCGGTGTCGCTGTTGGTGACCCGCACCGGCACCAGCCAATTGGCCAACCCGGCGACCACCACCTCCTCGGCGCCCCCGGTGCAGGACCAGATCACCACCACCAAGCCGCCGCCCTCGTCCGAGCCTCCACCGCCCCCGTCCTCTGAGCCCCCACCGCCACCCCCACCGCCGGAAACCCCCACTGCAACGGAGACGCAGACAGTAACCGTGACGCCCCCGCCGCCACCACCACCGCCGCCGTCAACCACCGCCGCGCCGCCGCCCGCCAGCAGCACCACTGCGGCGGCCCCGCCCCCGGCGACCACGACGCCGGCGGGTCCGCGGCAGGTCACCTACTCGGTGACCGGCACCAAAGCCCCCGGTGACATCATCTCCGTCACCTATGTCGACGCCTCAGGGCGGCGGCGGACGCAGCACAACGTGTATATCCCGTGGTCGATGACCGTGACTCCGATCTCGCAGTCGGACGTGGGTTCGGTGGAGGCGTCCAGCCTCTTCCGCGTCAGCAGACTCAACTGCTCGATCATCACCAGTGACGGAACGGTGTTGTCCTCCAACACCAACGACTCACCGCAGACGAGCTGCTGATGGTCGGCAGGTATTCGGCGTACCGGCGGGGGCCGGACCCGGTCGTCAATCCCAGGATCATCGACCGCATCATGATCGGCGCTTGCGCCGCGATCTGGCTGGTGCTGGTAGGCGTCAGCGTCGCGGCCGCCGTTGCTTTGGCGGACCTGGGCCGGGGCTTTCATAAAATGGCGCGCACCCCACACACCACCTGGGTGCTGTATGCCGTGATCGTCGTCTCCGCCCTGATCATCGCCGGTGCGATCCCGGTGTTGTTGCGGGCCCGCCGGATGACGCAGGCCGAACCGGTGGTGCGCTCCCGTGCCCTGCAGGGCGGTGCCATCAGATCGTCCACACAGGTGGGACGCTCAGGGGCTCGCATCCCGATCGAGCCGGCGCGCCGTGAGCCCGTCAAAGCCTATGGCGCCGTTGACCATTGGTCCGGCGAGGTGGTGGACCGCATCTGGCTCCGCGGCACGCTGGCGCTGACCACCGCGATCGGGACATCGCTGGTTGCCGTCGCTGTGGCGACCTATCTGATGGCTGCCGGGCATGACGGCGCAGCCTGGGTCAGCTACGGATTCGCGGGCGTGATCGCGGCGGGTCTGCCGGCGATCGAGATCCTCTACGTGCGCCAACTCCGTCGCCAGGTCGCGCACTGAGTTTCGCTCCTCGTTTCTGTCCGTCTGTTCTATCGGTTCTGTCAGTCGGTTCTGTCGGCCTTTGGTGCGTCCTCGATGCACCGGCGCCGACCACCGTTGTTCGAGTGTGCATCGACTGCTTTGGGTGTGCACTGAAGGCGGGATTGTCACACCGGAAGGCCGCGCTACGCGCACACCGGAAGCGCCGAATGCCCAGAGAGACAAGAATAGTGAGATAAAAGCGAGCCGCCGCCCCCGGTAGTCGGGGACGGCGGCTCATTGCCTTGCTGGGGGCCCTTAGTGGTGGCCTCCATTGGTGGAACCGTTGGAACCGTTGGACGCGCCGTTAGAGCCGTTGGAGGACCCGTTCGGGCCTTCCTGGTGCTCGCGCAGCGCGGTGAGGGCACGGACTTCGGCGGTGTGGCCCGCCTCGCGCAGTGCTGCATCCTCCGAGGCCGGGTCCGCGAACAGGAAGCTGCCGCTACCCGGTGAGCCGGCCGAGCCCAACTTGTTCATCTTCTTGGGCAGGGCGGCGCCCTGGTATTCCAGCGGAAGCGGGTGGCCGTGGTCGTCGACCGGACCCAGCGGCTGGTGCAGCTCGATGTAGGCACCGTGCGGCAGGCGCTTGATGATGCCCGTCTCGACGCCGTGCTCGAGCACCGAACGGTCGCTGCGCTGCAGCCCCACCGCCCACCGGTAGGCGATGAAGTAGACCAGCGGCGGCAGGATCACCATGCCGATGCGGCCGATCCACGTCGTCGCATTCAGCGAGATGTGGAACTTGAACGCGATGATGTCGTTCATCGCGCACAGCGTCAGCACCATGTAGAAGGCGATCGCCATGGAGCCGATTGCGGTGCGCACGGGTGCGTCCCGCGGCCGCACCAGCAGGTTGTGGTGTGCGTAGTCCTTGGTGAACCGCTTCTCTAGGAACGGGTAGACGACCAGCAGGCCGAACACCAGGCCCATGATGATCGCGACCCACACGACAGCCGGGATGGTGTGGTGCCAGAAGTAGAACTCCCATGGCGGCCAGATACGGGCCAGGCCTTCCGTCCACATCATGTAGAAGTCCGGCTGCGAGCCTGCGGAGACCTGAGATGGCTTGTACGGGCCCAGATTCCAGATGGGGTTGATCTGCAGCAGCCCGCCCATCAGGCCCAGCACGCCGACGATGCAGGCGAAGAACGCGCCGGACTTCACCGCGAAGGTCGGCATCACGCGCACGCCGACCACGTTGTGCTCGGTGCGGCCCGGTCCGGGGAACTGGGTGTGCTTCTGGAACCACACCAACGCCATGTGTGCGCCGATCAGGGCGAGGATGATGCCCGGGATCAGCAGAATGTGCAGCGCGTAGAGCCGCGGGATCAGGATGGTGCCCGGGAAGTCGCCGCCGAACAGCGCCCAGTGCAGCCAGGTGCCGATGATCGGCATGCCCAGCGTGATCGAGGACAGCGCCGCGCGCAGGCCGATGCCGGAGAGCAGGTCGTCAGGCAGGGAGTAGCCGAAGTAGCCCTCGAACATCGACAGGATCAGCAGCAGCGACCCGATCACCCAGTTGGCCTCGCGGGGCCGCCGGAACGCGCCAGTGAAGAAGATGCGCGCCAGGTGCACCATGATCGACGCCGAGAACATCAGCGCCGCCCAGTGGTGGATCTGCCGGACGAACAGACCGCCCCGGACTTCGAAGGAGATGTTCAGCGCCGTCTCGTACGCCCGCGACATCTCGACGCCGCGCAGCGGTTGGTACACGCCGTTGTAGGTGACTTCGGCCATCGACGGGTCGAAGAACAACGTCAGGTATACGCCGGTGATCAGCAGCACGATGAAGCTGTACAGCGCGATCTCACCCAGCAGGAACGACCAGTGGGTTGGGAACACCTTGTTCAGCTGACGACGCACCGCCGCAGACGGGTGGTAACGGGAGTCGATGTCGTTGCCCTGGCGGGCCAGGACGTCGCCGATTTTCGGGGGACTCAGTTTTGGACTCATGTTGTTGTGCGCTCCCAGAATGCCGGTCCCACGGGTTCGATGAAGTCACCGTTGGCGACGAAATACCCGTCGGAGTCGATTGTGATGGGCAGCTGAGCCAACGCACGGGCCGCCGGGCCGAAGATCGGCTTGGCGAAGTGCAATGCGTCGAACTGCGACTGGTGACACGGGCACAGAATTCGGTAGGACTGCTGCTCGTACAGCGATGCGGGGCAGCCCAGGTGCGAGCACACCTTGGTGTAGGCGAAGAACTCACCGAAGTTGAAGCTCTCCTGCCCCTGACGCTTGACCACGCGGTCGACGTCGGTGGGCTTGATGCGGATGAGCATGACGGGGTTGCGGACGCCCAGCGAGATCGCGGACAACTTCTCGTGTGACTCGACAGTGGTGCCGTCGCCGTCGGACTCCCGCCACGGGAAGACCGTCTCCATGCCGCCGGCGTCCATGTCCTCGGGGCGCATCTTCACGTAGGGAGGTCCGTCGTGGGCGCCGGTGGCACGAGCGAGGTAGATCGTCTCGCCCTTGTAGCGGGGAGTCCACCCCGACGTCCACAGCACCGCCTTCATGCCCTCAGCGGTGGGAACGACCGGCTTCCACGGGTTCTTGATCAGGCCACCGGCAAACGCGACCAGGGTGCCCAGTCCGAACGCGCCCAGGCCGATTCCCAGGGACGCGCCGATCAGCTTGCGGCGTCCGACCGTGGAACCCTCGTAGGCGTCGGTCAGGTTGGCCACCACGGTCTTGCGGTCGATCTCACGGGAGGCGCCGTCGTGGCGGTCCTGGATAGTGATCTCTTCGGGGATAAAGCGTTTCTGCAGCAGCACCGCGCCGATGGCGATCGAGAGGATCGACATCCCGAACGTGAAGCCGTACAGCGGCGTGGCCAGCGAGTACAGGAAGTTGCCCGAACTGCCGGTGGGCTTGTATTCCCATGGCCAGAACAGGAAGACCAGCAGCAGAGCCAACCCGAACACGCCGCCCAGCAACAGCCAGGTGGCGACTCCGCGCGCGGCGCGCTTCTCGGCCTTGGTGCCCTCGACCGGCCAGCGAGGCTCCTTGTAGACGATCTGGACGCCGTCCATCTCGCTGCCGAGCGCCAGCAGTTCGTCATTGGACATGCGGGCCAGCGCTGCGTCGTCGGGCTCCGTGCGGCCCGCGTGTGTGCTGGTGTCGGTGTCCGAACCGGTCTTCGCTGTCTGTGTCACCTCAGACTCGTCGCTCATGAGCGCGCCCCAATCCACAGTGCCAGCCCGATGGCGGAGACCATGCCGATGATCCATGCCGCCATGCCCTCGGGCGCGGGTCCGAATCCACCGAGTCCGTAGCCGCCCGGAGAGCGTTCCTCGGCGGCGGTCCGCACGTAGGCGATGATGTCCTTCTTCGACTCGAAGGACAGCTGGCGGTCGGAGAACTTCGGCATGTTCTGCGGACCGGTCAGCATCGCCGTGAGAATCTGCTGCTCGTTGGCCTCACCCAGGTCGGGCGCGTACTTGCCTGACGACAGCGCCCCGCCCTTACCGGTGAAGTTGTGGCACGAGGCGCAGTTCAGCCGGAACAGGTCGCCGCCGCGGCCCAGGTCGGTGCCGCGCAGCGACTGCATGGCAAGGCTTCCGTCGGGGTTGCGCACCACGGTGGGGCCGCCACCGTTGGCTTGCACGTAGGCGCCGAGGGCGTCGATCTGCGCCTCGTCGTAAATCGGTTCCTTGCGTGGTGCCTGGGCCTCGCCGCGCATGGCGGGCATCCGGCCGCTCGACACCTGGAAGTACACGGCCGCCTCGCCGACGCCGATCAGGCTGGGCCCGTGGTCGGGCACACCCTGCAGGTTGGCACCGTGGCAAGACACGCACGATGTGTCAAAGAGCTGCTTGCCGGTCCGCAGCAACGCCGAACCCGACTCGTCGGCGACCGCGACCTGCGGCGTCGGTGTCAGGACGGCTGCCAATCCACCGGCGATGGTGAGCGCAATCAGCAGCAACAGCCCGCCGGTGAGCCGACGGTGCAGACGCCGCCGGGACCGGCCGCTGAGGCCGGTGCCGGACCGGGTGAACCGCATTTTCTTCAACCGAGCACTCCTGTTCATTGGTGTATTCGGAGCCGCGGGCTCATCGGATGAAATAGATCACGGCGAACAACGCGATCCACACGATGTCGACGAAGTGCCAGTAGTACGAGACGACGATGCTGGCGGTGGCCTGTGCCGGGGTGAACTTGCTCATCGTGGTGCGGATCAGCAAGAAGATGAAGGCAATCAGACCGCCGGTGACGTGCAGGCCGTGGAACCCGGTGGCGAGATAGAACACGCTGCCGTAGGCGCTGCTGGGAATGGTCGTCCCGTGCGTCACCAGGTGGACGTACTCGTACGCCTGGCCGCAGATGAAGAACAGCCCCATCAGGAAGGTGATCACATACCAGCGGCGCAGGCCGAAAACGTCGCCGCGTTCGGCCGCGAACACGCCCATCTGGCAGGTGAACGACGACGCGATCAGCACCAGCGTCACCGGTACGGCCTGATACAGATTCAGCTCGGTCGGCGGCGGCGGCCAGTTCCCGCCGGCCTGCGCTCGCGCCGTGAAGTAGAACGCGAACAGGCCAGCAAAGAACATTAGTTCGCTGGAAAGCCACACTATGGTGCCAACACTGACCATGTTGGGCCGGTTCAGCGAATGGACTCGCGACGTAATCGCAGTACCCGAGGTCCCTACAGCACTCGTCACATCCGCAAGTATGACGCTTTGTAGTTGTCGAAGACTACCCGGGTCACAAATTTCTGAGATTTCGTGTCGCGCGGGCGGTCTGGCGGTCCCGGGGCGCCCTGTTGGGAGCGGCGGAATTCTCGTGGGACCATCGGCGACGTGGCTGCGTCGTCTGAGGCTTGTTCGTCCGCCGCGCCGTCGTGGCCGCGGGTGCTCGGGCGCCTGACGGACCGGCAGAACCTGCTGCGGGGTCAGGCCGGTTGGGCGATGGATCAGATCATGAGTGGCGCCGCCCAGCCGGCACAGATCGCGGCGTTCGCCGTGGCGATGAAGATGAAGGGCCCCACGTCCGATGAGGTCAGCGAACTGGCCGGTGTGATGCTCGACCATGCCCGTCCCATGCCGGCCGGAGCCATCCCTGACGACGCGGTCGACGTCGTCGGTACCGGCGGCGACGGCGTGAATACGGTCAATCTGTCCACCATGGCGTCGATCGTGGTGGCGGCGGCCGGTGTGCCGGTGGTCAAGCACGGCAACCGGGCGGCATCGTCGTTGTCGGGCGGCGCCGACACGCTCGAGGCGCTCGGGGTCCGCATCGATCTGGGGCCCGAAGAGGTCGCGCGCAGCCTCGCCGAATTGGGTATCGGGTTTTGCTTCGCGCCGCAGTTCCATCCGTCCTACCGGCATACGTCCACGGTGCGCCGGGAGATCGGGGTGCCCACGGTGTTCAATCTGCTTGGGCCGCTGACGAATCCGGCCAAACCGCGGGCCGGCTTGATCGGTTGCGCGTTCGCGGAGCTCGCCGAGGTCATGGCGGGGGTGTTTGCTGCTCGCCGGTCCAGCGTGTTGGTGGTGCACGGCGACGACGGCCTCGACGAACTCACCACCACGACGACGAGCACCATTTGGCGGGTCCAGGCCGGCACCGTGGACAAGCTCAAATTCGACCCCGCGGGCTTCGGGTTCGCCCGTGCCGAGCTCGAGGAGTTGCGCGGCGGCGACGCCCAGGCCAATGCCGCCGAAGTGCGCGCCGTGCTGGCCGGCGCCCGGGGGCCGGTGCGCGACGCGGTGGTGCTCAACGCCGCGGGTGCACTTGTCGCGCATGCGGGGCTATCCAGCCGCGCTGAATGGTTGCCTGCGTGGGAGGACGGGCTGGGCCGGGCCGCGGCCGCGATCGACAGCGGGGCGGCCGAAGAGCTGCTCGCGCGATGGGTGCGGTTCAGCCAGCAGCTCTGAGTCGGCTTGCGCTCCGCGACGACGCCCGTCGGGGCCGAAGGGCGGCTCCATCGAACCCGGTGCCTGGCGATCCGCCAGCCGCGCCGAGCGCGCGGTGGCGGCCCAGGCGGACCATGCGCCCGCCGCGCCCAGCGGCGAGGCCCAACCTGCGTCGCCGGCGCCGGTCACCCGCACAAGGCGCACCCCCGGAGCCGCCAACCACCGCGCGATCAGCGCCGTCTCCTCGACCAGCGCGCCGCCCAGCGGGGTCTGTGTCGGCAGGATCGTCTGAGCGCCGGCCCGAATAGCGTCCACCACCGGCATTGGCGGAACTCCTCTCGCGGCGCTGCCCGCGGCAGCGAGTTGGCCGTGACGGACCACGGCGAACTGGTAGCCGCCCGCGCCGTCGGGCGCCGCGGCAATCAGCTCAGGCAGCGCAGCCAGCGCCCGCAGGCGCTGCCCGCGCCACAACGCATCGACGGCGGTGGCGATGTGGTCGCGCAGCCGGGCCGCGCTCTCATAGTGGTGACGCCCGGCCAGTACCGCCACCTGGTCGACGGCAGCGGACAGCGCAGAGTTGTCCGATCCGTCGATCAACGCCTGGGCGCGCCGCGTCGCCTCGGCGTACTGCTCGGCCGCGACGTCGCGGGCGGCAGGGCAGGGTGCGAGCTCGACCTCCGGACACACCGGACCGTGCAGCGCGGCACGTCCCAGCCGTTTCGTGCACGTGCGCACGCCGGTGAACCGGGCCAGCAGCGCGGCGGTGTCCGCCGCGTCGGTGCGCGACCGGAACGGCCCGATCGCGCGCTCGTGGCGCGGATTGCGGATAACCGAGAAGCGGGGGAACGCCTCGTCCGTGAGCACCACCCACCACCAGCGGTGCGGGAACTTCGAGCGACGGTTGTACGGCGGGGCATGGGCTGCCAGCAGGCGTAGTTCACGCACGCCCGCTTCCAGCGCGTGGGCGCATTCCACATGGTCCACCCCGCCGGCGAGGGCGACCATCTCCTTCATCCGCCCACGCGGGTCGCTGCCGTTGAAGTACTGACTGACCCGGCGCCGCAGGTCGACTGCCGTACCGACATAGAGCACCTCGCCGGCCGGGCCGCGGAACAGGTAGACGCCCGGCCGGCGCGGCAGGCCGTCGGCGAGGACACGCTTGCGGCGCTGGGCGGGAGTGACATCCGGCAGGTACGAGCGCAGGTCGGCGTAGGTGTGGATGCCCTGATTACCCACTCGCTCGATGAGGGCGTGCAGCACGTCGACGGTGGCCCGCGCGTCGTCGAGGGCACGGTGGGTGGGCTGGGTCGCCACCGCGAAGATGCGCGCCAGCTCGGCTAATCGCACGCTGGGAGCCTCTTCCCGGCTCAGCACCCGGCGCGCCAGCCGGACCGTGCACAGGACCTTGGGGCGCGGCCAGCGCAGCTCGCATCGCTCGGTCGCGGCACGCAGGAAGCCGACGTCGAAACCGGCATTGTGGGCCACCAGCACCGAGTCGCCGGCGAACTCGAGGAACATCGGCAGGACGGTCTCGATGGTGGGGGCGTCACACACCATTGCCGTGGTGATGCCGGTCAGACGGACGATTTGTGGGGGGATGCTGCGCTGCGGGTCCACCAGGGTGGCGAATTCACCCAGGACCGCGCCACCGCACACCTTGACCGCGCCGATCTCGGTGATCGCATCAGGGGTGGCACCGTCCCGGCCCTTGGCGCGTCCGCCCGTGGTTTCGAGGTCGACGACCACGAACGTGGTCTCGCGCAGCGGCATTTCGTCGGGGGTGACCAGCCCGGTGAAGCTGAGTTGAGTTCCGCCGGTCGCACCCATGGCGGTGACGTTAGGCATCCCCACCGACACCCGCTGATTCCCACGCCGGGCGATGTTGTCGGTGCCCGCCGTTACGGTGCGGTGCAGTTGGAATGAGGAGCTTAAGCACTAGCGAGAGGACCGCCCAGATGGCACACAGCAGCGGGACCGAATGGACCGGTGGCGCCGCGGCCAGGCCGGGGGAGCCGGTGGTCATCGATTGTGACGACTGTGCGGTGCGAGGCCCCGGATGTCGTGAGTGTGTGGTGAGCGTTCTGCTCGGGGTGCCTGAAACCCTTTCGTACGACGAACAAGTCGCGCTGGAGACGCTGGCCGAGGCCGGGTTGGCGCCGCGGTTGCGCTTGGTTCCGATCCGCCGCGACCGCCCTGTGTCGCCTAAAGGAGTGGCGTGACCGATCGTGTAGGGTCGGCGACGACCAGAAACCCTGTCTCACATAGAAATGACATAAATCTTCCCAATTTCTTAACTCCCCCCTTTGGACAAACGTCGATATCGTTTCGTAACCTGTTTGAGACCTAAACCAGCTCGGCGAATTTACGCCGATGGCAGTTTAAGGAAGCAAATCTTGAGGCTCGACTGTAGGCATTCGATCGCGCGTGTAATCAAGCGGTTCGCCATCGGTTCGTTCGCGAGCTTCATCGTGTTCTCGGGCATCACGGCCGCCGGCGCGCTGGCCGATCCCGCCGATGACGCGTTGGCGAAACTCAACGAACTGTCCCGTCAGGCCGAGCAGACCACCGAGGCTATGCACAGCGCTCAGCTCGATCTGAACGAAAAGCTCGCCGCCCAGCAGGCAGCGGAGCGCAAGCTGACCGACGACCAGGCCAAGTTGGAAGCCGCGAGAGCGCGCCTGGCCAACTTCCAGGGAGCCGTCAACAAGGCGGCCGCCGCCACGTACATGGGTGGCCGCACCGACGGTCTGGACGCCATCCTGACCGCCGGGTCGCCGCAGTCGCTGATCGACGGCCTGACCATCCAGCGCGTGATGGCGGGTCAGATGTCTTCGCAGATGGCCAGTTTCAAGGCCGCCGGCGAAGAGGCCGTGAAAGCGGAGCAGGCGTCCGCCAAGTCCGCTGCCGACGCGAAGGCCGCGGCAGAGCAGGCCGCGGCGGTGCGGGCGAACTTGCAGCACAAGCAGAGTCAGCTGCAGGTGCAGATTGCTGTCGTCAAATCGCAGTACCAGGCGTTGACCCCGGACCAGCGCACTGCGCTGGCCAACCCCGGGCCGGCCCCCGATCGAGTGCCGGACCGCGGGCCCGGTGCGCCCGCTCCCGACGCCCTGCCGCCGGGCGCGCCGCCCGAAGGCGTCCCCGGTGAGGCACCCGCTCCGGGTGGGGCGTCCAACGTGCCCTTCACGGGTGGCGGTGGCAGCGGAGACCGTGCCGTGGTCGTGCAGGCAGCGTTGACTCAGATCGGCAGCCCCTACGTGTGGGGTGGTGCGGCTCCTGGCGGATTCGACTGCTCGGGCCTGGTGATGTGGGCGTTCCAGCAGGCGGGCATCTCGCTGCCGCACTCCAGTCAGGCCCTGGCGCACGGTGGTCAGCCGGTGTCGCTGTCTGACCTGCAGCCCGGCGACGTGCTGACCTTCTACTCCGACGCCTCACACGCCGGCATCTACGTGGGTGACGGCATGATGGTCCACTCGTCCACCTTTGGCCAGCCGGTTCGGGTGGTGCCGATGGACTCCTCCGGCCCCATCTACGACGCACGCCGCTACTGACGGTCCCACCCGGGCGGCGTTGGCTCCAACTGCTCCTGGCGAGTGTCTTCACCGCCGAGCTGATCGCTGCGGTCCTACTGCCGGCACGCCAGAGTCCACCGGCGCGTGCGGTTGCGCACCCGACACCCGCCCCGATGACATCACTGGTCCGCGATCGCGTGGTGCGACTGGTCAGCCCGGGTGACGTGGAGTCCGACCGGCTGCTGTCCCGCGTCGCAGCCGATCTCGGCGGTGCCGTCGATGCGGTCGTCGGGTTCTGGGGGCCGGACTGGACCCGCGACATCGTGGTGGTGGCCACTGGGGCAGACGAGCGGTTTCAGCAGGCCGCAGGCGGCGGGCCGGCCTCGCAGTGGGCAGATATCGCAGCGGTGACGGTTGTCGACCAGGTGAACCCGGTGGCCCGGACAATGGTCGGCGCCCGGATCCTGCTGGCTCCCGGTGCGTCGCAGATGAGTGCCGGAGCGCTCCGAATAGTGCTGAGCCACGAACTTTTTCACTACGCGGCCCGAGTGGACACGGCTCTGGACGCACCACGTTGGCTCACCGAGGGCGTGGCCGATTACGTTGCCCGGCCGCAGACGCCGCCTCCCGCTGAGGCCGCGGCCACGATGCTGGCATTGCCGACAGACGACGACCTGGACATCCCCGGGCCGCAACGCTCGCTGGCCTACGACCGGGCATGGTGGTTCACCCGGTTCGTCGCCGATACGTACGGTCCGGTGAAGCTGCGCGAACTCTACGTGGACGCGTGTGGTGTAGGCCATTCCGACCTGGCTGGTGCCGTCCATCGGGCGCTGGGCATCGACGTCGCCGGTCTGCTGCCGGGCTGGCAGCGGTGGATGAGCAGCCACGCCTGACGCGCCGCTACCCGCGGCGCGCCTTGTCGCCCGCTGGGTCTGTTGACGCGGCTCCTCACCGCGCCGCTACCCGCGGCGCGCCTTGTCGCCC
>RXJD01000041.1:23706-51200 GCA_003987775.1 Mycobacterium sp.
CCGCGGCGCGCCTTGTCGCCCGCTAACCTCACCGTGTGAGCCGGGTCCTGCTGGTAACCAACGACTTTCCTCCGCGGCGCGGAGGCATCCAGTCCTACCTCGGCGAGTTTGTCGACCGGCTGGTCGACTCCGGATCGCACAGCATCACGGTATACGCACCAAAGTGGAAGGGCGCCGAGGCTTTTGACGATGCCGCGGCCTCAGCCGGCTACCACGTGGTGCGCCATCCCACCACGCTGATGCTGCCGGTCCCGACCGTCGATACCCGGATGCGCCGGTTGATCGCGGAGAATCACATCGACACCGTCTGGTTCGGCGCGGCCGCCCCGCTGGCTTTGCTGGCTCCCCGCGCCCGCCAGGCCGGCGCGACACGAGTGCTGGCCAGCACCCACGGCCACGAAGTCGGGTGGTCGATGCTGCCGGTCGCACGGTCGGTACTACGCAGCATCGGCGATCACACCGACGTCGTCACCTTCGTCAGCCGCTACACCCGGTCGAGGTTCGCGCCGGCGTTCGGGCCCAAAGCCGCCCTGGAATACCTGCCCCCTGGCGTGGACAGCGACCGCTTCCGCCCTGATCCGGCCGCCCGCGCCGAACTGCGTCAGCGCTACCGCCTCGGCGAGCGGCCCACGGTGGTCTGTCTCTCCCGTCTGGTACCCCGCAAAGGCCAGGACATGCTGATCAAAGCCCTGCCGGCGATTCGCCGGCGCGTCGACGGCGCAGCGCTGGTCATCGTCGGCGGCGGCCCCTACCTCGAGACGTTGCGCACCCTGGCGCGCGACTGCGAGGTCGAAGACCACGTCACCTTCACCGGCGGCGTACCCGGTGACGAACTACCCGCCCACCACGCCATGGCCGACGTCTTCGCCATGCCGTGCCGCACTCGTGGCGCCGGCATGGACGTCGAGGGTCTCGGCATCGTCTTCCTGGAAGCCTCGGCGACGGGAGTCCCGGTGGTGGCCGGTGATTCGGGTGGGGCCCCGGAAGCCGTGCAGCACAACAAAACCGGGCTGGTGATCGACGGCCACTCCCTCGACGAGATCGGCGAGGCCGTCACCGAACTGCTGACCGATCGCGATCGCGCGGCCGCGATGGGCGCCGCCGGCCGCGAGTGGGTGCGAACGCAGTGGCGCTGGGACACGCTGGCCACCCGGCTGGAAACGCTGCTGGAGGGTGGCTAACCGGAGGCCGGCGTGACGACAGGTCAGTCCTTCGAGTAGATCGCCTCGATGTCGGAGGCGAACTTCTCGGCGACCACGTTGCGCTTGACCTTCATCGTCGGCGTCAGTTCACCGGTGTCCTCGGTGAAGTCGACGGGCAGGATGCGGAACTTGCGGATCGACTCGGCGTGGGAGACCTGCTGATTGGCCTGCTTGACCGCCGCATCCACCTCGGCGACCAGATCCGGGTCGGTGGCCAGATCGCCGACACTCGCCGCCGCGGCCTTGTGGTGATGGTGCTTCCAGCCTTCGAACGCCTCAGGGTCGATGGTGATCAGCGCGCCGATGAACGGTTTGGCATCCCCGACGACCATCGCCTGGCTGATCAGCGGGTGGGCCCGCAGCTGATCTTCGAGCACCGCCGGGGCGACGTTCTTGCCACCGGCGGTGACGATCAGCTCCTTTTTGCGGCCGGTGATACTGACGAATCCGTCTTCGTCCACGGCGCCGAGATCGCCGGTGCGGAACCAGCCGTCGGTGAACGCTTCGGCGGTGGCCTGCTCGTTGCGCCAGTAGCCGGTGAACACCACGCCGCCGCGCACCAGCAGTTCCTTGTCTTCGGCGATGCGCAGGCTGTTCCCCGGCACCAGTTTGCCCACGGTGCCGATCTTGAGGGCGTTGATCTGGTTCACGGTGATCGCCGCACTGGTCTCGGTGAGCCCATACCCCTCGTAGATCGTCACCCCCACGCCGCGGTAGAAGTGTCCAAGCCGCGCGCCCAGCGGTGCCCCACCGGAGACCGCGGAGTGGCATTCACCGCCCAGCGCCGCGCGCAATTTTCCGTAGACCAGCCGGTCGAACAGTGCGTGCTTGGCGCGCAACACCATTCCGGGCTTGCCACTGTCCTGCGCGCGGCTCCAGTCAACCGCCGTCTGCGCGGCTGCCTTGAAGATCGGGCCTTTGCCGTCATTGGCGGCGTTCTGCTCGGCGGTGTTGTAGACCTTCTCGAACACTCGCGGAACAGACACCACCACCGTCGGCTTGAACTCGGCCAGCAACGGCAGCAGGTTCTTGATGTCGCTGGTGAATCCGACCGTCACTTTGCTGGTGAAGGCCGCCAAGGTCAGCGCCCGGGCCAGCACGTGGGCCAGCGGCAGGAAGACCAGCAGTCGTTGGCCCTCGCACAACAGCGTCGGCAGACACTCACCGGTGCCGCGGATCTCGTGGAGCAGATTCGAATGGGTCAACTGGCAGCCCTTGGGACGTCCCGTGGTGCCCGAGGTGTAGATGAGCGTCGCCGGGTCGTCGGCCTGCAGCGCCTGCTGCCGCGCTGTCAGTTCGGCCGCGTCGACCGAGGCGCCAGCCTCCACCAACTGGTCCAGCGCCTTGGGGCCCGAACCGTTGATGTGCAGCACCCGGCGCAAGGCCGGCAGTTCGCCGGTGAGCTCGGTGACGATCGCCGCGTGCGCATCGGTCTCGGCGAACGCCAGCACCGCTTCGGAGTCCTGCAGCACCCAGCGCACCTGCTCGGCCGACGACGTCTCGTAGATCGGCACGGTCACCGCACCCACCGACAGAATCGCCAGATCCAGGATCGCCCATTCGTAGCAGGTGGCGGAGAAAATCGAGACGCGGTCGCCGGCTTCCACGCCCATCGAGATCAAACCCAGTGCCGCCGAACGGATTTGTTCAGCGGCCTCGGCGCAGGTGACGTCCGTCCAGGCCCCGTCCACCTGGCGCCGGTAGATCACGTAGTCGGGATCGTTGCGCTCGTGCTCGTACACCACGGCCGCGACGTTGTCGTGGTCGTAGACGGAAAAGCGGGCGGGGACACTGTACTGACGCACTCTCATTACCTCGCTTGACCTCGGGTGGCGCTGGTCGCCGGCGACTTGCTGATGCCCAGCCTATCGGGGACATTCGCGCAGGATGGCGACGGCCGGTAGGCGTTCGGAGCGATTGCCGGAAGGTCCCGGGGCTGCGCCGGTCCCGCTCGGGCGGGTATGTGAAGCTGAGGCGATGAACAGCATCCAGATCGCCGACGAAACGTACGTCGCCGCAGCCGGCGCACTGGTCGGGGCCGCGATTGCGGATCGGTCCAAGTGGAGCCGTTGGTGGCCCGACCTGAAGCTGCAGGTCACCGAGGATCGCGCCGAGAAGGGCATCCGGTGGGCGGTGAGCGGCCCGCTCACCGGCACGATGGAAGTCTGGCTGGAGCCGTCGATGGACGGGGTGATACTGCATTACTTCCTGCACGCGGAACCGACCGGCGTACCTCCGTCGGAGCTGGCCAAGCTCAATCTGGCCAAGATGACCCATCGCAGACGCGTGGCGGGCAAGAACATGGCGTTCGAGGTGAAAACGACCCTGGAACAGTCACGTCCCGTGGGGAGTTCTCCGGTAGTTTAACCGGGTCAGATCGGCATCAAGATTGCCGAGAGAGAGTACCGTTTCTGCCGGGAGATTCGGGGGCACTCCCGCAATTGACCGGGGCCAACCGGGAAAGGGAAGCAGCCAAGTGGCGGACAAGACGAACCAGACGATCTACATCGACGCGGACCCAGCCGAGGTGATGAAGGCGATCGCCGAAATCGAGTCCTACCCGGACTGGATCAACGAATATAAGGAAGTCGAAGTCCTCGAGGCCACCGACGACGGCTACCCCAAGAAGGCCCGGATGTTGATGGACGCGGGGATCTTCAAAGACACCCTGATCATGAACTACCGGTGGCCCGACGACCGTAAGTCGCTGAGCTGGACCTTGGAATCGAGCTCATTGCTGAAGTCGCTGGAAGGCTCCTACATCCTGACCCCCAAGGGCTCCGGCACCGACGTCACCTACGAACTGGCGGTAGACCTCGCAGTTCCCATGATCGGGATGCTCAAGCGCAAGGCCGAACGCAGGCTGATCGACGGCGCATTGAAGGATCTGAAGAAAAGAGTCGAGGGCTGAGTGATTCCGTCCCGCCTACTCCGGCCCGGATCAGCCTTTTCGTCGGCAAGGGCGGGGTAGGGAAATCCACCCTGGCGTCCGCGACCGCGGTTTGTGATGCCAGCGGTGGACTGCGCGTTCTGGTGGTATCCACCGACCAAGCCCACTCCCTGGGCGACGTCCTGGGCATTCCGGTTCCGCCGACGGGCCGCGGCGACCCCGTCCGGGTGCACGCCGACGACTCCGACGCCGGCGGCGGCCTGATCGACGCCCTGGCGCTGGACACCCTGGCTCTGCTCGAGGAGCGCTGGCGGGAAGTAGTGGGCGCGCTGGACGCGCGGTTCTCCGAGTCTGAACTGGATCGCATTGCACCCGAGGAACTTTCGGCTTTGCCTGGCATTCAGGAAGTCCTCGGGCTGCACGCCGTCGGTGAGCTTGCGATGTCGGGCCGATGGGATCGCATCATCGTCGACTGTGCCTCGACGGCGGACGCGTTGCGGATGTTGACCCTGCCGGCCACCTTCGGGCTGTATGTGGAACGCGCCTGGCCGCGACACCGGCGGCTCAGTTTCGGCGCCGACGACCCCCGCTCGGCCGCGTTGGTGCATCTGCTGGAACGCACCAGCGCCGGTGTGGAACGGCTCAGCACGCTGCTCACCGACGGCGACCTGGTCAGCGCCCATCTGGTGCTCACACCGGAACGGGTGGTGGCCGCCGAAGCGGCGCGCACGCTGGGGTCGTTGGCGCTGATGGGAGTGCGTGTCGAGGAGCTGCTGGTCAACCAGGTCCTGGTGCGCGATGAAACCTACGAGTACAGCAGCCTGCCCGACCATCCCGCGTTCTACTGGTACGCCGAACGCATCGCCGAGCAACGCGCGGTCCTGGAAGAACTCGACGCCACGATCGGCGATGTCGCACTGGTGCTGGTCCCGCACCAGGCGGGCGAGCCCATCGGGCCCAAGGCACTGGGCGGGCTGCTCGACAGCGCACGCCGGCGCCGCGGCGCGGACCCGCCCGGGCCGCTGCATCCGGTCGTCGACCTGGAATCCGGGACCGGTCTGCAATCCGTGTACCGGATGCGGTTGTCGTTGCCCCAGCTTGACGCCCGATCGCTGGCCCTGGGTAGGTCCGATGACGACCTGATCATCAGCGCCGGCGGAGTGCGCCGCCGGGTTCGGTTAGCCTCTGTGCTGCGCAGGTGTACGGTGCTGGACGCGCATCTGCGGGGCACCGAATTGACTGTTCGTTTTCAACCCGATCCGGAGGTATGGCCGAAGTGAGTGGGGCTCATACCGACATCGGTCCCGAGTTGCGCAAGCTTGCCCAGGCGATCCTGGACGGGATCGATCCGGCCGTGCGCGCGGCGGCCGCCCTGACATCGAGCGCCGCCCCCGGCAAGTGTCAGCAAGTCTGGTGCCCGGTGTGTGCCCTGGCCGCGGCGGTCAGCGGCGAGCAGCACCCGCTGGTGACGGTCATCGCCAATCACAGCGTCGCGCTGCTGGAAGTGATCCAGGCCATCGTCGACGACATCGACCGTTCCGCCGTGCCGGCACAGGACGAGGCACCCGAAGCGGGGCCGGCGACCGAGCAGCCGACCAATGGTGCGAGCACCAAGAAGACGGGCTACCAGCCGATCCCGGTTACGCTGCAGGAGTGAGCGGGCACCCGGCCCGGTCTCGCGAGGTGGTCGCAGCCACCGCGGGTGGGTACAGTTGGCCCAGACACCAACGGGTGTGGGCGAGAGGGAGGGCCAATGTGGTACTACCTGTTTAAGTACGTCCTCCTGGGTCCGTTGCTGTCGCTGATCGGCCGTCCGAAAGTGGAAGGGCTGCATCACGTTCCGAGCTCCGGTCCGGCGATTCTGGCGAGCAACCACCTGGCGGTGATGGACAGTTTCTTCCTGCCGCTGGTCGTGCGGCGCCGCATCACCTTCCTGGCCAAGTCCGAGTACTTCACCGGCACCGGGATCAAAGGGTGGTTCAACCGCTGGTTCTACACCGCCGTCGGCCAGGTGCCGATCGACCGGACCGATTCCGAAGCCGCGCAGGCCGCTCTGCAAACCGCCGAGCAGGTGCTGGGGCAGGGCAAATTGCTGGGCATGTATCCCGAAGGCACCCGCTCGCCGGACGGACGGCTCTACAAGGGCAAGACAGGCCTGGCGCGACTCGCCCTGCAGACGGGCGTTCCGGTGATCCCGGTGGCGATGATCGGCACTGATGTGGTGAACCCACCCGGCACGACACGACTGCGGTTCGGCCGGGTCACGGTCCGCTTCGGCAAGCCGATGGACTTCTCCCGCTTCGACGGCCTGGCTGGGAACCACTTCATCGAACGCGCCGTCATCGATGAGGTCATGTACGAGCTGATGGGCTTGTCCGGCCAGGAATACGTAGACATCTACGCCGCCAGCGTCAAGGACGGCACCGCCGCGGACGGCGACACCGAGGCTGCCAAACCGGAGTCGTCGGTTGCGTCGCGGATTCCCGAGACCGCGGTCGGCTGAAGGACTGAAGCGCTAAGCCGCCGCGACCGGGGTTCGGTCCCGGGGCGCCGAGCGCGTGGGCGCAATGGCCGCGGTGACCGTGAGGCCGGCGACGACGATGACGGCCAGCGCCCACCAGACGTAGGACATCCCCACTAGCTGGCGCCACCAGTTGGCCGTCGTCTCGTGGTGCTTGGGCAGCAGGTCGATTGGCGACCAGTGCATCAATGCCAGCCCCGCGACGGTGACGACGCCCAGCGCGATGTTGCGGCGACGCCAGGCCAGGACCCCGGTCACCAGTACCGCGGGCAGCATCCAGACCCAGTGATGCGACCACGACACCGGGGAAACCACCAGCCCGAACAGCGCGACGCAGATGACGGCCAGCGTCGGTTCGCCGGCTTTGAGCACGCGGCGCATCGCCCAGACCGTCGCAGCCAGCACCAGCAGGCAGGCCAGCACCCAGAGCGGAAAACGCTCGTGTTGATCGAGCCCCAGCCGGGCCAGCGAGCCCGCGATGTTCTGGTCGGTGTTCAGCGCCGCCTCGCCGATGCGGTCGGTGTGCTGCAGCGTTTCCGTCCAGTACTCGCACGAGTCTCGCCAGGCGAGCGCGAAGCCCAGCACCGTCGCGCCCGCGAACGTCGCCAGCGACGTCAGCGCGGCCCGGTTGTCCCGCCGCAGCAGGAAATACAGCAGGAACACCGCCGGGGTCAGCTTGAGCGCGATACCCAAACCGAGCAGCAGGCCTCGTGGCCAGGGGGTGCGGCGGGGGAAGCAGTCGGCGATCACCAATGTCATCAGCACGGCGTTGATCTGGCCGAAGGCAAAATTCGACACGATCGGTTCCAGCCAGATCGACGCGGGAGCGACGATCACAATCGCCAACCAGGCGCGGCGCAGCCACGCCGGCCCGGGCAGGAGGGCCGATTCGGCCCACACGTCGAGGCGGGTCAGCACGATCGTGGTCGACACCAACAGCACCACCAGCGTCAGCGCGGTGATCACCACGCTGGCGACGGGCATCCCCATCCAGGCGAACGGGCTGAACGAGATGGCGGCCAGCGGGGGATAGGTGAACGGGAGGTCCACGATGGGTGTGTGGAACATCACGTTGCCGTGGTAGAGCGGCCGGCCGTCCAGCCAGGCCTGGCCGCCCATCTGATACACGTCGATATCGATGCGGTAAGGAATGTGGCCGAATAACTGCCAGCACGTGTACGTCAATGCAAGGCCGGCAAGCAGCCAGAGCAGGCACCATAGCGAAACCCGCCCGAGTCGACTGCCCACCCCGGGCGACCGCCATTTACTCATGTCGAAGACAGCCTAACGGGTATTTCGGCTTGTCTGGCCCGTGCAGCGCGGCTTGCCGGAACCACGCTCGGGTCCGGCGTAGCTTTTTTAGGTGCACCACTGGCTGCAGCACGACATCATCGACCGCGGTCGGCTCCCGCTCCTGTGTTGTCTGGTCGCCTTCATTCTCACCTTCTTCGTCACGCGGTCCTGCGTCCGCTTCATCCGCCATCGGGCCGACCGCGACCGGCCGGCCCGATGGTGGCAGCCGCGCAATATCCACGTCGGAACCGTGCACATCCACCACGTGGCGTTCGGTGTGGTGCTGGTCATGCTGTCCGGCCTTAGCCTGGTGACGCTGGCGGTCAACGGTCAGGAACCCCAACTGACCCTGGCGGCAATACTTTTCGGCGTGGGTGCGGCGCTGGTGCTGGACGAGTATGCGCTGATCCTGCATCTGTCCGATGTCTACTGGGAAGAAGACGGCCGCAGCTCGGTGGATGCCGTGTTCGCCGCGGTCGCGGTGGCCGGGCTGTTGATGCTGGGTCTGCATCCGCTGATGTTCGTGCTGCCCATCCGCTACGACGGCGACTGGCTGACACTGCAGAGCACGCTTGCCGCGGCGCTGGTGTTCACCCTGCCGCTGGCGGTGATCGTGCTCCTCAAGGGCAAGGTGTGGACCGGGCTACTCGGCATGTTCATTGTGGTGTTGCTCATCATCGGGGCGGTCCGGCTGTCGCGCCCGCACGCCCCGTGGGCGCGGTGGCGCTACACCGCCCGGCCGGCGAAGATGCGGCGCGCGCTGCAGCGCGAACGCCGGTGGCGGCGGCCGGTGGTGCAGGCGAAGCTCTGGCTACAGGGCGCGATCGCCGGAACTCCGCGGCTGCCCGACGAGCGCACCGTCGACGCGCAACTGGACCTCGAGGTGCACCCCGCACCGCCGCCCGACACCGGGCCCATCCTGATCGGTGGGTAACTGCCGCAACCGCGAGCAGACGCGAACTCGCACTGCGGCGCGCCGCAGCGTGCGAGTTCGCGTCTGCTCGCGCAGCTGAGGCGAACTAAGCTGCGGCGGTGCGGTACTTCTACGACACCGAATTCATTGAGGACGGCCGCACCATCGAGCTGATCTCGATAGGGGTGGTCGCCGAAGACGGCCGGGAGTATTACGCCGTTTCCTCGGAATTCGATCCCGGACGAGCGGGCACCTGGGTGCGGTCCCACGTGCTGCCGAAGCTTCCGTCACCGTCGTCCCAGCTGTGGCGCTCGCGCCGGCGGATCCGCGCTGACCTGGAGCAATTCCTGGGTGTCAACGGCTCTGAGCCCATCGAACTGTGGGCCTGGCTGGGGGCCTACGACCACGTGGTGCTGTGTCAGCTGTGGGGCACGATGCCCAATCTGCCCAGGGCGATCCCGCGGTTCACCCGGGAGCTGCGCCAACTGTGGGAGGACCGGGGATCCCCGCGGCTGCCGCCCAGATCTGCGGACGCACACGACGCGCTGGTCGACGCGCGGGATCAGCTGCGCCGCTTCCAGATAATCGCCGCCAGCGACGATGTGGGCCACCGGCGTTCGCCCTGATCAGCCACGAACGGCCACAGCTACCATGGACCGATGAACTGGACCGTCGACATTCCGATCGACCAGCTGCCGCCGCTGCCTCCGCTGCCTGCCGACCTGCGGGCGCAGCTGGACGCGGCGCTGGCCAAGCCGGCCGCCCAGCAGCCGAGTTGGGACCCCGATCAAGCGGCGGCGATGCGCAAGGTGCTGGAAAGCGTGCCGCCGGTGACGGTGCCGTCGGAGATCGTCCGGCTGCAGGAACAGCTCGCGCAGGTGGCCCGGGGAGAGGCATTTCTGCTGCAGGGCGGTGACTGCGCGGAGACGTTCACCGACAACACCGAACCCCACATCCGCGGCAACATCCGGACGCTGCTGCAGATGGCCGTGGTGCTCACCTACGGCGCCAGCATGCCGGTGGTCAAGGTGGCCCGTATCGCCGGCCAGTACGCCAAGCCACGGTCGGCCGACATCGACGCGCTGGGCCTGAAGTCCTACCGCGGCGACATGATCAACGGCTTCGCTCCCGACGCCGCGGTTCGTGCGCACGACCCGTCACGACTGGTGCGGGCCTACGCCAACGCCAGCGCCGCCATGAACCTGGTGCGGGCGCTGACGTCGTCGGGTTTCTCCTCACTGCACCTGGCGCACGACTGGAACCGCGAGTTCGTGCGCACGTCACCGGCCGGTGCGCGGTACGAGGCGCTGGCCTCCGAAATAGACCGTGCGCTGCGCTTCATGAGCGCCTGCGGGGTGGCCGACCGCAACCTGCAGACCGCCGAGATCTACGCCAGCCACGAGGCGCTGGTGCTCGACTACGAGCGCTCCATGCTGCGGCTTTCAGACGTGCAGGACGGCGAACCGCAGCTCTACGACCTCTCGGCGCACACCGTCTGGATCGGCGAGCGGACCCGCCAGCTCGACGGCGCTCACCTGGCGTTCGCCGAGGTGATCGCCAACCCGATCGGCGTCAAGATCGGACCGACCATGACCCCCGAGCTGGCCGTCGAATACGTCGAGCGCCTGGACCCGCACAACAAGCCGGGCCGGCTGACCCTGGTGAGCCGGCTGGGGAACAACAAGGTGCGCGACGTGCTGCCGCCGATCATCGAGAAGGTCCAGGCCACCGGCCACCAGGTGATCTGGCAGTGCGACCCCATGCACGGCAACACCCACGAGTCCTCGACGGGCTACAAGACCCGCCACTTCGACCGCATTGTCGACGAGGTGCAGGGCTTCTTCGAGGTGCACCGCGCGCTGGGCACCCACCCGGGCGGCATCCATGTCGAGATCACCGGCGAGAACGTCACGGAATGCCTTGGTGGGGCACAGGACATCTCGGACAACGATCTGGCGGGGCGTTACGAGACCGCGTGCGACCCGCGGCTGAACACCCAGCAGTCACTGGAGCTCGCCTTCCTGGTCGCGGAGATGCTGCGCGACTAGCCCGACCAGAACTAGAGCAGCGTGCTCAGGTGGACGCCGATCGTCCAGGCGGCGGTCGCCACCAACCCGGTCAGCGTCAACACCACGGCCACCCAGATCAGCACCATGCGGCGGCCGTGCTGGCGCGCCCAGACGAATTCGTCCATCGGGATGCCGGCGAATTCCCCTGCGTCAGGACCAAATTCGGCCTCGTCCAGCTCGTCGAAGTCGTAGTCGTCGGGCAGCGCCGGGGCAGCGGGAGCGGCCTCCCCGGGTTCTCGGGTGAACTGACGGGTCGGGTGGGGAGCCGGAGACGGGGCCGGGCGCTGCGTCATGCGGCTGTGCTCCAGCGCGCGGTGCTGTGCTGAGTTGCGGGGCGCCGGAACCCGGAAGTCGGGCAACCCCAGCTCTTCGACGATCGATTCCAGATCGGCCGCCATCTCGATCGCGTCGGCGTACCGCTGCGCCGGGTCACGAGCGGTCGCGCAGGCCACGAATTCGTCGAATTGTCTTGGCACGCCATCAATTACCGCGCTCGGTGGCGGTACATCGTTGTCCAGGCGCTGATAGGCGACCGACAGCGCGGTATCGCCGCTGAATGGTGTCTGCCCGGTCAGCAGTTCGTAGGTGAGAATCCCGGCTGAGTAGACGTCGCTACGTGGACCGGCGTTGCCGTCGCGGACCTGCTCGGGCGACAGGTAGGCCGCGGTGCCCAGAATGACGCTGCTGGATGTGATTCCGGCGGCCGCCACGGCGCGCACCAGGCCGAAGTCGGCGATCTTGACTTCGCCGTCATCGGAGATCAGCACGTTCTCCGGCTTGACGTCGCGGTGGACCAGCCCGGCCCGGTGCGCGGCGGCCAGCCCGCCCAGTACCGGGCGCAGCACCGCCGCGACCGCGTGCGGCGGCATCGGACCCCGCTCGGTCAACAGCTCGCGCAGGGTGCCGCCCTCCACCAGCTCCATCACCAGAAACGGGTGCCGGCCGTCCTGTCCCTGGTCGTAGACCGCGACCAGGCCCGGGTTCTTCAGCCGCGCGACGGTGCGCGCCTCGAGCTGGAAGCGGTGCAGGAACTGCTGATCACCGGCGTAACGGGAGTCCATCACTTTCAGTGCCACAGGGCGGTCAAGGCGCGTGTCCAATCCCCGATAGACCGTCGAGGTGCCACCGCTGCCGATCTTCGCCTGCACCAGATACCGGCCATCCAGTAAGGCGTTGTCCAACGGGTCCCCTCCAACCACGTGGGCCATCGTAGGTGGACGGCGCAATTCGACAGCACAACGCGCACACTTGACCGCCCGGCAAGTTCTAGACTGACGTCGTGGGCAGTATCCCGGCCGGCGATGATGTTCTGGATCCCGACGAGCCAACCTACGACCTGTCCCGGGTCGCCGAACTGCTCGGCATACCGGTGAGCAAGGTCCTGCAGCAACTGCGCGAAGGCCACCTGGTCGCAGTTCGGCGGGCCGGCGGCGTGGTGGTTCCGCAGGTGTTCTTCACCAATACCGGGCAGGTGGTCAAGAGCCTGCCGGGCTTGTTGACGATCCTGCACGACGGCGGCTATCACGACACCGAGATCGTGCGGTGGCTGTTCACCCCAGATCCGTCGTTGACCGTCACCCGTGACGGCTCGCGCGACGCGCTGAATAACGCCCGCCCGGTTGACGCGCTGCATGCCCACCAGGCCCGCGAGGTGGTACGGCGCGCCCAGGCGATGGCGTACTGATCAGGGCACACCGATCCTGATCAGGGCGTGCTGACCGGGACCTGTTCCTGGCTCGGCTCCGGCTCGCGGTACAGCGAGTACCAGGCCAGCACCGCGAACGCGGTCGCGAGCCCCACGTGCAGCCAGGAGTACATCCCGTGGGACCCGTCGGGCTTGAAGATCACCATGATCCACGTCGAGAATCCCGCGATCGCCGCCATCGCCCGACGCGACTGGGCCAGTGGGGCCACCACCGCCAGCGGCCAGGAGTAGTACCACGGCAACGCCGCAGGCACGAACAACACGACCACCAGCATCACGCCGAAGATGCCCAGCAGCGCGTCCCGGTCGTCGCGGCGGAAGCGCCACCAGAGCACCGGCAGCGACACCAGGATGACCAGGATCCCGATCAGCCGGGCGATCCGCAGCAGGGTGTAGAACTGCACGGCGAAGAAGCCGCTGCTGAAGGCGTGGATGAGGTTCGCCGCGGCCGTCGGGATGGTCAGCCAGTTGATGATTTTCACCGAGCCGGCCAGCGCGGTCAGCCAGCCGAGTCCCACCCCGGCCACCAGCGACAGCACCGCGAACCCGACGACACAGATCGCCAGCGAGGCCAGCACCGCCGTCAGGAACGCCCGCACGGGCCGCCAGCCGCGATCCTCACGCAGGTGGCGCATCCATACCCAGCACAGGAACGGCAGCGCCAGCCCCGCGGTGGCTTTCACCGCGATCGCGATGGTGAGCAGCGTGATCCCCGCGACATGGTGGCGTTGCAGAGTCAACGCGATGCCGGCGGCCATCAGACCGACCATCAACATCTCGTTGTGCACGCCGCCCATCAGATGGATGAGCACCAGCGGGTTGAGCACGCAGATCCACAGTGCTTTGGCGCCGTCGGTACCCACGTGATGCGCCAGTCGGGGAGCGGCCCAGATCAACAGCGCCAACCCGGGCAGCATGCACAGTCGCAACAGCATCGTGCCGGCCACCACGTTGTTGCCGACGATCATCGTGACCAGTTTGGCTATCAGGATGAAGGCCGGCCCGTAGGGCGCGGTGGTGATGGTCCAGATCGGGGAGACGTCGTCCAGCAGCGAATTGTTGTTGCCCACCGGGCCGACCGCATACGGGTCCAGGCCGTCCCGCAACAGTGCGCCCTGCGCCAGGTAGGAGTAGGTGTCGCGACTGAATACCGGCACCGACAGCAGCAGGGGCAACAGCCAGAACGCTGTGGTGGCCCGCATGGTGAATTCGGTGGTCGCACCGGCCAGGCACTGCCGGCCCAGCCGCAGCCAGGCGATCAGCATCAGGCCGACCCCGATCCACAGCAGGATGGAGGACAACACCAGGCCGTGCCCAAAACGCATCCAGGACAGATGAATCGACTCCAGCAACGGATCGTGCTGACGAGTGCTGCCGGCACCAAGGCCGCCGGTGGTGATGAGCACCGACCCCAAAAAACCCAGTCGGGCCGGCGCGCCCTCGGCGGCGGTTGCGAACACGCGCAGCCGGGAAAGGCGTTGCGGATAGGTCTGTTTCGCCGTGGCTGAGGTCGGGGCTGCCATGGGTCAGGCGGTCCGCTCGGTGGCCAGGCGGGCCAGTTCGGACAGTCCGGCCTTGGCGGTCGCGCTGATCGGCGCCGCCGCCAGCGTCGCCAACGCCCGCTGGGTGAGATCGGTGATCCTGTTCTCCGCGGCGGCCAGAGCGCCCAGATCCTCGATGACCGTGCGCAGTTCGCGCACCTGGGCATCGGTCAGTTCGGTACCCACCGAAGTGCGCAACAGGTCGGCCGCCACCGGGTCTGACTCGTCGGCCAGTTGAGTGGCCTCGGCCAGCAGCACGGTGCGCTTGCCGGAGCGCAGGTCGTCGCCGGACGGCTTGCCCGTCACCGCGGGGTCGCCGAACACGCCCAGCACGTCGTCGCGGAGCTGGAATGCCACCCCGAGGTCGGTGCCGAATTGCTGGAAGGCCGCCATCACGTCGGGCCGGTCGGCCGCGGCGGCAGCTCCCAGTTGCAGGGGTCGCGACACCGTGTAGGAGGCGGTCTTATAGGTGGCGACGGTCATTGCCGCCGCGACCGACTCGGCGGCCGACGCCGGGGTCGAAGCCTCGGCGACGATGTCGAGGAACTGGCCGCCGAGCACCTCGGTCCGGATATCGGACCAGACGCGCTCGACCCGCTGCCGGGCCCGCGGGCACAGACTCGCCCGCACAATCACGTCGTTCGCCCAGGCGTGCGCGATGTCGCCGAGCAGGATGGCCGCCGACACACCGAACTGCTCTGGGGCGCCGCGCCACTCCCGGTCGCGATGCAGGGCCGCGAAATGCATGTGAGCGGTCGGCTTGCCGCGTCGTGTCGCGGAGGCGTCGATGACGTCGTCGTGGATCAGCGCGAAGGCGTGCAGCAACTCCAGTGCGGCGAACAGCAGTAGCGCGTCCTCGTCGGGCGCCTCGCTGCTCACCGCGTCCCAGCCCCAGTAGGCGAAGACCGGTCGCATCCGCTTGCCGCCGCTGAGCACGAAGTCCTCGAGCCAGGCGGTCAATGCCGCATAATCGGCGCCGAGAAAGGCGGATTCGACGCGGCGTTCGTGCACGTACCGGCGCAGCTGATCGGTGATGGCTCCGGCCACCTGGACGGCCGCCGATGCTTCCAGGCTCACCGGAGGTGCCCCTTTCTGCTCGGCGTGCTTCTGGCCCGACAGTGTATGCCGCCCGCCAGTCGGTGGCCCGTCGGCAGCCCCCAGCGCTGCGGTCGCCGCACCGGCCGCCCCTATGCTGTCGTGGTGGCCCGACACGGGGGGTCGGAGTTCTCACACAAGGAAGAGGAGCCGAGTGACGCTCAACACCATCGCGCTGGAGCTGGTGCCGCCGAACGTGGACGGGGGTCAGGAGAAGGCGGCAGAAGACGCGCAGAAAGTGGTGCGGTACTCGGCTGAATCGGGGCTCGACGGCCGCATCCGGCACGTCATGATCCCCGGCATGATCGCCGAGGACGACGATCGGCCGGTGCCGATGAAGCCCAAGCTGGACGTCCTGGACTTCTGGTCGATCATCAGGCCGCAGCTACCCGGCATGCGGGGACTGTGCACCCAGGTCACCGCGTTCATGGACGAGGCATCCCTCGGCCGGCGCCTTCACGAGCTGACCGACGCCGGCATGGAGGGCGTGGTGTTCGTCGGGGTGCCGCGCACGATGAACGACGGTGAGGGCTCCGGTGTCGCACCGACCGACGCGCTGTCGATCTACCGCGACGCGGTGGCCAACCGCGGGGTGATCGTGATCCCCACCCGGGAAGGCGAGCACGGCCGGTTCAACTTCAAATGCAACCAGGGCGCCACCTACGGCATGACCCAGCTGCTGTACTCCGACGCGATCGTCGATTTTCTGGCCGAGTTCGCCAAGGAGACCGATCACCGGCCGGAGATTTTGTTGTCCTTCGGTTTCGTGCCCAAGATGGAGACCCGCGTCGGCCTGATCAACTGGCTGATCCAGGATCCGGGCAATGCGGCGGTGGCCGGCGAACAGGAGTTCGTCAAGAAGCTGGCCGCCAGCGAACCCGCGCATAAGCGCCAGCTGTTGGTGGACCTGTACCAGCGGGTGGTCGACGGGGTGGCTGATCTCGGATTTCCGTTGAGCATCCACTTGGAGGCGACGTACGGCGTCTCCGGTCCGGCGTTCGACACGTTCGCCGAGATGCTCGCCTACTGGGCGCCCGACCGGCCCTAACCGATTGTCGCGACCCGCAGCGACCGGCTACGCCGCTCTTGCGATCGCGATTAACCGATTGTCGCGACCCGCAGCGACCGGCTACGCCGCTCTTGCGATCGCGATTAGCCGGACGTCGTCTTATCGCCCGACGCCGTGAAACGCGGTGATCGGTCCCGGCTGACCCAGGCCAGCAACGCCACCACACCGGCGGCGGCGAACGACGCGATGCCCAGCCAGATCCCCGCCCCCGTGAACGAACGGGTGTTGGGGTCGGTGTAGCGGGCCTGCGCGGTCATCGTGCTGACCACGCCCGGTTTGAGCTTCCACTGGACCACTTCGGGCTCGATCCGGTCGCCGTTCGTCGAGGTCACCGTGCCGGGAAAGGCGACGGTCAGCTCCACGTCGGCATCCGGATCGGTCAGCGAGGTCAGGTCGGCCCGGCCCTCCAGGATCACCAGGTTCCCGTTGCGGCGAAGTGACAGGTTGACACCCGCGGCGTCGGGATTCATATGGGCCAGTTGTGGCAACTCGGCGAAGGTCAGGTCGGAGAAGACGGCCTGGGAACCCACATAGCCGTCGCTGTCGTAGTTGGACACGGCGACCTTCTGGCTGAAGGGCAGGTTGGTGTCGAGCTGCGGCCCGGTGTCCTTGTTGTTCTTGGGTTTTGCCGCGGCGATGATCTCTCCGGACACCTTGTCGTCGGGCGAGATCGTCAGTGACGCGCGCACGCGCAGGCAGCCGGTGGCCAGCGGCACCAGCATCAGCAGCATCAGAATGGCCAGCACGCGGCGCCGCCGTGCAGTGAACAATCCGCGGGCTGGAAGCGGGGGTGAGCTGGCTCGCACCAGGTCATCGTGCCAGACCCGGTGCAACGCCCGGGCGAGCCGTCCGGTTAGAGCGGCAGTGCGCGGCCCAGAATCGCGAAGGCCCGCGGATCGCCGGTGAAGTAGTAGCTGCGGATGACGTCGGTGAAACCGAGCCGCCGGTACAGTCGCCAGGCCCGGTTGGCCTCGCCGTTGTTCTCCGGAGTGGAGAGCAGGACGTTGTTCTCGTCACGCCCGGCAAGCAGACGGCGGGCCAGCGCCTCGCCGAGGCCCCGCCCCTGGGCGCGCGGGTGGATATGCAACTCGGTCAGCTCGAAATAGCTGTTCATCAGCCGGTCAATGGCGTGCGGTGGAAAGCCGCTGCGCTGCAGCCCCAGGACGACCTGCTGTTGCCACCACTGGCCGGGTGCGCCGGGGTAGCCGTAGGCGATGCCGACGAGCGGCGCGGAGCGCAGCTCGGCCTCCGAGCCGGGGCCGGCGGCGTCATCGGCGACTTCGACGGCAGCGACCGCCTTCCAGCCGCGCCGCCGGGTGTGCTCCAGCCACATGCCGGCGCGCTGATTCTCCGTGCCCCTCGGGTAACGCATGGCGTCGACATAGACCCGCAGAGCGTCGCCGAGGCGCCGCTCCATTTCTTTGGCCGGCAAATCGATGAGGAATGTCGCCAACTTGCGGTGTCCTTTTCATCGTCTGCGGATGAGCTCCGGGTGGTTCCAGTATCGGACGCTGCGTTCGGGAAGCCACGACTGGGCGCAGGACGCCTGTGTGACGCGTTGCACCATCATCTGATTGCGGCCGATCACGTCGCACTCTCGCTGCCGGGATAGAATCGCCTGCGAACCAGTGGTACGGCGCAGATTGACCTCGTATCATTGTGGTTAATTGCCCTAACAAGGGCAGGGCGCGTGCTACCGGTGGTTACGTGACAGTGTGTCGGCAAGGAGGGACGAATGCCACTCTCCGATCATGAGCAGCGAATGCTCGATCAGATCGAGAGCGCTCTCTATGCCGAGGATCCCAAGTTCGCGTCCAGTGTGCGCGGCGGCGGTTTCCGGGCGCCGACCGCGCGTCGTCGCCTGCAGGGCACGGCGTTGTTCGCCGTCGGTCTGGGCATGCTGGTTTCCGGCGTGGCATTCAAAGCCACGATGATCGGAAGTTTCCCGATTCTGAGCGTGCTCGGTTTCGTCGTGATGTTCGGCGGCGTCGTGTACGCGGTCACCGGCAAGCGGCTGTCCGGCAGGCCAGACCACGGCGGCCCGGCTGCCGGCTCATCGCGGCAGCGTCGCTCCAAGGGTGCAGGCGGCTCCTTCACCAGTCGCATGGAGGACCGCTTCCGTCGGCGCTTCGACGAGTAGGTCGACCGCAATAGCTTCATGACGGGGTAGCCCCACCGGGCTGCCCCGTTTTTGTATGCGCGCTGGTATGCGCGCGCCCCCTGGCCGTGGGGGAGTGAACGCGCCTGCACCGGGGTTGGGCGGACCGTCTGTGCGAGGTCCATGCAACCGTCGCAGACCGGGCCGCCGCGACACGCCATCCACGCCGCCTGAAGCCATCTCGTGCCCCACTTGTAGCGCAGTTGTGTCCAATCCGCCCCACTGCGCCCCACCACCACCCCGAGACGCCAAAAATGGCCTGCAACATGGAATTTCGCCTATATCACCCGGTGGCCGGCGGGCCTCAACATGGCAGGAGGGTGAGCATGGTGTGGGAAAACGCCGCTCCGTGACGCGCGCAGGGGGCATTTATGGGGCGAAGTGGGGGGTTGTGGGGTATGGTGGCCGAAGTGTTTGGGTGAGAAGCAAGTTGGAGGTGCCGCAGTGTTTCTCGGCACCTACACGCCCAAGCTCGACGACAAGGGGCGGCTCACGCTGCCGGCCAAGTTTCGCGACGCACTGGCGGGAGGGTTGATGGTCACCAAGAGCCAAGACCACAGCCTCGCCGTGTACCCGCGGGCGGAGTTCGAACTGCTGGCACGGCGGGCGAGCAAGGCGCCGCGCAGCAACCCGGAGGCGCGGGCATTCCTGCGCAACCTCGCCGCCGGCACCGACGAGCAGCATCCCGACGCGCAAGGGCGGATCACGCTGTCGGCCGACCACCGCCGCTATGCGGGTCTGTCCAAGGATTGCGTGGTGATCGGCGCGGTCGATTACCTCGAGATCTGGGATGCGCAGGCCTGGAACAACTATCAGCAAATTCATGAAGAGAACTTCTCCGCGGCCAGCGATGAAGCACTCGGCGACATCTTCTGAGGTGCATGCCTGTGCACCGTGGTCTCTGCCCGAACCGACCCTGGCGTACTTCCCCAACGCCAGGTGCGTCTCGGACAGGGGCCTCGGTGCGCCGGCGCCACGGCGTGTAGGCCTGACCGGGGGAGGTGTCGCAGTGGGTGACTCCAGTTCCGGCGCAGGAGATTTCGGGCATGTCCCGGTCATGGCCCAGCGTTGCGTCGAGCTGCTCGCTCCGGCGCTGACCCGCCATCACTCCGACGGATCGGAGGCCGTGCTCGTCGACGCCACGCTCGGCGCGGGCGGACACGCGGAGCGCTTTCTCACCGACCTGCCGGGCCTGCGGCTGATCGGACTCGACCGCGACCCGAACGCCTTGGACATCGCCCGCGAACGGCTGGCGCCGTTTGGCGATCGGGTCACCCTGGTGCACACGCGGTACGACGGCATCGCCGCCGCGCTCGACGAATGCGGTTACGGCACAGTGGAATCGGTCGACGGAATCCTGTTCGACCTCGGAGTGTCGTCGATGCAACTCGACCGCGCCGAGCGCGGCTTCGCTTACGCCAAAGACGCGCCACTGGACATGCGGATGGACCCGTCCTCGCCGCTGACGGCGGCAGACATCGTCAACACCTACAGCGAGGCGGAGCTGGCCGACATTCTGCACCGCTACGGCGAGGAGCGGTTCGCGCGGCGCATCGCCGCGCAGATCGTCCGCCGCCGCGCCCGCAACCCGTTCACCTCCACCGCCGAGCTGGTGGCCCTGCTCTACGAAGCGATCCCGGCGCCGGCCCGGCGCACCGGTGGGCACCCGGCCAAGCGAACGTTCCAAGCGCTTCGTGTAGCCGTCAACGACGAACTGGAGTCGCTGCGCACGGCCCTCCCCGCCGCGCTGGACGCCCTCGTCGTAGCCGGTCGCATCGTGGTGATGGCCTACCAGTCCCTGGAGGACCGGATCGTCAAGCGTCTGTTCGCCGACGCGACCGCATCCCGCACGCCGCCGGGCCTGCCGGTCGAACTTCCCGGCCACGGACCGCTGTTCCGGTCGTTGACTCACGGAGCGGAAAAAGCCGACGCGGCCGAGGTGGACCGCAACCCGCGCAGTGCCCCGGTGCGAGTGCGGGCCCTGCAACGAATCGAGCACGCGAGGGGGAACGCACAGGCATGAGCACAAAGCGTGAGGCGACGAAACGCCGCGAGAGCGAGCGTCGCGGCCGGCGCGGCGGTGCCGCTCGTCCGGGCACGGTGGACTCATCGGCGCGCCGGGGTCGCGGACGCTCCGGAAAACCGCAGGCACCCAGTCGTGAGGCGCGCGTGCCGCGTTCGGGTCCGCAGACCAGCCCGATGGCCCGGCCCGTCGACCGGCCGGCCCGCCCGAAGAACACCAGTCAGGCCAAGGCGCGCGCGAAGGCCCGGAAAGCCAAGGCCCCCAAAGTTATCCGGCCCAAGCTTACGGAGCGGCTGGCAACCAGGCTGAGCGAGATCGACCTCCGGCCGCACACGCTGTTGAGCCGGGTGCCGTTTGTCGTGCTGGTCATCGGTGCGCTCGGCGTCGGTTTGGGTTTGACGCTGTGGTTGTCCACCGATGCCGCCGAGCGTTCCTACAAGCTGAGCGACGCACGCGAGCGGACCCGCATGCTGCAACAGCAGAAAGAGGCGCTCGAACGCGATGTGCGGGAGGCGGAGTCGGCGCCGGCCCTGGCGGAGGCCGCCCGCAAGCAGGGCATGATCCCCACCCGGGACACCGCCCACCTGGTCCAGGCTCCCGACGGCAACTGGGTCGTGGTCGGGACGCCCAAGCCGGCCGACGGGGTTCAGCCGCCCCCGCTGAACGCCAAACTGCCCGACGACGGGCCACCGGCGCCGCCGAAGCCGGCGGTGACCCCGCCGGAGGTGGCGGTGCGGGTGCTGCCGGCTCCCGGCGACCCTGCGCAGCCTGGTCGGCCCGGCCCGGAGGTGTTGTTGCGGGGGCCCGACGGTTCGTCGACACTGCCAGGTCAGGTCCCCGCCGTGCCAGGTCAGGTCCCCGCCGTGCCGGGTCAGCTGCCTACGGCGCCGGGTCAGCTGCCGACGCCCGCCGGTCAGGTCCCCGCGGTGCCGGGTCAGGTCCCGACGCCCGCCGGCCAGGTCCCGACGCCCGCCGGTCAGGTCCCGACGCCCGCCGGTCAGGTCCCGACGCCCGCCGGTCAGGTCCCGACGGTGCCGGGTCAGCTCCCCACCATGCCGGGCCAGGCCGCGACCGTGCCCGGTCAGGTGCCGACCGCGCCCGGCCAGCTGGACGTGCATGGGCCGCTGTTGTCCTTCCCCGATCAGGTGCCGGCGCAGCTACCTCCGCCCCTGCCACCGGCGGCGGTGCCCAATCCCTTACGCAATGCACCCCCGGCTCCGGGCGTATCGCCGCCCCCGCCCGCTAACACCGAGCAATCCGTTCCCGTCGCGCCGCCCGCGGCGCCCGCGGTCCCGGGAACACCGAGATGAGTCGCGGCGAGCCGAGGCGCGAGCGCGGTCCCCGTCGGCCGCGTGAAGACCAGGGGCCGGCCAAGCGCCGCAGCAATCGTTCGGCCACCGAGGTTCCGGGATCCAAGCGAATCCGGAAACCTAAGGAGACCAACAAGTCCCGTGCCACCGCGCGACCGGAGACGGGACACCCGGCGACACAGCGGCGCACCCGGCAGGCGGTGGAAGTAGCCAGCCGCGGTGCGTCGTTCGTCTTCCGTCACCGCGCGGGTAATGCAGTCATCCTCGTGCTGATGCTGGTGGCCGTGACGCAGCTGTTTTACCTCCAGGTGTCCAACGCCGCCCAACTCAACGCACAGGCGGCCGGCCAGCTCAAGGTCACCGACGTCGAACGCGCCATTCGCGGCGCCATCATCGACCGCCACAACGACCGCCTCGCGTTCACCATCGAGGCGCGCGCACTGACTTTCCAGCCCAAGCGGATTCGCCAGCAGCTCGAGGACGCCAGGAAGAAGATTCCGAGCGCTCCCGACCCGGACCAGCGGCTCAAGGACATGGCCAAGGATGTCGCGGGCAAGCTGAACAACAAGCCCGACGCCGCCACCCTGCTCAAGAAGCTGCAGAGCAACGAATCGTTCGTATACCTGGCCCGTAATGTCGAACCGGCTGTTGCCCATGCAATTTCGGCGAAATACCCCGAGGTCGGCTCCGAACGTCAGGACCTGCGGCAGTACCCTGGCGGTTCACTGGCGGCTAACATCGTCGGCGGCATCGACTGGGACGGCCACGGGTTGCTGGGCCTCGAAGATTCCCTGGACGCCATGCTGGCCGGCACCGACGGTTCGGTCACCTACGACCGCGGCTCGGACGGCGTCGTGATACCCGGCAGCTACCGCAACCGGCACAAGGCCGTGCATGGTTCCACGATTCAGCTCACCCTCGACGACGACATCCAGTTCTACGTCCAGCAGCAGGTGCAGCAGGCCAAGAACGTGTCGGGAGCTCACACCGTTTCAGCGGTGGTGCTCGACGCCAAGACCGGCGAAGTGCTGGCCATGGCCAACGACAACACCTTCGACCCGTCGCAGGACATCGGGCGGCAAGGCGACCGGCAACTGGGCAACCTGCCGGTGTCCTCACCGTTCGAGCCGGGATCGGTCAACAAGATCATCACCGCGTCGTCGGTCATCGAATACAACCTGTCCAACCCTGACGAGGTGTTGCAGGTACCCGGCACCATCTCGATGGGCGGTGTCACCGTGCACGACGCGTGGGAGCACGGCGTGATGCCGTACACCACCACCGGGGTGTTCGGGAAGTCCTCGAACGTCGGCACCCTGATGCTGGCGCAGCGGGTGGGCCCGGAGCGCTTCTACGACATGGTCCGCAAGTTCGGGCTGGGCCAGCGCACCGGCGTCGGACTGCCCGGTGAAAGCGCCGGCCTGGTGCCGCCGATCGACCAGTGGTCGGGCAGCACCTTCTCCAACCTCCCTATCGGACAGGGCGTTTCGATGACGCTGCTGCAGATGGCGGGCATGTACCAGGCCATCGCCAATGACGGGGTGCGGATTCCGCCGCGAATCCTCAAGGCCACCATCGCCGCCGACGGTTCGCGCACCGAGGAGCCGCGTCCGGAAGGCGTCCGGGTGGTGTCGGCGCAGACCGCCCAGACGGTGCGTCAGATGCTGCGCGCGGTCGTGCAGCAGGATCCGATGGGTTACCAGCAGGGCACCGGCCCCGCGGCCGCCGTGCCGGGTTACCAGATGGCCGGCAAAACCGGTACCGCGCAACAGATCAACCCCGGCTGTGGCTGCTACTTCGACGACGTCTACTGGATCACCTTCGCCGGCATGGCCACCGTCGACAATCCGCGCTATGTCATCGGCATCATGATGGACAACCCGCAACGCAACGCCGACGGCACTCCGGGTCACTCGGCGGCGCCGCTGTTCCACAACATCGCGGGCTGGCTGATGCAGCGCGAGAACGTGCCGCTGTCACCGGATCCGGGACCGCCGCTGACGCTGCAGGCGATGTAAGGCGTCTATCCCTTTTCGCCATCGACAGGTGGATGAGGCGGGAGCCGGCCCACAACCGGCGGCGCCCGCCCGCACCGTTTATTGCGCGATGCAGTGCGTGATGCTTCCAGCCGCGCGGCATGCATCAGCCGAAACCCGGGCCTGCGCGCGGCCACTGGGCACCGCGTAGCTCGCCCAGAGAAAATCTACGCCGCCGTCGCGGGCAATCTACGCGGTATGGCCGATGCGCTCAGCTCCGCAAGGTCACATACTCAATTCAGCGTTGATTGACACGAATACTGCGGTCGGCGGTCCCCGAAGCGGGCGCCTTCCCGGTACTCACGGTTTGCGCGCGTCCTGCGCCAAGCCAGATTGACACGCGCGTCGGGCCGGCGCGGGGCCCACGAGCGTTCAGACATGCGGCGCAGCCGCTGCCACCCCGGTGCATGGTCACAGCGAAGTGGCTGTGCGCCGCGGGTCCCTTTGTGAATCACCAAGCGAGCTTTGCTCATTCGCCGTGCATTCGTGCGTCAGAGCGGATGACCCATTGGTCCGACGACAGCGAGCCGAGCCGAGGAGGTCTAGTCGATGAAAAGCCGCCGCCCGATCGACGGCATGCAGTTGGTGACCGACCAGGTCGCCTCGGCAAGCCCTGGGTTGATACGTGAGCTGCTGTCGACGTTCATTCACACCTTGCTGAGCGCGGACGCCGACGCGGTGTGCAGCGCCGACTACCGTCAACGCAGTCGAGGCCGGGCCAATAGCCGCAACGGCTATCGGCGCCGCAATCTGGCAACTCGCGCCGGCAAGATCGAGCTCGCCATCCCCAAATTGCGCTTCGGCAGCTACTTTCCGTATTGGCTCCTGGGGCCGCGCGAGCGCGCTGAGGGCGTGCTCACCAATATGGCGATCACCTGTTATCTGTTGGGCGTGTCCAGGCATCGGGTGGCGACGCTGGTCGAATCGCTCGGCATCACCGGCCTGTCTGCATCGCAGGTATCGGCAATGGCCGATCGACTGGAGCAGTCCGTGGACGCCCTTCGCAACAAGGCCCTGGACGGCGGCCCGCACCGGTTTGTCGCCGTCGATGCCTTGACGCTGAGCGTGCAGCGGCACGGCCGAATCTGCCACGTGCAGTTGCTGATCGCCACCGGTCTGAATGCGAACGGCTGCAGCGAGATCCTCGGGGCTTACATGTGCTCCGCCGACGACACCGAACGCTGGCTGACTTTCTTTCGGAACCTCTGTGCCCGCGGCTTGTCCGGAGTCGCTCTGGTTACCGGTCACTACGATGCCGACCTGATCACCGCGATCGAGGCCATGCTGCCGGGAGCGACCTGGCAGCGCTGCACTACGCACTACATCACCGAGCTGATGGCGGTCACTCCTACCAGCTGCTGGTCAAAGGTCCGCAAGCTGGTGAAGTCGATCCTCGACCAGCCGGACGCCGACTCCGTTGCGGCCCAATATGATCGAGTCTTCGGGATCTTGAGCGAGGCGCTGCCCGAAGCGGCCAGGCACTTCGAGGCGGCCCGTGACGAGCTGCTGGGCTACACCGCATTTCCCGATCAGCTCTGGCGTCAAATCTGGCTGAACAACCCTTGCGCTTTGCGGCGCTGCAACACCCATTTGTGACGCCGCGGGCACGCCCTTGACCCTGGTCGGGAACCTGCGCGGCCGGAGAACTACCGAACTGGCGCGGTGCCGTCCCGGCTAGAGGCGGATGGTGCAGATGTGCATGCGCGGTGCCGCCCCCGCGCACGCGTCACAGCGGTCGCACCTGTGTCGGGAAACGGTGACGAGTTCGCTGCCCGCCGTTGTGCGACAACAGTATTGAGCAGCACTACCGATCTTGCGCAACGGGTGCGCCGCAGATCAGTTCTGCAGTACCACGCCGGACAGCCGGGACCCGATGCTGGCGAAGCCGGCGACAACGCTGTCGAGGTTGAAGGACAGCAGGCCGGTGTTCGCGATACCGGATATTCCGCTGCCCAGGTTGGAGAAGCCGGAGACGTTGCCGCCGTAGTTCTGGTAACCCGACCCGAAGAGGAGGCCGCCCAACGGGTTTGTGTTGGACCATCCCGAGAGGGCCGAGCCGTTGTTGCCGAACCCTGAGTTTCCTCCTGCGCCGGCGTTGAAGAAGCCCGAGGAGGGCGTACTCGTCGAGTTGAAGTAGCCGGGACCCGGTGGGATGTCGAAAGCCGTGATGGTGGTGGAGGGCAGGGTGATGCTCGGAACGGTCAGGGGTGGAGTGGTGAATGCGCCCACGCCGATGGGCGGAATGGTCAGCGGGGGGGTCGTGATCGGCGGAATCGAAATCTGCGGCAGCGCAAAGCCTCCCACTCCGATCGGCGGGATGGTGAGGGCTGGGGTGGTGATGGCCGGGGTGGTGATCTCGGGCAGCAGGAATCTTCCGACACCGATCGGGGGGATGGTGAGGGCTGGGGTGCTGATGGCCGGGGTGGTGATCTCGGGCAGCAGGAATCCTCCGACACCGATCGGCGGAATGGTGAGTTCCGGGGTTGCGATAGCTGGGGTGGTGATCTGCGGGAGGAAGAACCGGTTGACGCCGATCGGCGGAATGGTGAGCTCCGGGGTTGCGATAGCTGGGGTGGTGATCTGCGGGAGGAAGAACCGGTCGATGCCAATCGGCGGAATGCTGAGCTCCGGCGTGGCGATGGCCGGCGTGGTGATCTCCGGCAGGAAGAACCTGTCGACGCCGATGGACGGGATGGTCAGTACTGGGGTGGCGATGGCGGGCGTGGTGATTTCCGGGAGGAAGAACCGTTCGATACCGATCGGTGGAATGGTCAGTGCTGGGGTGGCGATGGCGGGGGTGGTGATTTCCGGGAGGAAGAACCGCTCGATGCCGATCGACGGGATGGTCAGCTCCGGCGTTTCGATGGCCGGGGTGGTGATTTCTGGGAGGAAGAACCGCTCGATGCCGATTGGCGGGATGGTCAATGCCGGCGTCTTGAATTCGGGTATTTCGATCTGCGGCAGCGTGAAACCCTGAACTTGAGTAGCCGGGATCGTCAGAGATGGAAGGTCGAATTCGTTAATCTGCAGGCCCGGAATAACGTAGCTACCGCCGTTGGGATTGCTAATGGTGACGAAGGGTAGATCGAACTCCGATATCCTTGCGCCCGGAATGACAAATTCGTTGATTATTCCTGCAAACGATCCTGGTAATACTTGCCCGATGAAGAACGGCGGCATGTTGAAGGCCGGTATATAGAATTTCAGGTCGCCGATCGCACCGCCGTTAACGTCGATATATAGGACCTGAACCCCGTTGTTATCCGGCCCGCCACTGCCCCCTGGGAAAAAGACACTCGGCGTTTGAATGGTGGGCAAAGTGATTCTAGGAATTGTTACCGTCGGTAGTGAGAATCCGCTTATGGATACCAGGGGTGTAGTGATCGGCGGAACGACTATTTCGGGTAGTCCAATGGATGGCACATGTATCTTGGGAGTCTGTATTTCGGGCAAGCTGAAGGCGCCGACAGTGATATCTGCAGGCGATTGCCACTCCGGAATGGTAACTGGGGGAATTGCTAACGCCGGCAGTGCGAATCCGTCGACGGCGATGTTGCCGAGGGTGACGGGGGGGATGAGAAGGGAGGGGATGGTGAGTTCGGGGAGGGCGAAGCCGTCGACGGCGATGTTGCCGAGGGTGACGGGTGGGATGAGCAGGGAGGGGATGGT
>RXJD01000041.1:51250-91892 GCA_003987775.1 Mycobacterium sp.
GGGGATGGTGAGTTCGGGGAGGGCGAAGCCGTCGACGGCGATGTTGCCGAGGGTGACCGGTGGGATGAGCAGGGAGGGGATGGTGAGTTCGGGGAGGGCGAAGCCGTCGACGGCGATGTTGCCGAGGGTGACCGGTGGGATGGTCAGCGACGGGATGGTGAGTTCGGGAAGGGCGAAGCCGTCGACGGCGATGTTGCCGAGGCTGAGCGGTGGGATGGTCAGCGACGGAACAGTGAGCTCCGGGAGTCCGAATGCGCCGACGAAGATGTCGTCCGGCGTCTGGAATGCCGGTATCGACAGGGAGGGCAGCGTTATCGCCGGCAGATTGAAACCGGGGACTGCGATGGCTGGGATGCCGATTGGCGGCAGAGTTATATCGGGTGTCGTGATGACAAAATGGAGTCTGCCCTGGTTCTGCCCGGCGTAGAACGCGCCGTTGTTCATGTCGCCGGTATTGAAAGCCCCGGTGTTGATGCTGCCCGCATTCGCGAAACCAGTGTTGGAGCTGCCGGTGTTGAAGCTGCCCGTGTTGGACACGCCGGGGTTGAAGTCGCCTGTGTTGTAGTTCCCGGCGTTGAGGTTGCCCGTGTTCGCGTTGCCCGCGTTCAGAATGCCGGTATTGAAGGCGCCGGCATTGAAGATGCCGGTGCTCGCGGTCCCGGTGTTGAAGAGCCCGGCGTTGTAGCTGCCGGAGTTGCCGATGCCGAAGTTGCCGGTGCCGGAGTTGAAGAACCCCACATTCCCGGTACCCGAATTGAACAGCCCGAGGTTACCTGCTCCGGAATTAAGCGGACCGGTGCTGAACTGTACGATGTTCGAATTCTCCAGGCGGACGTAGATGTCGCCGAAGCCGATGAGATTGTTGCCGGTCAACCCAAGGCCGACGTTGTTGTTTCCGGTGTTCGCCAGACCGATGTTGAAGGCGCCGGCGTTTCCGAAGCCGAAGTTGCCGCCGCCGATATTTCCGAGGCCGACGTTGCCCGCACCAAGATTCCCGAAGCCGGCATTGGAAACACCATAGTTTCCAGAACCGACGTTGAGATCGCCGAGATTTCCGCCACCGAAGTTCCCGACGCCGACGTTTGCGTTGCCGAAGTTGCCGATGCCGACGTTGGCCAGGCCCAGACTGAGCCCGAGCGCGCGCACTGAGGAAGTTGCGGCCGCCAGGCCAGGTGTTGTCGGGCTGAACCCCGCCGCTTCGATCCCCGCCAGATCCTGCAGCGGCTGCACGAACGGCGGCAGAGCGGAGACAATCGCCGAAGCCTCAGCGTGGTAGGCGGACATCGTGGACACAGCTTCGGTCCACATTTGTTCGTAGTGCGCCTCGGCAGCGGCAATGGCCGGGCTGTTCTGCCCGAAAATGTTCGATATCACCAGCGACACGAACTGAGAACGGTTGGCCGCGACCAGTTCCGGCAGCACCATCGTGGTGCGGGCCGACTCGAAAACCGCCGCTGCGGCGCGCGCCTGGGCGGCCGCCTGATCGGCCTGAGCCGCCATCGTGGACAGCCAGCGTGCAAAGGGAGCAGCCGCGGCGCTCATCGCCGTCGCCGACGGTCCTTGCCATACCTCGTGTGTAAGCCCTGCGGTGATCGATCCGAAAGAAGCTGCTGCCGAGCTCAATTCAGCCGCCAGCCCATCCCACGCGGTCGCCGCCGCAGCCATCGGCGCAGATCCTGCGCCGGCGAAAAGGCGCGCCGCATTGATCTCGGGTGGCAGCACAAAGAAGTTCACCGTCTCACACCTTCCCGCGCCCGGGCCCGTGTCGCTGGGGCGCACAGGTGGGGAAGCTACGTAAGGACAACAAGTCTCGTCCACGAAAGTGGTGTATGGCGCAGCGGAAAGCGCCGTCCCCTCAGATGCCGGCGTGCAGCGCCTGTGCGCCGGGCAATCCCGTTATCGGCAGGGGCATTTCATTGCGCGTTCAGCACATGCCGAGCGTGGATCACGCGGCCCGCAGGAGCCTTCGCCGATTGGAAGTGCTGGGGACGGCGACGCCACAATTGGCGCGGCTTGGTACCGCGCTGCACAGCGCCAATGCCGCTGCCTCGGCCTCGACCACCGAGATCCCGTCGGCCGGGGCCGACGAGATATCGGCGGCGGTCAGCTGGCACCGCGGGCGCAGCTCACTTGCCGACCGCTTCGCCGTGGGCGCACTGCTTTCTCGACGGCCCAGCCGCGACGAGGAAAATCTGTGCCGCAGCGCGGGTAGAACTTGCATTGAAAATGTTGAGATATTCGCGGAATATTCGCCCCATTGCGCCGTGACCGTTGCATACTGGCTCGTCATTCGTGGCCAGATGAAAGCATTCGGGCTGGCCTAACGCGCTAGGAGGGCTTTGATGTCTTTTGTAGTGGCTGTTCCGGAACTGCTGGGCACGGCGGCGCAGCATGTGGCGGGCATCGGCACGGCATTAGGCACCGCGAACGCAGCGGCGTCGGCGTCCACCACAGGGGTGTTGTCGGCCGGCGCGGACGAGATCTCCGCTGCGATCAGCGCGTTATTCAGTAATCACGCTCTGCAGTACCAGTCATTGAGTGCGCAAGCGGCAGAGTTCCATCAGAATTTCCTGGCGACCCTGAACGCGGCCGGTAGTGCTTACTCGGCAGCGGAAGCGGCGAATGCTTCGCCCTTGCAAGCGGCGGCAAATAGCCTCCTGGACGTGGTGAATGCGCCCACGCAGGCGCTCCTGGGGCGTCCGCTGATCGGCAACGGAGCTAATGGAACAGCTGCCAGCCCCAATGGCGGCGCGGGCGGAATCCTGATCGGCAACGGGGGCGATGGCTACGGCTATAACGAAGTCGGTTTCTTCACTCCGACGAACGGCGGCGATGGTGGCGCCGCGGGCCTGATCGGCAACGGCGGCGCGGGCGGCGCCGGCAAAGCCGGCGGGAACGGGGGCGCCGGGGGAAGCGGGGGGTGGCTGATCGGTAACGGCGGTGCCGGCGGTGCCGGAGGAACCGGCCTCACCGCTAGCGGCGGCGCGGGCGGCGCCGGCGGCAGCGCCTCACTCATCGGCTGGGGTGGTCACGGCGGTGCTGGTGGCGACTCCAACTTCACTTTTGGCGGGGTTGGTGGCAGTGGTGGTGCCGGTGGACGACTCGTGGCGATCGGGGGTGACGGGGGAGCGGGCGGTTACGGCTTCACCGGCGGGGGTGCCGGTGGTGCAGGCGGTGCCGGCAGCGGTGTGCTTATCGGTAGCGGCGGCGCGGGTGGCGCCGGTGGGACGGGCTTTGCCGGTCTGGGCGGTGGTGCCGGAGGTGCCGGCGGCGCTGCGGGCGGCAATTTCTTCAGTCTCGGCGGGGCCGGGGGCGCCGGCGGTGCGGTTATTGACACCACCACCGGCGTTGGTGGGGCCGGGGGTGCGGGTGGTATCGCGGGGGGATTGTTCGGGTACGCACAGGGAGGTGCCGGAGGTTTGGGTGGCTTCGCCCAGGCCGGCGGGGGTGCGGGCGGTGCCGGTGGTACAGCGGCGGCGGTCTTCGGCGTGGGTGCCGGCGGCAGTGGCGGCATGGGCGGCGCCGCCGGCAACGTCGGGGCAATCAGCGGTGCAGGAGGTGGGGGCGGCATCGGCGCCGCGGTGTTCGGCGCCGGTTTCGGCGGCGTTGGTGGTGCCGGTGGGACGAGCCTGGGTGGGCCCGGCGGCGCCGGCGGCACCGGCGGCCAGGGCGTCTTAGTCGCCGGCCTGGGCGTCGGCGGTGCAGGCGGTAACGGTGGCGCCAGCATTACTGCAGCTAGCGGCGATGGCGGAGACGGCGGCAGCGCCGGCGGCCTGCTGACCCTCGGGATCGGCGGCAACGGAGGCAACGCCGGACCCAGCAACAACAACGTTCCGACTGCCGCCGGCGGCGATGGCGGCGATATCGGGGCGTCCACCAACGGCTCCTTCGTTCGGACGTTCTTCGGCTTCGGCGGTAACGGCGGCAATGGCTTCAACGGTGGACCCGCCGGCACCGGCGGCACCGGCGGCCTGCTGCTCGGTGCGAACGGAGACAACGGCGTGTCATAACCGGGGTGGGCGGATCTGCCCGCGCGGATTGAGTCCGGCGACATCGCCGGCGCAGATGGCGCTGCGCTAGCAGCCGCCCCCGCGGGGCGGTACCGATCGGTGATCGCCGCCACCGTGCGCGGGGCGCGGCTCTGCGTGGCGACCGAGTGCCTCTGGGTAGGGTGTCAAGGCCGAGCGATCTCTGGAACATCCGCGGCCGGACGGAGGTGGTGCCCGTGGCGGAGTCGACGCCCACCGGGCTACGTCCCCGCACCGTCGTCGGCGTACCGCTGGCCACGCTGGCCGCGCAGATCGGAGCGGCATCACCTGCCGGTGCCGACGTGCTGGTGACCGGCGTGACGCTGCGCGCTCAGGACGTCCAGCCGGGGGACCTGTTCGCCGCGCTGCCCGGTGCGACCACACACGGTGCCCGGCATGCCGGTGACGCCCTCGAGCGCGGCGCGGTGGCAGTGCTCACCGACGCCGACGGGGTGGCGGCAATGGGCGCTCACGCGGCGGCCGTGCCGGTTGTGGTGCACCCCGCACCGCGCAGCGTGCTCGGCGGACTGGCGGCGAGCGTGTACGAGCGGCCCTCCGACCGGGTCACCGTCGTCGGCATCACCGGCACATCGGGCAAGACCACCACGACGTACCTAGTGGAAGCGGGATTGCGGGCCGGCGGCCGCGTCGCCGGTCTGGTCGGCACCATCGGCATCCGCATCGACGGCGTCGACATCCCCAGTGCGCTCACCACCCCCGAGGCTCCGGCACTGCAGGCGCTGTTCGCCGCGATGGCCGAACGGGGTGTCGACACCGTCGTGATGGAAGTGTCCAGTCACGCGCTGGCCCTGGGCCGCGTCGACGGCACCGAGTTCGCCGTCAGCGGCTTTACCAACCTGTCGCGCGACCACCTGGATTTCCACCCCACCATGGCCGACTACTTCGAGGCCAAAGCGCTGTTGTTCGACCCCGCCTCGGCGTTGCACGCCCGCACCGCCGTGGTGTGTGTCGACGACGAGGCCGGCCGCGCGATGGCGGCCCGGGCCGCTGAGCCGGTCACCGTCAGCGTCACCGGCCAACCCGCCCAGTGGCGCGCCGTCGACGTCGAGACCACCGGACCGGCGAGCCAGGAATTCACCGCCATCGATCCCACCGGCGCCGAACACCGCATCGGCATCAACCTGCCAGGCCACTACAACATCGCCAATTGCCTTGTTGCGCTGGCGATTCTGGATGCAGTCGGGGTTTCGCCGGCGCAGGCGGCGCCGGGTCTGCGGCATACCCGGGTACCGGGGCGCCTCGAACAGATAGACCATGGCCAGGAGTTCCTCGCGCTGGTCGACTATGCGCACAAACCGGGCGCCCTGCGCGCGGTGCTCAGCACCCTGGCCCAGCCCGGCCGCCGCCTGGCGGTGGTGTTCGGCGCCGGCGGCGACCGTGACCCGGGCAAGCGCGCGCCGATGGGCGCGGTGGCCGCTGAACTCGCCGACCTCGTCGTCGTCACCGACGACAATCCGCGCAGCGAGAACCCTGCCGTTATCCGTGGTGAAATCCTCTCCGGCGCAAAAGAAGCCGGCACAACAGCCGAACTGGTCGAGATCGCCGACCGGCGCGAGGCGATCCGGCATGCGGTCGCCTGGGCGGGCCCCGGCGACGTGGTGCTCATCGCCGGCAAAGGCCATGAGACCGGTCAGCGCAGCGCCGACGAGGTGCGGCCGTTCGACGACCGGGTAGAACTCGCGGCCGCCCTTGACGCCGTGAAAGGCCGAGCGTGATCGACCTGACCGTGGCCCAGATCGCCGACATCGTCGGCGGCACGCTGGCCGACATCACGCCGGAGCGTGCCGCGGCCACCCGCGTCACCGGAACGGTGGAATTCGACTCACGCGCCGTCGGCCCGGGCGGACTGTTTCTCGCCCTGCCCGGCGCGCGCGCCGACGGGCACGACCACGCCGCATCGGCCGTGGCCGCCGGCGCGGTGGCGGTGCTGGCCGCCCGGCCGGTGGGGGTGCCGGCGATCGTCGTGCAGCCACAGGCGGCGGCCGACGACCGCGCCTCGGTGCTCGAGCACGACGCAGACGGCTCGGGCGCTGCGGTGCTGGCCGCGCTGGGCAAGCTGGCCAAGGCGGTGGCCGCCGACCTGGTGGCCGGTGGTCTGAGGATCATCGGGATCACCGGTTCGTCGGGCAAGACGTCCACCAAGGACCTGGTGGCCGCCGTGCTGCGGCCGCTGGGTGAGGTGGTCGCGCCGCCCGGGTCGTTCAACAACGAGCTGGGTCACCCCTGGACCGTGCTGCGGGCCACCCGGGACACCGACTTTTTGATCCTGGAGATGTCGGCGCGCCACCCCGGCAACATCGCCGCGCTGGCCGATATCGCGACCCCGTCTATCGGCGTGGTGCTCAACGTCGGTACCGCGCACCTGGGTGAGTTCGGCTCCCGCGAGATCATTGCCCAAACTAAATCCGAACTGCCACAATCTGTTTCGCCGTCCGGCGTGGTCATCTTGAACGCCGACGACCCGATGGTGGCCGCGATGGCCGACGTGACCGCGGCCCGGGTGGTCCGGGTGAGCCGCAATTCCGGGCCCAATACCGGGCACGTGTGGGCCGGGCCGGTGTCGCTCGACGAGTTGGCCAGGCCGCAGTTCACCTTGCACGCGGGGGCCGAAGAAGCCGACGTTCGCCTCGGCGTCTTCGGCGACCATCAGGTCAGCAACGCGCTGTGCGCGGCCGCCGTCGCGCTGGAGTGTGGCGGGACCGTCGAACAGATCGCGGCAGCGCTCGCGGCGGCGGGCCCGGTGTCGCGCCACCGCATGCACGTGACCACCCGCGCGGACGGCGTCACCGTGATCGACGATGCCTACAACGCCAACCCCGACTCGATGCGGGCCGGTCTGCAGGCTCTCGCCTGGATCGCGCACGGCGAGGATCATCCGCGGCGTAGCTGGGCGGTGCTGGGTGAGATGGCCGAACTCGGCGAGGATGCAATAACCGAGCACGACCGCATCGGCCGGCTCGCGGTGCGATTAGATGTGTCTCGACTCGTTGTCGTGGGAACCGGGAGGTCGATGAGCGCCATGCACCAGGGTGCGGTGATGGAGGGCTCGTGGGGGGAGGAGGTCGTCAACGTGGACGACGCGGCCGCCGCCCTGTCCCTGTTGCGCGCTGAGCTGCGACCCGGAGATGTGGTTCTGGTGAAGGCATCCAACTCGGCCGGATTGGGAGCGCTGGCCGACGCGCTGGTCGACGACACAGTCGGCAAGGGAGCGACGCGCCCGTGAGGCAGATTCTGATCGCCGTAGCCATCGCGGTGACCGTGTCCATCCTGCTGACTCCGGCGCTGATCCGGCTGTTCACCCGACAGGGATTCGGTCACCAGATCCGCGAGGACGGCCCGCCCAGCCACCACACCAAGCGGGGTACGCCCTCGATGGGTGGGGTGGCGATCCTGGCCGGCATCTGGGCCGGCTACCTGGGCACCCACCTGTTCGGGCTGGCGTTCGACGGCGAAGGGATCTCGGCGTCGGGTCTGTGCGTGCTCGGACTGGCCACCGCCCTGGGCGGAGTCGGGTTCATCGACGACCTGATCAAGATCCGCCGGTCGCGCAACCTGGGCCTGAACAAGACGGCCAAGACGGTCGGGCAGATCACCGCCGCGGTGCTGTTCGCCGTGCTGGTGCTGCAGTTCCGCAACAACGCCGGCCTGACACCGGGCAGTGCGGACCTGTCCTACGTGCGCGAGATCGCCACGGTCACCTTCGCCCCGGGGTTGTTCGTGCTGTTCTGCGTGGTGGTGGTCAGCGCCTGGTCGAACGCGGTGAACTTCACCGACGGGCTGGACGGCCTGGCCGCCGGTTGCATGGCGATGGTGACCGGTGCCTACGTCCTGATCACCTTCTGGCAGTACCGCAACGCGTGCGTCACCGCGCCCGGCCTGGGTTGTTACAACGTGCGCGACCCGCTGGACCTGGCACTGATCGCCGCCGCCACCGCCGGCGCCTGCATCGGGTTCCTGTGGTGGAACGCCGCGCCGGCCAAGATCTTCATGGGTGACACCGGCTCGCTGGCTCTGGGCGGCATCATCGCTGGACTGTCGGTGACCAGCCGCACCGAGATCCTGGCCGTAGTGCTGGGGGCGCTGTTCGTCGCCGAGGTCACCTCGGTGGTGCTGCAGATCCTGGCCTTCCGCACCACCGGGCGCCGGGTTTTCCGGATGGCCCCCTTCCATCACCATTTCGAGCTGGGGGGCTGGGCGGAAACGACAGTCATCATCCGCTTCTGGCTGCTCACAGCGATCAGCTGTGGCCTGGGCGTCGCCCTGTTCTACGGCGAGTGGCTGTCCACGATCGGTGCCTGACATCGACCCGTTGGCGCCGGGTGCGCCCGTCCTGATCGCCGGCGCCCGGGTGACCGGCCGCGCGGTGCTGGCGGCGCTCACCCGGTTCGGGGCCGCGCCGACGCTGTGCGACGACGACCCCGCGATGCTGGCCCCGCACGCCGCGGCCGGCGTCGCGACCGCCGACCCGGCGACTGCCATTGCGCAGATCGACCGGTACGCGCTGGTGATTACCAGTCCCGGATTCCAGCCGGACACCCCCGTGCTGGCCGCCGCCGCCGCGGCCGGGGTGCCGATCTGGGGCGATGTGGAGCTGGCCTGGAGGCTCGATGCAGCCGGCCATTTCGGGCCGCCGCGCCGGTGGCTGGTGGTGACCGGTACCAACGGCAAGACCACCACCACGTCGATGCTGCACGACATGCTGATCGCCGGGGGACTGCGCAGCAAGCTGTGCGGGAACATCGGCGACCCGGTGCTCGACGTGCTGGACCAGCCGGCCGACGTGCTGGCGGTGGAGCTGTCCAGCTTCCAGCTGTACTGGGCCCCGTCGCTGCGGCCGGAAGCGGGCGTGGTGCTCAACATCGCCGAGGATCACCTGGACTGGCATCACACCATGGCCGCCTACACCGCCGCCAAAGCCCGGGTGCTCACCGGTCGGGTCGCTGTCGTCGGCCTGGACGACAGCCGGGCGGCGGCGCTGCGGGACACCGCCCCGGCGGCCGTTCGAGTGGGCTTCCGGCTCGGTGAACCCGCCCCGGGGGAACTCGGCGTGCGTGACGGGCAGCTGGTCGACCGGGCGTTCGCCGAGGACCTGCCGCTGCTGCCGGTCACGTCGATTCCGGTGCCGGGCCCGGTCGGGGTGCTCAACACGCTGGCTGCCGCGGCGCTGGCGCGGGCGGTCGATGTGGCCCCCGAGGCGATCGCCACGGCCATCGCCTCGTTCCGGCTCGGCCGGCACCGCTGTGAGGTGGTGACCGTCGCGGACGGCATCACCTACGTCGACGACTCCAAGGCCACCAACCCGCACGCCGCCCAGGCCTCGGTGCTGGCCTACCCCCGGGTCGTGTGGTTGGCCGGCGGCCTGCTCAAAGGCGCATCCCTGGATGCGGAGGTCGCCCGCATCGCGTCGCACCTGGTCGGAGCGGTCCTTTTCGGGCGGGATCGCGCCGAGGTTGCCGAGGCGTTATCACGACACGCCCCCGATGTCCCCGTCGTACAGGTTGTTACAGGCGAGGATGTTGAGATGCATGCGACTGGTGTGGTTTCTGTTGCTGATGTGACACAAGTGAATAACGAGGGTGGGACCATCGGGGATCGTGTGATGGTCGCGGCCGTCGCCGCGGCCCGCGAGATGGCCCAACCGGGAGACACGGTGCTGCTCGCACCGGCCGGCGCATCGTTCGACCAGTTCACCGGGTATGGCGCACGGGGTGACGCCTTCGCGGCCGCCGTACGCGCCGCGGTCCGGTAGGCGGTGTGGGTATCGCAGTGACCCGGCTGTTCCGCCGGGATAAGGGGGAGACGTCCGCCGCAACCGAGGTGGCGGACGAGGCAGAGCAGGCAGAGCCTGCTGCCGCGGGGGAGAAAAACACCGCGCCGAAAGCCGATCCGAGCGGGCCGCGCACCGCGTTCGGTGCCTGGCTGGGCCGCCCCATGACCTCGTTTCACCTGATCATCGCCGTCACCGCACTGCTGACGTCGCTGGGCCTGATCATGGTGCTGTCGGCGTCGGGCGTGCACTCCTACGACAACGACGGGTCCGCCTGGATCATCTTCGGCAAGCAGGTGCTCTGGACGATCGTCGGGCTCTTCGCCTGTTACGCCGGGTTGCGGATGTCGGTGCGCTTCATCCGGCGCGTCGCGTTCACCAGCTACGCGGTCACCATCATCTTGCTGGTCCTGGTGCTCATCCCGGGCATCGGTAACCTGGCCAACGGCTCCCGCAAGTGGTTCGTCATCGCCGGTTTCTCCATGCAGCCCTCCGAACTGACCAAGATCGCGTTCGCGATCTGGGGCGCGCACCTGCTGGCCGCCCGGCGCCTGGAGCGGGCGTCGCTGCGCGAGATGCTGGTCCCCTTGGTCCCGGCCGCGCTGATCGCCCTGGGGCTGATTGTCGCCCAGCCTGACCTCGGTCAGACCGTGTCGCTGGGCATCATTCTGCTGGGCCTACTGTGGTACGCCGGACTGCCGCTGCGGGTGTTCGTCAGCTCGCTGGGCGCGGTGTTCGCCGCCGGTGCGGTGCTGGCCATGTCCGCCGGCTACCGCTCCGACCGGGTGCGATCCTGGCTGGACCCGGAAGACGACCCGATGGACACCGGTTACCAGGCGCGCCAGGCCAAGTACGCCCTCGCGCACGGCGGCATCTTCGGCGATGGCCTGGGGCAGGGTGTGGCCAAGTGGAACTATCTGCCCAACGCGCACAACGACTTCATCTTCGCGATCATCGGCGAGGAGCTGGGCCTGATCGGGGCGGTGGGCCTGCTGGGGCTGTTCGGGCTGTTCGCCTACACCGGCATGCGCATCGCGCGCCGCTCCGCAGACCCGTTCCTGCGACTGCTCACGGCGACCACCACGTTGTGGGTGCTGGGCCAGGCGTTCATCAACATCGGGTATGTGATCGGCCTGCTGCCCGTCACCGGCCTGCAGCTCCCGCTCATCTCGGCCGGTGGAACGTCAACCGCTGCAACACTGTTCATGATCGGCATCATGGCCAACGCAGCCCGGCACGAACCCGAAGCCGTCGCGGCGCTGCGTGCCGGGCGAGACGACAAGGTAAACCGGCTGCTTCGGCTGCCGGTGCCGGAGCCGTACGTGCCCAGCCGGATCGAGTCCTTCCGTGATCGCAAGCGCCCGTCGCCCGCGCCGCCCAAAGCGTCGCGGCCCCGGCGGGCCGCCGGGCCACCGCCGAAGGCGCAGCCGCGCACCAGTCGGCGGTCTGCGGGAAGCGGCCACGGGCGGGAAAGGCATCATAGATCTGGCCAGCAGTACGCCGGCCGGCGCCAAACAGGGCGCGTAGGTGCATTGGAAGGTCAGCGTTACGGGTGAACGACAAGGTCACGGAGTCGGCCGGCGGGTCAGGGGACAATCCCCTGCCCGCCGGTGGTGCGTTCTCGGTCGTGCTGGCCGGCGGTGGTACCGCCGGCCATGTGGAGCCCGCGATGGCAGTGGCCGACGCGCTGACCGCCCTGGACCCCCGGATCAGGATCACCGCGCTGGGCACGGCCCGCGGGTTGGAGACCCGGCTGGTGCCTGAGCGCGGCTACCGACTGGAGCTGATCACCCCGGTGCCGCTGCCGCGCAAACCCAGCGGTGACCTGGCGCGGCTGCCACCGCGGGTCTGGCGCGCGGTACGGGAGACCCGCGCGGTGCTCGACAGTGTCGCCGCCGACGTCGTCATCGGTTTCGGCGGCTACGTGGCGCTGCCGGCCTATCTGGCTTCTCGCGGCAGGCCGGGACGCCGCCGCATCCCCGTGGTGATTCACGAGGCCAACGCCCGGGCGGGGCTGGCCAACCGGGTGGGCGCCCGGACCGCCGACCGGATTCTGTCCGCGGTGCCCGATTCGGGGCTGCGGCGCGCCGAGGTGGTCGGAGTGCCGGTGCGGGCGGCGATCACCACGCTGGACCGCACGGGCCTGCGTGCGCAGGCGCGGGCCCACTTCGGCTTCGCCGACGACGCGCGCGTGGTGCTGGTGTTCGGTGGCTCCCAGGGTGCGGTGTCGCTGAACCGGGCCGTCTCCGCGGCGGCCGCCGACCTGGCCGCCGCCGGGGTGTCTGTACTGCATGCGCACGGACCCAAGAACACGCTCGAACTCCGCACACCCGAGCCCGGCGATCCGCCGTATGTGGCGGTGCCCTATCTGGACCGGATGGACCTGGCCTACTCCGCCGCCGACATGGTGATCTGCCGGTCCGGCGCAATGACGGTGGCCGAGGTCTCGGCCGTCGGCCTGCCCGCCATCTATGTGCCGCTGCCGATCGGCAACGGTGAGCAGCGGCTCAACGCGCTGCCGGTGGTCAATGCCGGCGGCGGCATGATCGTCGCCGACGCGGCGCTGACCCCGGAGCTGGTGGCGCGTGAGGTGTCCGGCCTGCTCAACGATGCACCCCGGCTGGCGGCGCTGACGGCGGCGGCGACCCTGGTCGGGCACCGCGACGCCGCGCAGCAGGTGGCCCGGGCGGCGCTGGACGTTGCCGGGCGGATCCCGGGAGCGCGCCGATGAGCGCCGAACAGCTGCCGCCGGAACTGCAGCGTGTGCACATGGTCGGCATCGGCGGCGCCGGCATGTCGGGCATCGCCCGCATTCTGCTGGATCGCGGCGGGATGGTGTCGGGATCGGACGCCAAGGAGTCGCGCGGCGTGCATGCGCTGCGGGCGCGCGGCGCGCTGATCCGCATCGGTCATGACGCGTCGTCGCTGGATCTGCTGCCCGGCGGCGTCACCGCGGTCATCACCACGCACGCCGCCATCCCCAAAACCAACCCGGAGCTGGTCGAGGCCCGGCGCCGCGGCATTCCGGTGGTGCTGCGGCCCGTGGTGCTGGCCAAGCTGATGGCCGGGCGCACCACCTTGATGGTCACCGGCACGCACGGTAAGACCACGACGACGTCGATGCTGATCGTCGCCCTGCAGCACTGTGGTCGCGACCCGTCGTTCGCGGTCGGGGGTGAGCTCGGCGAGGCCGGCACCAATGCCCATCACGGCAGCGGCGATATCTTTGTCGCCGAAGCCGACGAGAGCGACGGCACGCTGCTGGAATACACGCCCAACGTCGCGGTGGTCACCAATATCGAGTCCGACCACCTCGATTTCTACGGCAGCACCGAGGCGTACGTCGGGGTGTTCGACTCCTTCGTGGAGCGGCTCGCGCCCGGTGGCGCACTGGTGGTGTGCACCGACGACCCGGGTGCGGCGGCGCTGGCCCGGCGCACAGCGGAGCTGGGAATTCGGGTGCTCTGCTACGGGTCGGGGGACGGGCCGCTCGCGGCGCGCCTGTTGTCGTGGGAACAACGCGGCACCGAGGCGGTCGCCCACATCCAATTGGCGGACGAGCCGCACCAGCGGGTGATGCGGCTGTCGGTGCCGGGACGGCACATGGCGCTCAACGCTTTGGCGGCGCTGCTGGCCGCGATCGAGATCGGCGCGCCCGTCGACGAGGTGCTCGACGGTCTGGCCGCCTTCGAAGGAGTGCGGCGACGCTTCGAACTCGTCGGCACCGCTCATTCGGTGCGGGTATTCGACGACTACGCCCATCACCCCACCGAGGTCGCCGCCACGCTGGCGGCGGTCCGCTCCGTGGTCCAGCAGAGTGGCAGCGGTCGTTCGCTCGTCGTCTTTCAGCCCCATTTGTATTCCCGGACAAAAGCTTTCGCGCAGGAATTCGGGCACGCTCTGGACGGTGCCGACCAGGTCTTCGTACTCGACGTCTACGGTGCGCGCGAACAGCCACTGGCCGGCATCAGCGGCGCCACCGTCGCCGAACATGTCAGCGCGCCCGTGCGCTACCTGCCTGACTTCTCCGCGGTGGCCGAGGAATTGGCCGGGGCCGCCGAACCAGGCGATGTCATCGTCACGATGGGCGCGGGCGACGTGACGCTGCTCGGACCCGAAATCGTCACCGCACTGCGGATGCGGGCCAACCGCGGTGCACCCGGTCGGGGAGCACCCCAGTGAGCGAACCCGACCCCGACGCACCCGGGGCTCGGCCCACCGACCTGGCCGGCGATGCCCCCGAGGACTCTGTCACCGGCGAGGCGGCGACGGAGCCGATCTCCACCGAGGGCGGCGCCCCGCCCGAATCTGAGGAAGAGGCAGAGGATTTCGAGGGCCCGCGGCGGCGAGCCCGGCGGGAACGCGCCGAACGCCGCGCTGCCCAGGCCCGGGCAACCGCTATCGAGGAGGCCCGCCGCGAGGCCAAGCGGCGCGCGAAGGGGGCGATGCTGCCGGAGCCCAAACCGGTTGCCCGCGGGGTGGTTCGGGGCCTGAAGATGTTGCTCGCAACGGTGCTGCTGGTGGTGGTAGGGGTCGGACTCGGCCTGATCCTCTACTTCACGCCCGCGATGTCGGCCCGCAACATCGTGGTCACCGGTACCGGTGTTGTCACCCGCGAGGAAGTGCTCGATGCCGCGCAGGTGCGGGTCGGGACTCCGCTGCTGCAGATCAACACCAACCAGGTCGCCGACCGGGTCGCCGCGATCCGGCGGGTGGCCAGCGCGCGGGTGCAGCGGCAGTACCCGTCGGCGCTGCGCATCACCATCGTCGAGCGAATCCCAGTGGTGGTGAAGGATTTTCCGGACGGACCGCATCTATTCGACCGCGACGGCGTCGACTTTGCCACCGATCCGCCGCCGCCGGCGATCCCGTACATCGACGTGGAGAACCCAGGGCCCACCGATCCGGCCACGCTGGCCGCGCTGAAGGTGCTGAGCACGCTGCGTCCCGAGGTCGCCGGTGAGGTGGGCCGTATCGCGGCGCCCTCGGTGTCATCGATCACGTTGACGCTGACCGACGGCCGGGTGGTGATCTGGGGGACCACCGATCGTGCAGCGGAAAAGGCCGAGAAGCTGGCGGCGCTGCTGACGCAGCCCGGGCGCACCTACGACGTGTCCAGCCCAGACCTGCCGACAGTCAAATAGTTTCGCCCACCGCGGGCGAAAGTGCGGCTGCCCGCACATTCGCCGCCCAGTGTGCGGCCAGCATCACACTCGGCGAAAGAGAAAAATGCGTGGCGCGCGTCGGCGCGCCTGCACGGCTAGTGCCCGTCGTACCCATACGGTTCTGGTTACGCGGAACTACTTGACATAACTCTAACTCTATGGTTGAGGTTGAGGGTTTTGCAAGGAGACACACCGCAGGCACACCCACGCATTACCAGGGGAACTGAAAGCCCATCAGGGAGGAAGACGAATGATGACCCCCCCACACAACTACCTGGCCGTCATCAAGGTCGTGGGCATCGGTGGTGGCGGCGTCAACGCCGTCAACCGAATGATCGAGCAAGGCCTCAAAGGTGTGGAGTTCATCGCCATCAACACCGACGCGCAGGCGTTGCTGATGAGTGATGCCGACGTCAAGCTCGACGTCGGTCGCGACTCGACACGTGGCCTGGGCGCCGGCGCCGACCCGGAGGTCGGCAAGAAGGCCGCCGAGGACGCCAAGGAGGAGATCGAGGAGCTGCTGCGCGGCGCGGACATGGTGTTCGTCACCGCCGGGGAGGGCGGTGGCACCGGCACCGGTGGCGCGCCCGTGGTAGCCAGCATCGCGCGCAAACTCGGCGCACTGACCGTCGGCGTCGTCACCCGGCCCTTCTCGTTCGAAGGCAAGCGGCGCAGCAACCAGGCCGAGAACGGCATCTCCGCGCTGCGGGAGAGCTGCGACACCCTGATCGTGATCCCCAACGACCGGTTGCTGCAGATGGGTGACGCGGCGGTGTCGCTGATGGACGCATTCCGCAGCGCCGACGAGGTGCTGCTCAACGGTGTCCAGGGCATCACCGATCTGATCACCACACCGGGCCTGATCAACGTCGACTTCGCCGACGTCAAGGGCATCATGTCCGGCGCCGGCACCGCGCTGATGGGCATCGGCTCGGCCCGTGGCGAGGGACGCTCGCTCAAGGCCGCGGAGATCGCGATCAACTCGCCGCTGCTGGAAGCCTCGATGGAAGGCGCCCAGGGCGTGCTGATGTCGATCGCGGGTGGCAGCGACCTGGGCCTGTTCGAGATCAACGAGGCCGCCTCGCTGGTGCAGGACGCCGCCCATCAGGACGCCAACATCATCTTCGGCACCGTGATCGACGACTCGCTCGGCGACGAGGTGCGCGTCACCGTGATCGCGGCCGGCTTCGACGCCGGCCCGGGCCGGAAAGCCGTCAGCAGCAATGAAACCGGTGGCGCCCACCGCATCGAGACCGCCAAGGCCGGCAAGCTCACCTCGACGCTGTTCGAACCGGTCGATGCCGTCAGCGTCCCGCTGCACACCAACGGGGCGACCCTGAGCATCGGCGGCGACGACGACGACGTCGATGTGCCGCCCTTCATGCGCCGCTGAGGTCTCGATTTGCTTGCCAGTGCGCGACAAACCGGCGTCGAAACATCATGGCCCGACGTCGATGCGGTCTGACAGGCAACGGAATCCAGATACTGGGGACGTGAGCGTTCGTATCCGCCGGGTGACCACCACTCGGGCGGGCGGCGTGTCCAAGCCGCCGTTCGACACCTTCAACCTGGGCGACCATGTCGGGGACGATCCGGCTGCCGTGCGGGCCAACCGGTCGCGCCTGGCCAACGCCGTCGGCCTGCCCGGCGACCGGGTGTTGTGGATGAACCAGGTGCACGGCACCCACGTCGAGGTGGTCGACGGCCCGCAGTCCTCGGCGCTGCCCGACACCGATGGAATGGTTACGGCGACAACGCGATTGGCGTTGGCTGTGGTGACAGCCGATTGTGTGCCGGTGTTGCTCGCCGACGCGCGGGCCGGTGTCGTCGGCGCGGTGCACGCCGGGCGGGTGGGCGCTCAGCACGGCGTGGTGGCCCGCACGGTCGAGGCGATGCTCGAATTGGGGGCCCAGATCGGCGACATTTCGGCGCTGTTGGGCCCCGCGGTCAGCGGTCGAAACTACGAGGTGCCCGAGGCCATGGCCGCAGAGGTCGAAGCCGCTTTACCCGGCAGTCGCACCACGACGCCCGCGGGCACTGCGGGCCTGGATCTGCGCGTCGGCATCGCCGGCCAGCTTCGTCGAATGGGCGTGACGTCCATCGAGGTCGACCCGCGCTGCACCGCGGCCGACCGGGCGCTGTTCAGTCACCGGCGCGATGCGCCGACCGGACGGCTGGCGTCGCTGGTATGGATGGAACCGTCGGCATGACGGTCGAGGACGCCGCTCAGGGCGAACGCCAGTCGGAATTGACCCGATCGCTCGCCGCAGTGCGATCGCGGCTGGCTGCGGCGGCCGAAGCGGCCGGCCGCAATGTCGGCGAGATCAAACTGCTGCCGATCACGAAATTCTTCCCGGCTTCCGATGTGGCGATCCTGGCGCGGCTCGGAGTGCGGGCTGTGGGCGAATCCCGCGAGCAGGAGGCGTCGGCGAAGGTGGCCGCGGTGGCGCGGTTGCTGGGTGCATCAGGGGAATCCCGGCAGATGCAGTGGCACATGGTGGGCCAGATTCAGCGCAAGAAAGCCAAGGCGCTGGCCCGGTGGGCGCATACCGCCCACTCGGTCGACAGCCAGCAGCTGGTGACCGCCCTGGACCGTGCGGTGGCCGGCGCTCTGGCCGAGCAGCGCCGCAGCAAGCCGCTGCGGGTCTACGTTCAGGTCAGTCTCGACGGTGACGCCTCGCGCGGCGGTATCGACATTTCCGAGCCCGGCGCGGTGGATCGGGTCTGCGAGGAAGTGGAGCAGGCGCAGGCCCTCGAACTAGTCGGTCTGATGGGTGTTCCGCCGCTGGACTGGGACCCCGAACAGGCCTTTGACCGGCTGCAATCCGAGCACTGCCGGGTGCGCAGCGCCTTCCCCAACGCGACGGGGTTGTCGGCCGGCATGTCAGCAGACCTCGAGATCGCCGTCAAACATGGATCGACGTGTGTGCGTGTCGGTACCGCGCTTATGGGCGAACGGCGGTTACGGTCACCGTGAATAGTCACTCGAGTCACACCTTCATCACAAACAACAAATATCCCAGGCTAGAAGGGGTCGCACGATGAGCACTCTGCACAAGGTCAAGGCCTACTTCGGTATGGCTCCGATGGAGGATTACGACGACGAGTATTACGACGACCGCACGCCGTCCCGGGGTTATTCGCGGCCCCGATTTGAGGACGACTACGGCCGTTATGAGGGGCGCGATCGCGAATACGACGAGCCTCGCCGGGACCCGCGCGGCGACCTGCGGGCCGAGATGCCCGCGGACTACCCGCCGCCCAGCAGCTACCGCGGCGGCTACCCGGACGAGACTCGCTTCCAGCCCCGCGAGTTCGACCGGCCCGACATGGCCCGGCCCCGGCTGGGGTCGTGGCTGCGCGGTTCGACCCGCGGCGCCCTGGCGATGGACCCGCGCCGCATGGCGATGATGTTCGAGGACGGCCACCCGCTGTCGAAGATCACCACGCTGCGGCCCAAGGACTACAGCGAGGCACGCACCATCGGCGAGCGCTTCCGCGACGGCACCCCGGTCATCATGGACCTGGTGTCCATGGACAACGCCGACGCCAAGCGGTTGGTCGACTTCGCCGCCGGCCTGGCCTTCGCACTGCGCGGTTCGTTCGACAAGGTGGCGACCAAGGTGTTCCTGCTGTCGCCGGCGGATGTCGACGTGTCCCCGGAGGAGCGTCGCCGCATCGCCGAAACCGGTTTCTACGCTTACCAATAGGCGAAAACTACGCCGCACAGCCCGGTTGGCCACACGATGGCTGACCGGGCTGTGCGCATGCCTGCGGTCCCTTGCGATGTGTGCGCCGCGGTCGGGTCGGTAGGCTTGCTGGTGCCGCTGCGGCGGCGACGGACATTCCTCTCATCGTCATCGTTAAGGTCGGGCTCCCGTTGGTGCTGTTCTTTCAGATCCTTGGTTTCGCGCTGTTCACCTTCTGGCTGCTGCTCATCGCGCGGGTCGTGATCGAGTGGATCCGCTCGTTCAGCCGGGACTGGCGGCCGACGGGTGCGACAGTGGTGATCCTGGAGATCATCATGTCGATCACCGATCCGCCGGTGAAGTTGCTGCGCCGACTGATCCCGCAGATCACCATCGGCGCGGTTCGTTTGGACCTGTCCATCCTGGTGTTGTTGCTCGTCGCATTCATCGGGATGCAGTTGGCGTTCAGCGCTGCGGCGTAGCGGCCTTCTGCCACGGACGGAATGTAGCTAGGAGACGGTTCGGCCACGATTCGGCGACAAGTGGGATGCGCGTGATTTTTCTCTTCTAAGAAATGTGATTTATTTGCCTTAGAGATTGAAATTGCTCCTTATTTATTAGTCCAATCGGCAACCGCCGAGTCTGGTGTGACAGGATGGGCGGCAGTTGCCAGACGGCTACCGCACCGTTTTAGACTCTCCAGATCGCTTGACCGTCCAGGAACTTTGAGGGGACAAAGAATGCCGCTTACACCTGCCGACGTCCACAATGTGGCGTTCAGTAAGCCGCCCATCGGCAAACGCGGGTACAACGAAGATGAGGTTGACGCCTTCCTCGACCTGGTGGAAAACGAGCTGACCCGGCTGATCGAGGAGAACTCCGATCTGCGTCAGCGCATCGCCGAGCTGGACCAGGAATTGGCCGCCGGCGGTGGTGGTGGCGCTGCCGCGCCGACCGTTGCCCAGCCCGTTCCGACGTTCGAGCCCGAGCCTGAGCCGGTGAAGCCCGCGCCGGTGGCGGCTCCGGCCGCGGCGCCGTCGTCCAGCAACGAGGAACAGGCCATGAAGGCCGCGCGGGTGCTCAGCCTGGCGCAGGACACCGCTGACCGGTTGACCAGCACGGCCAAGGCGGAATCGGACAAGATGCTGTCCGACGCCCGCGCCAACGCCGACCAGATTCTCAGTGAGGCTCGCCATACCGCCGAGACCACGGTCGCCGAGGCTCGCCAGCGGGCCGACGCGATGCTGGCCGACGCCACGTCGCGGTCGGAGACGCAGCTGCGTCAGGCGCAGGAAAAGGCCGACGCCCTGCAGGCTGACGCCGAGCGCAAGCACTCCGAGATCATGGGGACCATCAACCAGCAGCGCACGGTGCTGGAAGGCCGTCTCGAGCAGCTGCGGACGTTTGAACGCGAGTACCGCACCCGCCTCAAGACTTATCTGGAATCCCAGCTCGAAGAGCTCGGCCAGCGTGGGTCGGCGGCCCCGGTCGATTCCAGCGCCGATTCGGGCGGGTTCGACCAGTTCAATCGCGGCAACTGACGCACTGCGGGGGGCTGGACGCGCGCGGGCTGCGGCTCTGGGGCCGTCGGCCCTGGTAGGTTTGGCAGTCGCACCGCGCCGGCCGGAGGATGACCAATGCTGATCATTGCGCTCGTATTAGCCCTAATCGGGCTTGTCGCCTTGGTGTTTGCCGTGGTGACCAGCAACGAGCTGGTGGCGTGGGTGTGTATCGGCGCCAGCGTCCTCGGCGTCATTCTGCTGATCGTCGACGCGGTGCGGGAACGCCAGCAGCGCGAGGCGGGTAAGCAGGACGAGAAGGACGTTGAGGACGAGGACGACGGCGAACCCCTCGACGCCGTCGATTACCCCGACGAGGCTGACACTCCTGACGGATCAGCCGGCGACACCGCCGAGGACGACGAGCCTGCCGAGGAGCCGGCGGCCGACGAGAGTTCGAAGAAGTAGCGCTGTCTCACTGCCGCGGCACATCGTCGGCCGGTGTGGCCAGCAGTGCCCGCACCTCGTCGTCGGTGATCTGATGGAAATCGGCGTAGACCTGTCCGACGGCGTCGAAGTCGACCGGCATCGTCGCGAACACCACGTCGTCGGCTTCGGCGGCGAGTTGTCGGCGGGCTGAGCGGGGGCCCACCGGCACCGCGACCACAACCGACCGAGCTCCGGCCGCCCGCACCGCCCGCACCGCTGCCAGCATGCTCGCCCCGGTGGCGATGCCGTCGTCGACCAGCACCACGGTGCGACCGCGCGGGTCGGCTTCCGCCCGGTCGCCGCGGTAGGCGTGTTCGCGGCGGCGCAGTTCCGCCGTCTCACTCTCGATGACCGAGCGCACCTCGTCCTCACTGATGTGCAGGCTGGACACCACGTCGTCGTTCATCACCACCCGGCCGCCGCTGGCCAGTGCGCCCATCGCGAGTTCGGGCCAGCGCGGAACGCCGAGCTTTCGAACCACAAACACGTCCAGATCGGCGCCCAGCGCCGTGGCGACCTCCCACGCGACGGGTATGCCGCCGCGAGCGAGGCCGAGCACGAGTAGATCGGGTTTGCCGCGATAGGAGGCCAGCTCGGCCGCCAGTACGCGACCCGCTTCGCGGCGGTCGCGGTACCTGCGAGCCGGCATTCGCCGGAGAAAGCCCCTGGATGGGATCCTCGATGGGGTCATGTCACACTCCCGACTGCGCGCCTCGTTTAGCCTACGACGCCGAGTCTGAGTGCAGAACTCTGCAATCAGCTGCGCGCGCTGACTGCAGTCGTCTCGCGGGCCTCACCGCTCCCACCCGCCGAGCTTCGGTCCGAGCCCCCTAGAAGGTGAACCCCGTCGATTGCCTCGTCGCTCAGCGAGCCATTTCCCTTGTCCAGTTCAGCATTCGATGTAGTTGACCGAGACGTTCACAGCCAGTCCGCCGGTGGCGGTCTCCTTGTATTTGTGACTCATGTCCAGACCCGTAGTGCGCATGGTGTCGATGACCTCGTCGAGGCTGACCAGATGCGTACCGTCGCCGCGCAGTGCCATCCGCGCGGCGTTGATGGCCTTACCGGCCGAGATGGCGTTGCGCTCGATGCAGGGCACCTGGACCAGTCCGGCGATGGGGTCGCAGGTCAGGCCAAGGCTGTGCTCCATCGCAATCTCCGCGGCATTCTCAACCTGTTGCGTTGTGCCGCCAAGGATTTCGGCCAGTCCGCCGGCGGCCATGGACGCGGCCGAGCCGACCTCGCCCTGGCAGCCCACCTCGGCGCCCGAGATCGACGCACGCTCCTTGTACAGCGACCCGATGGCTCCGGCGGTAAGCAGGAACCGGATCGCCGTGTCATCGGCGTCGGCCTTGCCGGCTGCGGTGTAGTGCACGGCGTAGTGCAGGACGGCGGGGATGATGCCGGCAGCGCCGTTGGTGGGGGCGGTGACGACCCGGCCCCCTGAGGCGTTCTCCTCGTTGACCGCCAACGCGACCAGATTGACCCAGTCCTCAGCGAATTGGGCGGCGCGGTTCGGATCCTCGGCGTCGAGACGTCGGTACCAGTCATGGGCGCGCCGCCGGACGTTCAGTCCGCCCGGCAGGATGCCGGTGCGACTGACGCCGTTGCGTTCACATTCGACCATCACGTCGCGGATGTGCAGCAGGCGTTGGCGCACCTCCGTCTCACTGCGGGTACCGGTCTCGTGGGCGAGCATGACCTCGCTGATCGACATGTTCTCGGTCTCGGTGAGTTTCAGTAGTTCCTCGGCGGAGGAGAACGTCAGCGCGGCGGGCGGCTCGCCTGCGCTGCCCGCCGGCGTGGCGGCCGCCTCGGTCCCGGTGAGCACGAAGCCCCCGCCGATCGAGAAGTAGGTCTCGGCGAAGATGGTGTTGCCGTCACCGTCGACCGCGTCCAGGCGCATGCCGTTGGGATGCGTCGGCAGCACTGTGAGCGGATGGAGCACCATGTCCTCTTCGCGCAGTGCGATCGGGACGCTCCCGCCGAGCAGAACTGCAGCGCCAGAACGGAACTCGGCAAGCCGTGCTTCCTTGACCTCGGTCCGAACGGTTTCCGGCAGGTGACCGTCCAGACCCAGCAGGATGGCCGGCTGAGTGCCGTGTCCGGCGCCGGTGGCCGCCAGTGACCCGTATAGGTCGACGCGGACACCGGCCACCCGGGCCAGCCGATCGGAGCCGCGCAACTCTTCGGCAAATCGCGCCGCGGCCCGCATCGGCCCGACCGTGTGCGAACTGGACGGTCCGATGCCGACCGTGAACAGATCGAACACGCTGATGGTCACCGGTCTAGGCCCTTGATTTTGAGTAGATCGGGAAGTGACGTGCCAGCTGCGCGATCCGCGCGGGCAGGCCGCTCAGGTCGGCGTTCAAGCGCTGACTCCGTTTTTCTCCGCGTACTCCGCAGCGGTCAGCAGCTCGCCGGCCGCGTCGGGCTGGACGGCGAACAACCAGCCGGCACCGTACGGTTCGGCGGTGATCACGGCGGGGTCGTCGGCGGCGGCCCGGTTCACCTCGACGACGGTGCCGCTGACGGGTGGGTAGAGCTCGGAGACGGTTTTGGTCGACTCGACCTCCCCGCACGCCTCGCCGACCGTGACAGCGGCGCCCACCTCGGGGAGGTCGACGAAAACCAGGTCACCGAGGGAGTTGGTGGCCACCGACGTGATGCCGATTCGCACGGGTGTGTCCGGTAGTCCGGCGCCGGGGGCGATCATCACCCACTCATGATCGTCGGTGTAACTGCGGTCATTCGGGATGGACACGTGCCTGACTCCTTGCAGTGGTTTCGCGGTTCAGCCGCGCCGGTAGAACGGGAAGGGGGGACGTGCGACGTCGCCGTCGGACAACGCCTGTAGCGCAGCGCGCTCTGCGAAGTCCTTGTTCAATCGGACTGCCGTGCCCGGCCGGGCCTCGTAGGGGCAGGACCATCGGCGCGGTACTGCGGATCTGCGCAGGAACGGCCGAGTCGATCAGGTCGTCGAGGCGGTCGAAGCCCACGGTCTCGAGCATGCGGGCGACGGCGGTGGGGCCGGGGCGGATATGGCGGGTGCAGAAAACGCCCGCGTTGCGCTGCGACGAGACGTCGGGTAACACGCCAGGTGCCTCCAGGTTCACGAAGTCCGGATTTCTCCGAACTGGAATGGACACCTCCCCGCTCTGTCCTGTGAACCTGAGAGTTTGGAAGCATCGGGCCCGCGGGCCGGATGCGCTCTACACCTTCGGTAAGTCCCGGCTGGGCCGGGGCTGTTCTCCAGAGTTGCCTCGGCGCTGCGGTACTGGGGCCTGAGAGATTCCCGGGGAGGAACTTGCTCCTACGGCGCCTCCGTGGCGGAGGTTCTCCCGCTGCGCTTCAACGGCGTCTTGAGTTGTGAGGGTGGACGCTACCTTCCGAACCGGCCGTTGTCATCCTGAGAACTTCGTCGGGGGTGTCGCGGCCGCCCGGAATGTAGGGCTCGGCGGCCCCCCGGGGGTGTTCAATCTTTTGGACATCTAGGCGCCTCGACCTACAAGATGCCCGGCGGTGTGCCGATGTGCTGGGCGGTGCTTGGGTTCTTCGCGTTCGTCATCTGGGCGTTCACCCAGAAGGCCGACACCCTTCACGCGCTGCAATGCACGCCGGTGTGGTTCGTCGTCTTGGCAATCGTCTGGTCGGTGGTCCGCAAGCGGCCGCACCATCTGCAGAAGGAAACCGTCTTCGAGGCTGAGCTGGAGTCGGACGAGCCGATGGCATCCGCGTGATCTGACCGCGTGCGGGTTAGCGGGTCCGGACCAGACCCAGTCACTACCAGGCTGCTCGTCCGGGGAATCTGTAACCCATGACGCGACTCATCTGTAACCGATGACGCGACTCATCACACTGGTGTCCGAGGGGGGACTTGGCCATCTGCGACACGGGTTGCGAGCTGGCGAATCGGTACTTGATCGTCGTCTGTGCTGGGATTGACCCACTCTGATGTCGAGTGGTCAGGTTAGGGGTCGAGTTGGGCGGGGGCGACTCGACACCCGGCGGCTTGGGCTCCAGTGTGCAGGCGTCGGTCCCAAACGGCGACGATCAGGCCGGGTTCACCGACAGCCAACGCGCTGGCCAGATGAACAGCGTCGGCTCCGCGCAAGGCATGGGCTCGGGCGAGGCGGCCGGCGTGCTGTTCAACCTTCGCGGTGAGTTCGACTGGGCGGGTGGCGGCCCAGAAGTCCTGCCAGTCACGCTCGGTTTCGGCGAGCTCGGATTCGGTTAGGTCGTGATTGCGGGCTGCTGCAGCGAGTGCGGCGCGGACTTCGGGGTAGGCCAGGCGACTGGACAATGCGGCGTCGCAGCCGTCCCATAGAGCGGACGCCAGCGAGCTCCCTGTCTCGGTGGTGAGAAGTTTGACGAAGGCGCTGGCGTCGAAGTAGACGAGCGGCACCGGTCAGCGCCGCTGGTCGCTGACCCGGTCAGACACCGGCCGCCGCGGTCGGGGCCCGGACCGTCCCGCAGCGACGGGCCGCTGCGTGGTGGCCTTGCCAATCACGCCTTCGGCCGTGAGACGCTCCAAGGTGCCTGCGCTGTCCAGCGCAGCGAGTCGCGCGACCGGAATCCCGCGGTCGGTGATGACGACCTCACCACCAGCCCGAGCTCGATCGAGCCAATCGCTGAGGTGCGCGCGCAACTCGGTCACGGATACCTCCACACCGTGAACTGTACACTCACTGAACCGTGATTTGTACACGTTTCTACTGCGCGCGGCTACTGCGACCTGGGAGATTGACCTGCGTGTCGCAAGTCGGACGCGAGGTGGCAACAGGCCGACACACCGGTTCGTCCGCGGCGCTGGCGACGCCGAGACGGTCGATGTCATGGTGGCTGGTCGCCTTTCGTCCAGCTGCATCCGAAGGTATTGCGGCGGAAGGTGTTTGCCGTTGCCGTCGTACGACAGATTTAGGACATCAAAGCGATACCCAATCAATATCAGCAAATGCAAAGGCCCGCTGCGATCGAGCTCAGAGCAAATTTTCCATATTTGCAGCTAAGAAATTGTGTCCGAGGGGGAAAAGCCACTTACGACACGGGTCGTCGTCTGGCGATTGGGGCGCTGACCGCTTCGGTCAAGCATCGGCCCACGTTTTTCGCTCAATCGCCACGCCGAGGAGCTCGCCCATCGGGCGGCCAGCCGTCGGTACCGGACTCAAGTGGAATATTCAGGGATCGAAGCAGGATCGAAAAGAGCCGCCAATTGGCGATTGCTCCGACAAGTTCGACTAAAACCGCGTGATCGCTATTGAATGCCTTCTGGCACGCAGCCCAGTTTTCCTCGGAGATGACCCCGTCGCGTACCACATCATCGGTCGCTGCGAGGACCGCACGTTCGACTGGCCCGAGGCTTTCGGAATTCTGCCAGTCGCGCACCGCGAGGAGATCATGCTCAGGCACGCCGAGCAGTGTGGCGATTCGCCAATGTTGGGTCCATTCGTATTCGGAGCCAGTGATCCAGCCGATGCGCATGATGACCAGCTCGCGTAGCCGCGCGTCAAGGGAACCGCGGAAGAGTAATGCGTCTAGCAGCCCGTACAGCGCAACCGCCACACGCGGCTGATGAAGTGCCACGCGGAATACCGACAGTTCTGCCAACTCTTCGGGCAACCCACATTCGGCAGCCCGCAGCCGGGCCTGCTCGCGGTCGAGCATCGGTACGCGTTCCGCCATGGTCACGGGTGGCCCTCTCTGTTGAACCTCTGCATGCCGTCAGGGCGTGGGCAAAAAGACGTTGTGCAGCGCCGCACTCGTTCGGGCATTTTCATCTGCAAGCGAATTGAGCAGCGGCGCGAGCCCAGCGAATCCGGTTGATTCTCTGGTGATGCGGTCGAACGGCCAGCGGCCTTCAGCGAGGATCTCGAGGGCTGCCCGGTAGGCGGGATACTCCACGCCGAGTGCGCCTACGACGTGTAATTCTTTATACACCAACAAGTCTGGTTCAAACCGGGGTGCGCCGCCTCGCCCGCGGGTGCCGGCCACCACGACTGTGCCGCCGGGTCTGGCAAGGTCGACGGCATCGGCGAACGCGGAGGGTGCTTTGGCGGTGACATCGACGACCACGTCGGCAAGCCGCCCGCCTGTCTCACGCTGGAGCGCGGTCGCTGCGTTGTCCTGTGATACATCGATGGGCAGGTCGACACCGAATGATCTGGCTATGGCCAGTCGTTGTTCGTCGCGTGGGCCGACGCCGGTCATCGCGACGAACGCGGCTCCTGCCTCTTTGGCCGCCACGGCCGCGCAGATTCCGCGGATGCCGGGCCCCAGGATCGCTACGACGTCCCCGGCCTTGGTATCGGGGAGAGTGGCCCCCCATTGGATACCGGCGCCGAGAGGGTTGAACAACGTGGCGAGAACGGGGTCCATGTCTTCGGCAATCGGGAGCAGCATCGCGTCCCACGGAAGCTCCACATGGGTGGCGTATCCGCCCCATAGGCCCGCGCCGATCTCCACGTCGACGAACCCGAACATGGTGGCGATGCCGTTCGCCGCGCACCGCCGGTATTCGCCGCGGCGGCACTCGGGGCAGTCTCGGCAGGACCGGAACACCTCAACGGCCACGCGCTGGCCGGCTTGTACACCCCAGCGTTGGCTGGCCGAGGTGCCGACATGTTCGACGACGCCGACGATTTCATGCCCTGGAACGAACGAGAAGCCGGCAGGCAGGTGTCCGGTGAATTGTTCGTGATCCGTTCCGCACAAACCGCATGCTTCAACTCGCAGTATAGCACCCCGGTCACCGACGTCGGGAATGGTCATCCGGCGTCGCTGCAGACTCCGTGGTCCGGTCAGCACCATCGCCTCGGCGATCATGGAAGCTCGAATCCGGTGAACGACCCGGTGTTTCGGAGGCACACCGTTTTACCGACGTACATTTCCCCGCCCATCGCCTCGGCGATCTGCGGATCGTCACTGCGTGCGACGACTCTTCGCCCGTCGGACAAGTGCGCGATGATCGGAGTCCATCGAGGTCGCCCGTCTCGGTCGTAGACAACCGTGTATCCGTCCACTGTCGCGCGACCGGTCGCCTCGCCGACGCCTGCGACGGCCAGCCGCGATGAATCGATGCGAGCTTGTTCGACTGCGGTGTCGAGCAGGCTCCACCCGGCTGGCGGCGGGGTGGCCGACCACACACCGACCGAATGCTTCGTCGAATACCACCCGAGGCCGGTGACGAGTCCGGCATCGGTGGGGTCGCGTCTGCACCGTCGGACCATCTCAACAATCGAGTGGCTGACGTAATTGTTACCAGGGCCGCCGTGATAAGGCAGCCCTCCGGTTACTGTGAGGCCTCTGCCGTCGAGGGGGTCCACGTCGAGAGCCTCGGCAGCCATCTGAATTGCCGACGGGAAGCAGGAGTAGAGGTCGAACCACCGAATGTCGTCGGTGGTCAACCCGCCCGAATCGAGAGCCTTTTTTGCCGCTACCTCGATACCCACCGAGCGGCTGAGGTCCGGCCGTTCCACGGGGAAGTACACGTCGTTGCAGGTCGCTGCTGACCAGGGAAAGACCCAACGATCGCGCGCGACGCCCAATTCGTCGGCCACCTCGGCCGCCATGAGGATGAAGGCGGCAGCCATGTCGACGGACATGATGCTGTTGAGCAGCTTGGGATAGGGCACGCACACCATGCGGTTTTCCGCGGTGACTTCGCTGAGTTCGGTGGCACTTCGTGCGCGCGGGAACCAGGCCTGCTCGGGATGGCGTGCCGCCTCGGCTGTCAACGGTGCCATCAGCGTGCCCAGCCACTCCCGCTGGGCATCGAAGTCACGGCCGTGGCGCGCGGCGATCGCGGACTCGAAGATGGGATACACCTCGTGCGGCCAACTCAGACCCACCGACAGTTCGGCTTGACTCAGCCCGGGGCGGGCGTCGCCCAGGGATTCGTCGCCGGAGCGGGGCGGGGGCGGCGAGTTGAGAAGTCCCCCGCCCTGGAGCTTGCGCGCGCAATGCCCGCTCTCCGCCCCGACGACCAGGACGACATCTGCGCGACCCTTGGCTATTTCGCCACCCAACACCTCGACGAGATACTGCGGGGTGTTTCCGCCGACTGGACAGCTGATGCGGCGGGCGGGACCGATGCGCATCGCTTCGGCGATCCTGCTGGCGGGATTGTCGCGCGGGATGACCAGGATGCCGGGAGTCGCGACGGTGTCGATGCGCCGCTCGACCGCGCGACCTGCGTCTCTGACCGCGCGGCGTGCGGCCTCCACCGCCAAGTCGATCGGGTCCACGAAGTCGTCCCCGCGATGGGTGACGTCGCCCACGCCGACGACAACCGGGGTACGCGCTTCTACCGACACCGGCGCCCGCTCAGGGCCACGGGGCTGACTTGAGACATAACTGCGATGGTGTCATGTGCGTGAGCAAGTCACAATGGTGCGCGCTCGCGGCATACTGGCTGAGTGGCGACGAAGTTGTTGAGATGGGGCGCCGCCGCGCCGACAGATCGTGGGTCCGCTCGCGACCGGTTGCTCGATGCTGCCGAGCGGTGCCTCGAGAGTTGCGGTGTGGTGGGCACGACCATGGAGGACATCGGCAGAACAGCGGGTGTGTCCAGGGCAACGGTGTATCGCTACTTCCCCAGTCGGGAGGCGGTGATGTCGGGCGTCATCATCCGCGCCGCCGAGCGCTATCTCGACCGCATCAGCCCGCGGATCGCCGCGCACGCCGACCTGGGCTCCGCGCTCGTCGATTTCGTGGAATACACGGTTGAAGCCGCGCGCCGCGAAGAGATCATCGGATTGTTGTTCGGCAGCGACGAGGAACTCGCCGGCGTGGGTCTCGCGGCGGGGACCTCGACGTCCCTCTTCGAAATCGTCACCGAATTTCTGCGTCCCGTCTTCACCAGACACTGGAGTTGCGTGGAACCGGGCGTCTCCGTCGACGACGCCGCCGAGTGGGTTGTCCGCACGATACTGAGCCTGCTGACTGTTCGAGGGCCGCGGGAGCGCAGTCGTGACGGACTCCGGGCGTTTCTTTCGAGGTTCCTCCTTCCTGCGATCGTGGCGGGTGGCCAGCGTCGACAGGTGTGACAACTACGGCGTAATGTCTCAACCGCAGCCGAGGTAGGAGGCCGGAAGTGTCTGTGCAATTCACCACGTTCAACGAAGAGGTCGCTGAGCAACTAAAGAGCGCAGCAGAAACCACGGGTGGGTTGGCCGGTTACCTCGGCTTCCGGCACACGGAATTCACCGCGGGACGGCTCGTTGCGGAGATGGACGCACGCGACGACCTGAAGACGCCTTTCGGCAACCTGCATGGGGGCTGCTTGTCGGCCATGGTCGACCACTGCCTCGGAGTGGTGTTTTATCCCGTGATTCCGACGGGATCCTGGGTCGCGACGACGGAGTTCAAACTGAATCTGCTTCGTCCTGTCTCCAGTGGCACGTGCGTAGCCATGGCTGAGATCATCTCGCTGGGCAGAACCAGCGGGGTGGCGCGGATAGACATCAGCAACGACGGCAGAGCGGTGTGTGCGGCCCAGGGCACCGTCACCGTCGTCGCACCGAAGACGAACTCCTGATGCCTGCACACAGAGCAAGTGATTCGTCGGCCCCTGTCGTCGAGCGCGTGCAAACGGCGGACGGGCTGTCGCTGGCCGTCGACCTCTACCGCTGTGACGCGCCGCGGGCGGTTGTGTTGCTCCTTCACGGCGGCGGTCAGAGCCGACATGCCTGGGACGTCACCGCCCAACGCTTGCATCAGCGGGGCTACACGGTTGCCGCGTACGACACCAGGGGACACGGGGACAGCGACTGGGACCCCGACGGACGCTATGACATGGACCGGCTGGGGTCCGACCTGCTGGCCGTGCGCTCATTCGCCGATTCCGGCCGCCCAGTTGCCGCGATCGGGGCTTCGTTGGGCGGTTTGACCATTCTCGGCACGCACTTGCTCGCCTCGCCGGAGCTATGGCGGGCCGTCGTCCTGGTTGACGTCACCCCGCGAATGGAGATGCACGGCGCCCGCCGAGTCGTAGCGTTCATGGCAGCACACCCCGAAGGTTTCGACAGCCTGAAGTCGGCCGCTGACGTGATCGCCGCCTACAACCCGCACCGTCCTCGCCCCGAAAACGTCGACGGCCTCGAAAAAGTTCTCCGGCTACGGACAGATGGTCGCTGGGTCTGGCGATGGGACCCTGCGTTTGTGATGTCGAATTTCCAGTTCCTCCAGGGTGATTTAGATGACGGCGCAGAGGAATTCGAGATGATGAGCGCAATTCTTGTCGATGGCGCCCGCCGAGTATCCGCGCCGACGCTGCTGGTCCGCGGCCTGCTATCCGACATCGTCTCCGAAGAGACAGCAAAGGATTTCCTCACCTTGGTTCCCCACGCGCAAACCGTCGACGTTTCGGGCGCGGGCCACATGATCGCCGGCGACAACAACGACGCATTCTCGACAGCAGTCACCGAATTCCTCGACAGGACCATATGAACTCTGCTGTCGGTTGACTGTCCGTGTAGGGATGGCGCCTATCCTGCTCCTATGCCAGCTGAACCAGTGCGGATGTCGTTCCGCCGACATGTGCGTGAACAGGTTCTTAGGGCGACACGAGAACTCACCATCGAGAAGGGCTGGGATCAGGTCCGGATGAGCGAGGTTGCCGAATCGGTCGGCGTCTCCCGCCCGACGTTGTACAAAGAGTTCGGCGACAAACAGGGGCTCGGTGACGCGCTTGTGGTGTCAGAGGGCCAGCGCTTTCTGGAAGGCATTCGTGCCGTCCTTGCCGAACATGTGGGCGATGTGCAGGGCGGCATCACCGCAGCGGTGCAGTTCACCCTCTCTGAAGCAGAAGGCAGCCCGCTCCTCAAGGCAGTTCTGACATCCAACCCCTCGGGGAATGATGGCGGTGGCTCGTCGTCTACGGGGGTCCTTCCTCTTCTGCCGACCTCGGCTTCCCTGCTTCAGCTCTGCTCCGGGGCTCTGACCACGTGGTTTAACGACCACTTCGCCGATCTCGACCCCGAAGACGTCGAGGACGTCGCAGATGTTCTGGTGCGACTGACAGTGAGTCATGTTGTACTCCCAGCCGCGGACATCGTCACCACTGGTGAGCGGATCTCCCGCGTAGCACTCAGGTACCTGGGAGTTGTCCACAGTTTGTGACCAGCAAGCTTTCGCGACCTATGCATCTGAGCAGACGGCAGAGTCTGCGGAGTTTCGAGCGCATGATTTTACCGTCGCAGGATGTCAGATCGAGCCAGCGAGGAGGTCTGAGCGGTCAACCCGGAGTTGCTCGCTGATGGCCCGCTTACTGGACATGAAATCCCGAGGACGATTGACGCAGTCGGCGGCGATGAGTTCGCCCTCGCGGAAGTAGAAGCAGCTGAAGTCACGGTCACGCGACGGGTCACCACTGAGCAACAGTTCGTCGTATCCGGCGTTGAGACCGGCAATCTGGAGTTTGAGATCGTACTGGTCGGACCAGAACCACGGAAGCGCAGCGATTGCGCTGTGTTTTCCGCAGATTGTCGCCGCAGCGATCTTGGCCTGCTCGCCGGCGCTCGATACGGATTCCAAACGAATACGCGAGCCGTATCGAGCCATGGCGTGGCTGGTGCAGTCGCCGGCGGCCATGATGTCGGGGTCGTCGGTGCGGGCTTGGTCGTCAATCACGATGCCGTTGTCGACGGATAATCCTGCGGCCGAGGCGAGCTCGGTATTCGGCACCACACCGACGCCGACGATCACCAAGTCGGCGGGGATCGATTCGCCGTCAGCCAGCACCACCTCCTGCACCCCACCGTTACCCGAGAAGGCTTCGACGAGAGCGTGTGTTCGGATCTCCACTCCCTCGCCGCGGTGGATTCGCGTGTAAAACGCGGAAACCTCCGGCGCGGTGACCCTTTCGAGTACACGCTCGGTTGCTTCGAGGACAGTGACGTTCAAGCCGAGCGAACACAGCGAGGCCGCCGTTTCCAACCCGATGTAACCGCCGCCCACGATCACAACCCTCCGACCCGGTGTAGCGGCGGCACGGATCAACTCGACGTCTGCAGCGGTACGCAGGTAGTGAATTCCGGGAAGATCCAACCCTGGTGTGGGGAGTCGTCTGGGCCTTGCGCCGGTGCACAACGCGAGCTTGGTGTAGGCCAGCGTGTCGCCGGTGCTCAGAGACACACGCTTGGCACACCGGTGGATCGCGTCCACGGTCGCATTCAAGAGTCGAATGTTCTGCTTTTCGTAGAAATCAGCGCCGCGAATCAGAAGGTCGTCGAGGCCGTTCTTGCCGGCCAGGTATCCCTTCGACAACGGAGGCCGGTGGTAGGGCAGTCCCCCCTCGTCGCCGATGAGCACGACCTCCCCAGCCCACCCCTCCCTCCGAAGATTGGCTGCCAACTGCGCGCCGGCGTGGCTCGCGCCGACGATCACCGCTCGTTCAGGAGTCATGCACTCGGCTTGGGAGTGAGGCGAACCATCAGCTTGCTGATACCCCTGACGAAATTCGATTGCACATACTCGGGTTCGCCGACAACCTCGATGTTCTCAAAGCGAGGGAGCAATTCCTCCCACAGGATTCGAAGCTGCAACTCAGCAAGTCGGTTTCCCATACACCTGTGCACGCCGAACCCGAACGAAATGTGATTGCGGGCGTTGCTCCTATCGATGATCAACTCATCGGCCCGCTCGAAGACACGCTCATCGCGGTTACCAGAGGCGTACCACATCACGACCTTGTCGCCCTTGCGGATGAATTGCCCGTTCAACATGATGTCTTTTTTCGCGACTCGGCGCATGTACGCCAACGGGGTCTGCCAGCGAATGATCTCGGATACCATGTTGGGAATCAGGTCAGGGTTCGCCTTCAATTTCTCGAACTGATCGGGGAACTGGTTCAAGGCGAGAACCCCTCCGCTCATCGAATTGCGAGTCGTGTCGTTTCCCCCGACGATCAGCAATACCAAATTGCCGAGGAATTCCATCGGGCGGTCGATGAGATCCTTAGTGTCCTCGTTGGCCTGCAGCATCGTGATCAGATCGAAGCCCGGTCGCTCCCCGTTGGCGGTACGGGCCGCCTTGTCATGCCAGAGAGCGCTGAGCCCCTTCGCCATGTCGACCATGCCACGAAACACTCTGTCGTTGTCGGAAGGACCACCATTGGCTTGCTCCATGGAGGTGGCGAGGTCCGACCATTCCACGAGCTTGTGACGCTGCTCGTACGGGAAGTCCAGCAGGGTCGCGAGCATGCGCGCTGTCAGTTCGATGGAGACGTGGTGTACCCAATTGAACGGCTGATCCACCGGTAGATCGTCCAGCACTTCCTGGACACGCGAGCGGATCAGCCCCTCCATCTCGCGCAGGTTCTTCGGCGCGACAACCCCTTGGACGGAAGCGCGCTGCAAGTCGTGTTGTGGCGGATCCATCGCGATGAACATGGCGATGTCCATAAAGCGGGGCGGTCTCCCGATGATGATGAACGGCTCTGCGGAGAAAGCCTCGTGGTTCTTGTCGACGGCGATGATGTCCGCGTGGCGGGTCACCGACCAGAACGGGCCGAACGGACTGTGAGCCTGGTAATGCACCGGCGCCTCGTTGCGCACGCGTTCGAAGTAGGACTTCCAGCGGCCTTGGCGGTAGAGGAACGGGTTGCTGAGATCGATGTCGGCGATATCGACGTCCTCGACCGGGGGAATGGGCGTCTCGGTGAAGATCTTCTTACCATTGGTTCCGGTTACCCACCGGCGTGTCTTGTCGTACACGTGCGCGCCGCGGATTTGCAGCTCCAGAGGCACGGCAGACTGGGCTTTGGCGGCCACTGCCGGGGGAATACTCATTATTGTTTCCTCCAAATCCATGACGTTGTTTCAGAGCTGGAACTCAGGTAGCTCGACCGTCAAGCCATCCCATGCCTCGGAGGCGGACATCTGGCAAGACAGCCTCGACGTCCGCTGACGCTCGGGGTTCATCGCGAGCATCTCCTCTTCGTTGGCGCCGCAGAGTCCCACCGTGTCCGACCACTCGGGAGCGACGATCACGTGGCACGTTCCGCATGCGGCTTCCCCTCCACAATCGCCGTCGATGCCGGGCACCGCGTTGTTGACCGCAATCTGCATCAAGGACTGCCCTTCGGCCAAGGGGGCTTCGTACTTCTCGCCGTCGTGAGAGACGAAGGTGACGACTGCCATGATTAACTCTCCTCAATTTGGAACTTCTCTATTTAGTGTTGTCACGCGTGAACCAGCGTCGCTAGGCTCGCAGGAGTCAAAGAGTTGTGTTTTTAGCTCACGCGCAGGGAGGCACGTGAAACTCGACGACTCGGGTATGCCAGCGCTGGCTTTCCTGCAGATACTGGACAGTGAGGCGCTGGGGCATGACGCCAGCATTGCGCTCCGCAGCATCATGGTTCGCGAGCACGTCACCGAGTCGATGTTGGTGGGTCGCGACGTGCAGGTCCCCTTACGGTGGTTCAGGGAGATATATTCCGATTTCGATTGTGATCAGGGAACCCGTCTGGGTTTCGCGTTCGCTGAACACGCCAAACTGACGTCCTTTGGGGCACTCAGTGTTCCCTTGGTCAGCGCGGGCTCGGTAGCCGAGGTTGTCGAGTTGCTTGCTTATCTGCCGGTGATCACCACAGCCCTCAGCCCGACGTTCCATTCGACGGAACGCGGCCTCACGATCGGGCTCACCGGTCGCACCGGTGACGCGGGCCTGAACTGCCTGGCCGTCACCTACGGTGGGCTGGCGCTGTTGCGTCTGCTCGACATGCTCGCGGGTGCCGTACCGAATATTGAACTGCATCTGAGTCATTCAGCGCCGGAGTCGTGGGTTCTTCATGACGAAGTGTTGGCGGGTCGGATCTTCTTCGACGCCCCCAGCTCGTTCGTCCACGTTCCCGCGGCTTCGCTCGAGGAGGTCTGTCGATTCTCCGATCCTGTGGCGTACCGGATTGCCGTCACCGATTTGCAGCGAACTCTCGATCAACGACGTGACACGTCGGTCTCCGAAAAAGTAAGGGACCTGCTCGAGAAAGATCCCGGAAAAACGAACATCAGCCGGACGGCGGGCGATCTCTCGATATCCCCGAGCACGTTGAAGCGGCGCCTCAGCGAAGAGGGGACCACCTTTCGAGAATTACGTCAGTCGTTCTTGCAGGAGCGAGCAATTCTGCGACTTCTCGACAGATCGGTGTCTGTAAGCGAGATCGCGGCAGAACTCGGGTACGCGGACCTCACGAACTTCACACATGCCTTCAAACGGTGGACCGGTCGGTCACCGCGCCACTTCAGAAAAACGCGCGACTGAGTGCGCAAAGTTCCGCCCGGGCGCGTGCCGGGCGTCCACTGGAACCAGCGGGCTTCGCGATCGGCCTCATCTGTCACCTGGACATCGTCGAGAAACGACACGATCGGCGCGGGTTTCGGTCATCGCAGCACCCTCTTGGGAAGAGGCGCAACGACATCCAGAGAATCCATACCGCGCTGGCGGCGGGTAGGGGCGGGGGTGACTCGGACCGCTGGGCACGCTATGCTAACCGTCGTTCACGTCGGGGCCGGCGTTGAACGCGTGGTCGAGAGGAGCCCGGATGTCACACGACCAGCCGGCCATCATCGGTGCCGCCGAACTCACTCCAGGAAGAAACGTTCCGTACACCTCCACTGAATTGCATGTGCGCGCCGCGGTCGCGGCTCTCGCCGACGCAGGGGTGGCCCCAGACGAGGTCGACGGTCTTGTGTGCGCTGGGCCGATGACGAACGAGGGCTCGGTCTTCCTGTCCGAGGACCTCATGGACTATCTCGGTCTGCACAACCTGAAACTTCAGATGACCTGTCAACTCGGCGGCGGGACTCATCTCGCCATGACGCGCATGGCGAGTAACGTCATCGCCCGGGGCGAGGCCGAGACGGTGCTCGTCGTGTCTGCCGGCAAGTTCCCACCGATCCGCGATGGCGGGCGAGAACTGATGGCGCTGGTGTGTGACCACGCGTTCGAGATGCCCTACGGACCGTCCGTGCCGGCGCTCTACGGCCTGATCGCGCAGGCCTGGATGCACGAGACAGGACAGGGCAAGGCGGACATCGCCGAGGTCACCGCGTCGCAGGACCGGTGGGCGGCGTTGAACCCCGCGGCGATCGCGCACCGCTCGCAACGCCTGAGCGTCGAGGACGTGCTGGCGTCCCGGCCGATCGCCGGGCCGTTCCACTTCTACCACTGCTCGATTCCCTGCGAGGGCGGTGGCGCGCTCGTGCTGGGCTCGGCCCGCCGGGCCCGCCAGGGCAAACACCGGCCGGTACACCTGCTCGGGTTTGGAGAGGGTCACACCCACGGCTTCCTGACCTCGCTGGCCCGGCCGGGTCGTACCGGGGCCGCCCGTTCTGGTCCGATGGCCTTCGAGCGCTCCGGACGGGCGCCGGCCGACATCGACATCGCCTTGCTCTACGACGCCTTCGCCTCCAACCCGGCGATGATCCTGGAGGAGGCGGGCTTCGTGAAGCCCGGCGGGGCAGGCGATTTCTACCGTGACGGTCGCGCCGATCCGGGCGGCGACCTGCCGGTGAACACCGACGGCGGCCTGATCCGGTTCGGGCACACCGGGACCTCCTCTGGCATTTCGCAGATCCTTGAGGGTTACTGGCAGCTGTCCGGCCGCGCCGAGGGCCGTCAGGTGCCCGGGGCGGACACCGCGTTCGTGCACAGCTACGGCTCGATGCTGTGCAGTCACGTCAGCATGGTGATGGAGGGAGCGTCATGACCGCAGCTTCGAGTTCCCTCGACGGTCTGCACGATCCTGAGGCGCTGCCGCCGCTGACCGATGTCAACCGTCCCTACTTCGCAGCAGCGGCCCGCGGCGTACTCGTCTTCCAGCGGTGCGCGAACGACCACCCTTTCCTCTACCCGCGGCTGGTGTGTCCGGTCTGCCATGACGGTGAGTTGGCCTGGGAGACCGCGGCGGGTACTGGTGAGATCGTCAGCTTCGCGCCGGTGTACCGCCCCCCGTGGGACTCGTTCCCACGCAGCGAGCCGTACGTGATCGTGCTCGTTCGTCTGGACGAGGGGCCGCAGTTGTTGGCGAGTCTCGAGGGCGTGACCCCCGATGAAGTTGCGATCGGCGCGCGAGTGCGCGCAGTGTTCGGGCGGGTGAACGAGGACCTTGGGCTGGTGCGATTCAAGCCGGCGGCGTCGTGAGCACCTACGGCGTCTCCGTGCTCGGTGCGGACTTGGCGACCCTTGTCGAGACCGCCGAGGCTACCGACCTCGCCGGCTTCGACGCCGCCTGGGCGTCCGAGTTCTACTCGCGCTCCGGCTCGATCTCGATGGCCGCGATGGCCGCGCGCACAAAGCGCTGCCGCATCGGGTCGTCGATCCTGTACGGCGTCGGACGAAGTCCGCTCGTGCTGGCCACCGAGGCGCGCGACCTCGACGAGCTGTCAGGCGGGCGCGTCGTCCTCGGCCTCGGTAACGGCACACGCCGCATGATGAGCGACTGGCACGGTGTCGGGGACACCTCGTCACCCGCCGTGCGCATGGAGGAACTGGTCCCGTTGGTCCGACGGATCTGGAACCTCCACGAAGGCCCGGTGAACCACCAAGGGCGGTTTTACCGGATCAACCTCGTTCCCACGGGCGATGTCGCGCCGCCGAAGCGAGCGATCCCGATCATCACCGCAGGTGTGCGTCCGCGAATGTGCGAGGCGGCCGGGCGCGTCGCCGACGGCTTGGCCGGCCATCCGCTGTTCACCACGGCCTACGTCGAGGAGGTCGCCCGGCCTGCGGTCGTCCGCGGTGCCGAACGCGCCGGACGCGATCCATCCGACGTGGAGATCGTCTCCATGGTCATCTGCTCAGTGCACGACGACCCGCAGATCGCACGTCGCGAGGCCGCGCAGCAGATCGCGTTCTACGCCTCGGTGAAGTCGTACGAGCACGTTCTCGATGTGAGCGGCTTCGCCAGACAGGGAGCGGCGATTCGCGAGGCGTTCGCACGGCGCGACCTGCCTGCCATGTTCGCCGCCGTCACCGACGACATGATCGACGCGATGGCCGTGGCGGGTACCGGCGCCGAGGTTCGCGACGGGTTGCGCCGCTACGAGGGCGTGCTGGACCACATCGTTCTGTACTCGCCCTCGATAGGGGTCTCACCCGAACGCATCGCCGAGAACCTCGGCAACCTCATCCGCGATTGTGCGCCGGCTCTCGCCCGCGGGAAAGGTGACCAGAGTGGCTGACGCATCGCTCATCGGGACGCAACTCGGGAGGACCACGTTTCCCGTCGACCGGTCCAAAGTGCGCGAGTTCGCACTTTCGCTCGGCGACCGCGACCCGATCTACCAGGACGCCGCGGCCGCCCGCGCCGCCGGCTTCAGCGCGATCCCCGCTCCTCCGACCTTCGTCGTCTCCTCGGCTCACTGGCGCGCCGACGACGACATGTTCGGCGCCCTCGGGCTCGACCTGCGACGCGTACTGCACGGTGAGTGCGGCTGGGAGTATTTCGCGCCGGTGTTCGTCGGCGACGAGCTCACCGAGACTCGTCGGGTGTCGAACGTGACCAGCCGCGAGGGCAAGCGCGGCGGCACCATGACAATCGTGACGATCGAGACCGACTTCACCAACCAGCGCGACGAACTCGTCGTGCGCCAGACCGACGTCTTGATCGAAACCGGAGGTTCCACCCAATGACGACATCCACCCCCACCGCGCCGGTGGCGTTGGCCATCGGCGACGAGATGCCGAGCTCACAGTTCGGCCCGCTGACGCGCTCGCACATCGTCCGCTACGCCGGCTCCGGCGGCGACTTCAACCCGATCCACCACGACGAGGAGTTCGCCCGCGCGGCCGGCATGCCCGGTGTGTTCGGTATGGGACTGCTGCACGGCGGTGTGCTCGCGGAGCGGCTGACCGCCTGGGTGGGGCTGGCCAACATCCGCTCGTTCCGCATCCGGTTCACCGGTCAGGTATGGCCCGGTGACCTGCTCAGCTTCGGCGGCAGGGTCACCGGCGTGCGCGAGGCCGGAGGGCAGCAGGTGGCCGACCTCGAACTCGTGGTCACGCGCCAGTCCGGCGAACCCGTGATAAAGGGGAGCGCCGTCGTGCAGGTGGCCCGGTGAGCACGCCCTCGAGCGACATCACCGGCTTGGGTATGACGTTCGGGACCTTCGACGAAGGGCGGGCGTGGGTCGGTCATCGCTCCGAGCCGCGGCGTGCGTGGTTCCCGATCGACCGCTCGATGGTGTTGTACTACTGCTCGCTCGTGGAGGATGCGAACCCCCGTTACTGGGAGGGTGAGGACTGCCCGCCCGGGCTGCTGATGAGCCTCGGCTTTGCGCCGCAGTGGGTGCCCGATCACCTCAAGCGTGTGGACATGATGTTCGCGCTCAGCGTGCCGTTGCCGGGCCACCACATCATCAACGCATCAACGACGACGGAGTTCGAACGCCGGCCCCGGGTAGGCGATCACGTGTCGATCGTGGAGGAGATCGCCTCGATCTCGGAGCCGAAGACGACGCGGGTGGGCACCGGCGTGTTCATCACTACGGTGAGCACGTATTCCGATCAGCACGGTGAGGTCATCGGCCGCAACACCAACGTGCTCTTCCGATACGACACCGCCGATAGTGATGGCGCATCATGAACGACTCCACCGAGTACAGCATGGTCCGCGTCCCCGTGCGGTTCGAGGACATCACCGTCGGCGACACCCTAACGCCCGTCTCGATCGAGATCAGCTATAAGCGCATCTGCATGAACGCGGCTTCGACATGGGACTGGTTTCCCGGTCACCACGACCCCGACTACGCGCGCAGCCAGGGCCAGCGCACGATCTACCTGTCAACCCTCTTCTTCCATGGCTTCATCGACCGCGGCCTCAACGAATGGGCCGGACCCGACGCGCTCATCCGACGCCGCAAAATCTCGATGATCCGCTCGATCTACCCGGGCCAGACCGCGACGCTGAGCGGCAAGGTCGTGGCCAAACGCGACGATGGCGGACGGCGCCTCGTCGACCTCGAGTTGCTCGTCTCGAGCGAAGATG
>RXJD01000027.1 GCA_003987775.1 Mycobacterium sp.
CGTTGCCGCGCGCGGCGGGTCGCCGCCGTGTGCCTAGCGGCGATCGCAAGCGCGGCGTTGCCGCGCGCGGCGGGTCGCCGCCGTGGCTATCAACTACTCGTTCCCGCCCGGGAACGTCGTGGTGATCGGCCAGCCGCCCAGCACCTTGTTCCACCGGGCGGCCATCACCGCGCTCTGGGTCAGCGCGGTCGAGGCGAACGCGCGGTCCTCGGCGGTCTCGGCGTGCTCCACGACCGCCCGCCACGCGGTAGCCCCGTCGTTCTCCATGCGTGCCGCCAGCCGCGCCGCATCCGCCGGGCTGCCCACCGGCGACGGCAGCTGATATCCCGCGGCTGCCGGCGCGGGTGTGACCTTGCGGGCACTCAGCATCGCAATGACGTCGTCGCGGCGCTGGCGATGCTGGTTCAGTGCCTCCACCACCAGGTCGTTCACGCTGGGTGGCGACAGCGCCGACACGATGCCGTAACCGTAAATGGTGCCGTGTTCGACGGCCAGCGCGTCGCTGAGCGCGGTGACGTCGGCGTCTTTGCCACCACTCATATCGACGGACCTCCCGGCACCAGTGCCACCTCGCAGGACGCGGTGCACGACGCCGCGATCGAGGCGAGCAGTCCGGCCCGGTAACCCGACGACGTCGACACCAGGCGGTTGGCATCCTCCGCCGATTTGCGCAGCGAGTCGATCACGTCGGAAACCGGTGGCGGAGGCGGGGGCGGTGCCTCTGGCTCGGTCGGGCTGGTGCTCGAGGTAACACTGCTCGTTTCACTGGTCGAAGAAACCAGCTTGCCCGCGGCCCGCGCGATCTCGGTGGACAGCGCCCGCGCGTGCGCGGCGCGCTGCGTGGCGACCACAGTCAGCGCGGCGGCGATCTGCGGCGGACTCCCGATCGCTCCGGCGGCCGCAGCGGCCAGCGCGCTGTCATGCCGGGCCTGGTCCAACGGCCCCACCAGCTCCTCAACGGACGGAGGCTTGGGCGCCGACTCGCCGCAGGCGGTTGCCACCACCCCGAGTGCGAGAGCGGCACCACCGGCGAGCACGCGCCGCCTGCTGATGACGGGTACTGCTCTGGACACGCCCCACATCCTGCCATCACCGCGCACCGCGTCAGCGCCAGCCACGACGCGGTCTGGGACCGGCGATGCGACTACGGCGTCGTTGTACGGGCGTCAATAGCGGATCCTGGCGTATCGTTGGTAGCCGGGCTCTCTGAGTTCGCTGTGAAAGCCGTGCGCCCGCCGATGACCGACAACTCAAGATGAGGAGCTCGCCGTGACCACCGGGCTACCTTCGCAGACGCAGGTGATCGAGCTACTGACCGCAGAGTTCGCGCGCGCAGGTTACGAGATCGAAGACGTGGTCATCAACAGCCGCACGCGCCCGCCGCGCATCACGGTGATCGCCGACGGCGACACCGCCCTGGACCTGGACACCATCGCGGCGCTGTCCCGCACGGCGTCGGATTTGCTGGACGGTCTGGACGGCCCAGGCGCTGACGGCTACATCCTCGAGGTCAGCTCGCCCGGCGTGGAACGCCCGTTGACCACCGAGAAACACTTCCGCAGAGCGCGGGGCCGCAAGGTGGACCTCGCGCTGGCCGACGGATCACAGCTGTCCGGCCGGGTCGCCGAAGCCGGCAACGGCACGCTGTCGCTGGTGGTCCGCGCCGGCCGCGAGCTGGCGATACGGGAGATCCCGTTGACCGATGTCGTCAAAGCCGTTGTACAAGTTGAGTTTTCGCCACCAGCCCGAGCGGAGCTGGAGTTGTTGGGGCAGGCACAGGGGACGGAGGCCGGAGCATGAACATCGACATGGCCGCGCTCCATGCGATCGAGGTGGACCGGGGCATCTCGGTCAACGAACTACTCGAGACCATCAAATCCGCGCTGCTCACCGCCTATCGGCACACCGAGGGACACCAGTCCGACGCGCGCATCGAGATCGACCGTAAAACCGGCGTGGTGCGGGTGATCGCCCGCGAGACCGACGAAGACGGCAACCTCATCAGCGAGTGGGACGACACCCCCGAGGGATTCGGCCGCATCGCCGCCACCACCGCACGGCAGGTGATGCTGCAACGCTTCCGCGACGCGGAGAACGAGCGCACTTTCGGCGAGTTCTCCACCCGGGAGGGCGAGATCGTCGCCGGCGTCATCCAGCGGGACAGCCGGGCCAACGCCCGCGGCCTGGTCGTGGTCCGGATAGGTACCGAGGCCAAGGCCTCTGAAGGGGTGATCCCGGCCGCCGAACAGGTGCCCGGCGAGAGCTACGAGCACGGCAATCGGCTGCGCTGCTACGTCGTCGGGGTCAGTCGCGGGTCCCGCGAGCCACTGATCACGCTGTCGCGGACGCATCCGAACCTGGTGCGCAAGCTGTTCTCGCTCGAGGTGCCCGAGATCGCCGACGGCTCGGTGGAGATCGTGGCGGTCGCCCGCGAGGCCGGCCACCGGTCCAAGATCGCCGTCGCGTCGCGGGTGCCCGGTCTGAACGCCAAGGGCGCCTGCATCGGGCCGATGGGGCAACGGGTCCGCAATGTGATGAGCGAGCTGTCCGGCGAGAAGATCGACATCATCGACTACGACGAGGACCCGGCGCGCTTTGTGGCCAATGCGCTGTCACCGGCCAAGGTGGTCTCGGTCTCGGTGATCGACGCGAACGCCCGCGCCGCCCGCGTCGTGGTTCCCGACTTCCAGCTGTCGCTGGCCATCGGCAAGGAAGGACAGAACGCCCGGCTCGCCGCCCGCCTGACGGGGTGGCGCATCGACATCCGGGGCGACGCGCCGGGGCAGCCCGAGGAGGGCGCGAGCCACGGGATGGCGCACGAGCGCTGAAGCGCAACCTGGCGGCGCGCTGATGGCCGCGGTGGCCGGCGTCAACTCGGCCGCCGGGCCCTGACAGCGGCTCAGAGACCAAGCTCCCGCTCGATCTGCGGCCAGTAGCGCAGACCGCCCGGGCTCAGCAGAATCCAGTCATGGAAGCCGCCGGTGGCCAGCACGAAGTTGATCGGCGCCGATTGCGACACGGCGTTTTGCGCAAGGATGAACTGGTCTGGCGCGACGGGATCCAAGGAGCCCGCGTAGACATAGGTCGGCGGGAGCCCCGCGAGGGACCCGAATAGCGGGCTTACCAGGGGATCGGTCAGCGCAAGATCGCCCGCCCAGAGTTGGTTGGCCTGATAGATCCTGTTCGAGCGATCGGGGAAGAACGGGTCGTCGATCAGGCCGATGTTCGGATTGACCAGCCGTTGGTCCAGCAGTGGCGACAGTAGAACCATCGATCGCGGCACAGCTTGGTTGTGGGCCACCAGATATTGGACGGCCGATAGTCCGATGGTTGCGCCCGCAGAGTCGCCGAGCACGCTCACGTGGGAAGCGCCGTGAGCCGCTATTTGGGTGGAGATGTAACCGGCCACTTTGGGTACCACGGTGCCGGCCGTACCGCCTTGCTGAATCAGCGGGTAGATCGGCACCGCAAAGGTCGCGCCGGTTTGGTAGGCCATTACTGAGTAGCCGAGCCAGTGGAAGATCATCGGCGGCCAGACAAATGCGCCACCGTGCAGTGCGACGACGTAATTGCCGGTCGGGTTTGCCGGGACGATCTCGACGACGCTCATCCCCTCATAGGTGGTATAGCGAACCGTTTCGCCCAGTAGCGCAGTCAAGAGGCGGGGTGGCGCGTCGCTGAAGAGTGGGTTCAAGAGGCCGCTGACAAACAGCTGCTGAACCGGGGAACCCAGTGTCCCGAGTTGGTCGTAAATCCCGGTCAAGGTCAGGAAGGTTTTCAACGGCCGCAGCGCCGCCGTTTCAATGCGGGTGAGCAGGTCCTGTGTGCCGCTGAAGGCCGGATTCTGCCCGGCCGGGACCGGTTCGATGGCTGGTGATCCGAAGATCGAGGTCCAGAGCGAGTTTCCGAGAGCCGAAAGATTGACGGCTTCCGCGCTGATCAACGATTCCGCACTCGAACTCAGCGCCACGATGACTCGGGACTGAAAAGCCGCAGCCTGGGCGCTCATCGCCTGAAATTCCCGACCGTGGGCCGAGAACAGATCCGCGATGGCCGCGGATACCTCATCGCCCGCGGCTGCGAGCACCGTGCTGGTGGAGGTCGCTGCCGCCGCGTTGGCTTCGCCGAGCCTCGAGCCGATGGTCGCCAGTTCCGTTGCTGCCGACCCCATCATCTCCGGCACAGCGAGCACATACGACATGGCAATACGCCCCTTTTCTCGTCTGAGGGCCTCGCACTGATCGTGCGATCAGGCAAACCAGCCTCACGCCGATCGATCGGGTGATCCGCAGTAGTCGTCTACTGAATTGAGTGCCGGCGTGCGGGGGAATATTGAGCCCACCGGGTGTTGAGCGTTGAGCGCTTCAAGCACGCGCGGGCCGACGCTCGAAGATCACCGGGGTGAGGCGAGCGCTGACCCGCACCCCGGGTGGTTCTGACCACTGGTCGGGTGACGCTAGACTGAGCCGTGATCCAGCGCGAGCCTTCGGTCTCGGCGCGCCAACGCCCGGACAACCCCAGCGGACCGGTGCGGACGTGTGTCGGATGCCGGAAGCGAGAGCTGGCCGTCGAACTGCTTCGAGTGGTGGCTCGGTCGACCGGGAACGGTAACTACTCCGTAATCGTTGACACTGCCGGAAGCCTGTCGGGGCGAGGTGCCTGGTTGCACCCCGGCCCGAAGTGCGTACAAGAAGCGATTCGGCGGCGAGCTTTCACCCGCGCGCTGCGCATCACCGGTTCACCGGATACATCCGCGGTGATCGAGCACGTCAGTTCCCTGGCGGGCCCGTCCACCAAGGCAACAGAACAGGTAGCAACGAACATGAGCACACCGTGAAGTCCCGATGACCATGCGTCATAGCTAAACCCGAGGCGCGGCCCAACCGCTTGTCGCCTCATAGACAGGAGATGTAGTGGCAGGTAAGGCCCGCGTACACGAGTTGGCAAAGGAACTCGGTGTCACCAGCAAGCAAGTCCTCGCTCGACTGACCGAGCAGGGCGAATTCGTCAAATCGGCATCATCCACGGTGGAAGCACCCGTGGCCCGGCGGCTCCGCGAGTCGTTCGGAGGTGGCAAGCCCGCGGCCGGTGCAGCCAGGAGCGCACCGTCAGCTCCGCCGGCTGCCGCCCCGCCGGCGGCCCGGCCCGCCGAAAAGGTGGCGCCCGCGGCAACCGATGCGGCACTCGACCGCGCACTGGACAAGGCCGTCGGAAACGGCGCGCCCACCAGCGCTCCCGCCAAGCCGGCGGCGCCCAACCGGCCGGCCGCCCCGGCCGCCCCGGCGGCTCCGGCGCCCCCCGCTGCGCCGGCCACCCCGCCGGCTCCCGCGGCTCGGGCCAAGCCCGCGCCCCCGGCCCCGCCGACCCCCGGCCCGGCGGCGCCCGCACCGGGACAGCCCGCGGCCCCACAGGCCCCACAACCAGGGATGACGCCGGGTCCGCGTCCGGGTCCCATGCCCAAGCCCGGCGTGCGTACCCCCCGCGTCGGCAACAACCCGTTCTCCTCGGCACAGCCGGTCGACCGGCCGATCCCGCGTCCGCACCCGCAGGCTCCGCGTCCCGGCGCACCCCGCCCGGGCGCGCCGCGGCCGGGCGGAGCCTCGCCCGGCAGCATGCCGCCGCGTCCCGGTGGCGCCTCCGGTGGGCCTCGTCCGCCGCGTACCGGCGCACCCCGGCCCGGTGGTGCCCGCCCCGGTGGTAGTGGCGGTCCCGGCGGCGGCGGCGGTGGTAACTA
>RXJD01000009.1 GCA_003987775.1 Mycobacterium sp.
TCGAGTTCGAAGCCGCGTTCTACGATGCACAACGGACCGACCAACCACTGATCGGAATCCAATAGCCCGAGTCTCCGGCAGAACCAGGGCGATTCAAGGTTGCCGAAATCGTCGCCCGGTACGCAGCAGGCGAGCCCTCGACGGCCCTTGCGGCCGCCTTCGGCATCAGCAAGGGCAGTGTCATTAAAGTGCTCCGTGAAGCCGGCATCCAGATCCGCAATCAACCGCTGACAGACGAACAGGTTAGCGAAGCCGTACAGCTCTACGCTTCTGGGAACTCACTTGCCCAGATTGGCGCAAGTCTCGGTGTCGACCACGGCACCGTCTGGCGCCAGTTACGCAAGCGGGGAGTCAAGATGCGCGATACCCACGGTCGAGAGCACTAATGCCTCCCCCCTACTTGATAGTGACCGTGTGACGGTCCATCGCGACACAAACGCCATCCTTGACGATGTAGCACTCGACATAATGTTGGCCGCGGTATTTCGTTGGTTCCTGTATTGACATGGTGCCGTTGTCCTGGACAACCTGCCCTCGAATGCAGTTTGCATTGATCGCCTCGTCGCCGGTATTACGCACCTTCCAGTAGACGGTGTACGGTGCAGGAACATTGATCTTTGCGATAGTGAAATTGATTGTCCGATCGCGGCCAACCACGTTGCCGTGCTTGCGAAGTTCGAAAGTGCGAAATCCGGCTTTCTTCTGAACACGCGCGCCAATCCTGACGCTATATGCTGGATTGAGGATGACCGGTATGCCCCAACGTGCTTCAAGCGTCTCCTCGGTGTTGTCGACTCCGGCGCGGCCGATGTGTGCGTTCTTGGTCGTCGTGACGGCAGTGTCGTAGGTGCCGAACAGTGGACCAAAGACCTCGCGCCACTTCGTCTTGCTGAGTTCAAGCTCGGTCTCGTCGTAGGCGGCCAATATCTTCTCGTAGTAGTAGGCAACCTTGTCGCGAAGGTTCGAGTACTGAGCTTGATCGATGCGATGGTTGAAGCTCTCGGTCGGACAGCTCGGGTCACTGATCAGCGGCAGCGTCGGATTGGCTTGGAGATAGCCGTTCAGGTCCTTCAGGATGTTCTTGAGTGCTGTCGGTACGTCCTTGTAGTAGTCAGGGTTGTCCATGAGCAGGACGTCGTTGATTCGTTCCCCGACAAGGATGTTCAGGATGACCGAGCGCACCGTGAATGTGTTCTTGTAGTCGCGGATGAACTTCAACAGCCGGATTACTTTGACTAAGCGACCGCCGGTGATCCTGTTCTTTTCGTCGAGCCATTCATTGAAGCCTTCGGGGTTAGTCAGTTCGTAGGTGTTGGTGACACGGTTCGTGATGAAGTGTTCGTCGTGGCGCTCAAGGTAAGGCACGACGTCAATGTGAAACTCGTTGGCGTAATCAACTTTTACGCACCTGTCGTGCCGGCTGACCATGTCTCGGTAAGTACTGGAAGCCCGGAAGACCGTGTAAAGCTCCTGAACATAGTCCTCGGCATCCCAGCCATCGGCCTCCTTCATACTGAGCAGGACATCGGCGTCAAACTCGTCGTTCTCTTGGACCGGATTAATGATTGTCCGATGGGCATAGGAGCCCTGGGGTATCAGCTCCAGGTAGTTGTTGGCAATGTCATTGTCACCGCTAGATAGGTAGTTGCCGACCGCCGTCACCCGGCTGTCAAGCTGGGCAATCCGAGCGTCGCTCAGGTTCACCTTATTTACGAGGAAGGCGTCGAAGTGCGCTATCAGTTTCACCGATGCGCCTCCTGGCCTGGCCTTCGGTACGGCTCGAACGGTTCCGCCGGGCCACTGAAGAACTTCTCGCGGATCAACGGAAGCTGAGTACGTGCCTCAGCGGCACCTAGCGCCCGTAGTGACTCGATGTCCTTTGCGCGGTCCAGCTTGAAGCGGTCACTTCCGACGACCGGGGATACGCGGTAGACGTTTTCGTGTCCAAGGAGGAGTTGTGCGGTTCCCAATGAGGCCGAAGACTGGCCTGCCATGATGACGTCCACCAGTCGGGTTGCCCAGTAGTTGAGACCGAGACGCGACCGGCGATGCGCAGCGATGCTGAGCGGAGATTCGGTGCACCCGACACCCAGCAGGCAAACATCGCCCTTTGCCCAGTCGAGTACGCCGAGCGCTTCTACAGCCGCAGTGCCCATTGGGTTATTCGCCCACATGCCACCATCGATTAGCGGGATGCCAGCCTCTGATCGGTGCGTCGGAAAATAGGTGGGCGCGGCTGCGGTCGCCAGCGCCACATCGACGACCCGTTCCGTGTAGTCGCGCTCAAACCGCGGATGGTGTGCCGTCTTCTTTACATGCACCTGGCCAGTCTCAAGATCCAAGGAAGGAATCACGAGCCTGGTCTTGCTGTCGCCGAGTCGGCGGTCGCCGAAAACTTCGACCAGCGCGGCTTTCAACGGGGCAGGATCGTACTTCGCCGCCCCGAGCCACCGGAGTAGCCCAATCGCCCTGTTGCCACGGAAGATTTCCGGGCCTCGCTGTTGGTAAAACGACAGTATTTCCTTTGCTGATAGCCCCATCCCGAGCCCGAGCGCAATAATGCCGCCTGTCGACGTGCCGACGATCAAGTCGAAGTGATCAACGATCGGTCGATCAAGCTTCTCTTCGACGTCGGCCAGAAATGCCGCCGGGAAAACACCTTTGACGCCACCCCCGTCGATGCTGAGTATCCTTCTTGTCCTGGCACCTGGAACGGGATCTGCTCCGGTTGTTTGGACTTCTTCGTGCAGCCTCTGTCGAATTTCACCGCCACCATCCTGTAGCTCATTCGTTGATTCAGGCACGACGCGTTTCCCACTCCTCCTCAGCCAGCGGCGCGTCGTTAAGCTGATCGCGGCGGCTGCGCCAGTCAGGCATGAATCTGTCCATGAGCATGGTGAAGCGGTCGCCGTGGTTGCGCTCAAGATGGTGTGTCATCTCATGGACAACGATGTACTCGAGGCAGCCTGGGTGCTTCTTGGCGAGTTCGACATTGAACCAGATGTGGTGACTTTCCCTGTTACATGAGCCCCATTTCGTTTTCATGCGGCGGATGCTCCATCGGGGCACTGTGACACCGAGCATGGGCTCCCACTTGGCGATGAGGTCGGGGATTGCGGTGCGGAGCTGGTGCCGATACCACTGATCAAGCAGCTTTCGTCGGCTGTCACTGTCGGTTTCCTCTGGGACATAGAGCAGCAAGCGATCACCGTCGACCTCAAGATGAGGTCGTCCGACCCGCTCAATCACTTTCAGCCTGTGTCGGACGCCCCACACGTAGTGGGACTCACCGGTGACCATTTCACGCTCGGATTGGCGCTCGGCCGCCTGCAGCTTCTCGCGTTGCTTCTTGATCCACGGGAGCCGGCGGATGACCGCCAGCCGAACATTGTCATCGTCGAACTTGGTTGGAGCGGCGACACGAACACGGCCCAGCGGCGGGTAGACGCCGATGTGCAGGTTCTTGATGTCCTTGTAGATGACGTCGACGTCGATGCCGCTGACGGACAAGTAGGCGCTACTGGTACTCATGTCGTGCCTTCACCAGTTCGAATAGTTCGTCGAGTCGGTCGAAGTCTGACGGGAGGGACTTACGGATGGCCCGCTTGACCACCTTTTCCTTGAGCGGGTTGCCAATCCAATCGTGCGGCTTATTGGTGAGTATTGCGGTATCGACCTGGATTGCGATGGCGGGGTCCGGAAATGCGAAGTCGATCAATGCCCTTCGCGCACCGTTGTCGGCCCACTCCGGATAGGTAGTGTCCGACTCGCCCTTGGCGAGCTTCGTCGCCTGCTCCAGCAGCTGCGCAAGGTAGTCCTTGTAGTCGAGGGCTTCTTTACGTCTTTGTTCGATTAGGGCGTCGAGCAGCTCGGACATCTTGTCGTAGTACTTCGGGTTGGTGGCCTGCTCGTCGATGATGAGCTTGCGCATGTTGTTCACGATCGTTTCCGCCACCGCTTCGGGATCTTTCTTGATCCCGGTAGGTAGCAGGTCGATTGCGCCAGCGCCTCTCTGCACGATCAGTTGAATCAGGCTGGTGTTCTCGAAATTGGAGACAGTCTCAGATGCGTCGGCCTGGATGTAGGTGTCAAGGAGGTGACGCATGCCTGCTTCGTACTGCTTGAAGTCGACATCCTCGCCGGCGCCGAGCTTGACTTCGTCTCGAACGGCTGCGTAGTGCGCAACCTCAGCCTTGATCTTGGCAGCTTCGTCGTCGGTGTAGCCAGCGGCAGCCATCTCGTTCGCCAGGTTGCCGTACGTTCGCGTCAACGCCGCCACGGCCTTATACAGTTCGACACGCTTCGCCTCATTGGCCTTCAGCTGCTCAGCGTTACCTTGCTCCATCGCGCAGAAGTACTGCTGATACTGCAGAGTGTCTTTTGGTGGGGCGACTGGCTCGCAAAGTGCACGGATCTTTTCCAAAGCCTCGTCCAGATCCTCGCGCGCGCCCTCGAGGCGATCGGTCAGCAGGCCATCGATGTCTTCCTTCTCATAGCCTTCGAGAGCATCACTGGTGTAGTCAGTGATGGCTGATTCGAGCGAGTTGAAGAGGTCGCGATAGTCGACGATGTAGCCGTAGTCCTTGTCGTCGCCGTCGAGTCGGTTGACGCGGCAAATCGCCTGAAAGAGACCGTGATCCTGCATCTTCTTATCGATATATAGGTACGTTGCACTCGGCGCGTCGAAACCGGTCAGGAGCTTGTCGACCACAATCAGCAAGCGCATCTGTCCCGGCTCGTTGACAAACTTCTCTTTGACATCCCTCTCGAATTGCTCCACCTTGCCCATGGCCGCAACCTCGGATTCGCCGAAGTGGTCGGCCAGCATCCGCCGATAGATGTCGTACTGGCGCAGTTTCTCGGTCGCGCCTTGGCCGGAATCCTCCTTCGAGATGTCGCCAGCCTGTGGGGCGTAACTGGTGACGATGGCGCATTTGCCCTTAAATCCGGCCTGGCAGAACAACTCATAGAACTTGCAGGCCTGGTAGATGCTCGACCCGACGAGCATGGCGTTGCCGCGGCCGTCCATCAGGCGCGGCTTCGTGTCCATGTCGAGCAAGATGTCGTTGACGATCTGACGAGCGCGTGGCTCGGAGCTGACGACCTTCTGCATCGTGCCCCAGCGCTTCTTCAGCTCGGCCTTTGATAGATCGGTCATGCCCTTGGTCTTGGCTTCGAACCACTGGTCGACCTTGTGCGGCGATGTCAGGTCCTGATCGATGTTGCGCGCCTCGTAGCGCAGGTCGAGCACAACACCGTCCTCCACCGCTTCGTCGAACTTGTAGGTGTGTATGAAGCTGCCGAAGGTCTCGATACTGGTGGCCTTGTCGGCCTTTAGCAGCGGCGTGCCGGTGAAGCCGATGAACATCGCACCGGGCAGCAGTTTCTTCATCGCCTCGTGCATTTTGCCTGACTGAGTGCGGTGGGCCTCGTCGATGAAGACGAAGATGTTGCCCTTGGCGGCAAAGTCTTTCGGGATCTTTGAGTTCAGCTCGGCGATGAAGTCGGCTTCGTCCTCGTCCTTGACCGCCTCGTCCTCCGAGGCGCGGAACTTATGGATCAACGAGCACATCAGCCAAGGCGCACTGTTGTTCAGCGTCGCGAGTAGGTCAGCACCGGACTTCGTGCGGTAAATCGTTTCGTTGACCCCGCCGAACACCTTCTCGATCTGGTCGTCGAGCTCGGTGCGGTCGGTGATCAGCAGCACCCGCGCATCCTTCTGATGCTCGCGGATCCATTTGGCCAGCCACACCATCGTCAGTGACTTGCCAGAGCCTTGGGTGTGCCAGATTATGCCGCCCTCGCGCTTGAAGATGCGGTCTTGGGCGGCCTTGACGCCGAAGTATTGATTGTGTCGGGCTGTCTTCTTGACCCCGGCGTCGAACACCATGAAGTCGTGCACGGTTTCCAATAACCGCGCCTTCGAACACAACTGCGTCAGCCCCCGGTCTAGGGGCTCCGCAATGTCCGATTCCTCACGCCATGACAGCCAGTACTTCTCGGGCGTGTCGATGACCGCGTAGCGCAGGCCCTCGACGTCATTGCCGGCGAATACCAGCTGCACCGTGGTGAAGAACGGTCGGATGAAGTCAGCCTTCTGATTGCCGATTGTTTGGCGAACGCCTTCGGAGACGGCGACTTTCGAGCGCTTGAGTTCGAGGGTGGCGAAAGCGATACCGTTGACATAGAGCACCAGATCCGGCCGCTTGCTGTGACTTCCGGCAATCGTGACTTCTTCGGCGACCGCGAAGTGATTCGCCTCGGGCGTCGCCCAGTCGATCAGCCAGACCGTCTCATAGTGCTCGCCGACGCCAGCCTTGACCTTCACGCCGTAGCGCAGCAGTCCGTACACGTCGCGGTTGGCCTCGTACAGCTCGCGGCCGCCGCCCAGTGAGGCGTCGCTCTTCAGCTTGTCGATGGCCTTGGTGATCAGGGTGTCGCTGTAGCCCCGGGCACGAAGGTTCTGGGTAAGCAGATTGACTTCGAGGTTCGAGTTGGCGCGCGTCTCCCAGTTGCCGAGGTAGTCGAAGCCGAGGGAGTCACGGAATAGGCCGATGACGCGATCCTGCGTCTTGCGTTCAAGTTGTCCGACGTTGCTCATGCTGTCACCTCCCCGGCAGGTTGTTCTATTGCTTGGTTCTGCCAACTCCCATAGCTGATCCCAGTGCCTTGGACTTTCCACTCGATGCGACCATTGGCGCTTCGGCCGGCGATGACTGCCGCGGCCGCGCTTGGACTGGCGAACACCTGATCGTGGGCAAACTGCACCGCACCATTGTCGGCGGGAGCCAGTGCCCCTTCCTGAATCAGCTGCTCCCGCAGCGCCTTGTAGCCGTGATGGCTGGCGGCCATCCAAGCGGCACGTGCCCCTGAGCCTGCGAGCACGGTGAACTCGCCGTCGATCTCGCGGGCCTGCGCGACAATTCCCTCCTTTTTGAGATGTAACTCGAACAGCGGAGAGTCAGTATCGGCGGCAATCTCTGACGTCGGAACAGTCGGCATCTCTCCGGCAGTCGCGGCCGAGCGAAGGAGGTTCACACCAAGGACCGGCAGGAGGATCTTGGCCTGTGCGACGAAGTACTCCATGTCGGACTGATCTGCCTCGGGCAGAGTGATCGGTGCCGGCGCCGTACCATTGATGAGACGAGCCCGCTTAGCGAGTTGCGCCAGCGCGATGAAGCGACTTTCTAGGTAACGAGCGTGCGCCTTGGTTAAGTTGGTGTCCTTACTCGTCAGGACCACAGCGCGATCCCAAAAATCCTTGCCGCCTTGGTCTTCTGAGCTCGCATGCTGATACAGACGCTTTGCAATGTCGTCGCCTTCGCCGATGTACGCCAGCTGCCCACCGAGGCTGTCCGGATCGTCGCCGAGAAGGAGGTAGACGCCAGTGCGCGACGTTTCCGGCCGCTTGAGAAGGGCGGCAAGATCTGAACGAGGCGCAGCGACCACATGCCCCGTCCAGTTCATAATCTCTGCCGTCAGCAAGCCGCCCGGTGTTCCGTCGGCCAGGAACAGGCGTACCGACTTGCCAACGCTCATGAAGCGACCTCCTTAACCGGCAAGCGTGTGCGACCGGTGAGAAGTTGCTGCATCATGCCTTGCTTAACGTGTTGGGCTTTGGTGAGCCGCAATCGCAGGCCTTCGATCTCGTCGTCACAGTCGTGGAGTGCCCGGGCGATCGCTCGCTGTTCATCAACCCCAGGCAACGGCAAAACGACGCTTGAAATATAGGAGCGTGTCGTTGCGAGCACCTTTGTCCCGGCCGCCAAACGCAGGAGCGATTCTCGGAAAGTCGGGATGAACTGAATGTAAGCCTTGAAGCCGTCAGCCAATACTCGCTTATCGAACCGTGCCGCGATCGTGTGAAGACCCGGCACTACTCCCTCCGTGGGCACGCTGGCAATCTCGACTGACTTACCGACACCTGCAGGGTCTTCGGATGCGTCGGCCAACACCAGGTCGCCTATCTGCAGCCGACCAGCGTTTCGTGCGAGTAGTGCGTTTGCCCGAGGCATCGCCTTTCTTTCTGCATCCAAGGTGACGTCAGCCGTCGTGTGGATGTCGCCGTAGTGGAGGTACCGCAAAGGCGACGTGGTGTCGAGCTGAGCACGCGACAAGGCAACAGTCTTCACGTATGTGACATAGTCGCCAAGTCGAACATCACGCCATGGCTCACTGAACCCTGGCATGCGTGTCCTGCCGGTTAAAAGCTGCTGCATCATGCCTTGTTTGATCGCCTGCTTCTTGGCGATAAGTTTTTGAAGGGTTGAGATCAGTCCATCAATCTCCTTGAGTGCGCCAGCAATTGTCCGCTGTTCCTGTTCGTCAGGAAACGGCACTGAGATCTCGCCGATGAGCGTCGTATTAAGGTTCGGTTGACCGTTCCCGGGAGCGACAACCTCACGCAGGTACTGAGTCCTTGTATTGATGTAGTAACAGAGAAACTCTCGATCTCCCGCGTGCTGATCGATGAGAGCGGCGATGCCGTCGTTAGCGCAGCATTTGATCTTGAGTACCTTCGCCACACCTAGCGTCGCCCCGCTGTTTGCGATGATCAATGTATCGGGCTGAAGAATGCGGCTCCTCCTGGAGCCCTGCTCTGTGAGAAACCCTGTTGTCTGGATAACCTCCAACTGACTGTCGGGAATAGTTGTCAGCGATGCGACAGTAAGCCAAGGGATGAAGGTGCCGTTGAAATAGCGCGGATCGCCAGCAGGTCTGGGTGACCCACCGCGAACAACTATGCCCAGGTCCCCGAGCTTTTTCACTTTCCAGTCTGTCGGGAGTTCACCGACAACAGTAGATTGGCTACCCGCGCTACCGATAACAGCTGTCACTACTTGACCCCCATCGCAGCCAGGTGACCCGCAACCTTCGCCTCAAGATCAGCAAGTTCTGAATCGAGTGCGCTCACCGTTTGGGCGTACCGTTCGCCGAGCTGCTGGAGGCGAGCTACGAGGTCGTGCGTGAGTGACGTCACCTCATCAGCGATGCGGCTCTTGATGGTGACGTGCCACTTCTCATCGAGCACTAGCGATTTCACGTCATCCTCGGTGAGGTTGCCGTACTCTTTGAGGACAGTCGCGTCGAGTTCGGCCTGTAATTCCTTGACGGACTTCCTGGCAGCAGCCTCGGTGTCGTAGAGCCCGATCAGGTGCTCGAGCGCCTTGATCTCGTCGGGATCAGACTTTTCGTGCTTGGCGACGCGCACCCGGGCCGACGCGAGCGCCTTACTGATCTTGTCGTCGTCCATCGCTTCGGCCAGTAGGCCGTCCTCGACAGCGTGTTCTTCGACGTACTCCTCGACGGCGCGCGTGGCTTCCTCGGCGTGCGCGGTGAGTTTATCGATCTCTGCAGCGGTGTCGTAGTAGTAATTGGACACCATCACCACGGGTGGTATCAGATCCATTTTGTACTTGGCAGCGCTGCGGCCAGAGCCGATCACGAGGTCGGGAGTCTCGGTGAGCTTGCGATCTTTGTCTTCAATTGTCTTGCGCGGCTTCGCGGCACCGAGCCAGCCGTCGTTCATGATGAGGAAGACGTCGTCATGCATTACGACGTGCCAGTACGCCATGAGCTGCTCGTACACGTCGTACTCGTCTAACAGCGGTATCGATTTGAATCGTGCAAGAAGATCCTCGCCGATCTCACTGATCAGCTCGGCGGGTTTGGTGTTCTGGTCAATCTTGGCCAAGTGCGATCGGTGCGCCGCGAACCACTCGTCAACCACAGCATCGACTTTCGCGGCAAACGTCTTGAACTTGGCAGAATCGAGCACGGTCTGCTGAACGCTCGCAATATCGATGGCGAGATCACTGTAGCCGCTGCGATTCGGCGTGAACAGTGTGCTGCGCAGACTTGGAAAGGCATGCCAATAAGCGTCGAGCGCGTCAAGGTCGCCGTTCGGTATGCCGCCGTGTAAGTGAGCGTTCAGGTCCTGGAGATCCTCGGGCTCCGAAGAGTCGATGTAGCGCGGAATGTTCAGGTTGTAGTCATTCTTCGCCTCCGCGATCTCCTTGAGCGGCACCATGCGCGAATAGCGTTCGATGTCGGTTTGTTTAGTGAAGACGTCGACGATCTTGTGGATGTCCTGGCTACGTAGACGGTTCTTAGCCCCGTCCTTCATAAAGCCCTTTGAGGCGTCAATCATGAAGACGCCAGTGCGGCCCGCTGCGTTCTCCTTATCGATGACAACGATGCAAGCTGGAATACCGGTGCCATAGAACAGATTTGGCGGCAGCCCGATAACGCCCTTGATGTAGCCGCGTTTGAGCAGTTCCCTGCGGATGGTCGCCTCGGCGCCGCCGCGAAACAGCACACCGTGCGGGAGGATGACGGCTGCCTTGCCGGTGCTCTTGAGCGACTTGATGACATGCAGCAGGAAGGCATAGTCGCCGTTCTTCTCCGGTGGTCGGCCGAACTCGAAGCGGCCGTACTCCTTATCGAGTCCGTGGTTCCATGACTTCACCGAAAAGGGTGGATTCATCACGATGAAATCAAACGTCTGCAGATGGTCGCCCTTGGTGAATTGAGGGCTGGTGATCGTGTCGCCTTTGCGGATGTCGGCGACCTCGTTGCCGTGCAGGATCATGTTCATCTTGGATAGCGCCCACGTCGCGTTGTCCTTTTCCTGCCCGTAAATGGTGATGCCGTGAGGCGCTTCAGCAGCGGCCTTCAGGAGCAGTGAGCCTGATCCGCACGTCGGGTCATACACCGTCTGGTCCTGCTTGGTCTTGGGACCGATACCGACGACTTTCGCCAGGATGCGAGACACCTCAGCCGGCGTGTAGAACTGGCCCTTGCTCTTGCCGGACTCAGTAGCGAAGTGGCGCATTAAGTACTCGTAGGCGTCACCGAGCAGGTCGTCACCCTCTGCTTGAGACCGGCGGAAGTCGAGGTCGGCGAAAATGGTGACCAGGGCGGACAGGCGGTCCTGCATCTCCTTGCCTTTGCCGAGCTTCTCTTCGTCGTTGAAGTCGGCCAGGTCGATGACCTTCTGCAGTCCATTCGCCTCAGCAAGCGCGGCGATGATCTTGTTGAAGCGATCGCCGATCTCTTTGTCACCCTTGGCAGCGAGCATGTCATCGAACGAGCCGCCCTTGGGCACGTCGATCAAGCTGTCGGGGTCGGTCTTTGCTTTGTCGGAGACGTACTTCACGAAAAGGAGCGTCAGGATGTAGTCCTTGTATTGGGACGCGTCCATGCCGCCGCGCAGTTCGTCGCAGGACTTCCATAGTGAGCTGTAAAGGTCAGACTTCTTCAGTGCCACAGCGCTGTGTCTCCGTTTAGATGTTGTTGATAATCGTTTTCAATTATAGCACCCAGCCAGCGCATTTCCGCAGCTCAGCGCCTATTTTGAGTGCCCCCCACAGATCCCTCTAGAAGCCTAATCGGTGGTGGTGACAAATTTTGGTGTTCGCATGAGGTGGTCTATCGAAGCTGGCACAGTGAAGCGATCGTTAGCTTTTGTGTCGGTCCAGATCCTCGTTGTCGCGCTCTGGCGACTTGGGAGGCGGAGCCCCTTCCCGTACGAGAATCGACAAGACGACACCCAGGGGGTACCGGTCCGGGAAGTACTCCCGGTAGTGGTCGTCCACCATCTTGAACTGGGCCTGCGAGTTACCAGGAAGCGGCTGCGCTCGCATCGGCACGACGATGTCTACTTCCTCGCCTGGCTGGGTATCGGGAATCCGGACACGGTACTCGAGAGACGTTGGCCCACCGGCCAAACCACCACCCACTTCCGCATCCGCCACGACACCGTCGACCAATTCGGCAAACTCACCCTGCGCCACGGCAGCCGCCTGCACCACCTCGGCATCGGCCGACCCCATGCCCACACCCCAGTCCTCATCCTGGTCGCCGCCACCACCGTCACCGTGATCAGCAAAACCGGCCACCACATCCTGAGCAGCCACACCATCGACCCCGACCACAACTACTGGCGCAACCAACAGAAAAACCCCGGCCGATGGCCGGGGAATCTGTAACCCATGACGCGACTCATCTGTAACCGATGACGCGACTCATCACAATGGTGGAGCTAAGGGGACTCGAACCCCTGGATCTGGTCCTCGTCAACCCCACTAGCTGGGCCTTTGACCTTACTCGATCGATTTCAGTGCAATTCGTCACCTGCGGTTTTCGGTTCGGCGCGTTGACGGCGTCAACACAGCGCAACGTCTCCATTGTTTCAGCGATGGTCTCAGGCTTGGACCGAAAAAATAACTCGACCATCGCCGAACACCGCGGGTGCTGCCACCTGTCACACGGACACCACCCCCGACGACCTGCACCTACTGGGACAAGGCCGGCTGGGATGCCGAGGCCGTGCGCGACGATCTGAGACAACGTCGTCTTAGTGGCCCCGCCCGTTATCAACGGGTAGCAACACGCTCGAATCTATGTATGCGACAAGGGGGCTGATGCTGGGCAAGTCATCGTTGTTGCCGGTTCATGGGCTGGCGAAGCAGCACGCCTGGACCGTGATCATGTCGACCTCGACGCCGGTGTGGTGCGCATCGCTAACTCGAAATACGACAAATCCAGGCAGATCTTGCTGCACCACACCACAATTGCGGTGCTGCGCGATTACAGCCAGCTGCGAGAGCACACCGCCGGCACCGAGGGGTGGTCAGCGTTTTTCGTCTCGGCCAGCGGCCGATTGGTGGTCAACACGATCGACTACACCTTCGCCGATCTGCTCGGTCCCGCCGGAATCCATACCACCACCGGCCAGCCGCATCCGAGGGTCGGTGATCTGCGTCATTCCTTCGCAGTGCGCACTCTTCTGGAGTGCTATCGCGGTGGCGCCGACGTCCAAGCGCAGCTGCCGCTGCTATCGACTTGGATGGGCCATATTTCGCCACGAAGGTGGGCCTCCGCTGCTGATCGGGGCGGGGGGACGCCACGAATCGACGGGTCGTCGAGTTCGGGGGCGGGTGGATTTCTGGTGGTGGCGACGTGGAGCAATTCGCTCAGACCGCGCGCGGAGTGCGAACTGCGTAGAAGGAGGCGGGTCGAGACGGTTCGCCTCGGCTGGTCGCATTGGGCTATTTCGCGCTCGGGGATGGTGCCGCCGTGGCCGCGAGGACCTACCTGGGTCACTATTACGGCTTCAGCGGTGAGTATGCCAAGCACGTGATCTCGGGGGCGATGAAGAGCCGCGATGAGGTGGTCGAAGCCATCGGCGCCTTCAGCGCGGCGGGCTGCGACGAGCTGATCATGTTTCCGTGCATCGCCGATCCCGAGCAGGTCGATCATCTCGCCGTCGCTGCGAACCTCAAACCGGGCAGCACCCAGTGACAGTGCGTTCGCTCACGACGCCATCTCAGCCGAATACCAAGACGCAAATAGCGGGGGATTTCATGACGAATACCAGTAAAGATCCCATCGTGGTCATTGGAGCGACCGGCCAGCAGGGTTCGGCAACGGTGGACGCATTGGTCGATCGTGGGATGGCTGTCCGCGCTCTTACGCGCAGCGTCGACAGCGCTGCAGCGCGGGCGCTGGCCGGACGTGGAGTGGAAGTCGTTGAGGCCGAGTTGGATGCGCCGGACTCCATCCGGCGTGCCTTCGAGGGCGCCGGAGCCGCTTTCGCGATGACGAGCTTGTTGGGACCGCGCGGCGTCGACGGTGAGGTCGCGCACGGCAAAGTTATCGTCGAGGCGGCGCACGCCGCCCAACTACCATTTCTCGTGTACAGCTCGGTTGGTGGTGCCGAGCGCAAGTCCGGGGTGCCCCATTTCGAGAGCAAGAGGCGGGTCGAGGAGTTTCTGATCGGCGCGGTGCCCGCGAACATCATCCGGCCGGCGTTCTTCATGGAGAACCTGTTGGAGATGATCGATAGAAAGGATGGCAAGCTGGCGTTCAGCATGGCCATGCCCGGAAACGTTCCGCTGCAGATGATTTCGGTTCGCGACATCGGTAGCGTGGCCGCGACTCTACTGGTTCGCCGCGACTCCGCCGCTGCGCCGGTGGAGATTGCCGGCGACGAAGTTAGCGGCGAGCAGATCGCCAACCTGGTGGCTCAGCGGTTTGGTGAATCTGCCACATTCGTTGAGCTGCCGCTCGATGTATTCGGCGACGATGACGACGGCAGAGCTATGTTTCGTTGGTTCTCCGATCCGCCTTCCTATCGCGCCGATTTCGCTCGTACTCGCGACCTCGGCGACGACGTAGAGGATCTGTCGCGCTGGCTGGCGAGGCAGCCCAGCCCGTACTCCGAGGCTCAATCCTAGGATCTGAAAACTCTTCCGCCCCAACGCGGTTGATCGGGCCACCCACTCCGCAGGGCCTGTGCTCCCGAGATATGAGCATCATTCGTTTCGCGCCTCACCAAAACACCCGTGTCACGGGCCTGAGGAAAGTCCGACACGCTTCTGAGCTCGTCTATGCGGCTCGGTATACCTTGTGCTGCATGCCCAGTCGGTTGTCGCCGGCGGGGAGTAGACGGCCTTCGCCGATAAAGACTGCACGGTTGACCCAGTTGTAGCGCGGATCGCCGGTGGTCAGCGTCCAGGTGGTGCGAATCGATTGGTCGGTGAATTCGGTTGGTGTGAGCGATTGGACGGCCTGTAAGAAGGCCTCGGTGGGTTCGACGAAGCCTTGGTACGCGACGTGGATGAGTGCTCCGTCGTCGGTTTGCATCAGGACGCGCACGTCGATGGCGGCGTAGCCGTCATCGAGTTGGCGGAACAGGTCGGTGCCGGGGTGAACGCTGTTTGCGTTCAATCGGTCACCGATGAGCCGTGCCGAGGGAAGTACATGGTGGTGAAGCACGCCGTTGTCGAGTCGACCTATGTCGGAGGGCTGTTCGGCCGCGACGGTCCACTCAAATTCGTAGGTCAAACGCATCGATTTCTCTCCTCCCACCGCTGACGGTTAGTTAATTATCGATGATCTTCAGGACATCAATTACCGCAGAGCCCGGATCGATGAGAGCGCCGAATTCTTTGATGGACGAACGAAAGTGCGCGCTTTGTTCATGCTCGGCGACCGCGGCGATCGAGGCCCACCGATCATGGAGGTAGAAGGTGAGGCCGTCTTCGCCGCGGCTGACGGTGTATAGAAGATTGCCCGGTTCCGCGCGTGACGGGACGGCCACGGCTCGCAGGACCTCGGCGAGTCTGTCTGCGGCTTGCTGGTCTTCGCCCGCACGATCGTCTGGAGTCCGAAAGGGCTGTTTTCACCGATGCTGCGCCGTATGCGCGCCGGCAAGTCGTCGCCTTGGTCGTGTTCACTCATCGCGGTGCGTCCTTTTCTGTCGTCATTTCGCCCCGATAGCAACGGCCGGGCCGGCACGCAGTATCGCCGGCGCCAGGTTCTGATATTCGCCGCCGAAGTTGTGTTTCCCGACCTGGTGGGTCAATACCCCGAGCTGCTCGATGCTGCGGGCGGCCGCCGCGTGCCCGGTATCAAGTGCTGTGAAGCCAGCATCGCGGGCCAGCGTGGCCACGACCGCTTTGGCTGCAGTATCGTCGCCGGCCAGAAACACCGGCGGCGGGGTGGGCGTGTCATGCCAGAGCCGAATGTCGAGAAGTTGTGAGGGCATGGTGCTGAACGCTTTCACCACCCGAGCGTCGGGCAATTCGCGTTGCAGCTTTTCGGTCGTCGACGAGCGGGCCATGAACTCGAGATCGTGGCTGTGCTGGAAATGCTCGTCGACCCGCAGCGGGTTCATGGTGTCGATGACGATTTTGCCGGCGATCGGACCGGTCGCCGATAGCACGGCGGGTAGCCGCGGCCAGTACACCGAGAACAGCACGACATCGCCGAAGGCGACAGCTTGAGCCGGTGTGCCGCGACGTGCGATCGGATGGTCGACGATAAAATCGTCGAGCTTGCGTTGGCATCCGTCCTTGGCGAGCAGGAGATCATGACCCGCGCGAAGCCACGCCTGCGCTAATGTCCGACCGATGTTGCCAGCGTTGACGACACCGATGCGCACTACGGATTCCTCATCTGGTGGCGACCAAGTCGAATCCACCGCTTGCCTCAATGTATTGGCCGGTAATCCAGGCCGCCTGGTCAGAAGCCAGGAACGCGGCCACGGCGGCTACGTCGTCGGCTTGTCCTAACCGCCGCAACGCGCTGATCTCCGAGATGGCCTGCTGATTGTGCGGGTCGCCGAGAAATTCTGAGCTCAACTCGGTCACCGTCCATCCTGGTGCCAATGCGTTAACCGTGATGCCACGCGGGCCCAGCTCGGCGGCGAGCATGACTGCCAAGGTGTCCACTGCCGCCTTGGCCATGCAGTAGGCGGCGGTAGACACCAGCGGGCGTTTCGACCGCCCGGAAGAAATGAACACGACTCGGCCAGCATCGCGTAAGCGTGGGATGGCGGCCTGAGTAACGAAGAACGGTCCTTTGACATTTGTGGCAAAGACCGCGTCGAAGTCGGCTTCCGACGTGTCCGATGGGGTCCCTGCCCGGCCGGTGCCGGCGTTGTTGATCAGGATGTCGAAGCCAGAATCGTCACGGCGGGAGGTCAGCTCGCCGTCTAAGGTGTCAAACAACGCACGGATACCGGCGTATGAGCTCAGGTCGGCCTGCACGGTGAAGGCTTCACCGCCCGCGGCCGCGATGGCGGCAACCACCGCCTCGGCCGCGGCGGCGTTGGACATGTAGTTGATAGCAACCAGCGCACCGTCGCCGGCTAGCCGCAGCGCGATAGCCCGACCGATGCCCCGCGAGCCCCCCGTAACGACTGCGACCTTGCCGTCCAGCGGCTTGCTCACGGCATATCACCGCCGCAGTTGTGGAACACGATGACCGGAAAACACGATGGCTCACCACATCGGGTGAGACCGCGCATGCCATATCTCACTCACTTTTGATACCCGATGACAGTCACCACGATCTTGTACGTTTCGCGCTTCAGTTGCGCGAGATCCGAGCCCAGGCAGCCGGGGTGGCGCCGACTTGCCGACGAAAATGGCGGCTCAGATGCGCTTGGTCGGCAAACCCGCACAGCGATGCCGTTGCAGCGACTGACATCCCACTGCGCAGGGCGATCTGGGCGCGCAGGACACGGCGTTCCAACACGTAGCGATACGGGGAGCACCCGACGGCCCGCGAAAACAGACGGGTAAACCAGGATGCTTCCACACCAGCCAAAGCAGCAAGGTCGATGACCGAGATGGGGTCGGCGAGGTTTTCTTCAATCCAGTCGGTCACCGCGCGCACGCCGTCCGGCCGCAGTGCCCCGGTGGGTGGCTTCATGGTTCTGCGAGAACCAATGCCGACCCGCAGTAAGAGCCGCTGAATGAGGTGTTGAGATCGCAGCGGTTCGGCACCGGCCACGGCCTCCATACGCAGCAGCTCCAGCAGATGGCGAACAAACCGGTCATCGAACAGACACAGAGCAGGCACCTCGACATATGAACGCCCTAGACGGTCGGCCGCCAGTAGGTCAGCCACACGCGGATTTACTGAGACGTGCAGTGCCTGGACAGGACCCTGCCACTCCCACAACATGGGAAGTCCCGCCGGCATAATCGACATCTGGCCCGCCGACATGCTCCCCTCGCGACTCGAATCCACCCACACCTGCCGCGCAGACGCCACGGGGATCGATTGCAGCACAAACACATGCGCCGACGAATTCTGCTGCTCACATTGCCCGCTCAATTGCGCGCGTTCCTCCACTACCACACCATCGGTGACGACCCTCGCCGCAAACGGATTACCGACTCCCCCGGCAAAAAGATGGCTATTCACACATCCATAATCCGCTCGGTCGATCAAACAGGTCGCCGAGCCCCCGCCGGCATCACCTCAAGATCATTGAGCGTCGCACCGGGTGCGTGTTGTCACCGCTCATCGGTTTGCCGCGCAGAGTGTGGAGGATGGTTGTTCCAGGGTGATGTGGGTGTCCGCGGCTCCGGAGATGAGCCCGTAGTTCTCGGCGGCCGCCTGTCGGCCGATATTCTTTCCCCGCAAGGGGCCGGCAAGCGCCCAGAGTTGGAAGTCGTCGGTGAGCATGTTCAGCTGAGGCTCGAAGTTGCCGGTGTCCCCGTTGCGCAGCGCGGTTGCTACATCGACCGTCGATTGGTGGTCCCCTGTGTCGGTGAAGGTCTCGACGCGGGGGGATAAAAGCGCCGTGCGGGGTGGAAGGTCGCAGCATTCATGTTGATGCCCAACGTTTTCCAGTACCCGACGCGATCCAGTGACTCGTCGGCGAAACGCCGCATCATTCCGCTTTGTGCGTGACTGAAGGCCGCCTGATCGGTCCACTGCGCCACGTTGACGTAGCGGAACCGGGCCTCTTCGCCATTGGCGTCGTCGGTCATCGTTTGGCAGGAGCGCCGCAGTTGTGGTCGAGGTAGTCGGCGAGTGTCCACTGAGGGGGCAGACCGAGTTGCTCAACGACGGGTGCGGAGTCCCAGTGCGGCTGGTACTCGGCGACGAACCCCATGAGCGCGAAAATGTTCGCAGCTGAGGGGGAGAATGGTCGGGCGAGGGTCTGATTGAGCCAGGCCACCCCAGCCGGCAGCGGGATGATCCGCACCTTGCTGCGTCCGGTCGTGGCGGCGATGGTGTCGGCGATCTGCCGCCAGGTCAGCCATTGCGGTCCGTTGGCTTCGATGAGGAGGTCCTCGCTGCCGGTATAAAGTGCGGCGCCGGTAATCATCTCGGCGACATCGCGGGTAGCGATGATCGGGGTGCCGTGCGAGGCGCCGCCGGGAGCCAGAAAGAAGCCGTACTTCTCGGCCAGGTTCCCGGTCAGGGATCCCCAGAATTTGGTGAAGCCGTGGTTGCGGAGCACGGTGGCGTGAGCAGAGGAGTCGACGGCCCCTTTGAAGCCGCCGAATACCAGGAAGACGTCCATGAACGCGGCGTTGCGCACGATGACTGATTGCATGGGCGATTGTTGGAGGCGCTGCTCGAGCCGGCGCTTGCCGGCCAACTCGGGTACTCGCTGCTCCCGCGGATAGCTCGGGGTCGACGATTGGACGAAGCGCTGGACGTCCGCCTTCTCGCAGATCTCGATGAATCCCAGGGCGTGGTCGTTGACGCTGGCAGCATTGTCGGATTTCTTCTGCGGAACAACACCGTTGGCCGTTGAGACAACGACGTCGATCCCCTCGACGGCTTTGGCCATTGACGCATCGTCGGCGAGGTCGCCTGTGACGTAACGGATGACACCGTGGTACGGGTCGCGGATCTTGGCCCCGTCACTGCGCACCAGTGCGGTGACGTCGAATCCTTTGTCCGCCAGAAGGATGGCGATTTTCGAGCCGACGTGTCCGGTGGCTCCTACCACGAGAAACTTGGTTTGAGTGGTGATCTTGACTGGTTCGGCAGCGTTGGTAGTCATCGTCGTGATTCTTTCGTGGTTTTGGGGACGGGAATCGGCGGAGTTGTTGTCAGGGTGTGGTTTTGGTGAAGCAGCCGCGATAGACACCGAGGGTGCCAGCGGCCAAGGCGGCCCCGAAGTTGACGGTGCGGGTGAATCCGTCGTCGATGACCATCGGGATGCCGGGGCCGGGGTGCAGCCCCGCACCGAAGGTCTGGGTGACCCAGTCGCGAACCCATCCGGACTCATCGACCCACTCCAGAGTCTCGAATCCAGCGCCGGTGATCGCCGTCTGCACCTGTTCGGGAGAGTCGAGGTGGCTGTCGGTGCCATCGATCGACCAGGGCATCGGAAAGGTCACGGGGCCATCGGTGATGCGGACGACGTCCCAGATCCCGAACTGATCGCCGTCGCAGAGTCGGTCGGCGATCGCGCGGTACCAGCGGGGCTTGTCGGCGATGTTCATGCAGACGTGCATGCTGATCGCGGCGGTGTAGGGCCGTTGGGGGTGGTGATCCTCGATAGGGTTGTGTTCGAACGTGACTCGGTCGTGCAGACCGCACCGGCGGGTCAGCGTCGTGGCGGTGTCGACATAGCCTGCGGTGATGTCGACGCCGTGCACGCTGGCCCCCGTCGATTCGGCGATCCGCCGGGCCGGTCCGCCGAAACCCGATCCGATATCCAGCACCCGATCGGCCGCCGTCAGGTGCATCGGGCCGATCGTGCGGTCGACGGCGGCCATACCACCGATGTGGTACTGGTCAAGGAAATTCAGCTGCTCCGGGGACAGTGGGCCGGTCAGATCGGCTTCGGCGAGTAGCCGCTCTACGGTCTGCTGCACGCCTGTTTCGGTGTAGGTCATGTTCTTGCTCCTCGTTCGTGATGAAAATGGCCGGTCACCGCGCCAGTTGACGGTCCGGATTGTGGGTGGCATGCCAGGTCGGCGAGTCGACGGCCAGCGTTTCGATCTCCTTGCCGTCCTGGAACATTCGCAGATACCGGTCGGTGTTAGGAGCGGGAGCGGGCATTGCTTTGGTCAGCGTGGTTATCGCACTGGCCATACCGGAGAGTCCGCGGGTGGTGCCCGGCATGGTGGTCGGGCAACGCCGGGCGATGGTCTCCATGGATTTCGGTGCTCGTCCCGTGAGTCGTTGCACCCCGCCGCGGTCGCGTAATTCCGCGGCGCGTGCATCGTCGTGATGCACCATCGCCCGCACCGGAAATCCTTTGTCTAGCAGGGCCATGGCGGTGTGGGGGCCGGTCTTTCCGGCAGCTGAGGTCACCAGGACGGTTCCCAGGCGTCGTACCAGGTGGCGATGGTCTCAATACGGGTGAGGAATTCCCACACTTTGTGCGGCGTGGCGTTGATGCTGATCGACTGAGTCGGCGTGCGGCTGCGCGTGGTCACCGTTGTCAGCTAGCGGGTACAGACTGCAGCGGGCGGGAATTCATCATGGCGGTGTGCTCCTCGCGCCAGCGGGCGTCCTGGATCCCCAGTGTCGGATTGGGGGGAATGGGCAGGTCCCACTGACGATCCAGACGGCGCAGGTTGTAGCCCGGCAGGAACGGGACGGCCATGAATTTCGCCATCGCCGCGAGTCGGTTCGCCGCGGTCTGGCGGGCGAACGGCATCGCCGAATAGCGGCGTGCCGTCGCCAGGAAGCTCTCGGCCGGTGCGCCGGTCAGCTCTTGGAGGGTCTCGGTCACGCCGCCTTCGAATTCGAACACCCCGGCTTTCATGTCGCCGCCGATGTAGCGCAGGTACACACTCGCCGATAGGGGGTCGACACGCTGCTGGCGGGCGACCTTGGTAAACAGCGAATAGGGCAGCGACACCGGGATGACACGGTGGCCCACCGCCTCGGCCACCACAGCGGCCATCTGCTTGCCGGACAACAGCTCCGGGCCGGTCGGGCGGTAGGTCTTGCCGACGTGACGGCCGGGATCCCGCAGGACCGCGACGACAGTGCGGGCGATGTCCTCATTGGAGACCGGTGCCGCCTTCGCGTCACCGCTGAGGACCGGATAGATGCCGAGCAGAGCGGCAAAGTCGATGGTGCGCAGGAAGTTGTCGGCGAACATACCGGGGTTGACTATCGTGTGGGCGATCCCTGGCAGGTCGGCGAACACCCGGTCCATCAGCCAGGTCTGCCGCGTGAAGTTGACCGGGTGGCTGCGATGAGAGGTCCATTGGCTCATCTGCACGATCGACTCCAGGCCGGCGTAGCGTGCGCTCACGGCGAAGGCGACGGCACTCTGCAAGGCATGCGGATGGAAGGGCGCCATGAAGTAGGCGCGCTGGGCGCCCCGCATGGCGGCGACCAGCTGATCCGGGTCGAACAGGTCGGCCACCGCCAACTCGGCGCCCACCCCCCGTAGTGCCTCGGCGCGCCCGTCAAGGCTGCGGACCATGGCACGGACCGGGAATCCCTGGGCGAGCAGGGCATTCACCACGGCCCCGCCGGTCTTTCCGGTCGCCCCGGTGACCAGGATCGTAGGCTTGATCGCCATCGCAGTCTCCTTTTAGATGTTGGTAGTAATCCAATAAGGATTATGTCTATACTCCAAAATGTCAAGCCGAATCAGACGGGAGTCGATGGACATGCGGATGTCCCAGGCGGAGAAGGACAAGAGCCACGCCCGGATCGTGGCCAGTGCGTCCCGGCTGCTACGCGAGCGCGGCATCGACGGTGCCAGCGTCGGAGAGGTGATGAAGGACGCCGGCTTGACCCATGGGGGGTTCTACAAGCACTTCGCCAGCAAGGACGCTCTCGTGGAAACCGCGCTGCAGACGGCCTTCGCGACGTTCACCGAGATACTCAGAACTGGTGGACCGGGCGCGGTGCAGGCTTGGCGGGACGTGTACCTCTCCGACACGCACGTCCACAACCCCGGAAACGGTTGCCCGGTCCCGGCGCTCGGTATGGACGTCGGCCGCGGAACAACTCAGATCAAAGCGGCTTTCAGCCGCGGCGTCGAGGACACCGTCAACGCCCTCGCCGCAACCATGGACGGTGCACCCGAGGAGCGCCGTACCGCCGCGTTGCAACAGTTCAGCATGCTCGTCGGCGCCGTCGTCATCGCCCGCGCCAGCGACCCGGACCTAGCCGCCGAAGTCCTGGCGGCGGCCTCGGCTGCTGTCGAGTGACCGCGACGGCCGCTGACTCCAAAACGGCCGTGGCCCAGCCGCTCCAACTTCTCGGCAGGCGGCAAAGACCCGTACGGGGGCGACTTGCCGTTCAGCGCATAGGATCCACGGCCAATGACCGCTGAGGGCCACCGGATTGGCGATGCAGGCCCGCGATGGGACACCCGCCTGCCGCCTTCACCCCGTCGCCGCACAGGCAGAGGTTGTCAACGTCGTTAGTGTTCCAAGTGACCAGCGCAACGCCGAGGGTAAAGGCGGTGGCAGCCAGCGATCATGGTGGCCATGGCGCCGCCACGAGGGCTGCGGACCGGGGCTCGTAGAGGTGCGCACTGCGGAAGGTGCTGAGGCAGTCGGCGCGGTCGAGGTCACCGCGCCGTGGGTCAATGACCCTTCAGAACTTAGAGATAGTGTTGCGACCGCCCTCTGAAACCACCTTGCCGCCCGCTGGTCCGTTCTCGGTTGCCGTTGACATGTAAGTCCTTTGAGGTCTTTGCGTTTAATCCACACCTGTCACCGCGGTCATTGATATCGGTTAATTCGTGACCACAGTGCCATTCGGCACCCAGCACGAAGTATGTCGAGTCACATACACGTGCTGATGCAGGCAGAACCGTACTCCGCGGCCCATGACGCCCGTCGGCCTGGCCTTTATCGCGATCTCGTAATTCTACGCCGAGGGCACGGCGATCCCGTCGAGACCGAATTGTCCCACCACCGCCAGCGTAATTGGCTGCGCGGCCCACATGTCGCCGCCCGCTGTGCCGTGACACCGCCTACAGCTCGTGCTTCATTTAGCGGAACCGGTATTACTGGGCTAGGCGTGGGCGTTCAACTTACCGTTCTACGGCGCGCCGCTGTCGCGTCATACATCGTCGCCCATCACTTCGGCGAAGGTACCAGCCAGCTCCTCGAACATTTTCTCTGACAATCGATTGTCCCGGAGCGGATCGTAATGGGAAGGGGTGGTGACGCGGCTCAAATAAGCGCCAGCCGCGATCGCTGACCAAATCGTCACCGCGCGACGCACGCGCCGATCAGCAATACAAACACCCATCCTGTCAGCAAGTGCCCAGCCTAAAACTTCCTTCCGAGCTGCTGACGCTTGCCTCACAAGCCTAGGACTCGTTGCGACGACATGAGCCATCGCCAGCATCCGTTCTCGCGTAATCACGCCTCGCCCATCGATAATTGCGGTCAAGACCTCGGTGGTGGCGACCAGAAGAGCAATTTCTGGACTGGCCGTGGGCCTAACCTGCCCGAGCGCTGCGGCGATGCGTTCTAAGACCGAATAAACGACGGACATCACGATCGCATCCTTGGAGGCGAAGTGACGCGCAAGCTGCTCTGGTGCCACTTCGGCGCCGGCGGAAATCGCGCACAGAGTTGTAGCCTCGAAGCCGTATCTCTCGCAAAGATCGAAGGCGGCGTCAATAACCCGCTCGCGGTCGTCTTGCTCCCCCATCAGCGCAGTCACCCTATGCTCTGGCTAGCCGAGGTTGTTGACACTGACCTGCTCATCCCGGCATGCAATTCGATCTCCGTATCACTGCCGTCGGAGAAGCGTCGCGCTAGGCACCGAACTGCCGCTGCACTCGACGCTTGAATAGCGGCTCGCCAGCCCTCGGAGCGTTCTTCGCAACATAGTCCAACTGGCTGCGCAGAAGAGGCCGCGTCGCCTCGCTGTCGTTGACCTACCATGCCAGTCAAAGACTCGCGGTGCGTCGCAGTCGTGTCGTTGATCTGCTGCAGTGCTTCAGGAACGGATGCCGCGAGGGGCAAGCCGTGATCGGTGATGACCCGCAGCGGCGGTTGCATCGCTGAACCGGCGATGACGCTAAATTGTAGACGGGATTTACGTCGGAAGTCAGCGAGCTTCAGGAGGGCTCGGAATCCGGCGATCTCCAGAAATTGCACACGGCAGTAATCCACAATGAGTGGAGACCCGAGTCGCGCGAAGCGCAGGACCTCGCGATCGACAATCTCGGTGTTCGCGGCGTCAACCTCTCCATCGACTCTCACTACGATGGCTAAGCTGCGCGCGGGAACATCCAGCTGCGCCCCCGCGCAGTCGATTAAGGTATGGCGGTGGATGCGACGAGAGCCGACTTTGCTGCGCAAGGTCACAAGAAACGCCCTATCGGTTCACGGTGTCGCAACAAATCCAGCAAAACTAACAGAGCGCCGGGAAAAGACTATCGGGCTGCGAATTCAACTTGCGGCAACAGTAACAGGCGCCAGCGGCATCAGCTAGCCTGACGGAGCGGCCGACAACACCGGTGTTGACCCGTAATCGTATGACTGCCTTGGTCTTTGACACCCTGAAACAGGCGCGCGGGGTGGTGATGTGTTCGTTTTGCGGATGTCGAGCGCACTCGGGTTCGCTTGGCGACTTCCTGTGGTCGCGCGGCGAGCACAGTAACGGTGTGCTTGGCCGCCTGCACGCGGGCTGCGGTTTCCAAGACTTGCAGGATCAGCTTGAGCGACCTGCGCGTCTCATGATGTACTTTCCGGTACAGTCTGTGGTAGGCGAAGCTGGGACGTCGAGGCCGGTCGATCCGCGACGCGATGGTGAAAGGATGTTTGTCCATGCGTGTCCTGCGAACGCCGAATTCTCGTTTCGAGGGGCTGCCGGATTACGAGTTTGCACCTCACTACGTTGCGGTCGACCGCGGCGACGGCGTGGCGTTGAGAATGCACTACCTCGACGAGGGTCCGCGGCGCGCTCCGGCCATCTTGTTGTTGCACGGCGAACCATCATGGTCATATTTATACCGACACATGATTCCGGTGTTGGTCGACGCAGGATTGCGGGCGGTGGCGCTGGACCTCGTGGGATTTGGCCGCAGTGACAAGCCCGCGATGCGTTCGGACTACACGTACCTGGCGCACGTCAATTGGGTTAAAGAAGCCCTCGACACAATCGGCTTGGACGAAATCACGTTAGTAGGCCAAGACTGGGGTGGATTGATCGGCCTGCGAATCGTCGGCGAGGAGCCCGAGCGTTTTAGCCGTGTGGTTGCCGCAAACACGTTTCTACCGACGGGGGAACAACGGGGCAAGGCCTTTCTGGCATGGCAGCGCTACAGTCAAGAAACACCGTCTTTCGATGCAGGCAGGATCGTCAACGGCGGCTGTACGACGAATCTGACTCCCGACGTCATTGCAGCATACGACGCGCCGTTTCCCGGTGACTCCTTTAAGGCTGGGGCGCGCCAATTTCCGATGCTGGTTCCCACCTCGCCCGACGATCCCGCCGCGCCGGCCAATCTCGCGGCGATGGCGGCGCTTGGCCGCTTCACGCGGCCTTTCCTGTGCGCATTCTCTGACCAGGATCCCATCACTCGGGGAGCTGACGCGGTCCTTCGCGAGCACATTCCGGGCGCGAAAAATATTGCTCCGGTCACTATCTCCGGGGCCGGGCACTTCCTCCAAGAAGATCGCGGACCCCAACTAGCCCAAGTCATTGCCGAATTCGTCCACGATTGACAAGCGTTATGCGAGCCGGTGGACATACTTCTCTCAACGCGGTCGGACATTCATGGATACTCAGGTCGATTGGCACTGCCTGTGCTACCGCACTCACCCGTTGCTTTTCCTGGGCGCTCAGCGCGCGATAAACGTTGTGGCACTGACGTTTTGGTCTGATGGTTGGTTTAGGAGGAACCGTCAGATCGCGGTTCAGGCGGAGTTTAGACAGTGGCCAGAACCGTAGTAAAGAACCTGGATGGCGCGTGCATGCTGCGCGAAACCGGCTGGTCCGGTTTGTTGCTGAGGAGGGTACCTGCTCATTTGGACACCGCACAGAGGTGGGGGCAGCGTGAAGTTTGAGTCGATGCGTCGCTCGTGGGCCTGGACATTCGACCTACCGCCAGATGAACTCTGGCCGGTCCTGGCCGACACGAAGCGGTTCAACGAGGCGCTAGGTCTGCCGCCGTACACCCTCGAGGAAACACCGCAACCCAACGGCACGATCCTGCGCCGCGGACGGGCCAAAGCCGCGGGTTTCGCGCAGGAGTGGGAAGAAAAACCCTACGAATGGATCGCGGGTCGACACTTTCGCCAGCGGCGAGTGTTCAGCAAGGGACCATTCCGCCGCTTTGGCCCGGTCTTCGATGTCGAGCCGGACGGCCGAGGCGGTTCGCGTGTGTCTTATACCCTGGAGTGGGAGCCGCTGAACTTGGCGGGGCGACTGTTCGGCACACGACTTGCCGTGCAGGCCGGGAAGAACGTGAAAAGGCGGATCCTGGAGGCAGTCACGTTCGCGCACGGCGCCGCCGAACCCGAGCGGCTGACCCCGTTCGTGCTTCGGGAGCCGGTAATGCCTCCGAGCGCACGTGAACGGGCCACCGCGATGGCCCGCGACATCGACAGTAGCCCGTATGGGAACGGACTCGGCGACCGCCTCGTCGAGCGGGTGCTGAATGCCATGGCGGCCGATCTCGCCAGGCTGCGGCCAAAGGTTCTGGCCGGCGAGTTGGGGGTGCCGCCGCGAGCGGCGACCGAGGCCTGTCTCGCCGGTGTGCGGGCCGGACTGCTCGGCATGAGGTGGGATCTGTTGTGCCCGAACTGCCGTGGGGCCAAGGCCAGCGTTCCGACACTCGCCGAGCTACCCCACGGCGCGCATTGTTCATCGTGCAACATCGACTACGATCGCGACTTCGAACGTAATGTCGAGCTGACCTTTACACCGTCGCCGACGGTACGTCCCCTGCCAGAAGGCGACTTCTGCCTGTCCGGCCCGATGAGCACCGAGCATGTGGCTGTGCAAGTCCTGCTACGCCCGGGAGAGCGCCGCACCGTTCCCGTTGACCTGCCAGCCGGTTCCTATCGGCTGCGCACATTGCACCCTGGCCACGCTGTCGAAGTCGATTATGAAGCGGGCGCCTTTCCCGGTTTGCACATCACTGCAACCGGTGCAGAGTTGCTTGCGACATCTGAGCCGACCGACCGGCCCGGGACCGTGACGTTCGTCAACGACGCTGGCTTCGAGTTGGCAGCGCTGATCGAGGAACGGACCTGGACACGCGAGACACTTACTGCACCGGAAGTGCTTTCCTTGCAAGTCTTCCGCGATCTGTTCGCCGAGGCAACGCTGCGACCGGGCGATGATGCAGGCATCAGCCAGGTGGCACTGCTGTTTACCGACCTGCGAGGCTCCACGGAACTCTACGAACGCGTCGGCGACGCCACTGCCTACAACCTAGTTCGCGAGCACTTCACATTACTCGCCGAGGTCGTACGGGACCACGATGGCGCGGTCGTGAAAACGATCGGCGACGCCGTGATGGCGTCCTTCGACGACCCCGCACAAGCGGTACGGGCGGCGTTGGCTATGCAGCACCGGATCGTCGCGGCAGCATCCGGCGCCGAGCCGCTGGTGTTGAAGATCGGCGTTCATGCCGGACCGAGCGTCGTGGTGACGTTGAATGACCGCCTCGACTATTTCGGCTCCACGGTGAACATGACGGCGCGCCTGCAAGGTCAGAGCGCGGGTGGGGACATCGTACTGTCGCAAGCGCTTGCCTGCGATCCCGCGGTGCGAGAGATGTTATCCACCGTGACCCAGCGCCGCGAGACGGTGGCACTTAAGGGCTTTACCGAACCCGTCGGATTTGTTCGGCTAGTGAGTTGTGAATCCACTGGAATAGCCGATTTGGATCACACGGTCGAATCCTCTTGACCGCGAGAAGAACACCGCAAAGCCAGCGCGTGCAAATTAGTGTTTGACGGTGCTTCCCACGGCGGCAAGCACGGCGATCATCCGCGAGTGAATGCTGCGTACGTCAGTCACGAGGAGTCCCGCGGCGTCGGCTACGGTCCCAAGAGCACCTGCCCCCACTCGCGACCACCGAAACCATGGACTGGTGTGGTCTGTAGTCTCCCAGCGCAACATTTCATGGCTAACTGCTAAGGGGCGAGGATCGACTTCGACAATGACAATCCCTTGCGGTGCGAGCATCTCGGCGGCGCGCTGTAGCACTCGGACAGGGTTGCCACCGATGCCGATGTTCCCGTCGACCAAAAGCACCTGCTGCCAGCACCTCTCGGCTGGAAGCGGACCGAAAAGGTCGGTGCAAATTGCCGCTCCTCCTCGCGAACGCGTCAGCTCGATGGCAGCGACTGACATGTCGACGCCGAGTGCAGGCGATCCGCGGTGATGCAGCGAAGCCGTGAATCGTCCTGGTCCACAGCCCAAGTCAAGTGTTGGGTGCTGCGAGCAACACGCAATAACGTGTTCGTCAACAATACGATCAGAAGCGGCGATTTCAGACGAGCCCATGAAGCGCGCCATTGGAAGCTCCCGTACCTGTCCACGATCATTACGCACCCAACAGCGCGTACCTTGGGCAGCGGCTCGATAAATGACGTCAATCGTGCCAATCATACTGAGGTCAGCTGTCATCGATCTTTCCACTTGTTTGGCCCAAGTTACGCAAAGTCTGTCGCGGACTTGACGACCAACGATGCACCCGTCGAAAAGATAAGGCTGTCAACCAGATCACATTCAGAGGCCAAAATCTGTCTGGTCATGACGACATGCTGCGTAAACCTGACCCTCCTGCGCATACAAGCATCGGCCCAGCTATCGTAGGGGATTTGACTGTACCAGATAGCACACAGACGATGTATCCCAAGCTCGCGTCGCCGGATCACTATTGCCGACCATCTGGATCGGCGGTTTGCGGCCATATCGCTGGGACGACTGGTGCTCATTGATGTTTTCAGCGAGTGACGTTAAGCCTTTGCGCCGCAAAGTCGGCGGCTTGGTTCGTCATCCCGTTGACGGGGTAAGCACGGTGGGCGGCGCGATCGGTGCCTGTTGGCGAACACACTGGGTCTGCGGGGGCACACAAGTCAATGGTCTTAGCTGCAAATAGGTTACCGATCGTCAGGGGCGGCGCGCCGCCGTCTATTAGCTGCACAAACGAGTCCCGTGGTTTGCCGAATAGTGCTACCACGGCGACGTGCTGCGCGACTCCTGACGGTAGGGGTCCGGCGAGCCCGTCCGGAAGCACGTAACCTGCTGGGACAGCATCCGTTGTGGTGTAGACCGCTACGGCGGCGCCTTGCGAGTATCCACCCATCACAATCCTGGTGGCGGGACAGTCTGACGCCAGGGTGACGACTTCATGGCTTGCATCAACAACCCCTTCGGCAACACGCCAAAAATCCAGTGATGCAGGGTAATCGACAGCATAGGGTTCCACTGTCAAGCCACCAAGGCGCGTCCTGAGGGCGTCGAGAAATGCCTCCCCTGTAACACCTATCCCCGGTGGCTCGAAGGTGCCGCGCGCGAACACGAGAGCGACATTAGGACACTGTGCAGCCTGGGCCTCGGGAAGAGGCTGCAGAAGCAGCCCGAGCCCTACCACTGCTGTCAGCAGGGCTGGCCATCGGAGTCCGCATCCAGTAGTCCATCGCAGGCACAACGACCGCTTGGGGTTCGACTCCGCAGTCCTGAGGATCCCGACTTGCTCTCCTACAGGACAGTGTCGCACGCAGTTGGGGTCGACGCTGCATTGATGCATCGGAGCTCCTTTCGGTCCATGCGCAAGACCCGCTGGCCGTTGATCGTCGCGAACTAGTACTGTACCGATCGGTACTTCGAGCATGAATCCGCCCCGGTGCACGGCCCTACTCGCCGACTACGTAGCAGCCTCCGATCGTGGGACTGCGCAATCAGTGGGTCACGGTTTCCTACATGACAGTTGGGTATTCCCTGAGCGTGCCGCTTCGCGACCGATGACGAAACCGTTTCGGGTTGGCCTTGGCGGACGATAGAGAGGAGCTCGATGTCGATTCAACTGCTCGTCGCTTATGACACCTCTGATGGGCATTGCGCCTATGCCGGTCAACATCTGGCCCGGGGAGCGCGCGCTGCCGGTGCCGATGTTCGACTCCGCCAAGTCACAAGCTGTCACCGCAGCGATTTTCGTGACCTTGACGGCCTGATCTTGGGGTCGCCGGTGCACCAACGCGGAATGAGCTGGCCGATGAAGAAGTTCATCGATGAACTGTGCGAGCCCTCGTGGTTTTACGACGACATGGTGGGCAGGGCTTGCGGCGTGTTCACTACTGGCGGCGGGCACGGAAACGTTGGTGGCGGATGCGAAATGGCGCAGCTGTCCATGCTGGCCAATCTGGCAGCAATGGGCTGCGTCATGGTCCCATTCCCGAAATGCACCCGAGGTTTTGACGTTGCCGGAATGCATTGGGGCCCGCACATCCGCGTCACTTCTGACGACATGACACCACTGCAACCTCACGAGTTGCCCGAAGAGGCGCTCGACGCGGTCTATCACCACGGGGCGGCAATCTGCCGTATCGCCGAAGCCCTCAAGCGACGCGCGCTTGATGGGCAGCTTTTCGACGCGGGCGGACGATTTCCATCAAGGGAAGTCCTTTCCGTCCGGTCCGATCATGACGGTGACGCCGGCGCGCAAGGTTCGCGCCGTTGACACATTCAGTCGGGAAAACGGACTAGCCCCCGTCTGATTGCGATCCGCATCGCTTCCGTACGTGTCGATGCCCCCAACTTCGCAAACAGGTTGTTGGCGTGCAACTTAACGGTGCTCTCGGCAATGAATAAGGCGCCGGCAATCTCCCGATTGGTTTTTCCTTCCGCCATCAACCTGAGCACGTCGAGTTCGCGGGCCGTGGGCTGCGCACGCTGAAGCCGCTCGGCCAGCTTGGTGGCCACCGCGGGCGAAACGCACATCTGACCTGCGGCCGCCCTTCGAATGCCCTGCACCAACTCGATTTCTGCGACATCCTTTAGCAGAAAGCCTTTGGCCCCGGCTTGCAGAGCGAGTTGAATGTCGGCTTCGGCATCGAACGTCGTGAGGATCACCACGCGCGCGTCTGCATCAATTTCGCGGATCCGGCTAACACACTCCACCCCGTCAACGCCAGGCATCCGCAGATCAATGAGAGCAACGTCGGGACGCCGGGCCGCATACATTTCGACCGCCTCGTGCCCATTAGCTGCTTCGGCGACCACTTCCATGTCAGCTTGGCGATTGACCATAAAAGCTACGCCAGCTCTAACCACCTCGTGGTCGTCAGCCAACAACACCGCAATCCGAGCCGCGCTATTACTCATGTTCCGGTCTACCGCAACCTAGCGACGGTGTGCTCGTCCCCCACCCGACATCGTCCACTCCCTCGGACTGTACCATCAAGTTCACTAAAGCTCCCCTGCCGGGCCCGACTTGTCTACCCGTTGGTGCTACCCGAGACAATTTGGGGTCTGCCTCACCTTTAGTTCTAGGCGCAGGCGCAACCAACGACCAGACTTGGTCCAAGACCAGCAGCGTTTTCGTGCCACCGCACATACCATGTCGGTGGTGAGACAGACCGCCTTCGAGGGAACTACTCGCGGCACGACCGAATGCCCCACGCGCAGCCAAGCGTCCGACTTGTCTGCGGCAAGACTTCGTCAAGCAAAGATGCGGTCAGCGATCGGCGATGCCGTTACGGTCCTGACCGAGGCTGACGCGACAGAAGAGGCGTTGCAGAACGCCCTGGCAGCAATCGCTGACGCGGGCGAATTTTCCTCAGCCTGCGTCATCGAACTCAATGACCAAGGTGGGGCAGCACGACCGCGTCCGCAACTCCTAGCCGGATGGGGTGCCCGGGACCGAACACCTCTCGGTAACTCGTTGGCGTTACTCGACATGCGTCCATGGATCGACGCATCGATCCACAGTGACCACCCTCTGGATGCGTTGATCGGCGATCTACCCGACAAAACACTTCGCGGTGTGCTGAAGGAAGCGAAAGTGGCATACGTGGTTTGTTGCCCCATCCAAGTCAACGAAAACTATTGGGGGTGGGTACGATTCGACGATACTACTTCTCGTCGCTGCGACGCGTCGGAAAGGCAGATTCTCCAGTCGGCGGCGATCATCATGGCTCGCGTCGCACGACGTGGTCAGTTACGGCGCAATTCTCGGGATCAGGCGACCGACGCCGAGGGCGCCGGCCATTCCGCCGAGCCGGCGCCTAATGACGCGTCACTCAATGCCCTGCTCTTTCGACTCTCTAGTGGCTCCGATCTCGATACACTTTCGGATGCGTTGTCAGTCGAGGTGACCTCACGGCTACACGCGGACGGCAGTCAGCTTGTGCTGTACGACGAGGCCAAGGACGAGCTGTTTACCGTCGCGGGCGTGGCCAAGAATGAACCCGAGCGATTCCAATTTCCGGCAACAATTCAGGCCAGCGGCGCGGGATGCTTCGAGGTGCTCCGCGATCGTCGCACGCCCCGTTACTTCGACCTTGACCGCGAGCCCCAGAACTTCTGGCCGGGAACAGTCGAGTATCACCGTCGCTTCGGCTCGCAGACGGTGTTGGTGACACCTCTCCATTACGGCGACCGCTTTGCCGGGTTTCTTGGCGTTGCATTTCTTCGGCGTCGCGAACTCACGCAAGACGAACTTGATCTGCTGCAGTCTCTTGGCCACCAAGCCGCATTGGCAGTGCAGCTCATCCGGGCGGGCAAGCACGAGCGTGAGCTGGCGGTGACGCGCGAACGTGAGGCCGCGACGCAGGCGCGGGCGGCAGAACTGGAAGTTGCCAACGTCGCCTTGCAGCGTCTGGTTGACGCGACAGCTAGCCTCGACGGCCTTGAAGGTTTCATCTCGAAGGCCTTGCGCATTGTCGCCGAGGCCCTTAATGCGTCCGGTGCGGGTTACTTCGAGCACCCTGCCGATACCATCTTTCTGCGCTTCTGGCTCGACCACGGCGTCGTCTACGGGCCGGATGAGCTACCCAGCCTCAACGGCGACGACTTGACCACTGTTCGTGAGATGGCGTCCGGGTTCACCGTGTCGCCTGCGCACCTAGGCGTTGACTACCGACGGCGCAGTTCGCCCAGTGTCGTGCACCATACCAAGGCGACCGCGTCGCCAGCACTACACAACTTCTGCCGCAGCCGCGGGTGGGCGTGGGAACTTAACGTGCCGTTGATGGTTAACGGCGTTAGTTGCGCTGCAATCACGTTGCACCGCGATGAGCAGCAGCCCTTCAGCACCGGGGAGGTTGCCCTGGGGGAAACGCTCGGCAAGCAAGTCGCACTCGCCATCCAAGTCAACCGTCTGGCCGAGCGTGATCGCGAGGCCGCTATCGCGGCCGAGCAGGCCGCCGAATTGGCCCGCGCCAATGCGGTCTTGAGTCGATCGTTAAGTCACGCCACTGTGGAGGAAACGACCGACGTGCTCATGGCCCGCATGGTCAAAGAGATCGGTGACATTGCTGGGGCACAATGCAGCGCCCTGATGCTGGAAGAGCCCGACAGGGGCCTCACCATGCCGCTGCTTTTCCTCGACGGCGAGCCGGTGGACCCTCAGAGCGATCGGGCTCACCCCATGTGCCGGCAGACGTGCCAGTGGTCTGACTTTCCGTCCGGCGTCGCACTGTCGGATGACCAATTGGTAGCCGAAGAACTCGACGCGCTGGCGCCGCGGCTCTGGCCGCCGAGCAACGCCTGGCATTACGCCCAGGGCCACCAGGCGCTGGCCATGGTGCCGCTTCGCCACGGTGACCGAACGATCGGCATTCTCGGCCTCGGTTTCGTGCACAGCCCAGTGTTTGACAGGCGGACCAGTGCGTTGCTGCGCGCGCTGGCCAATCAGCTCGGTTTGGTGGCAGCGCTCGAACAGGCCGCGGCGAAGGCGCGAGAGGCCGTGGTACTGCGGGAGAGAGAAAGCGCCGCCCGCCAGCGAGCTGATACCTTGGCCCAGGCCAATGCCGCGTTGACCCGCTCAACCGCCCAGCTCGCGTCCGGCGAGGGCTTATCCGACTTTCTGACCGCCGTGCTGATGGAGGCGATCAACGCTGCCGGCGCCGTGAGCGGAGCGGTGTTTATCCATGACGCCGCAAAGCAGACGCTGAGTGCTGAAGCGTTCATTATGCGTGGTGCAGTTGTCAACGTCGCTACCGATCCTTTGGGCGCTGCGTTCCGCGCTCCCCGGTCGACAGCGGATGATCCGGCCTGGGGCGCAATGGCCGTCGACAAGAAGGTGTTGTGGATGGACTACGACAACCCTTCGCCAATCGATTGGCCGGAGGCGCTGCAATTTCATCGCGCGTTGGGCCACCGGTACGTCGCTGACGTGCCGATGATCTATCGCGGCACCGCTATCGGGTTCCTCGGGTTGTGTTTCGACAAATCGGCTGAATTATCTCTCGATGAAAACACACTCGAGGTAGCGCAGGTCCTAGCTCAACAAGCCGTGCTCGCGGTGCGCCTGACCCGATTGGCCGAAGACGCCCGCACCGCCGCTCTCGACGTCGAACGTGGCCGGGTGGCCGGCGAGATTCACGACGGACTCGCGCAGGGATTCACGGCAATATTGATGCAGGCCCGCGCAGCACTGCTTTCTGACGAGGACTCGCACCGCCACCTTTTCCTCCGCAGGATCGAAGCGCTGGCAGCCGACGGGGTCAGCGAAGCGCGTCGCTCCGTCTTCGCACTGCGCTCGGTGACGTTAGAGGCTGACGGGCTGATCGCCGCATTGACACGCTTAGTCGACAACTGCGCTATCACCGGTCAAATCGACTGCCAGTTGCAGTCCCACGGTCCCCTTCTGCATCTGACACCCGCGCTGGAAGATTCCGCTTATCGGATCGTGCAAGAATCGCTGCAGAATGCCCTCAAATATGCTGACGCGCGCACCATCGTCGTCCACGTCGGCGCTACCCAGGGTCAACTCACCGTCACTGTCGACGATGATGGCACCGGGATTGCCGAGGACATCATTTCGCAGGCCAGGGAACGAGGAGGCTTGCGTGCAATGCGCGAGCGAGCAGCGACTGGCGGCGGCGTTCTCACCGTGACGCGGGTGCAGCCGCACGGAACGCGAGTTTCGGTTAGTTACCCGCTGCCGCCGCCATGATCGCAGACAACGCCGACGCGTGCTTAAGGGTAGTGCTCGCTGATGATCACGTAGCTTTTCGGCAGAGCCTGCGAAGTATTCTCGAAACTCTCGGGGGCACCGACGTGGTTGCTGAAAGCAGCGACGGCGAAGGCGCATTGACCGCTTACCTGTGCCATCGGCCTCACGTGCTGGTCCTCGACTTACGTATGCCTCATCTTGACGGTTTGCAAGTTGTCTGTCGCGTGCTGGCGGCTGATCCGACTGCCTGCATTCTCGTGCTGACGACTAGTGCCACCGACCATCAAATTCAGCGCGTCCTGGCTGCCGGGGCGAAGGCGTGCCTGTTCAAAGATGTTGCTCCACAAGTTCTTCTGCAGATCCTGCGCAGAGTAGCTGCGGGTGAAACCATTCCGCCCACCGCAGCGTGGGGAGAATCGAGTTGCGCCGCAACACCATCGGCCGACAAGCACGGTCAGCGAGAAGAACCGACCGGACCTTGAACCAGGGTTAGAGCGGTTTAGAGCCCGTATCGCAGAATCACGCCGCCGCAAGAACCCGTGACATGTCGGCCCTGTTGATCGGAGCCTGGTGAGTGAGCATGCGACCTTCCTCCCAGAGAGTGATTGAAAACGTCGGGTCTGCTGCACGATCAGGTGACAGTTTCGGTCACGCGGCCTGACTGGCCGGTGTGGTCATGATGGCTTCGAATTCGACGGGGGTCAACCGGCCGAGGCCGGCTTGGCGACGCCGGCGGTGGTAGGTCCGTTCGATCCAGGTGACGATCGCGATGCGCAGTTGCTCGCGGGTGTCCCAGCGGCGGCGGTTCAAGACGTTCTTCTGCAGCAAGGAAAAGAAGCTCTCCATGGCGGCGTTGTCACCGGCCGCCCCGACGCGGCCCATGGATCCGACCATCTCGTAGCGACCCAGCATATGCACGAATTTGCTTGACCTGAACTGAGATCCGCGGTCGCTGTGCAATATGCAGCCGGCGACCTCACCACGACGGGCCACCGCACTGCTGAGAGCCTGGACGGCCAGACGGGATTTCATCCGGGAGTCGATGCTGTAGCCGACGATACGATTGGAGAACACATCCTTGATCGCACACACGTAAAGCTTTCCCTCGCCGGTGTGGTGTTCGGTGATATCGCTGAGCCACAATCGATTTGGTGCATCAGCGGTAAAATCGCGGCCCACCAAATCGTCGTGAACGGGTGGACCGGATTTGCCGTTCTTTCCGCGTTTGCGCTTGCCGAACGCGCTCCACCAGCCATTGCCCGAACAGATCCGCCACGCCGTCCGCTCGGCCATGGCCTGGCCGGCGTCGCGGGCCTCATCAACGAGGTAGCGGTAGCCGAATTCCGGATCGTCACGGTGCGCATCGAATAAGGCGTTGGCGCGGTAGGCCTCGACGAGTTCGGCGGCGGCGACCGGCTGGGTCAACCAGCGGTAATACGGTTGGCGAGCGAGCTTGAGGACCCGGCACGTCACCGCCACGGGAATCCCGTCGGCGGCGAGCTCTTTCACGAGCGGGTAGAGCCTTTTCCCGGAAGGTTGGCCTGCGACAAGTAGGCCGCGGCCCGGCGCAGGACTTCGTTTTCCTGCTCCAAGAGCCTGATCCGGCGCCGAGCATCGCGCAGCTCACCGGACTCTCCGGTGGTCTTGCCGGGCTTGGTGCCCTCGTCGATGTCGGCCTGGCGCATCCACTTGGTCAGCGTCATCGGGTGGACACCAAAGTCGGTCGCGATCTGCTCGATCGTCACGCCGTCTTCACGGTTGCGGGCGACCCGGACGACATCGTCGCGGAACTCCTGGGGGTAAGGCCTGGGCACAAACACATCCTTCCAGCCTGCCCCTGCTGGGCAAGCCAACTCAGATGTCACCTATTCGTGCAGCAGACCCGTCCGCGGTGTAGTGAGCTGGGAAGTCCCTCAGCGTTAGGCATCTGCGACGAAGTGATCTGCGCGCCTGGCCTCATCGACGCGTGGCTTGTTTCGAGAGCCTATCGCTGTGTCCTAGCGGTTGCCTGGATGTCGAAGTCGATTGCCTGTTTCGCGCTCAGAGACCTCCCAGCGTGTGGTCGCGGCTCGCCGGTTCAGCGATCGCCCCATCAGCGGACGGTGTGCACGGCGGCTCCGTTGTTAACGAAACGAGGAGCGTAAAGTTGCCCGCTGCGGGCCTTCGGGTCGGTCGCCGCCCGCAGCAAGGGACGTGCGCCGTTCGCTGCGGACATGCCCGCCGCCCCGGCGAGGTTCTTGAAAAACCGCTGCGAGAAGCCGCCGCTCTGAGCCGCGCTCACGGTCTGCAGATCGGTGTTGGACAACCCGGGGTGCGCCACCAAGCTGGACACCGGTAGACCCACGGCCGTCAGACGTCGATGAAGCTCGACCGCGAAGTGCAAATTGGCCAGCTTGGACTGGCCGTACGCCCGCCACGGCTTGGCTCCTCGGTCGTGTCGCGGGATGGCCACGTTGCAGAGCCACCGGAGCCAGTTTGAATACTGCCACCCTCGATACGCCGAGGCCCTCAACCGGCGTTACGGACATGCCCGAGTCAGATCCGAACAATGAGGAACCGGCAACGGGCCTCGACACCGCGGAGTCAAACACCGACTCCCCGCCGTGCTCGCGAAACCATCTACGGGTCAGGAACTTTGCGGAGTGAGCCGAAGTACAGGGATAGCGCGAAGTCCGTCGGTGTTCGCGGCATACGCCGAAAAATTTGATGTATATCGCTCAGCAAGCGCGTATAAGCGGTTACGGTCCTCTCCCTCGGCCGCGCGGGCGATGAAGTCGCCGCCCCGGTCGGGACGGCCATCGGCGAACACCTGGCACTGCGCATTCTTGAGCAAGTTGTGGTACCAGCTCGGGTGGCTGGCCTGGCCGTAATTCGAGGCAATCACGATGACGTCGTCTTCATCGGTGAAGTAGGTGAGCATCACGTCTCGCGACAATCCCGACTTAGCTCCGGTCGTGCGAACCAAGACAAGGGGGATGGCTCCTTTCGCGAAATGTGCGCGTCCGTGAGTAAGCCGAACTAGACGGTTGTCGAGCGGCGCCAAGAGCCTGCGGTGGATCGCTGATCCCGTGTGCGTGGACATGAACCGGCCGATAGCGCGCCGCATCACACCCGGCCTTGCAGTGGGATCGACTCGCGGGATGCCATACAGCCGATCGCTCATGAGCAGAATGGTACGTCTTGTTGCCGCGAGCTGGTAGATGCTCGATCGCGTTCGCGCGTCAACCGGTGACTGTACCTTTCGGTACTTTTCTGGTATGCCTACTTTGCAGAGTGTTGGTGGCTGCCGTGCAGCATCCTGGACACCCGAAACGGAGTTGAACTCTTGTCGAATCTACTTTTCTTGCAAGCCTCCCCGCGCAAGAACGCGTCAAAGTCTATTCAGATCGCCCAGACGTACCTCAATGCGTTGCGGGTGAACAACCCGGACCTGAACATCGATATTCTTGAACTCTGGGAGACCGATCTCCCGGCGTTCGACGGCGATAAGGTGGCAGCCAAGATGAACGTCATCACTGAGCAAAACCAGAACGACAAGCAGCAGACGGCATGGGATCAAATCGTGGCAGTGGCAGCCAGATTCATTTCTGCCGACCGCTACCTAATTGCCGCGCCGATGTGGAACGGCGGCGTCCCGTACCGCCTCAAGCATTATATTGACCTGATACACCAGCCCGGCCTCCTGTGGGGACTCAACCCAGAGACCGGTTACTACGGACTTCTGAAGAACAAGCACGCAACACTTGTGCTGACCTCAGGCGTCTACGCTCAGGGCGTTCCCTCATCGTTCGGCGTTGACCACCACTCGACCCATCTGCGCGCGTGGCTCAACGAGGCGGGGGTGACAGAAATCGACGAGCTGCGATTTCAACCTTCGTTGCTGACCCCTGATCCCGACGGTGGCTTCGACAGAGCCCGTGAGCGAGCGGTCGAGCTGGCAGCTGCCCACGGCCGCGTCTGATTACATTCCCGTATTGTTTCGCGTCATCGACGTCTAGGACTTCGGTTCTGACGCAGCGATATTCGATCGAAGTCCGCCAGAGCACGGACGACCGCGTCGAACAACGATTCCGGAACAGCACGGTAAGCCGCGTTGGCGCAAGGGGATATCACAGTTCGATAGGCCTTCTACATCCCAAGCTCGAGTCCGACCAAAGCCTCGGGGATTCCCGACTTCGACGGTACGTGACCAACGCCTAATGATGGCGTGGAAACGCTGCCAGTGCCGACCGAGAACGACTGGCACGACTTTATATTAGTCGCAATGGATTTCGTCGCCGCCGTGGGATTCGGGTGGTAAGTCTTGGTGTGTACGTTCAGGAGTCAATCTCAGGAACGACAAATCGCTGCGGGCTGCGCTTCGCGTGCGTCTGGTGAATACGCGAGAGAAAAGACTTCAACAATTTCAGATGTTACAGACAACTCTTGGTCGAACGCGTGATGCGGCCGGAGTAGCGGGTTGCAGCCGGGTGCCAATGGGGCAGCGCGGACGGTTCATGCTGCAACGATTAGGAATTCGTTGCAAGTCTTCGTCGCGCAAAAGTCCTTCCCCTCACCTCACCGGAGACTCCTTCCGCGCCGGAATGCGCCGCAAACTGCTCGGAGAGAACCGATCAGCGACGGGCCTTTAGGCGCGGCTGCCGGTACCCGCCGTGAACAAACTGCGCATGGAGGCCTTGATGACGGAGCCGATGTGTTTCGCAGCCGTTCCAAGAGGCCATGGACTCGCCGGCCTGTGACTCGGCCGCAGGGTATTACGCTCAGCCCGGGATCACCTATCGCCTCCTGAAACTGCCGCACAGCACCGTCGCCGTCGCGTGGCAGCCCAAGCTCAGACGATGAGTTGATCGACGCCTTGGCGTCCACGTGTTGCCGCCAAGCGCGGCTCGAGCGTTGCGCCCGTAGCCGCGCGACGGCATGCAGTCCAGATGCGTCCAGGGGCTAAACACCTGACGCCGTGGGCGAGGGCGAAAGGAAACGGTGTATCGCCTCCATCGCGGCGTCCTGGCGTGCTTCGTCTGCGAAGTCGGGCATAATCTTGGCTTGATCAGTTAGCGGTCCGGTCAGGGCGCTGGCCGGGCTCGCGTAGAACCCGCCGCTGAGCAGTGCGTCGTCAATCAGCCCTCGGATCAACCGCTGGGTCCCAGTCTGAAGCGTGTGCGCGATGCCGAACGCAGGCAGGACAAAAGGCATGAGCAACCCGCCCATCAACAGCCGCACGATCGGCGTCATATCCCGGAGGACGTCGGTGCCCGCCGTGTTGCCGGGACTGACGGTGAGCAGACGCGACTCTGGGTGCCGTCGCGCCATTGCGCTCATATAGAGGGCGCCGACATGCTTGACCGCGGCATATGCCGACATCACGCTGCCGCCACGCGACCAGAAAGAACCGTCGGCAACGGATGAATACTCGGCGGCAGAGCCCACGTGGAAAATCGGTCTCGGGATACGCAGCTTCGGCGCACCGCGGGCCGCCTCGCTGCCGACGAGTACGGCAGTGCCGCCGAACGCCCCGCGCTGCATCAGCCCCTCTAGCAAAGCGGCATGTCCCAACACGTTTGCCGCGAAGATGTGAGTAACGCCTGCGGTCGTCCGCGCGTTCGGCGTCGGCCCCCCGGTTCCGCCAGCATTCATGATAATGCCGTCCACAAAGTCATCGAGGCCGTCGATCGCAGCGGTCACCGACCTAAGTTCAGTGAGATCCATCATCAGCGGTTGATAGATCTGCCTGCCGGCTATCCGGCCCAGGTTATCGGCGGCCTTGTATGCCTTTTCCTCAGATCGACAGCTGACGTAGACGCGCTCGACGCCGTCGACGCGAGCGAGCGTTCGCGCCACTTCCCTACCCAATCCCGTATTTGCCCCGGTAACTAGTACTGCTGCGAGATGTGACGTCACGTCGCCCGTATCCTTTCAAGCTCGGCACGGTCATAGTTGTACTGTACGCTTTGGTACACTGCGAGGCGCAGTCGGTGGGCTTCCCACATGGACGTGACAGCCGACACATCGTGACGAAGACGATCATTGCGAGATAGGGAATTCAATCCGGACCTGCGATGGCAGCCCGAATGAGACAGGTCTACGCTCACTGCAATTCACGCCTTCCTTCAGTCGGAGTCGCTGTTGCACAACGAATCCCGCGGATCAGAATTGTTCTGCTTGGTCGACCCGGGCTGTGACGGGGCAATTAACCCGATCAACCCGGAGGTGTAATGCTCTGATGACCCGTCCCTTGAGTGCCGATGCTCATCGGAGCCGCCCCACAACCGCGGTGAGGTCGGGCGTGGTAGTGGCGACGCAGCAGTGCACTGGACCGCATCTTGCGGAGGGCGGACGCAAGAAACGCCAACAAATCAGTGCGCGAGAAAGTTTCACGGCGCATCGTCGGTCGATTTGCTCGTGTTCGGGTGGCACATTAAGTGTACTCTTTGGTACATTGACTGGGTTCGCATTGCAGTAATAACTTGTCAGATCAGCTTCGTTGGCGCGTCAGGATGTCTGCCTGCTCTGCGGCGAAAATGCCGCTATGGCCCCTCCTTCCCGCCACAGTACGCAGTACACAGTGAACTGCACTACCGTTGTCAAGCAGCATCTTTGCGCGGCGGGCAGAGCCGCGATAGCGGATATGACTGGCATACACCCTTGCGAGGCGCATGATGACTGGTTTCGACATCCGCGCGGCGGGCTCGACCGAGCTTACGCGCCTGCTGACCTTGGCTGCCGCCTTCTACCTCGAAGACGGATTTGCGACGCCGGTTTCACAGCTCCGTGACAACCTGGCCTTTCTGCTGCACAGCCATGCCGCCCGCGTCGCCGTGGCGGGCCGGCAGCACGACATCGTTGGCTTTGCCATCACAACCCTTAGCTTCGGGCTTGAATATGGTGCTATCGCTGAACTTGAGGATCTGTTCGTCGCACCGGCCTCAAGGGGATCGGGAGTCGCGACCGCGCTCATTGACGACAGCTGCGATTGGGCTCGGTCTCGCGGTTGCCAGGCCCTCGAAGTGGTCGTAGTGCCGAAGGCCAACGACGTCGCGCATCTTGTCAGCTATTACGCGAAGAGGAATTTTGCCGACCAGGGTCGAAAAGTATTGACCCGGGACCTCACCCGGTAGGGCATGCCGCAGTCCGCGAAATCTATTTTTCATACAGACCTTTCGGATCCGGAGGGTGTTGATGCTGCGGCGTGCAGCTAGAGGCCTCTCCGACGCGCAGGTGATGTACCCAATCATGCCGGGCGAATCGTTTGCCATTAGCTGCGATAGCTTCGGCAAAGTCGCGGCTTACGATCCGATTGGTTGTCCTGGTTTCCCCGGAGAATTTGGTCTATCCCGCGCTCACGCTCAACGGTGTTGTCATACTTGGTTTTACGCCACGGGGTCGGTGGATTGTAGGAGCAGTTCGAGCTCCCTCGGAGTGCGTATGCCGAGCGCGGAGTGACGCCGTTGGCGCTTTAGGACGTTCTCTTGGAACTCGAAGATCGCGTTGGCCGACTCGATACGCGTCCTCCACCGATGGCGGTTGCGCAACTCCGTTTGCGTTCTACTCGAGACGGACTCGATAATTGCCGTCGGCTCGGCCTGCTCAGCCCGGTCGAGGTCGGACAGCCAACCGCATTCGATGAGCTCTTGTTTCGCGTAGTGCTAAATGGTCCGATCGCTACGGCCCATATCGGCAGGGCTCTCGGCGCCGGGGCGCCCGGCGGCACACCAGAGGCTGACCCCAAGCAGAACGGACTTTGGACAACCCGGCACATCATCCGAAAGCGGCCCGTTGACGCGATCGTGGCGACACATGCCACCGCCGAATTGGGGCTTTACAACATCGCTGGTGAAGTTCGTAAGCCGCCTGCAGGTACCTGATCGTCAGACTCATGTAGCGCCGACTCGATCGGACTAATGCGCGACCACCTTTTTGCCGAGCACTGGCGAGCCGGATTTCACCAGCCGGCCTAAATGTACCTACCAGTACAATGTGTCTCGCGGTCGAAGATGTTGTTGTGGTAGTCAAAATTTTGCATCAGTCGTGAATACCGAGGCTGGTATTCACCCCTTGACGGCGGAAGCTCCGCTGCCCTAGGCCATAGGTAGGGTCTGTGATATCGAGCAATCTGGTGGTCGTCTTGGCTTTCGGGGCCGTCGTGCCATTCGTCTACACCATGACCGGTAAGTTGCGACTGCCCGGACCGGTCCTGGAAATGCTAGCCGGTATCTTGATTGGTCCTGCGGCGCTCGGCTGGGCCAGGCCGGATGAACTGGTAAACACGCTGGGAACGTTGGGATTGTCGTTCCTACTGTTCTTGGCCGGCTTCGAAGTCGACGTGCGTCGCTTCAGGACGAGGATCGGACCCAAGGTGATGATGTCGTTGCTCATCTCGATGCTGCTCAGCGCCGCGACGATGGTAACGATGGATGCGAGGATCGGTCAGGGCAGCCTTCTGGTCGGTATAGCCCTGCTGGCGACCTCGCTCGGAGTTGTAGTGCCCGTCTTGGCAGACGCTGCGGTGGCCCGCCAACCTGTAGGCGTCATCACCGTGTCATGCGCGTCCGCCGGCGAAGTTGCAGCAGTAGTGGCGTTCTCGTTAGGGGTGGCCGGATCGCCGACCCCCCTCATCGGACGACTGCTCCTTCTCGGTTTGCTCTTGACCCTTGTCGGCGGAGTCGGCACAGTTCTAGCAGGTGCCAGACATGCTTCGCGCATCGTCTTTCTCATTCAACGGCTCGCTGATACCAGCGCCCAAATCCGGATTCGTCTTACCGTGTTGGTGGTGACGGGAATCGCCTTCGCGGCAGCACGTCTGGGCTTCGAATCGATCCTCGGCGCATTCTTGGCCGGGGTGCTGGTCCGTACCGTCGACCCCGAACCCCAACGTGCCCACCCGCTCTATCGCATCAAGATCGAAGCGATCGCCTTTGGACTACTCGTGCCGGTCTACTTCATCCGCAGCGGAATGGCGCTCGACGTGGAAGGCTTGACACAGCAGCCCGCGACCCTGGCGGAAATGGCTCTGTTCCTCGCAGCACTGTTGGCGGTGCGGGGTCTGCCTGTCGTCGTGTTCTGGCAGGAGTTATCCAAAACTCAGTTGCTCGCGTCTGCCCTGTTGCAGGCAACTTCGCTGCCATTTCTTCTCACAGCCGCCCAAGTTGGTCTGCAGATGGGTTTATTGTCTCGGTCGACATCCACCGCCATTGCAGGCGCGGGGATGTTGTCCGTCCTAACATTTCCACCGATAGCGCTGCGGCTGCTGGCCCTGCCCCAATCAGGCCCTCGACGTCGACGCTTGCGCAGGCGACCAGGGAGCGCCGACCAAAACCGACCTCCCTGATCGAATGGTGCTCGGTGCGGCCCCAGGCACACATACACCTACTGGTCGTTCAATCACCGCGCGCCGCGACACCGCAGCTCCGAAATCGCACAGCACGCGTTCATCACAGCTGTCGCGGCACGGTGTCGCCGCCAGCCCGCGAGCCCTGATGGTTGGGAACCCTGACCGATGTCACACACACACCCACACGGTTGCAGGATATTTCGGCGACAAGCTTCCCTGTACCGATAAGTACATATAGGCTGCTGTCGTTATGGCGCTCACCGAAAGGACTTCACGATGCGATTGACCGCACTCATCTCCGCAGCACTGTTGTCGGTAGCCCTGCTGTTAAGTGGATGCAGTTCCTCGAGCAAAGGGGGCCAATCGAGCTCGTCATCCCAGTCGAGCGTGACGGCTCCCCAGGGGTCTGCCGCGTCGCGTTCAGGCACATTCACCGGGCTCAACGGTAAGCAGGTTGCGGGCAAAGTCACAGTGACCGACGGCCAGATCGTGTTGTCGAACTTTTCCTCCGACGAAGGGCCGGATTTGCACATCTACCTGGCTAATGGCACTGACGAGAGCGCCGTCGCCGCGGGCAAGGTGATCGCCAGCGTCGCTTTCGACAAGAGTTCGCAGACATTCCCGCTCAGCGGCCTCGACGAATCGAAGTACACCACCGTAGTGATTCACTGCGACAAGGCCAAGGCATCCTTCGGGGCCGCCACGCTCTCATGAGTTCTCAGGCACGCCCTGCCGCGCTGTTGGCATGGATCGCCTTCGGCGCGGCAAGGGCGGCGCTAGGCATCTTATGGCTGCACGAGGGCTGGTTCAAATATCGCGCACACTTTGGTCGCGCCGACATCTTGCTCGTTGTCGACGGCGCGAAGGCCAATAGCAGGGTCCCCGACTACTTCACAGCTCTCTCGGAATCGGTGCTTCGCGACAACGCAGGCTTGTTCGGGGTAATGATTCCGCTACTCGAAACCACGTTAGGAATCGCGCTGATTGTCGGAGTGCTCAGCTTGCCTGCGGCGATGGGCTCGATACTGACCCTACTTTCCTACTGGAGCTCCGACCAGCTCATTGCTCAATATCCAATTATGGCAGCGCTTTCCGTGATCGTCATCGCGTGGCCAGCTCAGTCAACGCGCCTGTCCGCCACATCATTAGTGGTACGGACATTGCATCGTCGCCAGCGCGGGCAACGACTGATCGAAGGACCACTGCGACGCTGGCTGTAGTGGTCCTTCGATGCCAAGCGTGATGCCCCGGCTTGATGCGATAGCCGCGCCCTACATCCAGCCGCCCGCGGCGTCGATGGTTGCTCCTGTGATGTATGACGCGTCATCCGAGAGCAAAAATGCTGCGACCGAGGCAATTTCAGCTGGCTCGGCCCATCGGCCCAGCGAATTCATTGACTTAACGACGACCTCGGGCGCCAAGTCGCGCAGCACTGGCGGTGTGTAGCTTGCGGCGTGCTTGGCTGCCATGTCGGTGTTCGTACCTCCTGGGGCGATCGCATTGATGCCGATGCCGCGTTCGGCCAGTTCTGGCGCCAGATTCAGCACCATCGCTGAAACCGCGGCCTTACTGGCTGCGTACAGCGTGTGCTGATACACCGCAATCCGAGCGCTGATCGACGAGGTGAGCAAGATGCGGCCGCCCTGCGTCATCGCCGCGACCGCCGCCTGGGTCGCGAAAAGCTGCCCTGCAACATTGACGTGAAACACTCGATCTACATCGACCGGCGTAATTGATTCCAAAGGCCCGAAATGCTCGACACCAGCGTTGCTAGCCAACAGGTCTAACCCGCCGAACGCCGCCACTACCTGAGCAACCAGATCAGCGGTCTGGGCAGCATCGCTTACGTCGCCCTGGACCGCAAGCGCCCGATCACCCCCGCCCAGCTCACGGATCAATGCCTCAGCAGAGGCCGCATCACGCACGTAATTGACCGCGACTCGTGCACCCTCGCTTGCTAAGCGTCGCGCGATCGCGGCACCGATACCCCGGCCGCCACCGGTTACCAACGCACGCTTTCCTGTCAACCGTCCAGAATGCGACATGGCTCGAACTCCCTGTAGATCGGCGAAGACTGACACCTTCGTGTTAACAACTTTCGTGGAATCCTTCCGCAAGGCAAGACTTCTGGCTTCGTTGCGTACCCACCGCTAGAGGTGCCGAACCCATCGCGCAAAGACGCAAGGCCGCCACTACGCGTGGCCACCTTCTGATCGCCGAAGTCGCGCGCGGTGGTGTGTTCACAGACTTCGGCTCTGTGTTGGAAACGGCGTGCTCCCGAGGCCCTTCGCTGTTCAGCCACCACTTCAGCCTTTCCCACAAACACTGCCTGCACCATCGCCTGTACGTTGAGCCCCCGCCACCGTCAGACAACCGGGCTTGACCCTGCCCATCCGGACAGGTCCGTCGGTTCCGGCGGAGAATTGAGCAGTCCGAGTTGGTTTCCAGGCGCCCTCGCAATACTTCTCCTGATTCCTGAGGATGTGGTGACAGCATCGCCTCGGGTGAAGACGGGGCCGGCGGCGAGTCGGTGTAGGCGGCCTGCCAGACGTCAGCGCCTCATGGCACTGCGGCCTCGCGGACGGAGCGTGGAAACCGCAGCATCCCCCAGCAGTTCTCGACCTACTGCACGGAGCTTGTTGGCAGCGTTGCGCTATTGGGTCGGCTCGATGCCAGCCCGCGGCTTGTCAATCCTCGCAGAGGATTACCAGCACACGCCGGCGCCGCTCTACCATCCTGCCGCTGGACAATGACGCAGTCGAGCCGACCTTCAATCCAAGACTTTAGGATTCGCCCAGGGTGCCGGGAGGGAGTCAGCTCAGCCCCAGTAGGGCGTTCTCCACCACTTCGGGCAGCGCGGGGTGGATCCAGTACTGGCCGCGGGCCATCTCGTGGGCGGTGAGGCCGAAGCTCATCGCCTGGATCAGCGGCTGAATCAGCGAGGACGCCTGGTAGCCCATGAAGTGCGCGCCTAACAGCTGGCCGGTGCTGCGCTCGGCGATCAGCTTGACGAGTCCGGTGGTGTCCTCCATCGCCCACCCGTAGGCGATAGCGCCATAGTCCTGGATCTTGACCAAGATGTCGAACCCGTTTGCCACGGCTTGGTTTTCGGTCAATCCGACGCTGGCTAACTGGGGATCGGTGAACACCGCCGACGGAACGAACCGGTGATCGGTGACGGCCATCGACCCCGTGTCATCCCAGTCGCAGAGCAAATTTCGCTGCACGACACGGGCCTCGTGGTTGGCGACATGCTTGAGCTGAAACGGCGAAGACACGTCGCCGAGTGCGAAAATCCCATGGGCGGAGGTCCGTTGAAATTTGTCGACGACGACGCGGCCGTACTCGAGGGCGACTCCGGCCTGCTCTGCGTCCAGCAGGTCGGCATTGGACACCCTCCCTGTTGCGACCAGCAACGCGTCCGCATCCAGGATGCTTCCGTCGTCGAGTTGCAGCGACACACCCGAGTCCCGATTCTGTCCGCCAACGACATTGCGGTGGGTCCGCAGTTCCCACTTGTCCGCCACCACGCGGGTGAACCGTTCGCAGATGGTGTCATCGCAGTGCCGCAGCAGGCAACTGCCACGGACCACCAGTGTCACGCGTGAACCTAGGGCGGAGAAGACATGGGCGAACTCGGCCGCTACGAAACCACTTCCGACAATGACCAGGTGCTCGGGCAGCGCGGGTATCCGCATGATGGTGTCGCTGGTGTGGTATCTGAGCCCGGAGGCGGTGATTGCCGGCGGAACCGTCGGTCGCGAACCTGCGGCGATCACCACCTGGTCGGCGGTGAACTCCTCGCCGACGTTCGTACGCAGCAGATAACGCCCATCGGCAGCGACCGGCCCGAAACGCGTATGGCTGCGGTAGACGTCGATGTTGGGAGCCGACCGGCGGTAGTCTTCGCCGCTGGGCCCGATCGGATCGATCCGCCCAAACACCCGCGACACGATGTCCGTCCAGCGCACCCCGTCGATATGCGCATCCACGCCATACCGGGCCGCACCCCGGATCGTTTTGGCCACCTCGGCGGCGTAGACGAACATCTTGGTCGGAATGCACCCGACGTTCAGACACGTACCGCCGAAGGTGCCCTGCTCGCAGATCGCCACCCGCTTGGCCGCATAGTGTTCGTTGTAAATACTGTTGCCCGAACCGGTTCCGATGATCGCGAGATCGTAGGTCTCCATCGATACGTCACCCTTTCCCCGACTGGCTCTCGAGCGGGACCGAGGCGTCGGCGTCATTGAGCCTGCTGAGATGTTCGTCGAGCCAGCGGTCCACACGGCAGCAGGACTGCCGGTGCGGATCCGAAAGCCACACCGTACGCGGGTTTGGCCGGCACTCCGCGCGTTCAGCCGACCGAAGCACGTTCGAGCATGCCGGGCGGTTCATCGGCACCGTTCCGATCCATCCGTCCGCCGTAGCCCTTTGACATGCCCGACTGCAGAAACTGGTCGCATGTGGATGCTCGCGTTGCTTGTTGCATGGCCGACGCGGCGATCTGCCATGGCGACCGACCGCGCGGCGAGAGCTGTCACAGCCTACCTTTCGATCTCAAGCCGACGATCCTGCATCGGGCTGCGGGGTCGGGCCAATGACACACGGTATATCTCTGTGGTGCGCGCGAAGTTCGGACGTTCCACCGATACGCTACGGTAGCTTAGACTGATCAGTACAGTGCGGCAACGCGCTGCCCGCGTTGGCTCGCGTGATGGCCTCGCCATCTCGACGGGCATGCGCTAGGTTGACGGACCCGTGAGTTTGAGGAGACCTCTGATGCCGACGGTGCGCCAGCGGACCTACGACATGCTGCGAGCCCACGGAGTGACGACATTCTTCGGAAATCCTGGGTTCACCGAGTTGCCTTTTCTCACCGACTTTCCGGCGGATTTCACCTACTACCTAGGTCTGCAAGAAGCGGCCGTCGTAAGTATGGCTGACGGCTATGCGGGTGTGACGGGTATGCCGGTGGTTGTGAATCTGCACAATGCACCAGGTGTGGGCAACGCGATGGGCAATCTCAAGACAGCGTTTCACAACAAGACGCCGCTGATCATCACCTGTGGTCAGCAGCGCCGTGATATGTGCCTTTACGAGCCGGGCTTTTACAACCGGGACGCCCGCGACCTGCCTAAGCCGTATGTGAAGTGGTCCTACGAACCTCAACGCGCGCAGGACATTCCCGCCGCCTTCCAGCGCGCGATCCACATCGCCTGTCAAGAGCCGCAGGGGCCTGTCTTTCTGGTGCTGCCGGTAGATGATTGGGAGCGCGAAGCAGACCCGTTGCCACTCGTCATTCGTCGGGTCTCTACCCGCGTTGCGCCTGACCCGCAGGCATTGGCGTCAGCCGCAGGGCGTATCGCGGCCGCCAGAAACCCCTGTTTGATCGCTGGGGCCGCGATTGACCGAGCGGGAGCGTGGGATGAGATGGTCGCGCTTGCCGAAAAGTTGCGTGCCGCCGTGTACGGCGCGCCGGCCGCGAGTCGTGCGGCTTTTCCCGAGAACCATCGACTCTTTCGCGGTGCTTTGGTGTTTGACCGGGAACTGCTCCGTCATTGGCTTGAGGATCACGACTTGCTAGTCGTGGTCGGCGCAGCGGTTTTCGACTTCGACATGGGAGGCATGGGTCCGGTCCTGCCCGAAGATAGCGACTTATTGCTGTTCACCGATGATCCCGAAGAGGCCGCCCGCGCGCCCGCAGGCGACGCTGTGCTGGGCAACGTCAAGTTAGCGCTTACGACCCTGGCCCAGGCGGTGCCGGAAACGACTGCCACCTGGCCGCAGACAACACCCAACATGCCAACCCCGGCTACGGGGGATCCGATACAACCGCACGCCTTATTCGCTCTACTGGAAGAACTTCGACCAAAAGATGGTGCCGTGGTGTTGGAGGCGTCTTCTCACGCCTCGGCAATGCACATGCGAATGCCGATCACCGTGCCACAAGGTTTCTTCTACGCCGGCGTGGGCGGTATCGGCAATGGCTTGCCCACCGCGGTAGGGGTGCAACTTGCGCAACCTGACCGCCGCGTCATTTGCGCAACCGGTGACGGAGCGATGCTCTACACGTTGCAGGCTTTATGGACGGCAGCCCAACATCAGGCGCGCATAGTCGTGGTAGTCCTCGACAACGCAGGTTACGCCGTTCTCAAGGAATCCGGCGATTACCTCGGCGTTGGTCATGACCAGCCGGGATTGGACACACCCGGCGTAGACCTGGTCAAGCTGGCCGAAGGATTCGGCGTACCCGGCATCCGGGTGGAACAGTACGCGGGGCTGCGCTCCGCGTTCGAGCAAGCCCTTGCCGCTGACGGGCCAATGCTGTTGAGCGTCAGGGTCGATCCGACCCTGCGACCGCTTCTGTCGTGACAACGCACGCTCTGGCCACAAGCCTTATGCGTTCCGTGCTGGGTTGTCCCGCAGCGTTTTACAGCTGGGAGGAAGCACCGGATTCGCCGAGCTGTGCGCAGTGTCGTTGGATAACAGTCTCGGCTCCGGTTTCGGTTGTAAGGTGCGGCTCAGCTGTGCAACAGCACAGCGGTCCTCCTCTACAACTTTTGGATAGCGCGCGGTTAGACCGATCGATGGGGTCAGCTGTGACCGTCCGGGCACTGGCAGGTTGGCGGCATCAGGCGCACGCTTGATCTGGCCGTGCAGATGCAGGCGCAGAAAAAATTTGGGAATCCGACGTCAACGAACGGAGTTCACCCCATGTCGAGCGGAACGCAAGCCGATGCTTTCACCGGGTACGTCCTGCCCCCGTTGCCCTACGGCTACGACGCGTTGGAACCCTACATTGATGCAGCCACGATGGAGCTGCACCACAACAAGCATCACCAAACTTATGTCGACAAACTCAACGCCGCGATCGCCCCGTACCCACAGTTGCACGGACTGATCATCGAAGATCTGCTCCGCCGCCTCGATGAGGTGCCAGACGAGATCCGCCAGACCGTGCGCGAACAAGGTGGTGGACACGCCAACCATCAGTTCTTCTGGAAGGTGATCGGGCCACCGCGCGACACGACACCGCAAGGTGCTTTGGCCGACGCACTCAAGCGCGACTTCGGCGGTCTTGACGCATTCAAGGAGCAATTCGCGACCGCCGCGGCCAAGCAATTCGGTTCGGGCTGGGCATTTCTCGTGATCAACCCCGGCACCAAGAAGCTGGAGATCCTCACGCTTCCTAACCAGGACAGCGTCTTGCTCTACGGTCGACCCGGTTTGCTGGCTTGCGATGTGTGGGAGCACGCCTACTACCTGCGATATCAGAACCGCCGAGCCGAGTATTTGGACGCTTGGTGGAATGTTGTGGCGTGGGACGTCGTTTCCCGCCGACTGGACAACTTTAACGCCGGTAAACAACAACTCTGACGGTGACGCCGAAGGACATTGCTTCGCGCTGGGGCGGTGTTGGCGAGACACACGATAGTAAGGGTGAGTTCTCAGACTAGGTCGACCGCGCCGAGGCATCCAAATCGTCCTCGCGGCCGGAAGCGGTGGGGCGGAGTCACAGAGCGTAGCTGTCCCGAGTCACTCCAGTTACCCGTTGATGGGCGTCAGCCGAGGCGCTTGTAGAAGACGATCTTGTCGTCGCCGTCGTCGTAAAACTCGCGAATGCGTGCTTCCTCAGTGTAATTGAGCGTGCGGTAGAAGCGGCGGGCACGCTCAAACTCCGGAAGCGATGATGTCTCGACTAGCAGAATGCGTTCACCAGCATCGGCGAGAGACCGCTCGAGATGACCCATGAGTTCAGCGCCAATGCCTCGCCCGTGAAGCTGCGGCAGGACACCGATTGCGAGGACATTCCACGTACCGGTTGTCATTCGTTCGGGTTCGCAGAACGCAAAGCCAGCAAGAAATTGACCGGCTTGGTGTCCAATCCAGATCTGCCGATTGTCGGGTCGTGTGAAGTAGGGCTCGATCATCTTCTCGAGCATCGTCGACGGGAACAGACCGACCGCCTCGACAATGCGCTTGATTTGGGCAACGTCGTCACGCCGGATCGGGCGCACTAGAGAGCTCATCGTGAGTAACGAAGTGTCACATAGTTTGTCGGCGCGGCCGCTAACCATCTCGGAGGCCGAGTCGCGACAACGTGTCCGCTCTGCTGCGCAGCAGCGGCGTGTTCCTTTGCTACAGAGGGCAATATGTTCCTTTCGATGGAGACGATCGACGGCAAGCAGAGACTAGACTCAACAGTACAACTCGTTGTTGCTGTTGCCATCCTCCCGAGGCCGGAACTTTGCATTACTGATTGCTGCTGCCCAGCGTTGCAGGCAGCCGAGCACCGTTACGCTTCCGTGCTCGAAATACCCGCAGTGCTATTCAGGCGCCGACTCGACGCGGCGACCAAAGCCTTCCACTTTCGACCCGACGCAGATGGCTGCATGACTACGTGGTCGGCGGCGACAGCGGAGCCTCGCCCCTGCCCTCGTCGAGCGGGAAGAGTTAACCCCGCGAACCGCCTTTAGGCGTCCCCGGCGTGACCCGAAAGCAGGAGCGGGCCAGTTGCGCGAGCTTGCGGGACCTGGAATAGTGACCGACTGGTCGGTCACTTAGGGAACGCGTGGGAAGGAATTTTTATGAATCGGCAGTCGGTCAGGTGCGCGCGGCCCGCTTCCGGAGGACTCGCAGCCGGCATTGCTCTGAAAGCTGCCGTGGGCGCAGCGCGCCCAGTCGAGATCATCGACGCCTGTGGCTCATCCGTAGCCATCAAGCGGTGGGGTCACGGCGTACCAGTGTTGTGTCTGCACGCGATAGGTCACGGCAGCGGAGACTTCGCGTCTATGGCTTCCCGTCTAGGCAACCACTTCGAAATCGTGGCAGTCGATTGGCCGGGGCACGGCCACTCACCCGACGACGGCCGACCCATGCGCCCCCAGCACTTCGCCGAACTTGCACTGGCGGTCGTGGATCGGCTCCAATTGACGCGTCCGATCGTTGTTGGCAACTCGATCGGTGGTGCGGCGGCGCTTATTGCCGCCGCAACCGTGCCCGAGGCGTTCGCGGCGGTCGTGCTATGCAATGCCGGTGGACTGGCGCCGGTCGATCGGACCGCTCGGCTGGCCACCTCGCTGATGGCCTGGTTCTTCGAAGCGGGCGCGCGCGAAGCCAAATGGTTCCCAGCAGCTTTCGGCTTTTATTATCGATGCCTCGTCCTACCGCGTGCGGCGGCCAAGGAGCAACGTCGCAACATCATCAGCGCCGGGAGCGCCGCTGCGCCTCTGCTGGCCGACGCGTGGCGCGGTTTTGGCGAGCCTGACGCCGATCTCCGGGCGCTGGCACCCCACGTGGCGGCGCCGGTGTGGCTGGCGTGGGCCCAACGAGACCGATTTGTGTCGTGGCGTCGTTCCAGAGCCGCCGCTGAGACGTTCCGCCGCAGGCGGGTCACGCAGTTTAACGCGGGTCATTCTGCCTTTATGGAGGAACCCGACCGATTCGCTGCAGAGTTCGCTCAATTCATCGCCGAAACGGTACAGGAACGGCAATGACGGACTTCAACAGAATCATGGCGTCGTACGAATCGATTCACCGTTCACCGGCCAATCGGGCGTTGCATGCAATCGGTATTCCCATGATCGCAATCTCGGCGCTGGGCATGCTCAGCCTGGTACGGATGTCTGATCACGGCGCAGCCACGTTGATCAACGGGGCGGCCGTCGCAGTAGCAGCGGCCTCGTTGGTGGTAACGCGCTGGTCTGTGCGTGCCGGAATAGGCTTCCTCGCCTTTAGCACGATCTCCTGCGGAATAGCGGACGCCATGGCGACCCAGTGCGAAACAGCCTATGCTGTAACGAGTTTCGCGGCCACGTTTGTAGCTGGGTGGGCGGTCCAGTTCGTCGGACATGTATTCTTCGAACGAAGGGCCCCGCAGTTCACCCGGCGGCCAGAAAATCTGTTGCTTGGTCCGGTGATGATTGTTGCCGAGGTGTTTCCCGCGCTGCGCCGGAGTGATCCGGCTATGTGTTCAGCGAGCGCGAGCTCTGGCGAGGACTCCGACGTTGACCGTCTTGAGCACGCGCCTTGCCGGGATCTGTGAACTTCATTCCTGCCGAGGAAGCGTGAACGCATATTGCAGTGTTCGACGAGTCGCGAGGTCGGGTCCGCCTGCCTCCAACTCGATTAGGGCGCACTCGCCGGCAGCGGCGACCCACAAATCGGCCGCTCGCTGGGGCTCCGGCCAGCCCATGGCGGCAAAGTCCGTCGCGACGAACGCTGCGCTGAGCTTCGAACGCGCTCGCACCTCATCCTGGATCGCCAGCGAACCGCGGGCTTCTAGGATCAATGCGCGCACTCCGTGATTCTCGAGGCAGTAATCCAGATACACCGTAGCCATCCGGTTAAGACGGTCCGGGCCGGCGGGCAACGTCGTCGCCACGGACCGCACCTGCTCGAACATTGCGTCGTGGAAGTGACGGTGCAGCGACACGAGGTATGCCCCACGATCGCTGAAATGGTGGAAAAATGTTCCCTTTGAGACGCCTGCGTATTGGACTACAGCATTGACGCTCATGTCATTCAAGCCGGTGACTTCCGCCATGCGCAGTCCGGCCTCGATGAGCCGACGCCGCGTGCGCTCAGCACTGGCGCGCCGCGCGGGCTGAGATTGCTGAAACGATGCCATGGCTCCCTACAATGTCTGCGAGTGTTGTCAAAACTTGGCGTCGATTATGACTGGAAGCCAAACACACAGGTCAAGCAATGACGGTAGCGCTATCGATGGCCGCCGATGGACTACGACCGGCCTATCCCGTGCCCTAAACCGTCTCGTGGGCAACTGTCTCATGGGCAACCATCGTTTCGGCCGAGCGAAGGACATCTGGGGCTGGACTTGGCGGACCGCAGACCCTCGCATGTCGAACGTCCGCCAAGCCCGGCCAGATGTTACCTCTGCTTACTTGCCGTGCTCGCCGACTAGGCCGGGCCAGTTTCCGTCGGCCTTGGCCAGGTTGCCGTCATAATCCTTATCGAACTCGCTGCGGAGGCCTGCGTTCAAGATCACCGTGAGTTTGCCGTCCCGCACCTCCCAGGTGTTGATGATGTCGGCCGGGAACAGGGCGCCCACCGAGACCCCGAATGCGCAGAAGCCGCCAAACTGTGGGACGTACCTGTCCGGGTTGGCGTTGAACATCTGCTGGTGTGCGCTGGTGGCAAACATGTAGCGCGCGCCGTGATGCTCGGCGGTGATGCTCGGATCACCGTTGACGGGCTCGTTGTCAGTGACAAAAGCGACCGGATCAAAGCCGTCGAGAGCGAAGCCGCTGGCCCCGGCAATGTTGACGAGGGCGCGCGAGTGGGTGGACATGGATCTCTTTCTCCGTTCATTTGTTCGGACTCGCCGCCCAACTGCGACGAGCAGAGATTAGACATCAAAGACCCCCGCCCCGTTACAACCATCGAGCAACTTCACCCACAAAGTTTCAGTCGCCTTCCGGTGACGGCAACTTTCCCGGGGGCCGACCGACGGCCTCTCGTGAACCACTCAAGCGTTGCTGTGAGAATCGTGTTTGCCGCTGGGATTCGTCAGCCGCAAATCGCCGATCGGTCGGCAACCGCGTCAATCGCTCCGGTAGCGCTTCGACAGATGGGTCATCTATCGGCGCTTCTGCCGTATATACCAGGCCGCCAACTGACTCGGGTGAGTTGCGCATGCCGTCATTCGCTAGTCGTGACTATGTCGGCGAAACTCGTCCATCAGCGCGTCGAAGTTGGTGGGACGGATCTCGATCGACTCCTGCCGCGCCGCTCGCGTAATCCATATCGTCCGTCGAATTTGGTCTACGTACACTCTGCACGCTTCGCACAGGCTCGTGTGCTGCTCGAAGCGAGCCAAGTCTGTTGCCACTAGGGCCGTTTCGAGATAATCAGTGACCAACGCGACGGCGTCCGCGCAGGCAATGCGCAAGTCGTTAGCGATGAAGGCGTCGTCAGCGCTCATCGAGGTACACCTCCAGCAAGTTGCGTAGTACGGCGCGGCCTCTGTGCAACAACACACGTTGGTTCGCCGCTGATATGCCGAGCGCCTCGCATGTCTCCTCGCTCGACCAGCCCTCGATGTCACGCATCGACACCACCTCACGTTGAGCACTCGGCAGCCTGCGCAGCCCATCAAGTACCACCGCACGAACCTCCGCCGACATCAGCCGCTGCTCGGGTAAAAGGTCCCACCGGCCAGGCACATCACGCCAGTAGTGTGCTCCGAGTTCAGGATGGGCCATTCGATCCGGATCAACCGACGGCCGCACGTCGGTTTCGGGCCCGGCCGTCGCGTACGGCACCGTATTGAACTGACCCCGCGCGAGGCTGCGCACACGGTTGAGGACGACGCGCACGATCCACGTGCGGAGGCTCGCGCGACCTTCGAACTTACCGATGGACCGCACCACCGAGAGCCATGCATCTTGCACTGCGTCCTCGGCCATCGCTGCGTGAACATAGACGCTGGCCATCCGCACCAACGGAGCGTGCAGGGTTTCGACAAGGGCGCTAAATGCTTGTGCATCGCCGGCTTTCAGCGCCGTAATCAGATCGGCCTCGGTTTTCCACCGATCGTCAGGAACCGTCCGCGTTTCGACCACCACCTCGGTATCGAACTCCTTCATCTGCGGCTGTAACGGAATCGGACACGATCGTCACTACACAGTATCCGCTGCGCCAACTGCGCCGCGGTTCCCGAAAGATTCACCCGCTGAAGGAGAACATCATGAGCAACCTGCCCCTCGTAACCGACGCCACTGCGGCTCCCGACCAAGCAGCGGCCCTATCCGCGGTCAAGAAAGCCATGGGCGCAGTCCCCAACCTGACCCGCGCGATGGCACACAGCCCCGCGCTGCTGCACGGCTATTTGGGCCTGGCAGGCGGCCTCGACCGCGGCACGCTCGACAGGTCCACCCGCGAACGATTGGCCATCGCGATCGCCCAATCCAACGCGTGCTCCTACTGCTTGTCGGCGCACACCTACCTCGGGCAGAAGGTCGCCGGCCTCAGCGCTGAGCAGGTGGCCGCAGCGCGCAAGGGCGACGCCGACGACGCGAAGACCGCAGCACTTCTCACGTTTGCTGTGACTGTCAACGAACACCGCGGACAGATCGATGACTCTGCCCTTGCCGCCGTACGTCACGCCGGCGCAAGCGACGCTGAGATCGCCGAAGTGATTGGCCACGTAGGGCTCAATGTCCTGACCAACTACTTCAACAATGTCGCCCACACCGACATCGACTTCCCTGTCGTGTCAGCGTGATCGTCGCCTCGGCTCGACGAAGCATCTGCTTGGCAGGCTTCGTCGAGCCGAGGCGTTGTGGGTCAGGACCAGCACTGTACCATTACGTACAGAAAGAAGAGCCGACGCGAAGTGAGGCCCGTTATCTCGTCTGAAAACAGCCTCGCTTGAGTGGCCGCGATGCACCCCGAAGCATTCAAACGCTAGGTGGTCCAACGAATATTTCATCGGCGGGTTCGGTCTCGAGTACCGAGGTTCTGCGCCATGCCATCAACGCGTCACGACCATTCCCAGCCAGCCGAAGGAGCTGTGATGATTCCAGAATCCACTAATCCGCACCGGGACTACCCTCAGATGGCGGCCGACCGTGGGCGCATCGAACCGGTCCCACGCCGGGTTCGTGGCTACTTCAACGGGATCCTGGTATTCGACACGAAGGCGGCCCACTACGTCTGGGAGGTGGCGTATTACCCGCAGTACTACGTGCCTATCGAGGACGTCGACACGTTGTGCCTGGTCGACGAGCAGCACACCCAGAAACTCCAGCTAGGGTCCTCGCGGCTGTTCTCGCTGGCAGACGGCAACCGCACGGTTAAGTCTGCTGCGCGCCTTTACGATACCGGTCCGCTCGCGGGGAGTTTCCGCTTCGACTGGGACGCGCTCGACTGGTTCGAGGAGGACCAACCGCTCATCGGCCACCCGCGCAGCCCGTATGTCCGGGTGGATGCGCTACGCTCGCACCGTCACGTCAGAATCGAACTCGACGATGTCCTACTGGCGGAAACCGAGTGTCCTGTACTACTTTTCGAGACGGGTTTACCTACTCGCTACTATATTGACCGCACCGACATCGACTTCTCGCATCTGAAGCCCAGTCCAACACAGACCATTTGTCCGTATAAGGGGATCACCTCAGGCTATTGGTCGGTGGAGATCGGAGAGCGTCTTCACCCGGATCTGGCCTGGACATATCGGCATCCTACGATCTCCGTCGTGGAAATCGCCGGGATGGTCGCGTTCTACAACGAGAAGCTAGACATCTACGTCGACCAAGCGCTGCTGTCGCGACCCAGCACACACTTTGGGTGACTGACGCCGCGAACCCTCTCCTCAACTCGGTGCTTTCATATAAACGATGAGATATTCTGTGCAACAATTTATTTCGGTAGCTTAGGTAAGTACTCGACCTTCTGTGCGTCGAAAGACATGACATGCTCGTGTTGGTGCGCGAAGTGAGGAATTCATTGCGGATTGTCGGTTCGCCGGCCGTCGGCACTTACCGGCACCCGAACATCGTCGCCCTCAACGTTCTCGCCGGCGACCGGCTTGGTCAGCGCTACCCGCACTACGAAACAGATTGCGCTCACGAGGTAGAACCCGGCAGTCAGCAACAACCAACGCGAGAAGTACGGCGCCTGAGTCAGCCCTGTCGCCATCTGATATGTCGACGCCCCTTGTTCGATGATGCCAGGCAGGAAGAGCAAGAGGATCAACCCGCTTGCCACGGTGGGTAAGCGGATGTAATTGACGATCAAAATATCGCGTACCGAGCGATGACGAACGGCCCCATTCGGTAATGATCTCGCAGGGATCAGGCGTTCCGCCATCGCGTAAAGCGGAAACAGGACCAAGTCATGAGCGATGATGGCGACAGCGAACCAGACAGCGATCGACTGCCACCAAACTCTCCGGTTGAAAAGTTCTTCGAGGCCGAGGATTGATACTGCGTAACCCCCAAGTGCCAGCGCGGAGAGCAACACGATGAGGTGCAGCAATCGCTCACCGTACAGTCGTCGTCCCACACCTAGCAGGTAACGCATCATGTCGTCCGGAAGTCGATAGAAGACACCCACTTGGTGCAATGCACACCAGGAAGAGCCGGAACAATGATTCGTGCCGGATAACCGTGGTCAAGCGAAAGGTCGGCGCCGTTGACTTGGAACGCCAGAAGCGATCGCGGGTCCACGATTTGATTACTTTGCAGCACAGCGTGATTGAAGCTTCCGAAACGTTCCAGCGATGACACGAGTGCAGAACCAGGCCGTGGAAGTCCGACCGCCGCCGCGAGGTCGCCGAGCCGGATCCCCGTCCATTCCTGCGTTGTCGACCACCCTTCGACACAAGCGATCGGCAGTTTCACCGTGTGGTGCGGCATCGCCGCCAGCTGCGTGCGATCCAGTGCTATATCGCCAACGCCGACGAGTCGCAGATGCCAGTCTGCTCCGGTAAACCTCGAATCGATCCCTGCGGCAACTGCGGTGCGGTTGATCTGGAAATCAGTTGGGCCCGTGCCGTAGCTACGTCCTCGTGGCAGCAGCACCGCCGCGCGACGCATGACTCCCCCGATAGTCTGGCCCGCGCTCAGCACTCCGACAAGCGCGCTCCCACCGGCGACGACGGCCAGCATGCCGCGGCGACTCAGAGTCGCCGGATCGGGATTTCGCGCCACCAGTCCGTCCTCATCGGACGGTTCCGGGACCGTGTCAATTCTCGAGGTTGCCAGGACGCTTCGCATCGATCGTGAGCGTAGACCGGTCATCATTTTGCTGAACTTGATGCTGACATGGGCAACGAAACCGGCGATGAAGACCCAAGCCCCGAAGTAGTGGGCGGTGTAGAAGCTGAAACCGAAGATGTAGTCGTACTGGATGTTCAACACGCCGGTGACGATCTCGAACAGTATTCCGCCCACCAGCATCAGCAGCGAGACGCGCTCGAGGATGGCGGCGATTGATCGCGCCGGAGGCCAGCTGAAAAGGCGTGGGATCACAGACCATAACTTGGCGAGAACTACGGGAATGATGATCAGCCCCAGTCCGACGTGCAGGCCCTGTGTCAGGCGGTACAGCCAGCTCGGCCTGGTGGGCCAGTCGAAGGTAGGCAGCTTGAGTAGGCCCACGTCGAACGGGATGGCCTGGCCAAATTGGGGGCCATAAGCAATGTATGACAGCAGACCGGTCAAGATGACGACAGGCAATACGACCAACAGAATGAGTCCGAACACCGATGTCAGCCACGGACCCCGTAGTGGACTGCGCCACCTGATCAGCAAAAGACCCGGCGGAGGACGCTTTTCCAGTGCCCGCCATAACGCCGCGGGAAAGCCATATCCCTCGACGTGTTCGCCAGTTGGCGCCGATGAAGGAGCGCCATTCTCGGCGCGGCCAGTTGGAGAAGCGGTCGAATCGCCTTCGGGCGGTGTAGAGGTCGTCACGTCGGACTCGAGCCTCATCTCGTGTTGGGCAGTAGTCGGCGACCGTTCTGACTGCGTCAAGCAGAAGTGTACCGTGCAGTACGCTTACGCCGCAGCCTGTAGATCGATGGCGACTTTCTGGCCTCCTCTGCCCGGAGTCACTGCGACCAGATCACGGCGGCTTCGAAGCCATAGGCAGCTGCAGGCGTGGGTCTGGCACCGGTGTAACGCTCTGCACTCTGGCGGTCACTAACCGGTGACCCGTTTTCACCGAACCTCTTGGATGGAGTTCTGATGCACACTCCGCACGCACCCCTGGCAAAAGCTGCTGATGTCATCAGCACTCTCGGCGGAGTCATATTGCGCTACGGACTGTGCATTCCGCTGGCCTGGATCGGCTTACAGAAGTTCACGATTCAGGAGGCCCAGGCAATCAGTCTGTTCATCAACAACCAACCCCTGATGAGCTGGCTGTACAACATCTTCAGCCTTCAGGGGTTGTCCAGTGCGCTGGGCACTATCGAGATCGCCGCCGCCGTACTGATCGCGAGCCGGCCGGTCTCGGCCTGGGCCGCGGCCACCGGCAGTGCCATCGCCGTCTTCCTTTTCCTGTCGACGCTCAGTTTCTTGTTTACTACCCCAGGCGTGGTCGAGAATTCGTCTGTATATGTTCCGTTGCTCACCGACACCGGCGGCTTTCTGATCAAAGACATTGCTCTGCTGGGTGCGGCCACGTGGACGCTGGGTGAGGCGCTGCGTGCCGCTTGGGAGCGTCGATCGGCCAGGGTGTCGATACAGACTGTGTGACCGACGGCGATGGTCGGCCGCCCGTTCTATATCACTCGAATGCTCGGCAGCGCCAACAACTTGCGGTCAACGCTCGCATGGCACAAACGAAGTGGTTAGCGGCCGGCACCCAGGCCGCGGGCGAGGACGGTGACCAGCCGGCTCAGTTGGCGCCGGTAGGCCTGCACGGTCAGTGTTGCGTCTTCTTTGGCGCCTCGGGCGGCGTCGTAGATGACGTCGGCGGCGGTCGCTGGTGTGAGACCGACGTCGCTCAGGTTGATGGTTCCGGCACGATCAGCGTTGGCCAAGAGCTCACGCAGCAGCCGCGTGGAGCGTTGACGCGAGTCACGGGTGATGTCCCCGCAGGTGCGACTGTTCTCGTCGAGTAGCTCTGCACCATAGGGCGACGAGGCGGTCAGGGCCACGAACGGCGCAAAGCGCGCCGACAGGACGGCGTAGAGCTGATCGGCGATTGGCGCGTCGGGGACGGCGGCATCGGCCATGGCGCGGATGCGGTCGTCATGCAGTTGCGCGACAATGGTGCGAAACACCTCCTGTTTGGAGGCGAAGTGCGCGTAGACAGTCGGGCGGGAGACTCCGGCGGCCGCAGAGATTGACTCGATGGAGGCGCGGCGAAAACCCACCTCAAGGAATTGACGGCGGGCGGCATCCACGATGGCATCGCGTGCACGCGTCCCACGCAGCTGCCCTTCGGAGGCTGACACACGCCAGAGTATAGAGCCCAACAATATCTTGACACTTTTATTGGTTTCGTAAACGATTATTGGATGGTCGTCAAGGAGTCCGGGTTCCCGAGGTTGCTGTCGCCGTGGAGGATTCGCCACAGCCAGATCCGTAACCGCGTCGTCTTCCCACCGACCTGTCCCACCTGGGTCGACGATCCGTGGTCGGGGCGCTTCACCGATCAGGCGGTGGCGTATTACCGCGAACGTGCCGCTGGCGGGGTGGGGTTGATCATCATCGGCGCCACCCACGTTCACCCGTCCTCTTTGGCCGCGCCGCTCACGGTGGGCTCGCTGTATGACAATCGCGCGATCCCGCCGTTGGCCCGGGTGGCCGAGGCCGTGCATGCCGAGGGCGCCAAGCTCGCAATTCAGTTGCTGCACACCGGGGTTCGATCGATGCTGGCGTTCAAGCAGGACACCCGTTTTGACCCGGACGCGGAGTGGTTCTCGCGCGCACCGTCGCAGATCCCGCTGGGCGAAACTCCCGGGGCGATGACGCCGAAGGCCATGGACGATGGCGAGATCGAAGAGATCATCGACGCTTTCGGTGCGGCGGCGGCGCGGGCGGTCGCCGCAGGCCTGGACGGCGTCGAATTCCACCTCTCCCATGGTTACCTGCCATGGCAGTTCCTGTCCCCGCTCTACAACCACCGCGACGACGCATGGGGCGGGGATTTTGAGCGCCGGCTGCAATTCCCGGTCCGCTGTTTGGACGCGATGCGCTCCGCGGTCGGCGACCAGCCGTTCCTCGGATACCGGATCAACTCCACGTCATTTTGGCCGGGTGACCTTGAGACGCCCGACGTGGTCGAGGTGGTACGCGAACTTGAAAAGCGTTGCGACGTGGACTACGTGTCGGTGTCCGCCGGGGTCCACCACGCATTCATCCACACCCCGATGCATTTCGAGCAGGGCTGGGAGCGCGACTTGGCCTCCCCGATCAAGGCGGTGTCGGGGAAGCCGGTCCTGATGGTGGGACGCATCACCGAGCCGCGGGTGGCCGAGCAGCTATTGGTCGAGGGCCACGGCGACGCGGTGTGCTTGGGGCGCCAGCTCTTTGCCGACCCGGACTGGGTCACCAAGGCCGAACAAGGCCGGCCAAAGGATATCCGCCGCTGCGTCGCGGCCAACCTGTGCTGGAAGACTGCGATGCAGGGCCGTCGCGTGCAGTGTGTCTACAACCCGGCGATGGGCCGCGAAGCAGCATGGGGTCGAGGCACGCTCCGTCGCGCCGACGCGCCGCGCCGCGCGCTCGTCATCGGGGCGGGTCCCGCAGGCCTCGAGTACGCGCGGGTAGCAGCGGCACGCGGGCACACCGTCACCGTCGTGGAGGCCGCCGACCAGGTCGGCGGTCACGCGCTACTGCAGTCGCGGCTGCCCACCCGCGCCGAGTACGGACGCATCGGTACCTGGCTGGGTGAGCAGGCCGTCGGCAACGGCGCGCAAATACGTACCGGGGTGCGTGTGGATGGCGCTCTCCTTGACGAGCTGCTGGCCGAGCTGCAGCCCGACCATGTGGTGCTGGCTACCGGCTCGCGCGCCGCCCGCGACGGCTTCCAGGGTTGGACCGGGCAGCCGGTGCCGGGGTGGCAGAGCGGCCGCACCGCGGGCTGGGATGAGGTAGCTGAGGGCAGCGTGACACCCGACGGCACTGTCGTGGTCGTTGACGATCAGTCCGATGTGGTGGCCCCTCTGACCGCCGTGCTGCTCGCGCAGCGCGGCGCGCAGGTGTCGCTGGTAACGCGGTGGCCGATGGTGGGGATGGAGACGATCCTCGACGTCTACCTTGAGTGGATTTACCCCCAGTTGTATGCCGCCGGTGTCGAAATGGTGCGCGACCACTGGATCACCGGCATCGACGGCAAGCAGGTGACACTGTCGCTGGTGCATGACCCTACCGGCGGCACAACCCGGCAGGTCACTGCCGACTGGATCGTGATGGCCACCGCGCGTCACTCCCAGGACGCACTCGCACAACCGCTGCGGGAACGCGAGGTCTCGTTCGAGGCCATCGGTGACGCCGTCGCACCCCGCGGCACCTACGAGGCGGTCTACGAGGGGCACCGCCAAGGCCGCAAGCTATGAGGCTGCGCGTGGTCGGCGGATCCGGCGGGGACACCGTCGCGGCGTGGGATGAGCCGCGTGAGCGGTGGTTGCCGATCGCGGACGCGCTGGCCCGCCCCGAGGTGTCTCCATCGCTGCGTGCGGTGCTGAGTGCCTGTTCGAGCGACGTGGTGACGTTTCTTGCTGCCGGTGCCCCGGCCCGCGCGGCGGTACGCGAGCTGGCCAAGCACGTTGCGTCGCAGCGTTTTACGCCCGATCTGAGCTCACGGCTGCCGTTTTCCGCGCGCTCGCTGCGGCCCTTCCTGCTCTCACCGAGTCATTCCGAGGGTGTCGCCCGAGGCATGCTGGCACGCTACGCGCCACGCGCGGCCCGCGTGGCCGGCGTGTACGAGCGCCTCGCGGGCCGCCCAATCCCCCGGTTGCGGGTGCGGCCCATGATGCTTCACACCCCACTGCTCTACCAAGGCAACCATTGCGCGCTGGTTCCCGACGGAACACCCATCCCGGTGCCCCCGTACGGCCACGATCTGGACTTCGAACTGGAACTGGGCTTCGTGGTCTGCCATCAGGTCCGCGACGCCACCGTCAGCGCCTGCCGCGACGCGATCGGCGGACTCGTGTTGCTCAACGACATCTCACTGCGTGACACCCAATGGGAGGAAGTGCGGGGCAGCCCGCTCGGCCCGGTGAATAAGTGCAAGTCGTTTGCCACTGCCATGTCTAATGAGGTGCTCACCGCCGACGACGTGGTTGACGATATTGCTTCGCTGTCGGGGACCGTGGAAGTCAATGGCCAACAGTGGTGCCACGGTCGCGCCGATGACTTCGCGCACTCGCTGCAGGCGTGCCTCCACCGCGCGTGCGCCGGCGAGACGGTGTATGCGGGTGAACTCTTGTCCACCGGCACCCTGGCCGGTTGTAGCGGAATTGAGCTGGGCCGGTTACCGCCGCCCGGCGCGACAGTCAAGCTCATCGTGCCGCGGATCGGAACTGTGACGAATCGTTTTGGAGGGAGCACGAAATGAGCACTGTCCAGTGGCCCGCGGGCCACGAACCGGCCGGCGCCGCGATCCATGAGACCAACCTCGGAGCCAGCCGCGCCGCACCCGAGGCGGTCTGGGCATGGCTGGTGCGACCTGACCGCTGGCACGACTACTACGGCAACGCCAAGCGGATGCGTTCCCGCGGCGGCCCGTGGCCCGGCGTCGAGCTGGGCAGCCGCTTTTCCTGGGTGACGTTCGGCGCGCCGGTCACTACCGAAATCACCGAATACGAACCCCAGGAGCGGCTCGCCTGGACGGGCAGCGGCTTGGGTTCACGTGGCCATCACGCCTGGGTACTGACCGCCCGCAGCGACGGCGGTACCGACATCCGCACCGAGGAGACCCAACGCGGAGCAGCCTCGAAGCTGCTCAGTCCGGTCCTGGCGCCGGCGATGCGGCGCATGCACCAGCGCTGGGTCGACAACCTCGCCCGCATCGCCGAAAGCGGGCGGCGGCCGTGATCCTGCTCTACGGCGCCACCGGCTACACCGGGCGCCTGGTGGCGCGCACCTTCGCCGAGCAAGGCTTGCAGCCGGTGCTCAGTGGGCGGCGCGAAGACGCCCTTCGCGCGGTCGCCGATCCGCTGGGCCTCGACGTGCGGATCGGCGGATTGGACGACCTCGACCTATCCGCTACGCAGGCGTTGCTCAACTGCGCCGGCCCTTTTGGACGGACCCAAGCGCCGTTGCTGCGCCGCTGTGTGGACGCGGGCGTGGCCTATCTTGATCTCGCCGGCGAGGTCGACGAGCACCTGGCAGCAGCGGCCTGGAACGACCGGGCGCGCGCAGCCGGCGTCCTGGTGATGCCCGGCGCCGGGTATGGCATCGTGGCCTCGGACTGCCTCGCCGCCTACGTCGCGGAAACCTTGGTGGGCCCACCGGTTCGGGTTGAAGTGGCATTGAAGACGGTGGGCGCAGTGTCGCGCGGAACGGCCGAAGTAGTGCTCGGCTCGCTGCGCCGCCCGGGTGTGCGCAGGCGCAGCGGCGCCCTCGTCGCCTGCCGGGCCGGCCGGGCACGCATGAAAGTCGATTTCGGCGACGGTGATGGTCTGACCACTGTTGTCACTAACCCGTGGCGCGCAGACCTGGTGGCCTCGGTTCCGGCGGCTCCGTCCTATGACACCTACATGGCTTTCCCCACCCCGGTACGGATGATGATAGGCATTCCCCACGGCGGGCTACTACGCGCGGTGGCCCGCCGCCTGCCCGAGGGCCCCACCGACGAGGCTTTGGCCCAAGGTCGCAGTGCGGTGTGGGCACGAGCAACTGGCACCGGCGGCGCTCAAACCACCGCGGTGCTACGCGGTCCCGACGCGTACATCTTCACCGCCAAAGCCGCCGCCGCCTGCATGCGGCGCATCCTGGCCGGTGACGCGCCCCCCGGCGTGCACACACCAGCCAGCGCCTGGGGGTACGACCTTGCGTTGGAGATCGACAGGGTAGTGCGCGTCGACGTTTAGCGGCATGCGCCGCAACCGAGTTCGACCTCGCGGTCACGGTTGGCTGGCTCCCAGTTCGTCACCGCTGACCGTCATCCCTACGCTGCCGCACTTAGAAGACATGACCAACCTCGTACGGAGCCAGCTCATGCGAGCAGGATCTGTCCGGCAGATGGGACGTGTAACGCATTGCGTACTGCGGTGCACTCAACGAAGAGAACACCGAACACTTAAGGAGCGTCCGTGTCCCAGCCCCGCGATTTCATTGACCACAGTCCCGTTGATGCGACGACGTCACACAGCGCACAGGTGGTGCCCGGTTGGCGTCTGAATTTCGCCGCCGGCGCCATCCCGTTCACCGCGGGATTGATCACTTTTGTGACCACGCAGCTCGGCGTGGCACGCCCTGATGCTCCGTGGCCGACCGGCCTGAGCAGCTTGGGTTTTACCTTCAACAGACTTGCGGCCGCAGGAAACGGTGCTCAGCAGTGGGCCGAATTGACCGGATCGGTCGGCGGTGTCAACGTCGCGGCCGCGGCCGTCGCGGTCAGCGTGGTCGCACGGTTCGGGCTGCGCGCCGGCCAGCGGTGGGCCTGGTGGTTCCTGGCCTTCTGCTTGTTGTGGATCGGGCTTCACGACGCATTCGCCGCCACCCGATTCTTTGCCGCCACTGGGCAACCGATCATCGTCATGCCCTACAGCTACGTCGCGTTGATGCTTGCGGGTCTCATCCGATCCCGGAAAGCGATCTTCGCTCCGCAGGATCGGAATTGACTCGTCGACCCTCAAGGCGACGCATACCGCCTGTCCTGCCGACGGAGATGCGACGGCGATGGCCCCGACGCGCGGCGTGGCTCAGCAGCTGCAGGTACACGGCCACAAACAGTCCCAGAGAACTCGTCAGCGGTTACCCATCGAGTGGCACCGCCTTTTGGTACCTACCGAAGCGCGCTCATGCCAGGGCCCGTCACACACCGCCTGATGCTGTACTGTCCAGTACACATTGGGATGTCTTTCGACACCCGTCACCGATTCACTACCGGCAGCGGAGGTCACTGGCCATGACGGCAAGACAGGCCACCGACGACACAGAGCTGCTCGACGCGCTGCGTCGCCGCGAGCACTGGGCGTTCACCAGGCTGGTGGACCAGCACACCGGCCCGATGTTACGAATCGCGCAATCATATGTTCCCAGTCGCGAGGTCGCCGAAGACGTCGTTCAAGAGACATGGATTGCCGTGCTCAAAGGGATTGACCGCTTCGAGGGTCGATCGGCGTTGCGGACCTGGCTGTATTCCATTTTGGTCAATCTCGCCAAACGACGCGGCGTGGCGGAAAGCCGCGAAAGCGAGAAGTCGGAGCGAGCACACACGGTTGACCCGACGCGCTTTGAAGGCCCGGAGGATGCGACTCCGGGGCACTGGAAAGAGCATCCATCGCCGTTTCCCCTCACGCCTGAGGGTTCGTTACTCGGCGGCGAGTTGCTGCAGGTGGTCAATGAGGGACTCAGTGAACTCCCGCAGCGGCAAAAGCTGGTAGTCGCACTACGCGATGTGCTGGGCTTCGACTCCGATGAGGTCTGTCAACTCCTGGACATCAGCCTTGCCAATCAGCGCGTGCTGCTGCATCGTGGGCGGGCGGTCGTTCGGCAGCGCCTCGAGGACTATCTTGTAGGACAACCATGACGCGCGAGCCTATGAACTGCAATGAGCTAGTGGAGCTTGTCTCTGAATACCTCGACGACGGGCTCGACGCTCGACGCCGCGCCCGCTTTGATGCGCACCTGGGTGACTGCGAGGGTTGTCGACATTATCTTGAGCAATTTCGGGCGACGGTGGGCGCGCTAGGCCGCATCACCGAGGAGGAACTGGACCCAGACTTCCGCGCTAGGCTTCTGGCGGCAATGCGCGGACTGCGCGACTGAATGATTTCTCGCCCAGCACACCCGAACACACGCTGAGATACGTGAGTCTGCTTGATCTTCCAACTTGGCTGGCACGGCTTCGCGGTAGAGCTCGCCTCACGGCGGCCAAGAGCGGGGAAAGGGCACGCCCACCGGCAACATCTCGACCGGGGTGTATTCGGCGGCGGCGTACAGGAGACCGTTGCGGCAGACGATGGCAGAGCTTGCCAGCATGGCCTCGATCAGCTCGGCTGCGAAAGCTTCCGGCGTGGTCCGCAAGAGGCGCGCCGCATCAACCAGCCACAACCGTTTATGCAGATAAGACTCGACCGCGTTGACCGCGATCCCGTCGTGAATCATCAACGCGAACGCGAAGATTCGGCGAGCACCGTACCACACCGCGTTTTCGGGATCGTCGATGAGGCGCTGGGCTCGGCGGCGCGCTGCGGCTAGGGCGGCGCTCGTGTCGGACGGAATCGGCCCGTGCGCTGGCAGCAGCACCCGCGGACGCAGATCAGTCATGCGATGCAGTGAGGTGAGAGCGGTTTCGGCTGCATCGGGTCCGTCCAACGCCAGATTGACCCAGCCAACGTCGTAATCAGAGAGCGCGTCACCGGTTACCAGGAGCCGCTCGTCGGGCTGCCACAGACACAGGTGCCCCGGCGTATGCCCAGGCGTGCGGATGACTTGCCAGTCGCAGTCGCCAAGCCTGAGGATTGCGTTGTCCTCCAAGGACATGTCGACGACGTAGGGGCTGACCGGCTGGTCGAGGTATTCCGCCTGGCAGCATCCCGGGTCGCGTCGGGCGAGCGCATCAGCGTCGGGAGTGCTGGCGGCGATCGCCGCTCCCATCGCCTGAAGGAGCGCGTTCGCACCGACATGATCTGAATGCCAGTGGGTGTTGACGACCCATCGAATGCGCCGACTGTGCGCACTGGCCCAGGCGACCGTCTGCTTGGCGTGGCCGATAAAGCCACTGTCGACCAGCGCCGGCTCACGACCGGCGATCAACAGCAGGTTGGTGTCGGGGAACGGCCGGCGTTGCCAAATCGTCCAGGGTGGCAGCGTCGACTCAGCGGCGCGACTTACCATGACGGGGGACGGCCTTTGAGTTGCTGCCAGTAGCGCCGATGCGCCCGACGGGCCGGCGCGGCGGTCATGTAGTCGGGAAGGTCTTCATCGAGTGAATCAGCGAGTTCGGTGATGTCACGCAGCGCAGCGGCCTGACAGGCCCGCTTGGTGAAGGCGTACTGCTCGAGACAGTCCTCGGGAGTCCGTTCAGCCACTTCGACGGCGCGATCAAGCAGCGCGTGGGCCGGCACCAACTCATCAACCATCCCCAGCGCGTAAGCTTCTGCAGGAGAGAAGGTTTCGCCAAGCAGGCTGGTACGTGACGCCACTGGCTCGCCCCACGCGTGAGTAAGCATTCGGACGTATACTGCCGGCATGGGGATTCCGATCGGCACCTCGTTGAGACCGAATCGTGCACCCTCGCTGATGGCGACCCGGTAATCGCAGACGGCCGCCGTGATCAAGCCGCCCGCGAAGGCGTGCCCGTTGAGCGCCGCCACCACCGGGCGTGGATAGGTAAACACGCGCATGTTCGTGGCTCGATATTGCTCGAACCACGACGCGACGGGCGCGCGATCACCTGCGAACAGCGGGAAGTGCTCCCCCAAATCCAGACCTGCGGAGAACCGCGTACCGCTTCCGGTAAGCACCACCGGCGAGCTAGCGTGGTCGCGTTCCAGAGTGTCGAAGGCCTCGTGTAGGTCGGCGAAGAACGCGCGGTTCTGCGCGTTGACGAGATTGGTTGTCATCGTCACTACCGCGACGCGATCTCTGCGCCGGATATCCCAACTCATCCTGTTTCCTTGCGGTCATTCGGAATTTCACTGCTAACACCATGTCACGGCCGCGGTTGCCCGAGCGCGGCTCTTGCGGGTGTGTGGGCGCGATAGATCTGCCTTTATCCCGCGTAACGCCGTGCCGGTTCCGCACATCAGCGGCGCTGCAGCACGATGCGCCCGCCGTCTTTCGGTGTGTACGCGACGCCGCGCGAGTGCATTTTCTCGCCTGGGTCGGTCGTCGCGTCGAGAATGAAGTGGCGCAACACCGTTCGCAACACGACATCCATCTCGAAGTTGGCGAATGTTGCGCCGACGCAGCGTCGGGTTCCACCACCAAACGGCAACCAGGCAAAGTTCAAAGGACGATCGCCGATGAAACGGTCGGGGTCGAATCGGTCAGGCTCACAGAAAGCACGGGTGTTCCCATGCAGCGAGGCGATACTGATCAGGATCGAATAATCTTGCGGCACGCGCCATTGGCCAAGTTCGAACATCGCAGTCACCACACGCCGACCCGCCATATCGATGACCGTGCGCGCACGCTGGACCTCACAAATTGTTGCCTGCCGCAGCTGATTGCCCTCGCCGGCGGCTTCGGCAGCCAGTGCTGTGGCGATTGCCGGGTGTCGACGCAGCCGCTCAAAGGCCCAGGCCAGCGTCGAAGCCGTTGTCTCATGGCCCGCGCCCACTAACGTGAGCAACTCGTCGCAGATCTCCGCGTCAGACATCGCTGAGCCGTCGTCGCAGCGGCTGCGCAACAGCAATGCAAGGATGTCGCTGCGTTCGCCGAGATCTGTTGCAGCTCTGGCTTTCTCAATCAATCGATAGATGATTTCGTCAAGCTGGCGCCGTGCTAGCGCCAGGCGCCCCCACGGGCCGTAGCGGGCTAAACCGCTCGACGGCCGCGGCAATAGCACCAGCCGGGAGGCCAGCGTGACCCATCCAGGAACGAGCCGCCGCAGTTCTTCGAATTCGGTGCCTTGGGCTCCGAATACGGCGCGCAAAATCACGTTCAGGGTGAGCCGGTTCATCGGCTCCAGTGTTCGGAACTCCTGTCCGATCGGCCAGCGCGACGCTTCTCGCAGCGTCTCTTCCTCGATGATCCGCTGGTAGCTTTTGATGCTCCTGCCGTGAAACGGTGGTGTCAGGAGTTTGCGGCGGTCGCGGTGCTGCTGGCGGTCAAGGGCGAACACCGATCCCGGCCCTAGCACTCGACTCAGGTTCGGCTGAATATTAACGAGATCGTCGGTGCTCGCCGCGAACACCTGTTTGGCGAGCAGGGGGTCGGCTACCACAACGGTGTTGCCAAACACGGGAATATCAAGAGTAAAAACGTTGCCGCAGCGGCGCACCCCCTGGCGGAGCGTCCAAGGACGCGATATCGAAAAGCCAATTCCCGCTAACGATTTGGGCCATGGCAGGGCGGGCGGCAACTTCGCCGTGGACGTAGTGTGCCGAACCGGTGCGACTGGCACCACGTCGCGCATACTCGCCGTCCCATCCGTGGTACACCGTAGTACCACCCTGATCGAGATCGTACCGGCGGGTACATTACGGTGCAAGACCGGGTGTCGGGCGTTGGACTTGACGTCAGCTGCGCGTGGCCGCCGAACGCACGGTCAACAACTGCAGTGCGGTCGCGGCCGCACCGGCACAACCGCTACTCAGCAGCCGCACGGCGATCGCCGGCTCTCGTTCCTCCCGACCATAACTGGCTCCTGTAAGCGCGACACTGACAACGGATTTGGTTTCTCAGAGTCTCTACTGGTGGGACAGAGGGTCCCGGGTTGCCAGATTCGCTTCTGCTAGCGCCCGGCGTAAAGCCTGCAGTAGGGGTCTGTCATCGTTGCGGCGCCAGGCGAGGACGAGCTGACTCGGGCTCAGTCCGGTGACGGGGCGGATGATGACGCCGTCGCGGTCGATCAGTGGGACATTGCCAGCGGCAAGTAGGCACACGCCCAGCCCAGCGTTGAGTGCTTCGACGGTTTCGTCAGTGCTGGCGGCTTCGGCGCCGATGCGCACGGGACGCCCGTCACGGGCCTCGAGAGCCAGCCAGTAATCGCGCAATACTCCACTTGAGGGCGGCAGGGCGATGAAGGGCTCGTCGAGCAGGTCGGTGAAGGCAATGGTGTCGCGGTCGGCGAGGCGGTGCTTGGGGGGCAGGGCGACCATGCGGGCTTCGGTGGCCACCTGCAGCCACTGATAGGACTCCGGCCGGGGTAGAGGGAGCCAGACGAAGGCGGCGTCGGTGCGCTGATGGCCCGAAGTCATTAGACCGCCGGTGGGGTCGCCCCAAGGGATTTGGCGCATCCGTACTTGGGCATGGGGGGCGTGGTTGGCTAGGCGAGCCCGAATAGCGGGCAGCAGGCCGCGCCCCACGCTGGTCGAAAATCCGACGACCAGGGTGGCGTCCTGGTTGACCGCGGCGGCGCCCACGGCCTGTTCGGCATCCGCCCAGACAGCCAGCATGTGTTGGGCATGGGGCAGCAGCGCGGCACCGGCGGCGGTCAGTTCGACTGTGCGCTTGGTGCGTACGAAAAGCGGTGCGCGCAGCTGGGTTTCGAGGGTACGGATTTGTTTCGACAGGGCGGGCTGGCTGATGAACAACGCCTCGGCAGCACGGGTGAAGTGCAACAGCTCCGCGACAGTGACGAAGTAACGCAAGTCCCGCACGTGCACGTCCATATCCGATGGTTATCACAGAAGATATTGGACGGCTACCCGCTCACACGCCGATGGTAGATCCCAGGGTTGAGACGCCGAAGGTTAAAGGAGTTGATGATGATGACTGCACCAGTCGCGCAGCGAGTGTGGTTTATTACCGGTGCCACCAGCGGCTTTGGCCGGCAGCTGGCGTCGGCAGCCGTCGCCGCCGGTGATGTGGTGATCGCCGCGGGCCGCCACGTAGACCGCCTCGATGATCTTGTCGCCGCCCATCCGGATCAGGTCGAGCCGCTGCGAGTGGATGTCGCTGACACTGCGGCGGCGGTGGCGGCGCTCAATGACGCCGTTGCCCGATACGGGCGCCTTGATGTGTTGGTGAACAATGCCGGGCGTACCCAAGTGGGAGCGCTGGAAGAGACCACCGATGCCGAGCTGCGGGAGTTGTTCGAGCTGCACTTCTTCGCTCCGGCCGCGCTGACCAGGGCGGCGTTACCGCACATGCGCGCCCGCGGCGGCGGCGCCGTGGTGCAAATGTCGTCGGTCGGGGGCCAGGTGCCCGGCCCCGGATTCGGCGCTTACTGCGCCACCAAGTTCGCTTTGGAAGGACTGACGGAAACGTTGGCCCTAGAAGTCGACTTTGGAGTGCGGTTCCTGATCGTCGAGCCAGGGGCGTTTCGCACCAATCTGTTCGGCGCGAACGCGGCTTATCTGTCCCAGCCGATCACCGAATACGCCGCTACCGTTGGACCCACCCGCGACTACGTCACCACCGGCGGCGGCACGCAACCAGGTGATCCGGCCAAGGCCGCCGCTGCTATCGTGGCCGCCCTCGACGCCGAACGCACCCCCCTGCGGCTGCCCTTGGGTTCTGATGCCGTCGACAGCATCCTGGAGCACCTGCACGCGGTCGAAGCTGAACTGCGGCAGTGGGAACAGGCAGCCCGCCACACTACCTTCGACGACTGAAGGGACGATGATGAACGAGCTTGCAAGTGCAGCGGAACGCAGGCCGTGCGGCGATGTTGAGGCTCTCACAACAATCCGCGACGTGCTGCACCGATTTCTGCTCTGCATCGATACCCGCGACTACGTGGGCGCGGTCCGTCAACTCGATGAGCGGGTGCACTTTGACTACAGGGCACTAAATGGCGAGGTCTTGCCCGCGAATCCCACCGCGCTGATCGAGCGTGTCCGCAGCGACCATCGCCTGATCGACGGCATCGAGCATGTCGTGACGAACCACGTCATCGACATCGACGGTGACCGCGCCACCTGTTGGGTCAACTTTGCTGCAATGCACTGCCGCAGCGACGGCGAGCACACCCGCAAGTGGGCACTGGGCGGTCGTTACCGCTATCAGTTCGCGCGCAGGGAGCAGGGGTGGAAGTTGTCGGGCTGCGTCATCACCCCGATCTGGGAGACGGGGGACCGCTCCGGGCTCACCGAGTCCTCACCGGAGCACACTGATGGCTGATCACCGCGTCGCCGTGGTCACGGGCGCAAATCGAGGCATCGGCCTACAACTGGCTAGCGAACTGGCGCGCCGCGGTTGCACCGTAGTCCTTGGCGCTCGTGACACCGCCAAAGGCAAGGACGCCGCACGGCGCTTGGCAGGTCCGCCCGGACGTGTGCTGGTGTGTGCGCTCGATGTCGCCGACGACGCCAGTGTCCGGCGAGCCGCCGAACACCTGCGTGCCGAGGTCGGTCACATCGACGTGCTGATCAACAACGCCGGTGTCGACTACGACGACGACAATCACGCGGTTGACGTGGACATGGCACGCGCGCACCGCGACATCGAAGTGAACTTGTTCGGCGCCTGGCGCATCACCCAAGCGCTGGCGCCGTTGCTGCGCCGCGGCGCGAAAGTAGTCAATGTATCCAGCGGCGCTGGCTCGTTCACCGAAACGGCCGGCAGCGGCGCCACACCGATCTACAGCGTTACCAAAGCCGCATTAAACATGTTGACCGTCAAACTCGCCGCCGACCTGCGCAATCGCAACGTGCTTGTCAACGCCGTCTGCCCCGGATGGGTGGCCACAGACATGGGCGGTGGCGGCGGACGGTCCATACAGGATGGCGCCGCCAGTGTCATGTGGGCGGTGGACTTGCCCGACGACGGCCCCTCGGGCGGATTCTTCCGCGACGCAGCACCGATCCCCTGGTGACACACCGCACGACATACCGCGCGACGCGCAGACACGCGGCGACAAGCACTCTTCGACCGACGAGAGGAAGACCGATGAGCGCTCAAAATGACCGATACCCCACCGACCCCAACACTTTTCAACCTGATCCACAACCCTATTGAGGCATCGAGGCCGAAATGACGCCCCGTCCGATCAGTGACCTCGCCCATTACCGGGCAGCGGGAAAGCTGGACGGCAAAGTGGCGCTGATCACCGGCGGCGACAGCGGCATCGGTCGCGCGGTCGCGATCGCCTACGCCAAAGAGGGCGCCGACGTGGCGATCGCCTACAACATCGCCGACGAAGACGCCGCAACGACCAAGACGTTGATCGAGCAGGAGGGTCGCCGTTGCGTTGCACTCAAGGTCGACCTGGCCACACGCCACGGTTGTCGACACGCCGTAGATGAGACAACCGATGCTCTGGGAGGCCTCAACATACTCGTCAACAACGCCGCCTACGGGCGCGAGCGGCAACGATTCGAAGACATTGACGAGGCACAACTGAGGCGCGTTTTTGACGTCAACATCCTGGCGTGTTTCCACTTGGCGCAGGCCGCGCTCGCTCACATGACGGTGGGCGACGCGATCATCTCGACGTCCAGCGTCGGCGGTGTCTACGGCGCCGCCAACTTCGTCGACTACGCAGCAACTAAGGGAGCAATCGATGCCTTCACGAAAGCCCTTGCGCTCAACCTGGGGCCCCGCGGCATCAGAGTCAACGCCGTTGCCCCTGGCGCCATCTGGACACCGTTCCAGGTGGCGCTGAACACTCCGCAAACGGCTCAAGCATTCCCGCACGCCGCACCAAAAATGTCCGCTACCGGCCGAATCGGACAACCCGAAGAACTCGCCGCCGCATATGTGTACCTAGCCTCTCCTGATGCCAGCTTCACCAGCGGGATCGTGGTCGAAGTCCACGGCGGCTGGATCGGCTGGGGATGACTCACCACCCCACCGCAATCTCAAAGCACCAGACATGACATTGCGAGAAGATTTGATGATTCCCGTTTACCTTCGCCGCAGGCGGCGGGCTTGGGTCGGCTGGAATCAACATCTGTCAACGGCAACCGAAAGCTGAACAGCCGACAGCAAGGTGCCGCGTCATGGTATTCAGTCGCCGTCTACACCCGTGACGAGTTCATCGGCGCGAGGTCGCGCCGATCACGCTGGTACGCCGACTCGTCTACCCGCGTCCGGTGATGGCGTGCGAATCCATCCGCGCAAGATGCTCCACCCCGAACCGGGTGCGTGGCCAGCGTCGGTACTGGGGCGTTCAGATGGTGCCGCCGTATGGGTCGGTGCGGTCTTGATCCGCTTTTCCTGCTCGTCAGACGGGACCGCGCGCTGACCCCTGTGCGCGGCCAACCCCTAGGAGGGCGCCGTCCGGCACCGTGTTTTCCGTACTTTCGGACAGGGTGGCCTTCACCCGATCGATCACCGCGCTACCCAACTCTTTCGGAATGGCGGCACAGCGCCGCGCCCTGACACGCTGGGTACATGAGGGCCGTGGCACACGCTGACGGAACTGCACCACAGAAACGGGGTGGCTCGTCCATGAACACCCTGCCGGCGCTCGTCGGCGATCAACGGGGCGTGCCCCGCAACCAACGATGAGGGCAGCAGATGATTGAGCGTTTCTTCGAGACCCTGACGGCCGACAATTGCGCGCTGCTCCTGATCGACCACCAAGTCGGCACAATGAATTTCGGTTTGACCGATGTCGAAGCGCTACAACTGAAGAATCAGACGCTGTGGTTGGCGGAATCGGCGGCCGCATTTCGGCTACCGGTCATCTTGACGACCAGCAACCCAGACGGAGCTAATGGTCCGCTGTTCCCGGAATTGCTTGCCGCCCTGCCAACCGCGCCCGTCATCGACCGGTTGAAAATCAACGCCTGGCAGGATCCCGCTTTTGTCGAGGCTGTACGTATCACCGGCCGAACCAAACTTGTCATGGCCGGTGTGACGGCCGACGTGTGCCTGACATTCCCGGCACTCGGGGCCGTTAGTGACGGCTATGACGTATATGCCGTCATGGATGCCTCGGGCACGCTCAACCACCACGCGCTGTCTGCAGCAATGTTGCGGATGAGTCAAGCCGGAGTGAAGATCGCCAACGCAAACATGGTGATCGCCGAAATTCTGAGCGACTGGGGCGGCGAGTTCGCCGCCCCGCTCGCGGACCTATACGCACGACGGGTACCCAACTTCGGGTTTATCACCCATCAGCTCGCCGCGCGCGACTGAAACCGCCACAGAAATAATCACACTACGAAACGGATGGATGAACATATGTCCTCAGTTATGGACTCCCCTGCGCCCACAACGACACCCAGGCTCTTCGACCTACACATGCTGGACGGTGCGATTTACAGCGGCGGGTGGGTTAAGGGCGATAGCCGGGTCGACGTCGTCGAGCCAGCGACCGGTGCGGTACTTGCCACCGTCGGATTGGGATCGGCCGAAACCGTATCCAAAGCGGCCCGCATGGCCGCCCAAGCGCAACGTGAGTGGGTACGTGTCCCGCCAGAAGAGAAGCGCCGCTTGTTCATTCGCGCCGAACAAGTGATGCGCAGCTTTGCTGAGGAGTACACAGAGTGGGTGGTACGCGAGGTCGGCGCACCACGATCGAAAGCCCGATTCGAGATCGAATTCCTCGCCGACGAGTTCCTTGAGGCCGCGTCGTACCCAACCCAGAGCCACGGTGAGATCCTCGCCGACCGCGACAACCGCCACAGCTACGCGTTGCAGATTCCGTTCGGGGTCACTGCAGGTATCACTCCGTCAAATGTTCCGCTCACCCTGGGCGCCCGCTACGTGGCACCGGCTTTGGCTACCGGCAACGCTGTGCTGCTGAAACCTCATAAGACAGCCATCATGTCCAGCGGGTTCGTCTTCGCACGCGTCCTGGAAGAAGCCGGATTCCCCGAGAATCTCTTCCACTGCATCCCTGCTGAAGGCGCCGACGCCGAAGCGTTCGAAACCGACCCGTTGATCTCGATGGTGCACTTCACCGGCTCCACCGCCACCGGTGAACGAGTCGCCGAAGCGGCCAGCCGAACCCTCAAGCACGTCTCCATCAGCGGCAGCGGCAAGAATCCGTTCGTGGTTCTCGACGATGTCGAGAACTTCGACGAGATGATTTCGGCCGCCTTGTACGCATCGTTTTATTTTTCGGGCCAAGTCTGCATGGCCGCGGGCCGACATCTCGTGCACCGCGCGCTGCATGACCGGTATATCGAAGCACTGGCCGCCGAAGCGACCAAGTTGGTCGTCGACGACCCGTGGGCCAACCCCGAGGCATCGTATGGCCCCATGACGCTGCCCGGCGCGGTCGACCGCATGCAGGAAATCGTCGCCGACGCCGTCAGCAAAGGTGCAACATTGCATTTAGGCGGCTCCAAGCGGGGCCCCTTCTTCCCGCCCACCATTTTGTCCGGGGTGGCGCCGGGAATGCGCGCTTGGGAAGAGGAGATTTTCGGCCCGATTGCCGCTGTCACCGCCTTCGACACCGACGCAGAAGCGATCGATAAGGCCAATGACACCCCATACGGCTTGTCGGCGGCGGTCTACGGATCCCCGCAGCGCGCGAGCCGTGTCGGGCTGGCCATCGAATCAGGCATGGTGCACATCAACGACAAGCCCGTCGACGACGCCGCCTACGTGCCGTTCGGCGGCGTGAAGTTATCCGGAAACGGCGGCCGATACGGCGCGCGGGTCAATTGGGCCGAATACACCCAGACCAAGTGGGTCACGCTGTCACCGAGCGCACGTCACGTCCCGTTCGGCCATTGATCCCGGCGATTACTGCCAGCCGCCCCACGCCGCAACCACACCCCGGCGTGACCGCGAGGACTCAGGAGCCCCGATGACAACGACAGCGTCAGGTCGACCGGTGGATTACCACGACCGCGAAGAGAGTCTCCGCGGTTATTTTGTGCCGGCAGCAGACGAACCGCGCCCCGGCGTATTAGTGGTGCCGGCCTGGTTGGGCATCACCGACTCAATTCGAGACCGCGTGCACAAGCTGGCGGCCTCGGGCTACGCGACGATGGCCGCTGACGTATTCGGTTACCCGATCACCGATCTCGACGCCGGCCCTCGCCCCGTCGTCACACCCTTCCGATCGGACCGCCGATACCTGCGGCGGCGCATCCGGGCAGCGCTTGACGCGTTGTGCGCTCAACCGGAATGTGACGCAAGCAGGGTTGCTGCGATCGGCTACTGCTTCGGCGGCAACGCAGTACTCGAGCTAGCCCGCGACCAGGCACCGGTGCGCGGCGTGGTCAGCTTCCATGGCGAGCTGGACACACCCCTTCCCGCGTTCCCAGGTGATCTGCTCGCCAAAGTCCTCGTCTTAACCGGTGACGACGATCCTGTCGTGCCGTTCGAAAAGGTCTCCGCATTTCGCGATGAGATGCGCACCGCTCAGGCTGACTGGGAAATCGGCATCTATAGCGGCGCCAAACACAGTTTCACCGGCGAAGGATCGCTGGGCGCCGAACGGACCCCCGAAGCCGTTCTCGATCCCCAGGCCGACTCACGCTCCTGGCAACGCATGCTCGACTTCTTCGCGGAAGTCCTCACCGCCCACGAGTTTCAGATCAGCCCCGAAGTGAGTGAATCACCATGACAGAAAGCAATATTCGCGTCCTAGCACTCTCCGGTAGCCTGCGTCGCGCTTCCTACAACACCGCCGCGTTGGTGGCTGCCCAAGAACTGGCTCCGACGCGCATGACAATCGAGATCGAAAGTCTCGCTGCGATGCCGATGTTCGACGAAGACACCGAAAGCGCCGGCTTGTTGCCTGCCGTGACGCGGTTGGCACAACGGGTAGCCGCCGCCGACGCGCTGCTGATCGCCACCCCCGAGTACAACCATTCCTACTCAGCACCTATCAAGAACGCGTTGGACTGGTTGTCACGAACGCCAATCGGCGCCCCTCCCGGGCAGCACGTATTGGCCGGCAAACCGGTCGCTTTACTCGGCGCATCTACCGGCAGATCCGGATCCGGGCGGGCCCAGCTCCATCTGCGACAGGTGTTGTCCTACCTTGACATGCTGCCCGTCAACCAGCCCGAGGTGCTCATCGACAGCGCCAAAAACAAATTCAGCGATGACGGCAGCCTGCATGATGAACCCACTCGTCGGTTCATCACGATGCTGCTGGATCGACTCGCGGCGTGGGTCGACAAACTCGGCGAGCAGGAGCCTGTCATCGACATGAGCAGCGTGGCGGTGCCCACCGCACATATTGCCCGCGCCGGCACAGGCCCTAGCTACACGATGGCCGGTGACAGTTACATCATCAAGGCCGCCGCAAACAACACAGGAGGCGCCTACGCGGCGTTCGAATTCTTTGTGCCACCCGGCGGGGGTCCCCCACCGCATCTGCATGAGCGTGAATATGAAGGCTTTTACATCCTGGAAGGCGAGCTGACCTTCTACGTCGGCGCCAACCGCACCCGCGTAGACGCAACCGCCGGCGACTTCGTCGCCGCCCCCTTGGGCGTCATCCACCAATTCAAGAATGAAACAGCCTATCCTGCACGCACATTCGTAATCGCCGCCCCCGCCGGGGTGGAAAGCTACTTCGCAGCCGCGGGGACACCCATGCCCGACGGCAGCACTCAAACCGTGGCACCCACCGCCGAAGACCTAGCACGCCTCATCGATCTGGCGCCACGTTGGGGCATGCAGATCTTTGCCACACCACCAGAAATTGATCAGCAACGGGCAAGCGCATCGCAGAGCGTGCGATGATGACGCCTATCGAGTCCCAGACTGCGGTACCCACGTGGCAGCTTCCCTTCGCCGGGCGAGTCGCAATCACCCATGCAGCTTATTGCCGTCGGGAGTCTGACGTTGTTGTGATCGAGGTGGAGCAGTGGCTAGAGCCTTGCACCTCTGCTGCCAGTGTCGGCTCGAGTGCATGGCTCGACTTGAAGAGTTGACAGCCGTATTGACAGGTTCGAGACCGTCTGAGAGCACGTCGACGAGGGCCGTGCGCTCCGAGCAGTGTCGGCATTAGCGCTTGACAATTCGCGGCGCCGCCGCCTTTTGGCGCAGCGCCAGCAAGGCATTGTCGACCGCGTCTTCAAGCGGAGTGATGTCGTTGTGAACGCGTGCGGACAGCATTCCACCCTGCAACGCTGCGAGTAGCGCAGCAGCAAGGCGGTGCGGGTCGGCGCTTTTGCGAAGCTGACCGCGCTCACGCATCTTCTCCAAGCCCGCCGCCAGAGCCGATTCCCAGCGATCAAATGCGGCGTCAAGGGCTGGCAAATAGGCCTCGTCGTTCTTTAATTCGGCAGCCATGGAGCCTAGCGGGCAGGCGAAAGGTCCACCAGGAACTCGATGTTTGTCAAGGATCTGGTCGGCCCAACGCCTCAGACCTGCCCACGAGTCGACTTTGTTCAAAGCGGGCTGGTTGGCGAGAATGAGTTCGAGCTGGCGGTCGATCACCGCCTGCACCAGTTCCGAGCGATCCGTGAAGTAGTGATAGAGCTGCGACTTGCCACAGCCCGCGGCGGCCAGTACGTCATCGAGGCTGGCGGCACTTACACCCCGTTGGTACATTATGGTCGCTGCGGCGTCGATAATGGCCGCGCGACTGCGACGCCCACGATCAGTGGCAGGCAGCTGGGCGGTCTTAGCGAGGCTAACGTTCGGCATCAGGACTACCATAATCCCTAATGGCGGGTCGGCGAGTCAGACGCGGCTCACCGCTGCATCCCCGGACCTGACGAGGCTCGGTCCGAAGATCTCATACCGAGCGTCGCCGCGGATGCTCGAAGCGGTCGCATTTCAAAAGTACAGGACTGTTCACTCCTTCGGCAGGGGCGCCGCAGTGTGTGACAGTCATGCTCGTGGAACCGCTGATGGCCGCTGGAATGCCAAGTCACTAATTCGGCTTACCGTGCTCTTGACGCGCGTGGGATCGGGTGGGATTCGGACCCACTAGCTGATGAGTGTGACCCTGACGCAGCAGGGCAGATATTTAGGCTGGCGGGACTACCAGGTTTCGTCGCGAGTTGGCTCGTGATATGTCGAACGGCGCGCCCCGCGCGAGCGTTTCCCCATGCACTGGGGGACCGGCCGGGAGCCGTCGCTGAGGCCGGCATCGGAAGACAGATCTATTGACCTCCGAGTCTCTCAAGGACAGCGACGAATGCTGATCTAAACTAATTCGCAGCCGAACTTGTTGTGCGGCGCCGTTACACCTGCCGCGTCGAACCTGTCGAGTGGCACTACTGGATATTGAGGTAAATAGATATGATTCCCCAGGTCAGCGCACCCTTCGCCAAAAGCCGCGCTAACGCGCCCGCCTACTGGCTCATCGACATCGTCTGGTACATCTTGGTCGACGGCGAAGACAGCGGCGGCAGCTTCTCGCTCATCGAGCAGTACATGCGGGAAGGATCAGGCCCGATCCCCCACGTCCACGCTTTCATCGATGAGTGGTTTTACGTGCTCGAAGGAAAAATTGACTTCACTGTCGGCGACGATCGCTTCACCGCCGGGCCCGGCGATTCTCTCTGGATACCGCGAAACACCGTGCATGTGTTCACCTCGATGACCGATTGCCATGTGCTCAACGCCTACACACCCGCGGGATTTGAACAGGTCGTCAAGGGATCGGGAACGCCCGCCGCGGCCCGGGAGCTGCCGCCCAAAGACTTCCCGCAACCCAGCGAGGACGTATTCCGACTGTTCTACAACAACTACTGGTGCGCTCAGGCCGACAAGAGCTGGTCACAGCCCAAGGCCGGAGTTGGCCCAGGCGATCGCGTTCTCGACGGCAGCGGTCGCCAATGAGCAACCCCACGAGCTCGCCTAGTCCATAGGCCGGAAAGCGTTAAGGATCAGCGTCCGTGAGTGATTCAGGCGCATTCGAGGCCCAGCTGCCCGCGTGAGGCCAATGAACGTTAATGGCCCGCAGCGTGCGATACCGCGCTGAACCATTCGCGCACTTTGCCGCTCGTGAGCCGCTGCTCCGGGTAATGTGATCAGGCATGCCATCAGCCGACGACCTGAACATGTTGTCCGCCAGTGATAGTCAGGCCTGGGGCGGACTGCTTCGCACTCATAAGCTGATCATGGCCGCGATGAGTCAGGAACTCGAAGACCAGCACGGATTGGCTTTGACGAGTTATGACGTTCTGCGCCATATCGCGCTAGCCGACGGGCAGCGGCTACGGATGAGTCAGCTCGCCGAGCAGGTCATGATTACCCGCTCGGGGCTAACGGGCGTGGTCGGGCGCCTGGAAGCGGCGGGACTTGTCCGTCGGGACTCCGCCGATTGCATCGACGGGCGCGGCGCGTATGCCAGTATCACCGGCAGCGGGTGGAAGGTGTTGCTCAAGGCCAACGACACCATCACAACGTTGATTAATCAGCTGTTTCTTAATCATCTCACTGAGCACGACCTCGCCGACCTTCGCCGTGTATGGCGCAAGCTCGGGACGGTCGCCCAAGGTCCGGGGCAGCTAGTAAGTCCGCGCTCGCAGCTTGCGTCGCACCTGCGACCATGAGTGCGGAGCCGCGCCTTTCATCGGCGCGCCAGCCGAGTCACAGGTTAGTGCCCAACCTCATCGTGCAGCCCGACACTGTCGAACAGATTGATCGTAGATCTGGTTCGCGCACAAACTACTTGCGGACTACACTGGGTCCGCGAGGCAATCAACACCCACCGACGACCCCAGCTCACCGCCTGGCAGCCGATTGCGGCTTGGATAGCTGCGCGCTGCCGTGCACGGCTTTGGTGGCGGCGTCGATCGACTAGGGGCGCGGAGATATACGCCCATCCGCGTGACGAGAGGGTCCAGTCATGGCAGAGCCCCGAAGGCTAGAGGGCAAACGAGCCCTGGTGACCGGCGGAGGACGCGGCATCGGCGCAGCCATCGTGCGGCGACTGGCCGCAGAGGGAGCTGCGGTCGCAGTCAACTACGTCCACGACGCCGCCTCGGCAGACGCGCTCGTCACCGAACTGCGCGCCGAGGGCCACCCGGTCGCCGCGTTTCAAGCCGACGTCAGCGACGCCGCCCAAACCCACAACCTGGTGGCGCAGGTGGTTGCGGAGTTCGGCGGGCTGGACCTGCTGGCCAGTAACGCCGGCGTCGAACACTTCGGCGCCCTGGGCTCAATCACTCCCGCTGATTTCGACCGCGTCTTTCGGATCAACGTCGCCGGACAGCTATTCGCCACCCAGGCCGCCGCTGCGGCGATGAGCACCGGCGGACGAATCACGCTGACCGCCTCGATCAGCGCTCGCGTCGCCGTCTATCAACACACCCTGTACGCGGCCAGTAAGGCCGCGGTCTCTGCGATGGCCCTCAACCTGGCACCCGAACTGGCCGAACGCGGCATCGCGATCAACGCCATCGCCCCGGGCGGCACCGCCACCGACATGGCAGCAGAACACACCCAACGCTACGTGCACCCCGCGCTGTCCGACGTCGACATCCGCACCTTCACCGAATCCACCGTGGCACTGGGCCGCTGGGCTCAACCCGGCGAAATCGCTGCCGTCGTCGCCTTCCTGCTCTCCCCGGACGCCTCTTACCTCACCGGTGCCACCATCGACGCCTCGGGAGGATGGATGTGATCAACTCACCGTAATGACATCGGCGCGCCATACGCACACCAAGCAGATCGCTGGGGGGGCCGCTATCTCGGTCACCAAGCGTCCGACCCACCGGAGAAACGAAACAATGACCGACTCGCGCTACCTGGAGTTCCTCACCCCCGACAACTGCGCCCTGCTGCTGATCGATCATCAGACCGGCACCATGCTGGGCGTGCAAGACATCCGCCTCGACCAGTTCCGATCCAACGTCTTGGCGCTAGCCAACATCGGCAAAGTGCACAACCTCCCGACCGTGCTGACGGCCAGCTACGCCGAAGGGCCCAACGGACCCTTGCTGCCCGAACTGTTCGAGTTGTTCCCTGATGCCCCCTACATCGCCCGGCCCGGCTGGATCAACGCCTGGGAAGACCCCGAGTTTAAAGCCGCGGTAGAAAATACCGGACGCAAAAAGCTGATCATGGCCGGCGTCACCACCGACGTATGCCTGTACTTCCCAGTCGTCTCCGCACTCGCCGCCGGCTACGACGTGTACGCGGTCTACGACGCCTCGGGCTGCTGGGACATGATGAGCGAACTAACGTCTTGCATGCGCTTAGCGCAAGCAGGTGCGATCGTCGTCAACTGGGCCGTCATCGCGGCGATGCTGCAATGGGATTGGCGACGCCCAGTGGCCGAAGGCACACTCAAAAACGTCTTTGGCGGTCACCTGCCGTTCTACGAATGGCTGGCCAGCAACCAGAACTTCACCAAGACGCAGGTCGCAGGGACCGATGAGCAATGACTACCGGCCATTGCCTGGTCTCTCGCGACGCCTGGGACGCCCATTGGTGACCCACTACCAATCACATGATTAGAGGCGCAACGAGACCATCCAAGGAGGGCCAATGAGCAACAACGACAGCAACGACGCTATGGAATCGGAGAGATCGTTCAACGAGAAAAACATCGCCGAATTCCGGGCCAACAAAGGGAAGGTCGGCGGCCAGTTCGAAGGTTTCGCGCTGCTACTACTCACCAGCACCGGTGCCAAAACCGGCGCCGAGCGTGTCAACCCGGTCGGATACTTCGACATCGACGGCAAGATGTACATTGTTGGCTCGGCAGCAGGCAGAGATGCAAACCCGGCCTGGGTCGCCAATATTCGCGCCGACCCACATGTGACGGTGGAAATAGGCGGCAATCCAGCCGCCGCCGCAACCACAGCAGAGCTGGCCCGCGCCGAACGCGAACTCATATTCGGGATCATCAAACAGCGCGCGCATGGTTTCGCCCACTACGAAGCATCAACGGACCGGATCATCCCGGTTTTCGAAGTGAATCTCGATTGATCGCGCTTTGCATCCCCACCCACCGTTGACCGACTGCCACTATCCGCGACGACCGCCATACTGAAAGTGTCGAAAGCCTTAAATGGTTGCCTCGGCGCTTTGACAAAGATAAGTGTCGCCGTCCTGGTTAGGTGCGACTCGCACATGTCTGGCCATACGTGACATCGTCTTTCCTGGGAGCTTTCGTCTTTCGCAGGCGACAGCGCGCCCTTTTCTTGTGTCGTTGGCTTGATGTGAGCCTGCCCGACCCCGTTGCAGATTCGTGGCTCGTGATAGGCCTCATCGAAATGCTTCCCGTGACCGGACCACGTGCACTGGTCCATGTGATCTGTCCCCGCCGCTTCGGGCTAGGTCGGGCTGGGCGGATCGCCCTATTCCATTCGACTTGTCCTGGGTCCCCGTCCTGTTGCCCATCATCGTCTGGGTCCGACAGCGAGTCTTCTTCACCACGACCCCCTCCAGTTTCGCTATCGATGACGCCGAGCGGAGGCGTCTCCGGGTCCCGCGTGTACCGCACGACGACATGGTCGATCACGTTTTCCGGCGGGGTGTTATTTACGATGATGACTTGTGCGCCTTCACCGGCCCCGGCTAGCCATTCATCGACATGCTTAAAGAATCGTTCGATCAAACGAATGTCCGCAAACTCGGTATTGGCTGCAGCGCTTCTGACCGTCAAATGCTCGAGTTGCGTGTCAGCGCCCCTGCTCGCCGATATCGGGTGATATCATGGTGTGGTGAGCGACGTGCTGATCCGCGATGTTCCTGACGATGTGCTCGCTGGGCTCGATGCGCGAGCTGCCGAGTTGGGCTTATCGCGCGTTGAGTACATTCGCCGTCGCCTTGCTCAAGACGCTCGCGCGCCACGTGTGTCGGTCACCCACGAAGACCTCCATCGGATGGGGCGCAACCTTGCGGGCCTGGCCGAGGACGACCTGATGAACCAGGCCTGGCAATGACGGAAGCGTCATGGCTGATCGACAAATCGGCCCTGGCGCGCCTCGCGCACAGCCACGAGCCGGAAATCTGGAGCAATCGAATCGAGCGCGGACTAGTCCACATCAGCAATCTGACCCGTCTAGAAATCGGGTATTCGGCTCAGTCCGGTGACGTCGCTCGACGAGAGTTCCGCGAATCCCCCTTGGCTGCAATGCCAGTCGAGTACCTGACGCCGAAAATTGAAGACCGTGCATTGCAAGTCCAGCTGCTGCTGGCCGATCGCGGCCAACACCGGGGGCCGTCGATCCCCGATCTCGTCATCGCGGCCACCGCCGAGCTGGCACGATTGACCGTCCTGCACGTCGACAAAGACTTCGACACCATCGCCGCGATAACCGGACAACCCGTAACGCGGCTTGCCTTCACCAGTAGCAGTACGTAAGTAGCGACCACCGGCTTCGCCGAATCACGGCCAAAATAGGAAGGTCGTGATACCACGCGGGTTCCCCTCAGCGACGAAACGCGATCCGCCGTGGGACCGGCGGAATCTGAGCGAAACCCCGATTGGTTCAACGGCTTTCTGCTTGATCGCCAGATTCGCAAGCCCTCCGCGCACACCATGAAGGCGTACCGGCAAGACCTAGCGGCCATCGCGCGTCTGATCACCGCCGGTCAACCAGCGAGCATGAAAGTGGGTGATAAAAAAAGAACCGCCACCATTTAATTGTCAGCGGTCACGTTTTCCCCAGATTTGAGGGGTTGTACGTTACGTAATTCCTCACCCGCCGCCACGTAATTCCGACTTGCATGGGTGTCACGGGACGGCGAATGAGATTGCCAGCCCACAGCGTGTCGTAGCAGGCCGGAGGAATGACTCGCGAAATTCCTCTCACCCGCAAGTGCGGGTTGACCCTGGTGGGGGTGTCACCCCTTCGGTCTGCGTTCGCGGCGTGACTGAAGAGAGGCATGACCATGAGCTGTTGTGAAAGGTACTTGAAGTCGGATTGTCCGCCGCGGATTCCCCACATCACATCAATGAAGGGAACCCGCAACCATGATCGTCATTGGCATCGATCCGCACAAGTCCAGTCACACCGCTACTGCCTTGGACCCAGCCACCAACTGCGATGTCGGGTCGGTGGGCGGAATCCAGTGAACGTCGCAAAGGTATGGGTGGGACGTTAGTCGGGTTGGGGGGCTGCCGGAGACTTTTGTTGCTCGTGCTCGACGACCGTGTCGCCGGTGCAGGTTCGGGTTGAGCTGGAGGTAGTGATCGTGGAGCGCCGGCCGCTACCGCGAGTAACTCGCGGTCAGATTTTTCCGCGCGGGACTGGGTTTTCCGATCGCTCGGTGGGACGGCGCGAAGGCCACCACTCAATGGAACGCTATCGGCGCTGAAGTACTCCCCGCTTATCCAACGTACGGGCGGAGGTGTCTAATGAAGAATCGTCCGGCTTCCTTGGCTGCCCAGGGCGGAACACCGGTGTGTCCGCCCATGTTGGCGACCAGCGTCTTTTCCGCCGATCCGAATGCGTCGAACAGGTCGAGCGACACCTGCCGGTGATTGGCCGCGTCGTCCCACTGAAGCAGGACATGCAGCGGGATCGTGATCTCGCGGGCCTCCGCGATGATGGATTGCGGGACGAAGCTGCCGGCGAACAAGTTGGCCGCGGCGATCCGCTGATCACGCGCGCCATCCGCACCGCGATCGAAATGAAGCCACCCGAGATGCCCACCGGTTCACGCAGCTCGGGAAGCTCAAGCAGCGTGTCGAGCGCCGACCGCCATTCCGGAACTGCTCGGTCCACCAGCGGCAGGATCAGCCGATCGATCAGCTCGGCGTCCGGCGTTGCACCGCCCGTCACCACCGCACGGAGGTCCGCGCGGGCCTGTTCGAATCCCGCGATCGGGGGCCGTGTTCCGCTGCCGGGCAGCTCGACAGCAGCGGTGGCGAATCCGTCGCGGGCAGACGCTTGTACCCGCGGCAGAAGCCGCGGATACATCTGCTCCAACCCACCTTGCTGGCCCAGCAGGATCAATGGAACAGGCGTCGAGCCAGCCGATTCCGGCGTCCAGAGAAATCCCGGGAATCTCGCCGAGAACGAAGGAACGCTCGACGAGGAGGACGAGGAGACTGTCGTCGTGGCGCACAGTAGAAGTGACGTGCATGGTCGTACCTTTCGGGGAGTCCTTTGTGATCGGCGCTCCCGGACGACCTATCGCCCGACCGCGACCCCTCGAGGGAGCACCCATGTCACACCGTTCACGGGTACCACCTCCTCGAGTCGTCGCACGGACCAGCCCAGCGTGGCAACGGAGGCCGGTACCAGTTGACTCGGATGTCCTGTCGTGGGGACGACGCCAACGTCGTGTCCGGGAGCGTTCGGGTTCGGGGACCTGCTCGGCGAGTCGGCTCCTGGCCCACCCCACGTCGCTCCGCGGAGGCCGGACTTCGATTGACACCAACACTCCGTTCGTTCACACTTACGTAAGTGACGACGAACGGAATGTTGAACCGAGCCGCGATGGTGGAGGCGATGGCCGACCCGACTCGGCGATCAATCGTCGCCTTCTTGTGTGAGCGGCCGGCCGCGGTGGGCGCGATCGCCGACGCCCTTCCGGTGAGCCGACCGGCGGTCTCACAGCACCTGAAGGTGTTGAAGGACGTCGGTCTTGTCGCCGTCCGCTCCGTGGGCACGCGGCGGATCTACGCCGTGCAGCCCGACGCCCTGGCTGCGGTCCGGGACTGGTTCAACGACTTCTGGCAGCAGTCGCTCATTGCCTTCCGCCTCGCCGCCGAATCCACGTCCGACCAGCCCGCCGACGGTGACCGCCGGTCGGCCCCCAAACCACCCGAGGAGGACGAATGACTTCGAATCCCGCAACCGACACCGCGCGAACGTCCACTAGCGTCGAGGCGACGGTAGACGCCCCGCTGACGCGTGCGTTCGAGGTTTTCACGATCGGAATCGGCACCTGGTGGGACGCCGACAAGCACATCCTGCGGGCTCCGTTGGCGCGGATGGAGTTCCAGCCGTGGGTCGGTGGACAGATCGTCGACCACGGCACCGACGGGTCCACGTGTGCGTGGGCACGCATCCTCGCCTACGACCCGCCGAGTCGCGTGGTGTTCTCGTGGGACATCAGCACCTCGTGGGAACTCGAAACGGATCCCGCCAAGGCCAGCGAGGTCGAGATCACCTTCGACAGCGTCACCCCAGAGCGCACCAGAGTGGTCCTCACCCATCGCCACCTCGACCGCCACGGCGACGGCTGGGAAGGAATGCGCGACGCCGTGTCGTCGGGGTGGAATCTGAACGGTCTTGCCGCCGCTCTGCGCGGCGCGCCGGCACTGCCGTGGGTGGACGACGACGCCATGCTCGGCAGACTCAACCAATCGAAGGCGTACACCATGGTCATCCTGCTCGCCACCGATCGGTTGGTGCAGCCGCAAGTCGACCCCATCATCTGGGCGCACGGCAGACGCAACATGGGTCTGATGGACGCCGGCATCGCCCCGGTGATCGTCCCGGTCACCTCACCCGAAGGACCCGCCGGGTTCGCCCTGTTCGCCACCGACCCGGACAAGACCCGACGGATCATGGACGCCGACCCGGGCGTGGTCGCCGGGGTGTTCACCTATGAGATCCACCCGTGTCGCGGCTTCCCCGGCTCAGCGCTAACGTGACCGGTCGGCGTCCGAGCGAACGACGGTACTCAGATGGGCAAATCGGTCATCGCGATGTGGGTGAGCAGATCCTTTGGTCTGGCCCAGTCCAGAGTCTTGCGGGGGGCGGTCGTTGACCTCGTCGGCTAGCTGGCGCAGCTCTCGCGCCGAAATATGACTGAGGTCAACGCCTTCGGGGAAGTAGTCGCGGAGCAGGCCGTTCATGTTCTCGTTACTGCCGCGCTGCCACGGAGAGTGCGCGTCGCAGAAGAACACTCGTGTGCCGGTGCGTTCGGTGATCTCCGGGTGATGCGCGAGTTCCTTGCCCCGGTCCCAGGTCAGCGTGCGGCGCAACGGCGGGGGCAAGAACAACAACGCGGATGCGATGTGGTCGAGCATCGCCACGGCAGTGGGCCGCCCGTCAAAAGCGCCGATCAGGATCAGGTAGCGGGTGCGGCGCTCAACCAGCGTGGCGATCGCCGACCGGATTCCCCGCACCCATGATGCAGTCACCCTCCCAATGCCCCTCCTGGACACGGTCTTCCACCTCTGATGGGCGGTCAGCAATCATCGTCATCCCCGACAACCGGGCGACCCGCAGCAGCCCCTGCACCCTTCGCCGCCGGGTAGCGTCGCCGACGCTTGGCCGGCCGCGTCAAGGGCAGGTCAGGATCGTAGATCGCTTGATAGATCGACTCGCAACACAATCGTCGCCGCGGCGCCTCGGGAAACCTCACGTACAGCTCGTGGGCGACCTGTTCTGGGCTCCAACGCTTACCAAGCAATTCCTCCACCACTTGGCGTAATGCGAGGTCGGTAGCCAGGCGACGTGCACGTGGCCGTCCCAGGCGTCTGACGGCGAGTTGATCGGCAGTACCAGGCCGATATCGCCCGGAACTATCGGCGTTGCGACGCAATTGTCGGCTCACCGTCGACTGTGAACGGCCGATCTCGCGAGCGATCTGGCTGACCGTCTTCTTCTCGCGTCACAGATCAGCGATCGTCGTTCTCTCCGCCAAAGACAGGTACCGGGGATGGCGCGGCGCGTGGCGGCGCGAGCTGATGCACAGGTGGATGATGCACCCGCTCACCAGCGGTATTGCGGACCGTACGCCCGTGCCGCCGATAAATCCCCGTACTCCGCGCGACTCGGACTCGGCGGCACGCCTCGGCATTTCCCACGCCCTGCGCGATCAGCCGGGCGAACTTCTGCTGCTTCTCCGTCACCACGAAACTGCGACGCCGACCTCTACCCATCACTACCTCCGGACAATCTCGGTGTCGCGACGTTCACTGGAATCCATCGTGTGTATTGAGGCATCGGTGGCCGAATACCAGAGACTGATCGGCTGAGCGAGGGCGTGGCCGGAGCGAACCTGGGCAATCGAGCACGCCGACGGACTCGAGCACCATTTGGCGTTGTGGCTGCTGGCTCGCGGTGAGGTTGTTATGGACATTCTGACGGCCGCCACCGCCCGGGTGGGGAGGCTCTCCCGGGGGGGTCGTCGCAAGGATGACCGCATCGATGCGGCTGCCGCTGCGAGTGCGGCCACACTACACGGAGACACCCGTCAGGTTTATCCGGAGACCGCCGCCGACTCTCTAGCCCTGCTCGATGAGCGGCGAGTCAACTTGCCTCACAGCAGAACGCGAGCCGTCAAAACATCGCCGCGCCCACCGACCCCGCCGCCTTAGGCCAACGCCGATGACGGCGCCAGCGGCTTTACAGCGGCACCGCTTTGGATCGCGTCTCCGGTCGTCACCGCCAGCCCCTCGCTGGCCTCGTCAGCACCGACCACCCGGTCGGCGACCGTCGGTACCGCCGCGTCGTCCGCGGCCGGCAGCGTGGCATTCGATGCGGCGGCCTCGGCTTCCCGAATCAGTTCGCGGGCTTGCTTTTCGGAGAGCTTGGCCATCCGCGCGATCTCACGCAGACTTTCCCTCCGATCGCGCATCGCGGCCAGCGCCTGCCCGCACACCACACGCTGCGCGTCGCGGCGGCGCTCGGCGTCCTCGCGCAACACCTGCTGGCGCGCTGCAAGCCACCCGTCGACGGCCTCGAGGCGCTCGCGGGCGGAGAAGTACCTTCCCAAATCCTCGACGTTGGCCCGAGTGCGGCGCACCACGTCGTCCTGGGCGGCGCTGGCGGCCTGCCGCGCTGCGCGGCGGGCCTGCTTGCTGATCACTGTGTTCGCCATGGATCACACGCTAAGCCCCACCAACCCCCCAGCGCCGCAACGCAAGCCAAGAATCTTTCCGCACCGCACCCATCACCGGGCTTCGCACCCGACCCGTCACCGCCCACCCGAACGGCACTTAGGGTGCCCTAACTTCTCTCTCCCGCCGAACATCACACCTCTTGCACTCAGGGTCACGGTTCGGTCACGGCCGTTATCTGGGGAGTTTGCCGCCCCTAATTTCAGGTTCAGGTGATGACGCAGTGATGGGCTTACACAAATTGACCGCCGGCGACGGCTATCTCTATTTGATCCGCCAAGTCGCCGCCTCTGACGCCACCGAGCGTGGCCGCCCCACCCTGGCGCAGTACTACAGCGAAAAAGGCGAATCCCCGGGCCGGTGGATGGGGCGCGGACTGGCAGCACTGGGCACTCCGCTGGCCCGCTACGCCTGCGATCCGCTGGTCGCCAAATACTGGGGCGTGCCGGCTGGTTCGCAGGTCAGCGAAGCGCAGATGAAGGCGCTGTTCGGGGAGGGCCTGCACCCCAACGCCGCACAGATCACCCGCCTTCTGACCACCCTGGGCGCCGGTGCGGCCGGAGCCAGGATGGCCGCGCGGCTGGGCCGGCCCTTCGGTGTTCACGGCACCGAAAACCGCTTCCTGACCCGGTTGCGCCAGACCTACCGCGACTACAACCACACCATCGGCGCCGACGCCTCGGCCAGCATCGAACCCAATATCCGGGCCCGGCTGCGCACCGCCGTAGGACAGGAATTGTTCGCCGAAACCTACGCTCGCCCACCGGCAGACGCCCGGGAACTCTCCGGGTTCATCGCCGCCAACTCCCGCGCCGCATCGACCGCGATCGCCGGCTACGACCTCACCTTTACCCCGGTCAAATCGGTCTCCGCGCTGTGGGCCATCGGCGCACCGCCAATCTCCACCGCGGTCGAAGACTGCCACCACCAGGCGGTCGCTGAAACCGTCGGATTCCTCGAAAAGCACGCCGCCTTTTCCCGCATGGGAGCCGGTGGCATCGCCCAGGTCGACACCGCCGGACTGATCGTGGCCGCCTTCGATCACCGCGACTCCCGCGCCGGGGATCCCAACCTGCACACCCACGCCGCCCTCAGTAACAAAGTCCACGTCATTGGCCCCGACGGAATAGGCCGCTGGCGGGCCCTGGACGGCGCCACCCTGCACCGCGCCGCGGTCGCGGCCTCGGAGTTCTACAACACCCGCATCGAAGCGTTGCTGGTCGAAAAACTACGGGTGCGGTTCACCGCCCGCGGGGCCAAACGTGGTAAACGACCGATCCGTGAAATCGACGGCATCCCGGCCGAATTACTCGAGAAGTACTCCTCACGCAGCGCCGCCATCGACCACCGTGTGGGCGAGCTGGCCAAACAATTCCAGACCGAACACGGCCGCGAACCCACCACCGTAGAGATGCTCGCCCTGACCCAGCAAGCAACCCTGCAAACCCGCCAAGCCAAACATGAACCCCGCTCGCTGGCCGAGCAGCGCCACACCTGGCGCGTGCAAGCCGTTGAGGTCCTGGGCAGCCAGCGCGCGCTGAGCAACATGGTCGCCGCGATCACCAATCACTCACCGCCACCACAGATCAACGTCACCGACACCTGGGTGCACCAGCAGGCCGCTCGCGTCATCGACACCGTCTCTGGGCATCGGGCCACCTGGACCATCAACCATGTGCGCGCCGAAGCCCAACGCCAGCTGCGCTACGCCGATCACCCCGGCGGACCCGAGCTCGTCGACCGCATCGTCGCTGACGCCCTCGGCGAGCACAGTCTGATTCTGACCAGCCGCGCCGACACCGACAAAAACGAACCTGCTGCCCTGCGCCGCGCTGACGGCGCCAGCGTCTACACCCGTCACGACTCGACCCTCTACAGCAGCGAGGCCATCATGGCCGCCGAGCGGCGCATCCTGGCCGCTGCAGCTCGCACCGACGGCCGCGTCGTCGACGCCGACAGCATCGGTCTGGCCCTGCTAGAAGCCCACGCCAACACCGGCCTTCCCCTTAACGATGGGCAGGCCGCACTCGTGCGCGAAATGGCCACCTCCGGGGCACGTGTGCAGCTCGCGCTGGCACCGGCGGGCACCGGGAAAACCACCGCGATGGCCGCCCTGGCCGCGGCCTGGCGGGGCAGTGGCGGCACCGTCATCGGACTGGCCCCCACCGCCGGAGCGGCCGAAATTCTGGCCGAAGACCTCGGCTCATGCACCGACACCATCGCTAAACTGGTGCAGCTCACCGGCACCCGCGCAAACCAACCCCAAGCCCCCCACGACGACCCCGCCCTCCGGTGGTTCGACACCATCAATGCGCAGACGCTGCTGATCGTCGATGAGGCCGGCATGGCCTCGACTGCCGACCTGGACACCGTCATTACTCATGCACTGGCCCGAGGGGCCAGCGTGCGCCTGATCGGCGACGACCAACAACTGGCATCGATTTCGGCCGGCGGTGTGCTGCGCGATCTGGCCGGCCGGCACAACGCGGTCACCTTGAGCACCGTCGTACGCTTCACCCACGCCCAAACAGGGCAAGCCGAAGCCGCCGCCAGCCTCGCAATCCGCGCCGGCGACCCCGCCGGCATCGGCTTCTACATCGACCACGGGCGTGTCCACGTCGGCGCCGACCAACACGCCGCGGACATGGCCTACCACGCGTGGGCCGCCGACCGAGCCGCCGGCCGCGACTCTATCCTGCTGGCTCCCACCAACGAGCTGGTCGCCCAACTCAACGAACGTGCCCGCCTGGACCGACTCACCGCTACCAGCGCCGCCGCCAGCCCGCCATCAGCCTCGGCGACCGTCACGTTGGCCGACGGCCTGACCGCCTCAGCCGGCGACACCATCGCCACCCGCAAAAACGCCCGCTGGATACCCACCACCAGCCGCGGCGGCTGGGTCAAAAACGGCCACCGCTGGACCATTCGCGCCGTGCACAACGACGGCTCGCTGACCGTCGTCCCGCTGCGCGGCACCGCCACCCCGGTACGGCTACCCGCCCACTACGTCACCACCCACACCACCCTCGGATACGCCTGCACCATCGACGCCGCTCAAGGCATGACCGCGGGCGGGCGCGCCATCGAAGGCACCTGCCACACCGTCATTTCCGACCGGCTGACCCGCCAACAGTTCTACGTCGCCGCCACCCGCGGACGCACCGAAAACCACTTCTACGGCTCCACCGCAGAATCCGACCCGCACCGCATCCTGGCCCCCAAAGCCACCCACCCGCCGACCGCCGTCGACATCCTCACCGCCATCCTGGGCCGCGACGGCGCCCAAACCTCCGCCTACACCGCCCACGCCCTCGACACCGACCCGTTCACCCGCCTGCACCACGCCGCCGCCATGTACGCCGATGCGCTCTCAGCGGGCGCCGAACACCACGCCGGCACCACCGCCATGGCCGCCATCGACGCCGCCGCCGCCAGGCTGGGGACCCGTGTCACCGAGGCCCCCGGGTGGCCGGTGCTGCGCCGCAACCTGGCCCTGCTCGCCCTGAGCGGAGCCGACCCCGTCGCCGCCCTGCACGAAGCCGCGGCCACCGGACTCGGTGACGTGATCGACCCCGCCGCCGTGTTGGACTGGCGCCTGCCTATCTGCGGCGAATCGTCTGCGGCGCAACCCGCCCCGCTGCGCTGGCTGCACCCCACACCCCTAGCCCTACACACCCACCCCCAATGGGGTCCCTACCTCGCCGCGCGAGCCGAACTGGTCACCGAACTCGCCGACGCCGTACGCGCCACCGCCCGCGCGTGGGAGCCTGCCACCGCACCGGCCTGGGCACGCCCACTGCTCGGTCAACGCACCGCGCTGATGGCCGAAATCGCCGTCTTTCGCGCCGCCCACGGCGTCGATCCCGCCGACACCCGCATCACCGGCCCCGAACAACACCCCAACCGCTCCAAGGTCTTCCAACACCTCATCAACGCCCGCTTCGACGCCGCCCTCACTCGGGCCAACACCGACGCCGCACGCTGGCGCCAGCTCGCCGAAAACCATGACCGAAACATCACTGCGGACCCCTTCTGGCCGCGCCTAGCCACCCACCTGGGCGACGCCGCCCACGCCGGCGCCGACATCGACACCCTCCTGCGCGAGGCCATCACCAGACACGGCCCCCTGCCCGCCGAAATGCCCGCCGCAGCCCTGTGGTGGCGCCTGGCCGGCACCCTGGCACCACCATCGCTAGATCGCGCCGACACCACCCTGCGACCGGCCTGGACCGCGGCGCTGCACGCCCTGTTCGGCACCGTCGTCGCCGAAGCGATCATCACCGACCACGCCTGGCCATCGCTAGTCGCCGCGGTGGCAGCCTCGGACTGGCCCCCGGCTGATCTGCTCGCCGCCGCTTCCGAACACCTGCACGACATCAACGCCGAGCACCCGCTGCGCCCCGACCAATACGCGCGCCTGCTGACCTACCGCGTCGAACTGCTCACCCACCACGCCGCCACCCTCGACCGCGATATTCCGCACCCCGCCCAGGCCCCCCACAATCCCGCGGTGGGAGACCATCTCGACCTCGACAACGCCACCGGCGACTACAGCCACAACGAGGACCTCGCAGAGCCGCCACCCGACCCGTATGACTACCCCTACAGCTTTGCCGAGGAGGACCTCGCCGGTCTGGACTTCGACGACCTCCCCCACCACCGGCCTCTGGCTGCTCAGCAGGCCCAGACCACCGACATCCCGGCATTGCGCGCGCGGCGCGACGCCGCCTATCGCCGTGTCCGCGAACTGGAAAAAGCCATCCTCGGCGGGGGCGGTGGACCCGCCGAACACGCCGCCGCCGCCCACCTCGCCGACTTGGGCCGCCGTTACCACCACCAGCGGCCCCTGCACGAGGCGCTGACCCACGCCCACACTCGGTGGGTGCAGGCCGAAGATGCCGCCGCGCTGCACGCCCAGCTGCTCGACCAGCTCGACGCGGTGATCACCGCGGCGACTCACCGCGGCGATGACGGCGCCGTCGCGCGCTACCGCGCCCACCACGACCAGGTCACCCACAACACCGAGCGCATCAACGCTGCCCTGGCCACCGCACGCACCCGCCTCGACGACGCCCGCACTGCCCTGCTCGACGCCGCCGGCGGCCCCGCAGGAATCGTCACCGAACACCACATCCACACCCGCCGCAGCGAGGCCATCACCGCCGACACCGCCACGCTCAACGACGCCCGCCGACACGCTCGCACCCTCGACGACCAACTCTGCCGCGCCGAAGCTGCTGCGGCCCGCGCCCTAGCCCAAAGCCCCACCCACACCTACGATCTCGCCACCGACATCAACGCATTACGCGCCGAGGTCGCCTTCCTGCAGGCCGCCAGCACCGTCAGCCCCGGAGCCCTCTACTACCCACCCGAGACCGCAGTGGCCGATCTTGACGACACCCACCGCCGCGTCGTTACCGCGATTACCGCCAACATCCACACCGTGCAAGCACTGCACCTGCACCCCGGCGCCGACAAGCACGGTGCCTTGGCCGCGCTGGTGGCTACCGCACACCACCACGACCAAGGCGTGCTCGCCCTGACCGCCAGCCCGGCAGCCCGCGACTACGCCGCCCAACACCCCTACGCCGACGCCAGCGGCCACATCGACAGCGCCCGCACCACACTGGGCAAGACGCCCCTGAAACTTCCTCTGGGCAGCCTGATCGTCATCGACGACGCCGACCACCTCAGCACCGAAAACCTGCACTGGCTCACCAACGCCGCCGCGACGACCAACACCAAACTCATCCTCATCACCACCGCCGCCGACCACCACTACCAACCCGCCCACACCCTGCTCGCCGCGCTCCACCACAACTCCACCACCGCCCACCAACTCGGCACACCCGAACCCGACCCAAACCCGCAACAACGCACCGCACTCGAACGCGCCGAACACCACCTCGCCACCACCAACGCAACCAGCACCCTGCGCGACCAGGCCATCGAACTACTACGCCAGCGCACCCAGATCCTCGGCCGCCTGCGTGCCATCGCCCAAGCCGCCGCTCACATCGACAACCTCACCACCCCAGGCCGCCACATCGACCGTAGCGATCGCGGACTGGAGTTGTAGAAGATGGACTCGAACGCTGGAGCACAGCCTGGTCGAGCGTCTGCAAATCCGTGCGGGGGCGGACATCGATGCATGTCTAAAGTCTCGCGTGGAAACACTCTGCCCGGCGTTCTGTCCGTTCAAAGCCCTGAAGCAATGCTGCCGATCAGATGTGGAACCAACCCGTGAGTGTAAGCGTCGGAGAGGCATGTAGCTGAGCTGAGGTAGTCGATCGTTGGTGGTCCCGCTGAAACGAAGCACGTACGGTAGCCGCATGAAGTCACTGGCAGTCCAGGATGCACAGGTGCTCGTCTTGCCGCCCTCCTCTACAAACAAGGCTAAAGGCGAGTTGTTCGAGCGCTTCATTGCGAATCTGCTGGCCAATCAGTTCGGCTTTGAGGAACCTCAAACCCAGAACCTCAACGTCACCTCCGACGGAATCGAGCTTGACGTCAAGGCAAAACACAAGCTCACTCGCGGTACCGCGATCGCTGAATGTAAGGCATTCAGTCGAAATGTCAGGGCTGCCGAGCTGACAAACTTCTACGGCAAGCTGATAATTGAACGTTTCGAAGATCCGCAGGCATTCGGATTGATGTGCGCTTTACCACGGCTGACGCCGGAGGGTGAAGAGAAGGCGCAAGAAATCACCCGCAACGACAACAATTTTCAATACTTAAGCGGTAATGCAATCGCTGCTGCCTTGAAGCAAGCTGGGTTAATAGTCCAGCAGCCTCCATCGACTGCGGATACTAGCGATTTCACTGTAGTAATTACGGAGTCTGGTGTTTTTGCAGCTGCGATAGTCTTGGATCCCGTCGAACGCACTCCGTTAAATGTTGGGATGTGGAGCAGTGAAGGCGAAGTCCCCAATTCGGTAATCGAGTTGATGCGCGCGTCCGAATATTCAACCGGGCTTTCGGTTCTTGATGTGGGAGGTGGCGGCCCACCTCCGGTGAGTTCGCTCACTCCTCAGACAGAGAATGTGCTTCTAGCGCAAGTTGCAGGATCGACCTCTGATTTTGAGTATCAGTTGCCAGCGTCGCCGAAGTATTTTGTTGGTCGGCGCATTGCGGTGGATCGTCTGCGCGGGTTTTTGACCGCCGAGACTGGGAGCATCGTCGTCCTAAATGCGCAATCAGGTTGGGGCAAGTCAAGTCTAGCCCTTAAAATGCAAGACCTTGTCAGGCGAGTTAGCGGGGTAGGGATCGTTCTCGATACAAGAACGGCTGATCAACCTAGGTACGTGGTAGAGGTCCTGCGGAAGACTGGTACCGAAGCGCACGCTGCGGGGATACTTGAATTGCCGAGTAACGCTAGCTGGGCCAGTCTCGACAGTGCTGTCGCTACACTGATCGAAGCTAAGTGGCTAGAAACCGATCGCCCACTATTGATATTTTTCGACCAATTCGAAAACGTTTTCAGCAATGCTGAACTGACCCGTACGTTCAGGGACCTGGCACTTAGCTGTCGGGAAATTGATGGTCCTCTCATTGTGGGGTTTGCTTGGAAAACCGACTTGGTGGGCTGGACGGAAAACCACCCCTATAAATTACGTGATGATATCCGGTCGGCAGGTTCGGTCGTCGTAATCGATACATTTGGACCCAGCGAAGTGACGGTGCTGCTCAAGCGTCTAGCTGATCAAGCGCTCACGCGCCTATTGCCTGATTTGAGGTCACGCTTACGCGTGTACAGCCAGGGACTACCGTGGCTACTGAAAAAACTTGCAGACCATGTACTCAAAGAACTAAGAGAGGGTGCTACACAGGAACAATTGCTGGCCGAATCGCTGAACGTTGTTGGTCTATTTTCGGCTGACCTGGCGGAACTCAACCCGACAGAACACGAGGTTGTTCGCCACGTGGCGAGATATGCTCCAATTTCGGCCCGCGAAGTTACTGAACGATTCGGCCCGGATCCAGTTCAGTCATTGGTCGATCGGCGGCTATTGGTCCAAGTTGGTGACCGCCTCGACACCTATTGGGACACCTTTCGCGACTTTCTCAATACCGGACGGATACCTGTTCAGGACTCGTACATTCTTCGGCAGACACCCCGTAGTGTTGCTAGGCTGCTTCCCTTAGTGGTCGCGGCGGGCGGGGACATCAGTGTTCAACGACTTGAGACTGAGCTCGGCACCAGCGACCGTGCAATCTTTAACCTGTCCCGCGAACTTCGGCTGCTCGGCGTGACTGCGCAGGAACCGAATCGAGTCAAACTCGTCGAGCAAGTACTAGCTTCAAGCGACCGAGAGTCTGCAATGCGGAGACTCGTTGCCGACTCACTCAGAAGGCACCGCGCATATTCAACTCTGCGGACGTTAGCTGAGCGTAATGACGATGTAGTAACTCTCGATAGCTTTGCGAGAGAGCTACCAAACGCGTTCCCCGCCGTCGATGTTGCTTCTAGTTCTTGGATAGCGTACGCACGAGCATTTCTATTCTGGTTTGAGTATGCGGGTCTTGTAATTCGTCAGGGAACCGAGTATTCCCCGACCAATGAGGGCTTATCTACTCCGACTCTCCGCTTACTCGGCCAACGGACGCCATTGCGTGTGAGGGCAGGAGTTCCCTATATCGCTCCCCGGCGCGCGATTGAATTGTTGAAACGGCTCTCGGTAGAAGTTGAGATTGAGATGCCCAGCCACGCGAAAGACCGGGAAGCCCTTGGCACCTTGGTAGCCCTCGGGGCGGTCAGTGTATCGGTGGATCGCAAATGTCGGCTTGCCGTCGCCGAAGTCGTGCAAGATGGGCAAGTAAACCCCGGCCATCTACAACAGCTGCTAGCCGGTGTGCCCGGCGGCCGGGAGGGCCTCGCCGCGATCGAGGCTAATCCGCGTTGCTCGCCGCGGGATGTGGGACAGGCAATTGCGAGCGCCGCTCATTCAAAGTGGACCGACGGAACGACGCGAAGTGTTGGCGGTCATTTTCGATCGTGGGCAAAGTACGCGGGGTTGGACGTGCAAACTCCTGCTAGGAATCAATGATAATGGTGCCAGAGGGCGCAGCTGCACGGGAATGTCGCTTCAGTGTGCGAATCTCGTCCGACTAACGACTTAGTCAGAACGCCGACGCGGGCTGAGTCACACAGTCCCCTCAAAGCCCGCAAGGCGGGGTTTCTGATGTCGAAATCAAAACATGCGCAGCCCCCGGTGCGTCGACTGGCTTCTACGACGCGAAGCGACGACGACTGGTTTGGGTCAGGCCTGACGACTTCACCTCGCCTGGCTGATACTGCTCTGCCGAAACATCTTGCGGCACAACACGAAACATTTCCACCGCCGATTCGATGTCGCCGAGGGTCATCCGCCACTTCCTACCGACTTTTCGCCCCTGTAGCTTGCCCGCCCGCAGTTGAGCGGCCAACCATTTCTCCGACACGCCGCCGATTCGCTCGGCGGCCTCGGCAAGATCATATGTCAGCGGCCCAGTCAAGATGGATCCCGTGTCTTTATGAAACCTGTTGCGAGACAAGCTGTCCTTGCACGAACCGAATGACATCGATTGCCCAAGAGCGCAATCGATGCCGACAGTTCCATGCATCTACGCTAAGCCCTGGATTCGCTTAACGCGACATCGCTCGCGAACCAATTTTCCGCACAGGCGACGTCACGTGGTCGACGCACGCCCAATCTCCAACCGAGCGCTTATGGCACTGGCGGCTGCCTGCGCGCTCCGCCGGTCCAAATGTCCGTACGTCCCTACGGTCGTCTCGATCGACTCGTGTCCCAGATGTTGCTGTACGACAGCCAGCGGCACGTTGTCAGCGATCATCCACGAGGCACAGGTGTGCCGCAGGTCGTGAATCCGAGGTGTCTTGCCAAGCGCCGCACGCTTGACAGCCGGGGCCCACACCCGCCGCGTGAAGCCCTGTGCGCGCACATAGTCCCCGACCCGATTAGTGAAGAGCCACGAGCCGGAGTAGTCCAGCGTCGCGAGGGCATTGTCGGCGACGTTGATTGTGCGCACGGATTTAGCCGACTTCGGAGGTCCAAGTCTGACGCCCTCGTCGTCGGCCTTCCAGGCCCGGGATATCCGCACAGTGCCTTGCACCCGGTCAACGTCGTCAGGTCGCAATGCCGTTGCCTCGCTCCACCGAACCCCGGACGCAACGAGGAAAGTGACCAGAGGCCGCCAATACTCGGTCACAGCATTCCGAAGGACGGCGAACTCGGATTCGGTCAGGAACACCATCTCCCGCCGCTCCCATCGAGGCAGCCGCAGTCCACGACATGGATTCATAGCGATGTGCCCGCCCGCAACGGCAGCATTCATCGCCCCGGATAAGAACCGCTGCTTGTTAGCAATTGTCTTGCCGGACGCGCCTTCCTCCGACATCGCATTCACCCACAGCGCGATGTCGTCACGGGACAACGCCGCCAGCGGAATGACACCCAACACGGGCGCGATGTCGTTGGCTAGATACGACCGATAGCGGCGCAAGGTCCCAGGCTCGACGCCGGTCAGGTGGTCAATGTGATGGTCGATCCATTCTTCGACCGTCAGCGACAAGCCCTGACGTTCGGTGACAGCCATGACCTCGAGGGCCTTGGCCGGGCCCACCTGATTGACCAATTCCTGAAACCGGACTGCCCTGACGTGGTCGTCGAACGACAGCGACGACTGCTTGCCATTGGCTCGGAACAGCACCGACGTATAGGAGCTACCGTCCTTGCGGGTGCGCAGTCGAAGTGTCGCCATGCAGGCAGAATACGCCTGATGTTGACCGCTATGTTGACGGGAAAATCAGCGAAACTCTCTGACCTGCTATTTCTCGGTGGAGCTAAGGGGACTCGAACCCCTGACCCCCACACTGCCAGTGTGGTGCGCTACCAGCTGCGCCATAGCCCCTCGTGCTCATCGAAGCTACACCACCGGCCACACGCGTTCAAAACCGCTGGTGAGCATGGCGCGATATCACCGGTGATATCGCGTTCGCCGATGAGCCTGCACTTCCCCGGAGGTACTGGTGTGACGCATGTGATGCCACGCCGCCTACCCGATCACGGAATTGACCAGCTCCCGCGCCACCGCCTGAACTTCAGCCAGATGCTCCGGCCCCAGGAACGACTCGGCATAGATCTTGTAGACGTCCTCAGTCCCCGACGGCCGGGCGGCGAACCAGGCGTTCGCTGTGGTCACCTTGAGCCCGCCCAACGGCGCACCATTGCCCGGCGCGGCCGTCAGCTTCGCCACGATCGGCTCCCCCGCCAGCTCCGTGGCGGTCACCTCCGAGGCCGACAACCGCCCGAGCCGGGCCTTCTGCTCACGGTCGGCGGACGCGTCCACCCGCGCATACACCGGCGCGCCGTACTTGGCGGTCAGCTGGGCATACCGCTGCGACGGCGTCAGACCGGTCACCGCGAGGATCTCCGAGGCCAGCAGCGCCAGGATGATCCCGTCCTTGTCGGTGGTCCACACTGAGCCGTCACGGCGCAGGAACGACGCCCCCGCCGACTCCTCACCGCCGAACCCGATGGTCCCGCCGATCAGCCCGTCGACGAACCACTTGAATCCGACCGGCACCTCCACCAGCTCGCGGCCGATGCCCGCCACCACGCGGTCGATGATCGACGAACTGACCGCCGTCTTGCCCACGCCCACCCCGGCCGGCCACGACGGCCGGTGGGTATAGAGGTAGTCGATCGCCACGGCCAGATAGTGGTTCGGGTTCAGCAGCCCACCGTCGGGTGTGACGATGCCGTGCCGGTCGGAGTCCGCGTCATTGCCGGTGGCGATCTGGTATCGGTCCCGGTTGGCAATCAGAGACGCCATTGCGTCCGGCGAGCTGCAGTCCATGCGGATCTTGCCGTCGTGGTCCAGCGTCATGAACCGCCACGTCGCGTCCACCAACGGATTGACCACCGTCAGATCCAGACGATGCCTCGAGGCGATCTCGGCCCAGTAGTCCACGCTGGCGCCGCCGAGCGGATCCGCGCCGATGCGCACCCCCGCCCCACGAATCGCGTCGATGTCGACCACATTGACCAGGTCGTCGACGTAGGCGCTCAGATAGTCGTGCCGCTGCACCGCCGCCAACGCACGAGACAGCGGCACCCGCCGCACCAACGACAAGTCTCGCAGAATCTCGTTGGCGCGCTTGGCAATCAGACCTGTCGCGGCACTGTCGGCGGGTCCGCCGTTGGGCGGGTTGTACTTGAATCCACCATCGGCCGGCGGGTTGTGTGAGGGAGTCACGACGATCCCGTCGGCCAGGCCCTCGGTCCGGCCCCGGTTGTAGGTCAGGATGGCATGGCTGATGGCCGGCGTCGGGGTATAGCGGTCCCGGGAATCAATCACCGCCACAACATCATTGGCGGCCAGTACCTCCAGCGCCGAGACCCATGCCGGCTCCGAAAGGCCATGGGTGTCGCGGCCGATGAACAACGGGCCGGTGGTCCCCTGCGCCGCGCGGTACTCGACGATCGCCTGAGTGGTGGCCAGGATGTGCGCCTCGTTGAACGCACCATTCAATGCCGAACCCCGGTGACCCGAGGTCCCGAACACCACCTGTTGGGCGACGTCGTCGGGATCGGGGGTAATCGTGTAGTACGCCGTCACCAGGTGAGGCAGATCGACGAGGTCTTCGGGCTGGGCCGGCTGACCGGCTCGCGGGTTGGCCATGGTCAACAATTCTGCCCGTAACCCGCGACACGCTTTAGGCTGCGTAGGCGCACAGTTGGCAGACCGGAAGGAAACAGCCCGTGGCACGGCCTGACTATCGCGAGTTGGCGGCCATCTTCGCCGGCGGTGCGCTCGGCTCGCTGGCCCGGGCCGCCCTGGCCACCCTGGCCGTCCCCGATCCGGCGCGCTGGCCGTGGCCGACGTTCGTCGTCAACATCGTCGGCGCCTTCCTGGTGGGGTACTTCACCACAAGACTGCTGGAACGGCTGCCCTTGTCGAGCTATCGGCGCCCGCTGCTCGGCACCGGATTATGTGGCGGCTTAACCACCTTCTCCACCATGCAGGTCGAAACCATCAAGATGATCGAACACGGTCACTGGGCGCTGGCTGCCACCTACACCGTCGTCAGCATCGCGCTGGGTCTGGTGGCGGTATACCTGGCCACCGCCCTGGTACGCCGGGTGCGCATCCGATGACGACAGTCCTGGTCTGGCTGGGCGTCATGCTCATCGGCGGTATCGGTTCGGTGACAAGGTTTCTGGTGGATCGCACGGTGGCCCGTCGGGTGAGCCGCCCGTTCCCGTACGGCACCCTGACCGTCAACATCACCGGTGCCGCCCTGCTCGGGTTCCTCAGCAGTCTGGCTTTGCCCAAGGACGTGTCCCTGCTGATCGGAACCGCGTTCGTCGGCGCCTACACCACGTTCTCCACCTGGATGCTGGAAACCCAGCGCCTCAGCGAGGAACGTCAGATGCTGGCGGCGTTCGCCAACATCGCCGTCAGTGTGCTGCTCGGACTGGGCGCGGTGCTGCTGGGACAATCGATCGCGGGGTTGATATGAGCGAGAAGTGCCTCAAGCTGACCGCGTACTTCGGCGAGCGCCAGCGTGCCGTCGGCAAACCACGGCGCTTCCTGGCCGACGAAATGCTGGACCTGTTCGGCGCTCGCGGCCTGGCAACCAGCGTGATGATGCGTGGGGTCGCGAGTTTCGGACCCACCGGCGGCCTGCACAGTGACGTGTCGCTGAGCCTGTCCGAGGATCCACCGGTGACCATCGTCGCCGTCGACGTCGAATCCAAGATCCGGGGCCTGGTGGACGACGTCACCGCCATGACGGGCCACGGGCTGGTCACCCTGGAACGCGCCCGCCTCATCACCCGCGACAGCGGAACCGACGCACTCAGTGAAATCGACAGCCGCACCGGAGACGCCGCCAAGCTCACCATCTACGTGGGCCGGCAGGTACGCATCGCTGGAAAGCCGGCCCACCTGGCCGTCTGCGACCTGCTCTACAGTCACGGGTTTGCCGGCGCCACAGTCCTTCTCGGCGTCGACGGCACCGCATACGGTCAGCGGCAGCGGGCCAGGTTCTTCGGCCGCAACGTCAATGTGCCGCAGATGATCATCGGCATCGGGCTGCCCCCGCAGGTCTCGGCCGCGGCGGCCGAACTTGCCTCAGTGTTGCCGGACCCATTGCTGACGATCGAGCGGGTGCGGCTGTGCAAACGCGACGGCGAATTGTTCGCCCGCCCACAGGAGCTACCGCCTACCGACAGCCAGGGACGCACGTTGTGGCAGAAGCTGATGGTGCACACCGCCGACGGCGACAGCGAGGAGGGTCAGCCCATCCACCGAGCGATCGTGCAGCAGCTGATGCGCTCCCGGACGGCCCGGGGCGCGACGGTGCTACGCGGCACCTGGGGCTTTCACGGAAACCATAAACCGCACGGAGACAAGCTTTTTCAGATCACCCGCAAGGTGCCGCTGATGACGATTGTGGTCGACACCCCCGATGCGATCGCCCGCAGCTTCACCGTCATCGACGATGTGACGGCCCGCCACGGACTGGTCACCAGCGAGATGGTGCCGGCGGCCATGTCGCTGGACGGCTCGCCGCGCACCCCCGAGACACCGCTGGCCGAATACGACTACTGAGCCTCACGCAGGGTCCCGGTCTGTTCATAGCGCGGATTTCCATTCGGCTGCCAAATCCGAAATCCATTCGGGCACGGCGTCGGCGCTGCCCGGTGGTGACTCGACCAGTACCAGCTCGTCGACACCCAGCTCGGCCAGGGCGCCGACATCGTCAACCCGGGGTGCCGCCAGGGCGACCGCCAGCCGCAAGCCGGCCGAGTCGCGTCCGGATTCGCCGACCAGCCTCTTGAGCCGCCCGATGCGGTCCCGCACCTCGTCGAGGCTGTCGAGGTTGAAACCGTACCAACCGTCGCCCCAGGCAGCGACACGACGCAGCGCGGCCTCGCTGTTACCCCCGACCACGACGGGGATACCCTGCTTCGCAACGGGTTTGGGGTTCACCCTGATCGAGTCGAAGGCGGCGAACTGCCCGTCGAACGACGCGATGTCCTCGCGCCACAGGGTGCGCATGGCGGCGACGTACTCGGCGGTGCGCGCCGCGCGCCGCTCGAACGGAACCCCGAGTGCTTCGAACTCCTCCCGGGACCATCCGACGCCGATACCGAGCGTCAGCCGCCCGCCGCTGAGCCTGTCCAGACTGGCCGCCTGCTTGGCCACGATCACCGGGTTGTGCTCGGGGAGCAACAACACGCCGGTCGCCAGCCGGATCCGGCTGGACGCCGCCGCGGCAAAGCTCAGGGCGATCAAAGGGTCCAGCCAGTCAGCTTCTGCGGGAACTGCGATCACACCGCTGTCGGAGTACGGGTAGCGGGACGTGGCATCGTCCACCATCACGACGTGCTCGCCCGCCCAGAGGGTGGCAAACCCGTGGCGTTCCGCCGCGGCGGCGACGGCGTCGATCACCCTGCGGTCAGCGCCGGACCCGATTCCCAGCGCATGCAATCCGAGTTGCATGCGCTGATCGTCTCACGGGAGTCAGCGGGTCTCGAGGAGCTTGGCCAGGACGGCGGCATCACTGCCCTGCAGGTCCCGGCTCGCGGTCACCAGGGTGACCGTGCCCCGCCGGGCCAGTTCGCGCAGATCTGCCAGCGCCGCGTTGCCGGCCAGCTCGGCCTCGTAGCGGGCCGCGAACTCGTCGAACCGTTCCGGCTGGTGGTTGTACCACTGCCGCAGTTCGCTGGACGGCGCAACGTCCTTGCGCCAGATGCCCACCCGCGGGTCGTCCTTGCGGATGCCGCGCGGCCAGAGGCGATCGACGAGGACACGCTGTCCGTCCCGCGGGGTGACGTCAGCGTAGACCCGGTCGATGCGAACTGCGGGCACGGCCGATCAGTAGTGATAGGTGTCCGAGGGCGCCGGCGAGTGCACCTGTTCGTCCTCGAACTCCGATGCCACGATGCCGTAGGACCTGGCCAGATCGAGGATCTTGGTGGCGCGGGCGATGCGGGGCAGGTCCGATCCATTGCGGATCTCTCCCCCGTCACGCTCGAACTCGGCGAAAAACTCCTTGGCCCAACCGATTTCATCCTGAGACGGGGACAGACCCTCGTTCACCACGGCACACTGGTCCGGTGACAGGCAGATCTTTCCGGTCATGCCGAACTCGACGGAGACCGCGGTCGCCTCGATCAGCTTCAGCGGGTTCGAGCCGATGGTGGGGCCGTCGATCGCACTGGGCAGCCCCGCCGCCTTGGCCGCGATGGTGAACCGGGAGCGCGCGTAGGCCAGGGTGGCCGGTTCTTCGCCGAAGCCGGTGTCACGCCGGAAGTCGCCAATGCCGAAGGCGAGCCGGAAGGTGCCCTTGGCCGCCGCGATCTCGGTGATGCGCTCGAGCCCACGGGCGGTTTCCACCAGCGCCACGATCGGCACATTCGGCAGGCGCTTGGCGGTCTCGGTGACGTGATCCACCGATTCGACCATCGCCAGCATCACCCCGCCCACCGGCGTATCGGCGAGTTTCGCGAGGTCGTCGGCCCACCAGGGAGTGCCGAAACCATTCACCCGGACCCAGTCGTTGCGGTCGTCGCCCAGCCACCGGACCACATTGTCGCGGGCACTGACCTTGTCCTTGGGCGCCACCGCGTCCTCGATGTCGAACACCACGATGTCGGCGCGGGAGTGCGACGCCGCCTGGAACCGGTCGGCATGCGTGCCGTTGACCAACAGCCAGCTCCGGGCCAGGACCGGATCGATGCGTGAGCCGACGTCGGCGGGATCCGTCGCGTCGTAATTGGCTTGGTCATACATTGCGTGCTCTGCCGCCTTTTTCTGCCGGTCGGTGTCGTGATCGCCCATTACCGTAGCGACAGTGCGGCCGTCCTGGGAAAACCAGACCTCCCCCGGGGCACCTTCACGCAGGAGAAAACGCAGCTAGCGGGCACTCCGTGCGGCTCGCCGGGTCCCACCGCCCGAATGTCGCTCGATTCCGAATCCCCGACAACCGTGACGCCATGGTGTTGGATGGCGGGCGTGGGAGATATCAGCCGCAGTCGGACCATCGCGGCGCAGCCGCAGGCTATCTGGGATGTCCTCGCCGACTTCGGCGCGCTGAGTTCCTGGGCGGACGGCATCGACCACTCCTGCATCCTCAATCACGGTCCCGACGGAGCGCCGCTGGGCACCACCCGCCGGGTACAGGTGGGCCCCAACACCCTGGTCGAGCGCATCACCGAGTTCGACCCGCCCGCGACGCTCGCCTACGACATCGAAGGCCTGCCGGCGCGGCTACGCAGGGTGGCCAACCGCTGGACGCTGCGACCGGTGGGCGCCCAGACCGCGGTCGCCCTGATCAGCACCGTCGAGGTGGGAACGAACCGCCCGGCCCGCATGGCTGAATGGGTGGCGCTGCGGGTGCTGGCCAAGCAGTCCGATGCGCTGCTTGCCGGATTGGCACAACGAATGGAGAACGCGCATGTCTGACCGCCCCGACATCGTCATCGTGATGACCGACGAGGAACGGGCGGCCCCGCCGTACGAGACCGACGAATTGTCGGCCTGGCGCCGGCAGACGCTCACCGGTCGTCGCTGGTTCGACGAGCACGGCGTTAACTTCACGCGGCACTACACCGGCTCGCTGGCCTGCGTGCCGAGCCGTCCGACGATCTTCACCGGCCACTATCCCGACCTGCACGGCGTCACGCAGACCGACGGCATCGGCAAGCGCTTCGACGACTCGCGACTGCGCTGGCTGCGCCCGGGCGAGGTGCCGACGCTGGGCAACTGGTTCCGCGCCGCGGGCTATGACACCCACTACGACGGCAAGTGGCACATCTCGCACGCCGACCTCGAGGACCCGGCGACCGGCGGATCACTGGCCACCAACGACGACGACGGCGTCGTCGACCAGGCCGCGGTACAGCGCTACCTCGACGCCGACCGACTGGATGCGTACGGCTTCTCCGGCTGGGTGGGCCCCGAACCGCACGGTGCGGGCAACGCCAACAGCGGCTACCGCCGCGACCCGCTGATCGCCGACCGGGTCGTCGCCTGGCTCGAAGACCGATATGCCCGGCGCCGTGCCGGCGACGCGGATGCGCTGCGGCCCTTCCTGCTGGTGGCCAGCTTCGTCAACCCGCACGACATCGTGTTGTTCCCGGCCTGGGTGCGGCGCAGCCCGATCCAGCCCTCTCCGCTGGACCCACCGCAGGTGCCACCGCCACCCACCGCGGATGAGGATCTGTCCACCAAGCCGGCCGCGCAGATCGCCTTCCGCGAGGCCTACTACTCCGGGTACGGTCCGTCGCCGGCGATCAGCCGCACCTACAAGCGCAACTTGCAGCGCTATCGCGACCTGTACTACCGCCTGCACGCTGAGGTGGACGCGCCGATCGACCGGGTGCGCCGTGCGGTCACCGAGGGCGGCTCGGAGAATGCGGTGCTGGTGCGTACCTCCGACCACGGTGACCTGCTCGGAGCGCACGGCGGCCTGCACCAGAAGTGGTTCAACCTGTACGACGAGGCCACCCGGGTGCCGTTCGTGATCGCCCGCATCGGCGCGGATGCGACTGCGGCGCGCACCGTTGCGGCACCGACGTCCCACGTCGACCTGGTGCCGACGCTGCTCGGCGCGGCCGGCGTCGACGTCGACGCCGTGGCGGCCCAACTTGCCGAGTCATTCTCCGAGGTGCACCCGTTGCCCGGCCGGGACCTGATGCCGGTGGTGGACGGTGCTCCCGCCGACGAGGACCGCGCCGTCTACCTGATGACCCGCGACAATGTGCTCGAAGGCGACACCGGCGCGTCGGCGCTGTCCCGGCAACTGGGCCGTGACGTGAACCCTCCTGCGCCACTTCGGATTAAGCTTCCCGCGCACGTGGCCTCCAACTTCGAGGGCCTGGTCGTGCGGGTGGCGGTTGAGGACGGCGGCTCGGGGCATCTGTGGAAACTGGTGCGCACCTTCGACGATCCGGCCACCTGGACCGAGCCCGGCGTACGTCACCTGGCCGCCAACGGGATCGGCGGCGAGGCCTACCGCACCGACCCGATCGACGACCAGTGGGAGCTCTACGACCTGACCGTCGATCCCGTTGAGGCACAGAACCGTTGGACCGACCCCGATTTGCACGACCTGCGGCAGCACCTGCGGATGCAACTCAAGCAGGCCCGGGCCTCGGCGGTGCCGGAGCGCAATCAACCGTGGCCGTACGTCAACCGACAGCCTCCGACCGGCGAGTCCGAGGGCCTGGTGCGCCGGGTGCTGGGGCGCTTCCGCTAGGGCTGGCATCGAAATTGCGGTAGTGGTCGCGTCTTCGCCATAGTGACGACCGTGGCGGCAATCTCGGCGCGGGCGGCCATCCGAGGGCACTTCGTGCGAAGGTGGCACGGTGCCTGACAGCGTGGCAGTGATCGGAGCCGGGCCCGGCGGGCTCGTCGCGGCGCGCTGGCTGCTGGCGCAGGGGTTTGAGGTGGCGCTCTTCGAACAGGCGCCGACGCTTGGTGGGCAATGGGCAGGCCTGGAAGGCAGCAGCGGCGTGTGGCCCGCGATGCATACCAATAGCAGCCGGGTCCTCACGGCTTTCAGTGACCTCCCACCCGAAGTAGCCACGGCCTATCCGTCGAACCGCGACATCCTGGCCTACCTGTGCCGCTACGCCGACATGTTCGGCATCACCCCGCGCATCCGCCTGGGCACCCGTGTCGATCTGCTCCGGCACACCGGCAACGCATGGCTACTCAGCCACTCCGGCACCCGTGAAAAGTTCGAGCGAATCGTGCTGGCACCCGGCCGGTTCCATACCCCCGCGATCCCGAACGTTCCAGGGCTGCAACAGTTTTCCGGCATACTCGGCGCGACGTCCACGTATCACTACCGTGGGCCGGCACCGTACCGGGGCAGGCGCGTGCTGGTGGCCGGCGGTGCGATCAGTGCCCTCGATGTTGCCACCGATCTCGCCCGGGGCGGCGCACACGTGACGGTCACGCAGCGGCGGCAACGCTACGTACTGCCGAAGTTCGTGGGCGACGTGCCGTCGGACCACCGGATGTTCACTCGCTACCACGCCCTGGCCGGCGAATCGCTCCCGGCAACAGAATTCGACTGCCAGCTCAAGCAGTTCGTGGTCGGAGCGGGCGGAAACCCTGCGGACTTCGGGGCTCCGGCACCGCATCCGTCGCTGGCCACCGCTGGTGTCACCCTGAACGACGGATTCCTGCCGCTGGTCGCCGAGGGCCGAATCACGGTGCGGCCGTGGATGAAATCCGTCCATGGCTCGCGGGTGACGTTCTCCGACGGACACGATGGGCAGTTCGACGCACTCGTGTTCGGCACCGGATACCAGCTGAGCCTGCCGCTCCTCGATGCGCGCACCCGGGCGTTACTGAAGATCGGCGCAACGCATTTCGATTCCGACCGCTATACCTTCCACCCCGATCTGCCTGGGTTGGCTTTCGTCGGGCTGTGGGATCAATCAGGCGGCTACTTTGTGCCGTTGGAGCTTCAGGCCCGCTGGATTGCGTACACCTGGAGCGGTGCGATCTCTGCTCCGGCCGAATCCGTCCAGCGGAGGTCTATTGAAGCGAGTCGCGGCAGCCAGAAGGCACGCATGGACCGTGTTGCGCTGACGTTCGCCCGCGCGGCCGGCGTGGAGCCGCAGCCGGATCACTGGCCGCAACTGCGCCGCGCGCTGCTGTTCGGCCCGCTGGCACCGAGCTGCTTCCGGCTCGAGGGCCCCGATGCACGCGCCGACGCGGCACGGCACTTCATTCGCGATGCCGCCGAGTTCGGTGCGATCACGTCCAATGAGCTGACCGAGCTGGAACGCAGCCGCTGGTCGCGACTGGCACCGGCCGGGTAGTCAGGTTGTGGCGCGTTGCTGGCGCGCCGCATAGAGGATCGAGCCCGCGGTCTGAAACGGCACCGTGTCGCGATGAGCGCTGGCGACGGGCAGGTCGGCAGCCCGGCGCAACATCATCAACGCGAGCGTGCCATTGGTGGAGTAGGGCACGATCAGGACGTTGGCCAGCGCGTCGGCACCCGTCACCGTCATCACATGCTGCTGCTTGTGCTGCCAGCCCTGCCAGTTCAAATCGGGCGGTCGTTGCAGTGGCGGCCAGTTGACCGCGATGTTGGTGATCTCGCCGAGCCGGGCACGCAGCGCCAGAATGAGCTCCGGCAACTCGACGCCGATCCGGTCGGTCCGGGGCCACCAGGCTCCGTCGATGTCATTGCCGAGCTCAGTCGCCAGGGTGAGGCGTATCGGGGTGGACTGGCGTCGCACCCCCAGCGAATGGTTGACGAGATTCACCGGGGCTTTTCCTTCATGCTCGGCATCGTCCGCCCCGCGGCTGCGGGACGCCGGAGGAATCGCATTGCCCTGAGGAACGGCCCGTAGCTGGCTACTGGTCACCATCGCTGACAACGAAAAGGCTCGGCCATGACGGTACGCCACCTGCACTACCGCAGAACCTTCGGCCGTAATGCTGATTGGTAACGGTTGCCCGCGACATAGGGGAGGATGGTCACATGGCCACAGACAATTGGTGCGATGCACCCGAGATTCATCCGTCGGAGATCCGGGTAGGTGACACCATTGGCACGGCGGCTCCCGACCATCGCCCGTACGAAGTCAGGATGATCAGCACGCCGCAAGCCGGCTCTACGCGCTGGACCTTCTTCGGCCGCGACAAGAACGGCCAACAGCACTCGGACACCTTCCGGGACGGTCAACTGGTCCGCCGGTACGCCAAGGCGTCCTGAGAGAGGTTAAAAGCGGATGCCGAAGTTCTCGCTGCCCGAGGAGAAGCCCGACGGGCTGGCCTCCCCCGCCACAACGAAGATCATCAAGTACGCGTCGAAGGCGCACGTCGCGATCTTCAAGCTGACCAGTGGCCGCATCGGCAACAAGTGGCGCATCGGCGCCGGATTCGACAAGCCGGTGCCGACATTGCTGCTCGAACATCGTGGCCGCAAATCGGGAAAGTCGTTCACCACTCCCCTGCTCTACCTGCGCGACGGGGCCAATTACGTCATCGTCGCCTCACAGGGCGGCCATCCCAAGAATCCGCAATGGTACTTCAATCTCGTCGCCGCCCCCGATACCCGGATTCACGTGAAAGGCCAACGCAATCTTGAGGTTTCGGCACGGGTCGCCTCCACCGACGAGCGCGCCGCGTTGTGGCCCCGGCTCGTCGAACTCTATGCGGATTTCGAGAAGTACCAGCGATGGACCGAGCGCGAGATTCCGGTGATCATCCTCTCGCCGCGCTAGCGGTCAGCCGGAACAGGGCGCGGTCCAGCGTCGGCAAGATGTCGGTGATCGGGATCTCGCCGGCAGCAAACCGTGCGACCAAGCCGTAGGCGAGGTTGGACACGATTGGCGGCAGCTCCTCGACCAGGTCCGGTTCGGCGCCGGTGAGCACGGACATCGCCGCGGGTATCACGGCGTCCAGGCCATGGCTGACCAACTCCTGACCTCCGGGAGCCGACCGCGCCCGGAAGTACGCACGCAACATGTCCGGGTGACGCTCCCAGGGCTCGAAAATGGTCCGGAACACCCGCATCAGACCGTCGTAGACCGATTCGCCGGGCTCCGGTGTCTGCGAGGCCAGACCGGCATACCGGTTCTCGTCCATCCATCGCTGCAAGGCGGCCAGGATCAACGTGTCCCTGGTGGGAAAACGCTTGTAGATGGTGGTCAACGAGGTGCGCGCCCGCTTGGCGACTTCACGCAGTTGGACGGCGTCATAGCCCTCGGTCTCGAGGATCTCGACGACCACGTCCAGGATCGGATCGGACTCGTCGGTCATGACCTCGGCACTAACCACATCCACCCTTACTTCGAGTCTTGCCTCAACCCAGTAACGTGGTTACTGTACCGGGAGTAACCATGTTACTCAATCAGGAGGATGCCGATGCCCGGCCGAGTCGCAGGCAAGGTCGCATTCGTCACCGGCGCGGCGCGGGGCCAGGGCCGCAGCCACGCGGTGCGGTTGGCCCAGGAAGGCGCCGACATCATCGCCGTCGATGTCTGCCGACCGTTCGACAACTCCCCGGCACCCGCCTCGACGCCGGAAGATCTCGCCGAAACGGCCGATCTGGTCAAGGGTTTCGACCGCCGCGTGGTCACCGCCGAGGTCGACGTGCGTGACTACGACGCGCTCAAGACCGTCGTCGACAGCGGCGTCGAGCAACTCGGCCGCCTCGACATCGTCGTCGCCAACGCCGGAATCGGCACTGGCGGTGTCCGGTTGGACCGGATGGATGAGGAACTCTGGCAGGAGATGATCGACGTCAACCTGACCGGAGTGTGGAAATCGGTGAAAGCCGCTGTGCCCCATCTGCTTTCCGGCGGCGGCGGTTCGATCGTGCTGACCAGCTCGGTGGCCGGTCTGAAGTCTTACGCGCACACCGGCCACTACGTGGCGGCCAAGCACGGCGTGGTCGGGCTGATGCGGTCGTTCGCGGTGGAGCTCGGTCCGCGCAACATCCGGGTCAATTCGGTGCATCCCACCCATGTGAACACACCATTGCTGATCAACGAGACCACGTTCCGGCTTTTCCGGCCCGATCTGGAAAATCCGGGACCCGATGACCTGGCGCCGATCTGCCAGAGCTTCCACACCCTGCCGATCCCCTGGGTCAACGCCGAGGACATCAGCAACGCGGTGCTGTTCCTGGCCTCCGACGAGGCCCGCTACATCACCGGCGTCACCCTGCCGGTGGACGCGGGAAGTTGCCTGAAGTAGCGAAAGGACCTGTCGTGACCATCACTTCGGAGACCGACGTCTACTACGACCCCTATGACGTCAATATCACCGCCAACCCGTACCCCACCTTCGCCCGGCTGCGCAACGAGGCCCCGCTGTATTACAACGAGCGGTACAACTTCTGGGCGATCTCCCGCCACGCCGACGTCGAGAAGGCGCTGTCGGACTGGGAAACGTTCTCCAACAGTCGAAGTGACATCTTGGAGCTGATCCAGTCCAAGTTCCCCATGCCTCCGGGCGTGATGATGTTCGAGGACCCGCCGACGCACACCATGTTGCGTGGGGTCATGTCGCGGGTGTTCACGCCGCGCCGGATGGCGGCGATCGAGGACCAGATCCGGGCCTACTGCGTCCGGTGCCTGGATCCCCTCGTCGGCTCGGACGGTTTCGACATCATCGCCGAACTCGCGTCGATGATGCCGATGCGTGTCATCGGCATGTTGCTGGGCATCCCGGAGGACGACCAGATCGGGGTGCGCGACGCGAACGACGCCAACCTGCGGACCAAACCCGGCACCCCGATGAAAGTGGCCGACCCGGACTCGATTGCCGACGGGCGTATCTACGCCGACTACGTGGACTGGCGCGCCAAGAATCCCTCGGACGACCTGATGACCGCACTCCTCAACGTCGAGTTCGAGGACGAAACAGGCGTGACGAGAAAGCTCACCCGCAAGGAGGTGCTGCACTACACGCAGGTGGTTGCCGGCGCCGGTAACGAGACGACGGGCCGGTTGATCGGTTGGCTGGCCAAGGTGCTCGCTGAGCACCCCGACCAGCGCCGGGAAGTCGAGCGGGACCGGTCCCTGCTGACGCGCGCCGTGGACGAGACGCTGCGCTTCGAGCCGACCGGCCCGCACGTCGCGCGCTACACCATCCGCGACTTCGAGGCATACGGCACCACCGTGCCGGCGGGCAGCGCTATGCTACTGCTCTTCGGATCAGCGAATCGGGATCCGTTGCGCTACAAGGATCCTGACACATTCAACCTGCACCGGGACAACATCTCCCACCTCACTTTCGGCAAGGGGGTCCACTACTGCCTGGGTGCGAATCTGGCACGCCTGGAGGGCAGGGTGGCGCTCGACGAACTGCTGAACCGCTGGCCTGAATGGGACGTCGACTACGACAGCCTCAAGCTGGCGCCGACCTCGACGGTGCGCGGGTGGGAAAGGCTGCGCATCGTCTTTCCCTGATGCCTCACGTCAGCCGCGCGAGCTGGGCCAACTCGTCCAGCTGGCGCAGCGACTGGTCGCGTGGCGCGGTGTCCAACCCGAGTAGGACACGCTCCACTCCCAGCGGCGCGTAACCCTCCAGGGTCTGCGCCGTGGCTTCACCCCACTGGCACACCGTCACCGGGACATCGGGACCGGCGACCGCACGCAACTCCTCCAGCGGACCCGCCAGCAGTTCGGGGGACGGGCTGAGCGCGATCCATCCGGCATTGAACCGGGCGATGCGCTTGAAGCTGGCCGGTCCCCCACCACCTACATACAACGGCGGATGCGGGTTCGTCACCGGCTTCGGCCAGCAATAGATCGGGTCGAAATCGACGTACTTGCCATGGAATTCGGCTTGGTCCTGGGTCCAGATCTCGATCATCGCACGCAGCCGCTCATCGGACACCCGCCCCCGCACCGCAGGGTCGACGCCGTGGTTGGCAACCTCTTCGCGCAACCAGCCCACGCCGACCCCGAACAGGAACCGGCCCTGCGACACGAGGTCCAGGGAAGCGACCTCTTTGGCGGTGATGATCGGATCGCGTTCCGGAAGTAGCGCAATGCCGGTGCCCAGCAGCAGTGTCCGCGTCGTTGCAGCCACCGCCGTCAACGCCACGAACGGGTCGAGCGGGCGGTAGTACTGACGCGGAATGGGACCGCCGCTGGGATAGGGGCTGTCGTGGCTGACGGGGATGTGGGTGTGCTCGGCGACGAACAGCGATTCGAAGCCCCGATCTTCGAGCGCCGGGCCCAGCTCGGTCGGGCGGATGCTCTCGTCGGTGATGAATGTCAGAATTCCGTAGCGCATTTTCGTCCCTCTCCTCGGGTTCACTCTGGCAAGAAAACCCGGCTATGGGAATTAATTCCTGACCTGGGCGGTAGAACAACGCATGGAGCTCAACGACGCGGCACGCCAACTGATCGGCAACGGCGCCGACGCCACGCTGGTCACCCTCAATCCTGACGGCAGTCCCCAGGTGAGCCTGGTGTGGGTCGCGCTGCAGTCCACACCGGACGGCGACGAACTCGTCACCGCGCACCTGGCCGAACACAAGAAGGTGCGCAACGTCCGCAACGATCCGCGCGTTGCCGTCACCATCGTCTCGACCGGCGACCCGCACGGGGACATGCGGCCGTACCTCGCGATCAACGGGACGGCGCGCATCGTCGAAGGTGGTGCACCGGAATTGTTGAAAGAGCTCGCGCAGACGTTGTCGGACCCGCAGGTGTTCCCGCCGGCCGGTGCGCCGCCGGGATTCCTCACCCGCATCCGCATCGACAAGGTCGGCGGCATCGGCCCCTGGAGTTAGGCCTTGGAGTTAGGCGTCGACGGCCACCTTCGGAACCCGCTTCGCCGGGCGTGCCGCGCCCCAAAGCCCAACGCCCACACCGACAATCGCGCCGCCAAGGCCGATGACCTGTTGGGAGCGCGTCAAGTCGTGATGCACGCTCATCCCGCCAAGTAGGTCGGCCGCGTCCGCTCCACCCGACGCCAAGAACCACCCGCGGGTGTTTCTGCCACGCAGCGCAGCCGTGGCAAGCAGCCCGCCGATCAATGCGTCTCGGTATCCCATAGAGCGCAACAGCAGTCGTGCTTGCGCGTCCGGCTGATGCGGGGTGCCCCACAGCCGGTTGGCACGGTCGGGGTCGACGAGGAAGGAGATCCCTGAAGCGAGTCGGATACTGCCCGCGATGAGAGCGGCACGATCGATGGCCATGGCGGCAGCTTAGAGTCTTCCCACACCACAGGAGAAGGAGTCTGGGATGACGTGGCAGATCGTGATGTTCGTCGTGAGCCTGATCGTGGCCGGCGTTGCGGCCCTGGGTTTGCTGCTCAGTCGCGACGACAAAGCCCGCAGCCGTCGCAGGACGGCGGTCTTCGGAGCTCTGGGCGGCGCGGTCCTGTTCTTCCTGTTGGGCTGTTTCACGATCGTCGGCACCCGGCAGATCGCGATCGTCACCACCTTCGGGCGCCCCACCGGGGTGAGTCTGAACAACGGATTCCACGGCAAGTGGCCGTGGCAGATGACGCATCAGATGGACGGTGCGGTGCAGATCGACAAGTACGTCAAGGACGGCAATCACGACGAGCGCATCATGGTCAGACTGGGCAACCAGTCCACCGCCTGGGCCGACGTGAGCATCCGCTGGCAGCTCAAACAACACGCCGCCCCCGAGCTCTTCCAGCAGTACAAGACCTTCGACAACGTGCGCGTCAACCTGATCGAGCGGAACCTGTCCGTCGCGCTCAACGAGGTGTTCGCCGCGTTCAATCCGCTGGACCCGCAGAACCTCGACGTCTCTCCGCTGCCCAATCTCGCCAAGCGCGCCGCTGACCTGATGCGCCAGGACGTGGGCGGACAGGTCGACATCTTCGACATCAACGTGCCCACCATCCAGTACGACCAGGGCACCGAGGACAAGATCAACCAGCTCAATCAGCAGCGCGCCCAGACCTCGATCGCAGTGGAGTCCCAGCGCACCGCGGAAGCCCAGGCCAAGGCCAACGAAATCCTGTCCCGCTCCATCAGCAACGACCCCAACGTGGTTGTGCAGAACTGCATCACCGCGGCGATCAACAAGGGCATCAGCCCGCTGGGTTGCTGGCCGGGTACCACGGCGATGCCCACGGTGCCCGTCCCCGGACGGTAGTCACCACCCGGAGCCACCCATGAGAGGGTGGTTCCTCATGGAGATCCCGTTCGCCGACGTGCTGCGTGCCCGTTTCGGCCCTGGCAGGGCACGCCACGTGCCCGAGTTTGATCTCACGCCGGCTCCCGAGGACCTTCAAGACCTCGAAGACCTCGAGACCAAAGCGACCGATGCCGCGTTGGACACCGTCGACCTGCCATCGGCGGACCCGGCCCTGCTGCTGCAGAAAATGGAAAACCGGCTGGTGCGCAATCACCTGGCCAATCCCGATGTGCTCAGCGACGAGCAGCTACGCAGACTGCGCTACATCCTGAATTTCGCCCGGCTCGCCGACTTCGAACCCGGGGCCGCCGGCCCGGGCGGCAGCCGGGGCCGCGGTGACATCTCGGTGGGCGCGGAGATCGGGCCGTGGCGCTCGAGGGTCGTCGATGCGTTGTTCGTACCGTTGCGCGAGGAACCCGATCCGGTCAAGGCGTTGACGGCGGCACGTGAACTGCTGGGGGGCCTGGCCCAGGATCAGGACGACCAGCGCCAGGTGCTCATCGACCGGCACCGCAATGACTTCTCGGCCGCCGAACTGGACGCCGAAGTGGGCTTCAAGAAGCTCGTCACCGTGCTCGGCGGCGGCGGTGGCGCGGGCTTCGTCTACATCGGCGGCGTGGCGCGATTGTTGGAGGCCGGCCAGGTACCCGACTACATGATCGGCTCGTCGTTCGGATCCATCATGGGCAGTTTGGTGGCCCGCGAGCTGCCGGTGCCGATCGAGGAGTACGTGGCGTGGGCGAAGACGGTGTCCTATCGCGCCATCCTCGGGCCGGAACGGGTCCGGCGCCGCCACGGCATGGCCGGTCTGTTCACGTTGCGTTTCGACCGGTTCGCGCACACCCTGCTCAGCACCGAAGACGGCGAGCGCCTGCGCATGTCGGACCTCGCGATTCCGTTCGACGTGGTGGTTGCCGGGGTGCGCCGGCAGCCGTATGCGGCGCTGCCCTCCAGGTTCCGCCGGCCCGAGCTGGCGGCGCTGCAATTGCGCTCAATTCCTTTCCGGCCCATCGGGATCGGGCCGTTGGTGGCGGCGCGCATGTGGCAGGTGTCGGCGTTCATCGACCTGCGGGTGGTCAAGCCGATCGTGATCTCCGGTGACGATCCGGCACTCGACTTCGACGTCCTGGACGCGGCATCGTTCTCCTCGGCCATCCCCGGCGTGCTGCATCACGAAACAAGTGACGCCCGGATGCTGCCACTGCTGGAAGACTTGTTCGCCGAGCGGGAGATCGCGGCCCTGGTCGACGGCGGGGCGGCCAGCAACGTGCCGGTCGAACTGGCGTGGAAACGGGTCCGCGACGGCAAGCTCGGCACCCGCAACGCCTGCTATCTCGCCTTCGATTGTTTTCACCCGCAATGGGATTCGCGACACCTCTGGCTGGCCCCGATCCTGCAGGCGATCCAGGTGCAGATGCTGCGCAATCTGCCCTACGCCGACCACCTGGTCCGTTTCGAGCCGACCCTGTCGCCGATCAACCTGGCCCCGTCGGCCACCGCGATCGACCGCGCCTACCGGTGGGGAAGCGCCAGCGTCGAGCGGGCGATCCCGGTGACATCGGCGCTGTTGGCGCCGACCTGGTGGGTGGGCGATGCACCGCCGGTTCCCGCCGCACAGCCGCAGGAGCACGCGAAGTCTGTCGCGTCGTCGATGGGCTCGGTGATGGCGGCGATTCAGGCGCCGAGCGGCCGCCTGACCCGCTGGCGAAACCGCCACCTGACCTGACACGCGCCGCGCCGACTACCATGACCCCCATGGTCGACCGGGTCGGAGGCGCCGACTACAACGCTGGCGAAACGGCAGACTCGGCAAACCTGGCCTGGTCCAGCGGTAACGAACTCCCCGACATCCAGGACGCCCCCGCGGCCCCGGCCAGCCGGGCGAATCCCACCGCACCGCCCGACGACGTCGAGCAGTCCTGGACCACCGCGTGGACCCGGGCCGCCACCGTCCTGCTCATCTGCCTCGCCCTGGCCGTCGTGATCGTCGTCGCGGGTTGGCTGATGCACCAGAACAACACATCCGAGAAAGCCGCAGAGCCGGCGCGGACCACGACCGCGCCGGTGACCACCACCGCGCCGGCTACCACCACCGTCTCGTCCACCGCGGACCAGGACAGCCGGTACATCGCCTCGCTCAACGAGAAAGGCATTCAGTTCGCCAACCCGGAAGCCGCCGTCTTCAACGGCAAGACGGTGTGCCAGAACATCGGGCAGGGCATGACGGTGCAAGAAGTGGTCGCGCAGTTCCGGTCCAGCAGCCCGGACTTCGCCGTGCACGCCGAAGACTTCGTCGCCATCTCCGTCCGCGCCTACTGCCCCCAGTACAACAAGCTGGTCGCCGCTATCTGATCAGCCGGTGATCGCGCGGAAGGCACTGACCAGCTCCGCCAACACCTCCTGGGCCTGATCCGGATCTGAGGGCAGGGACCCCGAGAACCGGATGTCGGTGGCGCCGTCGGCGACAATGCGCGGAACCACCGCCACCGAAGCACGCACATCAATTCTTCGATCGGACCCCTTCACCAAGGCTGCCGACCCCTGAACCTCGAGACCACTCGGATCGGTACCGGTGTCGGCGATCGCACGTTTCATCGCCGGCACGGCGCTGCCGAGGTCGGTGATCGCCGGTCCCCACGGAATCCAGCGCATGCCGAACCTGCTCAGCCGCCGCGCGACGGCGGGGTTGACGGTCCCGCTGACCCAGATCGGAACACCATTGGGCTGCAACGGCTTTGGCATCTGATGAATGCCGTCGAAGGACAGCTCCGGAGAGTCGTAGGTGGCACGCTGCTGCGTCCACAGCGTCTGGCACACCCCCAACGTGTGATCGAGCAGGCGGCCACGGCGCTCGAAGGGCAGTCCGGCGGCCTGGTACTCCTCGCGTTGCCAGCCGATTCCCACGCCGAGATCGATCCGCCCACCTGACAACACATCCATGGTGGCCAATTGTTTGGCCAGCACGGCCGGCCGTCTGAGCGCGGCCAGCAGCACCGAGGTTCCCAGCCGGATGCGGGTGGTGGTCGCGGCGATAGCCGTCAGCAGGATCAGCGGTTCCAGCCATTGGCCGTCGGGGCCGGTCGGCTGTCTGCCACCGGTGGTGCCCCCTACCGCCGGATCGGCGTAGGCGTCCAGATTCTCACCGAACACCACGTGGTCGGACACCACGACGCGATCGACGCCGACGGCGTCCATGGCGCCGGCCACCTTCAGCGTCGGCGTCCAGTCCACGTCCGGGCCGTCACCGAAGTTGCGCAGATAGAGCGTGAGTTTCGGATGACCCGTCATACGCCGATTCCCGTCACCCACCGAGTATCTCGGATGCCTCCCGCACGGCACGCGCCGGCGTTAGGTTGAGAGCGATGAGTGCCACACCGTCCGTCCTGTTCGTCTGCATCCACAACGCCGGCCGCTCCCAGATGGCCGCCGGCTTCCTCGCAGCGCTGGCCGGCGACGCCATCGAGGTGCGCTCGGCAGGCAGTGCTCCGGCCGATGCGGTCAATCCCGCCGCCGTGCAGGCCATGGCCGAGGTCGGCATCGACATCTCCGCCGAGAACCCGAAAATTCTGACCGCCGACGCGGTGCAGGACTCGGACGTGGTGATCACGATGGGTTGCGGCGATACCTGCCCGTTTTTTCCCGGCAAGAGCTACCGCGACTGGGTGCTCGAGGACCCCGCCGGCAAAGGCGTGGAGGCGGTGCGGCCCATCCGGGATCAGATCAGGGCCCGCGTCGAAGACCTCATCGCCGAGTTGCTACCCGACCGGGCAGATCACCGAAAGTTGTTCTAGGAGCAGCAGTCCGGGTCCAGGACCATCACCAGTGCGGCCACCGCGGCGCGGTGCGGACGGTGATATACGTTGGTGCCACGCCTGGTCGACTCGACCAGGCCGGCGTTTCGCAATTGGTTCAAATGGTGGCTTACCGTGGATTCGCCGACGCCGATCGCCGCAGCCAACTGCCCACTGTTGCATCCATCCCCGGTCGCGCCGAACAGCAGGGACATGATCTTCACCCGTGCCGGATCGGCCAGCGCTTTGAGCCGGAGCGCCACGTGCAGGGCGTCGTCGTCGCTCATCACTCCTGCGGCGACCGGTGCGCAGCACACAGGCGCGGAGATGTCGATCACCGGCAGGGCCTTGGGCATGAACCCATCATGCCATAGGGTTTGACATATATCGAAAAAGTGGCATGCTAAGGCTCATCAGATCAGTTCGACATATGTCGTAAAGGTTGCCAGGAGGCGCCCCATGTCCCGTATTCAGTTGGCACTCAACGTCGATGACATCGACGAGGCCATCGCGTTCTACTCCAAGCTGTTCAACACCTCGCCCGCCAAGGTCAAACCGGGTTACGCGAACTTCGCGATCGAAGAGCCGCCGCTGAAGCTCGTCCTGCTGGAGAATCCGGGCCAGGGCGGCACGCTCAACCACCTCGGGATGGAAGTGGAATCCAGCGATCAGGTGCACGCCGAGATCGCCCGCCTGGCCGGCGAGGGCCTGTTCACCGAGGAGGAGATGGGCACCACGTGCTGCTTCGCCACCCAGGACAAGGTGTGGGTGAACGGCCCGGGCGGGCACCGCTGGGAGATCTACACCAAGCTGGCCGATGCGCAGACCTTCTTCGGAGCCGCTGACGAGCCGGCCCCCTGCTGCGGCGCGCAGGCCGCGGCGCAGTGAGGGCGCCGGTCCGGGCGCCCTCGGTGTGGACACCCGGAGAGTTCCCCGACGAAGCGCTCTGGTCATTCGATCTCTCCCCCGCGGATCGGCAGGCGCTGATCGACTATGGACGCGGTGGCGAAATCGCGGATTTAGCGGGTCATCTCAGCAACGGAGCCCGGCATTGGGCCGAATTGCTCACCCACGGGCCCGGTTTCGTGCGGTTGCGGCGATTCCCCATCGACGCGCTCACCGCGGCCCAGACCGAGCGAGCCTACCTCGGTCTGGGCGGACTGCTGGGCGAGCCGGTCGGCCAGGACCGCGACGCCAACGTCCTCACGCACATCCGGGACGAACGCCAACCCGCCGCGCCGGGCGTGCGCAAGTACCGCACCAACCTGCGTCAGGACTTCCACAGCGACGGCTCGGACCTCGTCGGGTTGCTGTGCCTGCACCCGGCCAAGACCGGTGGTGAGTCCAGGATCGTCAGCGCGCACGCCGTCTACAACGAGATGCTGCGCCGTGCGCCGCATCTGGTCGACGTGATGTATCAGTCGATGCCGTGGGACCGCAACGAAGAGCAGGGCGCCGGCGAGTCGCCGTTCTTCGAGCTGCCCCCGATCACCGACATCGACGGGATGCCGCGGCTGTTCTTCGTCGCCTGGTACATCCGGGACTCCCAACGCCACCCGGACGCCCCCCGGCTCACCGAGAGTCAAAGCGCGGCACTGGATCTCGTCGAGGACATCGCCAATGATCCGGCCTTCCATATCGAGATGCGCTTCGAGCCGGGCGACGTTCAACTGCTCAACAACGCGGTCGTCCTGCACTCCCGGGAGGCCTACACCGACGAGGACGACCCCGCGCTCAGGCGACATCTGTTGCGGCTGTGGCTGAGAACCGCCACAGCCACCACCCATCAGCTCCTGCGTGCCGGCATCCCACGCCAGGACCAGAAAATCACGAGCATTCCAGGAGCACCTGCATGAGCGACGTGACCGCAGCATCCGAACAGCCGGTGGTGGCCAAACTCTCCACCCTCGATCGGTTCCTGCCGGTATGGATCGGTGTCGCCATGGCCGCGGGCCTGCTGCTCGGCAGGTGGATACCAGAGCTGAACACCACTCTGCAGAAGGTTCAAATCGACGGGATTTCGCTGCCGATCGCCCTGGGCCTGCTGATCATGATGTATCCGGTGCTGGCAAAAGTGCGCTACGACCGCCTCGACACGGTCACCGCCGACCGCAGGATGCTGGTCAGTTCCCTGCTGCTCAACTGGGTGCTCGGACCGGCGCTGATGTTCGCCCTCGCCTGGTTGTTGCTGCCCGATCTGCCCGAATATCGCACCGGCCTGATCATCGTCGGATTGGCCCGCTGCATCGCCATGGTCATCATCTGGAACGACCTGGCCTGCGGTGACCGCGAGGCGGCCGCGGTCCTGGTGGCGCTCAACTCGATCTTCCAGGTGCTCATGTTCGCCGTGCTCGGCTGGTTTTATCTGTCCGTGCTGCCCGGCTGGCTGGGCCTGTCCCAAACCACGATCTCCACCTCGCCGTGGCAGATCGCCAAATCCGTTCTCATCTTCCTCGGCATCCCGCTGCTGGCCGGTTACCTGTCCCGCCGGCTCGGTGAACGCGCCAGGGGCCGCGATTGGTACGAGACCCGCTTTCTGCCCCGCGTCGGGCCCTGGGCTCTGTACGGATTGCTGTTCACCATCGTGATTCTCTTTGCGCTACAAGGGAAACAGATCACCAGCCGCCCCGCGGATGTCGCCCGTATCGCGCTGCCGCTACTGGCCTATTTCGCCATCATGTGGGGCGGCGGCTACGCGTTGGGCGCCGCGCTGCGCCTGGGCTACGAACGCACTACCACGCTGGCCTTCACCGCCGCCGGCAACAACTTCGAATTGGCCATCGCCGTGGCGATAGCCACCTACGGCGCCACCTCGGGGCAAGCCCTTGCCGGCGTCGTCGGACCACTCATCGAGGTACCCGTCCTGGTCGCCCTCGTCTACGTGTCGCTGGCCCTGCGGCGACGGTTCCCGCCGCGGAGCGCAACCGCCGGGGTGCATGCTTGACACCGTGAAGGTCGGCGTCCAGATTCATCCGCAGAACACGACGATGGCCGCCCTGCGGGCGGCGTGGCAGACCGTCGACGAACTCGGGGTGGACAGTCTCTGGACGTGGGACCACTTCTTCCCGCCGCTCTATGGAGCCGCCGACGAAGCCCACTTCGAGGGCTGGCAGATTCTGGGCGCGATGGCGGTCACCGCGTCGAACGTGTCCCAGATCGGGATGCTGGTCACCGGCTGCGGCTACCGCAATCCCGACCTGCTGGCCGACATGGCCCGTACCCTCGATCACCTCTCGGAGGGCCGCGCGGTGCTGGGGATCGGCTCGGGCTGGATGGACAAGGACGAGAAGGAATACGGCTACCCGGTGCGCACGCCCGCGCAACGGCTGGACCTGCTCGCCGAGTCGCTCCCCCGCATCCGCCGGCGTCTGGGCCTCTTACAGCCGGGGCCTATCGGCCCACTGCCGATATTGATCGGGGGAAACGGGGAACGCCGCACGCTTCGTCTGGTGGCCCAGCACGCGGACATGTGGAACGGCTACGGCGACGCCGCCACCATCCGGGCCAAGAATCAGGTCATCGATCGATGGTGTGAAGAAATCGGGCGCGACCCGCGGGAGATCGAGCGCACTGTGTGGATCGAGCGCGCAGACCACGAGGCTATGGCGGCGCTGGCCGAAGCCGGCGCCGAGCACCTGATCCTCGGCCTGCGCGCGCCGTATGACACGGACGAGGTGGAACGCCTGGTCGCCCACCGACTGGCGTTTTAGCGCCCAGTTGCCCGGGTATGCGCCGACAAGCGGTGCACAGCCCCCCGCCCGCAGTTTCCGAGCCCCCGCACCGGAGGTTTTCTGGTATGTCCGAAATGATTGTTGAAACACCCGAAGAAGTGATCGCCTTCCTCAAGGCCCAGCACGACCTGATCGAGGACATGTTCGATCAGGTCCTGCTCGCTTCCGACCCGCAAGCCCGCGAGAAGCCGTTCATCGAGTTGCGACAACTTCTCGCCGTTCATGAGACCGCGGAGGAGATGTTCGTCCACCCGCGCGCCCGGCGCGAAGTCGATTCCGGCGAAGCGATCGTCGACAGCCTGCTGGCCGAAGAGCACTCCGCCAAGGAACTGCTGTCGAAGATCGAAAGCCTTGACATCACCTCAGAAGAATTCATCGACGAGCTCACCACGCTGCGCGAGGCCGTGCTGGCTCACGCCGAACACGAGGAACTCGAAGAATTCGAGCAGTTGCAGGCTGACCTGGGCCCGGAAGAACTCAAGCGGATGGGAACGGCGGTGAAACTCGCCGAGGCCATCGCGCCGACGCGGCCGCACGCCGGCGTGGAATCGGCCAAGTTGAATTTCGCCGTCGGCCCGTTCGCGTCGATGCTCGACCGCGCGCGCGACTTGATCAAACACGCCGTCAGCTAGGAGATACATGAGCCACCCCGAAACACCGGAAGACCCGGAAAATCCCGACGAAAGCGGCGACGACAGCATCGTGTCACCGCCGGCCTACCCGGCGTACTCCACGCCTCCGCCGGAAGGTTTGGCCACCAACGAGGACGGGTGATTCTCCGTAGTGTGTGACAAGTGAGCGTTACTCCCGACACCACGATCGCCCTGCAGAATCGCTTCGCAAGCGAGTTGCCCGAGATGGCGGTCTCCTGGCAGGCCGACGTGCCGCCCGAGGCTCGGTTGCTGGTGCTCAACGACGCGTTGGCCGCCGACCTCGGTTTGGACGCCGACTGGCTGCGCAGTCCGGATGGACTGCGGTTCCTGACGGGGAACTTGGTCCCCGCGGGTGCTGCGCCGGTGGCCCAGGCCTACGCCGGGCATCAGTTCGGTGGCTACGTGCCCCGACTGGGTGACGGGCGCGCCCTGCTGCTCGGTGAGCTCACCGACGCCGAAGGCCGACTGCGCGACATCCACCTGAAAGGCTCCGGGCGCACACCGTTCGCCCGCGGCGGCGACGGCTTGGCCGCCACCGGTCCGATGCTGCGCGAATACATCGTCAGCGAGGCCATGCACGCACTCGGGATTCCGACGACGCGATCGCTGGCCGTGGTGGCCACCGGACGATCGGTGGCCCGCGAGATCATGCTGCCGGGCGCGCTGCTGGTCCGGGTGGCGAGCAGTCATCTCCGAGTTGGCAGCTTCCAATATGCCTCTGCCACAGGCGATCTCGATCTATTGCGCCGGCTCGCCGACCATGCCATCGCCCGCCATCATCCGGAGGCGGCGAGCGCCGAGAACCCCTACCTCGCGCTCTTCGAAGGGGTGGTCGCCGCTCAGGCGTCGCTGGTGGCGCGCTGGATGATGGTCGGTTTCATCCACGGGGTGATGAACACCGACAACATGACGATCTCCGGCGAGAGCATCGACTACGGGCCGTGCGCGTTCATGGAGGCCTACGACCCCGACACCGTCTTCAGCTCGATCGACGCATGGGGCCGCTATGCCTACGGCAATCAACCGACGATCGCCGCCTGGAACCTCGCACGCTTCGCCGAGACGCTGCTGCCGTTGTTCGGAGAGGACGTCAACGAGTCGATTGCCTTGATAGAGCATGCATTCGACGGTTTTCATGCTTACCACTCGGCGTGGCTTTCGGGCATGCACGCCAAGCTCGGGGTGCCCACCAACGTGGATGCCGTGCTGCCGCTGCTCGACGAATTGCTTCCGATGTTGCAGGAGAGCCACGTCGACTTCACCTCGTTCTTCCGCCACCTGGCCCGCGCCGCCCGCGGCGACGACGAAGCTGCGCGAGGACAGTTCGTCGACCCCGCGCAGTTCGACAACTGGGTGCAACGCTGGCGGGCCCTGGGACCGGACGCCGACGCGATGGACCGGGTGAACCCGATCTACATCCCGCGCAACCACCTCGTCGAGGAGGCGCTGACAGCGGCGACCGACGGCGATCTGGCCCCGTTCGGCCGGCTCCTGGACGCGATCCGCGCGCCGTATACCGAGCGGCCCGGATTCGAACGGTACGCATCGCCCGCGCCGACGGATTTCGGCGTCTACCGAACCTTCTGCGGCACCTGAGCGGGGGCATTCTCCTTGGTGGAGGCCGTGATTCCGATCGCGATCATGATGTCGATGTAGGTGATGAACAGGCCCCACCAGTACGCCCACTTCATCTGCGGATCTGTTGGGGCGGAGAAGAAGATGATCAAGAAGATCGGGCCGACGATGCCGCACACAAACACCATCGCCTGGATGACGAGGTAGCGCTTGAAGGTGGACACCGGCAACAGCATATCCCGCACAATGAGCGACATGGCCGACGTCTACCGCGCTCCCCTGCGCTCCCGCGACGACAGCATCGATCCGCGAGCCACCGTCGGGCGCGCCCGCCGGCTGGGCCGGTGCGGCTTCGGACAGCAGGTGCGCAACCCGGCCGAAGCGGAACGTCTGGCCGCTCGGGTCGACCGCTTCGCCGCCGCGGCCGACGGGTCATTCGTGTGGACCCGTGACCAGGATGGCCTGTTCTGGCTCGGTCGCCTCGACGGGCCGTACTTCCGCGACGATGACGACGACGCGGTGGCCGTCGATTTGGTGCATGTGCGGCCCTGCTCCTGGCTGGATGAGCCATTGCTGGAAGCCGAGGTGCCCGCCGCGGTGATCGCGACCTTCCGGCGTGGCGGACGCAACTTTCAACAGACCCATGATGGGTCGGTGAGCCAACAGACACAACGGATCTGGGATCGCCGGCGTCCGCAAGGCTAGGCCTTCGAGCGTGACCGCCGAATCCGCTGAAACACGTTCACGACGGCCAGGACGAGCGCTCCGACCACCGATCCGACCACCGCAGACATCGCGGTGTTGACCAACCAGCCCAGGACGGCACCCACTCCCTGCACCGCGTGATGGGCCCATTCCTCAGCGTGGTGCACCAGGCCGTAGGGCATGTGCCAGCCCAGGTGGTCGGCGCCCATCAGCAGGATGTGTCCGCCCACCCACAGCATCGCCACCGTCCCCACCACCGACAGCACCGCCAGCAGTTTGGGCATCCCGGTCACCAGGGCACGGCCCACCGCCCTGCCGACCCGGGACGAGGTCTTGGCGAGGTGCAGACCGACGTCGTCCATCTTCACGATGCCCCCGACGACGCCGTAGACCGCGACCGTGATCACCAGCGCAACGACGATCAGAATCACCAGTCGCGGCACGAACGCCAGGCTCGCGACCTCGTTGAGCGCGATCACCATGATCTCGGCGGAGAGGATGAAATCGGTGCGGATTGCGCCGGCCACCACATGACGCTCGTTCTCCGGCTGGTCGTCTTCGTCGTCGTGACCGCGCAGGCTGCTCCAAACCTTCTCGGCGCCTTCGTAACACAGGTACGTGGCGCCGAGCATCAGGATCGGGCTGAGTAGCCACGGCGCGAACTGGCTGAGCAACATCGCACCGGGCAGGATGAACAGCAGCTTGTTGCGTAGTGATCCCAGCGCGATGCGCTTGATGATCGGCAGCTCACGCTCGGCGGAGATTCCGTCGACGAATTGCGGCGTCACCGCCGTGTCGTCGATGACCACTCCGGCGGCCTTCGCTGTCGCACGTCCCGCCGCGGGGCCCACGCCGTTGAGCGAGCCGGCGGTCAGCCGAGCGAGCGTCGCCACGTCGTCGAGAAGGCCGAACAGACCCGCGCTCATGGCGTCTGCCTCATGGCGTTGCAGCGTACCGGGCTGCGCGCCGATCGGCTCATCACTGCGCTCATGAGGGGGGCCGGCTGCCGACCTCGAGGCCGGCCAATGTCGAAGTGCCCTCGAAGATCACGCGACCCCATTCCCGCACCCGGCAGTGCAGCGTGCCGGCCAGATATTCGTAGTCGGTGTCGATGTTGCGGCGCTCGGCCGGCAGAGGCACGGGCAACACGTGCGGCCCGTCCGGTGTGCCATGGCCCTCGAGTTCGACGCGGTACCGCAGGGTGCGGGCGTCGATGTGCCACCGCCGCACGTCACAGCTGGACGACACCAAAGCGGGCGGAGTGATGCGTAGGACCCGATCACCAAGTCGCACAACGACTCCTGTGACATCCCGGTTGAGGGGACCGAGCTCGAGCAGACCGCCGGAGAACGCCACCGAGACGTCGTCGTCGCCGAAGTCGTGCGCCTGTCCCCACCACCACCGCAGCGGAAAGCCGGCTCCCCAATTTCGCTCGCAGTACAAGGCGGCGTCGGTGAATTCCCAACGCTGGTCTTGGTGCGTCACGGTGCCGGAGGCTTTGCCCCCCAGTCGGTACGGGTGCCAGTACTGGTTGAGGAACGGTACCGAGGAGAACACTCCACCGCCGCCGAACGGCTTGGGCCACTGATAGGGATCGTGAAACTTCAGGTCGACCGCGGTGTCGCCGAGAACCATCCTCAGGCGTTCTGTGCTCGCGTCGATCACGTTCCCGTCCGACTCCGCCTGCACGCTGAACCGCGCTTGACTCGCCGTCACACCCTCGACCGCGGCAGAACGCACCACCCCACCCGGGTGCAGCGCGATCGCAGCCGTCGACCAGTCGCCGTCGGACTGCCGGTTCGCGCTGCACAGAGCCACCACCACGCGCCCCTCGGCCCGGTCGGACAGCCGCCAGAACCAGCCCTCCATCTCAGTGCCGTGCGACGGGACCGGATCCCCGAACGGCACGTCGGCGCCCGTCCGTCGATACAGCGACACCAGGCGGGAAAGCAGACCACTCACACCCCCTTGGTACCCCACCGGCGGCCGGTATGAACGCGCAAGCCCGAGCCCACTCCCCACCCGCTCGCTCTGCCAATTTGAGATAACGTTGACATTTGAATACTGTCGTCATCTAATTGCCCTTATGCCTCGTTTGAGCAGAGCAGAGCAGGTCGAGCGCAATCGGGAAGCGGTGTTGTCCGCGGCGCAGCGGGTGTTCGTCGCCCGCGGCTATGCCGGCGCCACGTTGGAGGCCATCGCCGACGAAGCCGGCTTCTCCCGGGGTGTCGTCTACTCGCAGTTCGGCAGCAAAGCGGACATGTTCTTCGCGCTGCTCGATCGCCGGATCGACAAGCGAGCCGCCGAGAACGAGCGAATTGCCAAAGAGTTCGCCGGCGCCGACGGATTGCGCCGATTGATGAGCGCGGCCCAGCAGGACGCGGCTGCCGAACCCGGATGGCCTCATCTGCTGGTGGAATTCCGCGCGCTGGCCATGCGCGACCCCGACCTCAACCGGCGCTACGCCGAGTCGCATACCCGCACCGTCGACGGTATCGCCGAGGCACTGGAGCGTCTGTACGAACCAACCGGCCTGCGGCCGCCCGTTCCGTTCCGCTCGATCGCGGAGTTTTTCCAGGCAGGTGCCGCCGGTGTAGCCCTGGAACGGGCCGCCAACCCCGATGCGCTTCCAGAGGAGGACATCGTGCGCCTGTCGGTTCGTGCGCTGGGACTGCCCGAGCAGGATCAGCAGCAGTCATGACCGGATGGCAGCACTTCCGCGACGATGTCGTCGATGCGGTGAACGGCAACATGGTGGAGCACTTCAATCGGCGGCACTGGAGCGCGCAGCAGATTCACCAGACCCAGCGATCGGCCCTGCACGCCTTGATGTCGTACGCCGCCGAACACTCCCCGTTCCACCGTGATCGCCTGCGCCACATCGACCTCGCCGCCCTCGACCCAATCGACCTCTCCGATGTACCGGTGATGACCAAGGCCGAGATGATGGCGGCGCTGGATCAGGTCTTCACCGACCGCCGGCTGTGTCGTCGCGACATCGAATCGGCAGTGGCGGCGACCCACGACCGGCCCATCCCCATCCTCGACGAGTTCGTCGCCCTGGCCACCGGCGGTTGTTCCGGCCATCGTGGGTTGTTTGTCTACGACCGACCGGGAATCGCGTCATTCATGTCCGCCGTCGCTCGGCCACCCGTGGAATCGGAGCCCTCGCCCACAGCCGAGCGTCCCCGTATCGCAACGGTCACCGCACCGTCGGCCGTGCACGCAACGGGACTCACGATCGCGCTCACCACTGGTGGCCGCACACCTGTGCACGCCGATCCCATTCCCGCCACGCTGCCGATCGACGTTATTGTCAGTCGCCTCAACGCCTTACAACCCGGGGAGTTGAGCGGGTATGCGAGCATGCTGGTTCGGCTGGCCGCCGAAGCCGATGCCGGTCGCCTGCGGATCGCCCCGACTCAGGTGACCTCGACCAGCGAAACGCTACTGCCCGAAATGCGCTCGGCGGTGCGAGAAGCGTTCGGGGTAACCGTGTTTGACAGCTTCGGCTCAACTGAGGGCCTGGTGGGCAAGGCCGGCCCGGACAGCGACGTGCTCGTCTTCAACACCGATATGTGCATCGTGGAACTCGTCGACGCCGACAACAGACCCGTGCCTCCTGACGCGCCGTCCGCCAAGGTGCTGGTGACCAACCTCTACAACTTCGTCCAACCGCTGATCCGCTATGAGCTCACCGACTCATTCGTGCGCCAGCCGGATGCCGTCGAACATGGGTACCTGAGAGCCCGGGTGCGGGGTCGCAGCGACGACTCGCTGCACTACCGGGATGCCACTATTCACCCGATCTCGATCCGCTCGGTCATGGTTCACAACCCACAGGTCGTGGACTACCAGATACATCAAACCGACTGCGGTATCGACGTTTTGGTGGAATCCGCCGGCGATATCGACCGCGGCGGGCTGTCGGACCGGCTGCGCCAAGCACTGAGCGACGCGGGCCTGAGCCGGCCCGTCGTCACCGTTCACTGCGTCGACAGCATCGAACGGCACCCGGTCAGCGGCAAGTTCCGCCGCTTCGTCCCTGCCGCCCAGCCCTACCCGGCGGTGGCGGATTCCTCCAAGTAAGCCACGATCGCGTTGGTCAGCCCCCGTCGCGCCTCGTCGAGGTCGGCGTAACTGCCCAGTTGCCGTTCCGAAACCAGGCCGCGCATCGCACCCGGGATCAGCGTCGCGATCTCGCGGACGCGCTGCGGATCGACCTGCAGATCGGCGAACGCCTTCTGACACGTCGCGTGCCAACCCTGGCCCCACGACCGCAATTCCGCCGCGGTGCGCGGGTACAGCCGATCCAGTTCGCTGGGTTCACGTGGCAAGGCGGCGCGCAGGTTCTCGATCGCCCGCGAGTCAGGTGCTGTCAGTCCGTCATACAGGGTGTCGATGATCTCGGCGACCCGCTCCTGCAACGACGCACCGGTATCGGGGTTGGCGAACACATTGGCCCGCCGCTGCGCGGTGTGGTGCAGCACCGCCGCCCAGAACCCGTCGGCATCCCCGAACTGGTATTGCACTGTGCCCCAGGTGACCCCGATCTGTTTGGCGATCCGATTCGCTGAGACCGCGCCGGGATCTCCGGACGCGAGTGCGGTCACAGCGGCCTGCAGCATGGCCTCCCGGGTGGCCAGGCCGCGCTTGTTGGCCCTGCGATTCGCGCTGTCCGCCACTGCCATGTCCCGCATCGTAACGCGCTAAACGCGGTTTCGTTGACTCATCTATGACTTTTTCATAGAGTGCTTGATGATCGGATCGAGAGGACCGCATGCATGGCGAAGCCGCCTTTGTCGATGAAACCCACCGGCTGGTTTCAGGTCGCGTGGTCCGACGAGATCGGCGTCGGCGCTGTTCACACCATGAAGTACTTCGACCAGGAACTGATCGCCTGGCGCGCCGACTCCGGTCGGCTCACGGTGATGAACGCCTACTGCGAGCACCTGGGCGCCCATCTCGGCTACGGCGGCAAGGTCGTCGGCGAAGTGCTGCAATGCCCGTTCCACGGCTGGCAGTGGAGCCAACAGGGCCGCAACGTCTGCATCCCGTATCAGGACCGCCCCAACAAGGGGCGCCGCATACGCACCTATCCCGTGGTGGAGCGCAATGACTCGGTGTACATCTGGCACGACATCGAGGGCCGCGCACCGTTTTTCGAAGCACCCGACATCTTCGCCGACTTCGGCGACGGCCGTTCGCGCGCCGACTACTACCCGCAGCAACGACTCTTCCAACCGGGGTTGGAGTTGCACCCGCAGTACGTGCTGGAGAACGGTGTCGACTTCGCCCACTTCAAGTACGTCCACAACACGCCGATCGTCCCGATCTTCACCCGGCACGACTTCGACGAACCGGTGTCCTACGTCGACTTCACCATCACCTTCGAAGGTGACGACCAGCAGAGCATCGAGGATGTCCGCAGCGGCGTCGAGGCGATCAACGGCGGACTCGGGGTGGCCGTCACCCGCAGCTGGGGCATGGTCGACAACCGCACCATCTCGGCGATCACGCCGGTCGACGAGCGCACGTCCGACGTCCGGTTCATGGTCTACATCGGCCGGGTTACCGGCAGGGACGACGAACGCGCCGAAACCAAGGCCCGCATGTTCGGCGAGGAGGTGATCCGGCAGTTCTCCCAGGACGTGCACATCTGGTCGCACCAGCGCTATTCCGATCCACCCGCCCTGGCGAACGCGGAGTACGAGGGGTTCACCGCGATCCGCAACTGGGCCAAGAAGTTCTATCCCGATGGAAAGGGCGGCACCGCCGCCGAACTCAGCAACTCCGGAAAGGCACCCGCATGACGTCCCCGATCAAGGTCTTCCAGGTCGCCACCGGCAACGTCGGCTCCGAGATGATCAAGCGCATCGCCGCCCATCCGGACCTGGAACTCGTGGGAGTGCACTGTTACTCATCGGAGAAGGTCGGCCGCGACGTCGGCGAGCTGGTCGGACTGGCGCCCAACGGCGTCACGGCGACCGGCAGCGTCGAGGAGATCATCGCCGCGAAGCCCGATGTGCTGACATTTCACGGCGTGTTCCCCGACGAGGACCTCTACGTGAAAGTGCTTGAGGCCGGCATCAATATCGTGACCACCGCGGACTGGATCACCGGCTGGCACCGCGACCGCAACCATCCGCACCACTCCGGCAAACCGGTCACCCAGCTACTGGCCGAGGCCTGCGCGAAGGGCGGCTCGACGTTCTACGGGACAGGCATGAACCCCGGCGTCAACCAGATCCTCGGCGTGGTGTGTTCGGCCGACGTGGCCGCGATCGAGAATGTCACCACCATCGAGTCGGTCGACGTGTCGTGCCATCACTCCAAGGACACCTGGATCGAGGTGGGTTACGGCTTGCCCGTTGATGATCCGTCCATCCCGGCAAAGTTGGAGAAGTACACCCGCGTCTTCGCCGACAGCGTGCTGATGATGGCCGACTGCTTCGCCCTGCAACTCGACGAGGTGAAGTTCGGTTACGAACTCGGCGCCTGCACCAAGGACGTCGACCTGGGCTGGTACACCCTGCCCAAGGGCTCGCTGGGCGGCAACTACATCAAGTACCAGGGCATGGTGGATGGCGTCCCCCGGGTCGAGACGCACCTCGAATGGCAGATGACTCCGCACACCGACCCCAGCTGGGATATCAAGGGCTGCTACATCACTCAGATCAAGGGCGACCCGTGCATCTACAACAAGCACATGATCTTCCCCAAGCCCGGCGTCGATCTGTCGAACCCGGACAACTTCGCATCCATCGGCATGACAGTCACCGGGTTGCCGGCCCTGAATTCGATCAAGTCGGTGGTCGCCGCTCCCCCAGGGCTGATCACCAGTGCCGACCTGCCACTGCGCGCGTTCGCGGGCCGGTTCGCGATCTAGATGCTCCGCGTCATCGCCTGGGGCACCGGCGCCGTGGGCCGTGAGATGCTCACGGCCATCATCGATCACCGCCACGACATGCGCATCGTCGGCGCCCGGGTCTATTCAGCGGACAAGAACGGTGTCGACGTCGGCACGCTGGCCGGCCGGGATCCCATCGGCGTCGCCGCCACCACCGACGTCGACGACATCCTGGCTCTCGACGCCGATTGCGTGCTGTACACGCCCCGCCTGGCCCGCCTTGACGAGGTGTGCGCCCTGCTGGCGAGTGGCAAAAACGTTGTCACGACGGCCTTTCTGTTCCACCCGCACCGCATCACGCCCGCCGACCGGGACCGGCTGGCGACGGCGTGTCAGACCGGCGGAACCTCGATACACGGCAGCGGACTCAATCCCGGCAACCTGTCGGGCGTCCTGCCCCTGGCCCTGTCCGGGATGAGCCGCACCATCGACAAGATCACCCTGCAGGAACGCGCGGACTGGTCGGTGTACGAAAGCACCTCGATCACGTTCGACAACATGGCTTTCGGTCAGCCGGTCGATCGGATCAGCCCCACCGCAAGCGAATTCCTGGCCTTCAACAGCTCGATCTTCGAGAATCAGGTCTGGTTCCTCGCCGACGAGTTGAACGCCGGCATCGACGAGGTGGTCACGGCGGTCGAAGCGGTGCCCGCCCGGGAGGACCATCAAATCTTCGAGCACCTGCTGCGCGCCGGAACCACCGCCGGTCAACGCTGGACATGGTCGGGCCGGCGCGGCGGAGAGACGCTGATCGAGATCGAGGCGTTGTGGACGGTCGGCGGCGAGTATCCGCCGCACTGGCCCAAACCCGAGCACGGCTGGACGCTGACCATCGAGGGCGACCCATCCATGCGAGCCCACTTCTTCGCGCTGGCCAGCTTCACCCGGGCTGCCGACATGGCCGAGCATGTCCGATCGGCCAGCGTCGCCACCGCCATGCAGGTGCTCAACGCCGTGCCGGCGGTGTGCGCTGCCGCGGCCGGGTTCGCGACCAGTGCCGTCCTGCCACTTGTACGCAGCCACACAGGGTTTGGGAACTCAGCCGTCCGTCTCGACGACTAACACCTCGGTCTTCGCCTTGCGTTCGACCGCCTTCGGGACCGATCCGATGACCTTGCCGACGATCGAATTGGCGCCGACGTTGCCGACCACCAACAGGTCGGCGTTGACGTCTTCGGCCAACTGCACCAGCGCGTCCACCGGCGCGCCTTCCACGGCGCGCTCCTCGACATCGGAGGCTCCGGCCTCCTTGGCCCGGTCGGCCGCGGCCCGCAGCATGTCATAGACGGGTGCGTTGCCCTGAGTGCGGTATTCCACGGTACGAAGCTGATCCGGGTCCGTGCCGCCCCGGTCACCCTCCCCGTCGAGGAACGCCGAAGCCACGATCAGCTTCGCCCCGGATTCGGCCGCAATCGCCGCAGCGCGATCGACCGCGCGGAACGACGTATCCGACCCGTCAGTGCCGACTACCACGACCTGGTATTTGCCCATACCAGGTATCTAGCCGTCGTCGGCGCAAATCAAACCCCTCGGCGTCAGGAATCGAGTGCCAGGATCAGTTTGCCAGTGTTGTCGCCCCGGAACAGTCCGAGCAGCACCTCGGGAAAGTCGGCGACGGTGCCCTCGATAATCTGTTCCCGCGAACGCAACTCGCCGGTGCGCAGCCAATCCGCAAGCTGCACAACCCCTTCGCGGTAACGATCGGCGTAGTCGAAGATGACGAAGCCGGTCATGGAGGCCCGAGCGACCAACAGCTGCATATAGTTCGCCGGTCCGCGCAACTCATCGCTCGCGTTGTATTGCGAGATGGCACCACAGATGACGACGCGGGCACCCCGGGCCAGCCGGGACAACGCGGCTTCGAGGGTGGCGCCCCCGACGTTGTCGAAGAAGACGTCGATGCCGTCCGGCGCGTGCGTTCTCAACTGCTTGCGCAGATCGCCCGCCTTGTAGTCGATCGCGGCATCGAAGCCGAGTTCCTCGACCAGCCAGCGGCACTTGTCCTCGCCACCCGCGATGCCGATAGACCGGCACCCCTTGATGCGGGCGATCTGGCCGGCGATGCTGCCCACCGAACCGGCGGCGCCCGAAACGACCACAGTCTGGCCCGGCTGCGGCCGGCCCACGTCGAGCAGCCCGAAGTAGGCGGTCAAACCGCTGATGCCCAGTGCACCGAGGTGCACCGGAGCCGGCGCCAACGTGGTGTCGACCGGGGTGACGTCACGGCCGTCCGAGACCGCGTAGCGCTGCACCCCGAAGGTGCCGAACACCTCGTCGCCGGTGGCGAAATCCGGGTGCCGCGACTCGACGACGCGCCCGATGCCGCCGGCCCGCATCACCTCGCCGATCTCCACCGGCGGCACATAGGACCGTCCGGCGTTCATCCAGGTGCGCATTGCCGGATCGACCGACAGGTACTCGACCTGCACGAGGAACTCGCCCTCCCCCGGCGTCGGGACGGCTTCGTCGCCGATCTGCCAGTCGGAGACTTTCGGCAGTCCGACCGGGCGGGCGGCCAGCCGGCACACGGTGTTGACGGGCGTCATGGCATCTCCTGACTCAAGGCGGTGAGAACCCTGCGGCCGCCGGGATCTTCGGCGGTCGACGGGACCACCGCGACGCAGTCGGCGCCCGCGTCCCGGTAGGCGCGGATGCGCTCGGAGATCCGCTTCGCGGGACCCAGGGCGCAAACGGTGTCGAGCAACTCGACGGGAATCGCGGAAGCCAGTTCGCGGCGGGAGGCGCCGGTCCGGGCCCGCTGCACCAGATCGCCGAATCCCAACGCGCCGAACATCTCTCCGTATCCGGGTGGCGCCAGGTAGACGCCGAGTTGACCGGCCAGCTGTGCGTGCGCGGCGGGGCCGGGATCGACTGCGACCGGCACCCACACCGTGAGACGAGGCGCGGGCCGTCCGCCCGCGGCGTGGTCGACGGCGTGACGCACCTCGGCCACCCGCGCGGGCGACGCGAGGTTGAGCACCACTTCGTCGGCCTGTTGCGACCCCAGCGCGATCATGCCGGGGCCGAACGCGCCCAGAGCGATTCGCGCCTCCGGGACGGGATTGCGCAACCGGAAACCATGGCTGCTGACGTGCCGGCCGGCGTAATCGACGCGCTCGCCGGCCAGCATCGGTCGCAGGCATTCGATGGTTTCCCGCATGACCGGGACGTGGTGAGCCCAGCCGCGGTTGTGCCAGCCGGTCACGATCGCCGGGCTGGAGGCTCCCAGGGCGAGGTCGACGCGGTTGCCGGTGAGGGAGGCCACGGTGCTCACACCGAGCGCCAGCGTCACCGGGCCACGGACACCGACGGCCAGCGGGCCGACCTTCAGCGGCAACTCCGACGCGCGCAGCCCGATCGCGGTCGCCAGGGCGAACGCGTCATAAGTGGCCATCTCCCCGATCCAGAGGGCCTCGAAACCGGATTCGGCCACCGTCCGCGCGATCTCCAATGCCTCACGGTCCGGCCGGTCGAGCCAAAACGGAAGGACAACTTCGAGTTTCGTCACAGCATCGAGGTGTCGGCGGGCTGCTCGAGCAGCAGGCGGCCGGGCAGTTCGCGGGACGCTTCATTCACCTGGAAGTGGGCGGTCGCGGTGAATGCGTCGCGGAACCGGCGCTGCAGCGGCGAGGTGTCGTAGATGGCGGTGCCGCCGGCCAGGTCGTACATACTGCGCACCACGTCGGCGGAGGTGCGGGCGGCGTGCGTAGCCGCCAGCCGCAGCCGGTTTCGCAGGGCCACCGGAACAGGATCGGGGTCCTGGCTGGCCTGCCACGCGGTTTCGGTCGCCTCGTAGTACCACGCGCGGGCCGCACCCAGTGCCGACTCCGCCGTCGCCACCGCGGCCTGGGTCGCCGGACGCTCTGCCAGGGTGCGCGTCGACCCGAGTCCCTTTTTGCCCCCGGCCAACTCGACGAGATCGTCGATAGCCGCACGGGCATTGCCCAGCGCCGCCGCGGCGACCGACAGGGCGAAGAAACCGAACACGGGAAAGCGATACAGCGGACGGTCGACGGCCGGCCCGTCGAACACCGAGAGCACCCGGTCGGCGGGCACGAAGACCTCCTCGGCGACGGTGTCGTGGCTGCCGGTGCCGCGCAGTCCCAGGGTGTGCCAGTTGTCGAGCACCCGCAAGTCTTCCTTGGGCAGCGCGACCACCGCGGGCACCCGGCTCTCGTCCACGAAACAACCCGCAAACAGCATGTCCGCGTGCGTGATTCCGCTGCAGAAAGGCCAGCGCCCGGAGACGACCACGCCCCCGTCGACTGCCTTCGCCTTACCCCGCGGTGCCCACACCCCGGCGGCGACGCCTCGTCCACCGCCGAACATCTCCTCGCGCGCGGCTTCGGGCAGGTAGGCCACCAACAGCGCGCTGGTGATCGCGATCGACACGCACCAACCTGTCGCGGCATCACCCCGCGCGATCGCCTCCGCACACCGCAGTGCCGTGGGCGGCGACAGTTCCAGTGCATCGACCTCGCGTGGCATGGTGGCGCGCAACAGGCCGGCCTCGTTGAGGCGGGCCACGAGCTCGGGCGGAAGCCTGCGCTCCCGGTCGATCTCGGGCGCCATGTCACGGGCCGACAGCGCGATTTTCTCGGCAAGGACCTCTGGGGTGTCTGCGTGATTCATCGGCGGCTCCCGGTGCTGATGTCGTGCGGTCAAGGTATCACGTGCAGTTCAGTAATTGAACCGGTACAGTAACTGAACTATGACGTCCGCCGACCTGTCCCACCGCTTCGAGGGGGAATCGGTCGGCCGGGCGCTGGAATTGGTGGGCGAACGCTGGACATTGCTGATCCTGCGCGAGGCGTTCTTCGGGGTGCAGCGGTTCGGCCAGCTCGCCCGCAACCTGAGCATTCCGCGGCCGACGTTGTCGTCGCGGCTACGCATGCTCGTCGACGCGGGGCTTCTCGAGCGGGTGCGCTACTCGCAGGATCCGGAGCGCTACGAGTATCACCTGACCGAGGTCGGCCACGATCTCTTCGGCGCGGTCGTGGTGTTGATGCGATGGGGCGACCAGCACCTGCCCAACCCGGACGGGCCGCCAATCCTGTTGCGGCACCAGGTTTGTGGTGAGGTCGCCGATCCGCGGCTGATCTGCGCACACTGCACTGAGGAGATCACCGCGCGCAATGTGACTCCTGAGGCGGGACCGGGTTTCTCAGCCCCGGCGTAAGGGACGGCGGCCCGCCGAGAATTGTGACTTTGGTCCCTACCCCCATGGGGTATATGCCGTCACACTGATGCCATGACGCACGTTCCAGAATCTGCCGAACCGCCCGCCGCGACAGAGCAGTTGGGTCACCCGCGTTTCGCCGATCGACACAGCCGGCTCGATCATGCGTGGACCGTTGTCAGCATCACCGCGGGGGTCGTGTTCATCGTGGCGGTGATCTTCTTCTCTGGATTCTTTCTGGGACGTACCACATCCGGCCCCTACGGCGTGCACCGCGGCTACGGCGGCGAGACGGGGAGCACGTGCCCGATGATGGGTTCCGGCGGGGGCACCGGACCGGGGATGATGGGCCCGGGCGGCTCGATGGAGCCCCGGCAATCGACTGGCCCATCGCCATCAGTCCCCCACCCCTGACGCGAGAAATATTGACGCCCAAAGCAATTAGCTTCCGTATACCGCGCGTCTCACCAGATCTGAACCCACAAGTAGTTCGAGAAGGGAGTTCAGATGAGGAATAAGCGTCGCCACCGAATCGCGTTCACCGTTGCCAGCGTAGGGGCTACAGCGGGCCTGATGATCGTCGCGCTTCCGCTGGTCGGGCAGGTGGGCGCCGATCTCGACAACGCTGCGGTCGCGGAGATGGGCATGCGGCCGGAAATGCCCGTCCCGCATGTGATGCGCTATGGCGCCATCGCCTACGCGCCGAGCGGCGCCTGGGGCCGATCGCAGGGTTACTCGGTCAAGGCCAAGGCAGAGCAAGTGGCGCTGCAAAACTGCGGCCAGAAGGACTGCCGAGTGATCATCAGCTTCAACCTCTGCGGCGCAGTGGCTTCCGACGGTTCGAATTACCAAGGTGGAACCGGTTACACCCGTGCAGCCGCGGAAGCCGACGCCCTGGACCGCCTCGGCGGCGGCCAGATCGTCAACTGGGTGTGCAACTGAACCGTGTATTGCGTCCCGCCGAGTCTCCTTGCATGCTGAACCGGGGAACCCGAGGAGGCACGGCATGATTCGCGCGGCAGTCGCAACGGCGTTCACCTTGTTCGCGGCCGGCATCGCTGCGCCCGCGATCGCCGATCCCGGTGCGGGTCGCCAGTACGTGAGAACCCAGTCCGGCGCGGTACGGTGCATCGTCATCTCGGCCGAACTGAACGACGGTGACTCGATGGTCACCTGCGAACACGGCCCGGGCTTTCCGCAGGCACCGGTAGGTCCGTACGGCGAACACTTCGACGAGGCCGTGATCCGGGCATCGGGCGCCTTCAGCTGGAACAACGCCAACCTCGGCGGCGGCGGCACGCCGCAGAACGATCTGGTGCTGAACTACGGCCAGACCTACCACGTGCTCGGCTGGACGATCGTTGCGAGCAGCGACGGCACCCGCTTCACCAATGACGGCACCGGCCACGGTATGTTCGTCAACATCGATAACGTCAAATCGTTTTAGGCACAGCGTTATTCACTGCTTCACCGGACACGCTGCGGCGATCTGCAACGACGCCGGCCACAGCGCTGCCGCCGCACCGAACGCCGCGACGTCCGCACCCACCGGCGAGACTGTCGCGATTCTCATCTCGATCTGCTCGACCTGACCGGGGTGCAGAGACGCCCACAGGAAGCCGACCACCAGATATGGGATCGCCAGCCACATGGCGATTTCGATGAGCGCGCCCACACTGAGCTGATAGTTCAGCACCCGACGCAGTCGCTCCATGCCCGGCCTCAGATCAGCGGACGGTGCCGTCGTACCCGGCGGCGCATGTCGGCGAGCAGCAGCTGACTGGCGCCCCGGCGGATGAACGGCGGCAGAAATCGGTTGACGAAGGCAACGAGGAGAAACAGCCGTTCGAATCGGCGCTGCTTCGCGTCGCTCCAGGAGATGTCGAGCGCGTCGCGAAAAACCGGGGCGAGAAAGCCGGCGGTCAGGAACTTCAGCAGCCGATGGAACGGAAGGCGCAGCAGCGGATTGACCATCTGCAGGTCGATGAGATTGCGCAGGTAATCCGCCACGACGTCATCGATCACCACGTGCCGGCATGCATCAATCCAGTACGCGTCGAATGCTTTTCGGGTCGGCGGCCATTGATCCTCGCGGACCTGCAAGGTGGTGCCCAGTGTCGCCGCCGAGCGGTAGAACTGTTCGGCCTGCTCTTCGGTCATCGGCCCACGCAGCAGTTGATAGGTGTCTTCCAGCCCGACGAACAGGCAGGCGGCCACCCACATCTGCAGGTTGCGGTCAAAGGCGTTGTAGCGCACCGGACTCTCGGCTGTGGACCTGACGTGTCGATGCGCACCGTCGACGGCGGCACGGAACGCATGGCGGTCGTCCGGCGACCCGAAGACCGCCACGGCCAGATACTGGAACGTGGTGCGCGCCCGCTTCCACGGGTGCTTGAGCAGGTTGCCCGAATCGACCGTGGATTCCACGACCCCATGGCCCACCTCGGGCCAGGACAACTGCATGATCACATTCGCCGCACCCGCGGCGAATGCCCAGAAGTCCATCGCCTCGCCGACGTCCACCGGCCCGCTGCTCCAGCGGGCTGTATGCCGGGCCACATGGATCCGCGTGTCGTCGAGCGACAGCAACTGCGGTTGCGCCCCGCCATGCGAAACAGCCATAAGCCACCCCCGGACCCAGGAATCGCCATTAACATAGCACTGCGTCATCACCGGCCGGGCCGCATTTCGAACAGGGGGTACCGATGCTGACAAAACTTCGCAGCGTGCTGGAGTACAAGCTGACCATCGCCGAACTGCTCGGCCTGGCGGTCATGCTCGGGGTCCCGTATCTCGTCGTGGGAGTGGTCTGGTCCTCGAGCCACACCGATCACCTCAGCCAGATGCACGGCGCCGACCTGGTCGTGTCCTACCTGGGTTCGATCGTGTCCTGGCCGGTCCTGCTGTTCTCCAACGTGTGCATGACCTGAGCGCCTCAGCCGGTCAGTTGTGCGATCTGGATGAGGTTTCCGCATGTGTCGTCGAACACCGCGGTGATCACCGGTCCCATGGCGACAGGTTCCCGGGTGAAGCGCACGCCGAGACCGGCAAGCCGCTCGTATTCGGCCCGGGCGTCGGCGACGGCGAAAGACGTGAAGGGGATGCCGTCGGCAACCAGTGCTGCCTTGAAGGGCTTGACCGCCGGATGGGCGTCGGGTTCCAGCACGAGTTCGACGCCGTCCGGATCCTCCGGTGACACCACGGTGATCCAGCGTGCGCCGCCCATCGGGATATCGGCCTTCGGCGTGAAGCCGAGAACCTCGGTGTAGAAGCGCAGGGCCTTGTCCTGGTCGTCGACGAGGATGCTGGTGAGATTGATTCTCATTGGGGATGACCGGCCAGGTAGTCGCCGACGGGAATCCGCTCGGAGGCGAAGTAACCGACAGGCAGCAACACGTCGCCCGAGGTCGTCAGGTAATACACGTCCCAGCGGTGGTAGCCGGGCAGGACGGCGGGATCGGCGGCGATCGCCGCGGCGTAATCCTTCACCGCTCCGACGTAGTGACTGGAATGGTTGTAGCTGTAGACGGCGCCGTCGCGATTGCCCGCGAAGCCGTTGGCGGCGAGCATGCGCCCGGCGGCCATGATGCTGTCGCGCGGGGAGTGGATGTCGCCACCCTCGGCGTACGCGGCGAAGGTCGACGGCAGGAACTGCATGGGCCCCTGCGCGCCGGCGGTGCTGACGCCGTTGATGCGGCCGAAGTCAGTTTCGACCATGTTGATCGCGGCCAGGTAGGTCCAGTCGACGCCGGAGGCCGCCGCGGCGGCCTGATAGTCGGCGACGAGTTCGCCGAGCGGTGCCGGCGCGTCGATGCGCCAAGCAGGCAGGGTGGGTTTGGCTTCTCCGGCGTTCAGGGCCATCAGGTGGTGGCGCGCGTCGACGTTCAGGTCGTAGATCCCGACGAGCGATGCGGGAATGACGGGCCGCACGATCGGCTCCCACTCGGGGTGGCGCCCGATGGCGCGGTAGGCCGCTTGCTGACGAAGCGCCGCGGCCTGCAACACGGCGTCCGACGACGACGGGTCGCGCAGGGCCTGCTCGTCGGCAACGAGGTCGCGGGCCAGCAGCGCCGGCTCGGCAGCCAGCGCCGGCTGCCAGGGCAGCGGAGCCGCCGAAGCTCGTCCTGGCGCTACCAGCGCGGCGAATGCGACCAAAATTGCTGCGCTGTAACGCAATAACCACGTTTGCCAGCAACCACCCCGGTGGCGCACAACCATATTCTCGACCTTCAGACATACGAACCGACATCGTCGGCCCGTGCGGGCATTCCGCTCTACATCTTGTCCGCTGCGCGCCGTTTGACCAAGCTAAGGCAGCAGCAACCCGTCTGCAGGACGATATGCGCCAGCCGCTTGTCGATCTTCATCGCTCACCAGGCGGGAGCCGGGTCCAACATCGCGACGTGGTCGTTCTGCCATTGGTATCGCACGGTGGTGATCGGTCCCGGGCATGCCGTGCAGACCTCCCTGCCGTCCTTGTAGTCCAGGGCGACGGTGTCATCGGTGGTCTTGGCCGCATTCAAGCTGGTGAATGCATACGCCTTCAACGTCGCCACGCCGGCGTAACTGCCCTTGTGGAACAGCAACGCCATGTCGGGCGAACTGCCGGTGGCACCGACAACGGTGACGATGACCGTCGACAGCGTTGCGCACGGGTTGTAGTTGCTGCTCGGGTCGAAACTCTTGACGTTGTGATCCCACGCGGAGCCCTCCGGCAGCGCGGGTAACGAACCGAGCGCCGTTTCGATCTGGGGCGCGTTCAGGTTCACCCCGCACGTCGACGTCGGATCGGCGCGAGCGAGCGATGCCAGCGGATTCAACACACAGAGCGCGGCGATCAGCGCGCTCAGGACAACTGCTCGCATCGAAACACTGCCTCCTTGTCGGCTGCAGTCAATCGTCGCGCTGTTTCCATCCCAGCTGGTAGGACCGCGATGACATTGTGTCGAAGAAGTGACCAACGCGCCGGGTTAGCGCGCGGGCTGATTGGGCACGCCGGGGAACAGCTGCTCGGTGGGGCCCGACGTCACCCAGCCACCCAGTTTCGTCACCAGGTGAGGCGCAAAGACGGCTCCGTACATGAGGTTTCCGGCGATCACCACGGCCGCGACGGAAAGCAGTGCAGACTGCCGGGAACTCGTCGACCGTTTGTCAGCCCACGCTTCGATGACGTTTCGGCCTTCGGAGTCGGTGCGCCCGAGCAGGTAGGTGAAGACCATCATCTGCACACCCATCGCCAGCGAGTCGTAGATCGGGTACTGGTGCCGCGTCCCTTCGAAGACAGCAAGGCCGGGGATGACATAGCCGTAGTAGAAGACACCCAGGCGGGCGCCGACGAACGCGTTGAAGACGAAGGCCCAGCAGAAGCCGACGACGAGGCCGACCGTGAGGAGTGTGAGGGGTCTTCTCCAGCCGAACCGCCGGCTGATCCGCTGCCCGAGGAAGGCGCCGATCGTGGCCGGCAACACGAAATAACCGATGTAGCCCACGGGCACCGACGACGGCAGTCCGCCCCACGTCATGTTCAGCGGCCACCACGACGGCATCCGCGGGAGAGCCGGCGGGAACTGCGCATACATCGCCCAGTCGTAGGGCGCTTCGATCCAGGAAAACGAGATCGCCGAGATGCACAGCAACAACAGCGGGTGCAGCCGCCGGCGGCGAATGCTCAGGTAGACGCCGGCCGCGGTGAACAGGATGCCGCTGCCCCAGCCGAAGATGACCGCGCCGGTGAGCAGCGGCGTCAACCCCGTGCTCATCGCCGGGCTTCGGGATCGAAGTAGAAGACCACGCCGTAAATGACGACGATCAGCCCGATCAGCGTGCCGAGCATGATGACTGCGCCCACAATTAATAGTGGACACTATCTTAATCGTTGGGTCAACCGGACTATCGTCGAAAGCCGTGTCCCAGCGCCCTTCTGAACGCAGGCCTGCCGCGGTCCGCCGGCCGCGCGGCGAACCGCGCCGACTGCTGCTCGATGCGGCCCGGGAACTGTTCGCGCGCAAGGACTACCGCAGCACCACCACCCGCGAGATCGCCGCGGCCGCCGGGGTCACCGAATATCTGCTCTTCCGCAACTTCGGTTCCAAGGCAGGCCTGTTCCGGGAAGCCCTGGTCGTTCCCTTCACCAGCTTCGTCGACGATTTCGGCCGGACCTGGCAACAGGTGGTGCCGGAGGAGACCGACGAGGACGAGCTGGCGCGCCATTTCGTCGGACAGCTCTACGACGTGATCGTCGAGCACCGCGGCTTGCTGGTGACCCTTGCCGCCTCGGAGGCCTTCAGCGAAGAGGACATCGCCGATGCCGGTATCGCCGACATCCGGCAAGCCATCGCGGTGCTCGGGCAGATCAGCAGCGAAGGTATGCGGTTGCGAGGATTGCGCTCCGCGTGGCCCGAACTGCCCGCGCACTCCACGGTGGCGATGATCGTCGGCATGGTGGCGTTGCGGTCGGCGTTCTTCGGCGACGAGCAACCCTCACGCGACGCGATCGTCGAGGAACTGGTACAGGCCAGCCTGCACGGATTTCTGCACCGGCACAGCTGAATTGGCGAGCGACCGGGCTGCGTCAGGTCAGCAGCCCGGTGAAGCCGTTGAGCCCGTTGACACCGATCCGCGGCCCGGCCGCGCCACCCTGACCGCCCGCACCGACGGTACCGGGGGCCGCGGTGTCCCCGCCGTTGCCGCCATTGCCTCCGTTACCGATCTGTCCAGCGCTGCCGCCCATACCGCCTTTGCCGCCGACGCCGTTGACACCGGTGAGTTCGGGGGCGTTGCCGCCCGCGCCACCAGCACCGCCGAAGCCGACGATCCCCGGCGCCGCACCGCCGTTACCGCCGTTACCGCTGACAGCGAGAACGCCCACCGCGCCGGCACCGCCCGCACCGCCGATCCCATTGAACGCCCCGGCCCACCCGCCGTTACCGCCGCTGCCGCCGATGCCGATGAGGCTGACCCCACCGCCACCGCCCGCGCCCCCAGACCCGCTGAACAGGGCATTGCCTCCGGCACCGCCCACGCCACCGACACCATTGCCCGTGACGCCGCCGCTCCCGCCGGCTCCGCCGTTGCCGAGCCATTTGGCGTAGCCGCCGGCCCCCCCGGCCCCACCGTCGGATATGGCGCCGGCCCCGCCTGACCCGCCCGCTCCGCCGTCGCCGAATCCGAGTGCGTTTCCACCCGCCCCGCCGGTCCCGCCGGTGAAGACACTGGCTCCGCCGGATCCACCCGCACCGCCCCGGCCGAAAAAGCGGCCGCTGTCGCCACCGGCACCACCGGCCCCGCCGAAGCCGTTGGAACTGGCCCCACCGGCCCCGCCCGTGCCACCGTTGCCGAACATCGTGCCCGCGCCGCCGGCCCCACCGGAACCGCCCCCCAGGGTGCTGCTGGCCCCACCCGTCCCTCCGGTCCCGCCGTTGCCGAATACCCCGGCGACCCCGCCGTTTCCGCCGGCGCCGCCGACGCCGTTGATGCTGCCGCCGCCGAGGCCGCCGGCACCCCCGTTGCCGATCAAGCCCGCTGCGCCGCCGACACCGCCGGCACCGCCGGTCCCGCCGGGTGCGCCGTTGCTGGCTCCGCCGGCGCCGCCGGCACCGCCGGCGCCGTAGAGTGCACCCGCCGCCCCACCGCCGCCGCCCGTCCCGCCGTCGCCGCTGGTGGAGCCGCCGAGCCCACCCGCACCACCGACGCCGCCGGTGCCGGTCAGCGGGCTGGCACCGCCGAGTCCGCCGGTCCCGCCAACCCCGGTCACACCGCCCGCGCCGCCGGCTCCACCGGCTCCGCCGTACCCGCCGAACAGCCCGCCTTGGCCGCCGTATCCGCCCGCACCGCCCGCGCTGCCCAGGGCACCCGCGCTGCCGCCGGTACCGCCGGAGCCGCCCGCCCCGTACAGCAGACCGCCGAATCCGCCGTTGCCGCCGAACCCGCCGGGTCCGGTTGTAGTGCTCGCGCCTCCGGCCCCGCCGGAGCCGCCCGCGCCGAAAGGCCCGGCGTTGCCGCCATGACCGCCCGACATGTTGGCAGCACCGGAACCGCCTGCGCCACCGTCGCCGAACAGCCAGCCACCAGGGGTGCCGTCAGCTCCGCTGCCCGCTGCGCCGGGCGTGCCATTGCCGATCAAGGGTCGCCCGGTCAGAGTCTCGAAGGGCGCATTGACCGCGTTCAGAAGCTGTTGTTGCGCGGTGTGCAGCGGCGAGGTGCTCGCTGCGGCGTTAAATCCGTCCAGACCCAACAGCAGCCCGCCACTACCGCCGACACCGGTGCTGCCCGTGGTGTCACCGGTCCCGCCGACACCGGCGTTGCCCCCGTTCCCGATCAGCGCACCGCTGCCGCCGGCCCCGCCGGAACCGCCGGCCCCGGCACCGGCGCCCCCGGCGTTTCCTTGCCCGCCGGCCCCGCCGGCCCCGCCACTGCCGATCAGCAAAGCACCCTTGCCGCCGGCTCCGCCGTTGCCACCGGCCGCGGCTTCGCTCACTCCGCCGGCGCCGCCGACCCCGCCGGCACCGTTCACCGCGCCGCCGGCCCCACCGCTGCCGCCGTTTCCTCCGGGTCCCGCCTCGCTGAATCCGCCGGCGCCGCCCGCGCCGCCGGAACCGCTGAATGCGGTGCTGCCCCCGGCCCCGCCGTCGCCGCCGCTTCCGGCGTTGCCGCTGCCGCCGGCCCCGCCGGCCCCGCCGGTGCCGAACCCGATCGCGTTGCCTCCGGCCCCGCCGTTACCGCCGGTAGCCGAGCTGGCACCGCCGATGCCTCCCACACCACCGGCGCCGAAGACAAACCCGCCGCTACCACCGGCACCGCCGACTCCGCCGGCTGCGGAAACGCTGGCACCACCAGCACCACCCGACCCGCCGTCGCCGAACACCCCGCCGGCGCCGCCGGCACCGCCCGCCCCCCCGACGTTGCCCCCACTGCCGCCGCCGGCACCACCGGTGCCGCCCATTCCTACGAGCAATCCCGCGCCGCCGGTCCCGCCGGCACCGCCGACGCCGAAGTTGCTGCCGCCACCGGCACCACCGGCTCCGCCATCACCGAACACCCCGCCGGCTCCACCAGCGCCGCCGGCTCCGCCGGCGCCGGCCAAGGTGCCGCCACCAGAACCGCCCGCGCCGCCGTCGCCGAACAGCGCACCAGACCCACCGACCCCACCGGCGCCACCGTTGCCGACCACGTTGCCCGCGCCGCCGGCACCACCGGCACCCGCGGTGCCGTACAACGCGCCGGCCGCGCCGCCGGCCCCACCGGCCCCGCCGTTGCCGCCGCCCAAGCCCGCGATGCCGCCGTTCCCGCCGTTGCCGCCGTTGCCGAACAATGGGCTGGCACCGCCGCGGCCGCCCATACCGCCGGCGCCGTTGGAGCCACCGTCGCCACCGGCCCCACCGGCCCCGCCGTAGCCGCCGAACAGCCCGCCGACACCGCCGGCCCCGCCGGTGCCGCCGGCGATGCCCAGAGCCCCGCCGGGGCTCGCGCTACCGCCGACGCCGCCCGCCCCGCCGGTGCCGTACAACAAGCCACCGGCTCCACCGGCCCCGCCTACTCCACCGACGCCGCCGGCAACCGCACCCCCGCCGGCCCCGCCGGCACCCCCGGCGCCGAATAGGCCTGCGGCCCCACCGGCCCCGCCATTCTGGCCCGCCGCGCCGGACCCGCCGGCTCCGCCGTTGCCGAACAGCAAACCGCCGGCTCCGCCGGCCGCACCGGTTCCCGGCGCGCCGTTCGCCCCGTTGCCGATCAGCGGACGCCCCAAGAGACCCTGCGCGGGTGCATTGACGACATTGAGCAGTACCTGCAGCAAACCATCCAGCGGTGCGGCACTGGCGACCTCCGCAGTCGCATAGGCGCCCGCACCCGCATTCAGAGCCTGCAGGAACTGGCCGTGGAAGGCCGCCGCCTGCGCGCTGACCGCCCGGTATTCCAGCGCGTGCGAACCGAACAGGGCGACGATGCTCACCGACACTTCGTCGGCCGCCGCAGCCAGCAGGTCCGTCGTCGCTCCCGCTGCGGCCGCATTGGCGGTGCTGAGCGCCGAACCAATGCCGGCCAGGTCCGAAACGGCCGCTTCCAACATTGACGGCGCCGCAATAACAAATGACATGACATCTCCCGAATACGACCAGCCCGATAGGTCCGAACAAGAAAACGTCACGGCTCCCGAATACCGAACCGCAGAAACGGAGAATAGCGCCATCTGAACCGAACATTCGGGTTTTCCCGAATTCAATATTTGCGGATTATCGCGAGAGCAGTTGCTGTGTTTCCGTGGACGCGGGCGCGGCAAGAAATCCCGCGAGACCGTCTACCACGCCTGCAACGAACAGCGCGAAGGGCACCATGGCGTCGTTGCGCCGAATCGCGCGCTCGCGTTCGGCAGCGAGGTGCACTGCGAGATCCTGCGCCTGCTGAATCCGTAGCGAGCGCGCCGGCTCCGGAATGTGCCCCAGCAGGCGCTGCATCCCGGAAACGAACTCGTCCTGTGACTTCATGGCATCGGATTGGCGCAGGAATACCTCCACCTGGCCGGTTCGCTGCAATTGATCGATGAACGACACGTAAGAACTGTCCGGGGATTCCGCCAACTCGATCAGCGGGACGATATGTGCCTCCAATTGCGCTCGAAGATCGTCGGGGCGTGCCCGGGCCCGCAACAATGCCCGGCGCTGCATGAGGTCGCCGAGGCGGTAGGTGAAGATCGCGCGCAGCAGATCATCCTTGGAACCGAAGTGGTACCGGATGGCCGAGTTGTTCGAGGAGCCGGCCTCGACCGAGATCTGCCGCAGCGAGACGCCGGCGAGCCCGTGTTCGGCGAACAGCCGCTCGGCCGCCAGCAGCAGCTGCAGGGCGGTTGCCGGAAGCGGGCCGTTCCGTGGACTCACCGTCAGATCATTGCGCATTGAGGCGCTTCATCGCGTCGACGGCGTTGGCCGCAACCTGGACGACCTCGGCGGAATCACGACCGGCCAGGTCCGCGAGCAGGTCGACGTCCTTGGCCAGCAGGGAACCCGCGAGTTGAGCCATCACCGCCAGGCTGTGTCCGGAATTGCCGATCACTTCGGCCGCGTAACTGCGGCCGCTGCCCTTCGACAGCACCGTGTTGAGGGCGTCGTTGTCTACGCCGAGCCGGTCGGCCAGAGCGAAGACGCTGGCGGCCAGTCCCAGATGCGCGCTGAACAGCGCGTTGTTCAGTAGCTTCGCCGCCTGCCCGGCACCCAGACCCCCAAGGTGCACAAGCGGATTCGCGAATGTCGCCAGCACCGGCCGGCAGCGGTCGACCACGTCGCCGTCGCCGCCGACCATCACCAGCAACGCCTTTGCCGCAGCCATGTGCCCGCCACCGGACACCGGGGCGTCGACGACATGCAGATGCGGGAAGTCGGCTTGCAGGCGCCGGCAAGTGTCCGGGTGGACGGTGCTGTGGATCACGACGATGCCACCGGCCGCCATCCCGGCCAGCGCGCCCTCGTCGCCGCGCAGTACCTCGTCGACGTCCGCGTCACCAACGACGCAGAGGCACAACACATCCGAGGCAGCACCGAGCGCCCGACGATCGGATGCCACCGCGGCACCGGTGCCGGCAAAGGGTTCGACCGACTCGGGGCGGCGCGCCCATAGCGTCGTCGGGAACCCGTCCTCGACAATCCGCCGTGCCATCGGGCCGCCCTGTGACCCCAGACCCACGAAACCGACCCGCAAACCGCTCATCCCTGCGCCTCGACGGTCGCCCGGATGTAGGCCTCGATATCGGTGGCGCGCTGCATGAGTGCATCGTGCACCTCCGGAGCCGTCACCACCAAGAAGCGCCCGGCCTCCACCGCGTCGGCCGTCAGCTTCCCGACATCGTCGGCGCCCACGATCTGGTGCGCCGGCGCGCGCGGGGTCGGCGCCGCATCCCCGTACACCGTGATGCCTTCCAGGATGTTGGTGATCACCCCGGAAGGGCAAAGGCAGGTGACACCAACGCCTTTGGGCCCAAGATAGGCCGCCAGCGCCTCGGAGAGCCCGACGATGGCGTGCTTGGACGCCACGTAGGGCAACCGGTCGAAGCCGTACGCGAGCAATCCCGAGGCCGACGCCGTGTTGATGACATGACCGCTGCCCTGCGCGATCAGTCCCGGCAGGAAAACCCGGTTGCTGCGCGCAATGCTGAACAGGTTGACGTCGATGGTGCGGGTCCACGCCTCCTCGGGCAACGTTTCGGGCGCGCCGATCGCCAGGACGCCCACGTTGTTCATCACCACGTCGACCCGGCCGAACCGCCGCAGGGCGGCGTCGCGCAGTTGCTCGAGCTCAGCTTCCACCGTCACATCCGCGCGCAACCCGATCGCCGGCCGGCCCAGCGCGGTGAGCTGGTCGACGACCTCGGTGACCCGCTCCTCCGACAGATCGCTCACCACCACGGCAGCCCCACGACCGGCGAATTGCAGGGCGGTCGCGCGGCCGATGCCGCTGCCGGCACCGGTGAGCACCGCGACCGCGCCGTCCAGACTCAACGGCCTGCTCATGCGATGCCGACCGCCTTGGTGCGCAGGAACTCGAACAGTCCCTCCTCGCCACCTTCGCGGCCGTATCCGGAGATGCCCACTCCGCCGAAGGCGAGTTCGCAGCCGGTGACCGGGCTGGCACCGTTGACGTAGACACCACCGGCCTTGAGCGCGGACACCATTCGCTGCACCCGGCCGACGTCACGCGTGTAAACGTAAGCGGCAAGGCCGTATTCGGTGCAGTTCGCCATCTCGATCGCCTGTTCCTCAGTCTCGAACCGCATCAGCGAGAGCACCGGCCCGAACACTTCGACCTGTCCGAGTTCGGAAGCCGGGTCCACGTCGCCGAAGACGGTCGGCTCCACGAAGAAACCCTGGGACAGATAGTCGGGAATCCCACCGCCGGCCAGCAACTTCGCGCCGTCGGCCTGCGCTCGCCCGATCATCGCCAGGATCCGCTGTTGCGCCTGCCGGGTCACCACCGGGCTGATGAGCGTCGCCGGGTCGAACGGGTCGCCACATCGCATGCCGGAGACCATTGCGACAACCCGATCCACGACATCGTCGTAGACGTCGTTGTGCACGATCATGCGCGACGGGATCGCGCATCCCTGACCGGCCAGGGTGCCCAACACGCTGAAGGTGTTGACGGCGACCGCCGTATCGAGATCGCCGTCGGGGAAGAGCACATTGGCAGACTTGCCGCCGAGCTCGAGGACGGCCGGTTTGAGGTATTCCGCGCAGGTGGCCAGGATCGTGCGCGCGGTGGCCGGACCACCGGTGAAACTGACCTTCTGCACCAGCGGGTGGCGTACCAGCGCATCCCCCGTGTCGGCTCCGCCGAGCACGAGATTGACCACGCCATCAGGGATTCCGGCTTCCCTGATGAGCCCCATCAGGTGTTCGGTCGCGTACGGAGTCAGCTCGGAGGGCTTCATGACCACGGTGTTTCCGGCGGCCAGTGCGGGAGTGAGTTTCATGCCGACCGAGACGACCGGGCCGTTCCAGGTCAGGATGATGCCGACGACGCCGTAGGGTTCGGGCAACGAGTAGGCGAGTTCGCGCTGGTTGGCCGGGAACGAGGTGACGCGGCCTTCCACCTTGTCGGCCCAGCCGGCGTAGTAGGCCGTCCAGTTGACCATGATCCCGACGAGCGGTTGGCCCATTCCGGCGGTCATTCCGTTGTCCAGCACCGAAAGCCGGGCGATTTCGGCGGTGTCGCGCTCCATGAGTTCGGCCAGCCGGCGCAGGACGCGGGCCCGTTCCGCGGGCCGCCACGCCCGCCACTCCCCGTACGCCCGGTGCGCCGCCTGCACCGCGGCGTCGACGTCGTCCGGGCCGGCCAGCGGCACCGGACCCTGGACTTCCCCGGTCGCGGGATAGACGTGGTGGTGCACGCCGCCCGAGCCGCTGGTGCGGGCCTCTCCCCCGATGTGCAGATGCACGACGGGAACACTCAGGTCGACGGTCATCGCATCCTCCGGCCGCTCGGTTAAGACAGATTACTTATTCCTAAGGCACTTGACTTCATTAATCAAGTGGTGCCTAATGCTCGAATGGACGTGACACAACTCTTCGACCTCACCGGCAAGGTTGCCGTGGTCACCGGCGGCGCCGGCGGTATCGGTGAGGTCTACGCCGAGGCGCTGTGCGCGGTGGGCGCTGCGGTGGTGATCGCCGATATCAACCTGCAGGCGGCGCAGCGCACCGCCGATAGTCTGCGAGACAAAGGTTTTCGATCGCTTGCGGTGCACCTGGACGTCACCTCGGCCGAGTCGGCCACCGCGATGGTCGCCGCGACGACAGGCGCGTTCGGTGGCATCGACATCCTGATCAACAACGCCGCGATCATGACCGACCTGCCGCCCTACGGGTTGTCGAATATGCCGGTGGCGGACTGGGACCGGGTACTCAACGTGAACCTGCGCGGTCCGTTGCTGTGCACCCAGGCCGTCGTCGAGTCGATGGCCTCGCGCGGTGGAGGACGGGTCGTCAACGGTCTGTCGGCCGGCGCATTCATGGCCGGCGGCATCTACGGGGTTTCGAAGTATGCGCTGCACGGATTGACCTGCAACCTGGCCAGCGAATTGGGATCGCGTGGCATCAACGTCAACGGGATCGCGCCCGGACTGGTCGACAACGACAGCGCGTACGTCAGCCTGCCGAAGGACTCGCCGATCCGCGACATCCTCGGCGCGCAGATCCCCGGCAAGACTTCCGGGCCGCCGGCCGATCTGGTCGGCACGATGCTGCTGCTGTGCTCACCCGCCGGAGACTGGATCAACGGCCAGACCATCTCCGTCGACGGCGGATGGATCATGCGATTGTGATGGCGCAGTGGAGGACTCGCGAGGAACGGCGAGCGGTTGCGCGCGCCGAGTACGAACGCATCATGACCACCGCGAGCCCCGAACCGGCCGGGGCCTACCTCGAGGCTGGGGTCATCGGGTACGTCTTCGGGGAGATGTGGCGCCGCGGTGTCCTCACCGCGCGCGACCGCCGCTGGATCACCTTGACGTGCGTCGGCGCGGCAGGGGCGATCACCCCGATCGAAACCCACGTCTACGCGGCCCTGAAGAGCGGTGATATCAGCTACCCGGAGTTCGACGAGTTCGTCCTGCATTTCGCGACCCAGGCCGGTTGGCCCAAGGCCTCAGTCATGCAGGTGTACGGAATGATGAGCGCCTACAAGATCGCCGAGGAGTCCGGCTCCCCGGTCGAGGCGCCGGACTTCGAGCCCTGGGCGGAACCGGTCGACGATGACGTCCGCCGCGACCGCGGCATCTCGGCCTACCGGCAGGTCCACGGCGACGCGCCAACGCAGGCCCGGACTGGCTTTCAAGGTCGTGCCCGCCTGGACTACTTGTACGGCGAAATATGGAGTCGGCACGGCTATCTCACCCGTCGCGACCGGCGCATCATCAGCATCTGCGGCGCCGCATCGGCCGCGATCGACGAGGAGGTCACCGAGCACCTGCGGGCTGCCCTGACCCTCGGTGACATGACCCGCACCGAACTCGAAGAACTCGTCGTGCACTTCGCCGTCTACCTCGGCTGGAATCTGGCCCGGCGACTCGACGACCTGTTGGTTGCGGTGGACGGCGGGACTGGCGACGGCTGAGGCGCTTTCGAGCCGCCATGGCAGGATTTGTCGCTATGGCAGAGAACAGGGTCGGCAGAGTCGCCGGCAAGGTCGCTTTGATCACCGGCGCAGCCCGCGGCCAGGGCCGCGAACACGCGATCCGGCTGGCCGAAGAAGGCGCAGACATCGTCGCGGTCGATGTCTGCGCAGATATTGAGGGCGTCGCCTATCCCGGTGCCACCGACAGCGACCTTGCCGACACCGCCGACCTGGTGGAAAAGGCCGGCCGCCGCATCGTCACCGCGAAGGCCGACGTGCGGGATCTGGAGGGTCTGCGCGCTGCGGTCGCGCAAGGGGTCGACGAGTTGGGGCCACTCGACATCGTGGTGGCCAACGCCGGCATCAGCGGGATTCCAGCGCCCGCGGCGATAATCGAAGAAGCCGCCTGGCAGACCATGATGGACATCAATCTGACCGGCGTGTGGCACACGGTCAAGGTCGCACTGCCGCACATGACCAACGGTGGGGGCTCGATCATCCTGGTCAGCTCCATGCTGGGCATCCGCGGCGGCGGCTACATGGCGCACTACGCCTCAGCCAAACACGCCGTCGTCGGCTTGATGAACTCGCTGGCCAATGAGCTTGCCCCGCAATGGATCCGGGTCAATTCGATTCACCCGGGCAATATCTTGACGCCGATGCTGGACAACGACTGGTTCGTCCGGACGCTGCGGCCTGACCTGCCGAACCCCACCGTGCAGGATGCCGGAGAGATCATCGGACAGTTTCACCTGCTGCCCAAGCCGCTGATCGAGGCGCGCGCCGTCAGCAATGCCGTGTTGTTCCTCGCCTCCGACGAGGCGCAGTACATCACTGGGGCGGCGCTGCCGGTCGACGCCGGCGCGGTGGCGAAGTTCTGACGAACTCACCCGCTGTGTGCGGCCTCTTCCGGTGAGCACCGCGCAAGGCGGTAGAGCCGGTCGGGGTCGGCTTCCACACAGAGGTAGGGCTGCCCGTCCGCGGCGGTGGCGACACTGAGTGGGAGTTCGTTCGCCCCAGCGGAGTCAGGTTCCACGAGGAGCTCGAGTTCGTCGGAGGCGACGTACAACAGCGCATCGTCCTTGGACAGCTTCCACGGCCGGCCATCGGTGGGCCACTCGCCGCCGATCGTCCGAATCGCTTGAAATTCAGCACCTTCGGACTCCTCGGTGTGCAGGCAGCTCACCCACAACTTCCCTGGCAGCGGGCGGAAGTACACCGCCAGGCGCTGCCGGTTGAGGTTGACGTCGACAGGTATCCCGATAGGAGGCAACGAGGTTCCGTCGGGCTGGTCGTTCAGCGACTTCTTGACCTCACGCGACCCGATCCCGGTACCGAACCAGTCGATCGTCAACACGGTGGTGAGGTATTGAGCGATCGCCAACGTCAGCAGGCCGCCCGCCCCGGCCACACCGACTCCCGCCGCTCCTGCCGCCGCGGTGACGGGCAGCGCGATCAGGCCGGCGACGGCCACCGCGCCGGCCGCCGTGGCAACCTTTCCTGCCGCCGTCAGACTGAACTCCGGATTCACTTCGGGCTCAGGCGGATTCTGCATCGGTCGCACTCCCACGGTGCGCGGCAGTTCGTCGAAAAGCTCGCTGACTCGCTTGACCTCCGCCTCGTACTCCTCGCCGCTGAGCTCACCCGCACGCTTCTTCTCTCCCGCCGATTGCAGTGCCTCCTCGAGGCTTTCGACGGTCTTGAGGTTGGCGCGCCGGGTCTCCTCCACTTTCGGGTCGCGCGGTATCTCGTCGAGACCCATCTCGTAGGTGACCTTGAAGCCGGCCTTGAAGTCGTAGAGCTTGGTTTCGGCACTGACGGTACCGTCGACCACCAGCCGGCCATCTCCGGTGCGCGGCAGGATGTCGGCGTCCAGGGCGTCCAGGCTGCGCTCTTCGCCGCCGATGACAACGGTTCTGGGACCCTGCAACAGACACGGCGCGTCGGGGTCGAAGTCGCTCTCGTCGAGTTCGAAGCTGTTCCTCACGGTGTCCCGGACCTGACGCAGGATGCCCCAGCCGCTGACGGCCAATCCCGTTTTCTCTTGTGGGTTTTCGGCAAGAATCGACGGTGGGAGCTGCTCACCGGCGGGGAGCTCGCGCAGCGTCTGCAGCTGAACCACCATGGATTCGTGGACGGTTTCCCCGATCTCGAAGCGGTGCACGACCGCGTCGAGATCCTTCACCGTGCTGTCGTCCTGCGCCTGGGGATCGACGTCCAGCGGTGTGGGCAACAGGGATTGAATGCCGTCGTCGCCCATCTCGGCCAGCTGCGGGCGGACCGCATCGGCGATCTGTGTGGCAAGCGAGTCGAGCACCCTGGTCTGCGCCTCATCGTCGGAGAGGCCGGGATGTTGCAGCCGCTCCATGTTCACCAGCAGTTGACCGGCGATGCTGTGGGTGATCCAGTGAACCTCGGCATAGTCGAGTTCCCAGCTGATCCGCGGGTCGCCTCCGGTGAGCGCGGTGGTGCCGTCGGCACGGCGCTCGACGTTCGGCCCGAACAGCCGGGCCGCGAAGGGGTCCGGCAGCGCATCCGCCAGCAGCACCGGCGCATCCTGCTCGGTGAAGTTCAGCGCGATGGTGTGCTTGCCCGGCTCGGACTCGTGCCGCTCGAGCTGATCGTGAATGGTCAGTCGCCCGAACAGTGGGATCTCGTTGTAGGGAATCTCGCGGGACTCCCCGGCCCGTGGCCCGTCCGGGATCGTGACCGTCGCCGGCGGCAGTTCCACCAGGGGAATGCAGGTCACCGAGTCGATCACGATCCTGGAATCGAAGACCACCAGGTCGATCGCGAAATGCCGCAGCGGATCCCGCGTTTCGCCATCGCGCTCTTCCTGCCACGCCCGCCCGTGGGCGTCGACGATGAACCACACCCGGTCGAGGGTGAGGTCGAGCGTGGCGGTTGCCGAATACCCGGTGCCATCCACGGACTCGGTGCGCTTGTCGCCGCTGAACATCTCGACCGTCTGGTCCTGCACGCGTTCACGATGGATTTCGATGATCGTGTCGGGGCGGTCCATGTCGGATGCTGTACCCACAAAAAGACCGCCGCCAACCACGCCGGTCAGGGGTTCTGGCGGCCCAGCAGCTCGGAGACGAAGCGGTCGATGAAGTCGTCCGGCGGCGCGGCGCCGACCGGTCCGCTATTTCAGTCCCGGCTTAGTCCCGGCCCCCGGAGAAGGTCGGTGAAAGCGTGCACGGCGGTCGCGACACCGGCATCGTCGTCGGTGGCCACCAGGTCGAGCAGCAGTCCACGGGTGACGGCAAGGCCCAGTCGTACCAGCGCCGGGTCGTAGGCGGCGCCGGCGACCTTCGCCGCTTCGGCCAGCCAGCCGTCGACGGCGCCGGGCACCATCCGGGCAAAGGGCTCCTCACCCTGGGCGCCGCGGGCGTAACACTCGAAGAACAGGCGCTCGAAAGGACGCAAGTCAGGGCGGCACAGGGTGGCCCACATCGCGGCGAAACTTCCCGCCGGGTCAGTCGGCAGCTCGGCCAGCACCGTCATCTGCCGGTTTTCCACCTCCTCGACGATCGCCAGCAACATCTCGTCCCGGGATGCGAAGTGGTGTAACAGCATCCGATGACTGGTTCCCACTGCGGCCGCCACGTCGCGCAGTGACCGGTCGCCGATTCCGCCGGCCGCGAATTCGTCGATCAGGGCATCGAGCAGCTGCCGGCGCCGCCCGACGTCAGTGCGGGCCAAGTGAATGCCGCAGTTGCTCGCTGCGGGCCTTGAGCCCCTGGCCTTCCATCTCCAGGTAGCGGCGCGTGGTGCGGATCATCAGCCTGGCGATGAGCGCGCCTACCGGGCCGCCTTGATCGAGCACCTGACGAACGAGGGTCCTGTCATCGCCGATCGGGGTCAGCGAGTGCAGCGCTGACGTGATGCCGCCCGGGGACCGCTGGACCCAGGTCCACGACACCCCAGGGACCACATCCGTCACTTCCCAGACGAGCTTGGGCAACTTGGGTTGCCTGATCTGGAACCGCTTGCCGAGGGCGAGGCCGGGGCCGTCCAGGGCGAGCAGTTCGGAGACCGACGCGGTCCATTCGGGCCAGCGCTCCACATCGCTGAAAACGTCCCACACCAGGGGCGCCGGTGCGTCGATTTCGACGCCACTCTCAGTAATCATGTACCAAATGGTACATGCGCCGCGGGCCTGCGCACAGTCCCTTCAACGCAATCGTTCACCTTGGGTTTGACGAACAGTCACCGTCCAGGCAATCCTTTTCACCATGCCGCCGCGCGCACGGATCAGTGAGCAGACCCGGATCGCTGAGATCGAGCGCCGCCTCAAGGAACAGTTCCCCGCGGTCAGCTTCGAGGTGCTCGACGCCGCGGTACGCGAACACCATTCCCGATTCCAGGCGAGTCCCATTCGGGACTTCATCCCACTGCTGGTGGAGAAGCGCGTTCGTCAGGAACTCGCCGACGCGTCGCCGAGCCAGCCGGTAGCCTGACGCCCGGTGCCCCGCCGTTGACGCCGGCCATAGTCTCTTGGCATGGACTTCGAAATCCTTCGCAAGGATCTGCACCAGACCCGCTTCGTCTCCGATGCCGCGCCGTCGCCGGCCGACGGTGAAGCCCTGTTGCGGGTCGAGTCCTTCGGGCTGACCTCGAACAACATCACCTACGCGGTCTTCGGCGAAGCGATGCGCTACTGGGATTTCTTTCCCGCGTCGGACCCGGACTGGGGGAAGCTGAATGTCTGGGGATACGCCCACGTCGAGCAATCGCGACACCCCGACCTGGCGCCGGGCATACGCGTCTACGGCTACTTACCGTGTGCGAGCCACCTGCTGATCGTCCCGGACCGCATCAATGAAAAAGGGTTCATCGACGCCGCGCCCCACCGGCTGCCGCTGCCGTCGGCCTACCAGAGCTACCGCGACGTCACGACCGACCCCGTCTATGCCGCGAACCGGGAGGCGGAGCACATCCTGTTCTTCCCGCTCTTTTTCACCTCGTTCCTCATCGACGACTTCGTCGCGGACGAAGGCTTTTTCGGCGCCGACACCATCGTGATCTCCAGCGCCTCGTCGAAGACCGCCATCATCGCTGCGTACCTGCTCGCCAAGCGCGACGGCATCAACGTGGTGGGCCTGACCTCGGCGGGTAATCGCGCCTTTGTCGAAGGACTCGACGTCTATGGATCAGTTCAGTTGTACGACAACATCTCTGAGCTGCCCGGTGACCGCGCCGTGTACATCGACATCTCCGGCGACGGCGCGGTGCGCGCCGGCGTCCACGCCCGCTACGGCGACCGCCTCGCCCACAGCTCCGCCGTCGGGATGACCCACTGGACCCAGATGACACAGGGCAGCGGCGACCTCGCCGGGCCGAAACCCGTGTTCTTCTTCGCGCCGGACCGCATCAAGAAGCGCGGAGCCGACTGGGGCACCGCGAAGCTCGACCAGAATGTCGCCGACTCATGGGCGCCGTTCGCCGACTGGGCTTCCAAATGGCTTCGTGTCGAACGGATTTCGACTGAGGACGAGATTCAGCGCGGCTACCTCGACCTGCTCGACGGAAAGGTCGACCCCGCGGCCGGGACCATCGTCGACCTGTGATCGCCGGAGTGTCAGGAGGCACCAGTGACAGCAGCAGTGATCGCAGCAGCTGCGGTGTTCTTTCTCGGCATGGGCAGCTACGCGCTGGCCGCCCCCGCGAAAATGATCGAGGTGTTCGGCATCACGTTGCCGCAGCGCGAGTCCCGCTCGGAGGTACGGGCCGTCTACGGCGGGTTCGGCCTGGCAATCGCAGGCGTGCTGGCGTTTGCCGCGACCAGTGCAGGCCCGATGCGGACGGGAATCGTGGTCACCGTCGGGTTGGCGTTGGCCGGTATGGCGTTCGGCCGTATCGTGTCGGCCGTCGTCGAGGGCAAGACCCCGTTCTATCCCAATTGGTTCTACTTCGTCGTGGAAGTGGTCATCGCCGGCGCTCTGCTGCTGACCGCCCGGGGATGAGTCGGCAGTGTTCGACGCGCTAGACCACGTCATCGTCGCCGTGCGCGACCTCAGCGACGCCACGCGCCGCTACGCCACGTTGCTGTCCCGGAGCCCGTCGTGGCGCGGCGATCATCCGGGCTGGGGCACGGCCAACGCGTTGTTCAAACTCGACAACACCTATCTCGAGCTGATCAGCCCCCACGGCGAGGGGCCGCTGGGCCGCACGGTCGCGGCGCACTTGGACCGGCGCGGCGACGGACCGATCGGCCTCGCGTTCGCCACTTCCGACCTCGATGCCGCCCGCGCCCGGCTGGTCGCCAACGGCCTTGCGCCACCACCTGTCTCGCCGGGAGAAGGTCGCGACACCGACACCGGGATGATCCGGCACTGGCGCAGCATGCTGCTCCCGCAGGCGAGCACCCGCGGCGTGCTGGTCATCGCGATCGAGCACGAATCCCCGAATCGCCTTCCCGAGGCCGTGCCGGCGGGATCCGCAGATGCCGTGGTCACCGGAATCGACCATGCGGTGGTACAGACCGCCGACGCGGATGCCGCGATCGCGTTCTACGGCGACGGGCTCGGCCTGCGCCTGGCGCTGGACCGCAGTTTTCCGGACTGGGGCATGCGGCTGGTCTTCTTCCGCGTCGGCGGCGTCACCGTCGAGATCGCTCAGCCGCTGGGTGACGCGCCGTTGCCGGCGCACACCGACCAGCTCTGGGGCCTGTCCTGGCGCGTCCCCAACGCCGACGCGGCCCGCGCGCGGCTCGCCGCAGCCGGTCTCGAGGTCTCGGAGGTTCGCCCCGGACGCAAACCCGGTACGCGGGTGCTCAGCGTGAAGGACGGCACCTGCGGGGTTCCGACGTTGCTGATCGAACCGCGTTGAGCTCCCGGCTGGTGGCGGTCACCCTGCTCGCGCTGCTTCCCGTCCTGGCGCAGTGTTCCCGTGCCGCCCCACCCCACGCGGCCGCCCCGACCACTTCGCCCCCGTCCTCGTCGGCCGCTGCGGCACCGACCACCGCGGCGGTCGAGCCGGTCACTGCCACCGAACTCGGAGCGAGCTGGCATCCGGGCTGCCCCGTGGAACCCACGCAGTTGCGGCGAATCCATGTCGGCTACAGAGGTTTTGACGGCCAAACTCACCAGGGCGAACTGGTCGTGCACGAAGACCTGGTCGCGGATGTCACCGAAATCTTCACGCTGCTCTACCGGCTGGGCTATCCCGTCGAGCGGATGCAGACGGTCGACCACTACCCGGGAGCTGACGACGAGCTGTCGATGGAGGACGACAACACCTCGGCGTTCAACTGCCGCACCATCCCGGGCACCGACCGATGGGCTCAACACGCTTACGGCCGGGCGATCGATCTCAACCCACGTCGCAACCCCTGCCGCTATGCCAACGGAACGTTCGAGCCGCACAACGCGGCACCGTATTTGGACCGCAGTCGCCCCGATCCCGGGATCCTGCACACCGGCGACGCGGCGGTGCGGACCTTTACGGATCGCGGCTGGCGATGGGGCGGCGACTGGACCACTCCGGTTGATTACCAGCACTTCGAACGTCCCTGAATTCAGAGGCCGAGTGCCCGCGCCGCCGCCGTCGCGACCTCACCCCGCAAGGTCGACATCGGCGGACTGCCCCGGGTGTGGATCGAGTTGGAGAGCAGCACGATGTACGTGTCGGAGCCGGGGTCTATCCACAGCGAGGTCCCGGTGAAGCCGGTATGCCCGAAACTGCCGACCGGAAAGACCGCACCCCGTGGTGCCGACTGGCCGGTGTCGATGTCCCAGCCGAAGCCGCGCAGGTTCTGCCCCGCAATCGCCGGGTAACGCGCAGCGAGCAGCGGCTGAGGCCGATTCGGCCGTTGCGCAAGGGCTTTCCGGGCGGCCTGGTTGGCCGCATCGACCTGTTGGGGCGAGTGTCCGGGCTGCTGGGGCGTGGTCATCATCACCAAAGTCGCTTGTTGCAAGGGGAATTCGCTGGGACGGCCGGCGAGCCGGTCGAGGAGCGCTTGCGCGAAGACGCTGACGTCGTGGGCCGTGGAGAAAACGCCGGCATGGCCGGCCACCCCGCCCATCCGGCGCGCCGTCGTGTCATGCACGGTGCCGCGCAGCAGGTGATCCAGATCGGGGTTGCTGCGGGGATCGGCTCTGCCCTCTTCGTCGCGTGCCGTCGGTGCGATACGCGCCAGCAGGCCGGTGTTCCAGGTTCCTTCCGGACAGGTGGTCGGCAGCTGGCCGGCCCCGGGTGCCCACGCGACCGCGGATCCGTATGTCGTGTGCGGACCACAGGCTTTGACGGGCGGGAGGAAGCCGCTCTCGTCCATGCCGAGCGGATCAAAAATGTGTTGCCGCGCATACACATCCAGAGCTTCGCCGGAGACTTTCTCCACCAGCGCCCCCAGCAGGATGAAGTTGATGTCGGAGTAGCGGAAACCCTCGCCGGGCCCGGACTGCAGCGGCGTGCTGAGCGCCCGGTGGATGCCCTCGGCCTTGTCGGGCCCGTTAAGTCCCCAGGGATCTCTGAGATCGACGTCGCCCGGTTCGCCGGAGGTGTGCGTGAGCAGCATCCGGACCGTCACCCTGGCGCGCCGCGGATCGTTCGCGGGGTTGAAGTCCGGCAGATGCTGCTGTGCGCGATCGTCGACCTGCACCGTGCCCTGCTCGACGAGCTGCATGACGGCGGTGGAGGTGACCAGGTTCTTCGTCAGTGACGCCAGATCGAAGATGGTGTCCTCGGTCATCTGCTCCGCGGGGGCCGGCACCCCGTCCAGCCCGGGCTCACCGGCGTGCTTGCGCAACCCGTAGGCCCGGTGGAACGCGACCGCGCCCCCGTGCCCGATCTCGACCACGGCGCCGGGCAGCTTGTCGGCCGCGATCGCGTCGTTGATCAATGAAGAGACGGCGCCGAAGGCAGGTGCGTCCGCCATCTCGGGCAGCTGGCGTGGCGCCGCGTGAACGCGGGCAGGGGCCTGGTTCGGCGGGCCGCTGCTCACCGCAAACTGTGCCGCCGAGTCGTGCGTGCAGCCCGGGACGAGCGCCAGCAGAACCGTTGCGACTGCGATGGCGTTTCGCTTCACGTGATTCCCCGTGTTCACGGTCAAGGGCTGAGCAGTTTCAGCTTAATGTGGTCAGGAGTACTACCCGAAGGACCGCATGAACATCGACGAAGAGTCCGTGACGACGCTCGAAGACCTGCGGGGTGATCTGGCGCAGCGGCACAAATGGACGCCCAGCGGTGGCAGCTCTGTCGAGGGCGCGGTCGTGGAAGCCGACATGGCGGCCCTGGCCCGCGACGGCTACGTCGTCTGGGAGAACCTGCTCAGCGCCGAGCAGTGCCGGGAGATCCGGGATGCGGTGCGCCCCTGGCTGGCGCATACCGGGCGCAACTCCTTCGAGGGCCGGCGCACCCAGCGCGTCTACAGCGTGCTGAGCCGCACCCGGGTGTGTGACCGGCTCGTCGACAATCCGCGGGTGCTGGCGGTGCTGGATCGCCTGCTGATGCCCAACTACCTGCTGTCGGCATTGCAGGCCATCAACATCCAGCCCGGCGAGTCCGCACAGCTGGCCCACCACGACGACGGGTTCTACCCCATTCCGCGTCCGCGGGAGCCCTTGGCGGCGGCGACGATCTGGGCGATCGACGACTTCACCGCCGATAACGGCGCCACCGTGGTGATACCGGGTAGCCACCGCTGGGGTAAACACCGTCCTGGCCCGGAAGATCCTGCGATTCCGGTCGTGATGCCCGCCGGATCGTGTGTCTTCTTCGTCGGCACGCTGTGGCATGGCGGCGGCGCGAACACGACCACGGGCGACCGGCTGGCCGTCACCGCCCAGTACTGCCAGCCGTGGCTGCGACCGATGGAGGCGTTCACCCTGTCGGTGCCGCGTGACATCGCGCGAACGGTGTCCGACGACATCCGGCGGATGATCGGCTACAGCATCCACCCGCCGTTCGTCGGCGCCGTGGACGGCCTGCACCCGTTGCGGCTGTTGGGAACCGAACAGGACTAGGCGGCGATGCCCAGTTCCTGGTTGATCTGCGACCAGTACTGCGGGCCGTCCAGGGTGAGGATGATCCAGTCGTGAATCTGGCCGTTCGCCAGCACGAAGTTGAACGGCGCGGCAACCGCCCTGGCCGCGTCCTGCAGACGCAGGACATCGGGGGAAAGTATGTCGAGGTTGCCTGAGTAGACGTAGGTCTGCGGGAGGCCGGTCATGGCGCCGTAGAGCGGGCTCACCAAAGGGTTGGTGACCGACAGGTTGCCCGCCCACGCCCTGCCGATCTGCTGCGCAGGGCCGATCGGCAACAGCGGGTCCTGGACGAACGCGATGTTCGGATTGGTCATCGACACGTCCAGCCACGGCGACAGCAGCACCATCGATCCCGCCTGGTTGAGCCCGTTGCCCGCGATGTACTGGGTGGCCGCCAGCGCCAGGTTGCCACCCGCGGAGTCGCCGATGACGCTGACGTTGGTGGGCCCGTGCAGGGCCACCTGCTCGGAAATGAGGTTGGCCATGGCAGGCACCACGAGGCCGGCGGTACCGCCCTGCTGCAGCAGCGGATAGATCGGCACCTGGACGGTCGCTCCGGTTTGATACGACATCACCGAATAGTGGATCCAGTGCAGGAATGACGGCGGCAGGATGAAGGCGCCCCCGTGGATGGCGACGACGTATTCGCCGGTCGGATGAGCCGGCGTGATCTGGACGACGCTCATCCCGTTGGAGGTGGTGTAGGAGACCGTCTCGCCGAGCAGCAGGTTCAGGAACGGCGGCGGAGAGTTGCCGATGAACCAGGACAGTGGCGGGACATCACTGGCGATCAGCGACAGGATCGGCGAACCCGTCATCGAGAGCTGAGGCTCGAGCCCGGACAGACTCAGCAGTGGTTTGACCGGGTAGAGCAGCGCTTCTTCGAGCCGCGTGATGAGTGAGGGCGAGCCGGTGAAGGTTCCGGTCTGGTCGGCCGCGAACGGCGGAGCGGCCGGCGCTCCGAAGATCCCGGTGACAATCTCGTTGGCCAGCCGGTTGAACCCGCCGGCCAACGCCGCCGGTGCTTGCTGGATTTCCTGGGCAACGGCCTCGAAGGTGTTCAGCAGCGCGGCGTTGGACGCCTCGGCCGCGGCGTACGCCCCGCTTGCGCCGTTCAGCGCCTGCACGAACTGGTCGTGGAACACCGCCACCTCGGCGCTGAGCAGCTGATAGCTCTGACCATGGGCGGAGAACAACGACGCGATCGCAGCCGACACCTCGTCCTCGGCGGCGGACAGGACCGCTGTCGTGGCAATGGCCACGTCCCGGTTTGCTGTCGCGACCACCGAGCCGATCGACACCACATTCGTGGCCGCGGCGGCCATCACCTCGGGCAACACAAGCACGGATGACATCGAGCTCAACCCACCCCTCCGGGCAACCCCCACGATGCCCAGCCAGTAACGATCGCCGAATAACCGAAGCTTATGACGCCGCGGCGAACCCACAAGTCAATTCGCCCGAATCTATTGTTTAGCCCATGGACAGTGACGCGGACTCCGTCAGCCGCCGCCGGCTGTTGTCGCTCGCCGGCGGCCTGGGCCTGACGGCCACCATCGGGGCGTGCGCCGGGCGGACCGCTGCGGATCCTGCCCCGGTGCAGTCCACCACGTCCGCCGTCCCCGCGACACCCTCGCCAACCGCTTCGGCACAGCGGGCCGCCCCGGCGTCGGCGCTTTGCCGCGACGCGTGGGGCGCCCGTCCCGCCAAGCCCGGCGGCACACCCCAGACCATCGGCCGCATGACGCTGCACCACGCCGCGGTGGTGCTGGGCGCCAACAGCAATGCTCCGGCCCGCTTCCGCGCGGACCAGCGTTACCACCAGGACACGCTCGGCTGGATCGACATCGCCTACCACTTCGGTGTCGACGCCAACGGCAACATCTACGAGCTGCGCCGACCCGACATTGCGGGCGACACGGCCACCGACTACAACACGATCGGCCACTTCCTCGTCATCTGCGAAGGCGACTTCGACAAGGAAACGGTGCCGGATGCGCAGGTTCAGGGAGCTGCACGCGTATTCGCCTGGGCAGCAGCCAGATACGGCATCTCGACGAACACGCTGGCCGGCCACCGGGATCTCGCCCAGACCTCGTGCCCCGGAAAGAACCTGTACGCCTACCTTGCGTCGGGCGAACTCAAGCACCGCGTCGACACTCTCCTGGAAGCCGGCGGCGTGGACCTGCAGCCATTGTGCGGAGCCGGAGGCGCGGCGAGGGTCGCCGACATCGAAGCCGGCAACTGACGCACGGCATCTATGGGCAAAGTTCTTTTACGCTGCACCACAGAGCATTTGATCGATGGTCTCGATAATCCGCACAGTTGCCTGCATTCGACTGAATGCCGATCGCGGGACCGGCAGTGTGCCCTCGTCACGAAGCGCGCCGTGCCGCGGCAGTTCGTCGCGACGCAATCCCTGAAGCTTTGGGTGAACACCGGTCGACGAACCCTTATCCTTCGAGGGTGGATCTTGCACGTGAACGCGGGCGCGGGGCCGGTTCACCACGAGGACCGGGATGACTGCCGGAGACCATCCGCTCGCGCAGTCCCTGGCCGATTGCGCGAGCGAGCAGTTGCACCTGTCGGGCCGCATCCAGTCCCACGGGGCGCTGATCGCCGCCGACCTGCAGGACAGCCGAATCACCTATGCGAGCGCCAACACCGCTGAGTCGATCGGGGTGGCGCCGGACCAACTTTTCGACTCGCCGTTGCTGAGTGTCTTCCCAGCGGACGAACACCAGCGGCTCGAGGAGGCGATCGAGCAAACCGGCTACCGGCCCTCCTCCCCCGACCTCTACGGGGTACGCCTGGCCGCTGGCGTCGGCTTCAAGGTCGATGTGATTCTGCACCGGGTGGCCGGCCAGATCGTCGTCGAGATCGAGCGGGCGCACGGCGAGGATCCAGCCAATCTTGTTCCGGTCCTCTATGCCTCACAGGGGATCGGCGAAGCGATGAGCGTTCCCGACATCGAAGCCGCCGTTGCGAGCGCCGTCCGGGCGATGACCGGATTCGACCGCGCAATGGTCTACCGGTTCCACGAAGACGAGCACGGCGAGATCGTCGCCGAAGACCGTCTGCCCGGCCTGGTTCGATACCTCGGGCATCACTTCCCCGCCAGCGACATTCCACCCCAGGCCCGCCACATCTACACGCGCAAAGCCTCGCGCTTCATCCCCGATGTCGACGAGGGCGACGTCGCGGTCATCGCGTCCCCGCGGATGGCCGGAACCGCCCTGGACCTGAGTCACGCTGCGCTGCGCAGCGTGTCGCCGTTTCATCTGCAATTCATGCGCAACATGAATACCGCTGCGAGCGTGTCGTTTTCGATGGCGGAGGGCGGCCGGCTGACCCGCCTCGTGTCGTGCACGTCGGAACACCCCCGTTGGCTTTCCCGCTCCGAGCGCCGAGCGTGTGAATTGCTGGTCTTGCAGGCGAAGCTCCAGGTCACCGCGGCCGAACAGATCTCCAGGCTCAATGATGCGGCCCGTCGTGAAGCTGTGCGCAACCGCCTGCGCGCCGCCATGCAGACGGCCCCTGCCATCGGCGAAGGCCTCGCTTCCGCTTCCGAGGACCTGCTGGATCTCTGCGGGGCGGAGAGCGCGGCAGTCTGCGCAGACGGGCACTACCAATCGATCGGCGCAGCGCCATCAGAGGATGCCGTCCGACGACTCGCCAGCGAAATCCGCGCCTCCAGATCGCCCGGCTCGCCCTGGGCCGCTGACCGCTTGCAGCAACAGACCGCGGACGCTCTCGGGGCGGCCGGCTGCTTGTTCGTCGCACTCAGCGCACCCGACGACTTCGTGATCTGGTTCCGGCGAGACCGACTGCAACAACTCCGCTGGCTGGGCGATCCGCGCACGCATTCCACGGGATCGCTGAATCCGCGCAAGTCGTTCGACACCTGGCTCGAGCAGACCAGCGGCTCCAGCGTGCCCTGGACAGAGGCCGACCTGCGGGCGGCGCGCCTGCTGGCATACGACGTCGAATCCGCGCAACTCAGCCGCGCCCAGGCCCAGCTCGCCCACCTCGGCATGCACGACCCGCTGACCGGGCTACCGAATCGTCACCATCTGAGCAGTGTGATGGCCGCCATGCTGGCGGGAGCATCGTCCGCCGCCCCGGTGGCCGCCATCTTCATCGACCTCGACCGCTTCAAAGCGGTCAATGACAAATACGGGCACGAGGCCGGGGACTGCGTCCTGCGCGAGGTCGCCAAGCGCATCGCCGAGGTCACCCGCACCGGGGCAGACGTCGTGATCCGGGCCGGCGCGGACAGCCCGCCCGCGGTCAGACTGGGGGGCGACGAGTTCTTCGTGCTGCTACCCGGGGCCGATGCCGCCGGGGCATCTCTGGTGGCGGAGCGCATCCGTCAGTCGCTGCTCGAGCCGATCGCCATCAACCCAGATCTCCGGCTGACCATCGGCGCTTCCATCGGGGTGGCGCTGGCGGCGGAGCCCGAAGAACTGCACCATCTGCTGAGCCGGGCCGACGCCGCCATGTACGAAGACAAGCGACGCCCCAAGCCCGTGGAAGCATCCTGATTCGTCGTCCTGCATCGTCACTGAAAGTCGATGAGCCCCCCGTCGGAGTGGCATATCCCGGCGACCGCCAGTTTCACCAGCACCTCGCCGGCCCGCGGTGGATCCAGCTCGATCTCACGGATCTCCCATGTCCGGCCCGCGCCCAGCAACACCGCGCCTTGGCATTTCATCGGCCGAGCATTCCATTGCGGCAGATCGGCCCGCCGACCAGGGACCATCGGCCCTACAGCGGGCCCACGCCGGGGGCGCATGATGCGTGCATATACCGGGAGGAGCGCCATCATGGCAGAAACAGACACCGAGAAGAAGACCGTCGCGGAACGGGCGGCTGACCTGACCGAACGAGCGGCCGGCCTTTCTGACGAAGTCCTCAAGTCGGTCGAATCCGGACAACGGGCGGCGATCGATGCGGTGCGCAAGTTCGTCGGCACGGTCGAGGATTCGTTGCCCGGGCACGGTGAGGATCACCCGTCACGACGCAACACCATCGTGGACGCCGCTTTGGACATGGCGGACAAACTGGTCAAAACCCAGTACGAGTTCATCCGGAGCGTCGTGAGCAGCGCAAACGAGTCGTTGCACAAGCAGCCCGAGGACAAGCCACCCGCTGAGTGATCGCCGTCGGCCGGGTGCGGTTGCGGTGGGTGAAATTCGCCCCCTCGCCGTGCCGGTTTGTAGGCTTTCGGGCATGCCGTTCAAAAACGGCGAGGTCTTCGCTGGCTACGTGATCGAGCGGCTGCTCGGCACTGGTGGGATGGGCGAGGTCTACCTCGCGCAGCACCCACGTCTGCCTCGTCACGATGCGCTGAAGGTCCTGTCCCTGGCGGCCACCTCCGACCAGGAATTTCAGGCCAGGTTCAAACGCGAGGCGGAACTGGCGGCCACGCTGTGGCATCCGCACATCGTCACTGTGCTGGACCGCGGTGAGTTCAACGGCCGGCTCTGGATCTCGATGGAATACGTCGAAGGTATGGATGCGGGCGAGCTGGTACGCGACCGCTACCCGGATGGCATGCCCGAGCGCGACGTGGCCGACATTGTGAGCGCGGTCGCAGAGGCGCTTGATTTCGGTCATGACCGCCGTCTGCTCCACCGCGACGTCAAGCCGGAGAACATCCTGGTGGCCGCGGCCGATGGGCAGCGGCGCCGGGTGTTGCTGACCGACTTCGGCATCGCCCGCAAGATCGACGATGTCAGCAACCTGACCGAGGCGAACGTCGCGGTGGGAACCATCAGTTACGTGGCTCCCGAGCAACTGCTGGGCAAGCCGCTGGACGGTCGGGCGGACCAGTATGCGCTGGCCGCGACGACCTTCTTTCTGCTGACCGGCGCTCCGCCGTTCCAGGACTCCAACCGCGCCGTGGTGCTCAGCCACCACCTGAATTCGCCGCCACCGCGCATCTCGCAGCGGCGGCCCGAGCTCGCTCACCTCGACGCCGTTCTGGCGAGAGCGCTGGCCAAGGACCCGAACAAGCGCTACCCGACGTGCGCGGACTTCGCCCGGGCCCTCGCCGAGGCTGGTAAGGCCGGAAATGCCGGCCTGGCCGAGCGTCCCACCACCCAGCGACTCGAACGTCTGATCGTCACCGGTATCGCCCGCGCAGTCCGCTCGGACGGTGCACCAGATCAGGTCGGGACGCTGTCACTGCAGGTGGTGCCGCACGAACCGCTCGAGGACCTGCCGCCTGTGCTGCCGGTCGAAATCCAGACCGATCTGGTCGCCGGTCAGCTCTCCGACGGCGACGAAGTCGAGGTCACCGGCATGTGGGACGGCGAGACCCTCGACGCCGACAAGATCGTCAATCTGTCGGCTGGCGCACGCCCGAAGCGGCCCCGGCCCGAGGCCCCCGCCGTCACATCGACCAGATCGACCACATCGCCGACAGCGCCGATGGACAAGCCACCACGGCGCAAGAGGGCATGGATACTGGCCGCTCTCGCCGCCGTCGCCGTCATCGCGCTGAGCGCCGGTGCGGTGCTGTACTTCACGCACGGATTCGGCCGCGAGACACGCCCGGGGCCCATCGTCAAGCCGGTGAGCGCCACGGTGTTCTCCCCCGACGGCACCCCTGACAATCCGCAGGACGCCAAGCTGGCGATCGACGGCAACCCCAACACCGGTTGGTCCACCGTGACCTATACCGACGCCGTGCCCTTCCCGAAATTCATCCAGGGCATGGGTCTGATGCTGCACCTGTCCGAACCGACGGCGTTGAGCGTCGTGACGCTCGATGTGCCCAGCACCGGAACCCAGATCCAGCTCCGCTCGTCCCCCACCGAGAAGCCCGCCAAGCTGTCCGACACGACGGAACTGGCTCCGACCACGTCGCTGGAACCGGGACGCAACCGCATCACGGTGACGAGCAAGACCAAGACCTCGAATGTGCTGGTGTGGATCTCCCGGCTCGGCACCACCAACGGCGAGAGCCGCACGGAGCTGTCCGATATCACCCTGCAGGCGGCCGGCTGAGCCGCCTGACGAGGAGCTTTCGTCCGAAAGACCCGCCGGGCAGGGACCTTGTCCTCTGGCCGCCTGTGGCTGTGGTCACCGATTCTCAAACGATGACCGAGACCACGCCAGCCATCCCGTTCTCCGTCTGGCGAAAGATCGCCATGGCGACCTGGCGGCCGCGGACAGACCCGACTATTTCGGCCACGATCGACGTCGAAGCCGGTCAGCTGCTCGATTACGTCGACCAGGTTCGCCTGGCGACCGGCCAGCACATCACCCCCGTAGACCTCGTCGGCCGGGCTGCGGGCAAGGTCGTCGAAGCCCTGCCCGGGCTCAACGGCCGCGTGGTGTTCGGGAGCTTCCTGCCGTCCCCCACCATCGACTGCTTCTTCGTCGTATCGCTTCGCACCGATCCGGTGGCCGGGGTGGAGGCAGCCAGGACCGATCTGTCCGGCACCGTTGTGCGCCGCATCAACGAGAAGCCGCCGTGGGCGATCGCCAAGGAGCTGGCCGATCGGGCCGGCCGGATCCGCCACGACAACGACCCGCAGTTCAAGAAGATGAAGGCCATGGTCAAGGGGCTGCCGCCGCTGCTGCTTCGCCCCCTGATGGCCGGCGTCGGATTCGTCACCGAGAGCCTGCAACTGCCGCTTCCGTTCACCGGCCTCGAAGCCCGCCCGTATGGATCCATCCTCGTCAGCAACGTCGGGACCTACGGCCTCGATTCAGCCGCCGCCCCGGTGCCGAACTTCTGCCACGTGCCCGTCACAATCCTGATCGGTGCCGTGACCGACAAGGTGCTGGCGCGAGACGGTCAACCCGTCGTCCGTCCGGTGTTGCCTCTGACGATCAATCTGGACCACCGGTTCGTCGACGGCTACCAGGCGGCGACGATGGCCCGGATCTTTCGCGAGTATCTCGCTGATCCCGCCGCGTTCGACCCGGTGCCTGCGGCGATCCCGTCGGGCGAGCGGGAGCCCGCGCAGTCCGCTGCGAAAAGCCCGGCGACCGCCTAAACCCGCAGTCAGGCCGCGATGCCGAGTTGCTGGTTGATTCCAGGCCAGTAGGGCAGACCGCTCGGAGTGAGCAGGATGAAGTCGTGAATCCCGGTCTGATTCAGGATGAAACTGAACGGAGCACCCTGCGCGACGGCCGCTTGCTGCAGGATCGCCGCTTGCTGGACGAGTGGGTCCAGGGCGCCGGAGTAGACGTAGGTCGGGGGAAGCCCGGCAAGCGACCCGTACAGGGGGCTCACCATCGGGTTGGTCGTGGACAGACCGCCCGCCCAGATCCCACCGAGACCGCCGCTGTTGCCGACGTCCAGCCACGGCGATAGCAAAACCACGGACGACGGAACAGGCTGACCCTGGCCGACCAGGTACTGGACTGAGGCCAGGGCGAGGTTGCCGCCGGCGGAGTCGCCGACCACGCTGACATTGGCCGCCCCGTGCTGGGTGATCAGCGAGGAAATCAGGCCCGCCGTTCGGGGCACCACCCAGCTGGCGGTGCCCCCTTCCTGCACGAGCGGGTAGATCGGCACCTGGAAGGTCGCGCCGGTCTGGTAGGCCGTCACCGAGTAGTTGATCCAGTGGAAGAACGACGCCGGGAAGATGAACGCACCGCCGTGCAGGCCGACGACGTATTCGCCCGTCGGGTGGGCCGGCGTGATCTGTACGACGCGCATTCCGTCGTATGACGTGAACTGGACGGTCTGGCCGAGCAACGCGTTCAGCAAAGGTGGCGGCGAGTTGCCCAGGAACCACGACAACGGCGGGGCGTCGCTGGCGATCAGCGCCAGTAGCGGAGAACCCTGCACCGATGTCAGCGATGCGAATCCGGCGGCCAGGGTGTTGGGGATCTGCTGAATGCTGAGCACCGTCTGCTCGAATGCCGCCAACGGGGCAGCGCTTGCCGCCTCAGCGGAGGCATACGCTCCGGCCGCGCCGGCCAAGGCCTGCGTGAAGCGCTCCTGGAACACGGCCACCTGGGCGCTGAGTACTTGATAGCCCTCGCCGTGGGCGGAGAACAGCGCCGCGACCGCCGCCGACACCTCGTCCTCGGCCGCGGCCAATACCGCTGTGGTGGCGCCCGCGATGGTCTCGTTTGCGGTGGCGACCGCCGAACCGATGGAAGATACGTCGGTGGCCGCAGCAGACATCAGTTCGGGAAATGCAACAACGTAAGACACAGCGCCGCTCCACCCTTCGATCGCCCGATTGTCGGGAGCTTAAGCCGCCGTGCAGCGTTCGGGAAGCGGTTTGCCGGAAACCGATGTCGGCCGTCGCCGGCGTGGATATGCTGCCGAAGATGCAGGTTGCGCCGGAAAGTCTCATCAGCGCGTCACGTCATTTGGCGGCCATCGGGTCCGATCTGGATTGCGCCCATCTACGGGCAGCGGCACCGACAACGAACATCGCCAGCGCCGCGGGCGATGAGGTGTCGACGGCGATTGCCGGGTTGTTCGGCTCGCACGCCGAGGAGTTTCAGCAGGTCTCGTTGCAGGCGGCCGCGTTTCATGAGCGGTTCACACAGGCCCTGAGCAACGGCGCCCACGCATATGCGAGCGCGGAGGCGTCCAACGCCGCGGTGTTGTCGGCCGCCGCGCCCGCCGCGGATGACAATCCCTGGACATTTCTCGTCCAGTTGGGAGCCTTGATCCTGACGCCGCCCATTTTCGTTGCGTTGCTGGGCCTTGCGTCGACTCTGCTGGCGACTTACTGGGCGGCGACGCTGTTCAGCACGATCGTGCTGGGCAACGCGTAGCGCTCCTTGCCCCGGGGAGCCTGGCGCTCAGCCGGTGATTACGCCCCACCCATTAGGGCCCCAGCCGACAGTCTCCGGTGTCGCGCGTGTTGTTGCGGCTACTCGAAACGCGCGACCGTTGTCGTTGATGTCGATCGCGCCTTGCTTGCCATCGTCAGCAGACCACTGCAGCGTCGCAGTCCACTCACAGGTGCACGTGGTCGTCACGGCACTGATCCGCAGATTCTCGGGCGCAGCGCTGCTGACGGTGTGAGGCAACTTCTCGTCGGCCTCCGCTGTTACTGCAACCGGAGTTGCGTCCAAGTTCAACCCGAACTGATACGTGTCCGTTGGCCCCTTCTGCCTCATCAGGACCACGTATGCCCCCCGCAGCGGCTCGGCCCTCGACACGACGTTGACGGTGATCCTCTGGACCACCACGTGGTGCCCGTGCAGGCCCTGCAGCCTGAGCTCGACGACGTTGCCGCTGGCGGGAATGCCGCCGTTGTCCGATGCCCACCGGTCAACGTCACCGTGCTCGGGCGGCAAAGGCAATTGCGCAGGGGGCGTGGCGAATACCCAGCCGTTGTCGAACTCCACCGGTGACGGAACGGTGACCACCACCGCGAGATACTGCGGCGGGTGCAAAAGCTCGTTGATCCAACGCACACCCGCCGTCACCCCCAAAGTAAGGAGTGGGATCACCACCGCGGACGTGAGGACTGCCCCCACCCATACCCGTGTCTTCGTCCACCGGGCGCGCCGCCGGCCGGCGGTCGCGTCCGGTACCTCGGGTGCCTGTCCTGGCGCGCTCATCGTGCCCGGCCGACCGGTCAGGTGCCCTGCATAGACGCTGCGCCGCTTGGCTTTCTGCCCCGGGTGGCGGTCTTCTTCCGGGCGGGTGTTCGCCGCGAGCGCGAGGCCAACGGCGTGGCCGGCCCGGCCTCCGCGGCTGCTGCGAGCGATGGAGTGGCCGTCTGGTCGCCGTCTGCCCGCTTGAGAACCTCTGCCACGGCATCCACCAGAGTCCTGCCGTCGAGTTGCGGCCAGCCCTTGCCGTCGGGGCCCAGCAACTGCTCCCAAATCTCCTGCAGCAGAATGTGATCGGTGGGTTCCGCCTTCTTCGGCTCCTCGACCTGCGTCGTCAACTTGCCGAACTGGTCGAACATACCGAGCATCGCCTTCTTCACCTCACCGCGGAACCATTTCATGTCCATGTCGCCCGGGTCCGGCTTGCCCTGTTTGTTGATGCCGAGAGGATTCTCCGCGCCGGCCCATTCCTTGTGCCCGATGACATGGCTCGCGTCGTCATAGCCCAGCTTCGTGAGCACCGCCGCACTGGCGTCGCGCATGGTGTTGATCTGCGCGGGCGGCCACGTCTCATTGCCCGGATAGTGCGCCCCTGGTTGCCACGCGCACTCGAAGCCGATCAGCCTCGTGTTGCCACAGCCGTCGGGGATTCCCGGATAACAGCCGGGACCGGCGTGATTGCACGGACCGACAGCGACCAGGTGGAACTTCCCGTCGGAGGTGATCAACCCTTGCGACAGCGGGCCCGGCAGCCACCCTCCGGGTTGCATCACACCATCGCGGATGACCTCCCACTTTTCGTTGACGTTTCCGGTGTGGTGGATCATCACCCCCCAGATCGGTCCCATTGAACTGGAACCGTTTTCACCACATCCGGTGCCACGGTCCTGCCAGCCGTCGTGAACGACCAGACGGTCGCCGAGCGCTTGGCGCAGAACTTCCTCCAACCACACAGGGTCCCCGGTGTACGGCATTTCTTTTCCTCCCTCTGGTGTTCCGGCGAAGCGTTCGAACATCTCGCCGGCTTTTGTCCTGCGGCTGCGAATTTCATCGAGATAATCGCGGCGCGCGTCCGGATCGTTGTATGCGTCGTCGGCGGACGTTTCACCGGGACGCTGCTGGAGCCAGAAGATGTTCTTCCAGATGTCCGGCGATGCCCCTGCACTGCAGCGCTTCTCGTCGAGCCGGTCGAGAAACACCCGAATGTTCTCGTTGGGATCGTCGCGGCCCGGGTAACTTCCGTCCTGTTGGTAGATACCGTGCCAAGCGCCGCCGCCGCCCTGCGCATCCGGGCGCAGCCCCGACTCCTGGATCGCCGTCGACAGGCAGGCGATCGCTTCCTCGCGGGTGTAGCGGCGTCGCAGGGTTTCACCGATGATGACTTCGGCGACGGTATCGAAGCCGGACTGTCGGGTCAGCGAACCCAGTCGTTTCAGCGCCATCCAGCGCTCCGAATGTTGTTGCACGGCAGCACTTGGTGCGGTGGCGTCCCATTGGCCGAAGTCCTCCCGCAGGATGCGATTGCGATCTACGCCCACGCCGCCGACGCTCTGTTTGTCGATCTCGAACTGGTGCAGGTGGGCCGCCGGATGAACCTGCCCCCCGCTGTGTCCCTCGTCCCAGTTGTGCATCCAGAAATACGTGCCGATGCCGTCTCGGATTGCCCAGTCGATACAGGGGTAATTGCAGTAGATACCCATCCGCTCCTTGCCGAGCCGCTCCTGCCAGGCCAGCAAGTAGGGTCGGCACTGGGTGTTCCACTCCTGTTCGCTGGGGCAGGCGTCGATCGACACGTAGATCGGGGCGGTGTCCGGCCCGCCTGCTTCGGTATGCAGTTGCTGTCCACGTTCGGCGTCTTTATTTCCCTGCGCCGCCCCGCCTTTCCAGTCGGCGGTGTCGGCCTTGCCGAACTGGTAGTTCGACACCACCACCAGGCCGTGGGCACGCAGGTCGTCGGCCTCCGCTTTGCGCAACGGCTTTCCCTGCATCCAGGTTGCGCGCGGATCCGACACGTAACGCACGGCGCCGGCGTACCCGGCGGCCTTGATCTGCTCGGCGCTGGGAACGCCGGCCGAGTAGTCGAGGAGGATCTGCCCGATGAGTGACTGTGCTGCTTGCAGTTTCGGAGCCTGGCGCGGGTCGACGGCGTCCGTGAGCCACGTCTTGTTCGGGTCGCGGTCCGGCCCGCCACTGCGCCCGGGCGGGCCCCAGGTCTCGAAGTGCAGATGCGGGCCCGAGGAACTACCCTCGGAGCCCACCACCGCTATCTGTTGGCCGGCCCGCACGGTGTCGTTGGTTCGCCACGGTTTACCGGTGTCGGGGTTGACCAGTGATGACGGGGGCATGTGTCCGACGACGAAGTCCAGGCCCCATTCCTGCTGCGCGTCGATCCACAACCACGAACCGAAACCGCCTGGATCATCATTGATTCCGACATGGACGAAGAATCCGTCGGCGGGCGCGTAGATCGGCGTTCCGTAGTTCGCCGCGATGTCGACACCACGGTGGTCGGGGCGGTCATCGGTGCGGTACCCGCTGCTGTCACCGGTATAAGTGCCAGGTGCCAGCGGGTGGTACTTGACTTTAGTGGGACTATCAATCCTCAACTGGCGAGCTGGTTTTGGCTTTGTGGCGTGTTTTGATGCCATGATTCGTTTCTTTCTCTGCACACGTCATGCATTGGCCGGACTGGGTGTTGGCGGTGCCACCAGGCGACCGGTGAGCAAGCTCCGTACCCAGTTCACGCCTTCGTTGACGTCGTACGGGGAATAGTGCGGGTTCGGTTTGTCGTGGACGAAGACGACCCCGGAGATGATCGCCTCGATGATGGCCCAAATCTCTTCGAGGGGCCGGCTGAACAGCTTGCTGATCTGGAACGCCAGCGAGATCGGGTCCGAGAAGAAGTCGCCGCGGGCGGCGGCCTGGTACACCGCCGCTTTCGCCTTGCTGGCGTTGTCGTCGCCGTTCTCGGCGAAGATGTCGCCCTCGCGGTAGACGTCCATCCAGTTGTCCGGCTTGACCGGGAAGCCGGGCAGGCCGAAGCGCCGGTAGGGATCCAGGCCATGTGTTCCAGTCTTTTTGATCCAACCGGTGGCCCAGGGAGCGATGCTGTCGGTTTGACGGCACGGGTTGCCGTAAGCCAGGACGCCGAGTAGGTCGGCCTCACGCCACTCGAGCGGCTTGCCTGGTGCGAGATGGTTCATCCAGAAGTCGAAGCCGACGATGGCACCCTGACTGAATATCCCGAGCACCCACTTGGTGCCCGCCGGGAACGGCACCCCGTTGTCCATTACGGTCGCCCCGACCAGGCGGGCGAGTTCGTTCTCCCCGCTGGCGTTGTCGAACGGGAGGGCCGCGTTGTTATAGGCGATCGGCTGATGGCGGCACCGCCCCTCGCCTTCCAGCTGAGTCGCCGTGTCGGCCACCGGGCCGAAGAACATGTCCGACTGGTGCCCTTCGACGGTGAACATGATCGGCAGGGTCGGCGCGGAGCCCGAGCGCACCCTGTCACCGGTTCCGGGCGCCGGATAGCTGCCCAGCCGTTGCCGCACAGCGAGATTGGCGACCGCACGCCCGCTCGCGTCGCGGATGATCGGCAACCCGGTGCGCTGACAGAACTGTTCGACCGCGCGGGCCACCAGTTCGTCGTAGTTCGGTTGGGCTACCACTCCCAGATCGCGCGCCCACTGATATTTGTCGTGCAGTTTGGCCGTCAGCAGCGTGATCGCATCCCAGTTCGGGGCGTCGCGCGGGGTGTCGGGACTGTCGACGTCACCCACTCCCAAACCGATCCACTGTCCGTTCGCGTCATTCGCCATGTGGATCTCCTGCCTGACTGCCAGGACGAAAGTTCGGCCAGATGCCCTGGAGTGTCTGGCGTCGGCCCCCTCGCCAACAGCGACTTCGCCTATCGCCCATGATCTTCACCACCCCGCCCGGAAGGGATGCTTTGATCACAGCACCGGAGCGAACACGTCGATAGAGTCGAAAGTCCTAATGTGATTCAGTTTGTGCAGCAACGGAATTGAGGTGCTAATCGAGTACTTTCCAGGAGTTGGGACCGCCCTCCGCGGCCGAGCTGGTGCCGGACTCCACCCCCGAACAACTACCGCTGCGGGTTGTCCGCCATTGCCCCGGACCGGAGTGGTCGAGCACGGTTCCGTCCAGGCTGAACTCGAAGGTGGTCGGCACCGACGTGTCCGTCTGCCATCGGCAGCGCGGGTCGTTCGCGTCGTGGCCGGTCTGATGAGTCGTCCACGTCCCCGTCATCGTCATCCCGGACAAGGTGCCGGTGAAGCTTCCGGTGTACGTATCCGCTTGATATGGCTGGTCCCAAGTCGCTGTGCAGGTGACCGCGGTGTCGACGACGTGGCAGTCCTGCACCGGCCCGTAGCTGTCACCACCGATCCGGAAGTGCTTCATCGGCGGCAGGCCGGCACCGTTCTGGTCCCGCGAGGTGGTGGTGCTGGAGGTAGTGCTGGATGGTCCAGTGATGATCGTGAACGGCGCAACCGCAGGCTTACTCGGTGTCGAGCCGCAGCCCGCGAGCGCGAATGCCGTCGACGCTGCCGCAACGGACCGAAATAAGTTTGCCCACATCAGGTTCGCCAGTATCGGCGCCCGCGCACATCGCGATTAGAGACTAAGGACCCTGCTTTTCGGGCCATAAGTCAGCCACCCATCCAGACGGGACCGAATAGAGTCAGCAGATGCGGCTATGGCGGTTCGGGGCGTTGGCTACATTGGGTGCGATGGCGATCTCGGTCGCACCGGCAGTCGCCGCACCCGGTGACCCACCGGTTGATGACCTCGACGGCTATCCGCTCGCCCCGGGCACCTACACCACCTCGTACCGTTCGTGGGTCTACTTCACCACTCCGGACGGGCGGTCATGCGGCCTCGCCCCCAACGGCGGTCCGGTTGGATGTGACGCGGTGCCCGCAGACGCCCCACCCGGCACCAACCAAACCTTCGCCGACGCGACCCACCCCGCCGAGTACCGTCATTCGGACACCAAGACTTTCACCGGCAACGTGACCGTGCTACCCGCTGGATACCGGGTGCAGACCCTCGGCGGTGTGTGCGCGGTCGACAACCAGGGTGCCGTGCACTGCCATACCGAGGGCAGCCACGGGTTCATTCTGTCGACGAGTCACGGGGTGCTCTGGTAAGGGCTGGTTCCTGAGGCTTATTCGCCCGGCTCCTTGAGTTCTGCCTGCCATCGAGCGCGGCGCTGTTCTTCGCTCGCCTCCCACCATGGCGGTGAACCACGCTCCCCCAGAGCAACTTTCGTAGCATTGACACCCGCGCGGGCGGTCGACTCCGCAGGCGTTCCCTTGGTGCGACGCACCTCCCGGCGCCAGGCCATCAATATCCGGACGAGCTCTTGCCTGCGATCGTCGGGAATCGACGGATCCGTTGCGCGCCATTTGCGACCGTCAACGACGATGTAGTGCCCGTCATCGGTGGGTTCGGGTGCTCGATTGGAAATGCGCCACTCCTATCAGCCGACACTCTGGATACCCACCGCCATCGGGGCGGACACCGAACGCCTGAAGCTCCGCCGCGGCCTTCGAGCACCAAACAGTGTCTTTGGTCCTTCGGCTTGCATCTCTTCGGCCCTGATAGTCACTACCGCGCTGAGTGATGCTGCGGGTGGGTAAATGGCCGATCAGAAAAGAGCCGACATGTGGCATCCACCACGCGGCGCGATCCTGGTATGCGTTGATGGCTCGGCCGCGGCGCTGGGTGCCGTCCGATGGGCGGCTCGCGATGCGGTGCTGCGGGGCGCCCCTTTGGCTCTGGTCCACATCTCCGACGCCGCCTTGCCGGAGTGGTTCGAGATCGCCGCGCCGCCCGGCTTCAGGCAATGGCAGGGGCAGCGGGCCCGCGATTTCATCGCGACGGCGATCACGGTCGCCGAGGAGTGCACTGCGGCGTCGGGACCCGTGCAGATCGATAGCCAGGTGTTCAATTCGGCCATCGTCCCGACGCTCGTGGGCCTCTCCGCAGAGGTGGAGATGCTCGTGGTCGGCCACCGCGGACATGGCGGTGTGTTGGCCGGTGGCGGCCTGGGCTCGGTGAGTTCGGCACTGGTCTACCACGCGCATTGTGCGGTCGCCGTGACCCACGACGATCAAACCGTGAACGGCCATGTCGCACGGGCGCCGGTGTTGGTGGGCATCGATGGCTCACCGGCATCGGAAGCGGCGACGGCCATTGCATTTTCGGAAGCATCGCGTCGAGGTGTCGCCCTCATGGCCTTGCACGTGTGGACCGAACCCTGGGTTTCCGGCTACTGGGGATCGTTCCAGGACGCGACGTGGGACGCTCGGCTATCCGAGGAGGAGGAGAGCCTCGCTGAGCGGCTGGCCGGTTGGCCCGAACGCTATCCGGAGGTGCCGATCCGGCGCATCATCGAAATTGGCGATCCCGCAAGGTGTTTGATCGAGGCTTCCAAGCAGGCACAGCTGCTCGTGGTCGGCAGCCACGGCTGCAGCTGGTTCCGCGGCAAGCTGCTGGGATCGGTCGGGGCGGCGGCCGTCAGCAGGGCGAAGGTGCCCGTGATCGTCGCGCGTCAGTCCTGAATGCCAGATGGCTCACGCTAAGCCGGGTTGGCGAAAACCGGCCGCTCCCCGGACATTCCAGCGACCACAGCAGCGATTTGGTTGGGCGAGCCGATCAGTCCGGTTTGCAACTCTGATTCGAGCGCGAGAGCAGCCGCGGGGTCATTGCTGACCCAGGTCTCGTCGTACAAGCGCTTCGCGGCACGGACGGCATGCGGCGACTTCTGCGCGATCTCGTCCGCGAGCGCCAGCGCCGCCGACAACGGGTCCTCGGCGGTTCGGGTGACCAAGCCGAGCTCGGAACCCTCACTGCCGGAAACGATGCGGCCAGTGAACGTCAACTCTTTCGCGACGTCGATAGGTAGGAGTCTCGGCAACGTCTGTGTGATTCCCATGTCGGGAACGAGGCCCCACTTGATCTCCATGACGCTCAGCTTCGCGTCCGGCGCGGCGATGCGGATGTCGGCGCCGAGCGCGATCTGCAGACCGCCGCCGAAGCAGTTGCCGTGGATCGCGGCGATGACTGGCGCCGGTACCAGCGACCAGTCGTAGCTCACGCGCTGGGCGAGGTTCGCCGGCCCGTCTCCGTCTCGGGTCAACAAGACGCCCGTGCCTCGTTCGCCGCCCATGAAACTTGCCACGTCCAGGCCTGAGCAGAAGCTCTTGCCCTCGCCGTGCAGCACGACCGCGCGGACCGAGGTATCACGTCGGAGCTGCGCGGCGGCATCCACCAGGCCATCGAACATCGCCTGATCGAGCGCATTGTGCTTGTCGGCGCGCACCATCGTTGCCGTTGCCACACCGTTGTCTGCGATCCGAACCCGGACTCTGTCTTCGCTCACGAAGAGCAATCTATCGCGGGCGCCAAACTCAGCGCGCCGGCCGGGACCGCGCTAGGTGGCGGGGCGGTAGCGCGCCTCGGCGAACGAGAACAATCCGTAGGCGAAGAGGCCGACGGCAATCAGCCAGAGGACCAGCGGTCCCCAGCTCTGGCCGGCGAGTTCGGCCAACAGCCCGGACAATCCTTTGGCGTTCTTCGGGTCGAACGTCAGTCCCGCGACGACGAAGAAGAAGCCGACGCCGATGGCCACCAATCCGCTGCCCACGTAACCCGCCCGGCCCAGCGCTTCGATGACCTTGCGCTTGTCCTGGCTCAGGCCTCCGGTGCGCTTCATGAACTCGCAGTTGATGGCGTGCTTGTAGATCTCGTAGCCACCGAAGCCGATGGCGGCGAGGCCGACGATCAGCACGATCCACCGTCCGCCGGGCAGGCCCATGACCACCCCGGCGGCATGCTCCTGGCCCTCGCCACCACCGGCGCCGGGGACCGCACCGGCATCGCCGCCCCAGTTCGCGATGAGAATCGACAGCGACGCCAGCGCCGCACCGCTGTAGAGAACGCCCTTGCCCGCGTATTTGGCCCGATGGCTGCCGTCGGACCCTTCGATCGGATCACCGGAGACGGCCTGGCTGAATTTCCACACCACCAGCGCGATCAAAGCCACCGTCAAGGCGATCAGCAGGAACTTGCCGAACGGCGCCTGCGCGACGGTCTGGATCGCCCCGGTCTTACTGGCGCCGGCCGAGGAGCCATCACCCATCGCGACCTTGATCGCCAGGAAGCCCAAGAGCGCATACAGCGCTCCCTTACCGATCAGGCCCACCCTCGCGACCTTGGATCTGACGTCACCCGCATGCCTCTGTGCACTGACAGTAGTTCTGCTCATCGCGTACTCGCCTCCGCCTAGTGGACCGCTGTGCAATAAGCGATTACCCACCGCGAAGGCGCGCGACGCGCACCCGCGTCAATTCATGCGAGTTGGCACAGCCCCGGTCCCGAAGAGCGCTACGACCCGGTGCCCCGTTCGGACGGGCCACCTTCGCCCGGATCGCGCCCGGCAGCGCGCTCGCTCCGGCGGTTGTCATTGAGCTGCTGAATGACGCTTTGCGTGTCGCTGTCGCGCAGCCCGAAGTCCTTGCAGGCCGAGCGGATCTCGGCCTCGGTGAACATCGGCACGGGCGCCTTGTCCCCCCAGCCCCAGTTGGGTCGGTCTTCGTTCAACGGAACTCCACAGCCACCGATTGCTCCTTCGGGTGTCGTCCGACGTTACGACCAAGATATGCGCCTGACCTACGCAAGGTCTTCTTGGGAGGCCCGGCCCTGCGCAAGAGTTCCGCAAGGCGTCAGGCGCACGCTGTGGTGACCAACGACGAGAGAGATCGCAACATGAGCCGACGAATCGCGGCACTCGCGTCCGCTATGTTGACCGGCTGTGGCGTGGGGCTGGCCGCCCCGGCCCAGGCGGGACCCTTACCACCACACACCTGGTGCCCAGGCAACTCGATGGTGTACTCCCGCTACGACATGTCGTCGGGACCGGGAGTTGGCTACCGATGGGACATGAATGTCTGCCACACCTGGTACTGGGTCAAGAACTCGGCCGGCAACGTTCCGTACCAGGGGCAGCTCCCGAGCGACGTGTGGGACGGAGACAATCCGCCCCCCGTCAAAGAGGATTCGTGCGACTTCTGCTCGTAGGAAGCGGCGCTGAGACAATCCCTCACAGCCGTGCTGATCGCGTACTGATAGAAGTTGTTCTACTGCGGCAGGCGTGATCGCTCAGACATGCTCGACGATGTCAGCTCTCGAAGGGAGCGTGATGAACTGGTACACCGGCAACACCACCTACGACACCGTCGTGACGATAGGTCTGGTCATCGCGGCATTGGTGATCATCGGCGGCCTGTTCGCGCAGAGTCCTTACGGCCGATTCGGCGCGACGGCGCGCGGGGTGAATCTCAATCCGAAGCTCGGCTGGTGGCTGATGGAGATACCCGCGACCGTGGTGTTCGCGATTTTCTACCTCACCGGGCCAGGCCGATTCGACGCCACGCCGCTCGTCCTCGCGGCCATCTGGCTCATGCATTACGGCAACCGGGGTTGGTTCTTCCCGCTCTCGATCAGACAGGTGCCGGGCAAACGCGGCAGCTTCAACATCGTCGTGCTCGCCTTCGGAATGGTGATCACCACGATGCACGGCTACCTCAATGGCGCGTTCTTCAGCCACGACTACAAGCACCAGTACGGCTCCGATTGGTTGACCGATCCACGGTTTCTGGTCGGGCTGGTGGTCTACCTCAGCGGATTCATCCTGCTGGTCCGGTCGGAGTCGATCGTGCGCAACCTGCGCGACAAGGCGAACCCGGGCGCAACCGAGTACAAGATCCCGTACGGCGGGGGGTTCCGGTTCGTCACCAGCCCGGCATATCTGGGCGAGCTGATCGCATGGGCGGGGTTCGCCCTGCTGACCTGGTCGCTCGCCGGAGTGATCATTTTTCTGATCACGGCGGGCAATTTGGTCCCGCGGGCGTTCGCCACTCACAAGTGGTACCAGGAGAAATTCCCTGACTACCCGCCCGAGCGAAAAGCGTTGATACCCGGACTGATCTGATCAGGTCAACGCTGCGACCGGCGTTTCCGCCGCCGGGAGGACGCTCGCCGACAAGCACGATCTCCGTTCGTCGGCGCTCAACGCCGCGGTGCGCGCAGGCCACATCAAGGCCAACCCCGGCAGCCCGAGTCCAGCTCCCATGACGCGAGCGTCACCCCCCGTCGACGAGCCCACCGGCGACCATCTGCCAAGGTGGTGAGCATGACTGCACAGAAGCCCGAGATCGATTTCCCCGGCGGCGAGCCGCCCACCGACCTGATCATCACCGACGTCGTCGAGGGCGACGGCGCGGAGGCGACCTCCGGTAAGACGGTGGTCGTGCACTACGTCGGCGTGGCTCACTCCACCGGCGAGGAGTTCGACGCTTCTTATAACCGCGGTGACCCGTTGACGTTCCAACTCGGCGTCGGCCAGGTCATCCAGGGCTGGGACCGGGGCGTGCAGGGCATGAAGGTCGGCGGTCGCCGGCAGCTGCACATCCCCGCCCACCTCGCCTACGGCGACCGTGGCGCCGGCGGCGTCATCAAGCCCGGCGAGTCGCTGATCTTCGTGGTCGACCTGCTCGACGTCAGGTAGCCGCGACCAAGGCTGGCTGGCGTGGACCGAGTCGGGAGTCTTGCAGCGGCCCACCCGCGCTGAAGCGTCGTGGTGCAATGCTATTGGTATCAGACGTAGCGGTTGCGGCCCGCGAGGGCGCCCATCGTCATCTGCAGTGCGTAGATCACCAGCACGAAGATCCACGGCACGGTCCAGCCGCTGGTGACGTCATGAAGCAGCCCGAAGAGGAACGGGCCGACGCCGGCAAGCAGGTAACCAAAGCCCTGCGCCATCCCTGACAACTGCGCGGTGTCCTCGGTGGTGCGAGCGCGTAGCGCAATCACGGTAAGCGCCAACGAGAAGACGCTCATACCCAAGCCGACGAGCACACTCCACAACAGCGGCGCCGCAGCCGGATTGATCAGCAAACCTACGACTCCGACAAGTCCGATGACACCCAGCGCAACGATCCAGCCGCTCTGGCTGCCGGATCGAGCTGCCATCGGCGCGAGGAAAATGCTGATCGGCACGGCGATCAGCGACATCAGGCCGACAAGCATCCCCGCGGTCGCCTTGGGCACACCGCCGTCGATGAACACCTCGGGCAGCCAGCCCAACATGATGTATGCGAGTGTGGACTGGAAGCCGAAGAACAGAGTTACCATCCACGCCAAGCGATTTCGTAGCAGCGATCCGCCCGTGGGACGGGCCGGCAGCTCGGCAGAGCTCACTCGCCGGGCACCCACAAGCCACGCGATCAGGGCCAGCAGCGCGAGGGCGGCCCAGCCGCCGAGCGCGCCACGCCAACTACCGAACGCCGACTCCATCGGCGGTGTCAGCGCCGACCCCATCGCGCCGCCACCCTGCAGGGCAGCGGTGTAAATGCCCGTCATCACCCCGATCTGAGCGGGGAACGACCCCTTGATGACCACCGGGATCAACACGTTGATCAATGCGATGCCGCCGGTGGCCACCACAGTGCCCGAGATCACAACGGAGGGTCCGTCGAGTACGCGCAACAGCAGGCCGACAACCAGTGTCACCAACGCGGCGCTGATGGCGTGCTGCAGTCCGATCCGGCGGGCCAGCCACGGCGCAGCGAGTCCCGCGGCGGCAAAACACAGTCCGGGCAGCGTGGTAAGCACTCCGGCCCAGGTGGCCGACGCGCCAAGCGATTCGCGCATCACTCCGAGAAGCGGCCCCACGCTGGTAAGCGCGGGTCGCAGGTTCAGCGCCGTAAGCACCACCGCGGCGATCAGCAGGCCACCGCCCGCTACCTTGACGGCCGGGCGGATCTCGTCAACAGTGGCTGCGCCGTAATCGGCTTCGGCGCGCATGTCTGCCACTTCACAACTCATTGAACTCTTCGGTGAATGAACCATCGGCACGCGTATACCCCGGTGAGCCGAGTCTCAGCGAGGCGCTGGGTGTGGACCGCAGCACAGTGCGAGAGGCGGTGCGCGCCTGACACGCGCCGGAACCTGTTTCAGCCGGCCCACACATCCTCGACGTAGTGGTCGGATTCGATGAGACCGTTCAGCCAGTTGCGGGCCTGGGCTTCGTCAGCGCCCGTCCGTGCCCGGTAAATGTCGAGGAACGACCCGCGAACCGCGGGCGCCATCCGTGCGCCGTCACCACAGATGTAGACGTGGGCGTCCTTGGCCGGGTCACCCAACAGGTTCCAGACGTCGTCGGCGTCCGCGGTGATCCGGTCCTGCACGTAGCGAACCCCGTTTTGCGGCGCCCGAGAGAAGGCCGGGCGCATCTGCACGATGCCGAGGGCCTCGGCCTGTTCGAACCGGTCTCGGAAGATGTAATCGACCTCCGGGTCACGCACCCCGAAAAAGCACAACGCAGGCTCCACCGGCGCTCCGGCCTCCTGTGCGGCCAGCCGGTCGCCGAGGAAACCGAGGAACGGCGCGACGCCGGTACCGGCACTGACCAGTATCACGTTCTTGGCCGGATCGGCACCGGCCCGGAACGCCTGACGGGCCGGGTCAACCCGCGCACGGATGGTTTGTCCTGGTTGAACTGTCGCGAGGTAGTTGGACGCGACACCTTTGAACAAACCGCGCCCCGAGCGAGCCGGCGCATCAAGCACGCTGACGACCAGTCCGACCGTGCGTGGTGACCGCAGTGACGACGATGCGATGGAATAGTGCCGCGGCACCATGGGGTCGAGCAGTTCGAGAAGTTCGGCGCCGGTGAGAACGCAAGCCGGATATTCGTCGAGGCATTCCAGCACGCTCAGCGGGCAGCCGTCTGGGGCCTCGGCGAGTTCGGTAAGCCGCTGACGCTCGGCGGGATTGCTGTTGGCCGTCGCGAGACTGCGCAATTGGCTGCTAGTAGCCGGCTTCTGCAATTCGACGAAGTGCGTCAGCAGTTCTCGAACGCTGACCTCTCGGTCCAGCGCGATGAGCCGTCGTGAGCTGCGCCGCGGGTTGATTGCCAGCCGCAGTCCCGGGTCGAGGCCCAGTTGGGTCAGAACGGTGTCGACCACCTCGGGCGGGTTGTCGGCCATCACCGTGAGGTGGTCACCCGTTTGGTAGTCGACGCCGTCGGGAAGTTCCACGCGCACATTGGTTTTGGCTTGCCCAAGCCCGGGGCTGACCAGTTCGGTTCTCTCGACGACCGTCATCGGGATCACCGACGAACGTGCGTCCATTGCCGCCGTCACCGGACCCACGATCTGGCGGAGTTCGTAGAGCGGTTCGGCCGCATCCGTGAGCGGGGCGGCGTCGGGGTCACCGAAGCGTTCCGCCAACGACGACCACAGCGCGGCGGCGAACTCCTCGATCGTGCCGACCATGTCCCCCGAGGTGTCGGCCGCTGCCAGCGGAACCAATCGGTTGGCCTGCAACTCGCCGAGGCGCTCGTCGATGCGCCGCGGGACCGCCTGGTAGGTGTCGGCCCAATTGTGGTCACCCACCCCAAGGACTGCCACGTTGGGTGTCGGGTTCAGCGTGGTATCGGTGTCGAGCAGCCAGCTGAGGAAGGCCCGCGCATCGTCAGTCGGCTGCCCGTTATAAGACGAGGCGATGATCACGACGGCCTCGGCTTCGGGGAAACCACCCGCGGCGTCGTCGAGCGGCGCCACGGTCGTCACGCAGCCTAAAGCCGTTGCATCGTCGGCGAATTGGCGGGCCAGAGCGCGGCAGGTGCCGAGGTTGGAGCCGTGCAAGATGGCCAGCCTGGTACCGGCCGTGATGGCCGTGGGGTGCTGCGCCGCACTCTGCGCACCGCCCGCCTCAACGCCGGGTGTGTCGGTCTTGCGGTCCTGTGCGGTGCGCCGGAGGACATCGAGCCGGAAGCCGATCGGCCGGCGGCTGTTCGGCGTTTCCCACTGCGGCACATAGTGGTAAGCGTCGATGAGTCGATACCGATGTATCACCCGGGCAAGTGCCATGGCGGCCTCGTGCAGCGCGAATTGGCGGCCGATGCAGGATCGCGCACCGGTTCCGAAAGGTTTGAAGAGCGCCGTCGGCCTGCCCGCCGAGCGTTCGGGAGCGAAGCGGTCGGGATCGAAGAATTCCACATTGTCGCCCCACTGCGGCTGGCGATGCAATGCGCCGGTGAGTACCGTGACCGCCTCGCCGCGTTTGATCGGGTACTTGCCACCGATCACCGTGTCTTCCAACGCCATTCGATCGAACTGCAACACCGGTGGGGAAAGTCGCAAAGTTTCCTCGATGACCTGCCGCAGATAGGTCAGCTTGCCGATGTCGTCGTAGCCGGGCAGGTAGTCGTCTTCGGGTCCGAAAACGGTGTCCACCTCGGCCTGCACCCGATGCAACACCGCCGGACTGCTGACGATGTTGAACAGCGCATTGGGCATCAACTCCGACGTGGTGAGTTGACCGGCGATCAAAAAGGTCAGGATCTGGTTGCGGATGTTGTCGGTCTGCAGAACCGGATTGCCGTCCGCGTCTCGTTGCAGCATCAGCGCCAACAGGTCCTCGGACTCACGCCCACCGGATTGATGCTCGGCTATGAGCCCGTCGATGAACGCGTGCAAGGTGACCAATTCCTCGTTGAACACCGGCGTCGCCGCCCCAGATCCCAACTCACCCATAGCCGTTGTGAAGCTCTGCGGGATCGGAGCCAGGCCCGGGCACTCGAAAGAGTCGAAACGCGAACCGAATCCGGCCAGCGCCACGGTGTCCATCGCCAGCTTCTGCAAGTCGTTCGACACATCGACCGGTCCGACTCCCACGCTGGCGTCCCACCGGTCGATCAGCTTGCAGTTGATGTCCAGCATCGAGCCGTGATACGCGCGCAATCCCGCGTAACTGAAACCCGGCAACAGCACATCGTGCGCCTTTTGCCAGTTGGGCTCGCCGTGGTAGGCCGTGAACAGACCGTCACCGGCCAGCGGCCTGACTCGGGCCAGGGTTGCCGTCAGGTTCTTGGCGAACCGGCTTTCGTCGCACAACTCGGTCACGAGTTCCAGCGAGCACGCGTAGAGCTTTCTGATACCGCCGCCGAAGTCCGCATAGAACAACGGGCCATGCAATTCACCGAGTAGGTCCACGGGCAATGCCCGGGGCCGGCCTACTAATTGGTCGGGGCCGGGCAGGGGTCCCTCGGCCGAGGGGACACCGGGAAGGTCCGGGGGCGGCGACGGATGAAACTCACTCATGTCGGCAGCATAGGTTTCGACCCAGTTCGTCGCTCGGAAAACCTCAGTCCTCGACGATGCTGAGCGCCTGCGTCGGGCAGCTCTCGCACGCCTGCTCGAGATCCCCGCGCCGGTCGGCACCGATGTCCTCGATCAGAACCTTCATGACGCCGTCGGGTCCGACCTCGAAGATGTCGGGGGCGACGGCCTCGCACAGTCCGATCGAGGAGCACTTCGTGCGATCGACGACGACTTTCATTTCTTCGTCTCGGGGGTGAACTCCACGCGCATGGACAACACGGTGTGGAAAAAGTTGCCCGTGCCCAACTCCGGCTCACCGACCGTGTGGATGTCGGGCAGGCGGGTCAACAGTTCCCGGAAGGTGACTGACAGCTGCCGGCGGGCCAGTTGTGCGCCCAAGCAATGGTGGATCCCTCCGCCACCGAAGGCGACGTGCTTATTCGGCGAACGCGAAAGGTTAAGCCGCTCAGGATGATCGAACACCTCGGTGTCCTGGTTGGCCGAGGAGTAGAACATGATCACCTTGTCGCCCTGAGTGATGTGCTGACCACCCAGTTCGGTGTCGTGCGCGGCGGTGCGCCGGAAGGTCATGATCGGGGTGGCCCACCGGACGATCTCCTCGATGGCCAGTGGCATCCGCCCGTCGAGATCCTCCATCAGCCAGGCCCGCTGCTCCGGGAAGTCGGTGAGCGCTTTCATGCCGTGCGACGTGGACTGCCGCGTGGTGTCGTTGCCGGCGACGATCAACAGGAAGAAGATCGACGAAATCTCCTCGTCGGTCAGCCGTTCGCCGTCGACCTCGGCCTGCACCAGTGCGGTGACCAGATCGTCCTCGGGCTTGCGCCGCCGTGCTTCGACAAGTTCCATCGCAATGGCGTTCACCGTTACGATCGCCTGCGCCACCCGGGCCAGCGGTTCGGAGCCCTCCAGCAGCCGCGGATCACGCCAGCCGTCGACGAACTCCGACTCGTGAGCGATCGTGCGCCGGTGCTCCTCGGGGATGCCCGCCATATCGCAGATGTTGTGCATCGGGACCAGCCTGGCTACCTCATTGACGAAGTCCGCCTCGCCCTTGTCGGCGATGCCGTCGACCACGCGCCGGGCATTGGCCACGATGTGATCGTCGATGCGCGCCAACTGTTTCGGCGTGAACGCCGCGGCCATCAGCCGCCGCAACTTCGTGTGCCGCGGCGGGTCCATCGCGATGAACCCCTGGGCCGCGTCAAGCATCTCCTTGGGAATCGACTCGAACGCGATGCCCTCGCCGGACAGAAAGTCCTGCGGCCGCCGGGTGACCTCGACCAGATCGGCGTGCCGCACTACGGCCCAGAAGCCCTGATCGTTGGCATCCTCGAACAGTCCGTTGTTTACCGGCCGGTGCCACGAGATCGGACGCTCGGCGCGCAGTTCGGCGAACGTCTTCTCGCGGTCCCGCCAGGTGCCGGACCAGAAAGCCAGCGACGACAGATCGGCGGGATCGTAGGGACGCTCGGTCCGCGTGTAGGCGAGGGTCATGGTGCCTCCAAAGCATTGTGGTATCCGTCACTGTAGACAATAATCTGAAAATGTCGACAACAATCGACAATCTTTGATTTTCGTCAGCTAGACTCCTTTTTGATGACCGTCGTAGACCTCCGTGCCGAAACCCGCGCCTATGGCCGCTCCCGCCTGCGCGAACTGGCCCTCGATGCGGCGCGGGACGTGGTTCTCGACCGCGGATGGTCGGCGGTGCGGATGGGTGCGATCGCCACCGCCATCGGCGTCAGCCGCGCCAGTGTGCACGCGGAGTTCGGCACTAAGGACGATCTCGGGCAGGCACTGGTGCTGCGCGAGGTGCGCACCTTCTTCGAGGAGATGAGCAACCGCTTGGCACAACGCCCCGGCGACCTGCCCGGCGCGATAGGGGACGCCGTCAGCTACATGCTTGACGAGACGCGCGATAATCCGCTGCTGCAGACCATCCTGACCCGCGCCCCGGTCGACGGCGACACGTCGTTGTTGCCGCTAGTGACGACTCGCGGTGAACCCCTGATCGCGGACGCCGTGGCAATCCTGAGCATCTGGGTGACCGATCAGTGGCCGGCGCTCCCCGCCTCCGATGTTGATCTGATGGCGGAATCCGTTGTGCGAACGGGCTTGAGCCACATCCTGACGCAGACCGAGTCGAAGGGCGACGTCGCACGGAATCTCGCCCTGCTGGCATGCCGTTGCCTGAAATTCCCCGATCCTGACTCCGGCCGGACTCCTCGGTAGATCGCCGACACAAACCCCGCCCGCGCGGAGTTCATCGAGCGCTAAGTGCTGCCGGATTGCTCCGCGGCGCTCGTGTCAGCTGTCTGCTGACCGATGAACTCCACGCCGGCACGAATTGCGGGGCGGTGGCGCAAGATTCGATAGTGCGCCAACCGTCCGAGCCCTCGCGTTGTCAGTAGGCGCGCGCCCGGCCATGCGGTGGCCACGCGTTCACTGGCCGCATGGGGACTGTCCGGGTCGTCGGGGTCATGAATGAGAAGCAGCGGCGGATAGTTCGCAAGTCGACCGGTCCACGTCATGTTCGTCTCGTGCAGCTGCATCCCGATCCGTGCCTCGAGACGACGATGCAGACCCGAGCGGATCCGGCGGCCGAAGTTGTGGCGAGCGGCGAATAGATCGAGATAGAGCGGGAATTCGCCCATGGGCGCCAAGAAGACCAAGCGCCCTACCTGTGCACCCTGAGCCGCCGCAAGTACCGTCGAGTTCGCTCCGAGCGAGTGAGCGACCACCGCGTGCGCCGACCCATGTGCCTCGATCATGGCCGCGATCGCATGGGCACACTCGATCGCAGTGGTGCGCCCGGGCGCGAGTGCACCCCGTTCCGATTCGTTGTGGCTGGGCAAGTCGAACGCAACGACGCGATACCCCGACTCAACGAGCGGTTTGACGAACACTGCCAAATGGGCTCGCTGGCCGCCCCAACCGTGAACCAGATACACCGGCGGCCCCTCGCCCCACTCCTCCCCGGCAACCCGGTGCCCATCCCAGAACGCTTCTACCTGTCTCCCCGGTGGAACACCCGGCGGCATACGCAGACTCGACTCAAGAACCGGCGGGGTGCACCACAACTCGACCGCCCACCGCGATCCCAACGACGGCGCCAACCGCTCGAGCAACCAGAAACGTCGGCGCACCGAGTCAGCCACGGGCGGCAGCACGCCGGACCCTTCAATATCGAGCGGCGCCATCCCGCCAGCCGCTGCCTGCGCAGATGCTGCTCTGGTTTCGCCTGCCGTCACAAGCCGCGACCCTTGTCAGCCCGCGCAATCCGAAGGGCGGCGATACTGGCGAGCGTTTGGGCATGGCGGGGCAGGTCAGCTACCGGCACTGGTCGGACTCGTAGGACTGGTCGTGGTCGTGGGAATCTTCGTGCTCGTAGGACTCGTCGTGCTCGTAGGACCGGTCGTGCTCGTAGGACCGGTCGTGCTCGTAGAAGCTTTCGGGCTAGTAGGACTTGTCGGGGTAGTAGAACTTGTCGGGCTTGTAGGACTCGTGGGAGTGGGGCTCGCAAGGCCTGGACCTTCGCCGCACCAGTCCTGCACATCCTTCGGGTACTGCTCGAGCGGTAGAGGGCAACGTTGCCCCGGCGGGAAATTGACGCCGGCATTGACTAGATCGCAGGGGACGTAGACCTGCTTGCCTTTGGGCGTGTTGGTCAAACATTTCGTCGGCGGATCGGCATGGCCCTGAGCAGGGACGATGATCACCAGCGCCAACGCGGCGAGCATCCCGATTGCAAGGCGATAATTCACGAGCACTACTTTATCCAGAGCCCCCGACACGATGAACTCTGCTGGGAAGCTAGTCAGCCACAGCCCATGAAACGGAAATCTGGCCGGAGCCACTGACTCTGACCAGCATATTCTTGGTGGAGCTGCCCGAGATCGAACCCCACGCTCCAGCTGGGATTTGGCATATGAGCTGCGGTTTCGTTCCCGTTCAGTCCCGCTCGTTACCCGCAGTTGCGTTCTCGGGTCTTGACGGCGTCGCAAGCCCGTCATTTGCAGGCGACAGCCAAGAAAAGCGACCGGAATCCGACATCAGCCTGACTTTGACCTCACTTGCCAAGGGTGCGGAAACACGGCCTCGACGCGCAGGCCCTCGGTTGACCAGAAGACTTTGTAGGGCTGAGGATTCGTCGGTAGTCCGCCTCGCCTGACCAGCGATCAGGCCGCGATACCGAGTTCACGGTTGATCTGCGGCCACCGCAGCCAATCCGCCAGAGCCCAGTCGTGATGTTCGAAAGGCGCAGTTAGGAAGCTGAACGGGGCTCCCTGGCTAACGGCCGCTTGCTGGAGGGCATTAGCGGAGATTACGAGTACATCCAGCCCACCCGAATAGACATACGTTGGTGGGAGTCCGGCAAGCGACCCATAGAGCGGACTAACCATGGGGTTGGTAACGGAAAGGTTGTCGCCCCACCACATGCCGACCTCGCGTCCAAGCGTTAGGTCCAGCCACGGCGACAGTAGAACCATGGAAGACGGGACGGGGCCGAGCGGGTTCGTCTGCAGTATGTGTTGGACGGCCGCGAGTGCGAGGTTGCCGCCCGCGGAGTCGCCGATGACGCTGACGTTCTGGTACCCGTGTTGAGATATTTGCGAGGAGATGAAGTTGGCCGTCGTTGGTACCACCGTGCTGGCGGTACCGCCTTGCTGTATCAACGGGTAAATAGGCACCTGGAACGTCGCGCCGGTCAGGTAGGAATTCACCGAGTAATTGAGCCAGTGCAAGATTGTCGGCGGCATGATGTAGCCGCCGCCGTGCAAGGCAACCACGTATTCGCCGGTCGGGTGCGCCGGCGTGATCTGCACGACCTTCATCCCCTCGTACGTGGTATACGAAACCGTCTGTCCCAGAAGCAGGTTCAGTAGCGGTGGCGGCGAGTTGCTTCCCACGATCCACGAGAACGGCGGAATGTCGCTCGCCAGCAGCTGCAAGATTGGCGAACTTCGCACTGAAAATAACGATGCGAATCCGGTGGCCGCTTCGGCAGGAAGCCGCTGAACAGTGACCGCCGCCTGCTCGAAGGCCGCTAACGGCGCAGCACCGGCCGCCTCGGCGGCGGCATACGCTCCGGTCGCGCCGGACAATGTCTGGACGAACCGCTCATGAAACGCCGCCGCCTGCGCACTGAGAGCTTGAAACCCCGCGCCGTGAGCGGAGAACACGGCCGCGATCGCCGCTGACACCTCGTCCTCGGCGGCTGCGAGCAACCCCGTGGTGTCACCCGCCGCACCCCGGCCGGCCGTCGCGACCACCTCGCCGATCGAGGCGAGGTTCGTGGCGGCGGCGGACATCGCCTCGGGCAACGCAACGACATACGACATCGAGCAGCTCCACTCTTCGAAGCAACTGGTCACGTGCCAAGCCGGCACCGCCGACTAGCCGGAGCTTATGTCGTTGCCACAAAGCAGGCGACGCTTTCGCGAGAACCGCTGCGCCTCCGCGTCGCGGCCGCAAGTCGTCGATTAATCATCTTTGCAGCCCTGACGTGCCTGCGATGAGATAAAGCCAGGGCCGAAAACACGCTCTGACCTGCTATTCCTCAGTGGAGCTGCCGGGAATCGAACCCGGGTCCTACGGCATTCCCTCAAGGCTTCTCCGTGCGCAGTCCGCTATGTCTCTGCTCGGATCTCCTGGTCACGCGGACTAGCCAGGATGACGATCCCAGTCGCTGTTAGTGTCCCGATGAGTCCCGCGACCGAACTCATCGGTTGATCCCTCTAGCTGATGCCGGGGTCCGGGGCGAGGGCGTTCCCGGTCCGACAGACTAGCTGTCGCTTAGGCAGCGAGAGCGTAGTCGCGCTGATGTGAATCGGCGCTTATATGGTTGCAACGACGCTTACGGTGGTCTCTTGCCTGCACCGGCACGCTTCCCTTGATTCGATGCGCGAAGTCGAAACCGTTCAGCCCCTTGTCTTGATTCTTCGAGCATCCCTGCCGGTCTCCCGGCAGGACAACCAATGGTACGCCAGTATCAACCGGCGGCCACGCATTTTTCTTCCCGGCCACGTGCGGCCGAGTCCCCCCGGTTGGCGGCCCGGGGGGACTCGGTCGAAACACAGTGCTAGCTGATGCCGACGGCCTCTTTCGCGATTGCGGCGACGCGGGTCTGCCCAGCGGAGACGATCCGCTGCCGCGCCTTGTGCGCCTCCTCGTAGGCGATCACCACACGGACGTCCCGGGGAGTGGTGAGGTCCTTGATCGCGGCGACGGCGTCGCTGATGTTCAGCTCGTCGTAGTTCGCGATCGGCAACTCACTAGCGTCCAGCACACCCACCGACTCGCGACCTTCGTGCAGTGCGTCGGCCGCGTTGTCCGCGCCCTCGCTGCGGGTGACGCGCTCGGCGGCGCGCAGTGCGGCGTTCTGCGAGGCAGACAGGGCCTTGGCCGCGATCTCACCGGCGTTTCCGCCGCGCTCCACCAGCTCCCGGAACGCGGGACCAGCGGTGCGCAGACTTTCGACGGCACGGTCGATGCCACGCGCCGACCAGGTGACCGGCAGGTTGACCAGCTTCACCGCAGTGCCGGCGGCCATTTGCACCGGTGTGCGACGCAGCGCCGCCGGACCGCCGAGGGCGTCCTCGGCAAGCACCGTGGTCAGCCACTCCACCGTCGCGGTGTGCGCGGTGATCAGACGGTCGGCCAAGTTCTCGACGTCCTTGTTCTTGGCGGCGATCGCCAGCGCCTTGGTGTAGCGGGCGCGGTCCAGCAACTGGTCTTCGAGCGCGAGGTCACCCAACAGCGCCTCGTCGAACGGCTCGGCCTGCTCGGTCAGCGCCTTGACTGCGGCCGCGGCGCGACCCAGGAACGGGCCGATCACGTCCGGGTAGCCGCCCAGGTCCCGAATCCTCGCCTGGATCGCTTCGGCTCGCTCACGGCCGTTTTCCGCGTTCTGACTCAACTCGCGGCGTACCGCCTCGGTGCGCGCCTGAATCACCCGCGTCTCAGCTATTTGAATCTCGGTGTTCGTCAGATCGAGCAGAGTGCGAAGCTGCGCGAGCAGTCTGGTCGTATCCGGTGCAGTCATTATGTCTAGACCTCCCTGAGTGGATTTGGGTGGCGCGATGGCGCCCGTATTAGTCGGCTACCCATCTGGGCCGCCGAGCCAACATCCCTTAACAGGTGTGATCCAGGTCGCTCCAAGCGACGAAAAGCTTTGTCAAATAACGAAGTTGATGCGCTCGACGATCCGCCCCGCGACGTCGCGGTCACCGTCCAGTTCTACATCCTGGCTGCGTGCGGGGCACAACGGACGCCCACCGGCCAGCCGGGTGAACTGCAGTGCGTCGACGCGGATCGTCGCGGTCGGCTCTTGCCCGCCGAAGTCGTCGACGAGCTGGGCGCGGCCGTCTACGCTGACGCGGATCTCGCGCGCCGCCGGCCCGGTGAGGTCGAACAGGACGCGCGAACCTTCGGGCGCTTTCGCCAGTTTTCCGACGACGAAACCCATCGACGTCTCGACCTCGTCCAGCGACAGGCGCAACGCCGGTCCCTGCAAGTCTTCGTCGGACGACGGCCGCTGCAAACCGATCCGGATGTCCTGCTCGTGCATCCAGCAGTCGAACACCCGGATCCGCATGAATCGTCCGTAGCTGTCTGGCCCCGCCGGTGTGAACGACACTGCGTTCCACGCGTCTTCGGACATGTCCTGCAACACTTTTCGGCGCTGTCCGGTGACCTCGCGGAACTTCGCCAGCACCTGCGCACCCGATTCCGCGCTGAGGTGGCGGACCCAGCATTCGTTCATCACGCCGATGTCGTTGCGCACGTGGTCAAGTGCTTTGACGTCGATGTCGGGTTCGGGCGGACTGACGCCCTGCAGGAACGACTCGGTGCCGATGATGTGCGACACCACGGCCTTGACGTCCCATCCGGCCAACGCGCTCGGTGCCTGCCAGTCCGCCTCTGACAACCCGTCGAGCAGGACGTCCAGGGCGTCCCAGACGGCGAACAGACCCGTCAGTACGTCGGACTTGTCGAGCAGGGTCACAGGACGGTCGGCCATGGATCGGATCCTAGTGGCGATCGCAAGGGCGGCGAAGCCGCTCGCCGCGGATCGCCACCATCGGCCTAGTGGCGATCGCAAGGGCGGCGAAGCCGCTCGCCGCGGGTCGCCACCATCGGCCGATCTAGACGAGCAACCCGAACCGTACGATGAACAGTCCGCTGATGGCCACGAACACTCCCGCTGGGATTGCCCACGGACCGCCGAACGCCACCGCATATGTCCCGACGACGGCCGCGAGCACGGCGTGAACGATGCGAACCACGACGCCGGCCCGGCTGCGCGCGGCCGACACCAGGGTGCGCCGCGGCACCGCGCGCAACAGCCAGACGAAGTTGCCGATCAGCACCACGACACTCATCACGATCAGCACCTGCATCAGCACGGTGCGGAAATCCCTGTCGTGCGACGAGCCGACAAAGGCCGACAAGATCCCCACCACCAGGGCCAGGACCGTGACGCGGCGCAGGATTGTCGCGAGAACCGCACCGATATTGCGGCGGACCAGGTTTCCCAGCGTCGGGTCGCTACCCGCGGCACCGAGGAAGCCGCGCAACGCGTGACCGAACTTTCCGCCGCGCAGCCGGTTGACGGCCAGGTTGTTCTGCGCTTCGGCGTTGCCCGGGTCCAGTGACAGCGCCCGCTCGTACGCCGCGGAGGACTCTGCGATGTAGCCGAGGTCGTGCAGAATGGTGCCGCGCAGCACCAGGGTGTCGACGTCCGCCGGCGCGAGCCGCAACGCCTCGTCCACCTCGATCAGCGCGTCGTGATGACGGTGCGCCTTCTGCAGGATTCGGGCGTAGAGCCGGTGCGACAGAACCTGATTCGGGTGCTGAGTCACCGTCCGCCAGGCCATCCACAGCGCTTCCTGACCACGGCCCTGCCCGTCCAGTGCCAAAGCGTAGATTCGCATGGCGAGTTCGTCGTGCGGTGCCGCGGACAGGGCGGCGTAGGCGCTGGAAGCAGCCTGTGCATGGTCTCCGATCAGGTACTCGGCCCGGGCGTGGTGGGCCAGCAGCCCCGGATCGTTGGGATGCTCGGCCAGTACCTGACGCAGCACCTCACGTGCGCGCTGGTAGTTCTTCGACTCGATGTAGGCGTCGGCGACCACGATGGCCTCGGCCACCGGGTCGGGGCCGGGCTGCGTCATTAACGAATTTTCCTGCGGCGCAGATATTTTGCTAACTCGTCGTAGCTGCCGTCGTTGTTGGCGAACTCGACGACGTTGCGCGCGGCCTCGAACCAGGGCCCGGTGCTGGGGCGGATCTGTGCGAGGGAGGCGGTGATGTCGGCCATCGACACGGGTCGCACCTGCCCGCTGCGCATGGAGTCCGCCATCGCCAATTGTGTTGCGCTGTCGCACACATGAGCCAGATCGGCACCCGAGAAGCCCTCGGTGCGTCCGGCAATGGCCTTCAGGTCGATACCTGCCGCGGGCCGGTCCCTCAGGTGGTAGCGGACGATACCTGCCCTGGCTTCGGCGTCGGGTAGCCCGACGAAGAGGGTGCGGTCGAAGCGTCCGGGCCGTCGCAACGCGGGGTCGACGTCCCACGGGGCATTGGTCGCGCCGAGCACGTACACACCGTCGTTGACCGAACTGGCCGAGTCGAGTTCCTCCAGCAAAGCGTTGACCACCGTGCGAATTCCCGTGTTACCGCCCAGCGCCGAACGGCGATGCCCCAGCGCATCGACCTCGTCGAAGAACAGCACGCAGGGCGCGTTGCGGCGGGCGTTGTCGAAGACGTCGCGCATGCTGCGCTCGCTCTCCCCCAGCCAGCGCTGCAGCACGTCGGCAATGCCCACCTGGTAGAAGCTGGCGCCGAGCTCACCCGAAATCGCTTTGGCAATATGGGTTTTGCCGCAGCCGGGCGGACCGTACAACAGCATGCCGCCGCGGGCGGAAATCTTGAACGCCTTCATCAGGTCGGGGTTGCGGATCGGGCCCAACAGCGAAAGTTCAAGCTGCTGTTTGACATCGGCCATGCCGGCGACGTCGGCGAGTCGCACGTCACTGCGCTGCAGCACGTCGTAATCGCCTTCGTGGACGACGTCGGCGCTGTCCTCGCCTTCGACGAAGGCCGGCTCGATGATGTCGGCGACCTGCTTCTCCGCGCTGGACCAGTCGAACTGCGGCTCGGCCGGTCCCCCGCCCGCCAGCGCCGCACTGCAGCGCTGCAACACGCTCAATGCGTCGGCGTTGCCCGGGTCGCGCGTCAGCGCGGCGCTGCAATGTCCCAGGGCTTCGGCATGGCGGCCCTTCTCGGCCAGCAACCGCGCCAGGTGCACCCGCAACTCGACCACGTCGGGGCTGCGCTCGACCGCTGCCGAGAGCTCCCTGATGACGGGGTCTTCGCTCATCCCATGCCCTTGGCCCGGCGGCCGAGTTCTCTGACCACTTCACGCTGGGCGTCACGCTTGGCCAGGTCCTGGCGCTTGTCGTGCGCCTGCTTGCCGCGCCCCAGCGCCAGTTCGACCTTGACCTTGCCCTCGGAGAAGTACATCGACAGCGGCACCAGCGCGTAGTTGCCCTCGCGGATCTTGCCGATCAGGGTGTCGATCTGGCGACGGTGCAACAACAGCTTGCGGTTGCGGCGCGGCTCGTGGTTGGTCCAGCTGCCGTGCCGGTACTCCGGGATGTGCACGTTGCGCAGCCAGATCTCGCCGTCGTCGACCGTGGCGAACGCGTCGACCAGCGATGCGTGCCCCTCGCGCAGGCTTTTGACCTCGGTGCCCTGCAGCGCGATGCCGGCCTCGAAGACGTCGATGATCGCGTAGTTGTGCCGAGCCTTGCGGTTGCTCGCGATGATCTGTCTGCCGTCTTTTTTGCGCGCTTTGGTGGCCATGACTAGCGCCGTATGTAGAGGCGCAGCGTCGCGTATGCCGTCAAACCGGACATGGCCACGCCGAGCAGCAGCAGGATGGGTGAGATGTAGACGATGTCGGCGTAGTCCACCTTCGCGATCAGGTGGGCTTGATAGAACTGGCTCAGCGCGCCTTCCAGGAACAACGCCCGCACCAGTATCAGCCCGACGATCGCGATGACGACACCGACCGTCGCGGCCAGCACCGCCTCCACCAGGAACGGCAGCTGGGTGTACCAGCGACTGGCGCCGACCAGCCGCATGATGCCGATCTCGGTGCGCCGCGTGTAAGCCGCGACCTGCACCATGTTGGCGATCAGCAGAATGGCGCCGATGGCCTGCACCAGCGCCACCGCGAACGCCGCTTTACTCAGCCCGTCCAGCACCGCGAACAACCGGTCGATCAGCTGCTTCTCGTTGAGGATGCCGCGCACTCCGGGCTGACCCTCCATCGCGGCGGCGAACTCCGCGTGCTGGTCGGGGTTGCTGAGCTTGACGATGAACGACGCCGGGAACGAGTCCTTGCCGGCGACATCCTTGAACTCCGGAAATTTCTTGATCGCGTCGGCGTAGGCGTCCTGCTGGTTGATGAACCGAACCGACTTGACGTCCTGGCGCCCCTCGATCTTGTTGCGCAGCGCCTTACAGACGTCGCCGCTGCAGGTGGGGTCGTTGGCAGAAACGTCCTCGGTGAGATACACCTGCGTCTCGACCCGGTCGAGGTAGATGGCGCGGGAGTTGTCGGCCAACCGCACCACCAGCAGACCGCCACCGAACAGGCCGATGGAGATCGCGGTCGTGAGAATCATCGCGATCGTCATGGTGACGTTGCGACGAAGGCCGGTGACGACCTCGTTGAGAAGGAATCCGGCGCGCACTCAGCGATCCATCCCGTAGACGCCGCGCTGTTCGTCGCGAACCAGCCTGCCCAGCGACAGCTCGACCACCCGTTGGCGCATCGCGTCGACGATGTGGTGGTCGTGGGTGGCCATCAACACCGTCGTCCCGCTGCGGTTGATCCGCTCCAACAAATCCATGATGTCCTTACTGGTGTCTGGGTCGAGGTTGCCGGTGGGCTCGTCGGCTAGCAGAACCAGCGGACGGTTGACGTATGCGCGAGCGATAGCGACCCGTTGCTGCTCACCACCGGAGAGCTCGTGCGGCAAACGGTTGGCCTTGCCCGACAGTCCGACCGTCTCGAGCACCTCCGGAACCACCCGGTTGATCGCATCGGCGCGGCGGCCGATGACCTCGAGGGCGAAGGCGACGTTGTCATACACCGTCTTCTGCTGCAGCAACCGGAAGTCCTGGAAGACGCAGCCCATCACCTGACGCAGCTTGGGAACGTTACGCCCACGCAGCTTGTTGACGTGAAACTTCGAGACCCGGATGTCGCCGGTGGTCGGCGTCTCCGCGGCCAGCAACAACCGCATGAACGTCGACTTCCCCGATCCCGACGGACCGATGAGGAAAACGAACTCACCCTTGTCGATCTTGACGTTGATGTCATCCAAGGCCGGACGGGCCGACGATTTGTACTGCTTGGTGACATGTTCCAGGGTGATCATCACGGCACGCCAGTGTAGCCGGGTGGTTCGCAGGGGCGCGAAACTCAGCGCGGCGGAGGCGCTGAGCTGGGCCCCGGAACAGGCGAGGGTCCCGGCCCCGGCGGTTGCTGGTCGGCGGGCGGTGTGGTCGGGGTCGTGGTTGCAGGGCAGAAGGGCGGCGGCAGCAGGCACGGCAGACCCGGTGTCGTCGTTGTGGTCGTCGTGGTCGGCGGAGGCGACGGCGTTGTCGTAGTCGGCGTGGGCGTCGTGGTGACGGGCTGCTGCTGCACCCGGGTGCGCGGCACCCACGTGTAGCCCGGGTCGGGGACGAAGCCGGGGGGCACCACCTGGCCGGGCGGCGGCGTGTCGCTGCGCGCCGGCTCGGGATGCGGACGGTAGGTGGCGTAGGTCCACCACAGCGCGAAGAACGCCACGATCAGCACCACGGTCGACGTCCGCACACGGCCCCCGAACAGGTGGCTGGGGGTGCGCTGCCTGTCACGCAGCCTCTGCAGCAGCGTGGATCCGAACTTTTTCATCGCTGCGCCACCGAACCTTTGTCGGCCTCAGGCACCTCGTCGGATGCGGGCACGCCGGCGTCGTCGACCACTCCAACCGTCGCGTCGGCCGCGGTCACGATGCCGGCCCGGCCCAGCGCACGGATGACCAGGACCCGCAACAGCCGGCCGGCCTCGAACTGCTTGCCGGGCAGGGTTCGAGCCACCAGCCGCAATGTGACGGTCCCGACTTCGATGCTCTCGACGCCCATCACTGTGGGCGAATCCAGCAGCAGCTCGCCCAACAGCGGGTTGTTCTGGGCGTTCTCACACTCCTGGTGCAGCACGTCGTTGACCCGGTTGAGGTCGGCGTTCGTCGACACCGGGATGTCGACCACCGCGCGCGCCCAGTCCTTGGAGAGATTGACCGACTTGACGATCTGGCCGTTGGGGACGGTGAACACCTCGCCGTCCGCCGAACGGAGTCTGGTCACCCGCAGCGTCACGTTCTCGACGGTGCCGGTCGCGTCGGTCGTCGAACCCTGAATCGTCAGCTTCACCAGGTCACCGAACCCGTATTGCCGCTCGACGATGATGAAGAACCCGGACAGCAGGTCTTTGACCAGCTGCTGGGCGCCGAAGCCCAGCGCGGCGCCGACGACCGTGGCCGGTGCGACCAGACCGCCGACGGAGAACTGCAGAACATCGGCGATCTGCATCATCACCATGATCGCGATGATCACGATGGAGACCCACCGGATCACCGAGGCCACGGCCTGACGGTGTTTGGTGGCCTCCGAGCGGACCAGCGCGTCGCTCTCGGCGAATCCCAGGTCGAGCTGGCGGGTGATGCGCTGGGCCACCCAGCTGACGAAGCGGGCCGCAAGCACTGCGGCGATCACCAGCATGGCGACCCGCAATCCCCTGGTGATGATCCATTCGCCGAGGGGTCCGCGCCAGAAGTCGTGCCATCGCTGCGCCGCGGAGGCGATGCCTTTTATGTGTAAAGCGAGGTTATTAGTCGTCATCTTTTCTGTTGCGCCACCGGATCCCGGCTTCCAGGAACCCGTCGATGTCTCCGTCCAGCACGGCCGCCGGGTTGCCCACCTCGTATTCGGTGCGCAGATCCTTGACCATCTGGTAGGGGTGCAGTACGTAGGACCGCATCTGGTTTCCCCAGGAGCTGCCGCCGTCGCCTTTCAAGGCGTCCAGCTCCGCGCGTTCTTCGGAACGCTTGCGCTCCAACAACTTTGCCTGAAGCACTCGTAATGCCGAAACTTTGTTCTGCAGTTGCGACTTTTCGTTCTGGCAAGTCACGACGATACCCGTTGGGATGTGGGTTAAACGAACCGCCGAGTCGGTGGTGTTGACCGACTGGCCCCCCGGCCCGCTGGATCGGTAGACGTCGACACGCAGGTCGCCTTCCGGGATTTCGATGTGGTCGGTGGTCTCCACCACCGGCAGTACCTCGACCTCCGCGAAGGACGTCTGACGTCGACTTTGGTTGTCGAACGGGCTGATTCGCACCAGTCGGTGGGTGCCCTGTTCGACCGAGAGAGTTCCGTAGGCGAACGGCGCGTGCACGGCGAAGGTCGCGCTCTTGATGCCGGCCTCTTCGGCGTAGGACGTGTCGAAGACCTCTACCGGGTATTTGTGCTGTTCGGCCCAGCGGATGTACATCCGCATCAGCATCTCGGCCCAGTCGGCGGCGTCCACCCCGCCCGCACCGGAGCGGATTGTGACCAATGCCTCACGTTCGTCGTACTCGCCGGACAGCAAAGTGCGTACTTCGGTGGCCTCGATGTCGGCGCGCAGTGCCTTCAGTTCCGCGTCGGCCTCGGCGAGCGCGGCTTCGGCCGCGGGTCCCTCTTCCTCGGCGGCCAGTTCATAGAGCACCGGCAGGTCGTCAAGCCGGCTGCGCAGCTCCTCGACCCGGCGCAATTCCCCCTGGGTGTGCGACAACTCGCTGGTCACCTTCTGGGCGCGGGCCTGGTCGTCCCACAGGTTGGGATCTGACGCCTCCTGCTCGAGTTTCTCGATGCGGGTTCGCAGACCCTCGACGTCAAGCACCCGCTCCACCGTGGTCAGGGTGGAGTCAAGTGCGGCGATATCGGCTTGACGGTCAAGTTCCACGGGCGACAACGTTACCGGCACCACCGTCTAGCATGCTTCTACATGCGTCCCTATCACGTCGCCATCGTCGGCTCCGGTCCGTCGGGCTTCTTCGCCGCAGCGTCTTTATTGAAGGCGGCCGACACCACCGATGAGATCGACGTAGCCGTCGACATGCTCGAGATGCTGCCGACACCATGGGGGCTGGTGCGCTCCGGTGTGGCGCCCGACCACCCCAAGATCAAGTCGATCAGCAAACAGTTCGAGAAGACCGCGACCGATCCCCGCTTCCGGTTTTTCGGCAACGTGGCCGTCGGCGAACACGTCCAGGCGCAGGAACTGGCCGAGCACTACGACGCAGTGATCTACGCCGTCGGCGCGCAGTCGGACAAGCCGCTGAACATTCCCGGGGAGAACTTGGCCGGCAGCATCTCCGCGGTCGATTTCGTCGGCTGGTACAACGCCCACCCGCATTTCGAGGAGAAGACACCGAACCTGTCCGGGGCGCGTGCCCTGGTGGTCGGCAACGGCAACGTCGCGATCGACGTCGCCCGCATCCTGGTGACCGACCCCGACGTGCTGGCGCTCACCGACATCGCCGACCACGCGCTGGAGTCGCTGCGGCCCCGCGGCGTCGAAGAGGTGGTGATCATCGGCCGGCGCGGCCCGCTGCAGACGGCGTTCACCACGCTGGAGTTGCGCGAGCTGGGCGAGCTCGAAGGGGTCGACGTGATCGTCGACCCGGCGCAGTTCGCGGACATCACCGACGAGGACGCCGAGGCCGCGGGCAAGACCACCAAACAGAACATCAAAGTGTTGCGGGGCTACGCGGAGCGCGAGCCTCGCCCGGGACACCGGCGAATCGTGTTCCGGTTCCTCACCTCTCCGATCGAGATCAAGGGCGAAGAGCGCGTCGAGCACATCGTGCTGGGTCGCAACGAACTGGTCACCGACGAAAGCGGATGGGTGTCGGCCAAGGACACCGGCGAGCGCGAGGAACTGCCCGTGCAACTGGTGGTCCGCTCGGTGGGCTACCGCGGTGTGCCCACTCCGGGCCTGCCCTTCGACGAGAAGCGCGGCACCATCCCGAACACTGCCGGTCGAATCGAAGGCAGTCGCAACGAGTACGTCGTGGGCTGGATCAAGCGCGGGCCGACCGGAGTGATCGGCACCAACAAGAGCGACTCCCAGGAGACCGTCGACACGTTGATCGCCGACTTGGCCGGTGCTGCGCTGGCCGACTTCCCCGCGGATCACGCCGACCGGATCTCGGCCTGGCTGACCGAACGGCAGCCGAAGGTGATCACCTCAGAGCACTGGGACGTGATCGACCGGTTCGAGCGCTCGGCCGGCGAACCGCACGGACGTCCCCGGGTCAAGCTGCCCAACCTGGCGCGCTTGCTGCACATCGGGCACGGCTGATCGTTATCCCAACGTGGCGGTCGCGAACGCGGCCGAGGCCGGGCGAAGCGGGCCGCCACTATCCCACTAGCACTCCGGGATTGAGGATTCCGGCCGGATCCAGCGCGTGCTTGGTCGCGCGAAGCGCTTTCGCGAACGGGTCGGGCCGCTGCCGGTCGTACCACGGGCGGTGGTCGCGGCCGACGGCGTGATGGTGGGTGATGGTGCCGCCGGTGGCGCTGATCGCTTCGGAGACAGCGGCTTTCACCTCGTCCCACTGCGCGTCCAGAGAACCCCACCGGCCGGCCGCGTAGATGCCGTAGTACGGCGCCGGGCCGTCGGGATAGACATGGGTGAACCGGCAGGTCACCACGCCGGTGCCACAGACCTTCTGGATCGCATCGCGGGCGGCACCCATTACCGCGTTGTGCAGATCCTCGAATCCGGTCCAGGTGCACGCGGTTTCGAACGTCTCGGCGATGACACCGCGGCGTGCCAGGGCATCCCGTTGGTAGGGCATCCGCAGGAAGGACGAGCGCCAGTTGGTCGCCGCATCATCTGGCCTGTCTTCTGTTGCGTCACTGTCGGATTCGCGGTTGCGGCGGGATATGACCGTGCCGCCGTGTTCGGCCGTGATCTCCAGTGCGCGGTTCAGCCAGGGGTCGATCGGATGATCGGCGGATTCGAACGCCAGCACCAGCAGGCCACCGTGCACCGGTACGCCGGCGTTCAGGAATGCTTCCGCGGGATCGAGCAACCGGCAGTTCGCGGGAAACAGACCCGCTTGGGCGACGGTCCGGGTGGCGGCGACAGCTGCCGCCCAACTCTCGAAGGCCACCGAGGCGGTGACCTGCCAGCGTGGACGGTACTGCAACCGCATCCAGGCCTCGGTGATCACACCGAGAGTGCCCTCCGAGCCGATGAAGAGCCGGTCCGGGGACGGTCCCGCGCCCGAGCCCGGTAGCCGGCGGGACTCGCTAACGCCGGCCGGGGTGACCACGCGGACGGATTCGGTCAGATCGTCGATGTGGGTGTAGAGGGTGGCGAAGTGTCCGCCCGCGCGAGTGGCCAACCAGCCACCGAGGCTGGAGAACGCGAACGACTGCGGGAAGTGCCGCAGTGTCAGGTTGTGTTTGCGTAACTGGTCTTCGATCCACGGCCCGAGCGCGCCGGCCTGGATACGCGCGGCGCGGCTGACCTGATCGACTTCGATCACCGAGCTCATAGCGCTGACATCCAAGGTGACCGCGGGCTGCTCGAAACGTGGTTCCACGCCGCCGACGACGGAACTGCCGCCGCCGTAGGGAATGACCGAAATCTGTTGGCGGGTACACCAATCCAGCACATCGACCACGTCCTGTTCGCGGCGCGGCCGCACGATCAGGTCGGGAAGATGGTCCAGCCGCCCCTGCAGGTTGCGCGCGACGTCGCGAAAAGCCTTGCCGCGCGCGTGCCCCGCCCGATCTACCACCTGGGATGAGCACAACCCGGCCAGGGACTGCGGCGGAGTGACCCGAGGGCTCGGCAGCCCGAGCGCGTTCGGGTCGGGCGGGCGGTGGTCGGTGAGGTCGTGGCCGGGCAGCATTGCCGCTACGCGGTCCACCAGATCTTTCGTCTCCTGCTCAGTGAGCGCCTGTTCGAGCGTGCCCCAACCCCACCACGAACGCATGCCGGTGGCGTCAGTGCTTGCGGAGAACGAGGACGCCGCCGGCCACCAGCAATATCAGAGCCAGCACGATTCCCCAGCCGGCGCCGGCGAAGTACCAGGTGACGGCCACCAGGGCGATCAGCGGCGAGACCGCGAAAAGCACAATCCCGGGGTTCTGCTTGATCACTGCCAGAGCGCTTTTGGCCCGAATGGGGTCCAGCTCATTGCCTGCCATCCGTACAGGATGCCAGGTCAACGGCACAATGCAAGCGCGATCAACCGGGTTCGTCGTCCTCGGGTGCGAACAGCTTTTCGGGGCGGTGGAATGTGTTGATGCGGGGTTGTCCGTGGTCGTGGTGGGCGGGTGGGAGCCATTCGGTGTGGCCGTGGGCGTTTTTGCGGGTGGTCCAGCCTTTTTCGGCGAGGCGGTTCTCGGGTCCGCACGCGAGGGTGAGGTCGTGGATGTCGGTGAGGTAGGTGTTGGTCCACCCGGAGACGTGATGCACTTGGCAGTGGTAGCCCGGGGTGTCGCAGCCGGGGCGGGTGCAGCCGCCTTCTTTGGCCAGCAACATCATTCGCTGGGCGAGGTTGGCCAATCGCTTGGTGTGGAACAGGGCTAACGGCTTGGCCTGGTCGAAGACCGCCAGGTAGTGATGCGCGGTGGCGGCCCAGCGGATCAGGGTGGTCAGGGGGATGCGGGTGCCGC